>CAVQLZ010000013.1:0-413990 GCA_963713465.1 uncultured Acidobacteriaceae bacterium
GACCACTTGTTTTCAAACACCTATACGGTCAGTCGAAGCCTCAAAACCGACCCTGGTTTTGGCCCAGATTTCTCCGAGTGCAATAGCCTTCGGAGCCGCATAAATACTGCACTTCCTCTTTCTACGCGATGCAAAACCGTCTACAAAATCGACCACAGTCCTGTGATGGAAAAACCAGGCGCTCTACCAATCGCAAACCATTGAATTGCAAAGGATGGAGCGGGCGCCATTAAAGCATCGAGACGGTATTGATTCGTCCAAGGGCGCCAAACTCGAACCGAAGTTGGGGAGATCCGATGTGATGAAAAAACCAGATGCCCTAGTGCGGAGGACACTGGTTATCGGGTGTCGACGGCGCGTGCTCAGAGGCTCTCATTGTCAGCACGGCGAGAGGCACTTACTAAATTTCCGAGATGCCGATGTTATGGCCCCGTTGGGGTCATTTCTTCGGTTAGGCCGTTATGCGTCCGACTGCGTCCTGTCACACCCAATAACCGACGGCAAAAACGCAGAAAAGCGGCTAGTAGGAGGTGTTCTGGCAATGCCGGATCGCGAAGCCCAAAATTACCGAAATAGCTGTCGGCGAAGTGTAAAACCCGCACCCAGCAGTGCGGGGATTAGCACGAACAGGATGTCCGGCTCAGGCAGCGGCTCCGCGATCAGCTCCACGTAACCACCGGCGCTGTCATAATCGACGCCCCATTTCTCCGCTCCGGCCTCCGGGCCGCCGGTGAAGGTATCGTTTTCGATACTGCTGAAGGTGCCATTGATGTGCCCCGCATTGGCCAACAGGATCTTGTAGGTCGAGCCCACCGACGGACCGAAGCCGCCCTGCAGCAGAATGTCCAGCGTGCCGTTCAGCAGCGCCGAGCCGTTGACGTTGATGACGCCGAAGCTGCTGTTGGAGGCGATCATCTCGTTCAGCATGCCGTTGGCTAACTGGATGTATCCGGTTCCCGAGTGCGCGCCCGTGCCCACGACAAAGGTCGAGGTGTTGTCGATGCTCAGCATGCCAAGGTTGTTGAAAAACGTTCCGCCTGAGACAAGAGCGTTGGTTACCAGTTGGATCGAGGAGCCAGCGCCGGCTGTCATAGTGCCGTTCTGGTCGTTGACCGTCACATCGTTGATCTGCAGGATGCCACCATTCGTAGCCTCCAACGTACCGGTGTTGGTGTAACCACTTCCGAGATGGAAGGCCAGTATCTGACCGTTTGTGTTGGCGTTGATCGTGCCCTGGTTATTCAGCGTCAAACCGCCGTCGCCGATATTGCCCGCTCCGTCGATCGTGCTTTGGTTGGTCAGCGTGTGACCTGCCTGTTGCTGCCCGATATAAGCGGTCCCGCCTCCTCCCGTGGTACTTAAAGTAAGGGTCCCCGTGCCTGACAGCGTCGTGTTGTTCCAAATGAAAATCAGGGAATTGTTGCCGCCAGCACTCACATTAATCTGACCGTTATTGATGATCTGCGTGCCGTATACCTGCAGGTAGTTTTGACCGGAGGTCCCGGTGATGTTGAGCGTGTCAAAGCCGCCAAGCTGCAAACTGGCGACCACGCCGGGATTGCCGACCCCGTTGACAACGGTCGGGCTACCCGAAGTCCCGTTGGTAATGCAGGCGTTGGTGCTGGAAGTAGGCACACCTCCGCTCCAGTTGCCTGCAGTAGTCCACGTGCCCGTGCCGGTGTGCTGCCAACTGTCTGGGCTGGCTAGCGTGCATTGGCCAAAAGCTATAGCTGAACAGAAACCAAACACCACGAGGGAGCAAAGAGTAAAGACGATGCGAGGACGCGTCGACACGATTAGGTCTCCTTTGAGAGTCCTGCCGGGGCCTTAAAACTGGGGCCTTAAACCGGGGCCTTAAAGCGGAGCCTTAACCACTGAGTTGGGCGCAATTACCTGGGTGGAACGGCCGCGCTCACCCCCCATAGGGGCGCCCTCATGAGCGGAAGCCAGCGTGAATTACCCGGAAGAACAGCAATTTCGATGCCAACTGCTGCGCGCTCACGCCGCCAGGCTCGCAACCCTATTGTATATATGAAAGTTGCATCGCCCGGTTCCAAAGCGAGTTGGGCTCTTTCTCGTGCGGATGAGAACTGTTTTTCCGGATGATTGAGTAAGACGCTGCATGGTGGCATGCATGAGTCGCGTTTACAGGCCTGTGGGTGGAAGGCTGAAAGGAATTCCTTCAATCTAAGTCGATTTGGAGGTAATGAATCTCTACTACGACGACTTTCCCGGAGAAAGGTATTTGGAGTTCATCCTGGACTATGCAGACCCTAATGGTCCGGCTGCGCTGTACAAGTTGCTTGAGGCCGCTTTGATTAGCGACGCCGGAGAAGATCGTCCTTCCGAGGCATTACCAGCGTCTCAATCTGCTGGAACGATGCAGTGATGCAGTGTTGCAGCACTTGCGATGTACAGGCGGTACAATGCGCAACACGGGTTCGCGACCGTTGCAGAGGCCGGGGACTTTCTAACGGAAGAGGCTGACGCGTTTGAAGAAGTACATGGTGTAAATCGCTGGAAAGCGCTCTTAGCGAATGCCCTCGCCACTTCCGGTCCGTTTCTGCACTCGGTGGTATAGCTGGGAGATGGACAAAGAAGCTTCCGAAGGCAGCGCGTATCTTCGCCTTGTATTCGCCAGTCAAACTGTGGCGGAAAAACCAGGTGCTCCAATTAACGGGTAACCTGTTGAATCAAAAGACCGTGAAAATGGGGCGGCCGACAGGCTGCGAGTCATCTGTCGATCCTTTCTGGTCTTCTGGTCGGCCGTCTCGCTCGTATCCTCGTACCTGAGGTTCGCCATTTCGAACTAGAGCGCGCTGGACCGCGGGTCGGACTGCACAGCAGCATACGATTGACTGCCGATGAGGAAGCATCGATGAATTGTCACGGACACTGATCGGTGGGTATTCGCTCCGCCTTAACTAATCGTCCACTCTTGAGCACCATACCGTGCGGCCCCTCGAGCAACGTGATCTGCACATGCGCCATCGGTTTCTCCAGTTCTGCGGCATTCTGGGCTAGTTTATTCCGCGTACTGCCATCGGCCAAGAACCGCCATCTCCGGCAGAGGAGAAGATCGTTCGATAAATCATGATTTCACAATTTACCTTTACCATCGTTAATATCAAATGGTATATCTTGATTACGACGACATGGCCAGCCGTTCTGGCTGCGCGCTCAGCTGTTCAAGGAACACCCGTGAGATTGCAAACCCTGCTGGTTGAGACGCTGTTTGGTGCACTCCTCACCACGACAACCGTCCTGTTACTTCAGGTCAAATTACCGGCGCAGGGAGAGACCACCAGCGCGATTCTCGGGCAGGTAACGGACTCCAGCGGTGCAGTTGTCCCCGGCGCCACCGTTACCATTACCAATCGCGACACTGGACTGAAGCGCGCTGGGCGCACGGATGCGGCGGGACGATTCAATTTTCCGCAATTGTTGCCCGGAAGCTATTCGGTCCGTGCGGAAGCTTCGGGTTTCGAACCACAGCAAGCGCAGGATGTCTTCGCGGGCCTGGGCCAGAAGCAGACGGTCAATCTCACGCTCAGAGTGGCGCATTCGAAGGAGACGGTCGAGGTCAGCTCGCAGGCTCCCATCATCAATCCGACCGAGGCGAATACGACCACGACCTTGAACGCGCCCGCTCTGGAAAACCTGCCGAATCCGGGAAGCGACCTGACCTATCCCTTGCAGTTTGCACCCGGTGCCCTGATCAATACTGCCGGCAGCGGGAACGATTTCGTCGGCAGCACCAACGGTTACGGCAATGTCGAATTCAACGGGCTGCCTGCGTTGTCGAACGGCTACATCGTTGACGGCCTCGAGACCAATGATCCGCTTACAAACTTAAACAGCGGACTTTCCACGAATTTGGTGCTCGGCTTGAACTCTATCGCCGAAGTGACGGTGAACACGCTTGCGTACTCGGTCGATCAGGGCCGCTACGGCGCCTCACAGGTGAACTACGTCACCAAGTCCGGCACCAACCAGTTCCACGGAAATCTGTACGAGTTGTGGAACGGCTCGGTCATGAACGCGGCCGATTACTTTACCAACGCCACGCCGGGCAATCACAAACCGTTTTCCAATGTGAACCACTTCGGCGGCAGCCTGGGCGGACCCATCATTCACGACAAGCTGTTCTTCTTCTTTGACAGCGAATGGGTGCGCATCGCCCTACCGATCTACTCAACCATCACGGTGCCTACTCCGGCGTTTCAGCAGTATGTTCTCCAACAGCTTCCGTTGGGCGGCACCGATTCCATCACGGGAGTGCACTACGCGCCCGCGCCGGAATTGGTGCCGTTCTATCAGAAGATGTTTTCGCTGTATGGCAGCACCAGCGGCACCCCGCTCTCGGTGTTGGGTTGTCCCTTCGATGTTGGTGGGAGCCCGGCGTTGGGTGCGCCGCCCAACGGTAATGGCTGCGCCAATCGCATGGGCGTCTCGCATTCCAGCGATGACCATGAGCAGGTGCAGACCGCACGCATCGACTACAACATCAACGCGAACAACACCACCTGGTTTCGTTTTCAGGCCGACACCGGATTGCAGGCCGCCTACACTGATCCCATTAATCCCATCTTCAATTCCTATTCGCCGCAACCGCTGTATTCGTTTGCCGCCGGATACACCCACATCTTTTCCCAGAACGTGGTGAACTACTTCAATCCCGCCTTCTCGTGGTACTCCAGTATCTTTTCGACGAACGATCCTGCGGCGACGTTGGCGGCATTTCCAATCGTGTTGCAGGGAATTGGAGCCAACGCTCCGTTTACCACCATCGGCGGACTCGACAACACCTGGCCGCAGGGACGGCGCGCGACACGCTTCTTCATCAACGACAATCTGGCATGGAGCCATGGCGCACACGAATTCCGCTTCGGCACCAACACTCGTATCTTTCGCCTCAATGATTTCGACTTCGGCGAGGGCACCGTGCCAACCGTGACCTACACCGACCTTGATCAATTCATCTACGGTGTCGCCTCGACTGCCACCCAGAGCTTTCCGCAATCCACCAACGAGCCTTTCAACTTTCTCAACATTGATCTGTATGCCGGGGACACATGGCGGGTGACGCCGAAGTTCACCTGGACCTTCGGACTGCGGGACACCTACAACTCCAATCCGCTGAATCCTCACGACAACATTGCCCGGCTGACGGGCTCATTCGATTCCATCTCGCATGATGTCAATCAGCCGCTGAATCAGGCGATTCAAACCAATCTCGGTCACCTGTTCAGCTCTACCCCTTTCGCGATTCTTCAGCCGCGAATGGCGATCGCCTGGCAATTTCAGCAGAATTCCGTACTGCGCGCCGGCTTCGGCGTCTTTAGCGATCTCCTGCCCGGAAGCGTAGCCGATCTTGTGGGGATGAATCCGCCATATGTCCGCTCCTTTCAGGGAGGATTGCTGGGAACGGTCGGCGGGACGGCGATCGCGCCGGGAGTGCCCAACAGCGCTATTGATGCGCTGACCGCCGCGAATGAAAGTTTCGCAGCAGGATTTTCCCAGGGTGCGCTTTCGTGCGCATCCCCAATCGCGAATCCAAAGGCTTGCCTGCCGCCAGTCTCCATTACCGCCGTTCCCAGCGGCCAGCTTCACGCGCCGTATTTCATGCAGTGGAGCCTGGGTCTGGAGCATCAGATCGGCAACAATGCCAGTGTGAAGGCGCAGTACGTCGGCACGCGCTCCGTGGATGAGCCTTACCTCACAGAAGTAAATGGCTATCAGACCGTGTGTCCGGGTTGCTTCGCACCGTTTCCCTACCTGCAGCCAGCCGACCCACGATTTGCATCGGTAACCCAACTAAACACCGGTGCCGGCAGCAATTACAACGGCCTGCAATTGACGGCAATGACCCGTTCTTTGCATGGCTTCCAGGGCCAGATCAACTACACGTGGAGCCACTGTCTCGATTACGTTTCCAACGGAGGGTTCCTGTCGTTCTCCTCGGCCGGAATTCTCTCGCCTTTGCCGGGCGAGCTGGCCCGCAACTACGCGGCCTGTGACTACGATGTCCGCCACAATGTCACTGGGCAGTATGTTTATCAACTGCCGTTCAAGGTCAAAAGCCGAATGTTGGGTTATGCGGTGAACGGCTGGCAGATTTCCGGTACCGTGTTTTGGCATAGCGGCCTTCCGTTCTCGGTGTTGAGCACGCCATACTCGGCGAACGGCAACGGCATCCTGCAGGGCAGCGGCCCGCAATACGCCAGCATTGTTCCCGGAGTGCCACTCTACGCAAGTGGGCCCATCCCTGGAGTCACGCAGCCTGGAACGATTCAATGGCTGAATCCGAATGCGTTCGTCTCCGCCGTCGATCCCAGCACAGGTGCGTGCTATGGCGGCGACACGTCGCAGAACTGCCAGTTCGGAACGTCAGGCCGCAACGCCCTGCGCGGTCCCGACTTCTTCTGGAGCGACTTCTATCTAACCAAGTGGTTTCCATTAAGCGAGCATCTGAAACTGCGGTTTGACGTTCAATGCTTCAACGTATTCAATCACCCCAATTTCGCGCTTCCCACTGATATTTATGCCGGCATCCCCGGCAGGCCTTCCACCCAGACCGGATTTGGCGCGCTGACCTACACGACATCGCCTCCGACCGGACTGCTCGGCGTCGGCTTAGGCGGAGACAGCAGTCCGCGCATGATCGCATTTCAAGCGCGATTGGAATTCTGAATTTAATTAAAGTGCTACTCAATGTGAGCAGTGCTTGCGGAAAATGCGAAGGCACGCGAAAAGTAACTTCGGAAGCTTTCCCAAGGCGCTCTCAATTTCTCTTTTCGTTCGCCTATATTACTGTAGTCGATTTGTAACGGTCTTGCCTCCAAACTTCACCTCGTTTCAATAGAAATCAACTTGCCGCCTGCAACTGGCGCAACAGCAATCACTTGGAATCAACGCGTTTCAACAGATTTCACCAAAGTTCGAAATCTGGTTCGGTACCAGGGGGTCGGAGGTTCAAATGCTCTCTCCCCAACCAATCTTTTCCAACTACCTGCGTCAGCGGCGAGGGTCTCAAAACCGACCCACTTGGCTTTGGCCCAGGTGTTCTACCCAATCGAATTACAGGGCTCGATAACGGCCCTGCGCTACGCTTGCTTTTCAGCGCTGCGCGCCGGCGGTCGTAGGGCCCTCCCACCCAGGGTTGGGACCCGGCCTCTGCCCCAGGAACAAGGCGCGCCTGCTGGTCTCTTCGTCGAATAGTCACAGACCTGTAGCGCAACGTCCTGGTTTCAGGCGTAGGGACGATGCCACCCAGTGGTAGGGTGGGAGAGGCAGTGATACGACACCCCTCTCCCCTCCTCCAACCGGACATGCAAGCTTCCTGCGTCCCGGTGTCGCAGAATCAGCCGTCACCTGCTGATGCCTGTTTCCTCCAGAGCGGGCTAGGGGTACCGCAGGAAGCCGTAATGCACGTTGTTGGCGTCAATATACTGTCCGGTGATCACCCCAAAGACGTTGGGAGTCGCCGGAATCGTGCCTTGGCCAGAGCCCGTTCCCGCTCCCGGAGCGTCGAACTTGGTGATGGCGCCCCACGGACTCCGCACGAAGCCGTGATTCACGTTATTCGAATCAATGTAGTTTCCTGTAATATCCCCCAGCAGGTCGATGCCCTCAGGTACGGTGCCTTGGCCGGCGCCTGTCCCCGCGCCCACAACGTCGAATGTGGTGATCTCGCCGGACGGACTCCGGACGAAGCCGTGATTCACGTTGTTCGAATCGATGTAGTTTCCCGTGATCACCCCTGCATCGCTGATGCTCGCGCTTTCGGTGCCCTGGTTCGCGCCTGTGCCCGCGCCCGCGACGTTGAATTCGGTAATGTTGCCGTTGGCAGTGCGCAGGTAGCCGTGGGCCACGCCGCTTGCGTCAAAGTAAGTCCCCGCGACCGTCCCCTCCAAGCTGAGGGAGGTTGCCACTGCGGTAAGCGTGTTTACCGAGCCCGGGGGATCGAATGAAGTGTAGCTGCGGTAAGGCGGATAGGTGACGAAGCCGTGCGACACATTGTTGGCGTCAACGTAGTATCCGGCGATCTCTCCTCCCAGGTTGACGTTGCCTGCGAACGTGCCCTGGTTCGCGCCGTTGCCCGCGCCCGGTTCGTTCAAAGTGGCGAAGTTCCTGAACGGATACGCCGTAGCGAAGCCGTGGGCCACGTTATTTGCGTCAACATAGAAGCCTACCGTCTCGCCGAACAGATTGTTGCTGAACGTGATCGTACCCTGGTTCGCGCCGGTGCCCGCGCCCGGAGCATTGTATTCGGTGAAGGTGCCGGGTGCACAGCCAGAAACGCACTGGAAGCCATGAAAGACGTTGTTGTCGTCATGGAGGGATCCCACGACCGTCCCTTGCGGATTAAGGTCAAAGCCTCCGGTACCCTGGTCGTAGCCTGTGCCTCCGCCCGGAGCGCTAAATGTGGTGATGTGTTGAGCGCTTGCTAAACCACATGCAAGAAGTACGACACTTATTACCTTCCAAAGCTGCAGTCGATTCATAACTCCTCCTGGGTTGATTTGAAGTGAGTGGTCACGGTGGAACTCCTTAGAAGCAGTCCCTAGGTCTCGTTGTTTTGTTATTGGCTCAGACCGGGAAACGCAGCTCCGGCTCGATGCAATCGCGGTACGTGAGAGCGCAGAGGATCGGCAGCCGCATATCGGTCACGGAAAGATGAGCAGGCAGGCTTCCGTCGACGACCTTAACTGTGCAGTGAATGGCGCTCTGGGGACGAATCAGCACGCCGACGTGATCAGGCGGCATAGCGAAGAGACGCCAGGCCTTAATAACCTCAAACCCGTATTCATTAGCGTAAGGGAATCCACCGTAATGGGGTCTGTCCATCTTTCCGGGGGACGGTTGAGCGCGCGCTCCACCGTAATATGGAAGAATTTATTCGCGTGCGTATGAAAAGTTGTACGATTGTCGCTTTATACCGACTGGTCGGTTTTACTGGTTTGATAAAAAAAACCAATACTTCACGGCCGCAGGCTGTCCAGATAGCCGCATACCGCCTCGCTGGCCTGGGTCATCAGCTGCGGGTTGCGCGAGCTTTTGCCGGTGCCCCAAATTCCCATCTGCGCCGCTATCACCAGCGCCGCGACCTGCTGGGGAACGATATCCTTCCTCACCTTGCCGGTCTTCATGCCCGCGGCCAGCGCGGCGGCGTAGCGCTTGCGCCACCGGGCGTAGAGCCGGTCGATACGCTTGCGAAACCCTTCATCCAGCGGCGACATCTCCTGGGCCAGATTGTTGAGCGGACATCCCTGGAGAAACGACCCACTGTTGATGGAGGCCTTTACGAAATGGCGAAAGGCCCGCTTGAGGTCGGTGATCGCGTCGTCGGAATCCTCGATCGCATCCAGCCAGCGCTGTTCAAGCATAGGACCAATCATCTCCTCGACCACGGCATAGCCCAACTCCTGCTTGCCGGCGAAGTGATAAAAGAGCGCGCCCTTGGTGGCCCCGGCGACCTCCACGATGTGATTCAAGCTGGCACCCTGGAAGCCGTTCTTGTAGAACTCGGCAAAGGCCGCTTCCAGGATTTTGCGTCGCGTGGCCTCAGGCGCCTTCGGGGTCGTGCTCTTCACAGGAAACGTAGCATACAGACCAGCCGGTATGTTGTCAAGTTTAATGGCTCAACCAAAGCGGGAACCCAACTGTTGGCCCGCGCCCGGCACAGAAAGCCGTTGCCGAATCGAATCCTCGGCCGGAAAATGCTGCCTTCGCTATTTATCCGCCTGGTTTGCTATAGTCGTTCGCTCACAGCACAACCACGATCCGACCGGGACACACGGGGTGTTCCACCAGCTCGTGAGCATGAGCGATGTCGGCGAGCGCTACGCGTTCGGCGATTTCGAACCCTGACCACCCCGCCTCCAGCGCAGCGTTCAAGTCCCGCGCCGCCTCGACTTTTGCTTCTTTCGGGAAATCGTCGCTGCCCAGAAAGAACACACGAGCGTTTTTGAACACCATTTGCCAGTAGGGAATCTTCGGCGCCGCATTGTCCGTGGCGTAGCTCGCGACCGATCCCCCCGGCTTCAGGAGTTCCACGTCGGCTTCGATATTGGCTCCGAACGCGACCTCAACAATATGGTCGACGCCCTCCGGAGCAAGCGCCCGCACACGTGCGATCAGCTCGCTGTCGCTCAGAACCACATCATGAGCGCCGGCGTTTACCGCTGTGGATTGATCCGAGGGTGAACGTACCGTGCCGATCACGTGCGCTCCCGCATGACGCGCGAGGGCCACCGCGCAGAGTCCCACTGCGCCCGCGGCACCCTGCACCATTACCGTGCGCCCGCTAATCGCGCCACCAACGTTGACCGCGCGATGAGCGGTGATACCGGGAATGCCCAGGCATGCTCCCTGTTCCATCGATACTTTCTCCGGCAACGGAGCAATGTGGTCGACGGGAAGCACCGTAAACTCCGCGGCCGTACCAAACGGACGATACGATTGGGCTCCGTAACACCAGACTGGGCGGCCCATCCATTCGCGGGTAACGCCGGGGCCTAGCTGGTCCACACGACCAGCGCCATCGCTATGCGGAATCACGCGAGGATACGGCATGCCGAGGCCAAACGCGTCCTCCCGTTTCTTGATGTCGCCTGGGTTAATGCCCGACGCAGAAACCCGAATGCGAACTTCTCCGGCCGCTGGAACCGGGTCCGGCATTTCGCCGACCACTAATACCTCGCGCGGTGGTCCCTGCTTTTCGTACCATGCTGCCTTCATTCAGATTTCTTGCAACCTCGAAATACGTCTCTCAAGATAGAGCCTGTGCGCTCCTTGCAACACAGATGCGCCGCACAAGCGGCTCGAATCATATATACAGGTCGAGCGGGCCTGCAGTCATGGTCGTTTGTCCAACCTCAATGAGGTATCCATCCGGGTCGCGCATGTAGCATCGCAATTCCGTCGCATGGACTTTCGGCTCGGTGATGAATTTCGCGCCCCGCGAAGACCAAAGCTCGTAGTAGCGCCAAATATCAGTCACGCGAAGATTAAGAAAGATGCTCAGAACATTTGGATCTCGCTGCGGCGAAGCGACGACTTCAGGCTTGTCGTCGGTCGGCCCCCCACCGCCGTTGATGATCAGCCAAATGTTGCCGAGCCGCAGAAATGTAGGCTCGCCTCCGCGCAGCACCGTGGCGCCGAGGACATCACGATAGAACGCCACGGAGCGCTGGATGTCTCCAACGATGAGGGTATTTGTCACCACAAACTTCAATTCAGCACTCTGTTCCGGTTGAGACATGATGACCACCTGTTCTTCGAGCGGAAACGCTCAACTTTTTTCGTCAGTGCATATCGGTTGGTTTGCCAAGTCAGCCGACATTGTTGATGCGGCGAGTTGACGCTGCGAATCGGATAGATCGAATCTGCGATGTCGAATGCCGCACCACTTTTCAGAAGCCTTATGCCCTGGCGCCCCATCCCATCAGGATAAATCGGTCTTCTGGCAGACTGAAAAACCCGGAAACGCCGGCTGCTCCACTCATTCCTGGGTCTGGAAGGAATGGGACGAATCACCCTCTTCACACGACTGCGGATGACCCTCAACAGGTAAGATGTACCTCCATGGACAGAAGAACATTCCTGAAAGCTTCCGGGGCAGCATCACTGTTACCGTTTTGGCCACGTTGCCTTTTCGCAGCCCCGGCGATCAGCAGGGTGCGTCCTATGGACCCAGGTTGGCCCTCCAACAAAGCGTGGAAGCGTCTGCACGACGCGGTTGACGGTAACCTGATTCCGGTGGAATTTCCGATCAACGCGTGTCTTTCGTCGCCGGAAAGTGCTGACTGCAAGGCTCTCTTCGCAAATCTGAAAAATCCTTACTACATCGGCGATAACGCGGGCTTGACCCAAACCTTGGGATGGGTCGATGCCTGGGCCACCAAACCCAGTGTTTATGCTGTCGCCGCGAGAAATGCCAACGATATCGCTGCCGCCGTGAACTTCGCCCGCGAGCACAATTTACGTCTCGTCGTGAAAGGTGGTGGCCACAGCTATCAAGGCACTTCGAACGCGCCCGATTCTCTCCTGATTTGGACGCGCCACATGCACGATGTCGCCCTCCAAAACGACTTCGTTCCTCAGGGCTGCAAATCGGTTCACGCTCCTCAACGAGCGGTCACTGTGGGTGCCGGAACAATTTGGTTACAGGCGTACCAGGCCGTCACCACCCAGGCCGAAGCGTACGTTCAGGGCGGCGGCTGTACCACGGTTGGGGTCGCCGGCCTGATTCAGAGCGGTGGATTCGGCAGCTTCTCCAAACACTATGGCCTGGCGGCCGCGGGACTACTCGAGGCCGAGGTGGTTACGGCCGACGGCAAGATACAAATCGCCAACGCATGCACGAATCCGGAATTGTTTTGGGCTCTCAAAGGTGGTGGAGGCGGTACCTTCGGAGTAGTCAGCAAATTGACCCTGCAGGTACGTGATCTTCCCGAATATGCCGGAGGCGCTAACTTCATCGTCAAAGCTTCATCCGACACAACCTATCGCCGCTTGATTCGCCAGTTCGTGGGCTTCTATCGTGACGCCCTCTTCAATGATCACTGGGGCGAGCAAGCGCATTTCTCTTCCGACAACCGGCTTGAGATCAGTATGGTTCATCTGGGGCTGGAAACGGAGCAGTCGCAAAAGGTGTGGCAGCCATTTCTGAATTGGATCGCGCAATCTTCCTCTTCCTACACCATCGAGTCCGAGCCCTCGATCGGTAGCATGCCCTTTCGGCACTGGTGGGATGTCGATTGGCGTAAAGAACACCACCAGGACGTTTTCAAGGCCGACTCTCGCCCGGGCGCGAGCCCATTGAATGTCTGGTGGAACGGCGACGGCGGCCAAGTCGGCTGGTTTGTCTGGGGTTTCGAATCGCTTTGGATGCCCGCCTCGTTGCTGCAGGACAATTCACAAGAGAAACTGGCGAATGCCTTGTTTGCCGCTTCCCGCTTTAGCGAAGTTGAGCTTCACTTCAATAAAGGGCTCGCTGGTGCACCTTCAGAAGCTGTCGCAGCGGCAAAGAACACAGCGATGAATCCTGCAGTGTGCGATGCTTTTGCTCTGGCCATCATCGCCGACGGACAAGGCCCGGCCTATCCGGGAATTACCGACCACGAACCCAAACTTGCACAGGGTCGGAAGGGCGCCGACTCCGTGCATCGCTCCATGAACGAACTTCGCGCCGTAGCTTCTAACGGCGGAGCCTACGTCTCCGAAAGCAACTTCTTCGAATCCGATTTTCAGCGTTCCTATTGGGGCACCAACCACGCTCGTCTCGCCGCAATAAAAAAGAAATACGATCCGGAAGGTCTCTTCGTTGTCCATAACGGGGTCGGCTCAGAACAGTGGACGCACGACGGCTTCACCAAGCTCTGAAGTTGCGCAGTGTTCCGATAGTTTGAAATCGGCGATATACTTTTGTTCGCTGGGGGCTGACCGGAGCCGAATGGCAGACGTTAGGGTTGGGGTACTGTGCACACGGTGCATCTCCCATCGGCCCCCACGTTTCTCACATCTTCTTCTTGTAAGGGCCGCGTTTGTCCGGTTTGCACGAATGCGAGTCTGAGGAATTTCAAACTGAGACACTACCCAAATTCTGCTGTCATCGGCCTGCCGGGACAGGGCTAACTAACCAAGTTCATTTATTTTCGATCAATCAGCGCAGCGAAATCCGGAGCGTGACAGAGATTCCTGAGCCGTTCCGTTACTTGCGCGCGCGACTGTTTGGTCGCACTGGCCTGAGCGTCGATCTTCTCTAGCACCAAGTCCGGCGACAAGTAGAATTGGTGAACCAAGAACTCGTCTGGCGTCTGACACAAGAGATCGTATTGTTCCAAGCACTCAGCAGGGAAATGGCGCTGGTTGAGCGTGATAATCGAATTCCCGTGACCTCGAACTGCTGCCGCCAACACATGCCTATCGTTGGGATCTGGAATGCAGGTGAAAGCATCGATTAGGCCAGGAGGAACATCAACGCAGGCCTCGGGGAAATGCGCTCTCATGAGATTCAGGCGTCTTTCAACCTGTGTCGGGCCGTATCCGCGTTTACTCAAGAAAACACCGACCTCTCGGAGCACCAGTTCGCTCCACAGAGGTCGGTAGAATGCTGGCTCTTCCGCTAAACGCAACAATGTATCGCAAAGCGGCATGGGCCCCCAAAGCGCAAGCATCAAGCAGTACCGCGTACTCATTGTCCGGGGTGAGAATCATTGGGTTCTACGTTGCCGTAAATCCCCTCCTCAAACTCGGCACATGCCAGATCATCGTGCGCCTTTCGACGTGCGGCATCACGACGAGCCTTATAGGCCAGAACCTCCCTGGCGTACAGGCGACGATGCGTTCCGACCATGTGGAACGGGATTTCTCCCTTCTTTAGGAGGGTAACGAGAAACTGTCGAGACACTCCGAGCATTTTACTTGCGTCCATCGTAGTCAGCTGAGCGTTGCTCTGTAAGAGGGTCACGGAATTCCCCGCTTTCAGATCGCCCAAAAGCCTACAGAGGAACGAATACACGTTGTTCGGAAGGATCTCCGTTTTGCCGTCTGCTCCCACGAGTTTCGCATCCGCACTTCGGAGCTTCTCGTAAATATCCACTATGTCGTGCCTGTCTTGCTCGGAAACAGAAATGGGTGCTGGCGCAGCGCCCCCACCTGCGATCTTCTCCTCCTCAATAATTGGCATTACTTATCTCCTCGGACCGCCTCCCGCCATCAATCCGCTTGCTTAACGGCAGGAAACCCTCCTTAGTTCTATAGTTCTATCTCTTTCTAAACCCCTTGTTTCCCCATGAGCTATAGATGCTACAACCGCTACAACTGATGCAACAGTAACCGACATCTGCTATAAATGCAAGTAGGATTGGGCGAATTCCGAGGTCAATCAGGAGGCGTACGGGAAAGGCAACGCTGCATGTGAGTGCTGCTGCTCAGCAAGATGCAACATCGAGGGCCTATCCAAGAATAATGCTGGGTGAGAATCGATCGCAGGAACTCCCGCGCAGTGCAAGAACGCGCTGTACTTCGATCGCTCACTGCTTGGCGACGAAGTACAGCGCGGTATTCGTAGAGCTACGCGCCGTTGGTGGCGTGCAGCACACGGAAGGTGTTGCCGCCGTTGGCCCAGATGAGCACCAGCGCATCCTGTCCTTTTGGAATGCTGCTCAGCGCCTTCTGAACATCGCTGGCGCTCGCAGTCTCGTGGCGATTGACGCCGACGATGACCTCGCCAGGCTGCAAGCCGGCGTCATCCGACGGGCTGCCTGGCTGCACGCGCTCAATCACCGCGCCGTGCAGATCGTCGGGCGCACGCAGTTGTTCGCGAACTTCAGGCGTCAAATCGGCGATGCCCACACCCCACCGAGGTTTGCCGTTGGTATTGTCCGCAACCTTGGTGTCGTGATCGCTATCCATGCCTTCCAGCGTGACCGGCACGGAAATCGATTTGCCATCGCGCATCACCTGCAACCCAATCTCGGTTCCGGGTGCGATCTCGCCAACTTCCATCTGGAGCTGCCCGGCATCCGTTACCTTCTTGCCGTTGATCTCGGTGATGACGTCGCCCACCTTCAGCCCCGCCTTCGCTCCCGGCGAGCCCGATTCAAGCTGAGTGACGACCGCGCCATCGCTGTCGTGAACATCGAAGAACTTCGCGTTCTCCGGCGTCACGTCGGTGATGCCGATGCCCATGCGCCCGTGCGCGACCTTACCGTAGCGCACCAGCGACTGCACCACGGGATTGACAATCTGCGTCGGAATCGCGAAACCCATTCCCGAGAATGCTCCCGAAGGCGAGAACAGGAAGGTGTTGATGCCGACCACTTCGCCGCGAGCATCCACCAGCGGGCCACCGGAGTTGCCCGGATTGATGGCGGCATCGGTCTGGATGAACTGCCCCGGCTTGCGAGGATCGGCCGTGGGGTTCGGCCGGTTCAGCGCGCTGACAATGCCGCGCGTGACCGTGAAGCGGAAGCCGTAGGGATTGCCGAAGGCCAGCACCGTCTGTCCCGGACGCAAGGTGGAAGAATCGCCAATGGGAATGTTGGGCAAATTGGTGCCGTCAACCTTGATCACCGCAAGGTCAGTTAGCGGGTCGGTGCCCACAACTTTCGCGGTCATAATGCGGCGGTCACTGAGCGTCACCTTGATATCGGTGGCGCCGTCCACAACGTGATTGTTGGTGACGATGTATCCATCCGGCGATATGATGACGCCGCTGCCGATCCCGCGCTCGATGCGCGGCTGTTGCTGTGGCATGCCTTCACCATCCTGCTGACCGAAGAAGCGCTGCAGATCGTCGGGAATGCCTTCGGCAGCGGGTTGCGATTTGACTCGCGAAGTGACGGCGACATTCACGATGGCGGGCGTGACCCGCGCGGCCACAGCTTCCATCGCGTGGTCGAGCGCCAGCAATGCGCCCACCTGGTTGTTGTCGAGCGGAGCCGTGTTGGAGCTGACTCCGGCCCTCACCGGGCCGAGTGCGGTGTACGCTCCCACCGCTACCACCAATGCAACCGCCAGCACCGCAACCGCGGGCCGTTGGCGGCACGCCTTCCATCTATCCCTAATCCAAGCTGTCATTTTTCTGTACTTCCTCCTAAACGAAAAATCGCGTTTATGCACACGCCCTCACTCTTCCGGAGGCGGGGAATTCCGGGACAAGCTGCGGCTAGATTTTTATGAATCGGACTGGCCGCACGGCTACCTGCGCATCAAAGACCTCGGCCTGCGTCCGATGTAACTGGGGAGGTTACGTCACCGCTTTGGACGAAAGCTCAGGGCAAAGGTGAGCATGGCCTGTTTTGAAGGGGCACGTCTTTAGGCGTGCCGTAAAGGGAGGCTAATTGAAAACTGGCTTCAGCCGCTGAGGAAAGCGGTCCCTCAGTGCCTGAAGGCCGGGACCATCTGCCTGCCATGATGACACGGCTGAAAGCCGTGCCCTTTCAAAGCTTGGATACAGCAACTCTGAAACCGGCCCAAGCTGGGCAATCGCGGCTAAGATGCTCTCATGCATTTCTGGTCGCCTGCCGCCATTTCGGCTGTGGTATTGTTGCTGATTCGCCCGTTGCTCCTGGCGTTCGCCGGAGACTGGTTTGTGCGCGCGATCAATCGGCTGCCCGTGATCGCGCGGTTGGCAATTCCAGCATTCGCTGCGTTGCCGTATCTCCTCGCGACATATTCCACGCCATATTTTCGCTGGTCGTTCGTCCTCGATTATGCCGCAGTGCCGGTCGCGCTCGTCGTGTTGCTTTGGCATGCGTCGCGGAACGATCCCGAGCAGCACGGCGACTGGCGCGACTTCGCCGTGCTGGCCGTGCTGGGAATCGTCGTCGAATTCCATTGGCTCGAGCCCATATGGCCGGCACATCTGCGCTCGCTCAATCGCCTGCTGTTGCTGGACACCGGGCTGTATGGATTTCTTGTCGTGCGCCAGCTCACCGGCGTGGGCTTCAACTTCTGCCCGCGGCTGCGCGATTTCAAGTTCGGCCTGCGCGAGCTGTGCTTTTATGCGCCGATCGCGATTCCGCTCGGGCTGGGCCTCGGCTTTCTTCATGCGCATCGGGTCTTGCCATCGGGCGCGCATTTCCTGCTGTCCTGGATTTCGATCTTCGCCTTCGTCGCCATTCTGGAAGAAACCTATTTCCGCGGCTGGCTGCAGAACCTGCTGGAACGCCGGCTCGGCCGCACCTGGTCGCTCATCGTCACCGCGATATTGTTCGGCCTGTCGCACTTCAACAAAGGCGCGACACACTTCAACTGGCGCTATGTCCTGCTGGCAATCTTCGCCGGAATCTTCTACGGCCGCGCCTGGCGCGCCGAGCGCCGCTTGATGGCATCGGCCATCACCCACGCCTCCGTCGATACCATCTGGTCGATCTGGCTGCGATGAGTGTGCGGCGCAGCTGCGCTGGAACGCTACAATTGCGGAAATGTATTTCGAGGTCGTCAGCGAGGTCAAAGATGTCGAGCTGATTGCCGCGGGTCTGGGCATTCGCGAGCGCCGCCGATTGTGGAAGCTCTACGGTCGGGGCTCCTGGCGAAAACTGAAAGGTGTCGCGCGCGTGAGACTTGGAACTGGCGTGTACGTGATGGCAGAGTTACATTGGTATGAAGCCCATGGCATCGGCAGGAAAGAATTCAAAATCAAACGCCTCCTCGCGGAAGCAGACTAAAAGCGGGTCCTTCGTCCTCTGTGTTCGCAATGAAGGCTACCCCGCTTCTCTGGAGCGCAGAAAGGTGTATTTCGCGCTTCGGGATGCATCCGCCGCCCAGCACGGCTTGCTGCGAGTTATCGACGAATCCGGAGAGGACTATCTCTATCCCGCGGACTATTTCGTCGCGCTCCGCCTGCCGGCCAACGCGAAGCTCGCACTGTCGAAAGCGTCCTAACAAATGTCCCTAGCAGCATCGCGACACAGGTATGGCGGCGTCGGGATGCATCTTCTCGTAATGCTCCAACAGGTCACGGCCGAGCAGCGGCGCAAACACATTGCGTTCGGCGCAACTCTCAACCCCTTCAAAGCTCAGGGGATCGAGAACGACGTTCAGATTCTTGCAGGTGCCGTCATCGGGCCAGCCCGTCGGATAAGCCGGCAGCAGCAGCCAGGAGTGCTTTTTCTTGCCGGAAAGCAGATAGTCGCCGCGAATGGACACGCGGTCGCCCTCCACCTTCGCAATGGTGAACCGGCATGCGGCAGTGCTGAGGCCCTCGAGATGACTACGCAGCGCAGAGACCGTCATAACCGTGATGTTCTGGCGCCGCGACGTTAACCTGTACATGACACTTCCTTGGAGTATTGGAACCAGGAAACCGATGCTTTCGATTGTAAGACTTGGGACGTGATCCGGGTGCCCCACTCATTCGCGATTTTCGAATGAGTGGGCGGAGTCGTGGGTAGGCGAGTCTTTTCGATTGTGAGCCGGCTTCAGCCGGCGACACTGTTAAGTGAAGGACAGCCGGGTGCCTGTAACCGTTCGGCCAGGACCGCAGTGACAGCGGCGGTGTAAGTGTGGGTAGTAAGTGTCCACTTAAGATTTAAAACCGGATTAACCACCAAGAAATCTTCCGATTGTGAGCAATTGTGGGCATAATTGCTGGTTGCCTAGGCGATATAAGTAAGATTCATGGCAACCAATGGTACCCTCCTCTGCATACACCGAGACCCGGCTCAGCTAAGTTTGTTGCAGGAAAACGGATACGAGCTTGTCACCGCGACCAACGGTCACGACGGTCTACGACTTTTTATGTCACGACCCGTGGATGCAGTTGTGCTTGACTACGAATTGGGCCTCTTAAAAGGCATGATCGTGGCGGCTGAAATCAAGAGGCTCAACCCACGGGTTCCCATCGTAATGCTTGCTGATGACGTGGATTTGCCCGAGAGTGCATTCAAAGCCGTCGATGCGCTTCTGATCCCGTCTGACGGTCCGAACCTCCTGTGGGCGACTCTTCACTACATGCTGAAGGAAGAGCCAGCCCAACGCCATGGAGGAAAGTTGAGGGCTCAAACGTCGGCACATCTGCATCGTTCCAGGCCACGAAAGCGTCGAACCGTTGACAGCGCCGAACTCCCCAAGTAGCAATTGACGGCTTAAAGGACCTCGACAACAAAAGTCAACATCCATCGCTCAGGGCCGGTGGGACCTGCGGCCCTAAGGTTAATTAATTAACACAGAACTACTGCGAAGGCCTAGTATGGGAAGCAATGACCCTAATCACTAGTAGGATCCCTGAACACGCCAACATTCCACCCAAAGTCAAAGGGCCGATCCGGTGCCATAAATGTCAACTGAAGTGCCGCGATGCCGACCACTATCTGAGCCACAAATGCGAGCCCGCGCCCGCTCCCGAATGCTCGCCTTACCCTACGATGGCTTTCCTCAGGCGTCGAGGCTAGTAAGCGGGGGTTCCCAGCGGAGTTGCTACATAGTCACATAAGCTTCCGATATACGGTTGGATCTGGGACGGTTGAGCCGAAGATCTACCTGATCCCGGACTTTGACACAGCCGCCTTTGACCAGTTGGTGTGTCGTGATGCCGAGCACTATCCCAGCCACAAGTGTGAATCGACTCGATCCCTCCGCTTAGCACTCCGCAGCATCCCTCGTCTCACGAGGCCTCACAGCTTCAAGTAAGATCAGCTACTCTTTTGCACCCGTGATGCTTACTTTCGGGGAGGTAACGTCGACAGAAAAATCGATAACGTACCTGACAGAGTTTGGGCAGAACAGACAGGGTGTTTCCCGAATTTCGTGCAAGTCTTCTTGCAGGATGCTCAAGGGAAAAGACCGGAGGCATTGGGTGCAGGTCAGCACGACGAAAGGCACCCCGTTGGAGTCCTTCCCGTTCCGAGGTATCCAGACCGGAGCCGACTGGCGGAGATGGTTTATTGCCCGCGCTGCCCTGGTTCGAATCAATTCGGCCACAGCCTGCAAGAGTTCTTCGGGATGATGCCGCCCCTTGCTGTAGAAAGCATCAGCGATGATTCCGCCGGGAACCTGATCACCGAAATCGTAAGCCCCGCTAACCGCAATCACCGGGATTTCAGGAAAGCGACGACGCACCACAGAGAGGAACTCAAAACCAGACATTTGCGGCATGTTGAGGTCGGAGACGATGACGTCCGGGAGCACGCTTGCGAGCTGCAAAAGCGCATCGAAGCCGTGCTCGGCGGTATGGACATCGTATCCTGCCGTCTTCAGCAGCATTGATGTGCTCTCGCGAATGCTCGTCTCATCATCGACGACGAGAACTCGGTGCTTAGATATTTTCTTCTTCATGGCTGCCCCCCACCTCAGCATTTACTAGAAGCTGTTGTCCTTAGCAGCGAAGCCGCACAAGACCTGCACCGCTCTTATTCCTGCAGAAAGATGTTGAGAAGGGAGTTGTGGACCCGAATCTCGCCGTTATATTCGATGAAGCCTAGCTTTCTGAAGCGATTCATAAAAAAACTCACTCGAGATCGGGTTGTGCCAATCATCTCGGCCAATACCTCCTGGCTGATCTTAGGAACCACCGTCTCGGGTTTGCTTTCCTTGCCAAACTGCGCGAGCAGCAACAGAATCCTCGCCAGCCGCTTTTCACTGGAATTGAAAAGCTGATCAACCAGGTCCGCTTGGACCCGAGCGTTGCGGGTAAGCAGAAAAGAAACGAACACATCCGATAGCGCGTGTTCTTGGTGTAGTACGCGGACCATCTCCGCCTTACTAATCCTGAGCAGGGCACACTCGGTCATCGCGGTAGCAGTCGCGAGTCGAACAGGATGAGCGGAGACCATGCAGTCCTCTCCCAAAAACTCCCCGGCGCCCACCAAGGCAATCGTCGCTTCTTTTCCGTTCGCGGAGGTGACTTTTACCCTCAGCTGGCCCTTCTGCACGTAAAAAATCGTGTCAGCAGGATCGCCTTGCGCGAAGGCCGTCTCATTCTTTTTCAGGCTGAGAATCTTCCTGCCTAACCCAGCTCTCGCGAGAAAGGTCTCGGGATCGAAAACCGTATCGCCTTTTCTTGGTTGCGGCTGGGGCGTTTGAAGCCGGGAAGGCTTTGAAATCTCGCCTGTGACAGGTTTTGCGGATTGCACCGAATCAACCAATGGAACCCGTTCGGCTGAACGGGCCTGGCGACGGATTGGAATACCCCTAGCGCTCATCTCATACCGCCGAAGGGGCAGCGCTTACACTCGACTTTAGACCCCGAAGGCGCTGAACGAGTAGGATTCCCCCCTGTTGAACTAAATATCACATCCCAAGTTTGTGGCCTGTCTGTTTGGCATCCTACATACTCGGGAGATTGTCATTCGTTCGCAGGCCCGATTTCGAGGCCTCCTTTGAGGCGGGGAATCGCTTAAGCGAGGGCCACGTTTCGTGCGTCACGACGCTTGCGGGCATACAGTCGGTAAAGCCTAATGTAGGACACCCTACAGAAGCGTTGCGATTGGGCGCTGTATAATTCTCCGAGCGGAGCGAGAATAGGCAGGGTTTTTGTTTTGCAGACCATGGGGCAGTTCACTCCCGCATCCGGGATGGTTCTCGGCTCTGGTTTATGGCACGCAAAGACCCCCAAGTCGCGCAGTCCGGCGAGCGGACGAATACCGACGGGAAACCTGTCAGCAACATAATACTTCTATCGATCCCCGATGGCGACTATAGGTCACTTCGCCCCCATCTCGAATACGTCAGCTTTCCAAACCATGCAATCCTTGAAGAGGCCGGTGGAACACTGGATTTTGTGTATTTCCCGAATCGAGGTTTGATTTCTCTTGTAGTCGTAATGAAAGATGGAAAAACGGCCGAAGCTGGCATAGTTGGAAACGAGGGCTTCTCAGGAACACTGGCGGCTGTTGGCCTGAGCAGAAGCCCGCTCCAAGCGGTGGTACAAATCACGGGGGATGGGTTTCGGGTAGAGATCGTGGCTTTGCAAAATACTTTCGCCTCTGCTCCCCACCTTCAATTGATGTTGTGCCGCTATGCCGCAATTCAGGGCATGCAGGTTGCACAAACAGCCGCGTGTAATCGGCTGCACGATATTGAGCAGCGCCTTGCGCGGTGGTTGCTAATGGCGCAGGACAGGGTGGATTCAGGGTCGCTGCCCATCACTCATGATTTTCTCGCAACGATGTTAGGGACAGATAGACCTAGCGTGAGCTTGGCAGCTGGTGTTTTGCAGAGGAAGGGGCACATCGAGTACACCCGTGGTGCAGTGAATATTGTGAACCGCAATAAACTTGAAGACTCCGCCTGCGAGTGCTATGGGGTTATCCAACACTACAATGGCGACCTAGGCTTGAAATAAAGTCCGGAAGGGAAGACTCGCGCTGTCCTTGTTGATGAATTCTCTATACATCAACCACCGTGCTCTTTTTATATCCTCTACCTCACACGAGATCAGGAGTAAGCCGGGTGCCCCACTCATCCGCGGTTTTCGAATGAGTGGGACAACCCCGACCATGTAGCTTCTATTGGGGCAGCGACGCCCAGTAACGAAGAAGGCTTCGTTCCGCGCTGCCGCAATCCGCTTAATGTCCCGTGGAATCCGCATGCCGGGTGGCCTCAAAGAGGAACCAGGTGCGGCGTTCGGTCTCATCGATCCATACTTCGATGAGGCTGGCGGTAGCAACGTCGTTGCCCTCTTCGCACACGTTGTGGGCTTCGCGCAAGCGCGCCGTCAGCGCCTGGTTGTCCTCACGCAGTTCAGCCAGCATATCGGCGGGCTCAACGTATTCGGCATCGTTGTCCTCTACCCGCTGCAGGCGAGCGATGTGCCCAATCGAGCGGATAGTGGACTGGCCAAGTTTGCGACACCGCTCGGCAATGGGATCGCTCATGGCGAAAATCTGGTCGGCATGTTCATCCAGCAGAAGATGGTAGTCACGGAAATGCGGGCCGCTCATGTGCCAGTGAAAATTCTTGGTCTTCAGGTACAGGGCGAACACATCGGCCAGAATGGCGTTCATCGCGCCGGCAATGTCCCTGGTCGCGGAAGCCTCCAGGTCGCTGGGAGTATGTAAGGGGGCGGTCTGCCTGCGCTCCAGCGTGGCAGTTGAATTACCGGATCGTTTCATCGCGGATCTCCTTTCTTGGGCAAGGCGCTTGGCCTCGGTTGGATGGTACGGCAGAAGTTGGGATTTATGTCGGAGGCGCCGAGCCGCAGCTCAGCGCCGGGCGGCTACAATTAGATACAAGTCTTGAGCGAAAGGCAAACAGCGAACCCATGAGCGAACCCCAACGTAATCTGACCGCCGACAATCTCGAAGTAGTAGATGGCCGCGAGCGCGAAGCGATTCAGGGTTGGGTGCCCGATCTCGCCGGCGAAGCCGAACTCCGCGAGGCGCTGGAGAAGGCCTTCGACTATCGCGGCGACGTGACCATCACCCGCAAAGACGGATCGCGCGTGGAAGGCTACATCTTCGACCGCCGCAACGGGGCCACGCTCGCCGACTCCGTCGTCCGCCTCATCCCCAACGAAACTGCGCAGGCGACCCAGGTTAGCCCAACAGAAGGGCGAACCTGGGGCACCACTCAGAAGATTTCCATCCCTTATTCCGACATTGCCGCTCTGGCCTTCACCGGACGCGATACCGCCGCCGGCAAGAGCTGGGAAGCCTGGGTGCGCAAGTACTGGGAGCGGAAAGCCGCCGGCGAAACGGGCATCGCACTGGAGCCGGAGAAGCTGGAGTAGCTTTGGCCTTTGTCCCCTGGCTCTTAGGCTCTAACCGCTGACCCAGCGCTCTTGTCTTCCCCGTCCGTTTTGAAACGAGACGTGTCCTGTTTCCGAACGCGACCCCCGAATATTCCTGGTACATCACAGCTCTCCAATCTTCCAGGGTCGTAGAGTTTTGGCAGGAAAAGCCATGGCCCCTTCTCGCAAACCGGCTGTTCGCGTTCTTCTGTACCTAACCATTACGGGCTTGCTGCTGCTGAGCGGATGCGGCGGTTCGTCGCAGCCCGATCCCAAGCCTCCGGCGCCGGCGACCTCTCCACTGAGCGCAAGCAATCTCAACCTGATCTTCGTTGCGACCGAGGACGTAACGTACCAGACAAATGGCGACGTAAATCCCAGGACCGGGAACCTCACCAATCGCGGGCTACAGCGCTCGCTGATGATGGCCACGTTTCTGCAGCAGAACATCCTTGGCGGCAGCAATGCGAACGGAATCTATGCTCTGGTGCCGATGACGCATCCGCAAACTGCGCACCATTATCCCGACATGGCGGGGCTGGAGACGATGGAGCAGTTCGCGATGCTGAATCGCACCACCATGTCCATCCCGGGAGCGTCGCCGGTCACCGCCAACAGCTATCCGGTGAACGTTTCGTATTCCTCTGCGCCGCTGCCCGATGACGTTCATGCTCCGCTGATCGATTGTCCTGGGATGGGATCCAGTAGTGCCTATAGCTGCCAGGGTCTGGACTATCGCGACCTCGATGGCGACAACGAAGCCTTGGCCGGCGCTCTCCTCCAGGCCAATACGCCCGGCCTTTATGTGTTCGCCGCGCCGTGGGAAACCATCAGCTCGTTGATGGCGAACATCAACCGGCTCGAAGGCTACAACCTGATGCTGCCCACCAGCTACGTGAGTCCTAACTACATTTACGCTATCGCCATCACGCCCTCGGGAACGGCCAGCCTCGTTACCTATAACAGCAACGTTAATCCGCCTTCCACTTATCCGAAACTTCCTGCGGGAGGGATTGTTCCCTCGGCCTGTCTGCCGATCGAGACGCACACCACCTTCCAGGTCACAGTCACTGGCGGCGTGGACAGCGCAGTGGTTCCAGCGGGAGTCAACACTAATGAGACCATTTATTTTATTCGCCACGGCGAGGCGCATCCCACTGCGTGGTGGGAGGACGGCAACTACTACGGCGCGGGACAATGGCGCGCGCTCGATCTTCCCAATGCCTTGCGCGGCAAGATCCATCCCAACCTGGTGTACTCCATCGATCCCGCGCAGGTCCTGCCCGGCGCCGATAGCGTGTATGGCGAATTCTATTCCTACGTGCGGACGAATACGACGGTGCTGCCGTACGCCATCGCCAACAACCTGCCCTACAACCTGGCCGCAAGCTTTGAGATGGCGGCGCAGAATCCGCCCGAGCTAGCTACCGGGGCCAGCAGCTTTTTCTTTTTCGGCGGCCAGTTCTCGAACCAGAATGTGCTGGTGGGTTGGGAGCACGACCACATCGCGCCAACCCTTAACGCGCTGTTGGCTGCCTATCACGGCGGACAGAGCGTGCCCGCCTGGCCGGGCGACGACTACGACACCGTTTGGACGGTACATCTCGACGCGCATGGCAATGTCAGCGTCGACAATCTGACGTGCGAAGGCATCAGCTCGAAGGCGCTGCCAAAGACGCCGCCGCAATTCTGAGTCCCGGCGCACCGGACTCAACGTATCGCGTCGCACTGTGGCTGTTCCCGGCGCACCTTCGGCTGTTTTCGCGGCCTGGCGCTATCTCCTGCGTCGCTGCGGTGGCTTTGACCCGGCTTTGGTTTTTGCCGCGCCCGAGCCAGAGGCAGCCGTCTTCCTGGCGGGGCTTTTTGCCGCCGGCGCCGGTTTTGCCGACGCTGCGCTCGCTGCTTTGGCTTTCGGAGATGCTCCATTCGAAACCGTGTTCGCCTTCAGGTCCACGGTGAAGCTATCGCCCACGCCGGTCTTACCGGTGCTCGGATCGACCGTCACAAACACGCCGGTGATGCCGCTCGGTGACACGGTCATGCGCAGGAAGCCAAACGTGTTGTCGTTGAACGCCTCCAGCGTAAGCGGATTGCCGCTGGCGTCCGTGCCCGACTGCGGCGTCTTGGGAACGGGTTGCGGCTTACCAGGCTTGAGCCCGGGCAGGTTGTAATAGCCGCCCATCCCCGCCACCAGATAAGGAATCTGCTTCTTGCCCACGGTACGCGTATAGCGCTCGTAAAGATGAGCGTGGCCCGACAGGTACAGGTCAGGCTCGATGCCGGCGGCCATGCAGGCCTGATCGATCTGCTTCAGCATGGTGGGGCTGGGCACGTGCGATGCACTGCCGGTGAACGGCGGATGATGGGTCGCGATAACCAGCGCGCGCCACTGGCCATCCTTGCGCTCCGCTGCCGCCTGCTTCAACTGCTGCTCCAGAAACGTCAACTGCGCATTGCCCGCCTTGCCGCCGGAGATCACGCCTTCCGTCGCGCCCTCGGAGGTATTGGAGTACAAGCCGATGAACTTCACGAACGGAGCGTTCAGCGTGAAATAGACGCCCGGCTGGTCCATGGTGGTGCGCACCGCGCCCTGGTTGTCGGGGCTGTTGCTGGGCTGCGCCGAGCAGAAATTCTCCAGGAATGCCTGCAAGGTTTTCTCCGTGTCGCTCTGGAAGACCGCTCCGTCGTGATTGCCCGGGATGGCAAAGATGGGCGCGTTGTAGTTGCGATACGGATCGTAGAACTGCGCGAAGTAATACTGGTCCTGGCCGAAGTAATAAACCACATCGCCCAGGTGATACCACAAGCTGGCGCCGCTGCTGCTCAGGTCGTTGGCCATCGCGTCGGCAACGGCGAACTGGAATTCGGGATTGTGGATGCCGCCGGTATCGCCGACGGTGTGGAAGACAATCTGGCCCGCCTTCTGGATCGTTTGCTCGGCTGCCGTGCCGATCACGTTGCCCAAGTCCACAGGCGTAGTGCTTCTGGCGGTCGGCACAGGCTCCAGGTCCTGGATGCCCTTGGCCGCCGTGTCGGCGTCAATTTCCTGTTTGCTGAATTGGCTGAAATTGTCGGGAGTTAAATCGGGATCGCCGAAGGCGCGAGCAGTTGCGGTAGAGGCCATAGCATCCTCCAATTCGAGTTTGGATCGGCGAATGCTACCACAGCTTGATGAATTGTGGATGTGAAAATCCAGTGCTATGGAGCGGGCCGGAGGGCGCCTCTTGCTCGATGCGCCGCAGACGCCGGTCCAGTTCGACGGACTTGCTGCGGATCCACTTCGCCGCCGCGGCTTCTGCGGCTACCGCCGGGAGTTCCTCCTGGTGCGGCGCCGGCAATGCCGCGAGCTCCAGATTGGTCTCCATGGTCGCGATCATCCGCTCAATGTTGCGCAGCTCTTCGGTAAGCGTGGTGACGTAAACTGCGTCGCGGGCGTGCTTCTCGGTCATCAGTTTGGCTTCCGCCAGCGCGGGACGGATGACATAGCGAGCAGGGTCGGACAGGTGATCGGTTTTCGCCGCGGCCATAAGGCTGTTCCCCTATTCAGATCGCATCTTTATCTACCTCGATTAGAGAATCGGTGGCATAAAACGCAAATAAAACCTTGATAAGTACTTCGTAAAGGAACGCAGGAAAAACCTCGGTTAGAGCTGGCCTAAAGAGATTGTGTCGTGAGTGGTGTCGCCGCTGCCGCGGCTCGATTCCTATCCCCTCACACCCGGCGCTTACGCGCCGGTCTAACACCATCCCGCCGCGGCGCGGCTGTTTCTGCTGCAATTCCGACTGTTCTTCCCACCGCGCAAATTGATTTCGAGTTGCGTCACAGTCCCTCTAGGCCAGCGTCTTGGCCCTTTATTCTTGTCATCCCGAGCGGCCTTCGGGCCGCGAGGGATCTGCGTTCTCGATCTATCAAACCGGACACTTTGTTCGCGAATGAACAGGTTTTGCTGCTTCTTCCCCAACTCGTTCTCCGTCTCCCCAAGGTTTTCTATAGCATAGCCACACGGCGGCTTGGCACGGAACCTGCTACGCACTCCTTGGAGCTTGGCCTGAACTGCCGGCTCGGGGGGATCGCGTACCTAAGCGGGTGAGGAACAGCGATGGGCAACTTAGCTCAGGACATTCGATACGGCTGGCGCGCGCTGCGCAAGAGCCCCGGCTTCACCGCGGTTGCGGTGCTGGTGCTGGCGCTGGGCATCGGCGCCAACACGGCGATCTTCAGCGTAGTAAATGCGGTGCTGCTGCGGTCATTGCCCTTCGATCAGCCTGGCCGGCTGGTGGCGCTGTACCATATTCCGCCGCAGGCACTCTTTCCCGGCATTCCCCTGTTCAACGTCTCGCCGGCAAATTTCCTCGACTGGCGCGCCGAGGCCCACAGCTTCGAAGGTATGTCGGCGTATGGCTTCGGCCGCTACACCCTGACCGGCAAGGGTGAACCGCAGGCGATTCGCACCGTCGCCGTGACCCACGGTTTCTTTTCGGTGCTGCACGCGGAGCCGCTTCTCGGCCGCACCTTCGCTGCGGGTGAAGATCAGGCGGGCCGTGATCACGAAGTGGTCCTGAGCTATGACTTCTGGCGATCGCATTTCGGCGGCAATCCCGGGATCGCCGGAAATAACATTCAGCTCAACGACCAGGCTTACACGGTGATCGGAGTGATGCCGCGCGGCTTCGAATTCCCGATCGATCCCAGCTATCGGCCGCAGATGTGGAAGCCGCAGAACTGGACGGCGCAGGAACGCGCCATCCGCGACGATCACAACTACGGCGTGATTGCGCGGTTAAAGCCCGGTATCACCTTGCAGCAGGCGAAGGCCGAGCTGAGTACAATTTCGGACCGGCTGGCCCTGCAGTATCCCAAAGACAACAGGGGCTGGGGCGCAACCGCGATACCTCTGCGGCAGGACATTTTGGGCGACGTGCGAACTCCGCTGCTGATTCTCCTCGGCGCCGTCGCTTTCGTTCTGCTGATTGCCTGCGCCAACATCACCAATCTGGTGCTGGCCAAGACATTCTCGCGGCGTAAGGAAGTTGCCATTCGCGCCGCGCTCGGCGCCAGCCGCCGCCGCCTGTTGCAGCAGGTGCTGGCGGAAACCGTTCTCCTGGCCATCGCCGGCGGTGCCCTGGGATTGCTCTTTGCGCAGTACGGAACCACGCTGATCGTGAAGTTTCTCGCCCAGCAGTTGCCGCGCGCGAACGGCATTCGTCTGGATGGCTGGGTCCTCGCCTTTACCTTCGGCATTTCGCTCCTCACCGGGATCGCTGCGGGTTTGCTTCCGGCTCTACATCTGACTCGCGGCGACGTGAGCGACGCTTTGAAACAAGGGCTGGGCCGCACGAGTTCCGAATCTGGCGGCAATCGCACGCGCAGCGCCCTGGTGGTGGCCGAGGTTGCGCTCTCGCTGATGCTCTTGATTGCTGCCGGTCTGTTGCTGCGTAGCCTGTGGGCGCTGCACGACATCAACCCCGGCTTCGATCCCGATCATCTCGTCACCACGAATCTCTCGATCGCCTCCACCAAGTTCGCCACCCCGGAGCAGCAGGTCAGCTTCTTCAACCGGGTGCTGGAGCGGGTTCGCACGCTTCCGGGAGTGAAATCGGCGGGCGTAATCGATAGCTTGCCGCTGAGCGATAACAGCTCGCACATGGGCATCCAGATCGAAGGCCGGCCTGTTGTGTCCATGGCCGATCAGCCCGAGGTTGACGTCCACCTCGTCAGTCCGGATTACATGAGCGCGATGCACATCCCGCTGCTGCGCGGGCGCGAATTCGACGATTCCGACGTGCCGGGACATCCCGGCGCGGTTCTGATCAGCGAGTCGATGGCAAAACAGTTCTGGCCCAATCAAGATCCGATTGGCAAGCAGCTCACCGTCTACTTTTTCCCCGTGCCCAAACGGGTGGTGGTTGGCGTTGTCGGCGACGTAAAACAGGATGCGCTCAATCAGACACGTTCCATGTCGACTTTATATCTGCCGCTGGGACAGCTTACGCCGCCTGGCGGCAATGAGCGCTGGCAATCCTTCGGAATGAATTTAGCCGTGCGCACGGAAACCGCTCCGCTCAGCGCGGTTTCTGCGATTACCAATGCCGTTCATGAGATCGATCCGGAAGTCCCGGTGCTGGATGTGAAGACCATGCAGGAGACAGTGGACGAATCGCTGTCGCAGCAGCGCTTCACCATGCTGCTGCTGGTTGCCTTTGCGGGGCTCGCGGTGTTGCTGGCCGCCGTGGGAATCTACAGTGTGCTGGCTTATGCGGTCCGCCGTCGCTTGCGCGAGATTGGCATTCGCATGGCGCTGGGCGCGCAGATCCGCGATGTGCTGCGCATGGTGGTGATCGAAGGAATGAGGCCGACGCTGCTTGGCGTCGTCATCGGACTCGTCGGCGCACTGGCCTTGGGACGGCTGCTGTCCAGCGTGATTTACGGCGTGAGCGCGCGCGACCTGGCGACCTTCGCGTCGGTCGCCGTGCTCATGACCGCCGTCGGCCTGCTGGCCAGCACCGTGCCTGCCTATCGCGCCACCCGCGTAGATCCCATGAAGACGCTGCGCGAAGAATGAGGGGCCGATTTCTCGCCGGCGTTGCGGACTCACGATTGGTGCAGTTTTGCAATCCTGGGTTGCGACGCGCGATCACGTCCTTGGCGCGATGTGGCGCTTGTTTGTAGCTGCTGGGTGTGACACTATGCGTCGTCGCTTTAGTCTAGTCGTCGCCCCGCGTCTCGCTTGCGCCTGTAGAGGGAAGGGCGTATCGAACGTTTCGCGGGGCGTTCTTTTTGCTCGCAGCCGTTTCCAACTGCGCCGCTCGCCTAAATTCATCGCGCCCCTCTGGCTCGATTCACTTTTTCAAACTCACTAATATTGGTAGAACCCTCTGCCCGACTTCCGCCCCAGCCAGCCCGCATCCACCATCTTGATCAGCAACGGGCACGGCCGGTACTTGGGATCGCCCAGGCCCGATTGCATCACCCGCATGATGTCGAGGCACACATCCAGCCCGATGAAGTCGGCCAGCGTCAGCGGCCCCATGGGATGCGCCATGCCCAGCTTGAACACTTCGTCGACCGCTTCCGGCGTGGCCACGCCCTCCATTACCGCGTACATGGCCTCGTTCAGCAGCGGCATCAACACGCGATTGGAGACGAACCCCGGAGCGTCGTTCACCTCCACCGGAGTCTTCTCCAACTTCTCCGCCAGCGCCTTCACCGTCGCGTAAGTATCATTCGACGTTGCCAGCCCGCGAATCACCTCCACCAGCTTCATCACCGGCACGGGATTGAAAAAGTGCATGCCAATGATTTTGTCGGGACGCTTGGTGACCGCCGCGAGCTTCGTAATCGAGATCGACGAGGTATTGGAGCTGAGGATGACCTCAGGCCGGCACATCGCATCGAGCTCGCGAAAGAGCTCGGCCTTGATGTCGAAGCGCTCGCTGGCGGCTTCGACGATGAAATGGCACGCAGCCAGCTCCTTGCGATTCGTCACACCGCGAATGTTCGCGAGCGCCTGATCGCGCTGCTCGCCGGTCAGTTTGGCTTTCGAGACTTCGCGCTCGAGATTCTTCTTGATGGTATCCAGGCCGCGGTCGACGAAGCGCTGCTCGACATCCAGCAGCACCACCGCGTACCCGCCTTTGGCGAACACGTGAGCGATGCCGTTGCCCATCGTGCCCGCGCCAACCACGCCAACTGTTTTGATTTCCATTAGGATCTTACGTCCCAATCACCACGCCGCCATCCACGCTAATCACCGTGCCATGAATGAAGCTGGCCTGGTCCGACGCCAGCCACACGTAGGTATTGGCCACGTCCTCCGGCGTGCCGGCGCGTCCCAGCGGGCGTGCGCGCAATCATCGATTGCAACACCTTCTCCGGCATCGCGCGCACCATATCGGTGGCGATAAATCCCGGCGCCACCGCGTTCACCCGGATGTTGTACCGGCCCAGCTCGCGCGCCCAGGTGCGCGTCATGCCGATGACCCCGGCCTTCGACGCAACATAATTGGTCTGGCCGAAATTGCCCCACAAGCCCACCACCGACGCCGCGGAAATGATGACGCCGCTGCGCTGCCTTATCATCTGCGGCACCACCGCGCGCGTCGCCAGAAATACGCCCTTCAGGTTGACGTTGATGACCGCGTCCCAGTTCTCTTCCGTCATCATGGACTCGGGTCCGTTGCCGTTCCACTTCACCAACTGCGCGTCGCGCACGATGCCGGCGTTGTTGATCAGCACGTCGATACGCTGCCAGCGCTCCAGCACCTCTTCGGCTGCCGATTTCACTTCGTCGGCGCTGGTGACGTTGACCGCCTGAAAACAGCCCTCGCCGCCGGCCCACTTGATGGCCGACTCCAGTTGCGTGGCGGCCTTCGCCGAAACGTCCCAAGCCGCGATGCGCGCGCCCTCTTCGGCAAAGCGCATGGCGGTGGCGCGCCCGATGCCCGCGCTGGCGCCGGTGATCACGACCACTTTGTCGCGCAGTCCGCTATCGCGCACCGGCTTGCGCTTCTCGTGAATGCCGGGAAGTTCGTCGGCTGCGTTGTCCAATGGTTCGGGAATACGTGTGGCGGGGGTTAGGGGTGTGAGTTCTTCGGTTTCGGCTGTGCTGTTTCTCACAGCGTCTTTCGTGTGCGGCATCGGAGCTCCAATGTATCGGATGCTTGCTCGGGAGGCGCGGTCGCTCGGCAGGGGGGCACGGGCAGTACCTGAACAGGCAAAATTGAACCGCCAAACGGAACAGAGTAGAACCTTTGCCGCACTGCGTCAAGACTTGCGGCGAGATTTTGCCTTCGCGGCCTTTTTGGCCTTCCCGGCCGGCTTCCGTGAGGACAGCGCGGCCTCCAGCTCCTCAACCCGCCGCCGCAGCTCCACAACCTCGGAGTTCTGCTCAGCGGCCTGCACTGGCGGCGGCGCAGCACCCGCGCCAGGAGCTTGCGGCGCACCGTTGGCGCCCCTGCCCTGTCCCCACAGGTTGGGCATGAACTCCAGCGGCGACGGCATGGCGCGATAGGCGTTCTGATACATCTCCATCATCGCCTTCATGTATCGCAGCGCATTCTCCTGCGTCACCTTGCCCGAGGCCACGATCATCTGCCGCAGCACGTCCAGCGGGAAGACGGAGTTGGGCAGCTTGGCGTCGTCGAGCACGATCTGCGCCAGCACCAGGCGGGTAATGTCCTCGCCGGTGGCCGCGTCGATGACGCTCACGTCGTGGCCCTCGCGCACCAGTTGCGCCACTTGCTCCTGGTTGATGTATTGGCTGGTGACGGTGTTATAGAGCCGCCGGTTCTCGTATTTCTTGATGATCAGGGGCTGGGGTTTAGTTTTCATCGTTCGAAATCGTTTCTCTCAATCTCCGCGTGATCAAGCGTCAGGCACTTCGCCCCGCCGCAAAGCCTCAATAATGCTACGAAACTCCTCTCGCTTCTCCAGCGTGGTAAGGGTGTCGAACTCGTGCATGAGTCTGCTGCGAAGGCGTTCCATGCGTTCATCTGCAAGCGTCACGGACGTGGCGTCGTCCCAGCCAAATGGAGCTTCTGTGCCAAGCAGGTGCTTCTCCAGATCATTTGCCCACTCCTGCGGTGTGATCTTCCGTTTGCCACCGAAGGCCGCAATTACACACAGGACGGCCCCCATTACGAAAGGACTGGCTAAAATCCACCAAACAGAATGTCTGAGGTAGGCCACGATCAGGCCCGGGGCGAACAAGTACAGAAGGAGAGCCACGCATCCCAACCCACTGGTACGAATTGAGTTACGCAAATCCCCCATTTTCCCTCATTTTTCTCTTGACACAGTCTCGCCACGGCGCGAAACTTGGTTATGTTGCGGTGCAGCATAAGTCGCAACATAGATTCTTAGACGCAAGGAGCAGAACATGCCAACCGCATCGAAGTCAAGCAAGAAGACCAACGGCGCCGCCGCCACCAAGACCACCGAAGTCACCGACGTTTTCGCGCCCTTTTACGTAAGCACCGTCAACCGCGTAGCCGAGCTGCAGAAGAGCTCGCTCGACGCCGTGGCCGAGCAGACCAACGAATTTGTTGCCGCCTGGAAGAAAGCCGCCAGCTACTTCCCGGTGCCCACCCCGACGTTCTTCTTCGACATCTTCGGCCAGGCGGTGCAGACCGCGGTCGAGACCCAGAAGAGCGCCATCGACCTCGCCGTCGAGCAGACCGAGGCCGTGGCCGACATTGCCCAGCAGCGCGCCAACGCCTACGCCGGGATCGCCGAGACCGCCACGGAAGCCTTCAAGACCACCGTGAGCCGCTCCGTGGAAGCGCAAAAGAAGGTGCTGGCGTTCGCCGCCCAGCAGAACAAGGCCGTGTGGGAAGCCACCAAGAAGCAGATCGGCAACGGCCCGGTCAGCATCATCGCCGACACCATCGAGCGCGGCACCAACACCGTGATCGAAGCGCAGAAGTCGATCCTGGACGCCACGACCTCGCCGTTCGTGTCGTAGCGGCAGCACTTAGCACTTAGCAGTTGGCACTTGGCAAAAGCTCTCGTGCCGACTGCATTTGGCTGAGTGGACAATGCCAATCGCTAACTGCTGAATTGAGGCCGTCGACGTTCCGCCTGCCGTCTCGGTTCAAACCTGGGCTGAGACGCTTTGCTCCGCCGGTAGGCTCGCGACTGTCTCCGGGTGTATCGTCATAAACAGAGGACAGAGGATGGCAGACGAAGCCAACAAGAATAATAAGCCGTTCGATCCCATGGAGCCGTGGCGCGGCATGCGCGACGCCTATCTCGACGTCTGGGCAAAGACGATGGTAGAGATGGTCAATAGCGACGCCTATTCGCAAGCCACCGGCGTGATGCTCGACACTTATCTCACCGCGTCCGCGCCGTTCCGCGAAGCCGTCGAGAAGGCCATGCTCAAAACGCTGGAGCAACTGGCCATGCCTACGCGCAACGACGTGATCTCGATTGCCGAGCGTATGACCAACATCGAGATGCGGCTCGACGACCTCGATGCCAAAATCGATGCGCTGCTGGCGCGGGGCGCGAAAACGGCCAAGCCCGCGGCCAGCGCCGCCGCTTCCGTAAGCCGGGCGCCACAAAAAGCTGCCAAGAAGGCCGGCCGCAAAACAGCCACGAAGGGAAAGAAATAGGATGGTAGAAGCGCCGGTTATGACCGACCCATTCACCGAAGCAGCCCAGCGGCTGCAGACACTCACCAAGGTCATGACGACCAAGGCGCAGATCGCGCAAACTCCCAAGGAGTTGGTGTGGGCGCTCAATAAAGCCAAGCTCTACCGCTATGAGCCGGTGCTCCCGGCCGAGAAGCGCCATCCCATTCCGCTGCTGCTGGTCTTCGCCATCATGAACCGGCCGTACATCCTCGACCTGCGCCCCGGGCACAGCTTCGTCGAGTTCATGGTGAACCAGGGCTACGACGTTTACTTGCTCGATTGGGGCGCGCCAGGACCGGAAGACAAGAACCTGAAGTTCGACGACTACACGCTCGAGTACATGCCGCGCGCCATTCGCAAGATGAAGGCGATCTCCGGCTCGCAAGAGTTCAGCCTGCTGGGCTGGTGCATCGGCGCCATTCTCACGTCGATTTATTCTGCGCTGCGGCCCGATGACGGCCTGCGCAACCTGATCCTGCTGACCGCGCCGCTCGATTTCTCCAACAAACAGGGCATGACCTTCTCCAAATGGGTGGACGAGCGCTACTTCGACATCGACAAGGTCCTGGGCGCCTTCGGCAACATGCCGGGCGAGATGATCGACTACGGCGCCAAGGCGCTAAAGCCGGTGGAGAATTACGTCACCAACTACCTCAAGCTCTGGGACAACCTCGACGACCCGCGCGTGGTCGAAGCCTGGCACGCGATGAATACCTGGGTCACGGACAACGTGCCCCTGGCCGGCGGCGCATTCCGCCAGCTCATCGTCGATCTCTATCGCAATGACAAGCTGATGAAGGGCGAGCTGATGATTCGCGGCGAGCGCGTCGATCTGCACAATATTCGCGCCAACCTGCTCACCGTGATTGCCGAGGCCGACCACATCACCCCGCCGTGCCAGTCGGAACCGATCCTGGCGAAAGTCAGCAGCAAAGACAAAGAAGTCTTTCGCGTGAATGGCGGCCACATCGGGATCATGGCCGGCAGCGGCGCCGCCAAGCTTACCTGGCCGCACATTAACGGCTGGCTTGGCCCGCGCTCGGAGTGACTCCGGGCAAAGTCAAAACGGCCTGACACCAGTCAGCAACGCAAAGAAAAAACGCGTTGTGCAGCGGGCTTCTTTGGCGATCCGAGTCATTCTCTTAACACAAAAACCTTAGGGCACCTTATCCAAAAAACAAAATTGCTTTGCTGATTTGTTTAACAGTTATTTAATGCTGCAGCGTTGAATCCCTCGCTCGCACCACTATACTTTTAAGTAACGAGGCACTTTTAAGTAAACGAGGCGAATCTTGGTGACCGATCCTTTGGCATACAGCAGATATTTTTATAAAGAAAGAGAAGAAGAGGTCATCATCTCGGTCTGCAATTACTGCTTTGCGGTAGTCGCGGAATCGGATGACGACGCGGAACTGGAACGCTGCGAGAACCGGCACGCGTGTGCCGACAAAAGACGAGCGTTCGCGGCTTGAAGTTTGCCGCTGCCGTGAACGCAATCGAAGTAATTCGAAAGTTCCTGGATTTTCAGCTACAAAAGTTGTGCGTGACCGCGGTCACTGGCACAATGGAAGAGTGTCACACCTCGGAGCGGCATCCGTCACAGGCTGCCGGCCGCTTCCCAAATAGGATTGCGGCAGTTTTCAACGCGGTCTCACGGTTCATCTCCGACCGAAAAAGTAATAATGAAGTTTCCGCCGTTGCTGCGCATTCATACCCCAGATGAACAGAATTGTCAGGTGAGGCAGTCATGTTGCTAAAGCCTTTTGTCATTAATGCTCACGGGCAGATTGTCTTTCCGGGAAACTTTTTTCCGGAGCTGGACTTCTCCGTCTTCCGGAGCCTGAAGCAGTTCGCTGCGGTCATCCGGCGCGACTTCGGCGAGAAAGCGCCGACCGATGGCGAGATCGCGGAACGCCTGCACGCCGGCGGATACAAGAGCCGCTATGAGCTTTGCCGCGACCTGGTGTTGAACCGCTTCTGGGCGAACCGCTACACGCTGACTATGTACGAGAAGCGGCCCATCCGCTGGGGCGACCTGCCGCGCAACCGCGAGGACGTTTTCCTTCCCGTGTACAGGCCGCGCAACTCGTCGGCCGCAGTAAACGCGATTGAAGCCGGCTTCCACGAACTGCCGCCATCATGGGACGAGGACATCGAGGACCGCTGCTTCGCCATTCTGCTGCACGTGCTGCACAACATGCTCAGTTCCGGCGGGGAGCTTCGCCCCGTTCGTTTCACCGTCGCCGAGGCCCTGGCCGATCCCATTCACCGCACCCGGCATCTTCTGCGCTACAACCCCGATTACCTGCGCTATTCGCGCGACGACGTCATCGACTGCCTGCATCCGGTGCCTGAATTGGAAGCGCTGATGCGGCAGTGCATGATCCTGCAGAACCAGTATCCGTGGGACCCTTCGGCGAGCGCGGTCGTGGAAATCGGCAACCTCAAAGACGACGACTACGTGGTCGCGTTTCACCCGCGCACTCCCGAGGTCTTCGATTTCATCCAGCGGGTAAAGAGCGACGATGGCTCCGGGCCGCGCGTCCGGCAAATGCCGCGGCGTCCGCTTGGTTCGGAAACCCTCGCGCTGAGCCAGCCCATCAAGCCCTATCCGCCGGTGCAGGTGGAACAGCGTTTCAAGGTGCTGCCGCACATTGAGGCCATCGCGACCTATGAGGGCGAGGTGACATGCACCAACGCCGACCTCATCCGCAATCACGCCTACTGCTGGTCGCGTATGAGTGCGGCGGAAATTTCCGAGAAGACGGGCATCGAGTCGCGCTGCTACACCGAAAGACCGCTGGAGGAGATGGCGCTGCTCGCGGCCAAAAAGGCGCTCTCGAAATCGAAACGAAAACCCGCCGAAATCGGAGCGGTGCTTTTTTGCAGTTGTACCAGCAGCAAGCTGATCCCTTCGGTGGCCACCTGGCTCTCCGGCGAGCTGGGCCTGATGCAGACGCACAATTCCAGCGACATCGTTGCCGCCTGCGCCGGCATGTCCTATGGCATCGCCGAAGCCACGCGCCTGCTGCAGGAAATCGAACGCCCGGTGCTGCTGGTGTGCGCGGAAAAATTCTCCGACAAGATTGGCACGGTGCGCACCTCGCGCATGATCTTCGGCGACGGCGCTGCCGCCATGGTCATCGGGCCCGCACCGGAAGGCACACCTTCCGACATCGAGGTCTTCCAGACCTACGCCAGCGGCCCTTGGTCGGAGGTGAACTCCATCATCTGGCCCAATCCCGAATTCGATAACAACATCACCGTCTATGGGCCGGAGGTGAAGGCGCTGGTCACGCGTTACCTGAAGCAAATGATGGGCGAGTTGGGCGAGCTGCCGGCGCCGAACGGCTCGGAGGGAAAGATGGTCGATGCCGTCGATCTGGTGGTGCCGCACCAGGCCAACAAGAACATGGTGCTCACGCTGGCTGAGGCCGCGGGTATTCCCGGCGAGAAGATCTTCTTCAACATCCAGCGCGTCGGCAACACCTCGTCGGCGAGCATTCTTATGGCTGTCCACGACGCGGTGAAGGAAAACCGGATCGACCGCCCCATGCGGGTCTTCGCGCCCGGCTTCGGCGCCGGCGCCGTGGGCGGATATGTGATCATGCGGGTCGATCCCGCGGTGGTAAGCGTCAACCCAGAGAACAGGAGTCATGCAATGGCAAGCGCTGCAAATATGAATGGCAATGGAACCTACGGAACCTCGCTGGCCGGCCGGGTGGCGCTGGTCACGGGAGCCTCGCGCGGTATCGGACGCGCGATCGCAGTCGAACTGGCGCGGCGCGGCGCGCATGTCGCGCTCAACTTCCGCTCCGACGAAAAGCAGGCCGAGAGCGCCGCGGCCGAAATCGCCGAACTAGGCGTCGAATGCCTGCTGGTGCAGGGCGATGTGGCCAAGAAAGGCGAGGCCGCGCGCATCGTCCAGCAAGTGATCGACAAGTGGCAGCGGCTCGACATCCTGGTGAACAACGCCGGCATCACGCGCGACCGCAGTATGCGCAAGATGACCGACGACGACTGGTCCTCCGTCATCAACGTGAACCTGAATGGCACCTTCTACTGCACCAGCGCGGCGGTGCCGGCGATGGTCAACCAGCGCTACGGACGCATCATCAACATCAGCTCAGTGGTGGGGCAGATGGGCGCGTTTGGGCAGGCGAATTATTCCGCCAGCAAGGGCGGCATCATCGCCTTCACCAAGACGCTGGCACTGGAGATGGCCAAGTTCAACGTGACCGCCAACGCCATCGCGCCGGGATTCACTTCGACCGAGATGGTGGATGCGATTCCGGAAGAGATTGCGGCGCAGATCAAGGCCAAGATTCCGCTCGGGCGCTTCGCCACGCCGGAGGAGATCGCCAAGGCCGCCGCATTCCTCGCCGCTGAGGGCGACTACATCACTGGCCAGGAGCTCAACGTGAACGGCGGCTATCACATGTAAGCGGGGAAAGTCAGTTTCAAGTTTCGAGCTGGCAAGCGGCGCTCAACGGTCAGGGAGATTCTGATTAAGCCTCAGTCTTGAAAGGGCGCGGCTTCACAGGTCACTGAATTGCAGCGCGGGCCCACGCCCACGCCTAATGCAAATGTTGCCGCTCCGCGGCTGCGTAAGCCGGATTTCGTGGTCGTGCCCTGTTACAAAGCGAACGGACTTGCAATCCAAACCATCGTTCGTTCCTGTGTGCCGGGAGGAACTTTATCTTTCCCGCACCGCGTCATCGCGCCCCATCCGCTTCCAGCCTGATACTGGCGGCGGTAGCGCGGATTTGCCGTTGGATGAAGCCGTTGCCGTCGCGCCTGGCAACGTCGCTTGCGGCTCGGTGCTGGCGAAGATGGCTGCACCAATCGCGGCCACAATCGGCCGCCGAACATCGGTCTCATTGCTCGGCTTCGTCAGCAGTCGATCCAGGAAGCCGGTATCGATGTTGCCGGCGCGAAAATCCGGGTCCTTCAAAATTCTGCGAAACAGCGATACATTCGTCTTGATCCCGCCCACAAAATATTCGTACAGCGCGCGCAGCAGCCGATTGATGGCTTGCTCGCGGTCCTCGCCATAGCCCACCAGCTTGGCCAGCAGCGGATCGTATTCGATGGGCACCGTCCATCCCTCGTACATGCCGCTATCGCGCCGAATGCCCGGTCCTGACGGCGAGATCAGCCGCGTAATCTGTCCCGGCGATGGGAAGTAGCTGTTGTCGGGGTCTTCGGCATAGATGCGGCACTCGATGGCGTGGCCGCGCAGGCGAATGTCTTCCTGCTGGAATGGCAGCGGCTCGCCGGCGGCAACATGAAACTGCAGGTGCACCAAATCGAGTCCGGTCACGAACTCGGTGACGGGATGCTCCACCTGCAGGCGCGTGTTCATCTCGAGAAAATAGAAGTTGCGGTCCGGGTCGACCAGGAACTCGACCGTGCCCGCGTTGTAGTAGTTCGCGGCCTTGCCCACGCGCACCGCGATCTCGCCCATGCGGCGCCGCATATCGTCATCGACGATGGGCGAGGGCGATTCCTCCAGCACCTTCTGATGGCGGCGCTGCACCGAACACTCGCGCTCGCCCAGGTAAACCACATTGCCGTGCTCGTCGCCAAAGATCTGCATCTCCACGTGGCGCGGGTGGGCAATGAACTTCTCCAGATACACTTCGTTGTCGCCGAAGGCGCGCTGCGCCTCGCTGCGGGCGTTCTCGTAAGCGGAATGCAGTTCGCCGGGCGAGGTGACCAGGCGCATGCCCTTGCCGCCGCCGCCTGCCGCGGCCTTCAGCATCACGGGATAGCCGATCTGCTCGGCCAGTCGCTCCATGGCGTCGAGGTCGAGACCGCGCTCCGCGCCCGGAACGAACGGCACCCCGGCGCGCTTCATGTGCTGGCGCGCGCGCGTCTTCGATCCCATCATCTCCATCGACTCAGGCGACGGCCCGATGAACTTCACCCCCGCATCGCGGCAGGCGCGGGCGAAATTCGCGTTCTCGGAAAGAAAGCCGTAGCCGGGATGGATCGCCTCCGCCCCGCTGCGGCGGGCAACATCGAGGATCTTGTCGACGTTAAGGTACGACTCGCTCGCCGTCGCCGGGCCGATGTGGTAGGCGTAATCGGCTTTGCGGACGTGCAGCGCCTTACGGTCGACGTCGGAGAAGACGACCACCGATTCAATGCCCATCTCGCGGCAGGCGCGAATGATGCGCACGGCGATTTCGCCGCGATTGGCGATCAGGATTCGTTTGAACATTGCGTTCCAACGCCGCGTCCCTTATGCGCAGCACGCCACAGCACGCAAGCTGCAGCCGGAGTGGACGCAGCACCGGGCCGGAAACTTGGATTCTACTGTATCCGTCACCCACGGGGAGTGTGAATGTCACAGCTAGTTGTGACGCACACGCGCCGGCCGGCCGGCCCCGGGACTTTGTTAGACTGCGAAGACTGATTTGAGAGGTAAGGACGTGCGCTATAAAAACACAATAACCCTGCGCGGAAGTGAGGCTGCACTGTTGGTTGCGCTGGTTTGCGTCCTTGCGATGTCAGTAGCCGCAGCCTCCGCCCCGCAGCAACCCGGAACTGCTCCCCACAGCGTTCCCACGGCGGTTGAGAAGTTCAAGAACATTCAGGTCCTGAAGGAAATTCCGGCTGACGAACTGATTCCGTCGATGGAATTCATTGCCGGCTCGCTCGGGGTCGGGTGCGACTTTTGCCACGTCGAACATGAGTTCGACAAGGACGACAAGACCGAGAAGAAAACCGCGCGGGCGATGATGCAGATGATGTTCGCCATCAACCAGGACAACTTTAAGGGAGAGCGCGAGGTCACCTGCAATACCTGTCATCGGGGATCGCCGCATCCCCAGGCAATACCGGCGGTGCTCGCGGAGGCGCCTAGGCCGGCGGCGGCCGAGGCGCATCAGCGCCAGGCCGATCCAGCGTCGTTGCCCTCCGGCGCGCCCCTGTTGGCGAAGTACATCCAGGCGCTGGGCGGCCGGGCGGCACTGGAAAAAGTTTCAACCCGGGTGGAGACGGGACAGGCGTTGGTGGCGGAAGGAGGGCCGCTCTCCATCACGATCTACAGCAAAGCACCCGACCAGCGCGTATCGGTGATGCGCATGCCCAAGGGCGACAGTACCACCGCCTATAACGGACAAACCGGCTGGCTGTCGTTTCCCGGACGGCCGCCGCGCGCCATGTCGCCGGCCGACCAGTTCGCCGCCCGGCTGGATGCCGAGGCGTTCTATCCTCTCGCGCTGGAGCAGCAGTTCGAGGAACTCAAGCTCCAGGAGCATGCGGAAAAGCTCGGCGATCGCGAAGCCAACGTTGTGCTTGGCATCGTGAAAGGCCAAGCCCCGGTGAAGCTCTACTTCGACAGCGTATCGGGATTGTTGGTGCGCATGGTGCATTACACCCAGACGCCTTTGGGGCTGCTTCCGACGCAGGTGGATTTTGCCGACTACCGCCTCCTTGATGGCGTACGGAGCCCCTATCGCTGGACCATTGGACGCCCCAGCGGTAGCTTCACCATCCAGATCGACAAGGTCGAGCAGAACGTAGCCATCGATGAGGTGCGCTTCGCCGAACCCCAATTTGCGCCACCGCCAGTTTTGCCTGCAACTTCTCCGCACTGAGGCCTTGCCTGGGCGAGAATTTTCGCTACTGGAAGAACACTCCGTTGCTTTCCATACCGACGGCCGCAAACAGGACTTGCTGTGGCCCGTTATCGCTCTGGAACATTACCCCGCGGCGAATCGACTGCCACTGGATGCTGGCGTTGGTGCGCGCATTGGTATACACGAACTGATTCACTGGATCCCTGGTCTGCTGAATGTTCGTCGCGTCGAACCACTGCGCCTGCAACGACACCGTCGAGGAAAACACCGGATGTAGCGGCAGCCCTTCACCGTCCAATGCCCCACCCCCCCATAGCGCGGTGAGCAGGTCGTGCAGGTCAGGCATCAGGATATCGCTTAAGCTGAACGCGGCGGTCCCTTGCGCCAGGTCCAGGCTCACCGCGTCCTGCGGGATCGGCACAGTCCAGAAGATTCCGCCATTCGAGACACCGGGATTGTGGTCGTTGAGCTGGAAATCGTAGTCACCAAACTGGTGACCAAGCTCAAAGACGTCCATTCAAAAAAAGGCAAACGTCCCCTGATGCTGCAGACCGTCGATGCCGACGTAAGTCCCCTGCATAAATCTCACATCCGTAGCGAAGGGCAGGTTGAACCTCTCGTCCACCATGACACCGGTATCGGGGTCGAACTCGGTGCGAATGCCGGTCCCATGGATGTTAAGGATCGCCATCTTTCCCTGGAAATTAAAGATCGTCGCCGGTTCGGTTCCGGGGCCGGGCAGAAACAGGTGAAAGAATTTGTTGGGGAATCGCGGCCCGAAGGCCTGTTGCGCGTTGAACCCGCCGGGAATCGGCGTGGGCGCTGGGTTGGAGCCCGGAGACGCACCGGACGAAGTTGTCGGCGCGCTCTGCCCGGCGTGCGCTAATGGTTGCAAACCGATGTAGGCCGCGGCCGAGCCCATGGTGGTGAGAAGTTGTCTGCGGGACAGTCCTGCGGACTTGCCGGCCAGTTGGTTAGGTTCGCCGCTGGGCCGCCCATTAGTTTCTCGGAAGCTTTTCATGGGGGTGCTCCTTGACTAACGAGCCTGCCCCCGAAACGAAGAGACATTGTCACGGAAAAGAAAAAAGTTGGTTAGCGTGAGGTCAAATTTCGCGCTCGCGCCACGGCCGCTCGATTCTGCTAATCTGAACGGCTTTCCCATGCCTTCCGTTTTGATACTCATCGCGGCTGTCTGCGCGCTGCTGGGCGCCGCGGGCACGGTCTACTTCGCGCTGACGATCTGGGCGGCGCAACGCTTGCTGCGCGAACGCCGGCCGGAGGTCGATCACCGGTTCACTCCTCCCCTCAGCATTTTGAAATCGCTGAAGGGAGTCGATCCGCACATGTATGAGGCCTTTCGCAGCCATTGCCTGCTCGAATATCCGGAATACGAGTTGCTGTTCGGCTTTCACGATCTTGATGAGCCGGCGCTGGCGCTGGCCGAGAAGCTGCGCGCGGAGTTTCCCGAGCGGCAGATTCGGGTGGTGCACTGTCCGCAGGTGCTGGGACTGAATGGCAAGGTGAGCGCGCTGGCGCAGATGCTGCCGCAAGCGCAATACGAGCACATCGTCATCAACGACAGCGACATTCTGGTCGAATGGGATTATCTGCTGCGAGTCATGGCGCCGCTGGCCGCGCCGGATGTCGGAATGGTGACCACGCTGTATCGCGCGCTCCCCGGCAAGACATGGCTTCGCGGACTGGAGGCGCTTGGCATCAGCACCGACTTCGCCGCCGGTGTGTTGGTGGCGCGCGCGCTGGAGCGCGGCATCCGCTTTGGCCTGGGTGCGACCATCGCCACCACGAAGACCGTCCTGCGCGAGATCGGAGGGCTGGAGCCGCTGGCCGATTTTCTGGGCGACGACTACGAGCTGGGCGCGCGCGTCGCGGCCGCAGGCCACACGGTCGCGTTGGCCGACGCCGTGGTGGAAACGGCGCTGCCCGACTACTCGTTTCGCGATTTCTGGCAGCATCAGTTGCGCTGGGCGCGCAACGTGAAGGACCGCCGTCCGGCGCAGTACCTCGGGGTGATCGTAACCTTCGGCTTGCCGTGGGCGATTCTGGCCGTGATGTTCTGGCTGAGCTGGTGGTCGTGCCTGGTGCTGGCCGCGGCGGTGATCGCGCGCTTCGCGTCGGCAATTTTCGTCGGCCGCGGCGTGTTGGACGACGAGCAAGTCGGCCGCGACCTGTGGCTATTGCCGCTACGCGACTTTGTCGCCCTGGCCATCTGGGTTGCCAGCTTCATGGGCAATACGGTCGTATGGCGGGGATTGCGCTTTCGGCTGCGCAACGGCAAGCTGGAAGAAAGGTAGAGCCGGCCAGTTTGGGGAGTTGGTTCACCACGGAAACACGGGAAACACGGAATTTTGTTGACTCAAGGACTTCCGTGCTTCCGTGGTGATTCAGCGGCTCGGTGCTTTAATCGTGCGCCTGGGGCAGGCGATCGCGAACGAATTCGATGGAGCGCTGCACCGGGGTGATGCGGCCTTCTTCGCCGAATTGATAGGGCTCGCCGCGCCACAAAAACTTGTTGCCGGCAAAGCTCAACCCCCAGGTGCAAAAGCCCAGCAGATCGCGCACGGGATAGAGCCAGCACCAGCTCCGGCAACGGCGGTCGCGCAGCACGCCCCAGCCCACGGCCGCGGCCAGCAACATGCGGTTCAACCACGCCCACGCGAACAATCCCGCGCCGAGGACCAGGTAGTGGTGGCCGCCCACGCCGAGCGCCAGCGCCAGCAGTCCGAACGGCACCGCGTAGGTCAAACCCGAACCAACGTGTCCCCAGGGACGCGAGAACCGCGTGCTCTTCATCCAGCGCAATTGATCGCCGAAGGTGCGCCGCAAGGAGCGGCCGGCGAGCACGTGTCCCACCCGGTAATGCGACAACACGACCCGATAACCGGCACTCGCGATCAAGTTGCCCAACACGAAATCGTCCGAGTAAAACTGGGCCGCTTCGCGCATGCCGCCGATATCGTCGATGGCATCGCGGCGCACCGCCATGGCCGCGCCCAAGGCGAACTTCATCCCTTCCATCATGTCGGCTACCATGACCCCGGCGGGCATCTCCACCGACATGCCGAGAGCTTCCAGTTGCGACCACAAATCTCCCGCGGGAATGCCCTGGTAGAGGCAAGTAACCAGACCCACGCCCGGCTGCAACAGCGGAGGGACCACGTTGCGCAGAAAGTCCGGTCCCACCAGAACATCGCTGTCGCTGATGATGTAATACGAATGGTCGGACGATCCCATCATCTTGGCCAGCGAGAAAACCTTGGCGTTGGGCCACGACGGATCTCCCGATATCACCACCCGCGCGCGCACCTGCGGGTACTTGGCGCGCAGCTTCGCGATGACCGCCAAGGACTGATCTTCGCCGTTACGCGCGCCGAAGATGATCTCGAACTCGGGGTAGTCCTGGCGAAAGAAGCTCTCCAGTGTTTCTTCCAGGCGCGGCTCCATGCCGTGCACCGGCTTCAGAATTGTGATGGCAGGCAGGCTCTCCGGCGAGACGGCAGCTACTTCCTGTCGTGAGGCGCGCGCGTAGCGCGTATAGCGCCGCGCCGCGACCAGGGCCATGGCCAGGAAAATAGTGGAGGTGAACGAACCAAAGACGGCTAGATACCACGGCAGCTGCCGCGTGAAGTGCTCAACGAGGGTGGGCCCTGCAACAGCCGGGAGTAGAGCCAGCATAGAAAGAGTTATTGTACCTGCTGTTTACCTGGGGCGGGATTGTATTATAGCGAACCGGGTCGCTAAAGGCTCGTGTTATTTCGCCAACGGGTAGTGGGTCAGTTTGAATAAGGATGCGTCCCTTTCGCGCACCGGCGCGAATCGGGACGCCCAGATCCCTCGCTGCGCAAAAGAGGCTTGCTCGGGATGACAATCAAACCGACCCACTACCCGCCAACGCTGCCAGCGCCGCTTGCCCCAGGCTGATGCCGCCATCGTTCGGCGGCACGACACGGTTGCTCCAGACTTCGAGTGGCTGCGAGCCTATCAACTCGCGCACATCCCAGAGCAGCAGCTCATTCTGAAAGACGCCTCCGGAAAGGACTACGGTATCCAGCTTGCGCTCGCGGCAAAGCGCGATGATTGCATCGCACAAACCCTGCGCCACACCGCGCTGGAAAGCGCGAGCGATGTCGTTTTGCTCGCGGCCGCGTTTGCGGTCTTCGGCTACCGCGAGCAGCAACGGCCTGAAATCCAACTCGCTGCCGCTAAACGGAAAAGGGTAGCTCTGCGATCTGGAACTCTTGCGGGCCAAAGCTTCCAGCCACATCGCGGCCTGGCCTTCGAAGCTGATGGCCCGCGTGAAGCCCACCAGCGCCGCGGCGGAATCGAATAGCCGCCCGACGGAGGTAGTGGCAAAGCTGCGGATGTCTTTCTTCACGAGCTGCAATGCATTGCCATAGCGAGCGGGAAAAGCGAACGGTGGCGCGCAGACATCGGGCAGCTCGGCGATCTGCGCCAGAAATCCTGCCGCGGCCTGCACCGGATGTTGCGCCGCAGCGTCTCCGCCGGGAAGCGCGGCCCGCCGCAGATGAGCGACGCGCTCGAATCCCTGGCGCACGCTGCCGGCGAAGAACTCGCCGCCCCAGATGCTGCCGTCGTCGCCAAATCCGGTGCCGTCGAAACTCACCCCCAGAACGCGCCGCTCCCACTCGCCGCGTTCCGCCAGCACCGATGCCACGTGCGCGCGATGGTGTTGCACCGCGGTTTTCCCGGCTGCTGCTAGTCCCACAGCGTAGGAGGTCGATAAATATTGCGGATGAGCATCGTGCACCACCAGCAACTCGTTCCAATTCACGTCGTACATCGCGACCAGATCGCGAATGGTCTCCTGAAAAGCCTGGAACGCCTGGTAGTGGTCGAGGTCGCCGATATGCTGGCTGACGAACGCTTGCCCATCGACCACCAGCGTGACCGTGTTCTTGAGATCGGCGCCCACAGCGAGAATAGGCCGGTTAGTGGGCAGCGCGGCAACCGCTTTCGGTGCGTAGCCGCGCGAGCGCCGCAGAATGACGGGACCGAAGGCTCCCGCGCGCGCGACGGAATCGTCGACGCGGCGCGCGATAGGACGCTCACCGGCGAGAAACGCATCGGCCACGTCGGCCAGGCGGTCGAAGGCGTCACGATCGGTATAGGCGATGGGCTCGCTGGAGCGGTTCGCGCTGGTCATCACCAGAATTTCGGGCGCGCCCGCGGCGAACAGCAGATGGTGCAGCGGTGTGTAGGGCAGCATCACGCCGAGCTCGTCATTGTCGGGAGCGACGCCGGGCAGCTCAATCTTGGCGGAAGCGAGCACGATCGGCCGAGCCACGGACGTGAGCAGCGCCTCGCTATCGGCATTCAATTCGACAATGCTTCGCGCAGCGTCGAGGTCTTTGACCATCACGGCGAACGGCTTCTCCTTGCGGTATTTCCGCTCGCGCAGCGCATTCACGGCCGCCGCATGGCGCGCATCGCAGGCCAGGTGATATCCACCCAAGCCTTTCACGGCGACGATCTTTCCCTCGCGCAACAGCTCGACCGTTTTCTGCACCGGCGCTTCGTCCCCGCGGACGGTTCCGCTTCCGTGGTGCAACACGTAATGCGGTCCACACTGCGGGCACGCGACGGGCTGCGCGTGAAAACGGCGGTTCGCGGGATCGTGATACTCTCCCGACGCAGTAGGAGTCCAGTGGCCAGTCCTTCATTGTGGTATTCGGGCGGTCATAGGGGAGCGCGAGGATGACGGTGTAGCGCGGCCCGCAGTTGGTGCAGTTGATGTACGGGTAGCGAAAACGCGGGTCGGCGGGGTCGAACAATTCCCGCAGACACTCGCCGCAGACCGGAAGATCGGGCGAGATGCGGACGGTCGGTCGGTCGCGGCGCTCGCTCTCGCGAATGGTGAAATCGGTGAAGCCGTCGGGCGCAGCCTCGTGAACTTCGATGTCTGCGATCACCGCTGCGGGCGGCGCGTCGCTGCGCAATCGTTCGGCAAACGCGAGCAGCGCCTGCTTCGGCCCTTCGGCATGAATCGCCACGCCATCTTCGCCGTTTAGCACCCAGCCGGCAAGCCCGAGCTCCCGCGCCAGCCGATAAACAAATGGACGGAATCCCACCCCTTGGACAATGCCGCGAATGCGAATGGAGCGGGCGCTGTGCATTGCGATGATGATAGTTGATCGACGACCGGTGCCGGTGCCCCAGAGCCCGCCCCGAGCCTGCCGAAGGGTTCGCGTCCGTCGGTTGGACGCTAACCTGGGTCGATGATTGATCATTGATCGTGCAGCGGTGTACGCTCATCGATTGGTCACATGTGAACTGGAGATACGAATGCGCCTGATCTCGCCGGGACGCTCGCGGATGGCCCGGCTGCTTCTACTCGCCCTCCTGCTTCTCTCCTTGTCCTATGCCCTGATCGGCCAGGAATCATTCAATAGCGCCCAGTTCCCCGGCCTGAAATGGCGGCTGATCGGGCCTTTTCGCGGCGGACGCGTTACCGCCGTTGCCGGTGTTCCTGGCGATCCACACACCTATTACATCGGCACGCCGGGCGGCGGAGTGTGGAAGACCACCGACGGCGGGCGCGTCTGGCATCCGATTTTCGACCAGATTCGCGTTCCCTCGATCGGAGCTGTGGCCGTCGCGTCGTCCGACGCTAACGTGATTTACGCCGGGACCGGTGAGCAGACCCGCGGCAAGGGAATGTTTCGTTCCTCCGACGGCGGTGCGACCTGGACGAGCGCCGGCCTGGCAGACGTTCCCTACATTCAGGCCATCCTCATCGATCCGCGCAACCCCGACATTGTGGTAGTCGGCGCAAACGCGCTGGGATTCCAGATTCTGTGGCACCCGTTGCCGAAGTCGGCTGCCACGGACAATCGCGGCATCTTCCGGACCGAGGACGGCGGCAAGACCTGGAAGAAGGTTTACGCCAACGATGCCGATCTCGGCGTCTTCGATATGTGCGCCGACCCGGATAATCCCAGCACCATGTACGCGTCCGTCTACGTTCCCGAGCCTGCCGGCGCCACTCCGAAACCGACTCCGACGCCCAGCAGCAAATCGCCTGAGGCCGCAACCTCCGAGATCATCAAGTCCACCGACGGCGGCGTGAGCTGGTCGCCGATGGAGACCAAAGGCCTGCCGGAGAAAGCGCGCGGGCGCCTCGGCATCTCGGTCGCCGCCAAGACAGGCGGGCAGCGTCTCTACGCGATCGTCGAGCAAGGCTTCTACCGCTCCGACGACGGCGGCGCGAACTGGTACCAGTCCACGAAAGACCCGCGCATTCTGGGCAGCCCCTATTTCAGCCGCATCTTCAGCGATCCGCGCAATCCTGACGTGCTGTACGTGGCGCAGACGTCGATGTACCGCTCCACCGATGGCGGCAAGACCTTCGAGGCGTTCGCGGGCGCGCCCAGCGGCGACGACTTCCATGTCGCCTGGATCGATCCGCAGAACTCGGCGCACATTATCTTCGGCGTCGATCAGGGCGCTCTCGTCAGCGTGGACGCGGGCAAGACCTGGAGCTCGTGGTACAACCAGCCGACGGGCCAGTTCTACCACGTCTCCACGGACAACGTGTTCCCCTATCGCGTCTACGGCGCGCAACAGGACAGCGGCACTGCCGGCGTGCTGAGCCGCAGCGCTTACGGCGAGATACTGCTGCAGGACTGGTACTCCGTCGGCGGATTCGAATATGCCTTCCTGACACCCGATCCGGCACATCCCAACTTCGTCTTCAGCACCGGCTGGTACGAATCGGTCGTGCGCTTCGACAGCTCGACCGGCGAAATCGCCGTCATGTTCGAGAAGGGGCAGAAGTATCGCGGCAGCAACATGCCTCCGCTGGTGTTCTCGCCGCAGGATTCGTCGGTGCTGTATCTCGGCATGCAGATGGTGCTGAAGACTTCGGACGGTGGCCGCAGCTGGCAGGAGATCAGTCCCGACCTGACCGGCTATGTCCCAAAGGCCGACGCGGAAGAGAAGCCCGATCCGGATAACCCTCCGCCCGCGATATCGGCGTTGGCGCCATCGCCCGTGCAAGCGGGAGTGATGTGGGCGGGCACCAGCAACCGCATCGTGCAGCTCACACGCGACGGCGGCAAGAGCTGGCAGAAAGTCACCCCGCCGGGATTGGAGGAGCCGGAGCGCATCCTCTACATCGAGCCGGGGCACTTTGACGCCGGGACGGCCTACATAACGATCGGCGCCATGCGCGAATCGACTGCGCCCAATGTGCTGCGCACGCGCGACTACGGCGAATCGTGGCAGAAGATCGTCGATGGATTTCCGCCGGACGAGATGGTGCGCGTGGTGCGCGAAGATCCCAAGCGCAAATGGCTGCTCTACGCCGGAACCGACACTGGCGTCTTCATCTCGTGGGATGACGGCGACCACTGGCAGGCTTTCTCGCTGAACCTACCGCCGACGCCGATTACCGACATCACCGTTCACGAAAACGATCTCGCGATTTCGACCTTCGGGCGCGCGCTGTGGATTCTCGACGACGTAACTCCGCTGCGCGAGATGAATGACCAGATCAGAGGAATGAACAATTCGATGTTCCAGCCGGAAACTGCGATCCGCGTGCGCTGGATGAATTATCAGGACACGCCGTTTCCGCCTGAAACGCCCGCCGGCCAAAACCCGCTCGACGGCGCGATCATCGACTACTACCTGAAGAACGCAGCTACCAGCGAACTCACGCTGACGATTTACGACGAGAGCAACAATCAGATCGCACAGTTCACCAGCGAGCCGAAGCCGCTTGATCTTCCGCCGGCCAATGCTCCCGAATACTGGTTCGCTCCTCCGACCGCGCTCACCAAGTCCGCCGGCGTGAATCGCTTCGCCTGGGACCTGCGCTATCCCGCGCCCAAGACTCTGCCCTACGGCTACTACGGCAAGCTGCTGGACTACACCGAATACACGCTAGCTGACCATGCGGTTCCCGGGCTGACTCCGCGCGTGCAACCGCGCGGCCCCCTGGTCGCGCCCGGCAAGTACACGATTGAGCTGCGTTATGAGGGGCAGACGATCCGGCAGCCGCTCACGATTACGGCCGACCCCCGCATCCATGCCACGCAGTCCGACCTGGTCGCGCAACGCGATCTGGCGCTCGCCATCAGCCGCGGCATGGCATCGAGCTTCGACGCTTATCATCAGGTGGCAGCGCTGCGCCAGGCGCTGGCCGACGCGCAGAAGGCGCTCACCGGCGCCCGTGCTGGCAAAGCCAAGCCGGCAGCTGAGGCCCTGACCAAGAAGCTCGACGCCGTCGAAAACGGAACCCGAACCGCTCCCGGCTTTGGGCCGGTCAATCGCGAGCTCGCGCGGCTGATCTTCAGCGTAGAAAGCGCCGACATACGGCCCACGGACGCGGTTCATGCAGCCGTCCAGCAGAACTGCGAAAGCCTCGACAAGGACGCCGCGCAGTGGCAGCAACTCAACCAGCAGGACGTCCCCGCGTTCAACGCGCTATTGGCGGGAACCAAGGCCTCGGCGCTCCCGATCGCGACGGTCACCGCGGGCGGCTGCAAGCCGTAGTGCCGTGCCAGGCCCGCGTTGAAGCCCAACTGGCGAAGCAGTAGTCTAAACAGTAAGCATGGCCCCCAATGCCACAACCACCGCGCCCGTTAAACCTGCACTCGGCACGGGCGGGAAGGCGCGGCACCACTATCGCAAGCTGGTTTTCGGCGACACGATGGGCGTGGCCATCGAAACCTTCCGCGTCAGCAAAATGCGCTTCATCCTGACGTCGATCGGCATGGTCATCGGCACCGCCTCGCTCATTCTCGTCGTCACCATCGGCCTTACCGGCAAGGAGTACCTGTTGCAGCAAATCCAGAACATCGGCTCCAACATGATGGTGGCCGAGTACCTGGGCGGCGGCATCTACGGGCGCGACGCCGCTAGCGATTTCCTCACCCTCGACGACCTGAACGCCGTGCGCCAGCAGGTACCCGGTATCAGCAATGCTTCGCCCATGATCGAGTTTCACGACCGCATCGCCGTACCCGGCGGCAAGGAGCGCGACGTGGCGGTGCTGGGCGTCTCCTGGGAGTACATGTTCGTCCGCAACCTGGTGGTCCTCTCCGGCCGCTTCTTCGACGACAGCGACACCCAGGCGCGCGACAAAGTCGCGGTCATTACCCAGAAGTTGGCGCAGACGCTGTACGGCTCGGAGGACGCGGCCGTCGGCAGGGAGATCAAGCTGAGTGGGCTGCCCTTCACCGTGATCGGCACCTTTCGCGAGCGGGTGGACACGCTCGGCCAGACGGAAATTTCCGACGACACCATCCTGGTGCCCTACACCGTGGCGCGCTACTTCACCAATAGCGACGAGGTGAAACAACTCTTCTTCTCGGTGTCGGATTCGAACGAGGTGCCACGCGCCACCCGCGAAATTCAAGAGGTGCTGCAGTCGCGGCATCGGCCGGAATCGGTCTATCGCGTCGATAATTTGACGCAGTTGTTGGACGTGGCCGCCAAGACCGCCAACACGCTTTCGCGCGTGCTGCTGCTCATATCCGTGCTGACGCTCATCGTCAGCGGCGTGGGGATCATGAATATCATGCTGGCCACGGTGAACGCCCGCACCCGCGAGATCGGCGTGCGCAAGGCAGTTGGCGCCACCAAAGCCGAAATTCGCGCGCAGTTCCTCACCGAGGCGGTGCTGATCTCGCTGGCAGGAGGGATGGTGGGGATTGTGGTCGGACTGGCGCTGCCGTTCTCCGTGCGCTTTCTCACCAATTATCGTCTGCCCATTTCTGGCTGGTCGGTGGTGATTGCGGTGCTGGTGTCGAGCTTTGTGGGCATACTTTTTGGCACTGCTCCCGCCGTACGGGCCGCGAAGTTCGATCCCATCGAGAGCCTGCGGTACGAGTGACGCAGGCCCAGGTTAGCGTCCGAAAGAACGACGCGAACCTGGGGCACTCGTGTCAAAGTTGCCGACAGCTACGGACTGACGCGTTGCGCAACTTCCTCCACGCACATTCATCAATAACACTTTCAGATTGCTTCCAACGAAAGGATCGTCTTCATGCCATTAAACGAATACACCACGCTGGGCCGCTCGGGGCTGCGCGTCAGCCCGCTGGCGCTGGGTACCATGACCTTCGGCAACGATCGCTGGGGCTCCGAAGACGCCGAATCCAAGCGCATCTTCGATCGCTACATCGAGCACGGCGGCAACTTCCTCGATTGCGCTGACGGCTACGCGGAAGGCCGCAGCGAAGAGGTGCTCGGGCGCTTCGTCGCCGAAGGCAATCTGCGCGACCGGCTGGTGATCGCCACCAAGTTCAGCTTCAACACCCAGGAAGGCAATCCCAACGCCGGCGGCAACGGGCGCAAGAACATCTATCGCGCCCTCGAAGGCTCTCTGCGCCGCCTGAAGATGGACTATGTCGACATGTACTGGATGCACGTGTGGGACACGGTCACGCCGGTCGAAGAAGTCGTGCACACCCTCAGCGACCTGGTGCGCAATGGCAAGATCCGCTATTACGGTTTCTCCGACGTGCCTGCCTGGTACGCGGCGCGCGCGTATACGCTGGCCGAGCAACAGGCGCTGGAGTGTCCCATCGCATTGCAACTGGAGTACTCGCTGGTGGAGCGCAACATCGAGCGCGAGCACATTCCCGCGGCGCGCGAATTGGGCATGGGCATCTGCCCGTGGAGCCCGCTGGCCAGCGGCTTTCTCGCCGCCAAGTACACGCGCGAAGGCCCTGCCAGCAGCAAAGGCAGCCGCCTGGAGGTGCTGAAGGAGTCCAAGAATCCAGTGTTCAACAAGTTCACCGAGCGCAATTGGAAGATCATCGACGCGCTGAAAGAAGTCGCGAAGGAGCTGGGCCGTTCGCCCGCCGAGGTGGCGCTGAACTGGGTCGCAACCCAGCCGGGCGTGACCTCGACCATCATCGGCGCGACCAAGCTGAAGCAGTTGGAGAGCAACCTGGCCTCGATCACCTTCGAGCTCCCCGCCGCGCTCAGACAGAAGCTCGATGAAGTCAGCCGGATCGAGTCGGTCCACCCTTACATGTTCTTCGAGGAACTGCTGCAGGACCGGGTGCACGGCGGGGTGAAGGTGCGGAAGTGAACCGCAGCAGCCTGAGGCATTCCAGATGGCGTGGCAAAATATGACCTACGCTATGGAGTTCCGGATGGACAACTCACTGAGACCGCGGCCGTCCCTGGCGCGTGGGAAAGCTCTGGACCCATCAGGGAGTCGCCGAACCCGGCACTGACTGGGACCGCCTCATCGACGACGTACGCGAAGAGCGATTGCGGGACACTCTTAAGTCTTCTCCGAATTGCTCGCTTGCATTCCTGCGCCATACCTCCGCGCAGAAAAACGGGGCTGAGATTTCAGCCCCGCCCGTAAGTCCATAACGTTGGTTATGCGGCCCGGAGAGTTCCGAGCGTGGCCTCAGTGCTGGTCCGCGCTGGAGAAGAAATCAGCCATCGGCAAGCCATTGGTAGCCCAGCCCAGGTTGGAGGTAGGCAGACCGAGTCCCTGCGCCATCAGGCGGAGAATATCCCCTTCATCCCAACTGCTGTTGTAGTTTCGCGTGTCGCCGCCGGGCGACTGGTATCCCCGCTTGCTGTACGGGCTCACCACCACCAGTTCAACCTGCCCGCCGCAACCCAGGCCTTCGGTCGTAGTCTCACAATCCGGCGAGCCGTCGTCGGCGTTCTCGTCGAAAACGACGATCAGCAAGCCACCGCCCCCGGGCCGAAAGTACGAGGTCGTAAGCAAAGGCCCGATTACATCGCGCAGCCAGTTGTCGAAGGTTTGTATGGAGCAGTCGTGCGCGTCGTCGCACCCATTGGGCACCAGCCACGACAGCGTGGGCAGCCGGTGCAACAGCAGGTCCTGAGGGAACTGACCGAAGCACACATAGTTTCTTCCTTCCTGGTTGATGGTGGTCATGTACTGCAGCGGATCGTGGCGGACGTAGTACGTTCCCGGATTCAGCCCTTTGCAAGTCGCGGTGGTAGGGAGGTTCTCAACATAGTCCTTCCAGGTGCCGCCCGCGTTTTGCACTTCGAGGGCAATGTTGTTCAGCGAGACCGGCAAGCTCTGCGGGGTCTGGCTGTCGTCGTCGGTGAGAATATTCCCGGTGACTAAGTTGAGATAGTTGCCGATCGAAGGATGGGTGTCTGAGTAGTAGTTCACTCCGAGACCATACTCGTTAGCGAGGGAGGTCAGATACGGCATGTTGCTGGAGTTGTAGCTGGTACTGTAGTTCTGGTTCTCGCCTACCACGATCACTACGTTTGTGAACGCCGGCAAACCCTGGCCTAAAGCCGAGGGAATGAGGGCGGATGTGGCCAGCAACAATGCCAGACATAGTCCGGCTCGCTTACTTAGTTCTTTCATCTGGAATCTCCTCATTTGATGTCGAAAGTGGGACTTCCTTTTCTGACCTCAAAAACAGGGAGCCATTCTAATGCACAGCGGTCGGCACGCGCAGGGAATTCGGGTCACCACGGCCATCATTGTCGCGATCAGCCATAGCAGCTTAAACCCTGTGCCAACGAGCGTCTGACGGTAGCGTCTTCATCGGAGGGCAGCAGGCGCGGGATAGCGCCAATCCGCCGCACCGATCGTCGAAAGGCTTTGCTACTGACCTCTAGCCACTGTTTTCAGAGACAGGAAAGCCCGGGCCGTTTTGCCCGGGCTCTTCACGTTTCGCTCTCGGACTGCTTTGCGTCCAGGTTCTGGCGACTACCGCTGTCCGTTCCGATTTCTGGTTAAGCGAATCTTGTTACTTCCCCCCGCTATGGCTGTCACCTTCGTCTGTCACCCTGCTGCGTCCTTACCCCTTGCTGCGTCTGTCACCCTGCTGCGATCTCTTGCCACCGAATCACATCACCAGCGCAATGCTTTCCAGTTCGCGTTGAAATGCCTCGAGTGTGCTGCCTAGCAGGCCCACCCGGCTGACTGCTGTCCGCGCCTCTTCGGCGGAGACTCCGTATCCGTGCCCTGCGAGAAACATTTGGACGAGCTCGGCCGCGTCCTTGGAGTCAAACCCGTGGAGCAGTTCGCTCCGCAGCGCCGCGAGTTCGGGTGCGGAAAACTTTTCTGCCATCATTCTCACCTCCGACCCTTCCGGGCGTTTGTTATTTAGACTGACCAACCAGACATTTAGTTGCAGGCAATTCGAACGCCAAACCTGCCGGTCACCAGCCTGATCAACCCAGTCTTGTGATTTTTCCAACACATTCAGTACGAAATAGTTGCCAAACGGGTTTCAGAAGGTCGGATTGTTGGGCCGGTCTCCCACCCAGGTGGGACGAGTGGCGCGGGCCGAGGCTGCAACCTGCACCCGAAGTTCGCCGCAGATGGGTCCTCACGGCCGTGAATTCAGCAGCAATGTGGGAAATTTGCACCAACTCATTGTCAGTCACTGGGCATTTACCCGCAGAGCGGCACTACTGAATGGACATTCAGTGGCGAGCGGACTCCGCTCTTCGCTGTTCGCCTTTCGCTGTTCGCCCGAGAATGCCACGAGCATTTCTTGGTGTTCCTGCTTGTCTTCGAATAGCGGCAATCGCCTCGGCGAAGCGCATGGGACTTCTGGCGAAGAGCGAAGTAGCGAACCGCGTCGATCACAACTGCTCAATCGTGGCTTCGTGCTCCAGCAGGATGGGGATGCCGTTGCGGATGGGATACACGCGCTTGCACTCGTTGCACTTCAGGCCGTCTTCGCCGTGCAGCACCAGCGGCTTGCGGCATACGGGACAGGCAAGGATTTCCAGCAGGTCAGGTGAGATCATAAGTCAGTTGTCAGTTGTCGGTTGTGGGTGGCCAGTAGCCAGGGTTAGTAGTAAGGGATCAGGCCCAGTACTCAGAACTCAGCCTGACAACTGACAACTGCTTTATTTTACCTTCCGCCGCGGCGTTGACAAAATCCCCAGGATCTCCTGCAGGCCTTGGCGCACCTTCTTCAGGTCGTCGCCGGCGCGGCGCGGCGGGAACGGCAGGCCCGACTGCTTGCGCGCCGGCTTCGCTTCCTCCTTCAGATGCTGGCGCGCGCCGGCAATCGTGAAGCCCTGGTCATACAGCAGCTTCTTGATGCGGAGCAGCTTCTCCACATCCGCCTGCCGGTACATGCGCTGGCCGTTGCTGCCTTTCACCGGCTTGAGCTGCGGAAACTCGCTCTCCCAGAAGCGCAACACGTAGGCCGGCAAGCTGCACAGCCGCGCCACCTCGCCAATGCGAAAGTACAGCTTGTCCGGGATCACCGGATCGGCGGCAGCGCTCTCTCGCGAGCGTGATTTCTTTTCAGCCATCGAAAAACAGTTGTGAGTTGTCGGTCGTCAGTTGCCGATTGGCCGTGGCCGGCAGCCACTCTGCATCTTCTCGCTTGCCACTTGTAGCACGAAGCAAAGGGGCAGAACAACCCTGAGAACGGCGTCCACCGATTTGGCCAAATGCTAAGTGCTAATTGCTAACGGCCGCGTCATGCGTCGATGCTTGGGCATCTAAGGCAACGAGAGAGAGGCGACCGTGACACATCGTGACGAAGACGAGGGCAAAGGCGCAGTCGAGCAGGACCGGCGGGAGCAGAAGACCAACGTATCGATGGCCGGAGAGATCGGGCATCGCGACCAGGACCCGCTGCTGAAGTCCGCCAACAGCGACTATCCCGAGCCCGGCCAGAACGAAGAGCACACCGGCGAGCCGCACACCACCAACGAACTCGACCGCGACACCGAGATCAATCCTGATTGCGGCAGCCAGGACCGCCGAGCCTCGCAGAGGCGAAAGTAATTAGCCCAGTGCGGAAGCACTGGGTACACGGGCCAATAAGAATCTATCAGCCCCTTCAGGGGCGGCACCGTCGGTGTGCCGCCGCTAAAGCGGCTCAATTTCCATTGACGATCATTTACCCCACCGCTCCCGCGGTGGGCGAATCACTTTCGCCTCTGCCAGGCTCAGCGGGCCCGGCACCAACCCCGCGCGTAGAAAATCCCGGCGGCTTTCTGGAGGCTTCCGCCTCCCAGATTACAGAAATTGCGCAGGCATCCTGGCCGGCAATACCTGTGGAATACGAGCCTTGATTCCTGATTGCCTGCTGCGCCCCGCCAGCATAAAATCATGCAACGCTAACGCTCGCTCCCGAGGCCGCGTGAAGAACATCGTCGCCATTTATCCCGGATCGTTCGATCCCGTGACCAACGGCCATCTCGACCTGATTCATCGCGGCAGCAAGCTCTTCGACAAACTCATCGTGGCCATCGCGCGCAATCTCGACAAAGGTGAGGCGCTGTTCTCCATGGAAGAGCGCAAAGAAATGCTGGTCGCGATGACCCAGGGGCTGGACAATGTCAGCATCGACATCTTCGACGGCCTGTTGGTGCGGTATTGTATCGGGCAGGGCGCTAACGCGGTGCTGCGCGGCATCCGCGCCATCAGCGATTATGAGTTTGAGCTGCAGATGGCGCTGATGAATCGCAAAATGGAGCCGCGGGTCGAGACCGTCTTCATGATGCCGGCAGAGCAGTATTCTTATCTCAGCTCGCGCATTGTGCGTGAGATTGCCAAGCTGGGCGGACCGCTCACCGGCCTGGTCCCGCCCATGGTCGAGGAGCGGGTGCGCGAGCGCGTCGCCCACAGACAAATTTCCGCAACCGGAAAACATCTCTTATGAGGGAGCAAACCATGAGCGTTGCCGCAACACCGGGGTCCCCAGCCAGCCTGCAGTTGGCGGGCGGGGGTGGAAGTCAGCTCTCGTCGTTCCTCACCAATCGCATCCAGCGCATCGAGGTCTCGGCCACCATGGCCGTAGCCGCCGAGGCGGAGAAGCTACGCGCCAAGGGCGCGCACCTGGTCGATTTGGGTGCGGGCGAGCCGCACTTTCACACGCCTCAGCACATCAAAGACGCTGCGATTGCGGCCATCGAGCACAACGTCACCAAGTACACGGCGGTGAGCGGTACGGCCGAGCTGCGCGACGCCATCGTCCAGCGCCACGCCGCCGACTTCGGCTCCGACTACCGCCGCGAAGATTGCATCGCCTCCGTCGGCGGCAAGCACGCGCTGTTCAACGCCATCCAGGTGCTGGTCGATCATGGCGATGAAGTCATCCTGCCGGTGCCCTACTGGGTGTCGTTCAAGGACATCGTGCGCTATGCCGGCGGCGAGCCGGTGTACATTCCGACCGACGAACGCCACGATTTTGCGCTGACCGCCGACATGGTGGAGCGGGCGATCACGCCGCGCACCAAGGTCATCATCCTGAATTCTCCCAACAATCCTTCCGGCGCCGTGATGGATCCCGCGCACATGGCCGAGGTGCTGCGCCTGGCGCACGATCGCGGCATCTACGTCGTCTCCGACGAATGCTACGTTTATCTGAACCACACCGGGCACAAGTTCTCAGCGGGCTGCGTGCATGAAGTGAAGGAGCGGCTGATCATCATCGGCTCGCTGTCGAAGACCTACGCGATGACGGGATGGCGCCTGGGCTACGCGCTGGGGCCGGCGCCGATCGTCGCGGCGATGAACAAGCTGCAGAGCCAGAGCACCTCGAACGCGACGGCGTTTGTGCAGAAGGCGGCCGTGGCCGCGCTGACCGGCTCGCAAGATTGCGTTCGCGAGATGCTGGCGCAATACATCGTGCTGCGCGACAAAGTTGTGGCCGGACTGCGCGCGATTCCAGGGATCACCTGCGCCGCGCCTAACGGCGCGTTCTACGCGTATCCCAATGTCAGCCACTACTTCGATCGCGGAGGAATGAACTCCGCTTCGGACGTCGCGCGGCGGTTGCTGCACGAGGCGCATGTCGTAGTCGTCCCCGGCGAAGGCTTCGGTACGCAGGACCACGTGCGGATTTCGTATGCGACTTCGGAAGAGAACCTGGCGAAGGGCCTGGAGCGCATGCGGGAGTTCTTCGCGAAGGTGTAGCGGGAGAGCTTGCCTGACGGCCGCTTTCCGACCAGGCGAACAGAAGGCGCAAACTTGTGCTATCGCCTGTTATCGCCAGTTGACTTCGGGAGTGATAATTTGCTAATCGCTTGATCCCCGTCGGAGATTGCCGAATGGTGCTGGTGAAGAGCGTCTGTGCAGGTGTCGCAGCGATTCTTTCGCGGTGGCTGGTACAGCGGTTTCATCATGGTATGCTGGGCTGAAGGTCGATCTGCTGCCCAGTCTACGGGTGGGACCCCGTGAGCTTCTTTCGTAGCTCGGTGCTGTCGTGGCTGCTTTGACCGGGCCGTTCCTATTGGGCTTCGTTTGGGTACGACGGGCCGCAGGAGCGTCTCTCGATAGGCCTGTTACAACACTTGGCGCTTACCACAGACCAAAGCCAATACAGCGATAGAATTACGCGGAATGCCAGCGATGAATGCAAGGCCAGACTTCGACGCGGACAGCGCGAAAATCTTTCTCCTAAGCAGGGTCACAGAACAAGCGCAGGCGGAGCAGATTGCACTCAGTGACTTTGAGAAGCAGGTGCTTGGGTTCGAAGAGGCCATTGCGTCGCCTGTTGATTTCGCAGCAATGGAGAAGTTCGAAGAACAGTCTGATGCGCAGGCGTTCGAAGCCAAAATTGTGCGACTGGTTAAGAAGGCATACGCACGCGACAAGCGCATCAACGGGGACGCAGCATGGGGCAGGGCGCTGAGGTCATTACGAGGCAGAGACTTTTACTTGCTGCTAATGATAGAGCGCGCTGGAATCAACGTTCCCCGCCCAAGTTTCTGGCGTTCGACGAAGCCGTCTGCCGTCGCACTTTACGCAAGTCTTGCCGTCATTGCGGTGCTCGGCGCTGCCATCGCGTTCACCGAACTGGGTGCTCGATGGCTCCACAGTGACACTTCTCGGTTTGTGTTTTACGTCTCGTGGCTCGCACTGTTGCTCGTCATCGGCGAAATGGCGAGAAGAGTGCAGTTTAAATAGCCGTTGGCGGATGCGCGGTCGATGCGGGATAGCTGGCGATAAATCCCCATATCACAAGTAACTGCTTCGAGACCGGGAGTCAGAAAAATCAGAGATCTCGGCGAGTTCCATGCACCGCGTGGTAAACCTCCAGCCTCTCCTGCCATAATCGTTTCTTAATGTCGATGCCTTTCCTCTACCCGCTCCTCATGCTCCCGATCTTCGACGAACGCCCCTGGGGCGTCCGCGACCTGCGGCCGGTTTACACGAAGATCATCAAGGACCCCATCGGCGAAAGCTGGCTGACCTGGGAAGACAACCGTGTCGCCAACGGCCCGCTGGCCGGACGCTCGCTCGCCGATCTCGCCAAGGAATATCGCCGCGATCTGGTCGGCACGCTGACCTGCTACGAAGACCGCTTTCCGCTGCTGGTGAAATTTCTCTTCCCTGGAGACAAGCTCTCGGTGCAAGTCCATCCCGACGACGAGCAGGCGACGCAAGAACGGCCAGCCCTGCGGCAAGACCGAATGCTGGTACGTGCTGCGAGCCGAGCCGGGCGCGCAGGTTGCGCTGGGGCTGAAGCCGGGCGTCACCCTCGACGAATTTCGCCGCGCCATCGAAGAGACGCGCGCCGAAGAGCTGCTGAACTGGGTCGATGTCCACGCCGGCGACATGCTCTACGTTGCCGCGGGCACGGTGCACACCATCGGCGGCGGCATGGTGCTGGTCGAGACGCAGCAGACCTCCGACACCACGTATCGCCTGTACGATTACGGCCGCGGCCGCGAGTTGCACATCGAAGATGGCCTGGCCGCAACGAAATTGCACACCAATGCGGGTAAGGTGGTGCGCAATAGTTTCGGCGGGAAGTATTACGACGTGCTGGTGAGCTCACCATTCTTCCAGGTGGAAAAGATCAACGTCGCGGGACTGATGCAAGCCGAGACCACCCCCGCCTCGCCGCACATCCTGGTCGCGGTTGGTGGCGCCGGCATCGTCGAATCGCATGGCATGGAGCCGATCACGTTTGCGACTGGCGACGCGGTAGTGATTCCGGCATGCGTTGGCGAATACACGGTGCGTCCGCAATGGGAGCTGGAGCTGATGCGCATGTCGCTGCCCGCCGGCAACACCCCCGAGCCCGAGACCACCCTGCCGCAATCGGTCACCACATCCTAACAAGTATTGGACAAGCCAATACCCAACCATGCTTTCAGAGCAAGCTCCATTGTGAAAAAAGGCTCGAATCATGCGGGGATTCATCTTTAGACTTGTCTTTTTGAAGCCGTGCGTCATAATGCAGAACGCTAGGAGGTGCGGGTATGAAGCCATTCATGCTTCGAGCGCTCCTGATAGGCTCGCTTCTGTGCGCCATTGCATCTGTCGCGCAAGAGGTCTACAACAACGGGCCCATTAACGGGACGACGGACGCCTGGACCATCAACTTCGGTTTCGTCGTTACCGATACCTTCACTGTATCGACCGCGAACGCCACACTGGGCAGCTTGGCATTTGGAGCGTGGCTGACTCCCGGAGATGTTCTCGAGTCGGTGGAAGTCTCGGTGACCTCCGAGGCCTTTGGGGGTACAACGTATTTCGATGGAGTCGTCAACTTCACCCAATCCGGTTGCTCCATGAATCAGTTCGGGTTCAATGTTTGTACGGAAACCGGCTTCTTCAATGGACCTAACCTCGCCAACGGTACGTACTGGCTGGAGCTGCAGAATGCAATCGTCAACAACGGTGATCCGATCTACTGGGACGAAAATTCGGGCGTGGGATGTACCTCGCCGGGTTGTCCTTCTATAGCAGAAGACAACAATTGCATATCGAATGGCGAGATCGGGTGCATCCCCTCGGAATCGTTCACCCTGTCCAGCAGCGGAACGAGCACGGTGCCCGAGCCGAGCAGCTTCCTTCTGTTTGGTTCGGGGTTCTTCGGCGTACTTGCGATCATGCGCAGGCGGTCGCGCTTAGGCGCTCAGTCGAAAAGCGCGCGATAGCTTGTGATTCGCGATGATCGGTTCACCACGGAACACACCGAACAAGAAAATCAGTGTCTCTCGCTCCTGCTGTGTCGCGAATACATCGTGCCGAATGAATCCTATAGAATTCAAAATTCCGTGTACTCCGTGCTTCCGTGGTGAACTAGCCGCAGCGCACAAGAAGGATCGTATTGGCCAATAATTTCTACCCCGTAATCCTTGCCGGCGGACGCGGCACGCGCTTCTGGCCGCTGAGCCGCAAGCGCCGCGCCAAGCAACTGCTGCCGCTCAATAGCTCGAAGTCCATGATCCAGGAGACGGTCGCGCGCCTGCTGCCGCTCGCCAAGCCGAAGCAGTTCTGGGTCATTACCAATGACGACCTGCGCCAGCCGATCGTCCGCCAACTGAAAAAGCTCGACAAGCGGCAGATCATCGCCGAACCGGTCGGCCGCAACACCGCGCCTGCCATCGGCCTTGCGGCGTTTCTATTGGAGCGCGAGGATCCCGGCGCGGTCATCGGCATGTTCCCCTCCGACCACGTCATCGCCGACGAGAAGCGCTTTCGCGACGACATCCGCCGTGCAGCCGAGATTGCGGCGGCGGGCGCGAACATCGTCGTCATCGGCATCAGGCCGACGCGCGCCGAGACGGGATATGGCTACATCGAGGTGAGCACCAAAAGCCAGGAGCCAACTGCCAAAGGCCAACTGCCAAGTGCCGTTCCTGTCCGTCGCTTCACCGAGAAACCCAACGCCGACCTTGCCGAGCAGTTCGTGAAAGCCGGCAATTTCTTCTGGAACAGCGGCATGTTCATCTGGGGCGCGCGCACGCTGGCCGACGCGCTGCGCGAGCATCTGCCCAAAACTGCGCCGCTGCTGGAGGAAATCGCCGCCAGCTACGGCACGCGCAAGTTCGAGAAGAATTTCGCCAAGCTCTATCCCAAGTGCGAGAACATCAGCGTGGACTACGCCGTACTGGAGCCGCGCTCGGCGAAGGGCGAGGGCCGATCGGGCATCTATTGCATTCCGGCCGGCTTCGGCTGGAACGACCTGGGCTCGTGGGCGGCGCTTTACGAGCATCGCAATGACGGCAACGCGGAGTCGGCGAATGTCATTCAGGCGGACGAGAGTTTCACGCTGAACGCCGAGGGTAACTTCATCCATTCGAGCAAGTTTGTGGCAGCGGTGGGCGTGAGCAACCTGGTCGTAGTCGAAACCGACGACGCATTGCTGATCACTACCCGTGAGCACTCGCAGGACGTGGGGAAAGTGGTGAAGTGGCTGGATGAGAAAAAAATGAAGCGGCTGGTGTAGGGTAGAGCGGCGCTTCAGCGCCGCGTCCAGCCGGCCTTCCAGGCTTTCCGATGTGCGGACGCTGGCCTGAAGGCCGGCTCTACCCGATCTTGTTGAGCAACCAATGACCACTCCGATCAAATTCGGCACCGACGGCTGGCGCGGCATTATCGCCGACGACTTCACCTTCGACAACGTGCGCCGCGTGGGCAACGCCATGGCGCACTACGTCCACCAGCACGAGGACGCAAGCAAGGGCCTGGTTGTCGGCTACGACACGCGCTTCGCCTCGCGGCAGGCAGCGGAGATTATCTCCGAAGTGCTCGCCGCGGCCGGCATCGCCGTTCGCCTCTCGAACGACTACACGCCCACGCCCGCGCTCTCCTACGCGGTGAAGAACCTGGGCACGGCCGGCGGCGTGATGATCACCTCCAGCCACAATCCCTTCAACTGGAATGGCGTGAAGTATAAGGCCGGCTACGGCGGTTCGGGCACGCCGGCCATCATGAAGGCGATCGAGGGCGAACTTGACTCGCCGCGCATCGAGCGTGCGGGCGGCAGCGTCACCATCGCCGACTTCAAGACTCCCTACATCGCGGCCATCAAGAAGTTCGTCGAGCTCGATGCCATCAAGCGCGCCGGAATGAAATTCGCCATCGACGTGATGTACGGCGCGGGACGCGGGGTGCTGAAGGGCATCTTCACCGAGCACGGCATCAATCACTTTGAAATTCGCGGCGAGCTCAACCCACTGTTCCCCGGCATCAATCCCGAACCCATCGAGCCGCACATTGCCGAGCTGCAAAAGGCGGTCGTCCACGCGCACGCGCAGGCGGGCATGGCGACCGACGGCGACGCCGACCGCATCGGCGCAGTAGCCGAGGACGGCAGCTTCGTCGATTCGCACAAATGTTTTTCGATCATTCTGCGCTGGCTCTTGGAGCGCAAGCAGTGGCCGGGCGAGGTGGTGCGCGCATTCAACACCACGCGCATGCTCGACCGCATCGCCGCCAAACACGGACGCAAGCTGCACGAGTGCGGCATCGGCTTCAAGTACATCTGCGACCTGATGCTGGCGCGCGACATCCTCGTCGGCGGCGAGGAGTCGGGCGGCATCGGCATCACGCGCCACCTGCCCGAGCGCGACGGCATCCTGAACTCGCTGATCCTGGCGAACATCATGGCCGAAGAGGGCAAGCCGCTCGGCTCCCTCGTCCACGACCTGCAGCGCGAGTACGGCGAGCACTACTACGGACGCATCGACCTGCACCTCACCAATGAAGTGAAGGACGAAGCCATGCGGCGCGCGCAGGCCAAGCCGGAGCGCATCGGCAGCTTCGCGGTGCAGAAGGTTGAGAATCTGGATGGGATGAAGTTCTTCCTCGACGCGCCCACGTACAATCACGGCGCCGATGCATGGGTGCTGGTGCGCGCATCAGGAACGGAGCCGCTGCTGCGCATCTATTGCGAAGCGGCCTCGCCGGAGTTGGTGTCGCAGATTCTGAAGGAGACCGAGGCGTTCGTGCAGGCTGGCAGCGAGGAACAGGTGACGGCGCCGGCGAGCGCGGGGTAGGGATTTAACCACAGAGGCACAGAGAATTTGAGGAGCGCGCTCTATCCCATGTCTCGAAAAGCGCGAGACCCTTCGGCAAGCTCAGGGCAGGCTATGGGGCACGCACACTCTTGGATCTGTAGTGTCTCTGTGTCTCTATGGCAAACCGCTCTTTATTTCAAATGCACGGCCGCTTCGGCTTCTTTCGGCGCCGCTGACGAGCGCTCGCGCGGCTTGGCCACAATCGGTCCGTACTTCGGCTTGATGTCGTGGCACGAGGGATCGCAGTACACGCCCTGATGCGTCTTGTCGGTCGCGGGGTCGGGCATGGGTGAGGCGACGGCGGCTTCGCGATCGGCTTCCAGCTCGCGCTCCACGTCTTCGATCAGCTTTGCGTTCTCTTCCGCCGTGAGCCAGCGCTTCTCGTTGACCAGGTAGTTCTCGAAGCGCGCAATCGGATCGCGGGCGCGCCAGTATTCGAACAGCGGCGCGGGGACGTACTGCGCGGCGTCGTGGATGGCGTGGCCCTTCATGCGCATCATCTTGGCCTCAATCAGCGTGGGGCCTTCGCCGCGACGGGCGCGCTCGCAGGCCTCGTGCGTGGCGTCGTAAACCTGGCACGGGTCGGTGCCGTCGACGATCACGCCGGGAATGCCGTAGGCGATGGCGCGCTCGGCAAGGTCCTTCACGCTTGAACTGCATGTCGGCGGGCGTGGAGTAGCCCCACAGATTGTTCTCGACGATGAGCACCAGCCCGAGCTTCTGCACGGCGGCGAAGTTCAGGCTCTCGTAGGTGACGCCGGTGGACTGGCCGCCATCGCCGACATACGTCAGCCCAACGATGTTGCGGCCTTGCAGGCGCGCGCCCAGGCAGACGCCGGCCATCACGCCGATCAGCTCGCCCAGCATGGAAATGGGCGCGCAGACGTTGCGCCGCTGAATGTCGCCGAAGTGCGACGAGGCATCGCGGCCCCAGGTGGGCGAGTCGCCCTTGGCCATGTACTGCCGCATGATGTCGCGCGCGCTGAAGCCGCGCACCAGCATCGCGCCCTGGTTGCGGATCATGGGGCCGAGCCAGTCGTCGGGGCCGAGCGCGTAGGCCGAGGCGCACGAACAGCCCTCCTGTCCGAGCCCGAAATAGACCCCGCCGACCACCTTGCCTTGCTTGTAGAGATTTTCCAGCGCCGCTTCCATGCGACGGTTGAGCATCATCCAGCGATAGATGGCGACCGACTGCTCGCGCGAGAGGTATTGCGACTCGCGAATGGGCGGCGGCGCGGCACTCAGGTCGCCTTCGACGCGGTACTCGCAGCTGTCGCCCTCGCCGCAGAGGTAGATGCGAAACTCGGGATGCTCCAGGCGATAGTCGGGGATGTTGTAGCAGCGCAGCGAAGAACTGGCGGCTTCATTGTCGGTGCCCCAGGGCCTGCCCTGAGCTTGCCGAAGGGTTCGCGGCCCTGATTTTGGGACGCTAACCTGGGCTGCGCGTGATCCGGTCTTGGTGTCGATCGGCTTGGGCGAGCCATCCGCTTGCTCGTCGGGAGCGGGCGTCTTGGGCGCCTTCGCAGCCGGAGCCAGTGGAACTTTGTCCTGCTTATTTGTAGCTTTCGAATTTCGGCGCTTCTGGTGAGGCATATGGCAGAAGCAACGATAAATGGATGGCGTAGCCGAGGCAAGTTGAGCAGTTCAGGCCGCCAGACGACTGTTCAGCCCACTTCCGCGTCCAGCGGCACGTTGGAGGTGACGAGATATCGCTTGGCTTTTTCCTGCAGCGACACGCTCAGTGCGACGCTCTTGCCGCTGTCGAGGCCGGCTTGCACGGCGACGCTGTCGCAGGTGGCCACCATCTTGCCGGTTTCGTCGTTATACATCTGGTGCAAGAAGCGAAAGTATTTCTCGCCGACAGCGAGAAAGCCGCTCTTGATCTCGACCAGTTCTCCGCCGCGGAGCTCGTCAAGAAACTGGTAATTCTGCCGCACGATGGCGACCCTGAGCTGCTGCTGCTTGATGGACGCGGGAGTGACGCCAATGGCGTGCAGCAGGAACCAGGTCGCCTGGTCGAAGCGCGCGACGTACATGCGCGAGTTCATGTGGCTGGCGAAATCGTATTCCGAAGCCAGCACCGCGCCCTTGAAAGTGTGTACCCATTCCGCCATGTCGTCGCCTTTCGCTAATCGCTAGTCGCCGTTCGTCCGGTGCCCCAGGTTCGCCCTTGTTTTGGGCTAACCTGGGCCGAGATCACTCCGCCGACGGATCTGCCGCCCTGGATACTATCTCTGACAATGTGGTACCTCCTCCCTGCATCGCGACACGCTGGTGGTAGAACCATAACCCGTGCAGCCCGCCGAGTTCTTCGCCGCCGCCGGCGCGTCCCGGACCGCCATGCATGCAGGAAGGCAGCACGATGCCGTGCCCCGTATGGCTGTCGCCGATGGAAGCATCCACGAGCAAGACCCGGCCGTGGGTCGTGCCCAGCGCGGCCCCAGCTTCGGCGAGAAATGCCGTATCGCCGCTGAAGACGGATGCGGCCAGCGATCCGCCTCCGCGCCGCGCGAGAGCGAAAGCTTCCTGTTTATCACGGTATGGAACGACCGTGGCCACCGGACCGAACACCTCGACCTCGTGGATCAGGTCGGCATCGCCGTGGTCGCGAACTCTCAACAGCGTCGGCGGAACGAATGCACCGTGCGCAGAATCGGCATCGAGCGGAGCGAAGTTTTCCGGCGCATAGGCCAGCTCGGCTTGCGTGCGCAACCTGGCAATGCCGTCTTCGACCGACTTGCGCTGCGCCATGTTGACCACCGGCCCCATCGTCACCAGCGCGTTTGCGGGATCGCCCACCACCTGCATCTTGAGCTGTGCCGTGATCGCGTCGATCGCCGCCTGCGCTTGCTCCGCTGGAACCAGGATGCGTCGGATGGCCGTACACTTCTGCCCTGCCTTCGAAGTCATCTCACGCACGACCTCGCGCGCGAACATGCCGAAATCTTTCGAGTCGGGCGCAAGATCCGGACCGAGCAGCACCGCATTCAAGCTGTCCGCCTCAATATTCACGCGGATATTCTGCTGACGAATGCGGGGATGCTGACGGATTCCCTCGCCCGTATCCGCAGACCCGGTGAAGGCGACGACATCGCCCAATCGCAGGTGGTCGAGCAAATCGTTAGGCGAGCCACAAAGGATCGACAGCGCTCCGGGAGGAAGGATTTCGGCATCGATGACGGCGCTCACCATCTCCTGGGCCAGCCACGCAGTCGAGGTCGCCGGCTTCGAAAAGACGGGTACACCCGCCAGCAAACTGACTGCGGCTTTCTCCCATAATCCCCAAGCCGGGAAGTTGAATGCGTTGATGTGCACGGCAACGCCGTCGAGCGGCACTCCCACATGCAGTCCCTGGAAATTGGGATCGCGCGCCAGTCGCATGGGTGAGCCGTCGCGCAGCAGGTGAGCGTCGCCGAGCTTGGCGCCGAGCTTGGCGAAGTATTTTAGAGTGCCAATCGAGCCATCAACATCGATCGTAGCGTCGGCTTTGGTGTTGCCGGAGTTTTTGCGTGCGATCTCGAACCACTGGTCGCGCCGCGCGGCGAGAGTATCGGCGATCTTGCCCAGCAGCGCCGCCCGGTCGGCATAGCTGAGTCTGCGCAGTTCCGGACCTCCCACATTGCGGGAGTACTCCAGCGCATGTTGCAGGTCCAACCCTTTCGAGCTGGCCCAGGCGACGGTGTACCCCGTTGTGGGATTCACCAGCGGCGCACCCTGCTCGGCGCCTGCCTGCCACTTGCCGCCAAGATAGCTTTCGAGCACCTTGGCATCGGTTGCAATTCGATTTTCAACTGTTGTAGCCATTACGCATCTCCAATTCTTGGCTCCCCAATTACCGGTAGAGCGAACCTTCAGGTTCGCGTCCCGGGTGCCTCCTGATTTCTCGAGCCGGCTTCAGCCGGCGATACAGGTTCCGCCCGGCTGAAGCCGGGCTCTGTTTTTCTCCACGACCGGACGCGAGCCTGAAGGCCCGCTCTACCGGGCGCTACTCACGTTCGTCCCGCGGGCTCCACGATTCCGTTGCGGGCCAACTCCTCCACCCAAGACACCACCCACTGCGCCGCCAGCTCCTCCGGCAAGGTGCCCGAGCTGGCATCGTGCATCAGCATCTCGCCCGCGCGTTTTGCGCCGAGTTCTGTAAGCATTTGGTCAAAACGTTTGCCGCCCTGGCAGAACGTGTCTTTGTATGTGGTATCGCCCAGCGCGATGATTCCGTAGGTTACGTTGTCGAGTTTCGGTCTCTCGGTTTCCAGACTCGCAAACAGGCGTTGCGCATTGTCCGGAACGTCGCCGGCGCCGTAGGTGGAGGTGCAAATCAGGAACGTTCCGCCCGTCTGGAAGACGTCGGCGTCGAGATCGTCCATCATGCGGATACTCGCCTTGTGCCCGGCGGTTTCCAGCGCCTGTTGCGCCTCCTGCGCGACCATATCGGCGGTGCCGGTCATCGTGCCCACCAGGATCGTGATGTCAACCGCCATGCTGTTGTTTGCACCCCAACGTTCGGACCGGCGTCCGCGATAGTGGCTCTATTATACGTGCCGTAACGGAAGTATAATGCACTCACGGTGAGCCGGAAGCGCGACATAATGCATGTTGAGGAGAGTGACGCCGAAGCTCTGGCCGACTCGTCCGTGCCCTTAAGGGACGAGGAAAACGCTGCCGAGGCAGAGTATCTCAGGCTGGTCGGCGAGCGGGTGCGCGAAACCCGAGCGCGGCGCGGCATGACCCGCAAACTCCTGGCGCGGGATTCGGGTGTCTCCGAGCGATATCTGGCGCAGCTCGAAACCGGACAAGGCAACATCTCGATTCTGCTGTTGCGGCAAATTGCCAGGGCGCTCGACATTCCAGTAGAGGCACTGGTCCTCGAAGGCCCGGAACCGCCGGTTGACCTGGTACATACGACCGAGTTTCTTCGCCGGCTTCCCGCGGCCGAACTGACCCAGGCGCGGCGTCTGCTGGTGCAGCACTTCGGCGGCGTTGACCTGGAGGCCAGGCGCGGGCGCATCGCTCTCATCGGTTTGCGCGGCGCGGGGAAGTCGACCATCGGCGCGATTTTGGCGGGCCGGCTTGAAGTGCCGTTTCTCGAACTGGACCGCCTCATCGAGCAGGAAAGCGGCGTGAGTCTCAGCGCAATCTTCGATCTCTACGGGCAGAGCGGCTTTCGCCGCCTGGAGCGCCGCTGTCTCGACCAGGTGATTGAGCGTTACCCGCGATTCGTGCTGGCCACCGGCGGCAGCCTGGTGTCGGAGCCGGCGACCTTCGAGCGCCTGCTGACCATGTGCTTTACCGTGTGGCTGCGCGCAACTCCCGAAGAGCACATGCAACGGGTAATTGCTCAAGGCGACATGCGCCCGATGGCCGACAATCGCGAATCCATGTCGGACCTGCGGCGCATCCTGGAAGTGCGGGAGCCGTTGTATGGCAAGGCGGACATCGCCATCGATACCAGCCGAATGACCTTGAACCAGACTCTCGCGACCTTGTCGAAGGCGATCGAGGACGTTTAGACCTGCACCGAATTTGCGTTTGGGCACCAGGGGAAATCGGCTTATAATTCGCAGAGAGTGCGCGCATGTTGATCGAACTAGAATCCACCCTCGAAGCCCGTTTGGAACAGTTGGCCAAGGAGACAGGCCGCAGCAAGAGCTATTACGCCGAGCTTGCCATCAAAGAATTCCTCGAGGACCGCGAGGACTACCTGGCGGGCGTTGCCGCGTTGCAGCGCAACGAGCCACGGGTCCCACTGGAGCAGTTGGAGCGCGAGCTTGGCCTGGACCGTTGAGTTCCTGCTATCCGCCCAAAGGCAAATCGAAAAACTTGACCGCCCGACGCAACAGCGCATTGCAGCGTACTTTCGCGAACGCGTTTCGAAGGCCGACAATCCTCGTCAGTTCGCAAAAATGCTGCGCGGCGAGAAGGGAGGACTATGGCGATTTCGGATCGGTGATTACCGCGCAATCTGCAAGATAGAGGAAGAGAGTTTGACCATTCTTGTGCTCGATGTCGGCCATCGGCGCGAGATCTATCGCTGAAATTATGAGGAATGCAATCCGATCCCTCGGAATTCGCACCGAAGCGGAGAATGAGCACTACTTTCGTGTCGCCGGAGATTTTCTTCTAATCCACCTGCATCATATTTCCAGGCGCGATCCCCAGTAAATGCACTATAATGCATTTACCAGTTGTGGGGCTTACTGACCTGTTGCTGCCTTGAGGAGATTCCACCTGCATGCCTGAAGTGAAAGAGGCGGAGCTCGTCACCTTCGACGTGACTCCCGGAGAATACCGCCATTGGCGGTTGCGCATCGATGGCCGCATTGCGACCTTGTCGATGGACGTGAACGAGGATTGCGCTCTGAAGCCGGGCTACAAGCTCAAACTGAATTCCTACGATCTCGGCGTCGACATCGAGCTCTACCAGGTTCTGCAGAGCATCCGCTTCGAGCATCCTGAGGTCGCCTGCGTTGTCCTCACCAGCGCGCGTGAGCGCATGTTTTGCGCGGGCGCGAACATCTACATGCTGGGCACGTCTACGCACGCGTGGAAGGTGAACTTCTGCAAGTTCACCAACGAGACGCGCAATGGGATGGAGGATTCCAGCCGGCACGACGGACTGAAGTTTTTGGCGGCGCTGAACGGAACCACGGCCGGCGGGGGCTACGAGCTTGCGCTCGCCTGCGACGAGATCGTGCTGATCGATGACCGCTCCAGCGCGGTGAGTTTGCCGGAGGTCGCGCTGCTGGGAGTTTTGCCGGGGACCGGCGGCCTGACGCGCGTGGTCGACAAGCGCAAGGTGCGGCGCGATCGGGCGGACATGTTCTGCACCAATCCCGATGGCGTGAAGGGTGAGCGCGCGAAGGAGTGGGGGCTGGTGGATGAGGTCGCGGCGCCTGCGAAATTCCAGGAGGTGGTTCGCGCGCGGGCGGAGAGGCTGGTTGCGAGTTCGACCCGTCCCGCTGATGCGAATGGGATCAAGCTGGGCCCGCTCGACCGGACGGTTGACGACAATGGCTATCACTACAAACATGTCGATGTCAGGTTCGACCGCAGCGCGCGAACGGCAACATTGACGGTGCGCGCGCCCGAAGCCCGGCAACCGAGAACGCTAGAGGAGATTCACGGTGCCGGTGAGCGCTGGTGGCCGCTGCAGATGGCGCGCGAACTCGATGACGCCATCCTCATGCTGCGGGTCAACGAACTGGAGCTTGGCCTGGTGCTGCTGAAGACCGCGGGCGATCCGCAAACGGTGCTCGCCAACGACGCGCTCATGCTGGCGTATCAGAGCGACTGGCTGGTGCGCGAGACCATCGGCATGTTGCGCCGAACGCTGGCCCGCCTGGATGTTTCTTCGCGCAGCATGTACGCCATCATCGAACCGGGATCGTGTTTCGCCGGCGTGTTGTTTGAGCTGGCGCTGGCCGCTGACCGCAGCTACATGTTGGCAGTCCCCGAGGGCGAAGGTGACGCGCCGAAGATCGCGGTGGATGATTTCAACTTTGATCTGCTGCCTGCGGTAAACGATCGCAGCCGTTTGCATACAAGGTTTAGCGGCGATGCTCAGGACATGGCCGGCGCCGTGGAAGCGAAAGGCAAGCTGCTTGGGCCGGAGGAAGCGCTGTCGCTCGGGCTGGTCACGGTTGCGCCAGACGATCTCGACTGGGAGGACGAAGTGCGGATCGCGATTGAAGAGCGCGCCAGCCTGTCTCCCGACGCGCTCACTGGAATGGAAGCCAGCCTGCGCTTTCCCGGTCCCGAAACGGTGGAGACGAAAGTCTTCGGCCGGCTCTCGGCATGGCAGAACTGGGTGTTCATCCGGCCGAATTCCACCGGCGAACACGGCGCGCTTAAATTGTTTGGGACGGGCTCGAAGGCGCGGTTTACGTGGGGGCGGGTGTAGGTGCAACAGGAACCGAAACGGTGATCGTTCAAGTTCATCCAACTGAAGTAAAGGGTGCCTGGGATCAAGGATACGTTCTGGACCGGCACACGGTTTCAAGCACGATGATTGGCTACAACGAATTCGGCCATCCGGAATTCGACACGGTCCGCTCCGAGTTAGGCGAACTCGTGTATCGCTTGAAGTACAAAGGGGACAAGAGCGCTTTACCCTCAATCGTCGAGACCGCAGCGGAATTCGTGAACCATTGGGAAATTCAGCCAGAGGTTCTCGTTCCTATTCCGCCATCCAGAGTGCAGCGGGCATTTCAGCCTGTACTTGAGATTGCCAGCGAACTGGCAAAGTCTCTCACAATCGCACTAAACACGACAGCGCTTGCGAAGAACAGAATCACGCCACAGATGAAGGATGTTGGCGACTTTGCCGCACGTGTGACCGAACTCGAGTCGGGGGGCATTCACTAGTGACAAGAGCTTGGAAGGAAGGCGAGTTCTGGTTCTGGATGACTTGTTTCAATCGGGAGCAACAATGAACGTCGCGGCTCGGAGCTTGAAGGAAAAGGGCGGAGTCACGGAAGTCTTCGCGCTTGTACTTACTCGAACGAGGAGTTGAGAGGTGAAATCTGTCTTTGTGGCCGGCTCCAGGGCCTTATCACGGCTTAGTCCCGACGTAAGAAAGCGACTGGACAATATTGTCGACAAAAGCTTTTTCATTTTTGTGGGGGATGCCAATGGTGCTGACAAAGCTGTCCAGAAGTATCTCGCCGACCGGCAGTATCAAAACGTAATTGTTTACTGCATGGCATCTTGTCGCAACAACGTCGGGCATTGGCCCCTTCGTTCGCACGCGGCCGAACCTACGGCAAGGCACGACCGGCACTACTATGGAATCAAAGACGCGGCAATGGCTAACGACTCGACCTACGGTCTTATGCTGTGGGACGGAACCAGCAAAGGGACGTTGGCAAACACCGTCAATCTGCTCAATAACAATAAGAAGGTTGTCCTCTATCTCTCGCCCCTGAAGCGATTTTTCAATTTGCATAATTTGGAAGATCTCAGGCAAGCGCTGAATGCCAACGGCATTAGTGACGTCCCTCGATTTTTCAGGGCGATAGGAATCGAACAACCAGATTCGCAAGATTTGCCTTTTTTGGCGGAAACTACCCGCTGAATTCTGTTGGGAGCTACTCTCGTGTCAATCAATTATCAAGACCGCATTCCTAATAACGTCGATCTGGGCTCGAACCGCACCTTGCAGCGCGCGCTGGAGCATTGGCAACCGGAGTTTCTGAACTGGTGGCAGGAGCTTGGCCCGAAAGACTTCCAGGTTGCCGACGTTTACCTGCGCACCGCAACCTCGGTGGATGCGAAGGGCTGGGCGACCTACGGCTTCGTGCGCATGCCCGAATATCGTTGGGGCATCTTCCTGGCCGATCGCAATCTTGATCGAAAGATCGGGTTTGGCGACAGCTACGGCCAGGAGGTGTGGCAGCAAATTCCCGGCGAGTACCGCGCCACGCTGCGGCGGCTGATTGTCACCCAGGGCGACACCGAACCCGCGTCGGTGGAGCAGCAGCGCATGTTGGGCCACACCGCGCCGTCGCTGTATGACCTGCGCAATCTCTTCCAGGTGAACGTCGAAGAAGGCCGGCATCTGTGGGCGATGGTCTATCTGCTGCACGCCTACTTTGGCCGCGATGGCCGCGAAGAGGCCGAGGAGTTGCTGGAGCGCCACTCTGGCGACGCCGACAAGCCGCGCATTCTGGGTACCTTCAATGAACCGATTCGCGACTGGCTCAGCTTTTTCATGTTCACCTACTTCACCGATCGCGACGGCAAATTCCAGCTCAAGTCGCTGGCCGAGTCGAGCTTCGATCCGCTGGCGCGCACCTGCTCGTTCATGCTCACCGAAGAAGCGCACCACATGTTCGTCGGCGATACTGGCATCAGTCGCGTCGTCAAGCGCACGTTGGAGGTGATGAAGGAGTTGAATACCGACGATCCCGTGGCCATCCGCAAGGCGGGAGCAATCGACCTGCCGACGGTGCAGAGGTATCTGAATTTCTGGTTCAGCTCGTCGCTGGATTTGTTTGGTTCGGAGAGTTCGTCCAATGCGGCATCGTACTTCGCGAATGGGTTGAAGGGGCGTCCTGATGAGACGCGCTATGAAGACCACGTTGCGCTCGAGCAGGCGTACTCGATGGAAGTGCCCGATGGAATTGGGGGAACGAAGACCGAGCAAATCCCCATGCGCAACGCCATGAATGATGTGACGCGCGGCTCCTATGTGAAAGATTGCGAGATGGGCGTGACGCGCTGGAACCGGCTCATCGAGAAGGCGGGGCACACGTTCCGGCTGTCGCTGCCGTCGACGCGCTTTCGCCGCAACATCGGAATTTGGGCCGGCGTACCGACCGATCCCGCAGGCAAGCCAATCCCGCAGCAGGAGTTCCTCGCGCGCATCGCGGGCTGGCTGCCCAGCGAGGCGGACCAGGCTTACATCCTGAGTCTGATGCACGGCGTGTACGAGCCGGGGAAGATGGCGGCGTGGGTTGCGCCTCCGGATCGCGGCATCAACAACAATCCGGTGGAGTACGAGTACGTGCGGTTTCATTGAGAAAACGCTCTTCGCTCTTCGCTTTTCGCCATTCGCGAAAGCATTGCCGTTCCCGAGTGACCTCTGGCGAGCAGCGAAAAGCGAACGGCGAAGAACGCCATGAAGCACATCGCCATCATCGGCTCTGGGCCGGCGGGTTGCTACCTGGCCGACCATCTGTTGCGGCTGGTCCCGGATGCGACCATCGACATCCTGGAGCAGCTTCCGGTACCGTTCGGGTTGATCCGGTACGGTGTGGCTCCCGATCATCAGAGCACCAAAGCGGTGGCGCGCGTCCTGGATCGAGTGCTCGCGCGCGAGCGTGTGAGCTTCTTCGGAAATGTGAATGTCGGACGCGACGTTTCACTCGACGAGCTTATGTCGCTCTACGATGCGGTGGTGCTCGCGACCGGCGCTCCCAGGGACCGTAGCTTGGGAGTTCACGGTGAGGACCTGGCCGGCGTCGTCGGTTCGGGCGCGTTCGTCAACTGGTACAACGGCCATCCGCACAGCCACGTTCCGCTGGCGAGCGATGTGCGATCGGCCGTGGTTATCGGCAATGGCAACGTGGCGCTCGATGTTGCCCGCGTTCTCGCCAAAGCTCCTGAGGAACTTGCCGGCTCCGATATGTCGCCGCAGGCAAGGGCGTGGTTAGCGGCGCAGCCGCTGCAAACGATTTGCATTGTCGGGCGCCACGGCGCGGCGGAAGCCAAATTCACCGATCATGAACTGGCCGAGCTGGGAACCTTGCAAAGGGCGCGGCCGGTTGTCGATCCCCACGATCTAGACGGCGGCAGCGCCATCGTGAATACCTTGCGCGGATTTACCGCCAGCGCTCCTCGCGACACTCCAGTGACCATCAACTTTCATTTCCATCTCACGCCCCTGGCATTTGTCGGGCATGGAAAGCTTGAGGCCGTGGAATTCCTATCCGCAAGCAGCGCGCTGGTCGAGATTCCCGCCCAACTTGCCGTCACCTGTATTGGCTATGAGTCGGTTGGTTGTTGCGCGGCGGCGCCGGTGAATGGCTGCTTTGCGAATCAGGATGGCAAAATCGATGAGCGGCTGTATGTTGTGGGATGGGCCAAGCGTGGGCCGTCGGGAACCATCCCCACAAACCGGACTGAGGCGCAGCACGTGGCGCAGAAGCTCGCGCAGGAGACCAGCGATGGAGACCGTCCGGGCGGCGCTGGTTTGCGAGAGCTGCTGCAAAACCGGGGCGTTGGCTGGATTGATTACGCGGGCTGGCGGCGCATCGATTCGGCGGAGTTGGCGAATGCGCGCGACGGGAGCTGCCGGGAAAAATTCTGCAGCACGGCTGACATGTTGGAGGCGGCTATTGAGAACTGCAAAAGAAATGTCCGCTTGCCTGGTGGAAGGGCACGGCTTTAGCCGTGCCGACAAAGGACGTTTAGGGCCGGGCTTCAGCCCCAGTTCACCGCGGCTAAGGCCAATTTATTCATACATCCCACTTAGCCGGGCTGAAGCCCGGCTCTTCCACCGGCGGCCAGGACTTTTCTTTTGCAGGCATCAATAAGGGCGAAGTGCAGCAGGCGTAAGACGGCATCCTCTACAATCGAATCTGCGCGAACGGAAAGCCAACGGCAACCTTCGGGCCACGAATCCAAGTTGGAGCACCATTACGCGCGCGGGGCGGCAGCCGGAAAGTATCTGCTGGGAAGCCGGAACAGTTTAGTTTTGCCGATGAGCACGATCACCACCATGCACGATCGTAAGGTCGCAAGGCGCCACTCGCATCGCGCCGGTCTCCGGACTGTCGGTTTGCTGGAGGCGCTGAAGGGAGTGCTGGCGCTTCTCGTGGCCCTGGCGTTCATACACATGATCCACCGCGATGTGGATTTCGGGGATGTGGCGGAGCGCATCCTGCTCGATCTGCACATCGGCCTGCAGCATCATCTCGCGCAGGAGTTCCTGAACGCGGCCGGCAAATTATCCGATACTCGCATTGCCACCATTATGGGATTGGCAATCGCTTATGCCACGCTTCGCTTTGTGGAGGGATACGGCTTGTGGAAACAGCGCGCCTGGGCCGAGTACCTGGCGATCATCTCCGGTTGCATCTACATTCCGTTCGAACTCAAGAATCTGATTCGGCACCCTAACCAATTCCACTGGGTTGTACTCACCATCAACATCGTCGTGGTGCTGTATATCGCCTGGGTGCGATGGGACGAGATCAAGGCGGCGCGCGCGGCACGAGCCTAACCAGCCGTCTTTGCCAGTTGGAGCGCTTCGTCCTCGAGTAACTGCAGCACACTCTTTCGAGCAACTTCATCTTCGGCTCCGAATGAGCCCGGTTCGATGTGCTCGTAATATCGCCTGGCAGAATGGGACTGCCGCAGGTCGCCGGATGAACTCGCCGCCGAAGCCGCCTCGCAAAGCAGTGCGAAGGCCACGCTTTGACTCAAACGATGAAGTAGCTTGCGGGCGAACCGCGGTGCAGTTTGCTGGTCCCGCAACGTGATGGCGATGGCTTCGCCGTCTTCTTGCATTCGCCTTTGTAGCGCAACGCGAAGCCGGTCCAGAGAGCTGGGCATCGCTTTTGCAATAGTATTCAGCCGCGACTGCAACAGCTCACATCCCCGATATTGCGGGCTGAGCAACCGCAGCAATTCCAGCGCCTGAATATTCGCCGGGCCTTCCCAAATGGTCAGCACCTGGGCGTCGCGCAGCAGTCGCGCGACCGGATAGTCGCTGGTGTAGCCGTTGCCGCCGATCAGCTCCAGCGCAGCGCGGCAGGACTGAATGGCATATTCGGCAGTCAAGTATTTGGCCAGCGCCGTGACCAATCGCAGCCAGGTGCGGCGATCCGGATTTTGCTGCGTGTCATCGAAGGCGAGCGCGGCTTCGAAGGCCAACAGCGCTCCGGCTTCGAACTCGACGCGCAGGCGCAACAACTCGTCTTGCACCATGGGATAGTCGCTGAGGACGTGACCGAAGGCGCGGCGCGACTTGGCCCAGGCGAGCGCCTCGCGCAGTGCTCTGCGCTGCATGCCTGCCGAACCGACGGCGTTGTGCACGCGGCTGTACTCCAGCGCCTCCATCATCAGCTTGAATCCGTGCGGAGGCGGCGCGATCTCGACGGCCTCTGCGCCCAGTAGATCGATCTCGCCGGTCGGCAAGCCTTTGGTTCCCAGCTTGTCCTTCAAGCGTCGAATGCGGTAGTGATTGGGCCGGCCATCGTCCAGATGACTGGGCACCAGATAGAGACCGAGACCGGCAGAGCTATCGGGCGCGCCGTCGGGGCGAGCGGTTGCGACCGCGAGTCCGCTGTTGGCATTGCTGGTGAACCACTTCAGCCCGTGCAGAGCGAAACGATCCCCGGTACGAACAGCACGAGTGGTGGTCGCGCCCACGTCGCTACCGCCGTGCTGCTCGGTTGCCCACGTGCCGCCGGTCTTCGCCAGTCCATCCATGCGGATGACGTCGTACAAATATTGCTGCCGCACCGCGTCGGGAGCATGACACGCGAGCACATATGCCAGGGAGCCAGTCAGTGTCACCGGACAATCGAGACTGATGTCGGCTTGCGAGAGGATGTAGCCCATGGTGAACGTGAGCAGGTGGGGCGCGCCTTCCGTATAGGGCAGGCCGATGATGCCGCGGCGGTAGAGCTCGCGGTGCTGCTCTTCGTACCAGGGGTTGGCGACAATGCGGTTTACCACTTCGCCGTTGCGATCGTAGGTCTCCAATGCAGGCGGGGCGTAGCGATCGGTGTAGTTAGCCTGCGCGTTTACTTCAGCCGCGACCCAGTGATGAAACTCCGCAAGCTTGGTGGAGTAGCCGGCGATGCGCGGCTCCCGAGCCGTGAGCCACGGTTCGAGGTAAGGATCAAAGGTTGGAGAGAAGGAATTCGCCATATTAGCTTTCCCCACCCCATTATTGGTGGATCGTCAAATCCACGTCAGTGTAGCTGCCTGGCGTGGCGGCGTTAACTGCCGCGGCAATTCGATCCTTATGCAAACGAACAACCGGCCATTGTGGAGTGCTTAAGACCACCAGGGCTATTCTGCGGCCTGTTAGGTTCTGCTGATAGCGCATGTTCTTGTCGGCCGTAAGGAGCACGTCGAAACCGGCCCGCTCCGCTTCGGCCAGCAGATCGCCATTGTTGAGGGTATCCCATCCGCAGTCCTTAGCCTTCACCACCGCGTGGCCCGCCAGGAAGCGAGCGACGCCGGTCGGCGTTACATGATCAAAGAGAACGCGCATCCGCAGGGGACTTCTCCGAGGAGATGGCGGGCACAGGATCGAGGCTGCGAGCCGCGAATTCGAGAACTGCGTTGATCTGTTCCCGCGTGATATCGAACTGCTCGACGATGTCCTCTATCGTAGCTCCCGCTTTAAGGTTTTCGAATACAGCGGACACAGGCATCCGGGTGTTGCGAAAAACCCATGCACCGCCGAGTCTTCCCGGTACGCTTTCAACCTCACCACACTGCGACCAATCGAGAGCTGCCATAGTTCTTACCTTTTAGCTTTTCTATCATCTAAGGGCGCGTTTTCCAAACGTTTGACTGCTTCATGGGACTTGCGCGCCACGGCGACCAGCCTCCGCCTTCCGCACCTCGGCCTCAGTGTCGGCCGCGATCTCGAATCTGCACTCGCTCGGCTTTTTGTCGAAACGCAGTCCCTGAAACACCGGGGCGCGCATCTTCACCCCGCCGCTTTGGCCTTCGTGCGTCCACTCGGTGAACTTGATCTCCGCCACCAGCTCAGGCTTCAGATAATGCACGCGCCGGTCGCTCTCCACTTTGCCGAAGAACGGGCTGCGATCGGTCTCCAACTTATGCAGACGCTCCCACACTTGCGCGTGGGTTTGCTCGGTGAAGCCGCTGCCGGCTTGTCCGACCGGAATCAGCCGGCCTTGATCGTCATAGAGCCCGAGCACCAGCGATCCGAAATTCTCCCGCGAGCCGCGCGGATCGGTGTAGCCGCCGACGACGCACTCCTGCCGCCGGACGATTTTGATCTTCAGCCACTCGCTGCTGCGTTTCTGCTCATAACAACTATTGCGGCGCTTGGCGACAATGCCTTCCAACCCGCGCTGCGCCGCCGCCTGAAACAGCGCCGTACCTTGCCCAATATAGTGGTCCGAATAGCGCAACAGTTCGTTGGCGGAAACGATCTCGCTCAGGCGCTGCTTGCGTTGTTCGAGGTCCACCTGCATCAGGTCATGGCCGTCCAGATAGAGCAGGTCGAAGGCGTAGTACGCAATCGGAATATCGTCGCGGGTGCGGCGAATGCGGCGACCGCCTTCGCCTACTCCGGTGCGCTGCTGCATAAGGCTGAATGACGGCCGGCCTTGTTCATCGAGCGCAACAATTTCGCCGTCGAGAATCGCGGTCGTTGCCTTCACCCACTTCGGTATGTCACGCAGCTCGGGATATGCCGCAGTCAGATCATTCTGATTTCGTGAGATCAGGCGCACGGACTTGCCGTCGAGAAACACCACGGCACGATAGCCGTCCCATTTGACCTCGTAGAGCCAGTTGTCGTCGTCAAATGGCTTGTCGATGAGGGTGGCCAACATGGGACGGATGCTGTGCGGCATCGGCGCCTTGCGGCCGAGGGTTGTGCCGCCGGGGGCTACGCCGATCTCTTTATTGGCGACTTTTTTTTTACTGCACCCCTGGTCTTCGCGGCAGCGGCAGCGGCTTGCGTCTTTGGGGGCTTGATTGTCGGCGCGGGTGCCCCACTCAAGCTTCGTTTGCTTGAGTGGGTCTTCTTTTTCGCATCGGCCTTCGCGATCGATTCCGCCAGCCAATCGTTCTTACCGGAGCCACCGCGTCCCGATGCCTTACGACTACTCTCCCATTCCGCCGAACCTTGGTCGCCCGCAATCTGTTTCAAGGATCGCTGCGTCAGCACCGAGTAGTCGTACTTATCGATGTCGTAGCCTTCCTGAACATAGGCATCGCGGTGCTTGATCAGCAGCCACTCCGTACCTTTGCTGTCCGGCCGGCGCGATTTGATGTGCACCAGAGCAAACTCGCCTTTGAGCTTTTGACCATCGAGCCGGAACTTCAGATCACCCTTTTTCAGCATCGCCGCAGCATCGCCCGCCGCGGCGGGCTCCCACGTTCCCATGTCCCACACCATCACCGTGCCCGCGCCGTAATTGCCGGGCGGGATGATGCCTTCAAAATCGAAGTAGGAAACAGGATGATCTTCCACCTGCATCGCCAGGCGCTTGTCGGCGGGATCGAGCGACGGTCCCTTTGGCACCGCCCATGACTTCAGCACACCTTCCATCTCCAGGCGGAAGTCATAATGCAAACGGGTGGCGCGATGCTTCTGCACCACAAAGCGCCGCCGCTTGCCCTTGTCGACTTTGGGCGGAGGCTCGGGGGTCTGCTTGAAGTCGCGCTTCCGCTTGTATTCTTCCAGCGCCATGCGCAGTTAGATGAACACAGAAGGCCGGGGCGCTGCAAGATATGCAGAGGGAACCCACACACCTTACGGAGGCACTTGCAGGCTGGGTGCGGGTTGCTTTGCTACAATGCCTTTGTTCCACAAAGGCGCTGCGCTGTATGACGATTCACCTGAGTTCGGAGCAAGAGAATATCGTCGGGCAGGCGATTGCCGCCGGAGTAATACACCAAGCGGAGGATGTGGTCGAGGTGGGGCTTGAAACCATCCGGCGGCGACTGGAAGTGCTCTCTAAGAAGTCCATCGATGTGGAACAGTGGGTGCGCGATTTTGAGGCGTGGGTTAACTCGCATTCGCGATCAACGCCCCCGCTCTCGGATGAGGCCATTAGCCGCGAATCCATCTACGGAAGCCGCGGTTTCTAGATGGCTGTTCTCCTAGACACGAACATTCCGCTACGCCTTCTGCAGCCCCAGCACTCCCACTGTGCCCTCGCTGAGCAGGCGTTAACTAGTTTGCGTCGGCGGAACGAAATCTTGTGTCTTACCGCACAGAACTTAGTGGAGTTCTGGTGCGTGATAACCCGCCCTTTGGCCGAAAACGGCCTCGGCTGCACGACTGAGCAGGCTGTGGCAGAGATTGATAACTTGGCGCGTTTGTTCGCCCTCTTGCCTGAGGTTTCCCTTATGCAGGAGTGGCAGTGGCTCGTTACAAAGTACCGGGTATCTGGAAAGAATACGCACGATGCGCGCTTGGTGGCAGCGATGCTCGTGCATGGTGTCGCGAATCTATTGACCTTCAACCCTCGAGATTTCGCCCGTTATTCCGAAATTGTCGTCATTGACGCAATTACGTTTGCTTGAGAAAAACATTTGCGACCATGATAGGCGGCCATTCGCAGGTGAGCACCTTTCGCATTGCGCTCGCAAACTTGCGCTTTCCGGCGACTCCTGAAGAATCGGTCGCGTTGGCCGAACAAGCTGTCGCTCAAGCCGGCCGCGAAGGCGCGGGAATCGTCTGCTTTCCGGAGTGCTACATCCCAGGCTATCGCGCGCCAGGAAAGTCGATACCTCCGCCGAACGCCGCGTTCCTCGAAGGCGCCTGGTCGAGGGTCGCCTCCGCCGCAGCACGCGCAAAGATCGCGGTGATTCTCGGCACCGAGCGCTTGGTCGATGGCGCGCTGCTGATCACGACGCTCGTCATCAACTCAGACGGAAGCTTTGCCGGATTTCAGGACAAATGCCAACTCGATCCCTCCGAGGAAGCGACGTATGCGTTCGGCTCCGGTCGGTGCGTTTTTCAAGCCGGTCCGCTGACCTTCGGCATCGCGATCTGCCACGAAGGCTGGCGCTATCCCGAAACCGTGCGCTGGGCCGTCCGGCAGGGCGCCCAAGTCGTATTCCACCCTCACTTCCACGAAGCCGAAACCGGCGGCTACGTGCCCACGACTTTCGGCGATCCTGCCAATACGTTCCACGAAAAATCCATGCTCTGCCGCGCTGCGGAGAATACCTGCTACTTTGCGAGCGTGAATGTCGCCAGTGCGGGATCGCCGACCACTTCAGCGGTGGTGCGGCCCGACGGCACGCTCATGTGCTACCAGCCGTACGGCCAGGAGGGTTTGTTGATTGCCGACGTCGATTTAGCCGCAGCGACAGGTCTTCTCGCTGCGAGGTGCAAGCAAACGTAGTCGCATTGCTTGCCACAACCGGGCCGCAGCCGCATCTTTCCATCCGATCTCCCTCCCTCAAACCGCGATGAACATCCACAATGTTCATTGGTCACAAGCTGATGTTCGTCTGGCGAATATAATTCTCTCGCCGCGGAACTCACGACCTCGGCCGGCGCCCGCACCGTGAAAATTCCTTTCGAAGGCCTCTTATGACTATCATCAAGCAAGACGACCTCATCCAGAGCGTAGCTGACGCGCTGCAATACATCTCCTATTACCATCCCGTCGATTTCATCAAGAGCCTGGCGGTCGCGTACGAAAAAGAGCAGTCGGTCGCGGCGCGCGACGCCATCGCGCAGTTGCTGATCAACTCGCGCATGTGCGCCGAAGGCCACCGCCCCATCTGCCAGGACACGGGGATCGTAACCGTCTTTCTCAAGGTCGGCATGAACGTGCAATGGGAGGCGACCATGAGCGTCGAAGACATGGTGAACGCCGGCGTGCGCCGCGCCTATCTGCACGAGCACAACAAGCTGCGCGCCAGCGTCTTGGCCGACCCCGCCGGTGCCCGTAAGAACACCAAGGACAACACGCCCGCGGTGATCAACATGACCATCGTGCCGGGCGACAAGCTGGACGTGATTGTTGCGGCTAAGGGCGGCGGCTCGGAGGCGAAGTCGAAGTTCGCCATGCTGAATCCGTCGGACTCGATTGTCGAGTGGGTGCTGAAGACGGTGCCGACCATGGGCGCTGGCTGGTGTCCGCCGGGGATCATCGGCATCGGCATCGGCGGCACCGCGGAAAAGGCGATGCTGCTGGCGAAGGAATCGCTGATGGAGCCGATCGACATCCAGGAGCTGATTGCGCGCGGGCCGAAGAACACGGCCGAGGAGCTGCGCGTCGAGCTCTACAAGAAGATCAACGCGCTGGGCATCGGCGCGCAGGGGCTGGGCGGGTTGACCACGGTGCTCGACGTGAAGGTGCGGGATTATCCCACGCACGCCGCCAACCTGCCGATCGCGATGGTCCCCAACTGCGCCGCCACGCGCCACGCACATTTTGTGCTCGACGGCTCCGGGCCGGTCGCGCTCAAACCGCCCTCGCTGAAGGATTGGCCGACGCTCACCTACAATCCCGCGGGCGCGCGCCGCGTCAATCTCGACACCGTCACGCGCGAAGAGGTCGCGACCTGGAAGACGGGCGAGGTCATTCTGCTCAGCGGCAAGCTGCTTACCGGGCGCGACGCCGCGCACAAGCGCATGACCGAGATGCTGAACCACAAAGAAGCGCTGCCGGTCGACTTCACTAACCGCTTCATCTATTACGTCGGCCCGGTCGATCCCGTGCGCGACGAAGTGGTCGGCCCCGCCGGCCCCACCACCTCCACGCGCATGGATAAGTTCACCCGCCAGATGCTGCGCGAAACCGGCCTGCTGGGCATGGTCGGCAAATCCGAACGCGGCCCCGAGGCGATCAAAGCTATTCGCGATCACAAAGCGGTCTACCTGATGGCCGTCGGCGGCGCGGCCTACCTCGTCTCGAAGGCGATCAAGAAGTCGCGCGTCATGGCCTTCGGCGATCTCGGCATGGAGGCGATCTACGAATTCGAAGTCGAAGACATGCCGGTGATGGTCGCCGTGGACGTGAACGGCGAATCGGTACACGAAACCGGCCCGCGCGAATGGCAGGCCAAGATCGCGGAGCTGGTGGAGATTGGATAATCGTGAGCCTCACACTAGAGGCGTTGGAGCAGTCGTACTCACCGCTTTGGGCGTCCGCAATTACGGGCTTCTTCGCCCTTGCGTGCAGTGCGCTTGGCTTTTGGGGAATTAGCCACAAGCACCAATTGGAAAGAATGGATGAGCGCGCACGCGAGTCTCGGGAGCTGCTGTGTCGTTATATCTTCCAATTGTTGAATGCGGTTAACTCCCTTCGCTACAGCTTGGAGAACCTGAGGGACAGCGGCGGACGCGATGCAATGAGTGAATCCTATTTCGAGACCAGCACTCTCTATGCATTCGGCAGGGTCCTAGGTATTGAGCGAGTAATGGAATTGGAAGGTATTTACCCCCTTCTGAACGGTGGTTATAACCGGCTCGGTGAGTTCCTGGCGGCTAACCTGCTGGATCGCCAGTTGGAACAGATTAGCTTCCACAGATATGATCGGTTGGCATTAGCCGAGGCCGTCATCGAGTCGAAGGAACAAGTGTTCCGCACTAGTACGTACTTAGAGTTTCGCCGTCGTTACACCCACGATTCTCCCGTGTACGAGTGGCTGCAACCTGCAAAGGCCGCAATCGATAGGATTTCGAGGTCGAACGAGATTATGGGACGGCTGCTCATTACACTCAAGAACACGTCCGACCGTCTGGAGATTATAATTCCGGCAGAAGCCGACACAGTTTCCTTGGAGTACAGTTGCGGCAGTATCTCGGTGGGCACGTTCATCTCGAAGTATTGCCCGTGACACAGTTTTCCTGAAGTACAACGGTTTGCGCTAGGCATGGACCCTGCCGGGTGGCTGAAGCCGTGCCCCTTCAAAGCCTCTGCTCAGGAATGCAGGTCGACGAGCTTCTTCCAGAGCGGATCGAGCGGAATTTCGACCGCGGAATTTGCGATGGCGAATTTCTCGACCGGCTGCCAGCCGCCCTGGCTGCAGTCATAGGCCTTGCGGCGCATGGGATCGATGACCCAGACGTTGGCGACGCCCATGGCGCGGTAATCGTCCAACCGTTCCTGGTATCGCGACACGCGATCTTGGGGTGAGAGTACTTCGACGACGGCGACGGGCGGACGCGTGGGGACGGCCTCGAATGGAGTCTTGATGGGAAGGATGGCGATATCGGCAACGCGAATTCGGCCGGACGAGATTCGCAACCGGAGCTCCGGACAAGCCTCCAATCCCCAGTCATTTTCATGCTGCGCAAGCCACTTAATGAAGAATGCCTGCGCTATCGAGTGCTCTTTCTCGCCCAAGTTGCGCTCCTCCAACTCGCCATCCACATAATCGCAGTCCGGCTCGTAATCCGTTCTGAGATACTCTTCGAGCGATACCTGAGTAGTTGCCATCGCCGGCGCTCCTAGAGGAAGTTTAGCACTAGTTTCTGATATGTCAGAGGATGCTCGCGGCGGGAACTCCGTGGCTAAAGCCGCCGCCAAAGAGCATCATACGGCGCGGCTGAAGCCGCGCCCCTTCAAACCTGTTTCCTGCCGAACGGGCCAACGGCCAACTAAGACTCTGCCGGCTTCACCTTGCGACTGGCGACTCATCACCTTTAGCGCTTCGACACGGCTCGCCAGCCGGCGCAGCCAGACAACCCCGGTCCCGACTACTGCGGAACTCGAACCGGCCAATTACTATAATAGGAGGCAATACTTATGCGTGTTTTCGTGACAGGTTCTACAGGCTTCATCGGCTCCGCGGTTGTCCGAGAGCTGATCGATGCGGGACATCAGGTTATGGGTCTTGCTCGCTCCGATGCGGGCGCCCAGTCCCTGGCTGCGGCAGGAGCTCAAGTACATCGCGGGTCGCTCGAGGATCTCGAGAGCCTGCGCTCTGGGGCGGCGAGCTCGGATGGCGTGATCCACTGCGCCTTCATTCACGACTTCAACAACTACGGCCCTGCTGCCGAGGCGGACCAGCGCGCAATAGAGACGCTGGGCAGTGCGCTCGCCGGTTCAGACCGCCCACTGGTCGTCAGTTCCGGGAGCCTGAACGCTCAGGCCCGCGGCGCATTCGTAACGGAAGAGGATGCGCCCGACAGCCAATTCCCGCGCAAATCGGAGCAGGCGGCGCTGGCGATGGCAGCGCATGGCGGGCGGGTGATGGTGCTGCGGCTGCCACCCTCGGTGCATGGCAATGGCGATCATGGATTTGTTCCACGGCTTATCGCCATCGCCCGCGAAAAGGGCGTTTCGGCGTATGTGGGTGATGGACTCAATCGCTGGCCTGCGGTTCATCGGCTCGATGCTGCCCGCCTGTACAGGCTGGTGCTTGAGAAAGGAACAGCCGGAGCTCGCTATCACGCCATCGCGGATCAGGGCGTCACGGCCAGAGACATCGCCGCCGTTATCGGCCGCCGCCTCAACCTTCCGGTCGTCACCAAGTCTCGCGAAGAAGCAGTCGGCCACTTTGGCTGGATGGCGATGTTTTTTGCGATGGACGGACCAGCCTCCAGCGCGAAGACTCGGGACGAGCTGGGTTGGCACCCGGTTCAGCCCGGCCTCATCGCCGATCTCAACGAGGGAACTTATTTTGAGGCCTAGGCGTAGGCTCGCGGTATCGAGTCGCCTTACCGTGCTCATGCAGTTTCGGCATATTCCGCGATCCGGGTGGCGTATCGCGACGCACTACTCTAGTGCTCCTCATGCGACCCGGAAAACGGCCGCCAGCCTCAATGACTGGCGGCCAAAGTTCCTACAGAAAAATCACCGGGTGCCCCACTCATTCGTGGGGTTCGAATGAATGGGTATCAACTGCAGGTCGGGTTATTGGCATCGCGTGCGCAAAACTTGGTTAGCGGACCCAACTCCGTGGTGGGATCCATCGTGAGTACGATGTCGCTATAGTAGCGAACGCCCACGCCATTTGTGGGGCCGGCCTCATGGATTCCCAGCAGATGAACATCGAAAGTGCGGGCGCGTGAGCAACTCAGCAGCGTGGTCGAGCACAGGAACACCGGCGAGCCGCTGTCCCCACCCGCAGACTGATAGGTAGCCTGGTTCTGGCACAACATCACTCGCGGAGGATCCTCAAGTGGCTTGTTGGGATTGCCCAGCACCACGTTACGGCAAGTCCGGTAGACCTGGCCTTCAGTCCTTCCCGTAGTCCTGCCTACCTTGGCAATATACTCGCCTTGGATAGAGCGGCTATAAGCGACGATATGGAAATAATCGGTGCCATTCCAGGCAACCTGGTTTACCGAGGGTCGAGCTATATAACCTACCTTCCTCAGGACCAGGTCCTTATACTCGGCGAAGGAGCTATCGCTAAGCCGGCATACGATGGCGGCGGGACAAGGATAGAGTCCGCCCAAAATTCCCCCCACCAACCCCGGATTGGCTATTTCAGTTCCTATGCGAATGCTATTCAGCAGATTCTGGTCATACTTCGTGCCCGTGTTCGCGAAGGCCTGGTTGGCGCAATGCGAGCAGGTCACGAATCCCCTCACCCCATTTCGGGTCGCGCTGAAAGTCAGCGTCGAGAAGACATTCGCCGGGTCGTGATCGGCATGGATCTGCAAACCGCCCACCACCGGGCGACAATGGCTCTGCACACTGGTGCAGCCCGGATTGGATTCCTGTTCCGGCTGCTCCTCGATCACCACGTTCACCGCCTGCATCGGGACCCCCATATTGAGCACCTCAGAGCGCACGGCCGAGGCCACCTGGCTGTTCGCCACTCCAATTTCCAGCCGGTTGGTGGAGTGGTCGATACCGGTCGATATCACGCCCGCCATAACCAGCACCTCCGGATCAAGGTAAGCCTGCCAGGTCTTGAGCTGGGCGAAGGTGTACTGCCCTTGTAGCGCTACCAGATTTTGTTCTTGCGGCATGTCGGAGCCGAGCACATTGTTCATCGCCGCTTCTAGATCGGAAAGGTCGCCCGATTGTCCGGGAACCATGTAGACATACATCGTATTGGTATCGGGATTAACGTACATCCCTCCGAAGGCGGGGACATCCGCGCCGATCTGCATGAACATATCGTCAATCGAAGCTTCATCCTGTGACCAAGCTATGGAATTGCTGACCGGCGACACCAGAAAAACGAATAACGCCAATGCCACCGTCAGAGTTTTTACCAAATGTTTTGCCAGTCTAGTCTTCGCGTTGTCCATAATGACCTCCTCATGGTCATAATTGGGAGCGCGGGTTAATTGGTTAAGCAAAGAGCAGCTCAAGGCCTGGCTGCTCGTTGTACAGTTCCCACCCAAGCAATAGCGGCTTGGGTGGGCACCGCGCTCGATCAGTCGCAGCCGGGATGAGTAGTCACAGTTACAGTCATCACATTCTGCTGTCCGACCACGTCCAGGGCTGCGGCCAGGAAGTCGAAGGTGCCAACCGAGTGGACCACGTAGGTAAACGGCAGATTGCTGGCAGGCACGAACGAAAGTGATTGGCCATCCAAGCTGTATTCCGCGCCGTACAGGGGAACATAGGGATCGGCCTGCGCGGTGAGCGTTACATCTGTACAGTTGGGGTTTGATGGATCCGGGTACACGCTCACGTCAAGGCCCGGCGGTCCCTGGGCTACGCTTAGCGTGGTGGTGGTCGAGACCTGATTGCCGTTGCTGTCGGTCGCGGTCATGGTGACGCTCTGATTGCCGGGAGAAAGCGCGGCATTCAGTAGCGAACCCGTCCCAAGAGAGCCGTCGAGGTTGGAACCCCAGCTGATGGAATCCCCGAATAACTGGCCGTCGTCACCGTCGTAAGCCGTGCCTTCAAGGCCGACAAGATCATAGGGCGCGTGGTACGGCATGACCCCTGTGATCTGCGGATTCGTTGGCAGCTTATGAGTGACCGTGAAAGAGGACGAGGTAGCGGTGCCGACATGGCAGCCATCGGAGACGCTCACCTGGATTTGAGAGGAGTTGGAACTCACCGACCCAGGCAGCTGATCGAAGTCCACCCCCATTGAGGTATCTGTTACATCTCCCAGGAAATACCAGGTGTTTCCGCCATCGGCGGAATATTGCACCCGGCTGGTTAAGGGTGAGGGAATCGAGCAGGGAGAAGTAACTTCGCCAAAAGCCCAGCTCACCGGCGTGAGCCCTGACACGTTTTGCCCATTCGTCGGCGCATTCACTCTTACCACGGGCGCCGGGCCGGTGAGAGCGATCGTCGCCAGAATGTTGTTGTTGGCGTCGACCACAGTGATCTTGCCTGCGCCGTTTTGCTTCGGAATCAACTGGAAGAACGTCTGAGAGACCGGAGCGCTGTTGTCGCCCGGATTTTCCGGTTCCGTCACGTCCAAGTCGAAGTTGCGCCGGAACAAGACATTCCCCATGCCGTCGAGCACCTGGATTTGGTAGGCTCCGGTACCGGCGTTGCTGTTGCCTCCGTCCGGGAAGGTGAACAAAGGATGAAGTGTGGCCTGACCGTTGACGATCTGACCTGCCACCTGCCAGTAGCCAGGCGAAACCGGCGCGGGCGATTGATTTCCACTCGGATCGGACTGCGGCAGCAGGGGAATTGGCGCGCCGGGCGCCAGGGACGCGAGCGCGACGTTGTATTTGATGGGCGAGATCCACTGTGGCTGGCAGTAGCCCATGATCTCGTAAATGTCATTTCCCCCAGCCCCGGCTACAGAGAACACTGCCGGGTAAGCGTGGTCGGCACGCAGATCGAATCCGACCTCGCGCGCAGGCCCACCCGCCGGCCCGCTCTGAATGCGATTGTTGGCATAGGGCCACTGGGCGGCCGCGAGAGCCCCTGGGTCCGCCGCCAGTTGGCATCCGTTCTGTACCCCCGCCCCCGCGGCTGCAGGCAATCCGGTATTGGTGTGGAACAGATTTAGCGCGTGCCCGATTTCGTGCGAGGAAATCCAGTTTGCGGCGTTTGGGTTACCCAGAAAATCGAAGGTGTCAACTACGGTGGCTCGCGAAGAGTTGATATCGGCTTGTCCGCTGTAGGCGACATTGGTAGTTCCCGAAACCACTCCCATGTAAACCGGCCGACGCACCAGCGGGGGCGGATTGATGATGTCCGCTATGTTGTCGAACACGTGAATGACGGCCAGTTGAAACAACACTTCGTTATAGAAGTGTTCGGTGTCATCAGGAGGAGCAAAGGCCGACCGGTCGACCCGCACTGTCTGGCGGCTGCTGCGGGGAGTCTGGTGCGTGGGAAAGATTCCCGCATAGCTGAATAGTCCGGGAGTACCGGGATCGCCACAGTTCAACCACAATGTGGTAAAGAACGGAATGGTGAACTTTTGGCTGCACACTGACGAGGCACGAATTTCCAGCTCGCGTTGCAAGGGAATATTCGTGAAAGTAAACATCAGCTGATCTCTCTTCGTTTTTGTGACCGCCGTGACCATAACCGTCCAATTCGCCGGAGGAGCCGTCTGAGGAGGCGTGAAGTCAATGTCGAATGAGCGACAAGCCGCCTTTGGATCTGTCCAAACGCGCTGTACGTCCGTAGTACACCCAGCAGCGTAGGCGCGGTCAGCCATCACTTGCCGGCCGCCTGGGAAGGTGACCGTCACCTCCACAGCTCCGGAGCCGGCTATTGGGTAAAGACGCAGAACCCCCTTGCGGTTGGCCACCAGGGACACCGGAGGCTGGCCACCCGCCGCCAAGCTGGCTTGCAAGGCGGCGATAGTTTGTAGCTGCTGTATGCCCTGAGTAAACTCGACCCGATCCAGAACATTCTGAGCAACTAAATGGTAAGCCGTGGTCAAGAGCAGACTAAAAAAACAAACTGCGGTTCGCTGCCATAGTCCAGGCCGATAGTTAGTCTCTGCGGTTTTCATAAGGCCTCCTTTTGGTCATAGGTTGTGGCGGCGACTAGTCCCGATGGTGAGGAGCAGCTTCACCGCGCAGCTGCTCCTCACGGCGAGCGCCGACATGCAACACCAGGCGCTCCCTCGCAACCAGCTTTCATCGCGAGCTGTAGCGCACCGCCAGGACGCATCCGCGCGGCAGCGTTACTTCCCGCTCGCTTGCGCGCTGATGTCTTGCCCGCCGTCCGCACGACAGCAACAACGTCAGCAGCGGTCCCAGCGTTAATCTGCGCCGGTAAACTTCTTGCCTTTCCATCGCGACCCCCTTTTGCCTGGCCTCGGCCCTGCCTCAGTGCCGCCATCGCCAGATCTCAATTGCCCCCGAAGGCGGGATGTTTGTCCCACCTCCGGGGGCGTCCCCTAAACAACGGGTCACCGAGCTGTGCTCGATTTCCCGCTTTCGTGGAGGCACAATGCGCCGCTTCGCCGGCGCGTTCAATGCTTATTGGCTGACTTGGCGATGGATTCGGGATGACCGGCTAAGCTATTGCCGCGGCAGAGCTTGATTGCGCCGATGACCTGACTGCATTGCCCCCCGGCGGACGAATCGGGTTATAATCTGGCGCAAAGACAGCACCAGCTTTGAGGTGGTGGGTGTGAGCGCCACGCAGAAACTGCTCCGCTTCGGGGTCTTCGAGCTCAATCTCGACACCCTTGAGCTGCGCAAATCCGGCGCCATCGTCAAACTCCCTCCGCAACCTTTTAAGCTCCTCGTCCTGCTCGCCTCCCACGCCGGGCAAATCGTTACCCGCGAGGAAATCGAGACCCAGCTCTGGGGCGAGGAGACCCACGTCGATTTCGAGCACGGCGTCAACAAGTGCATCAAGCAGATCCGCCAGGTGCTGGGCGACAACGCCGACCGTCCGCTCTACATCGAAACCCTGCCCGCGCCAGGGATATCGCTTCCTCGCTCCCGTAGTTTCCAAGACCATCGCCGCTCCCGGCCCGCGCGTGGTCGAGTCGCAGTCCGGCGAGCGTGGACGCCTGCCCATGGCGAACCGGCAATACCTCCGCCTGCCTGCGACCGTCGGCGGATCGGCAGCTCCCGCCATCGCTGTGCCGCAGGCCGACGCCGTCTCCTCACCCCATGCCGAGGCAGCGCCTTACACCGCCGCCCGGCGCTCCAACTTTCCGCGACGCAGAATGTTCTGGATCGCCCTGGCCGTGCTGCTGCTGGCGGCCGCAGTCGCAGGATTCTTCTACTGGCGCGCCCACCAGCGCCCCGTGCTCACCGATAAAGACACCATCGTCCTCGCCGATTTCGACAACAAAACCGGCGACCCCGTATTCGACGACGCGCTCAAGCAGGCTCTCGCTGTGCAGCTTCAGCAATCGCCCTTTCTCGCGCTGCTTCCCGACCGCCGCGTTATTCGCACCCTCAAATTAATGGGTCGTCCTGCCGACGACTCGTCTCACTCCAGAGATCACGCGCGAGGTCTGCCAGCGTACCGGCAGCGCCGTCATGGTGGTGGGCTCGATTGCGCCCTTGAACGGCGGCTATGTCATTGGCCTGAAGGCGACGGAATGCAATAGCGGCGAAGTGCTCGCGGAAACTCTAACCGAGGTCAAGGATCGCCAACATGTGCTCAAAGCCTTGGACACCGCCGCCAAAGAGCTGCGCAGCAAGTTGGGTGAGTCGTTGGCTTCGGTCGAGAAGTACAGCACCCCGCTGGAGGAGGCGACCACTCCTTCCCTCGACGCGCTCAAGGCCTTGAGCCTTGGCGGCAAGGCACGGCTTGCCAAAGGAGAACCTGCCGCTCTGCCCTTCTTTCAGCGCGCCGTCGAACTCGATCCGAACTTTGCCGCCGCCTATGCTGCCCTGGCAAGCTGCTACAACGACCTCAACCAGGCCGGCCGTGCCGCTGAGAATGCCCGCAAAGCCTATGAGTTGCGCGCCAACGTCAGCGAGCGCGAGCGCTTCCATATAGAAGAGACCTACTATGTCTTCACCACCGGAGAGCTGGAAAAGACTATCCCGCTTCTTGAGGCATGGCAGCAGACTTATCCCAGAGATGCATTGGCCTACGCGCACCTTGGCTACATTGCCTCTACCTTGGGAGACTGGGATAGAGCGTTGAACGAATCGCGCCAAGCCGTGCGCCTCGATCCCACCAATGGCACCTACTATCTCAACGCCGGCAATGACTACGAGGGTCTGAACCGGCTCGATGAATCGGAAGCGGTCTACAAAGAGGCCGAAAAACACCAGCTCGACGCCGACGACCTCCTATCCAACCGTTACCAATTGGCTTTTCTGCAGGGCGATACCGAAAGGATGGCGCAGTTGTTCGCGGCTGCCATGGGCAAGCCGGGCCTGGAAGATCAGCTACTCGTCTTGCAAGCCAACACCGCGGGTTGGCACGGAAGGCTGAAGGATTCACGCGCCCTCACCCTGCGCGCGATGCATTCCGCTCAGAGCAACGATGGCAACGAGACAGCCGCTACTTATCAGGCAGCAGCGGCCTTGTATGAAGTGGCGTTGGGTAATGGCGATCGCGCTCGCGCCGATGCCAAGGCCGCACTCAAGCTGGCCCCCAATCGCGACGTGCGCGTGATCGCCGCGCTGACTTTGGCCCAGGCCGGCGATATAGCCGCCGCAGAAAAACTAGCTACGGAACTAGCCGCAACCTATCCGCAAGATACCTTGGTGCAAAAATATTGGCTGCCCACAATTCGGGCTGCTATCGCGTTGCAGCACCAAGACCCGAATCGTGCCATCGAGTTACTCAAGGTAGTGCTTCCTATTGAACTCGGAACGCCCACTGGAGTAAACGTCTACCTATGCCCAGTCTATTTGCGAGGACAAGCCTACCTCATGCTGCATGACGGCCAGCGCAGCGGCTGCGGAATTTCACAAGTTCATCGATCACTATGGCATCGTCGGAAACTTTCCCTGGGGAGCGTTGGCGCGCCTCGGCCTGGCCCGCGCCTATGCCCTAGCCGCCCAGAACAATGCCGCCCAGAACAATTCCGCCCAGAACCATCCCGCCGCCCGCGATAATTCCGCCGCTGAGAACCATGCCGCGGCCGGGGTGCCCCAGGTCTCGCGGGGTTCGAGACCTGGGTACCAAGCCACTTACGATAACGCGACTGCTCGCGACCAGGCCCGCGCCGCCTACCACAATTTCCTCACCCTCTGGCAAGACGCCGACCCCGACATCCCCCTCTACCGCCAAGCCCAATCCGAATCCGCCAAGCTGCAATAGCCAATATCCCACATTGTGGTATAGCAACGGGCTGGGCGGCGGAAGCGCCGGGCCTTACGCGGTTCCGGAGTTACTGTGTGCCAGCTTTGAAAGGGCACGGCTTCAGCCGTGTCGTCGTGGCACGCAAACGGCCCCGCCTTTAGGCGCTGAGGGACCGCCTCCCTCAGCGGCTGAAGCCGATACCATTTCCTCGCTGCTACGGCACGCCTGAAGGCGTGCCCTTTCAAACGGGCTACAGCTATGCCGAAACCCGTATAGAGGCTGTATCGCAACCCGAAATTCGTTTGTGCGTGAGAACCAACACCAAGAATCCGGCTTATTCAGCCGCGCAGTGGCGGGATGGTGTTAGACCGGCGCGTAAGCGCCGGGTGTGTGTGGAAAAGGAACCGAGCCGCGGCAGCGGCGATACCACTCGCGACACAGTCTCTTTAGCCCGGCGGACTGGGGATGAGAATGGAGAGCTTGATCGGCGTGCCCCGGGTCTCGCGAGGTTCGAGACCCGGGTCTGTGACGAACCAGATCATTCCCCGAGCGACGAAAAGCCCCACCGAGCAACCGAAGCTCAGATGGGGCACCCTCATCTATGAAAGTTTCAAAGTTGTTGGGCGCGCCACCCGCCCAGCAGTAGCGAGTCGCTAGTCGAGTTCCGCCTTCGGATACAGCGACGCCGCTTCCTGTCTGCGCGCCGGGAAGAAGTCCCAAAATGTAAGGCCGCGCTTCGGAATAAGGCTCGCGGCGAAGCTACTTGGGCCTAAATGTATGCCATAGCCCGACAACCCTGCTAACAAGTTCTCAACGAACCGGGCAAACGCGGTGACGTGTTTCGCCGAGACTGGCGTGTAGCGGTTCGCGTGTTTTAGCAAAAGCATCTGATGCGTCTGTTTCAGAAAAGCCGTTCCGGCCTGAATCAGCTGGGTTGTATCAGTCCGTTTCAGTTCAACATCGGGAAACGCCGAATTCCTGGTCCGCGCACCGATTTTCGCCAGCCTCGCCTCTACCGTGGCGCGATATTGCTCTGACGTAACTAGGGCAATTCGCTCAATCGATTGAATTGCACGCGGCCTCGATGGCACACGCTGTAATAAGCTTAACTTCCCACCGCTCGTGAGGTTGGATATCGCCACGCAATATGTCACTGGCGTCGAATCCGGCCCCGACTACCTCAATTACTATCTTCGACTGCTCCGGAATCGTAATCCCCGCGAAACTAAATAAGTCACTGTATGGGCTCGCAGGTTCCAACAGCAATGCAAGCATCCCATCTCTTTTGAGCTCTCTCACAACCGCTGGAATCGCCGATCTTTGGATAATGTAGCCGCCCCTTCGGCGCGTCCAGCGGTAGTGTCTTTTATCGATGCGCAACAGCATCGACGAAAGCTGCCTGCGGCTCACAAAACTCGTTTACTGCGGCAGCAGAAATCTTCGACCAGCCGTCGACCACCACACCCGGCAAGACAGGCAGCCCGAGCGCCCTCATCCAAAGCATGCTGGTTGCTTTCAGGCAGCCTCTTACGGGCTCCAGAACTTGCAGCAAGTTCGCACGGGTAGCGCTCTCGATCCAGAGCGGAAGCGACGGCGCTTTGTGGGACATTTCATTTCCCCGAGAAGGCAACGCTTGTACAAAACTCAGCGGACAACCTTTGAACAGTTGCGATCAGATCGGGTTCAAAGCCAGCAGTGCGCCAATCCCAGTTTTGCTTTCCTAAAGACTCGCAAACTAGCCTGCGCATGTACTGGGACGGGATAAACGGAGTCTCAAAGACCTGCCGCTCGCCTTCATTACTCTCGAAGTACACATAGGATGTCTCCTTAGAGAGAAGGTCGAGAATGTCTGAAAATCTAGCCACTCTGTGACGATTAAATTTGCGCTCTAGAATGTTCATAACGCCGGCGCCAGTCACCGGGACAGCGTGCACATGAGCATGATCGATACCGCAGCCTCCCGATCCGGAACTCCTAATTCCGTGTTCAAAAAAAATGCAGTTTACGTAGCACGCCTCGAGCACGTTTCTCACGCGTTCGCAAATATCGCTTAACTCATGGCTTTCAAGGACGGTCAGATCTGCCATTGCGGTAACGTGCCGTCGGGAGACGATCAGGACGTGGCCTTCCACAATTTGCCCTAGGCTCGGCCATAGGGAGAAATGTTGCGTTATTGCAACGCGGCGCGAGCTGATTTCGCGACCGTAGCGCGCACGGAACCCATTTTGATGCCCACCGGTTAGTTCGTCGCAAAAATCGCAGCGGGGCTGCCCCGTCTCAAGCGTATTGCCCAATGTTCTCACCTGTGATTTCGGTCGTCGAGTCTTTGCCGAGAATGCGCTCGGTGTTCATCCTGAACACTGAGAATAGGCTGTCCGGCCCAAGATCCTCAATCTTGAATGCGGGGGAAGTTCGGTTCGGGAATCCAGCTAGATAATGCGTCACAATCATGAAGTCGTCGACCCATGTAGCCCCGGTACTCGGCGTAGAGTCATAAACGTACAGCTTCAGGAGTGGTTGATGCTGCGCATCGAGCTGATTACGAATATCCCATATGATTCTAATCGACTCACGGATGGTGCCTGGGGTATCCCTTTGCTCTTCGCGTGCCCGCTCTTCTGCCAATCGGCTGTTCGGATCAAGAAATAGGATCTTGACTGTCACACCCTTACTTAAGCAACGACGTAACGCTGGTTCGAAATCACCATCTCTCCTCCACTCTCCATGGGCTACTCCGAGCAGAGTGCAGTGCTTGGAGGCATCGGCAAGCCAGTTGCACCAGTTTCTTGGCGGCACCTCCCGCCGACTGGGCCAGGTCTGCCTTATTCCCAGTTGCAAGAACTGCTGATATACGTCGTCGCTACTCGGGCTGAAGAAAGTGACAAGCGCAGCAGCAATCAGGGATGTCCCGGTTCCAACCAGGAAAGTCAGCCAGAAAGGGTGACCACAATACCCGGCCCAAACTCCGACAACCGTCAGCAAGATGCCAATCAGCGGGGCATAGCCATAGTTCTCGCGGAGAAAGAGTTTTAGTCGTTTCAAGGACAGTGCCCGTGAACAGCCGCTACATTATGGCATTGAGGACGTATCAAACAGAACGGGATAGTTTCTAATCGACCGGCCGCGGCGAGACCTTCCACTCGTGTGCCGTTTCGGTAAGGGATGGCGGATTTCCTTTGCGCCAGCGACGAGGATTGGAATCAGGGCGAATCTCAACTGCTGGTCGTGACAAGTGGGTTGTTCCTTGACCGTGGAGATGAACCCGGCATCCATCAGAACGCGACGGACCAGCGGCGTGACCGGCACCTCGCCGAGTTCGTCCAAGGGGAAGAATTTTAACTCCGAGATGTCGTCGGAAGCCTTGGGTTCCCCACCAACTACCCGACCCCAGCTATAAATCACGATCCGGTGCTCGTTGGGAGGATTGATAATCTCGTAAACGTTGAAATGATCGCCGACTTCGACAACGAGCCCGGTCTCTTCCCGGAGCTCGCGAGCAGCCGCCCCCGCGATGCTCTCGAAGGCATGGATCTTCCCGCCCGGAATTACCCAGCTGCCCCGCATCGGTTCCTTGTCCCTTTTGCCAAGGAGGATGCGATTGGCCTCATCACGCACAAGCAGAGCCGAGCCGATTCGTGGAAGATTATCAGGCATGGAAGAAATCAGCCGATAAAGTTTCACGAGCGTCGGGGCTGCGTCATCCACAGCTTTGAGGGAATTTTGCCCTTGAATTTCAACAACATGGCCGTAATTCCAGTGCTGCTCACAGGGGGGTGCCTCTAGTTGGTGCAGACCCGCAAAAGCACTTCCATGCCAGCCAATAACTAATAAGCCTCGCACATGTTTTGCACGGTGGAAATTGCCACGGCTCCGATGTGCAAAACTCGTCCTGTCCAACATTGATGCGGCTATCAAAAGTCGTTCGCACCGCCACGCCGGGGCCGAGGCGAATTTGACCTCGATATGAAAGACCCCACAATATAGGCGAAGAAATGACGAAAGTCAATGGCGGGTGGCCTGCCCTTTCCAATTTAACGACACTCAGCGATCAACATCGGGTGCCCCATCCTTCTCCCCATCTGTTGGGGAGAGGGTGGGCCCGGAGCTGTCGATCTCGACGCGCGCATTGACGAACGTAATCGGATTTCCGGTGACTTTCACCCGCTGCGGCATGCCCATCCGTTCCCGCTTTCTTCCTGTCCACTCCGACTCGATGTCCACCACGCCTTCCTCTCCAGTCGCGTAATGCCGGAAGCTGCTCCACGCCCAGTCCTCCGGCTTCTCCACCAACTCACGCCGCACGGGATTGCGATGCAGATATCGCAGCTTCTCAATCCGCTTCTTTCCCGTCCGGACATTGAAGTCATAGTACCGGACCTGCCAAAACCGTTTGGGTGCCCCATCCTTCTCGCCATTTGTTGGCGAGAGGATGGGCACTCGCAGGGTGGGCCGCAACTTCTGCGCCGTGATCTGCTTCAGCATCTGGAGGGCGACCCGCAGACTGCTTCGTTCCGGCTCGCTCACCAGCAGGTGAACGTGTTCGGGCATCACCACGTATCCGAAAACCAACAGCCCGTACCAGCGGCGCACCCGCTCCAGCGTTTCCTCGAAGAGTCTTCGCGACGACGGTGCGGCCAGGAACGGTCGCCGGTGGTAGCAACTGAAGGTTATGAAATGGAGATCGCCGGTGTCTTGATAGCGCTCAAGTCCCCAAGGCATGAAGCAAGTCTAGGAGCGAGTTTCTACTCGTAACCGTGATGCAGGTCACATCTCTGGGCCCACCCTCTCGCCCAAAGATGGCGAGAAGGATGGGGCACCCGCCTTTCAAACGCCGGGCAAAGTTGCTTCGTCTCATGAGCTCGGTCTGCGAATTCTCGCCGGTGCTTCCTGGGGAGCCGCACGGCAGCCTATATCCCACAATGTAGTATATACCCCATTGTGGGACTACGCTGATGACCCTGAAGTGCGAACAGCAGGTCCCTCCACTCGGTCGCCGCGGCGACCTCGGTCGAGATGACAACAAGCAGTTGTCAGTGGTCAGTGAAAAAGCAACTGAATTGCAACGACTAATTGCATTGGCCAAATGCTAAGTGCCGAGTGCTCGAAGCTAGTTGCTAGTCGCTAGTTGCTTCTTCACTCTCGCCCTGATCTCATCGGCCAATTGCAAGTAGGCTTGCGCGCCGCGACATTCCGGGTCATACAGGATCGCCGGCTTGCCATGACTGGGTGCTTCGGCGAGGCGGATGTTGCGCGGGATCGCCGTCTTGCACATCAGGTCGCCGAAGAAGTTGCGCAACTCATTTGCAACTGACTGCGCCAGGTTGGTGCGCTCGTCGAACATGGTGAGCACCACGCCTTCGACCGCGAGCGAGCGATTGAGATCGTGGCGGATGCGCTCGATAGTGTCGAGCAGCTCGGTGACGCCTTCGAGGGCGAAGTACTCGGCTTGCATGGGAATGAGGACGGTGTCGGCGGCGACGAGCGCGTTGAGCGTGAGCAGGTCGAGCGCCGGCGGGCAATCGAGGATGATGAAGTCGAAGCGCGAGCGGAGCGGCTCGAGTGCGTGGCGGAGGCGGAACTCGCGATAGTCGACGGTGACCAGCTCGATGTTGGCTCCGAGCAGATTCTTGTGCGACGGCAGAATCGTGAGCCCGTCGACTTCGGTGGGCTGGAGTGCGGCTTCGGCGGCGAGCTCGCCCATGACTACCTTATATATGTTGGGGCGATCGGGATCGCGCGCGAAGCCGAGTCCGCCGGACGCGTTGGATTGCGGATCGCAATCGACGAGCAGAGTTGGGGCCCGGCGCGCGGCGAGCGAGGCGGCGAGATTGATGGCGGTCGTCGTCTTGCCGACTCCGCCCTTCTGGTTCGTGACTGCGATGACTCGTGCCATGCGTTCTCTTTGCGCTGCGGCTTTGGGCCTGAAAGCACCCAACTTGCACTTCCGAGCCGACGCCGCCTCCGACTCTCTGGATTTCAGGCGAGCGAAAATGTTCTACGTAGAACAATTTCGGGGTGACGGCTTTCTGGCAAGACGGATCAAGGTCGGCCCCCAAAATGTTCTACGTAGAACATTTTTGCCAAATCAAGATGCTGGATCCAAGAACCACCCTACCGGCTAAGCGATGCCCGCCAGATGCCTATTTTGCCAGCTTAGAACGAAACCGATCTCCAGAGCAATGAAGGAAGGAGCAGTCGCCCGGTTTCCAGAGGAAAAGCTGTGCAAGACTCTGCCAGCGGAGCGGAAGAGCTTGATTCTTCGCAGTCTAGGTGGCCGGAAAGGATGTGGAATACGTATCTTGAACCGGCCTTTCCATTCCGCCAAGGCGAAAGTCGCCAGCCAACTGCCCACGAAATGTTCTACGTGGAACGATTCGACGGGATCGCCTTCCGGCCAAAATGTTCTACGTAGAACAATTCGATTTTGATCGCTTTCCGCCCCAAAATGTTCTACGTAGAACATTTTGTCTGAGAGGGAACTATCTGGATCACCGTTCGAACGGCGGTTTGGGCAATCACCCTCTCTTCTGCGTCAAGTCGGCCCGAGAACGAACGTAGAGATCGCGATACCATCCCGGGCGCCGCAAAACGGCGATACGGCAGCTCGCCAAAACCATCCCGCTCTTTACTTCTCTTTTTCTCCGTCTGCAAAGCCGCCTGCAGTCATGATATGGGCATTAAGAAGGACGAACGTTCGTTCTAATTTATAGGCGGCAGTGCTTGCCAAAGGGCAAAGGCACTGCATTGATTGCCACCTCGATACGGCAGAACAATACCCTCTGGCACACGTTTCGGAACCGTGATTGTAAGCTCGGTTGTGTAAAAAGCGAGAGGGTGTAAGTTGGCTTTTTTACTAGTAAACGAAAGCCATCCTCGAAAGGAGGCTTACACCCATAGCGAAGGCTACACTCATCGGCAAGAAGTTCCAACATTTCCTGACGGAGATGAAGGAGAGTTTCTGGTGCGATCTGTGCGGGCGCACGCAACTACCTGGCCGATGAGCGTGGCCACCACCCGCCCCACCTGCCGGGTGGAGACGCTGGGCAGGAACGCCTCCCGAATCAGCAGCCTCAGCTCCGCCGCCCGCCGCTGAAACTCCAGCCCCGGCGGCCGGAAGTTCTGTCTGCGAATGCGCGCGATCCGCAGCCGCAGGGTGCCGAAGCGGGTGACAAAATCTGGCTCATAATAGCCGTTGCGGTAATCGCGCTGCGAGCTCTTGCTCCGCTCGTACGATGCCCAGCCGCTATACCGGTCCCGCAGTCGCTCCGACTCGGCTTCGAAATACTTCTTCCATGCCTCGGTGAGCGCGCAGACCGTTTCGGGGTTGAGCCGCGATCTGGACCAGGCGGTGCGCGAGTTTCATCAAGCACCGCTGGACGACGACTGGGCTTATCTTTTCCTGGATGGTGGTGAGCGCTTGCGGGTGCGGCGGCCCAAGCGGACGGCAACGGGTGCGGATGCTGGTGGCTTACGGCGTGCGGCGCGATGGCACCGGGTAATTGACCGCGGCACCGTCTGAGCTTATACTTGTCAAGGTAAGCGGTAGTTGCAACTGAGTTGCATTGCTAACATATGGGCTTCATTGCAGTGCGGCAACGGACGGCAGATCGAGTTCTTGTTTTGCAACCGGGTTGCACCCACTGAGCACCACACAAGCCAGGGTTCAAACCGCGCAATGATTCCTTATGTGCCGGCGGGCATAACCGCGCGCAACGGTGCGCTGAAGCCATGCGCAGAGACTGCCGCGAGAAGAGGGCTTAGACGCTGGTCTGAGGAGACTGCGTGTCGCGAGTGGCGTCGCCGCTGCCACGGCCCGGCATTTGTCCCACTTGGAGCGCGGGCTCACGCCCACGCCTAACACAAATGTCGCCGCTCCGCGGCTGAATAAGCCGGATTTCGTGGTGTTCGTTCCACCGTGAAATCTGATTTCGGTCGCGACACAGTCGAAGGCCGTTCGGGATGCAAAGAAATTATAGGGCTTAGACGCCGTCTTGCAGGCAAGCTCTCCCCGAACGGCATGGCGCATCGACTTTTTAGCGACCTGTAAAGCCGCTATCGGAAGGGCCGAATTTACGGACGGTCTGAAGACCGTCCCTTGCAAAACCGGGGCTTAACAGAGTTTCTTTAGGAGTACATCTTTATGCCTTTCCCGCAGACTGAAGCTCCCGGCGCGTTGCAGACGGCGCTGCTGACGCGCGGCATCCGCATGACGCGCCAGCGCCGGGTCATCCTGCAGATCATCGAGACCGCCAGCCAGCACCTCGACGCCGCGCAAATCCTGCGCAAGGCGGTGCGCATCGATGCCAACATCAATCGCGTGACCGTCTATCGCACGCTCGGCCTGCTCAAGCGCCAGGGCCTGGTGGACGAGCTCGACCTGCTGCACGTCAAAGGCGACGGCCACTTCTACGAGCGCCGTCCGCAACGCGACCACATGCACATGACCTGCCTGCGCTGCGGCAAGGTGCAGGAGTTCGAGAGCGACCTCTTCGACCGCGTCAAAGGCCAGGTCGAGCGCGACTGCCACTTCCATATTTTGGTCGCGCGGTTTGAAATCGGCGGGTATTGCGCGGCGTGCAGGAAGTAGGCCGTCCCAAATTGACCCGGACTGTGTGATAGCTTCAGCCCGAAGGGCGGGATGGGGTGAGCCCGGCGCGTGAGCGCCGGGTACGCGAACATCGGAAGAGCGAGCCGCGTCAGCGGCGACACAACCCGGTGTGACCGCGCTCACGGACGCACACGCCAGCACGTCCCAGAGTTGTATTGTGGCACACACCTACACGCTTAATCTCGTTCATGTTGTCTTCAGCACCAAGCATCGTGCGCCCATAATTCGCAATCTGGACGCGCTCATCAAGAACCTGCGCGGCATCGCACGAAATAAACAAATGGAGCTGCTCGCAGCGGGCGGGACCGAGAATCACGGTCATCTGCTCCTGCGGATTCCCGCGGTGCGGTCCATGAGCGAATCCGTTCGTGACCTGAAGGCCAACTCGTCGCGTTATATGGGCGAGACGACCGGACATTTCGCCTGGCAAGACGGATATGCCGCGATCAGTGTCAGCCCGTCGCAGGTACCGATGGTGCGAGCGTATATCGCAGACCAGGAACGACACCACAGTCGGCAGACGTACGAGCAGGAGCTCATGGCCTTGCTCGACAAATCGGGCGTGAGATACGAACGGGAATACCTCGTTTGATGGCGCCGCTGACGCGGCTCGGATGTTTACTTGCGGCCTACCCGGCGCTTAACCACCCCAATCCGCGCAACCGAGGCGCGGCTTGGGGACCCCGGTACGCGCCGGGCTCAAACCATTCCGCCCTTCGGGCTGGTGGTAAGGTTGTCGGGATTCAGTTGTAGTGATTCGCTGTTCAATGGTCTACGGCCACATGCACATGACCTGCCTGCGCATAATGCACACCCTCAGCACTCATCCGGTCATTAAACTGTTCCAGCCAAGCTTCAGGTATATCTTCCATAAACATCCTTCCAAGCCCAGGCCGCAGCAGTCATGATTCCAAGCTCATCTGCTCCGCGGCGGCGCGCTTCGACTTCGGCGCTTGTTTGAACGTAGCATCAAGCCAGCGTGGGTAGAGGACCTGCGCACCCGTGAGTAGTTGGGCGATGGTCAGGATCTGGATGCGGGGGAATTTCTCGGCGAGGTGCGGGGATTCGTAGAAGCCGGCTTCGGCGGCTTCTTTTTCCATGGGCTTGGTCGGTGGCTCCAGCGCGATCAGGACGCCGATGGCGGCCTTCTCACGGTTCAGAACGCCGCGCAGGTCGCGGGCGGGCGCGACATTCGCGTGCACCGACGAGGCCGAGCGTGCATTAAGAGCAGTCAAATTCTGGCTAACTGGGCGGGATCTGCTTGCATATCTTTCAATCCCCATTCCAGTTGTCGAGGGTCTGGGATGCCTTCCCTCAAAACTAGCATCGCCAAGTTTCTTTGCGGCGGTTCGTTAGCTGGATCAATTTCCATGGCGCGCTTCCAAAGGCGCCGAGCTGAACTGGTGTCTCCGAGTAAAGCCAACGTTGCGCCATAAGCATTGAGACATTCAGAATATGTGAGACCTAATGTCAAAGACTCACGAAACATTTCTTCCGATGGAACTTCTATCCGAGGCCGGCTCCATGCTACCGAACAAACAACGGCTAATCCGAGATTTTTGGCGGTAAGTTGATCAGCGGGGTCCAATCGAAATGCAACCACGAAAAACTGTAGGGCTTCTTCGAACCGCTTAATCCCGACGTGATCAATTCCCAGCTTTGTATAAGCCGCCGCCATGTTCTTCCTGGCCAAATTTACTGTTTCGAGGCTCGGCCGCAGGCGCATCGCCATGTCGAAATCCAACATCGCCCTGTCCAAAGCGCCAATCTTTGCACTCGCAACTCCGCGATTTAAATGCGCCCTAGCCAAGTTCTCGCGAGCCGTCTCGTAGTCTGGCTGGAGTTCCATTATGAGGGCATACAAGACCATAGCGGCATCGAGTGCGCCTTTCTCGCCTAACTGATTTGCCGAATTTAGAAGGCCGCCGGCGAGTCGGCGGTCCAACACGAACGCCCGCGAGAAGTATCCTCTCGCCTCGTCCACGAGTCCGCTCTGCAATAAGAAGATTCCTTGCTCGAAAGCCTGTTGTGCCTCTGGGTAGGCCGACGGCTCCTGCGCTGGCCGGTGCGGAGCCTTGATTGTCCTTATCTCGTCTGCGCGAATAGTATCCAGGCGGCGAGTAACTCCCGACTCATCACTTCCTTCGATCAAAACCATGCTGCCGCCCAGCGTGTCTATGACCGTGCCTGTAAACAGATCACTCCCCACGCGGTACTCGACAACGTCAAGCAGCTTAGGATTGATTTCCGTGTTCATCAGCGGCCTTCGAAAGTCTTTCTTAGTTCTGTCTGCCGGTCAGGATCGATATAGCACGTCAGAAAAACTGGGGTTGTAGAATCTTCCGTTCTCAGGATCCAGCCGACCGAAACAATTGCAACCTTTGCGTTAATGCCTACAATTTCGTGATATGTCGTCCAGCGCACGCCATACTGATCATGCGTCCCTTTTTCGGCAGCAGCTCGGACAAGAGTCCCCTTTATGACAGCGGCGAGACTTTCCGCATGACGTTGCTCGATACCCAAGAACGATTTGAAAACTCTAGCCTTGTGTTTGCCCGTTTCGTGCTCAGGATCAAGAACGTAGTCACGCAGCTTCAGTAGGTCTATTGTCGCACGTTCGCGGTATGGCAGCGTGTCCAAACAGCCCCCGAGTGGCCCGTCTCGAGAGCTAATATAGCAGCCGTCTACATGTCGCTGTGCCCGAGGAAGGTGCGGAAGGCCTGCATGGCTTGCGAGACGGTGCCGCCGCGCTCGACGATCTCCTGATAGGCGCGTTCGGCGTCGAGGTTCCACTCCCAGGTGTCCTCGAAGGCGGTGATTTGCGAGGAGGATTGCGTGCCATCCTTCTCGGCGAAGAGGACGTTGTAATCCTGACGGCTGTTGAAGGGCGGGTCGAGATAGATGAGGTCGACGGTTTCGTCCTTCACATAGCGGCGCAGCACGTCGAGGTTGTCGCCGTAGAAAAGCTTGTTATCAGCCATTGCGGGTGATTGTAGCGCGTTGAGTGGTCGCTAAACAGTGTGGAGGATGGTGTCGCCGGCTGAAGCCGGCTCGGAATCTTTCTTGTACCCTACCCAGGACTTCCGTCCTGGGCTATGTTTGTGCCGCCCTGTCGGGTTGGGCAGTTGCTGGGTCCGCTAACCCAGTCATTAGAAAACCGCGCATGAGTGGGGCACGCGGTGTTTCTGGATAATGACCGGGCTGCTACGGCGAAGCCCACGAATGGCGGATTGCATCGCGAAATTGTGGAAGACGGTCGGGTCCTCTGGCTCTGTCCGAATCACGCGAGGCAATACAGAGAACGTGGCAGCCGCGCAAAGGCTGTCTAGTTTGACTTAGGCGTAAGGTCGACGTTTCAGCCGCGCACATCTGTCGTCCCTGAAGGGACTCGGGTTCATTTATGCTCGTGTCCCAGCGTTGAAACGCTGGGCTAAGTTATGCCGTGCCTACGGCACTGGATCGTGCCCGCTCAAAGTGGCGTACTCCTCTTCGCGCGCCCACTCATTCGAAAAGCGCGAATGAGTGGGGCATCCGATCGCTTACGAAAGTCATATTGGTGATCAGCGGAACATCTGATACGCTCCCGCTGTGCCGAAGTTTTTGTTTTGGAACCTTAATCAGAGAGGCATTCCTGATCTGATTGCGCGGCTGGCGCGGGAGGAGCTGGTGGATGTGCTCATCCTGGCGGAGTGCGCGATCGATCCCGCGCACATGCTGATGGCGCTGAACGCCGAGCGCACCGAGTATGACTTCGGGTTCACCAGTTGCCACCGGCTGCGGGTGTTCACTCGCTTTCAGGCGAGCCTGATGCCGGCGGTATTGGAGACGGACCGGGTGACGATTCGGCAACTGAAGCTGCCGGGACGGAATCCGTTGCTGGTGGTGGGCGTGCATCTGCCCAGCAAGATCAACCTCTCCGAGGAGAGCCAGGTGTTCGAGGCGGTGTACCTGGCGCGCATGATTGACGAGGTGGAGAAGCAGGAGAAGCATCGGCGCACGATGGTGATGGGCGACCTGAACATGAATCCGTTTGAGGCGGGGATGGTGGGCGCGCGCGGCGGGCTGCACGCGGTGGCGAGCCGGCGGGTGGCGCAGCGGTTCGTGCGCACGGTGCAGCGGGAGGATTGTCGCTTCTTCTACAATCCTATGTGGAGCCACCTGGGCGATCGCGGCGATGCGGGCGGGACGTATTATTACGATGGCAGCGAGGCGGTGTGTTACTTCTGGAACATGTACGACCAGGTGCTGCTGCGTCCCGCGCTGACGTTTGGGTTTGCGCCCGAGCAGGTGCGGATCCTGACGCAGGCGGGCGGGATGCCGTTGGTGGCGCGTGGGCGTCCGGATAAGAGCGGTAGGGTCGGACCATCTGCCGGTGATGGTGGAGTTGGAGTTTTAAAAGCAGTTGTCAGTTGCCGGTTGTCGGTTCTCAGTTAAGATGAGCGGCATTTGTGATGAGGGCTTAGGATGGATTTCATAGTCACTGATAGGAAGAACTGACGACTGACAACTGCTTTATGACTGACGACTTTTGGCCATCGAATATTGCCGACTCCCAGATGACCACGCCGGTGATCATTCTTAAGCAGCAGGCGGCGCTGTTGGGCGAGAAGACGCGCAACCTGGTGCAGGGAGAGGTGCTGACGCAGACGGTGGGCAACATGTTTGTACACCATTTCTATTTGTCGGCGCCGACGCTGAACTACAAGTACGAATTGTTTCAGATATCGCACGGCATCAGCTTCTATCCCCTGGCTTGGCGGCTGGGCAACCAGGAGGGGAGCAGTCTGGCGGACGAAGAGCAATTCAAGGAGTGGCTGAAGACGATCTTCGCGTCGCAGCACACGCTGAATGTAGTGCACTCGATACTGGCGCAGGTGCGGGCGTAACGAGGGGCAGATCGCAGTTCGCCAGAGGTAGGGTGCAATCCCGCTAGAGCCTGTCTCATAAATGCGTAAGGGCTGGTGTCAGGGCACGATTTTTAGTCGCGCATACGAAGGTCAGGGATTTAGAGAGTGGTGTCGCCGCTGCAATGGCTGGGCATTTCTTCAGCCCGAGGAAGGACCTGCTTCTGGCGCGCAGCATGGATGCACTGCGAACAAACCCACGTCGACCTAAAGGTCTTGCCCTAATGACAATCTTCCAATTCGCCCGATGCCAGGTGAAACAGCCGCCCTAGTCCACTTCGCGCCACTGGTAGCCGCACATCAGGCACTTCCAGTGGCGGGCGATTTCGGCGGGCGACTCCGGGAAGGGAATGGCGGCCGACCACAGTGCAATCTGGCGCGGATTGGCGCTGGCTATCTCGCGGATTTCCAGCGACTCGCACTCGGGGCAGCAGGCGATTTCCTCCATCTCGTCATCGTCATCGTCTTCCGCCTGCGCGCCGCCGGGCTCCTCCGGCTCGAAGTCGTCCAGCACCTCCAGCGCGCGCACCACCTGGCTATCGGGCACTTGCAGGCGAATGCCGCCCAGGGCCATGCCAATGTGCCAGTTCAGCGCGTGCATATTTTCGTCGCACACGAACGCGGAAATGCCCGCACACACCAGCTTGCCCTGCGCCAGCTTGGCTTCACCGAGGGTGAAGAATTTCGAGATGGTCACCAGCTCGTCCAACATGGTGTTTCCCAAAGCGTAGGCCAGCTTTATCCCCGAGTCAATTCCGATAATCGCGCCTGCCGGGTGTGCTCGGCGATGGCGTCTACAATCTGGATCGCGAGAACGAGCGCCCGCCGGCCGTCTTCCAGCGTCACCTCCGGCTGGGCGCGCTCGCCAACCGCGCGCAAAAAGCTGCCAAGCTCCGCTCGCAGGGGTTCTTGCTGTTCCACCGTGGGCTTGTAAGGTGTGATGCTGGGAAACGCGCTGGCGGCCACACTGGCCGGATTGAACGGATCCAGGCCCAGCGCGTCGGAAGGCCCCTCGTCCACGCTCAGCACCAGCACGTCCTGCCGCGAGTAATCGAGCGACACATATTGATGCGGCTGGAAGAAGCGCAGCTTCCGGATGCGCTCGGTGCTGACCCGGCTGGCGGTAAAGTTGGCGACGCAGCCGGAGTCGAATTCCAGGCGCACATTGGCGATGTCGACTTTTTGCGACAGGATCGGCAGACCGACGGCGCGAATCTCCTTGACCGGCGAGTTCACGAACGACAGCACGACATCCAGGTCGTGGATCATCAGGTCAAGCACCACGTCGATGTCGAGCGAACGCGGCGTGAAGACGCTCAGCCGGTGCACCTCGAAGAACATGGGCTGGGTGATGAGCGGGGTGGTGGCGCGCACCGCAGGATTGAAGCGCTCAAGATGTCCGGTCTGGGCGACGCGGCCGTAGTGCCGGGCGAGCGCGATCAGTTCGTCGGCCTCGGCGACGGTGGTCGCCAGCGGCTTCTCGATCAGCACATCTACGCTGTGCTGCATAAGCTGGCGAGCGACTGCGAGATGCGAGATGGTAGGCACGGCGACGGAGACGGCATCGACTCCGGCGGCTATAAGCTCCTCGGCAGAACGGAACGCGCGCGTGCCGAATTCCCTGGCAACCGCTTGCGCGCGGTCGATAGTCCGTGTCGGCGACGCCGACGAATTCCGTCGCCTGTGACGGATCGGCGGCCAAGTCGCGATAGACGCGCGCGTGATTGCGCCCGAAAGCGCCACAACCGACGACACCGACGCGCAATGAGCTAGGCATCCCGCGATTGTCGCCCATCAACGCGCCATGTGTCTCTTCCTGGCAGGAAGGCTCCCGGCCAGTGCGGAACTGACCATGTAGGCTGATCGTGTCATGCCCCTTCGTTTCGCCAGGCGGTCGATCTTTTGCATTTCACTCCTGCGAGCGGTGATGTTGAAGCGCTCCGCTTTCTCGCCGACGTGGAGCGGCACCAAAAACGCGACGGCGCCTTTCAGCGCGGGATCGTCCTTCACATCATCAATGCTGGAAGGCTCCGGAATCGGCTCTCCATCTTCCAGCATTCCCCGGACGTGCAGAGCCAGCGCCTGCGGCGCCAGACGGCGCGCCTCTTGCAGCGTCTTGCCGGCGGTGATGCAGCCCGGAAAATCGGGAAAGCTCACCCCAAAATCGGACTTGGCGTCCTTATGTAAATAGGCAATGTAGTCCATTGTCTTCGTTCCTCGCATTACCGTAATTTGATTCCGGCTTGTTTCTCGATGCTGCGAAGCGTCCCGAGGGGAATATCGCGCCGGGGATGCGGAACCGTTACTCTGCCGGGTTTGACGGGATGCTTGAACTGCTTGTGACTGCCAACCTGATTCACTTCGTACCAGCCGTCCCGTCTCAGTGCGCTGATCACTTCCCGGCTATTCACCTGGACAGGCCTCAACCAAATATTGTACACACTTGATGCGCATCAGTTGCACGGTACGTTCCCCATGATGCGCAGTACGAATCTATTCGCGATGGGGAATGTGGCTGACCGCGGCCTCGGCGACGATGCAGATGCCGGCGTCATTGGCCGCCGTCAACGCAGCTTCCTTGTCCAGCACGAGGCAGCGCCCGGCATCGAGCGCCAGACAACTGGCGCCGGCGTGCTTCATGATTTCGATGGTGTGCAGCCCCACGACGGGCACGTCGAAGCGCATGTCCTGGTTCGGCTTGGCGACCTTGACCACAGTCAGCGCGCGACTCAGGGTCGACGGCTCGACGCCCAGCGCCGGCGATCTCATGATCTCGGCCGCGCGCAGGATGGTCGCGTCCGTCCCCTCCATCGCTTCCACGGCCACGCAGGCCGTCTCCGCAATCACCACCGTCTGCCCGATATCGAAGCGCGCCAGATGATGCGCGACGGCGCGTCCATAGGTGATGTTGGTCTGCTCGGAATCGCTCGGGCCGCGCCCGGTCAGCACGCCCTCGCCCACCAGCATCGGCTCCAGCAACTCGGTCGAATTCATCAGCGTAATGCCTTCGTCGGCGAGCACCTTACCGACCGCGCCAATCAGCGAATCGGTGTTGCGCGTGGTGAGCGACAGCAGAAGTTTGGCCAGTCGCCAGTCCGGCTTGATGCTGCTGAAAATTTGCTTGTGCTTGACCTGCCCGGCCATGATGGCGCGGGTGATGCCTTCGCGCTGGAAGGTCTCGATCAGCTTCGACAAGTCACCTAAGGACAGCCAGTGGACGGCCGCTGCGCCATGCAGCTCGATTTCCGGCAACGTCTCTTCTTTAATGGCCGCGACGACCACCTGCATGCCCTTCGAGCGCGCGGCGTCGAGGACAAGCAGCGGGAACTTGCCATTGCCGGCGATCAGGCCGATTTTGCTGTCCGAGTCAGGCATTCGTGACAAGAGGGTGCCGTCCCTACGGGACTCGTGTTTCTTTCCTCATCTTCCCCAGCGCTGAAGCGCTGGGCTAACCTATGTCGCGCCTACGGCGCTAACTCTTGCGTCTACGAAGCTCACTTGATCACACCGCGCTGCGATGACTCGATGAACTTAAGCAAGCCTTCCACGTCCTCTCCATGCGCGCCTTCGGCACGCAGCTTCTCCACCGCTTGCGACGTATTCAGCTTCGACGCCAGTAAAACCTTGAAGGCATGATGCAGCGCCGCAATGCGCTCGCGCGAAAATCCCCGCCGCTCGAGGCCCACTTTGTTCAGCATGTAGGCGTGGGTGTCGCGCTCGGCGCTGGTCATGGAATACGGCAGCACATCCTGGGTGATGGTCGTGCCTCCCCCAATGTAGGAGTGCGCGCCGATGCGCACATACTGATGCACCGGGCAGAGCGCGCCCACCACCGCCCATTCCTCCACCGTGACATGCCCGGCCAGGGTCGCGGCATTCACCAGCATGGAATGGTCGCCGATCACGCAATCGTGGCCGACGTGCGCGTAAGCCATGACCAGAATATGGCTGCCGATGCGGGTCACGCCTCCGCCTTTGGCGGTGCCGCGGGTGATGGTGACGTACTCGCGAATGACGTTGTGATCGCCCACTTCCAGCCGCGTGGGTTCGCCGCCATAGGTAATGTCCTGCGGATCCATGCCCAGCGCGGCGAAGGGATAAATCTTGTTGTGGCTGCCGAAGCGGCTGGGACCGCCTACCACAACGTGGGACACCAGCTCGCAGCCCTCGCCCAGCTCCACACCGGCATGTACCACGCAGTAGGGGCCGACATTGCAGGATTCGGGAACTCTCGCGGAAGCATCGACAATCGCCGTCGGATGAATGCTCATGCTGGAGCTATGACGCTTCGCCGGCCGGTTCGGCTCCTGCCCCGCCGTCCTTGCCGCGGGCGCGTGGAAGCAGGCGGCAGGTGACTACGCCCTCGCAAACCAGCTTGCCGTCGACGTACGCTTTGCCCTGCAGCCGGCCCGCAGTGCCGCGGAAGACGAGCACGTCCACCTCGATGCGAAGCTGGTCGCCCGGCGTGACCGGCCGCCGGAAGCGCGCCCGCTCGATGCCGGTAAACACCAGCAGCTTGTCCTTGCGGTCCTGCACCTCGGCGAACAGCAGCGCCGCGCCCGCCTGCGCCATGGCCTCCACGATCAGCACCCCCGGCATGATCGGGTAGCCCGGAAAATGTCCCGCGAAGAACGGCTCGTTGGCCGTAACATTCTTGATGGCTACGATGCGCTTGGTGCGCACCAGCTCGACCACGCGATCGATCAGCAGCATCGGGTAGCGATGCGGCAGCAGCTCGAGCAACTCGCCGATGTTCAGCGTTTGCTTGCCGGCATCGTCCGGCGCGGATTGCGTGGTGGCGTCCATAGTGGCTGGCGCGAAGCCCCGATTATACATTTCGAGCTTGCGGCATTCAGACTGGTTGGCGAATTTTAACCGGCCACGAGCGTACAGTCGGAGCGGCATCGCCGTAAATCCCAATCGCGCACGGATCACTTGTGCAATGGATTCATCGCCAATCAATCTCCCATACGCGAGCACTTTTCGCTACGGGCAGGTCACAACTATCCACCCGTTTACCTTTTGCACCGCCCCGGAGTCGACTGGACCATACCAGTACAGCACTGCATTCACGTCGGCCCGACAGGTTGACCGTACGCTGTACTGGCCCACATCTTGATTTGGCGACTGTCGATTAACTAAAAACCCTGCGGCCATAAGCGTCCTCAAGGCTTCCAAATATGACGTTCCCTCCGAAATGTATGCCTGCAAAACGTCGCTAATCTGGATTGCATTTCCGCTGAAGGCGTGCACCTCGGACAACTCTCTATACCGCTGATCAATTGCAGTCCGTAGTTGTAGACCTCGCAACGAGGTCGAGGTGGGATGAAGCGCGTACCCCGCGACAGGTTCACAGGTTATCTTCACCGCTTTGAATTGCTGTTCACACGAAGTAAGGTAATCAGGGTCCGAAGGAAAACCGGACGCATATCGAATGACGAGTTCGGAATTAGTGGCCCACCTCGGTTCAACCTCTCTGGGGCTCCACGTAGACGAAAACACCTCATCAGGGTATATCTGCCAACGTGAACGGACTTCGACACTCGTGTGGAAAGAGTCCATCGCACCAGCATCGAGTTCTGTTACCCGCGCCGTGTGCTTGCCATCAGGGGACGAAGTTGGGGCAAACCTGTAAGTGAGGCGGGCAGCGCAGCCATGCATTGCCAATAGCGGGAGCGCTACGATGAGAATAAAAGCACCGCAGATTCGTCCCAACTTCTGATATGAGGACCAGGTTTTCGCAGACCGGAATAATCGCCAACCCGCAAACGCTATGCTCAGCAAAACGAAAGCGGTAATGATTGCGTTTATCGGCATCCACAACAAGGAACTGCGATTGATAGACGTTGGGACGTAGTCGGCGTAATCAGATGATAGTGTAAACAACATTATCGCGGATGCACCAGATTTCCTCATCCACAGGCTCGGAGACTACATTAATTACAGGACTCGGAATGAAAAGGTTGGAGACAGGCAATCCAGCTTGCAAGCGATCTCCTCCTGGCTGCGCTATTGCCAGCCGCAGATGATTGCCGCCCTGCGCGAGCTCGTGCTGTGCGAATCCCCCACCCACGACAAAGCCGCCTGCGACCAGCTCAGCGCCCGGCTGGCCAGCGAATTTGCCGCGCTCGGCGGCGAGGTGAAAATACATCGCCAACCCACTGCCGGAGATCACCTGCAGGTCGATTTCCCCGGCCGTGAGCCGCGCCGGCCGGTGATGCTGCTCGGCCACTTCGATACCGTCTATGGCCTGGGAACGTTGCCATCGATGCCATGGAGCGAACGCGACGGCCGGCTCTACGGCCCCGGCGTCTTCGACATGAAAGCCGGCATTGTGCAGATGATGTTCGCGATCGCGGCCCTGCGTGAAGTCGCCGGCGAGCTTCCGCGCCCGGTGAAGGTCTGGCTTGTGTCGGACGAAGAGGCGGGCAGCGCCAGCTCGCGCGCCATGACGGAGTCGCTGGCGCGAGAATGCGCGGCGGTGCTGGTGTGCGAACCCTCCGGCCCGGGCGGCGCGCTGAAAACGGCGCGCAAGGGCGTCGGCGGCTTCACCCTGAAGGTCACGGGAGTGGCGGCACATTCGGGGCTGGACTTCGAGAAAGGGCACAGCGCCATCGTCGAACTTGCCCATCAGATCCGCGCCATCGAGCGGCTGACGAATCTCGATCGCGGCATCACCATGAATGTCGGCATCGTGCGCGGCGGCACGCGCACCAACGTCGTGGCGGCCGAGGCGACCGCCGAAATCGACCTGCGCGTCGCCCGCCCGAGAAGATGGCGCCGAGATGGATCGGCGTGTGCGCCAGCTTCAGCCTGTCAATCCCAACTGCAAACTGGAGATCACGGGCGGCATCAATCGTCCGCCGCTGGAGCGTACCGCGCCGGTGGCCGCGCTCTTCGAGCTGGCGCGCGAACTGGCAGGCGAGCTCGGGTTCGCAGCTGGCGGAAACCGCCGTGGGCGGCGGCTCGGACGGCAACTTCACCGCCGGAATCGGCGTGCCGACGCTCGACGGCCTGGGCGCGGTCGGCGACGGCGCTCACGCCACGCATGAGCATGTCATCGCCGCCGAACTTCCGCGCCGGGCAGCGTTGCTGGCCGGATTGATTCACGCCATCGGCTAAGAAAAACTTGCTTTGACGCGCCCCTCGCGAAAGCCTAGAATCTGCCTAGGAACTTTACCCGTTGCGGGTCGCACCGGGCCAGGTTGAGGAGGTTCTATGTTGGAAAACCTGTTCAAGCCGATGCACCTGCTGGTCATCTTCTTCATCATCGTGCTCATCTATGGGCCGAAGAAGCTGGGCGACCTGGGTAAGGGACTCGGCGAAGGCATTCGTAATTTCAAGTCGTCGATGCACGAAGGCAGCTCATCGAATAGCACCAGTTCAACCACGACCACCACAACGCGCAACGCCCACGCCGCGATCCCGACCTCGACAGAAGAGAAGAAGTAGCGCGGCCGATCATGGCAACCTCTTGCCCGTGATTTTTTCCGCTTCGCGCAACAGCCGGTAGACTCGCGCCACCGGCAGTCCGACCACATTGAAGTAATCGCCCTGGATCGACGTCACCCAGCGCGAGGCGACGCCTTGAATCCCGTAGGCGCCGGCTTTGTCCATCGGCTCGCCCGTGCGGATGTAGGCGGCGATCTCCTCATCGGAAACCTCGGCGAACGTGACCTGCGTCAGTTCTGCCTCGGCGCGTTCGAAACCCGGGGCCAGCAGGCAAACTCCGGTGATTACCTGGTGCGTGCGTCCCGACAAGAGGCGCAGCATGCGGGCCGCATCGTCGGCATCGCTCGGCTTCTCCAGCAGATGGGCGTCGACTACAACAACCGTGTCAGCGCCGACGACAGCTTCATCGCGATGACGCGTGTAGACAGCCAGCGCCTTCTCGCGCGCCAGGCGCTGCGCGTAGTCGAGCGGCAACTCGCCGGGAATTGGCTGCTCGGGCACGTGCGCTGGATCGACCGCGAACGCGATACTCGCATTGCGCAACAGCTCAGCTCGACGCGGCGAGGCGGAAGCCAGGATCAGCATGACCGTTCATTCTACTCACGTGACTTGTGCATCCTCGGGAGCAGGTTGCACGTCTGAAATGTGGAATGAAGCCGCCCCCAACGGATCACACCCAAAGCTTGAAACTCGAAACTCGAAATTCGTACGGCGCCGCCCTGGATGGACATCAAGCCGAATTTCGCGTGTGGGCGCCGGAGCAGCGCCAACTCACGCTGCGGCTGCTCCGCAACTCCAACGCGAGCTCCGCTCTAACCGAGCGCGATATTCCCATGCAACGCGACGGCGAAGACTTTGTCGCGGCGGCAACCGCATTGCCGGGCGACCGCTACTACTACGTTCTCGATGACGGACTCGCCGTCCCCGATCCCGTGTCGCGCGCCTTGCCCGAGGGCGTTCAGGGACCGACGGAGATCATCGACCCCGCGGCGTTCCGCTGGAGCGATTCTGATTGGCGCGGCCTCGAACTTCGCGAGTACATTCTGTACGAATTGCACATCGGCACGTTTACGCCGGAGGGCACGTTCGACGGCGCCATCGGCAAACTCGACTACCTGAAACAGCTCGGCATCACCGCGATTGAGCTCATGCCCGTGGCAGCGTGTCCCGGCCGGCGCAACTGGGGCTACGACGGCGTTTCACCCTACGCCGTGCAGGCCAATTATGGCGGACCGGAGGGCCTGAAGAGACTGGTCGACGCGGCGCATCGAGCCGGCCTGGCGGTCATGCTCGACGTGGTCTACAACCATCTCGGCCCCGAAGGAAACTACCTGCCGAAATTCGGACCCTACTTCACTTCAAGCCACAAAACGCCCTGGGGCGATGCCGTGAACTACGACAGCACAGGTTGTGAGCAGGTGCGCCGCTACGTGATCGAAAACGCGCTGTACTGGATTCGCGAGTACCATCTCGACGGCCTGCGGCTGGACGCGGTGCAGACCATCCAAGACGATTCGCCTTATCATATCGTCGCCGAAATCCGCGACAACGTGCAGGCGCTGGCGGGCGAGTTGGGACGCCAGGTGTGCATCATCGCCGAAACCGACGAGAATGATCCGCGCTATGTGCGGCCGCGGCAGGACGGCGGCTACGGCCTCGACGCGATCTGGAGCGACGACTTCCATCATGCCATCCACGCCGTCTTCACCGACGAGCGCCAACGCTACTATCAGGACTTCGGCGACCCTGAGCAGATTGCCCGCGCGCTCCGCGACGGCTACGTCTTCCAGGGCGAGCACTGCAACTTCTGGAATGCGCCGCGCGGCTCCAGCCCGGCAGGCGTGCCGGCGCCCGCCAACGTCATCTGCCTGCAAAACCACGATCAGGTCGGCAACCGCGCCAAGGGCGAGCGCCTGACCACGCTGGTCCCACGTGGCGTGGGCAAGCTAGCCGCAGCGTTTCTGCTGCTTGCGCCGCATACTCCGCTTCTCTTCATGGGCCAGGAGTACGACGAGGCCACGCCGTTTCAGTTCTTCGCGGATTTTCAGGACCCCGCGCTGAAAAAAGCGGTGAGCGAAGGACGGCGGCGCGAGTTCAAGGACTTCGACTTCCATGAAGTCCCCGACCCCGGGGACGCGAGCACGTTTGAGCGCTCGAAGCTGACTTGGGCCGATGGCGCGCCGAATCGAGAGATGCTGGAGTGGTACCGGCGCCTGCTGCAACTGCGCCGGCAGTACGTGACCTCGAGCGAGCGCACCGCCGACGCGGGCTACTCGGATGGCGTGCTGACGATGCGCCTGCCCGCGCAAAATCCGACGCTCATCGTCACCGCCGCACTACGGCAAGACGCGTCCTTGCCCCCGGTCCCAAGCGGCTGGCAAGAAGCTCTCCAATCCGACGAGGACGGCTATTCCGTGCGTTGCCTGGTGCGGCGGCTTTAGACCGTCAGCTCTGCCAGCCGCCGCACCCTGCGCGTGTACCCCGAAGCGCTGGCCCTCAGCGTCAACTCGAAACTGGCGCCGCGCCGCGGGTCATACACCAGCGCGGGACGGAAGCAGACCAGGCAGTAGTGCCGTGGGCGGCGGACGCTCTCGTAGATCGCCCCATTGGAAGCGTCATTCAACAGCACATTCGCCAGCGCTTGCGACTGCGCATAGCACTGCGGCACCGGCTCCGCCTCCAGATACTCCGCGAATTTTTCCCGCGGACGCAGGACGTGGAACTCGGCGCGAAAATCCGCCAGCCAGTCGTCATAGGTCGTGACCTCGAGGTCAGGGCGCTGGTCCGGCAGTTCCGGAACCACGATCTCCGCCAGCCGTCTCGCCTTGTGATAGGCTACCTCGGCAACCGAGGTATTGAGCTCATCGGCGGCGTACCAGGCGCCGCGCGTGGCATCGTTGAAGCGGCCACCGGCGGCGCTGCTGTGCGTAAACGCTGCGTTCACAATGTGCGCATTCGGGATCCCATACACCAATTCATGAATGCCGATTCCCCCGAGTCCGCGCTGCTCGCCCTGAATGCGATCGTTGGTCACTCCGTCCAGCAGGACGATGTCTTCCAGCATCGCATCGTCGTCCGCGATATCAGAGAGAACAGTTTCATTGTCGCTGTACAGAGACGGAATCAGGCGATGCATGCCGCGATAGTGAACCGCACGCCTGGGCGGGAGCTCGGGGTCCCCAGTTCGGGGTGACTTTGCGCGAGGCGGGGCTGTCATCGTCCGCCGCGCCAGGCGTCGAGCATGCGGCGCACCTCCAGCATGCCGGGCTGGCCGTGGCGAATCATGAAGTCGATGGGCGCGCGTCCGGCAAACAGCGCGCCGCGATTCGCCAGCCGCACCCAGCGATCGGCCCAGGCTTTGCTGAAGTAAATATGCAGCGCCTTGTAGATGCCGATGACCAGCGAGATGCGAACCAGCGTGTCCTGGCTGAGCTTCTGGCTATCGGGATCGGCCTTCCAGGCATGAAAGGTGGAGGACGCGATGCCGCCCAGCAGCGCCCGCGCCTGCGCTTCGGTCAATCCCCATTGGTCGCAGATCTTCCAGAAAGCTCGCATCGCCGTGGGGCTGAGGCGCTCCCGTTCGGCGGCATGGGTGAGGTCGGCGGCTTTATCGAATTTGTAGCCGGGGGCCACCCACAGCCCGGCCGGGACAATGCGGCTGCTCGCCAAATCTTTCATTCTCGATTCCGAGAGATATTGTCCACGATTTCGGAGAGAGATTCAAGTACAAGAACCAGACTCACCACGGAGGACCGTAGATCAAAAGTTGGTGACCTGGATCATGAGAAACTGCGGGGACTCCCGATAGCGCTGCGATGCCAACCTGCAGGTATAAGACTCCGGGTTCTCAGTGCCTCCGTGGTGAGCTATCCGCCCGCTTTCTGCTGCAGGGGAACAATGACCGAGCCGATGCGCCCAGTCCCATTGTCGCGGAGAATATATTTGACGGCTTTGCTGCCGGCGCCTTGCGGCTGGTCGGTGAACGACCAGCCCTGGCTGAGCGCACTCTGGGTCTGCTCCTCGGTCAGGTTCAGGTGCACCACGCGCAGATCGCTCGCCGGCTCGCCCTTGGCGGTGAGGGGCACGCTCACAATGTCGTAGCTGAGCTGCGGATGCCCCACGCTGAGCAGCACACTGCGCGCCGGCACCATGATGCGCATCGACGGCGCTGACGTCGCGGCATCGCCGGCTTGCGGCTGCACCGCGAACGCAATTCCGGTGTAGCCGATCTTCGCGCTGGCGGCGTCGCGCAGGGCGCGGTTGATCTCCCGCTCCGAGGGGGCGGTCGTCGGCGCCAGATAGTAGCTGCTGCGCGAGCGCACCGCACCGCGCTCGTTGACCAGCTTTACCTCCAGCTTGTGCCACCCGGCTTTGCGCTCCTGCTGCGGAACGTAAAAGCCAAGGATGTAGTAGCTGGAGCTGTCGGCGATGGCTTCGTCGACGCAGTCCTCCAGTCCGGCGTTCGCGGTGCACGACTTTCCTCCCGTAGCCGAGGAGAGGACTTTTATGGCGTCATCGTTGTAGGAAGTAGGGGAGACTACATTAGCGGCCGCACGCGTCTGGTAGATCGGATTGTGCATGGCCTGACTCATGCCCGTACCCTGGTAAGTCCGATTCGTCTTGATGCCCTTCACATCCACGCCGTAGATGGCGATGTTGGCGTTATTGAGCGCGGTAAAGGCCTGCTCGTAATCGTCAATCAACTCCGGGTCGCCGTTAAGCGCGGAGTTGCCTTTTATCCCCCCAGCCAGCGCGTTGTATAGCAGAATGGGCATTCCGTCCGTGAGCCAGATCACCGACTTTCTCCCCGGCACCCCTGCATACGCCTGGGCAATCTGCATCAGCGCCGTGAGTGTGGCGCGCACCATGATTTTCTGCGCGTAGGCGCCGTAGATTTGCGTCTCGTTGAACGCCGCCATCATCGTCTGGTACTCGTCTACGGGATGGCATAGGGTGCCGAACTGCGACGCGACGGTGATGCTGGAGAGCATCTGCTCCTCCACCACGTCTTTGCCCGTCGAGCCCTGCACGCGTTGCAGCGCTTCCACCAGTACCGCCGGGTCGGAGCTGAAGTTGTGGATCTGCGCCAGCCCGTCCTTAGTGATGGCCACCAGCGCGAAGTGCCGGTTCGGAGACTGCTCTTGCAGATATTTCAGCAACTGCTGCTTGGCCCGGGTCTGGTCGAGATAGGCAGTGTTGACCAGGTCGAGGGCGATGATGAGGATCTGGTCGGGCATGCCGTTATCGGGCACATTGGAAATCTTGCCGGTAGACCGCGGCGACGGCTCGGGCTTGCTTGTAACCGTATTAGCGGCCGACTGCATCGTCTCCTCAAAGACGCGAATCGGCTGCGGATTGCCGTCGCTGCGCAGGACGAAGTCCTCCTGCTTTAACCCGAGCAGCGGCTTGCCGTCGTGGCCTTTCACCTGGGCCGGGACCAGCACAAGTTCCGTGGTCGAGCTTAAAGTCTCGCTGCCGGACTCAGGCTGTTGGGCGATTACAAAGACAGGCGACAGTACGAGGCTGACGATCGCTAGAACCGATGCCGTGCGGAAGTTCATATCCGCTCCTTCGGGCGTGCGCTGGGATGTTCGGGTCCGAGCGGGGAGCGACTGCTCGGGAGCTTGCGGCATTGAGAGTAGATCAAAGTGGGACTGGAAGCAATAACGAGAACCAACTTGAGGCTATCTCATAAATAGGTTTCGTATCAGGGCACGACTTCAGTCGTGCCGAAAGGCGCAAAAAATACCTGGGCTTTTAGCCCCTGAACAGCGGTTGGTGGGGCTAAAGAGACTGTGTCGCGAGTGGTGTCGCCGCTGCCGCGGCTCGGTTCCTTTCCCACTCACACCCGGCGCTTACGCGCCGGGCTAACACCATCCCGCCGCTGCGCGGCTGTTTCTGCTGCAATTCTGACGGTTTTTCCCACCACGTAAATTGATTTCGGGTTGCGACACAGTCTCTTTAGCCCCTGCATCCCACATCGTCCGAGCTAAAGCCCAGATTATAAGTAGGTCGGTTCGGCACGACTGAAGTCGTGCCCTGATACGAAGCTGATCGATTTATGAGATGAGTTCTTGTAACAATGAAGACGGTACGTTAGGAAGCCAGTTCGCGTTGACACTCAAGCACGAGCTGCAACACTTCCCGAAGGTTCGCCTTCGCTTCCTCAAGTGTCTCGCCCTGCGAAATTGCGGCCGGTATCTCTTCCACGAAGCAGGTGTATCCGCCTTCTTTGGCAGGTTCGAACACGGCGGTAAGCTTCATGGGCTTAGGTAAGCACAATGATGCTCGTTGCTAGATTACAGCTTCTGCACCCGCTGCACATCGCGCACGCCGGGAATCTTGCGCACGCCGCTCAAAATGCGCTCCAGGTGCTTGAGGTCGGCGATATCGACCACGACCTCGACCGTGGCGCTTTCCTCCGCGGTCTTGGCGTCCATGTTGCGGATGTTGGTGTTGGCATCGCTGATGATGGTGGCAATCGCCTTCAGCATGCCCGGCCGGTTGTCGCAGCCCATCACCAGCTTGACCGGATATCCCGCCTGCCAGACGGCGGCCGGCGCGGCATCCTTTGCCCACTCCACCGCAATCTGGCGCTCGGGCTCGAACATCAGGTTGTCGATGTTCGTGCAGGACGCGGCGTGCACGGCCACCCCTTTGCCCCGCGTGACGTAGCCGACAATGGCCTCGCCGCGAATCGGATTACAACATCCCGCACGATAGACCAGCAGATCGTCGTGCCCCTTCACCTTGATGGCCGAGCTATCGCCGCCGAAGACGCGCCGCACCACGCTGGTGAAGCCGCCGGAGCCGTTATCCTCCAGGCCCTGCGCCGGGGGAGCGTGTCCGGAAAACGACTGCGCCTCTTCCGCCGGCACCAGCCGCGCCAGAATGCTGCGCGCGGAGAACTTGCCGTAACCGATGGCGGCCAGCAAATCGTCCGGCTTGGCCAGCCCGTTCTCCTGCGAGACGCGCATCATATCGTCATCGTTCAGCGACTTCAGCGCGATGCGATATTTGCGCGCTTCCTTCTCCATCAGCTTGCGGCCAATCTCGATGGCGCGCTCGCGCTGATGCACGTTCAGCCAATGCTTGATCTTCTGCCGCGCGCGCGACGACTTGGTGAATTGCAGCCAGTCGCGGCTGGGATGATGCCCGGTCTGGGTTTGGATCTCGACGATGTCGCCCGAGCGCAGCTTGTAGCGCAGCGCCACCATGCGGCCATTCACTTTCGCGCCGATGCAGGTGTGCCCGACTTCGGTATGTACGGTGTAGGCAAAATCCACCGGCGTGGCATCGCGCGGCAGAATCACGATGCGGCCCTTGGGCGTGAAGGTATAAACCTCCTCGGGGTAGAGATCGATCTTCAGCGTCGACAAAAACTCCTTGGAGTTCTTGATGTCGCGCTGCCACTCCACCACCTGCCGCAGCCACGCCAGCCGCTGCTCATCGCGCGCCGACACCGGGCCATCCTTATATTTCCAGTGCGCCGCGATGCCCTCTTCCGCCATCTTGTGCATCTCTTCGGTGCGGATTTGCACCTCGAAGGCGTGGCCCTTTTCGGAGATCACGGTAGTGTGCAGCGACTTGTAAAAATTGTTGCGCGGAATGGCGATGAAGTCCTTGATGCGCCCCGGCACCGGCCGCCACTGATTGTGAATCAGCCCCAGTACCGCGTAGCAATCCGACTCCGCCTGGGTGATGATGCGCAGCGCCAGCATGTCGTAAATCTGCTCCACCGAGATGCGCTGCCGCTGCAACTTCTGCCAGATGCTGTAAAAGCGCTTGATGCGCGCCTCCACCCGCGCCTGGATTTTGTTCTCCTTCAGCTTCTGCTCGATCACACCCTGCACTTCGGCGAGAAACGCTTCGCCTTCTTTGCGGCGCTGCTCGACAGCGTCCTTCACCTGCTCGTAGGCGATGGGATCGACATACTGGAATGCGAGATCTTCCAGCTCGCCGCGAATCTTGCCCATGCCCAGCCGGTGCGCGATGGGCGCATAGATGTCCAGCGTCTCACGCGCGATCTTCTGTTGGCGCTCGGCGGAGAGAAACTTCAGCGTGCGCATGTTATGCAGGCGATCGGCCAGCTTGATCAGCACCACGCGGATGTCGTCCATCATGGCGAGGACCATCTTGCGCACGTTCTCCGCCTGCGCTTCCTCGGACGAGGCGAAGTCGATCTTGCTGATCTTGGTGACGCCTTCAACGATGTGGGCGACCTGCTCGCCGAATTCGGCTTGGATTTCGCTGATGGTGACCGAGGTATCTTCTACCGCATCGTGCAGCAGCCCGGCGACAATGGCCGTAGTATCGAGCTGCATCTCGGCCAGGATGGTCGCCACGTGCAAGGGATGAACCAGGTAAGGCTCGCCGGACTCGCGCGCCTGCCCCTTATGATGTTCCAGGGAAAACTCGTAAGCTTTGCGGACGGGCGCGAGGTCTTCAGCCGGACGGTAGGAGCGGATCTTGCGCAGTAGATCGCGAAAACGTGTGACCGTCAGAACATTGGTCGCGATCTGTTGGCGCAAAGTCGCCATATCGAATTATACGATGCGGAGCTTACCCGAAGATTGCCGACGCTAACACTCTCGGCAACGCCTGCGCCGCCAGACATTGTGACCAATCCGGCCCCATAGTAAGCTCCTATACATATCTATATTGATGAAGCAAGGCACCTGATGAACTCATCCGTCACCACCAAAACCGAAGCGCCGGTCTCTACCATCCGCGAGATTGGCCGCCACGAAGGCCAGACCGTAACCATTCGCGGCTGGCTCTACAACCTGCGCGAGAGCGGCAAGCTGCTCTTCCCCATCTTTCGCGATGGCAGCGGCATCATCCAGGGCGTGGTCGCCAAGCAGGCGGTTTCGCCCGAGCTGTTCGACGCGATCAAGGGCCTCACGCAGGAATCCAGCGTGATCGTCACCGGCAAAGTGCGCGCCGACAAGCGCGCGCCCGGCGGCTACGAGATCGAGATCAGCCACGCGCAAGTCATCCAGCGCGTGAATCCTGACGACCCGTACCCCATCACGCCCAAGGAGCACGGCACCGACTTCCTGATGGAGCACCGCCATCTGTGGCTGCGCTCGCCGCGCCAGGCGGCTATCCTGCGCGTGCGCGCCGAAATCATCAAAGCCGCGCGCGACTTCTTCGACGACCGCGGCTTCACCCTCACCGATCCGCCCATCCTCACGCCCGCCGCGTGCGAAGGTACGACGACGCTCTTCCCCGTCGCCTACTTCGACGAGCAGGCCTTCCTCACCCAGTCCGGCCAGCTCTACATCGAAGCTACGGCGATGGCGCTGGGCAAGGTGTACAGCTTCGGTCCGACGTTTCGTGCCGAAAAGTCGAAGACGCGCCGCCATCTCACCGAGTTCTGGATGGTCGAACCCGAAGTCGCTTATGCCGATCTCGACGATCTGATGCAGCTAGCCGAAGAGTTCATCACCTCGATCGTGAAGCGCTGCCTGGAGAAGCGCCGTCCCGAGCTCGAAACCATCGGCCGCGATATCGCGAAGCTGGAGAAAGTCGACACGCCCTTCCCGCGCATCACCTACGACGATGCGGTAAAGATGTTGCAGGAGGGTCACGCCAGCGGCGAGCTGGAAAACAAGTTCGAGTATGGCGGCGATCTCGGCTCACCCGACGAGACGTTCATCTCGTCGCAATTTGACCGCCCCGTCATGATCCATCGCTATCCTGCGTCGGTGAAGGCGTTCTACATGGAGCCCGACCCCGAGCGCCCCGACCTGGCGCTGTGCGTGGACGTGCTCGCGCCCGAGGGCTATGGCGAGATCATTGGCGGCTCGCAGCGCATGGCGTCATACGAGCTGCTGCTCAAGCGCATTCACGAGCACGGCCTGCCGGAAGAGGCGTTCAAGTGGTATCTGGATCTGCGCAAGTTCGGCGGCGTGCCGCACGCCGGCTTCGGCATGGGCATCGAGCGCGCCGTCGCCTGGATTTGCGGCCTGGAACATGTGCGCGAAACCATTCCGTTCCCAAGGATGCTGTATCGGCTGTACCCGTGAAGCTGCGGCTGTGCCCGGAAGCTGCGCTTATAGCCGTAAGGTGCGCAAGTCTGGTTTAACAGGGCCAATCAGAAGATTGTCATCCCGAGCGAAGCCGAGGGATCTGCGGTTCGCGCGTGCTGGAAATGATTTCACGAAGGAGGGCATGAGGATTATGACTCCAGAACTGATAACAGCCGAGAAGATGGCGAAGGATTCGAGGGTTGACCCGAAACGATTCCGCAAAGCCCTGCGACTAGATGCCGCTTGTATGAAGTGGCACATTCGTTATGAACGCTGGACAGTCCCGGGGGATGAAACTTCCGAACGATATCGTGACATGATCCGCGTTTTGAAAGACATTTCAAACTGAGACACCATCACCGTGTTGGGGTGCAAGATGAAGAAACCAATTGAACACCAACGCCACGGCGACCTGCGGCCAGAGTACGATTTTGCGTCTATGAAAGGCGGGGAGCACGGCAAGTATTACGAGCAGTATCGCGAAGGAAGCAACATTGTGTTGCTCCGGCCAGATTCGCGCATAAAAGAGCGCCGCAGGCGCGAAAGTAATTAGCCCACCGCGGAAGCGGTGGGTCACCGTGCAATAAGATGTTGGAGCCCCTTCAGGGGCGACGCCCTTCCGGGTGTGTGCCGCCGCTAAAGCGGCTCGGATCTAAGGAGGATTATTTACCCACCGCTTCCGCGGTGGGCTAATCACTTTCGCCTCTGCGAGGCTTCTGTCTCACAATGTAGGGCTCAACCTAGAACGTTATGGCCACCAGTCCCATCACCAAGCCGCTGCAGAACATCGAGACCAAGCACATCCGCATCATCGGTGTGCCGCTCGACCTCGGCCAGTCGCGCCGCGGCGTCGACATGGGTCCCTCCGCCATGCGCGTGGCCGGCCTCGAAACCAAGCTTGAGGCCCTCGGCTATGACGTCGAAGACGCCGGCAATGTCCCCGTCGCCATGCTGGAAACGAAGGCCGAAGGAGATCCCAGCGCCAAGTACCTCGAAGAGATCACTGAGACATGCGAAGCCCAGGCCGAGCTGGTAATCAAGACGCTCGAACTCGGCAAGATCCCCCTCACCCTCGGCGGCGACCACTCCATCGCCGCCGGCACCGTCTCCGGCGTCGCCGAGTTCTATCGCCGCAACCATCAGCGCATCGGGCTGCTGTGGATCGACGCCCACACCGACATCAACACCCCCGAAACCTCGCCCAGCGGCAACGTGCACGGCATGCCGCTCGGCGCCATCATGGGCCTGTTCTCCTCGCCGCTCACCAACCTCTACGGCTTCAGCCCCAAGGTGCGGCCGGAGAACGTTGCCCTGGTCGGCGTTCGCGACGTTGACGAGCACGAGCGCGCCAACATCCGCAAATCGGGCGTGCACGTCTTCACCATGCGCGACATCGACGAGCGCGGCATGCGGTCGGTGATGGAAGAGGCGCTGCGCCTCGCCGGCCGCGGCACCATCGGCTATCATGTCTCGCTCGACCTCGACTGGATCGATCCCGAAGACGCTCCCGGCGTGGGTACCCCAGTGTGGGGGGGCGCGACCTATCGCGAGGGACACCTGGCCATGGAGATCATCGCCGACCACGGCCGCATGTTGAGCTTCGAGATGGTCGAGGTGAATCCGGTCCTCGACGAGCGCAACCAAACCGCCGAGTTGGCAGTAGAACTAGCGCTCTCCGCCTTCGGCAAGAAGATCCTGTGAACGACGCGGGTGCCCCATCCTTTCGCGCCTTTTTGCGAAAGGATGGGAGACAAAGCGAGAGATGCGTTTAGACTAAGCGGTTCATGTCACCGCCACCTTTCACGCTGCCTCCTTTGCCCCCGCTCCTCAGCGCGACCGTCTTTGGTCTGACAATCAGGTACTACGATGTGGGATCAGGCCCTCCGCTGGTCCTCATCCACGGCATCGGCGGTGACGCCGACGACTGGTCGTTCTGCCTCGATCCGCTCGCCGCCTCGCATCGTGTCATCGCCCTCGATCTGCTCGGCTTCGGCCGCTCCGACAAGCCGCTCATCGACTACACCATCGCCGGCTTCGTCGAGGTGCTCGAGCGTTTCCTGCGCACCCTGAACATCGACCGCGCCACCCTGGTCGGCCATTCCCTCGGCGGCTGGATCGCCGCGGCATTCGCCCTGCAATCTCCCCAGGCTTGCCACAAGCTGGTGCTGGTCGATGCCGCCGGCGTCTGGGGCAACACTACCGCGCTGCCCGTTGACCTGCGCGTCTCCACCCTCGCGCACATGCGCGAAATCTTCCAGCACTTGTTCTATGACAAGAGTTTCGCCACTGATGCGCTCATCGAAATGGCCTATCGCCAGCATCTCGAGCGCAACGACGGGTACACCATTCACAGCGTACTCCAGCATCTGCGCGGCGGGCGCGAGCGCCTGGATGAAGACGAGCGTATCGGCCAACTGCGCGTTCCTACGCTGATTATCTGGGGCGAACAGGACGAGATGATTCCCGCTGGCACTCGGACGCCGCATCCATCAGCTCGTGCCCGGCTCGAAGCTCGAAGTGCTCCCGCACTGCGGACACCTGCCCAACCTGGAGAAACCGTCCGAGCTGGTGCGCCGCCTGCTGGAGTTTGCCGCCGAGTAGCGATTAAGATGTTGTTCATGCCCGACCAACCGCAAGCAATGCCGGAACCCAACCAGCCGCAGGACACCGCGCAGCAGCACGTGGCCGAGGCCCATCGCCTTCTGCGCACCCTGCAACTGCCGCTCGACAAGCATCCCGACCTGGCGAAAGCCATCGACAATCTGGAGCTGGCGCTGAGTATTCTCGCCACCAAGACCGGCGGAATGCTATAGCGCCCGCCGCGGTTTCAAGTTTCGAGTTTCAAGTTTCGAGAGTTGGGTTTCAAGTTTCCAGTTCGATCTGCCCTGACTGTGCCGCGATCTCACGCTGTTGCGATGCGATCTGATCCTACTGGGCGGCGATGCGGCCTGGCTGATTAGTGATTTGCGCTTGCTGCGTCGTCTGCGAGATTACCCTGTAGCCAAGACTTCCCGCCAGAGAGCGTTTCAGTGCAAGTGTTGTTATGTCCCCATGACGCTCCAAACCCCTCATGAGATTGGTCCCTGGGCGTGTCGAGCAAAACCGGGGCCGCTGAAGGCTGCCATCAACTTTCACACTCGCGCTGCCGCCTGATAAACTTACACCCGCTGCATGAGCCAAACAGGTCCTCAGAAAACTTCCCCAACAATTCGGTTAGTGCTGCTGTGGCATATGCACCAGCCTTTTTACAAGGACATGGTGAGCGGCGAGTATCGCCTGCCCTGGGTGCGGCTGCACGCGCTCAAGGACTACTACGGCATGGTGAAGCTGCTGGACGAGTTCCCCCAGGTCCATCAGAATTTCAACCTGGTGCCGTCGCTGGTGGCGCAAATCCAGGATTACGTCTCCGGCCGGGCGCGCGATCCTTTCTTCGATCTGGTGGCCAAGCCGGCCAAGGACCTCACCGCGCATGAGCGCAGCTTCGCGCTGCAATATCTTTTTCAGGCGAACCCGGTGAACATGATCGGCCGCTATCCGCGTTATCGCGAGCTGTGGGAGCGTTATCGCAGCACCAGCGATCGCCCCGAGGGCGCCGACTCGCACTTCGCCACCGCCGACTACGCCGACCTGCAGGTGCTCTCGCAGCTCGCCTGGTTCGATGAGTTCTTTCTGACCGATCCCGAGATCGCAAGCCTGTTGCAGAAGGGCGAGGACTTCACGCCCGAAGACCAGCAACTCGTCGTCGCCAAGGAGCGCGAGTTGATGGCCAAGGTTTTGCCGGCCTATGCCGATGCGGCGCGGCGCGGCGCCATCGAACTCTCGGCCACGCCCTATTACCACCCGATTCTGCCGCTGCTGTGCGACACCGCGGTGGGCGCCGAGTCTTCACCCGGCCTTCCCTTGCCTACCCGACGCTTCCGCCGCCCCGAAGATGCGGCGCTGCAGATCAAGCGGGCGCTGGATTCTCATCAGACGCTGTTCGGGGTCCGACCGCAGGGCATGTGGCCGTCGGAGGGCAGTGTTTCCGCCGAGACGCTGAAGCTCGCCTGCGGTGAAGGCATCCAGTGGATGGCTACGGATGAGGGCGTGCTGGGCCGCTCGCTCGACTTCAGCTTCACCCGGTACGACGACGATCATCTGCAACCCGAGGGGGCGCAGCGTCTCTACAACATTTATCGCTACGAGAAAGATGACACGCGGATGCACCTGGTCTTCCGCAACCATCGCCTCTCCGATTTGATCGGCTTCGTGTATTCGGGAATGCCGGCCGCCGATGCCGCGCGGCACCTCATCGACAATATCAAGCGATCCGCGCAGCCGGTCCTCGATGCCGGCCGCAACGCCATTGTGTCGATCATCCTCGACGGCGAAAATGCCTGGGAATACTATCCGCAATCCGGGCGCGAATTTCTTCGCCGCTTCTATGATGCCCTCGAGCGCGACGAGCAGATCGAGCCCGTCACCATCAGCGAAGCCATCGCGCGGCACAACGAATCCGATTTCGCTCCGCTCCAGCGCATGGTTCCCGGCTCCTGGATCGATGCCAACTTCAACGTGTGGATTGGCGCGCCCGAGGACAACCGTTCCTGGGACCTGCTGGCCGAGGCGCGCGACTATTACGATCGCCACGCCCATCGTGTCTCCGAGGCGCAGCGGCAAATTGCCTGGGAAGAGCTGCTGATCGCCGAAGGCAGCGACTGGAACTGGTGGTACGGTCCGGAACATCATTCCGCCAACGACCGCGACTTCGACGAGCTCTACCGCAAGCACCTGTCCAACGTTTATCACGCGCTGGAAGGCATTCCCCCGGAGGAGCTGAGCACTCCGATCGCTAGCGGCATCGTGCGGCCCAGTTATATCCCGCAGACGGCGTATGTGAGTGCGCGCGTCGATGGCCTCGTCAGCGGCTACTTCGAATGGATGGGCGCAGCCAGCTACACCTCCGACCAGCGCACCAGCGCCATGCATGGCAAGCAGTTCCTGCTGGATGCGGTGTATGCCGGCGTCGATGCGGAGTCGGTTTCAGGCCGCCTCGACTTTCATCACGCCATACCCGAGGGCGCATACCGTCTGATAGTGAACCTGGAAGTCTGGCGCGGCGGCGGAGATCGCAAAGCCGCCGTGGAATCGTACCGCCTCGCGGTCGATGCCGAAGGCCCACAAATACGGCGTTGGGCGCTGACCGACCCTCGAGAATACTTGGTGCTGGCAAGTTCCTCCGGCGCCAAAGGCGACGGTACTTCGGCCGGGGTCGAAGTCGCGCTGGAGCAGATTTTCGAGATGCGCGTGCCCTTCGCGCTGATCGGCGTAGACCCGGAGAGCCGCATCCGCCTGCGGTTTTCGATCTGGCGCGAGCACCTGCCGGTCGATTCCTTGCCGCTCGAGGGATGGATCGAACTCCACGCCATCGCCGCAGAAGAGTTGGAGACCAACCTGTACAGCTACTCGCCGCCGGAATAGCGGCGACCAACAGCTTTCCTTAGACCGGGGCCAGCGCGAGCAAGAGCCGAGCGCCGTCGGCGCGGAAGAGTTTAGCCCAGCGTTTCAACGCTGGGGGAGCCTGCATCCCCAATCTGAGTCCCGCAAGGGACGGCAGGTTTGTTTATCCAAACACAAAACGTTCATCGTAAGCGATTTCGGACTTCTTCAGAAGCGTCAAGTATTCCTGTTCGAAGGTCCACTTTGCATGATGCTCGGCTTGGCTGTCGATATATTCGATGACGGTCTGACGCTGCGATTGGCAAACGCTGAATGCGCTGTATCCCTGTTGCCAGGCAAATCCCGGCTTGAGCTCATTCAGCCACCGCGACGTATTGCCCTTGAGCTCCTGCACCGCCTTGGACAAAGTCAGGGTTGGCGGCAAGCCGATAAGCAAGTGCAAGTGATTTGCCGTTCCGCCGGCGGCCAGGAGAAGAATCTTCTTCTGGCGTGCAATTCCGCCTATATACTGCCAGAGCCTCGGGGCATCGGGGATGGAATCGCGGCGATCCTTGGTGCTGAAGACGCAGTGCACCAAGTTTGCGGTATGGGTGTGCGCCATTCTCTCAGATTGGCCGCTACAGCTTTGTAAATTCCGTGATCTCAAGCACAGAGCATTGTGCCGTCGAGAACCCTGCCGTCCCTACGGGACTCAGGATTCTCATGCACACGTTCCCAGCGTTGAAACGCTGGGCTAAACTCTTTCGTCTCGCTGGCGCGAGACTCGGGCGTAGCTGTTCTCACAGATTGAATCGGGGACGGCCAGACGTGCCCGACAATCCTTATAGGAATCGGCTCCAGCGAGATAAGTCAATTGAATTTACCTCAGCGGCTGAAGCCGAGCCTTCATGTATCCGGAAGCTGCACCGCTAAAGCGGTGCTCCACCCTCTAGCCGCTCTAGTCTCCGGGCTCGAAGCGATAGCCCACCCAGGGCTCGGTCAAAATGTACTTGGGCGAACTCGCGTTCGGCTCCAGCTTCTTGCGCAATTGGCCGACGAAGACGCGCAGATATTCGTTCTGCTCCATGCTGTTGCTGCCCCACACCGCGTTGAGGATGGCGCGATGGGTGAGCACCTTGTGCGGATGCTGCGCCATGTAGAGCAGCACGTCGAACTCCTTGGGCGTGAGCCGCACCTCGCGTTCGGCCACGCGGACGGAATGGGCGTCAACATCGATGCGAAAATCGCCCGCTTCAATTTTCGTCTGCCGCTCGGGGGCGCTGGCCGGCGCGCGCCGCAAGGCCGCCCGCACCCGCGCTAACAGCTCGCCGGTGCTGAACGGCTTGGTGATGTAATCGTCCGCGCCGGAATCCAGCGCTTCAATCTTGTTGCGCTCTTCGCCGCGCACCGAGAGCACCAGAATCGGCACCTGCGAGCTCTTGCGCAGTTGCCGGCACAGTTCGATGCCGTTCATGTTCGGCATCATCAGGTCGGTGATCACCAGGTCGGGCGTGAAGTCCTTTGCGATCTCCAGCGCTGTCTCGCCGTCGTTGGCAACCCGAATCTCATAGCCCTGCGCGTTGAGCGTGGTGCGCAGCACGCGCGTGATCTGCGGCTCATCGTCGACTACCAGAATGTGCGAACGATTTGGCATGACAAGAAAGTTTCGAGTTTCAAGTTTCGAGTTTCAAGCCGAAACAAAGTTGAACCGCCGCATGGCGTTAGCTGTCCAGCGACTTCATCAAAGCGTTCATCATTCGAAGCAATTCCTCTGTCCTCTCAAGCAGCCGCTTTTTGCTTTCAGTGTTCAGGAAGTGGAGCTCTTGAGCTATCTGGATTTGAGTTTCGAGCTCGAGCAAAGACTCCCCGTGACATTGCTAGGAAGTACCTGAAGTCTTTCTTCGTTGCCCGGCCTTGTCCCTCGGCAATGTTGCAAGGAAGCGATATGGCCGCTCTCCTCATCTTGCGACGTCAGCCCATACATCTCCTCTTTCGGAAAACAGCGTGTCTCCTCGTAGACCAGCCGCACCAAACCCATAGCTTTCTGCCAGACAAGGAGATTGCGGTATGAGTGAGACATGGATGTTTGACCCGAACTCGAAACCCGAAACTTGAAACCGACTCTCGAAACTCGAAACTTGAAACTGCCTCTACACTTCCTGCTTCACAATATGCACATCTACCGCCGGCGCATCCCGTAAGAACCTATGCACCGCCGACAGAAACAAATACCTTCGCCAGCCGCTGGTGGCGCTGTGTCCGAAGATCACCTGCGTGATGTGCTTCTCGCGAACGAATTCCGCCATCGCCTCGGCGACGTTCTTCCCCTTCAGCCGCACCACCTGCGCGCCCAGGTTCTCGGCGAACTGAAAATTGGCCTGCAACGATCGCTTGCGCTCCGGATCTTCATCGGCGCCGATATCGACATACACCACAAACAGATCGCCATTGGCCGCTTGCGACATACGCGCCGCACGCGCGATCAGGTACTGCGCCGCGGGATTCGAGCTGACGCCCACCGCAATGCGTTCGCGCAGCTGCAGCTCGCGGCCGGGATCCATCTCGCTCTGGATGTACGGCTCCAGACTGCGATCCACCACTTGCGCTACATGCCGCAGCGCGATCTCGCGCAGCGCAATCAGATTGCTGGGACGAAAGAAGTTGCCCAGCGCGCGGTCTGCCCGGTCCTTGGGATAAATATCGCCGCGCCGCATGCGGGTCTGCAGCGCCTCCGGCGTCACGTCCGCGAGCACGATTTCGTCCACGCGCTTCAGCACCCAGTCGGGAACGGTCTCGCGCACCACGATGCCGGTGATCTTGTGCACCAGCGGCGTCACGCTCTCCAGGTGCTGCACGTTCATCGTCGAGAGCACATCGATGTGGTTGTCGAGCAGCTCGAAGACGTCTTCGTAGCGCTTGTGATGCTTGCTGCCGTCAATGTTGGTATGCGCCAGCTCATCGACCAGCACCACTTGCGGATGCCGCGCGAGGATGGCATCCACGTCCATCTCCTCGAACATCGTCCCTTTGTAGTCGAGCTTCTTGCGCGGCACGGTCTCCAGCCGCCCGGCCAGCTCGCGGGTCGCGGCGCGCCCATGGCTCTCGACCACGCCGATCACCACGTCTTCGCCGCGGCTCTGGCGGCGAATGGCTTCGCTCAGCATCGAGTAGGTTTTGCCGACCCCCGGCGCGTATCCGAAGAACAGCTTAAAAACGCCTTCCTTTCTTGGCGGCGGCGCTTGCTCCAGCCACTGCTCGGGCGTCTTCGTCATAAGCCATCATTCTGCGTCACAGGCAACGAAATGTCGATTCGGTACAATCAAGCGCGTGAATGAGCGGCGCCTATCATGGAAGACTGCGCTCGACCCGCGGCATCTGAAGACGCTGGCCTTCCGCTACGCCGTGGCCATCGCAACCGTTGCCCTGGTGGTGCTGGTTTATCGCCGGCTGCCGCTGAACAACACTACTGTTGCACTGACCTTCTTGCTGGTTGTGCTGGGCGTCGCCAGTCGCTGGGGACTGACGCTGGCCACCACCACCGCCATCGTCGCCACGCTTGCGTTTAACTATTTTTTCCTGCCGCCGATCGGCAAGTTCGTCATCGCCGATCCACAAAACTGGATTGCGCTTGGCGCCTTCCTCATCAGCGCCATCGTGGCCAGCCGCCTATCCGAGCGGGCGCGCCGCGAAACCTGGAACGCCACCCGGCGGCGCAAAGAGGTCGAGCGGCTCTACTACCTCAGTCAGCAGTTGCTGGCCACCGACAACGTCATGGAGCTGCTCAACTCCATTCCGCGATTTGTGTGCGACGCCTTCGGACTGAACGCTGCCGCCATGTACCTGCCCAGTCGCAAGGAGGTCTACCGCATGGGCGTCGACCATCCCGAACTCACCGCGGAACAACTGGAAGCGGTGAGCGGACGCGGCGAGCTGGTGGTCGATGAGGCCCGGAAGATATGCTTTGTGCCGCTGCGCATCGGGGTGAAGCCGGTGGGCAGCCTGGGACTGGAAGGCGCGGTGTTGTCGCGCGAAACCCTGGAAGCCGTCGGCAGCCTCATCGCTATTTCCATCGAGCGCGCCGGCGCGGTCGAGACCCTCACCCGCAACGAAGCCGCGCGCGAAGGCGAAAGGCTTCGCTCCGCGCTGCTCGACAGTGTCACCCACGAATTCCGCACCCCGCTAACCGCGATCAAGCTTTCGGTCACGACGCTCTTGTCCCCTGATCCCGTCAGCGAAGAGGGTCGTCGCGATCTGCTCACGGTGATCAACGAAGAAGCCGACCGGCTCAACCGTCTGGTAGGCGAGGCCGCCGAGATGGCACAGCTTGACGCTCACCAGGTGGAGTTGCGCTGTGAGCCCCATCCGGTGAGCGATGTTGTCGCCACCGCGCTGGAGCTATCGAAGCAATCGCTGAACTGCCGCGAGGTGAAATTGCAAATTCCCGAGCAGTTGCCACAGGTGCGCGTCGACCAGGCGCGCATCGCCGAAGTGCTGGTGCAATTGCTGGAGAACGCTGCCAAGTACTCCCCGGCCGGCTCGCCGATCATCGTTTCCGCCGAAGCCGAAGGGGCAATGGTGCGCATCAGCGTCGCCGATCAAGGCCCGGGCATCGACGACATGGAGCAGTCGCTGATCTTCGAGAAGTTCTATCGCGGGCGTGACCAGCGCTATCGCGTGCAAGGCACGGGAATGGGTCTCGCCATCGCCAAAGCCATCGTCGAAGCCCACCACGGGACCATCGATGTGACCTCGCAGCTCGGCAGCGGTTCGGTATTTACCTTCACCGTGCCGGCCGCGGAGTCCGGCGTCGCAACGTAAATCTGCGCGATGCGCGGGACCTTCGCTTTGGTTGCAACTCTTGCTCTCTCATCCTTGGTTCGCAGAGAGTGGTGGTGGACTGGCGCAGCTTTAGCTGCGACATGCGGTTCGGGCAGAGCTGGCAGTGAAAATTACCGCAGCGGCTGGAGCCGATATTTGATTAGGACTCTTCCTTGGCAGGTGTAAACGCGTGCGCCACCCTATCCACTGATTGCTAATCGCTCGTTGACGGCTTTCTGGCGTGCGGATGGGTCTTGTCGTAGACCTCCATGACGTGCTTCACCGTGAGCTGGGTGTAGCGCTGGGTGGTGGAGAGGCGCTCGTGGCCGAGCATCTCCTGAATGGCGCGCAGGTCCGCGCCTTCCTCCAGCATGTGCGTGCCGAAGGCGTGGCGGAGGGTGTGGGGATGAACATCCGGCGAGAGGCCGCGCGCGACGGCGATTCGCTTAACGATCCGGCCGACGCTGCGCGTGGTTAGCCGCGTGCCACGCAGGTTGATCAGCAGCGCCTTGTCGCCGGTGCGCCGGGATTCCCCTAGGACGCACTGACGCTGCGGCAGGTAGGCTTGGAGCGCAGCTTTGGCCGAGTCGCCGAAGGGAACGTAGCGTTCCTTGCGTCCTTTGCCGCGCACCAGAATGATTTCGTTCGACCAGCGAATGTCGTCGAGGTTGATGCCGATCAGTTCGGAGTTGCGAATACCGCAGCCGTAGAGCAGCTCGAGGATCAAGCGATCGCGCTGCTCGAAGGCCGAGCACTCCGGCATCTCGGAATCGAGCACCGAGTTGACTTCTTCGATGGTTGGAACGCGTGGCAGCTTTTTCGGCAGCTTGGGCGTGGCCACCAGCGCCGCCGGGTTCTGCTCGACCTCGCCTTCTTGCGCCAGCCATTTGTACAGCGAGCGCAGCGCCGCCAGCGCACGCGCCACGGAGGTCTTGCTGAGGCCGCGCTGGTAGAGGCTCGCCAGATAACCGCGAATGAGGACGTGGTCGATGTCATCCCAACGCTGCGGGCCGACGTAGCCGGCGAATTGCGCCAGATCAGTGCGGTAGGCCTTGATGGTTTGCGCCGAGGCGTTGCGCTCCGCGAGGGCGCGCAGAAACTTCGCGACGGCTTTCTCGACGATGGTGGCGCCTGATTTCGTCATGCGGATTTGGAGGCGCGATTTTTGCTGCGCGGATGATGCCGCTTGTACACCTGGTTCAGCCGGTCGAGCGCCAAGTGCGTGTATATCTGCGTGGTCGAGATATCGGCGTGGCCGAGGATGGTCTGCACGGTGCGCAGGTCGGCGCCGTTCTCCACCATGTGGGTTGCGGCGCTATGGCGCAGCATGTGTGGACTGGCGTGCCGTCCTTGCGCTGAAGCGGCACTCACCATCTGCCACACGCGCTGGCGGGTGATCGGCCGCCCATTGCGCGCGATGAACAGAAACGGCGATTGCTTCTCGGATGCCAGCACGGGCCGCGCGTCCCGCAAGTACGACTGCAGCACCTCCTGGGCCGCCCGTCCCAGCGGCACAATGCGTTCCTTGTCGCCTTTGCCGCGCACGAGGACATAGCCCAGTTCCAGCTTCAGGTCCTCAAGTTTGAGATTGACGACCTCGGAAACGCGCAGCGCTCCGGCGTAAAACACCTCCAGCATGGCGCGATCGCGGCCAGCCAGCGCTTGCGACATGCGATCGTCCTTGGCGCGCGGCGGCCCTTGCAGCACGCTCTCCACTTCGTCGGCCGCCAGCGACTTGGGCAGCACCTTCCACTGCCGCGGCGTGTCGATGTTCAGCGTAGGATCGGCGGCGATGTAGCGGTCGAGCAGCAGGTACTTATAGAAATGGCGCAAGGCCGAGAGCTTGCGCGCGACACTGCGCCCATCGACGCCGTTGGAAAGCAGCGCGTTGAGAAAGTCGCGCACATCCTGCCGCCGCGCATCGCGCAGCCCGCGCTTACGCTTGCGCAGGGATTCGGTGAACTGCTCCAGGTCGGAGCGGTATGCGGAGACGCTCAGGGCCGCGAGACCCTTTTCGACCTTGAGATAGTCAAGAAAGGAGTTCAGCAGGCGCAGGTTGGGATCGGCAATCTGCACCACAACAGTATGGCTTCGGATGGATAAGTGCGGAATAGCAACGTCGGTACGTGAGCAGTGGCTTGCCTTACGTTCGGCAGGAGTGACTAGACTAGGTTAGTCTAGTTCATATCGGAAAGCCTTATGAAGACTGTTAACATCCACGAAGCCAAGACGCACCTTTCGAAGCTCATCGAGGGAGCGCGCAACGGCGAACCATTCATTATCGCCAAAGCCGGCAAACCGGTGGTTAAAGTCATTCCTCTGGATTCTCCTTCCGGTCGCAAAATCCGCCGAATTGGTTTCATGAAGGGACGTATTCGGGTTCCGGATGATTTCGATCGAATGTATAGCGAAGAGATCGAACGACTGTTTGAAGGTGGCGAGTGAAGCGCTTGGTGGATACCCACCTGCTGCTCTGGGCGGCGGGTGATCTCCGGGACCTCCCCGCCCGTGCGCGCCAACTCATACAAAGCAGCGAGAACGAACTACTCTTCAGTGCGGCTAGCCTGTGGGAGATTGCCATTAAGAGCACCAGGCCACGACGCGACTTTCAAGTAAACGCGCGACTACTCAGGCGCGAGTTACTCGACAATGGCTACCTTGAATTGCCGGTGCGCGGCGAGCATGTCGTCGCCATAACGAACCTGCCGCCCATTCACAAAGACCCGTTTGACCGGCTGCTGGTTGCCCAGGCGACCGTGGAAGGTGTAACTCTGCTGACGGCAGATCCTGTTGTCGCCCAATATCCTGGACCGATCCAACATTGCTAATCCCGCTGCAGCGGATTTCCAGCGCCACGCCGCAGGGCGATAATCCTACCAATGGCAATAACGAACGCGCCTTTCGATCTTCAGCCGACGCTCAAGGGCAAACTGCTTGAGCTCCGGCCGCTCCGGCCCGACGACTACGACGCGCTCTACGCGGTGGCTTCCGATCCGCTGATTTGGGAGCAACACCCGGCGAAAGAGCGGTGCACGCCGGAGGGGTTTAAGGAGTTCTTTCGCAAGACTCTGAACTCGGGCGGAGCGCTGATTGCCCTGGATTTGAAGGATGGCCGGGTGATCGGGACCTCGCGCTATCACCGATACGATCCGGACCAGAGCGAAGTCGAAGTCGGCTGGACGTTTCTGGCGCGATCGCATTGGGGAGGCGCGTACAACGGCGAGATGAAAGAGCTCATGCTGCGGCATGCGTTTCGCTTCGTCGATCGCGTGGTCTTTCTGGTTGCGCCGGAGAACCTGCGGTCGCAGAAGGCGGTGGAGAAGATTGGCGGCGTTCGCGTGGGATCACGCGTGAACTCCGAGGGGCACGATAGCGTGCTGTTCGAGATGACCGCGGCGGCGTTCGGGGAGAAATTCGGGCAGGGCGGACAGGACTGAAGACTGGCAGGCTGCTGAAAAACTCAAAAACCAGATCCCTCGTCGGCCTGAAGAGACTGTGTCGCGACTGGTGTCGCCGCGTCCGCGGCTCCAACCTTTCCCACTCGTACCCAGGGCTTACGCCCTGGGCTAACCCCATCCCGCCGCTGCGCGGCTGTTTCCTTCGCAAAAATCACGCTGTTGAGTCCACCAAGCAAACTGATTTGCGGTCGCAGTCTGTGAAGGCCTCCTCGGGATGACAAAGAGATAGGGTTTGGACGGCACAGCTGAAGCTGCATCCCTTCAAAAGCAATCTACTTCAATCCGGCTTGCGCCAGCATCTCGCGGAACTGCTGCTGGGTACGCATGTCGATGGATTGCGCTACCAGCTTGCCGTCGCGATCGTAAACGAAGCTCTTGGGAATGCCTTCCACCTCAAACAAGCTGCCGACCTTGTGGCCGGGATCGAGCAGGACGGGATAGGTGATCTTGCGCTCGGCGATGAAGGGACGCACTTTGTCGGCGTCTTCATCGGAGATGGCAAGGATCACGAAGCGCTGGTGGCGAAATTCTTTGTAGAGCGCCTCCAGGTCGGGCATTTCTTTCTGGCATGGTGGACACCAGGTCGCCCAGAAATTCACCAGCACGACTTCTCCGCGCAGCTCTTTCAGCGTCCAGGTCTTGCCGTGCAGATCGGTGAGAGTGAAGTTGGCCTCCTGACGCCGCTTGTCGGCGGACTCGAGTGCCGCCATGGCTTCTTCGAAGCGCGGGTCTTGCACTGTGGCCTGCACGTGCTCGTAGCGCACAAGCTGCGCCAGTTCGTCATAAGGATCGGGGTTGAGCTTCGCCTGCGGAGGCTGCTGTTGCAGCGCATCGGCCAGCGTGGTCGCGACCTCCTGCAAGGTGTCGTGCCCGAAATCGCCTTCGGTGGCGCGAGAGGCGAGCTTCAACGCAAGCTGGAGCTTGCCCGGCGTGGCCGGCAGCGCGCGGATCTGCAGCGCCAGGTCCTTCGTGGTCTGGGCCCGTACATCGTCAGTAAGGCCGCGCAGGCCGATGATCTGGGCTTCGATCGGCTTCTCCTGCTCGGTCCAGTTCGGCGTCTGCTGAGCCGAGGCGAGCGACAGCAGTAGAAGCGGCAGTAATGCGAGCGACAACTTCCGAAGTGCAACACGTGGCTTGCGAGACGATTGCGAGTTCATAGGATCACCCGACGAATTGTAGCGCAGAGCCGGCAGCTCTCATCGAAGCCTGGGGATGCATTGCAGCAGGCGATTCCAAGCCGCAGAGGAGATGCGATGGAGAAGGTCAATCTGGCGCAAAAGTTCTCGCTGTTTGCGGAGCATTACAGTCCGAAGATCGTGGGCGAGATCAACGACGCCTACGTGAAGCTGGTGAAGTTGCAAGGCGAGTTCGTGTGGCACCATCACGAGCACGAAGACGAGCTGTTCCTGGTGATAAAGGGCGAGCTGCGCATGAGGTTCCGCGAGAACGGCGCGGAGCGCCAAGTGACGATCCATCCGGGTGAGTTCATCATCGTGCCGCGCGGCGTGGAACACCTGCCTTCGGCGGACGAAGAAACGCACATCATGCTGCTCGAACCCAAGAGCACGCTGAATACCGGGAACATTCAAAACGAGCGCACGGTGGCCGAGCTGGAGCGGATCTAGCGAGCGGGATTGCTCGGAGTGTCGTGGCCTAGCTTCTTCACCTGTGCGCCATCGCGCGGCAGCGCTTCCAGCAACTCGCGCATGCGGCGCTTCAGGATGGGATGGCGTACGTCGGGTGCGATCTCGGACAGCGGCTCCAGCACGAACCGGCGCTGGTGCATGGCGGGATGCGGCACTTCGAGCTGCGGGGAGTTGATGACAGCGTTGCCAAACAGCAGAATGTCAATGTCGATGTTGCGCGGGCCTTTGGGCTGGATACGCCGGCGTCCCATCTGCCGCTCGATCGCCACAATTTTCGCCAGGAAGAGTTTCGGCATCAGCTCGGTGCGCAGAGCGACGGCGCAATTCAGGAACCAGGGCTGCGCGGTAAACTCAACCGGCTCGGTTTCGAAGAACGACGAGACGGCGGTCACCTCGCCGAGTTCGCCGAGCTTGCCGATCGCGGTGCGGAGGTTGGCCTGGCGATCGCCGACATTCGAACCCAGCGAAAGATAGACCATTTTCTCCACGCATTTATCTTAAAGGTCAGCGCTGCTGGGCACATCGATTTTCCGGTAGTGTCTGAAATGCGCGTTGATTCAGATACTACCGATTTTCCTCACCACGAATGCCGAACGGCGTTACCATTACTCGGGCTAGTCACCCCCTGGGGTGATAGCAATCACTGCGAAGCTGGCGGCGCAGGACTCAAATAAAGCCGGGTTCAATGACAAGTTCGCGGCGTTGCCACCGGGGTCACCGAGCAAAACGAAGTGGTGCTCCCGCAACCCCGCCTTTCGCGCGGCTTTCGCATAGGGGTGATATTACCGGGTCCCGATTCGCGTAGGTTTGCGCGAATGGGGTGGCGCCCGGCGAACGATTCATCTCTCTGTCGGCCCTACGTAAGAGAAAGCCAAATTCGGCCTGAAGTACGAAAGTGTCACGGTTCGAGGAGGACCATCTATGCATACAGTTACTACTACGCCGGGAATCAAGACTCCGGCGACCTACATCAACGATGTTATGGCCACGGTAAAGGCCAAGAACCCTGCCGAGCCCGAATTTCATCAGGCAGTGCAGGAAGTATTCGATTCGTTGCGCCTGGTGCTGGAGCGCCATCCGGAATTTATCTCAGCCAAAATCCTGGAGCGCATCACCGAGCCCGAGCGCCTCATTATGTTCCGTGTGCCGTGGTTCGATGACCAGGGCAATGTCCAGGTCAATCGCGGCTTCCGCATCGAGATGAACAGCGCCATCGGCCCCTACAAGGGCGGCCTGCGCTTCCATCCCTCGGTCAATCTTGGAATCCTGAAATTCCTCGCATTTGAACAGGTGTTCAAGAACTCCCTGACCACGCTGCCCATGGGCGGCGGCAAGGGCGGAAGCGATTTCGATCCCAAGGGCAAGAGCGACAACGAAGTGATGCGCTTCTGCCAGAGCTTCATGACCGAGCTGTGCCGCCACATCGGCCCGGACACCGACGTTCCCGCCGGCGACATCGGCGTGGGCGGACGCGAGATCGGCTTCATGTTCGGCCAGTACAAACGCATCCGCAACGAATTCACCGGCGTGCTGACCGGCAAGGGCCTGCACTGGGGCGGCTCGCTGATTCGTCCGGAAGCCACCGGCTACGGCTGCGTGTACTTCGCGGAAGAGATGCTGAAGACGCGCAAGGAAACGTTCGATGGCAAGACTCTGCCTGGTCTCGGGCAGCGGCAACGTCTCGCAGTACACCGTCGAGAAGCTGCTCCAGCTCGGCGCGAAGCCGGTCACCGTGTCCGACTCCGACGGCGCGATCTACGATCCCGACGGCATCAACGAAGAGAAGCTGGCCTGGATCATGGAGCTGAAGAACGCGAAGCGCGGCCGCATCCGTCAGTACACGGATCATTTCAAGAAGGCGATCTTTATGCCGACCGATCTGAAGCTGGGCTACAACCCGCTTTGGAACATCAAGGCCGACTGCGCCTTCCCCAGCGCCACGCAGAACGAAATCAACGCCAAGGACGCGCACAACCTCATCAACAACGGGGTGAAGGTCGTAGCCGAAGGCGCCAACATGCCGAGTACGCTGGAAGCCACCAAGCTGTTCCTGGAGCACAAGATCCTCTATGGACCGGCGAAGGCGGCGAATGCGGGCGGCGTGGCAACGTCGGGCCTCGAGATGTCGCAGAACAGCGCACGGCTGGCCTGGACACGCGAGGAAGTCGACCACAAGCTGCACAACATCATGAAAGCCATTCACAAGACCTGCTTCGAGACCGCCGAAACCTACGGCACGCCGGGCAATCTGGTGAACGGCGCCAACATCGGCGGCTTCCTGAAGGTCGCCAATGCCATGCTGGACCAGGGACTGGTGTAAGCGCTTTGAAAGGGCATGGCTTCAGCCGTGCCGATAGGCGCACGCATCGGGCAGGGGCTTTAGGCCCGAACCTGAAGTCTGGTTGAAGTGGTAAAGCGGGGTGGGCGCAAGCCCACCCCCGAGTTGGGTTATACCAATACTTTGTCCATCGCAGAAGCGGCTGTTATTCCATGTAGCCGCTGGTACAAGGAAAAGGCTTGCGATTCGGTCATGCCGGCTACCAAGTCGGCTACCATTCGCTGAAGAGACGGATCGGAATCCCCTTCCTGCTTTCGAATGCACTCTAGCCGTTCGCGATAATAGGCAGGGAGCAGACGCGAAGGCTGTGCCTTGGTCTCCTCTAAGAAAACAGAAAACAACGTTTTGATTACTTGCCCTTGTGCATGTTGCTGTATGGCTAGCCCAGGAGCTTCAATGACATAGCACCAGGTAAGCTGCTTAAGGATGGCTATCTCGCATTCGTAGCCATTATCGATAGTCACCGTTTTCTCCTCTTTGACTGACTCTCGTAGCTGCAGTCCATTTATATATCTGCCCACCAGAATGCTCGTGAATGAGCGCAGCCTAGCACGATCATCCCGAGTACCGTCGTAGGCTTTGTTCAGGCTGAAATGCGGCAACAGGAGATTGGCAAAGATGTCGTCTAATTGTTCTCGAGTGAGCCGTGAAAGTACAGCGTTCTCCGCTTTGTGTTGGTCGACGTAGTTGATGAAACGATCGCGTTCTGCAGTGGGCGCCGAACCCTCCTGGGGTGGGCGCAACTCGTGCAGCGGGACTATCCCAGCTCGATAGAAATCCTCCACATCGTGAATTGCGTAAGTGAGATCATCAGCCCAGTCCATAATCTCGGCGGTGGCTGACTTCTTCAGCGGACCGGAGCCCTGTTGTCCTGTTGCATGTCGAAATGCGGCGATCTCGGTATCATATGAGCCCCATTTCTTAGGGTTTGCCTTCAGCCTAGACTGGAATGTCCATGGATATTTCAGTATAGCTTCGAGCGTTCGCCAAGTGAGATTTAGACCGTTGTATTTCTCAGAACGGAACACAAGTTCAGCAACGATCCGAAAGCTCTGCGCGTTTCCTTCAAACCCGCCCGCAAGTTCGCCCACTAGCGAATTGAGAACGGATTCCGCCAAGTGTCCAAAGGGCGGGTGTCCAAGATCGTGTGCCAAGCAGGCAGCTTCAACAACATCAGGGTTGATGCCGCCGTAAAATCGGACTAAGTCTGGCTGCTTGAGTACCAGCTTTTCCGCTAGCCGCTTTCCAACCTGCGCAACCTGCAGTGTGTGGGTCAGGCGATTATGGAAAACGTGTCCTGTCTCTCCGGAAGCAACTTGTGTAATCCCTGATAGTCGCTGGAGAGCGGAGGTGTAGAGAACAATATCGCGGTCGCGTTGGTAATCTGTTCTGTCGTCACCCTCTTTGGGTGAATCGTCATAGAGGCGAAGCTTACGTTGGGTGGAATCTGTCAATGGGAGCTACGGTCGATAGACCTAACGGCGAACACGAAGATGCCTGTCAGATCCGAGTTGGATTTCGCCGTTCTCCAGCATCTCGCGCAGCACATCCTGAAGAAGCTGGTAGGTAATCTGGCGGTGGAACTTGCGTAGCAGTTCCATCGGCGTGGGCTCACGGTCCCTGATCTCGGTGTAGACCTCACCCTTCGCGTCAGCGACGGCCATGCAGCTCATTGATGCGGCTCCTCAGATGTTTGATGCCCCTGAGAATAGCACACGTATGTTTTATCCCCCAAAGGAATTGCACACGTACCCCTCAGTCAACCCCGCCAGAAGTTTGCAAGTCGGGCACTCGTCCCTGAAATGGCCCAGAAGTGCCGTCTGGCATGCCCCTGTCCCATCCAGGCGCAGAGCTTCCGACGATTGGACGGGATAGCCGATAGGCTGCCAGCCAAGACTCGGATCGAACGCTCCCGGATGCCCTATCGGAGCCCTTTGCTCGGAGGGGGATTTCGACTAGAAAGTAATACAATAGCGCCATGCTGACGGACAACGACGAGAGGCGGATTCCCGATCGAAGCGCCGCGAGCGAAGACCGCGTGGGAGCTCGAATGGAACGAGTCAAGGCCGCTTTAGTCGCTGAATTTCGCAAGTGGGCGTTACCGGAAAAGGACGATCCGCGCGTTGAAGCCGCCGCGCTACGAACCATCGACCTGGAATTCGAAGGTCTTCAGGTCAGGAGCCACAAACTGGAGGGACGCTGAACACTCCCGCGTCATTTGCATCGAATGGGCCTTACGCATATCGAAGGTGTGCTCACCGGTCCTAACGGAACCCAGGCGAAGGTCAATTTCCTTGTTGACAGCGGCGTGACCTATACCCTCGTGCCTGCCGAGGAATCGGGCAGGCTCGGCCTGCAGCCGAAACGCAGCTTCACCTTCAGTTTGGCTGACGGAACCACAATCGAGCGCCGCGTCTCGGAATGCCATCTCTCGCTTCCCCAGGGCGAAGGGCATACGCCGGTCATCGTGGGTGAGCCGGGCGATGAGGCTTTGCTGGGGGCGATCACGCTGGAAGAGTTTGACTTGGTATTGAATCCCTTTACTCGCAGACTACAACCGATGCGGATGATGCTTGCCTGATCGCAGAGCAGCGCAAGGCTGTTTAGAAGGCCAACTTTTTCGCAGATTCCGGTCACGAGACCGCAATCAGCATCTCATTATTGAAGCGGGTTCGGGTCTCACGGCTTCCTGGTGTCGACCCTGGGCGTCTCTAACCGCCAAGCACGAACTTCGCGCAGCTCAGACATTATGTTTGCACGGCGTACCTTTGTCCCTCTTCTGGCGCTGGCGTTGCTGGCGTCCTGCTCGAAGTCGCCGAATCCTCCGAGCAAGTCATCGGCGGCCAGTAGTGTCAACACGGCGGAATCGCCATCTTCGGCCGCCCCGGTTCATGCCATCTCCAGCAAAGCGAACCCGGTGCAGTCCGAGACCCAAGTGGTGATGCACAATGTGATCTTGAATGAACGCCCCGGCTTGCAATTGCGGGTACGCTGGCTGCGGGGGCAAATGCATCCTACCCGCAGCGGCGTCATTCCATCGTTCGACGAGCCCAACTCATTCGTCCTGAATATTCAGTCGGGCATCATCGCTACCAGCCTGTCTGACATCAGCGGGATCTTGAATCAAGGCTTGCTGAAAGGTTCGCCGTTGGGCAATGTTTCGCTGGCCGCTGACGGTCAGCAATTGAAGCTGAAGGGAACGCTGCACAAAGGCGTGCCGCTGCCCATCGAGATGGTCAGCGACGTGAGCGCCGCGCCCGACGGACGAATCCATCTGCATATGGTGAAGCTGCGTGTGCTGAAGCTTCCCGTCAAGGGGTTAGTGCAAGCGCTGCACATCAACGTTGCCGATCTGATTGGCGCTCAGAACGCCGGCAACGTGCAAGTCTCCGGCGACGATATATACATTGATGCGGAACAGATTTTGCCTGCGCCGGCGATCCGGGGAAAGCTGACGGATGTGCACATTGGGGCCAAGACCGGCGACCTGGTGTCGGTCTTCGGCGACGGGCGCCCGGAGGCCAACCAGGTCAAGCAGTGGCGGAACTTCATCCGGCTGGAAGGCGGCACCGTCAATTTGGGAAAAATTACCATGTCGCAGGCCGATATTGTCCTGATCGATGCGTCGGAGGACGAGTGGTTCAGCTTCGATCTCACCCGCTATCAGGAGCAGCTGGTGAACGGCCGCATTCAGATGACGCCCCAGGCCGGTCTCCGGATTTTCATGCCCGACATTGACAAGGTGCCGCCCACGGAAGCCAACCGGCGCATCATGGAGGAATGGATGAAGGACCGCAACCTGCCGCCTCCATCGGGATTGATGCAGTAATGCTCAGGTAAGGAACAAATGAGCGCTGCCGGGTGCTCCAACCGAGCTATTTTGCTCAGATGCGGATTTCGATGTGTACGTAATACAATGGCGCCATGCTGACCGACGACGACAAGAAGTGGATTGCCGCCGAGATCTCCACGCAAATCGCCGCAAGCGAAGAGCGCATGGGCGCGCGCATGGAGAGAATCGAAACCGCTTTGCTCACCGAATTTCACAAGTGGGGCCTCGCCGGTGATCACGCGCTTGCGTAGCCACTCGGACGCGCTGCGTACGATGGACTTGGAATTGGAAGCTCTGCAGGGCAGAGTGGATAAAATCGAGGGGCACTAACCTAAAACGCAGCAGCACGCATAACGCCACCCGCGCGTAAGCAGCTTTCCGTCCCGCAGAAGTAGCAAAGTCAGTGCGAGTTCGGCAGCACGAACTCTACTCCGTGCTGTTCGTTGTCGCTCTTGGTGGCGGGAAGGTTGAGATCTGATAGCGGAACTTTCTTCGCGCTGGATTGGTTGAAGATCCAGAGGGTGTTGCCCGCGATGGCGTAGTTGCCAACCGTCTCGGTGTGGCCATCGCGATATACCAGGACGGTATCGGCGTGGATCAGGGGCTCCTGCGGCTGCGATCGCCGCGCCTCCTGCTGCGCGCGCAACTGATCGACTTCATTCTGGATTCTCTGGACCTCATCCGGACTGGCGTAGCTGGCTACGGAGCCGCCGGGCGGAGGGTACCCATACTGCGGCTGATAATTTTGCGCGACCTCACCGTTGGAGGAATAGTCATAGGAGGAGTTGTCAAAGTCATCCCATCCCCACCAGGGGTAATATCCGCCGTAGCCGTAACCGGCATAGCCCCAGTAGGGATAACCGCGATATCGGCCGTAATAACCGTAACGGTACGGATAGCGATACCAGCCGTTGCCGCGCCGAGCCCAGCCGTTGTTGCCGCTCCAGCCGCGATAGCCGGCCGAGGAATGAAAGCCGGAAACGCCGCCGGCATGTCCTGCGAAGGAAGCGTGGCCGCCGCCGAAGCCGCCGCCGTGTCCACCACCCCCGCCTCGTTGGGCCCACATTGGGGTGGCGACCAGAGCCACGCTGATTACCGCAGCTAAAAGCCAGCCTCGCATAACCCTATTATCGCTCCATTCTGCAAGTGCAGTTACGAAATTTGATGCGAGCCTTCCCAGAATGACTCGGATTAAGCCTACGACACAATGTAAATACTGCCGGGCTGCGGGATCCGTGTTTCCGACCCGCTCTGAATTTATGTGTTATAACACGCTTGCTACTTTTGCCGCGGGCCGGCATCCAATCGGCTGGAGCAAGATTATGATCACCATCCGGCCAGCGGAAGAGCGCGGCCATGCCAACCACGGCTGGCTCGACACGCACTTCAGTTTTTCCTTTGCCGATTACTATGATCCCCGGCACATGGGTTTTCGCGACCTGCGGGTCATCAATGAAGACCTGGTCAGCGCCGGGCGCGGCTTCGGCATGCATCCCCATCGCGACATGGAGATCCTCACCTACATCGTCGACGGCGAGTTGAGCCATCGCGACAGCATGGGTCGCGGCGCCACCATCAAGCGCAACGACGTGCAGCGCATGTCGGCGGGCACCGGCATTATGCACAGCGAGATGAACCAGTCGCAGAAACCGGTGCACCTGCTGCAAATCTGGCTGCTGCCCGAGGCCGAGGGGCTGAAGCCCAGCTACGAGGACCGGACATTTGCGCCCGAGGAAAAGCACAACCGGCTGCGGCTGATCGCGTCGCGTGATGGGCGGGACGGTTCGACGACCATCCATCAGGACGCCAGCGTTTATGCGTCTATTCTCGACAGCGACCAGTCGGTGGAGCTGGAGCTCAAGCCGGGACGTCATGCCTGGGTGCAGTTAATTAACGGGCGGATCGACGTGAACGGCACGAAGCTGGAGAAAGGCGACGGGGCTGCGATCGCCGGCGAGACCGCACTGCAGATTGCCAGTACTAGCGGCAATGACCCGGCGGAGTTTCTGCTGTTCGACCTAGCATGAAAGGTCGGGTGAGCACTCCTTCAGGCGTGCATGCTTGCGCGTCCTCAGCACGGCCCCCGGCGTCAGCCGCTGAGGTAGCGCGTTTACCTCAGAAGCCGGATGTAAATCGGAATCTAATATGCACGCCTGAACAGGTCGCTGAAAAAGTCCGACTCGGTTGTTTTGTGCCGCCGACTAAAGTCGGCTCCGGCGAAGAAATAAAGAGCTTGCGCGGCACGAGTGAACTTCGTGCCCTGACTCATGCCCTCCGAACCCGGGTTTTTCAGCGGCCTCGAAGGCGCGCTCCACCCAATCCTAGATGCTCTACTATCCAGAGGTGCCTGAGCGTGCGCCTGATTCTGATCGCCGCGACTTCATTGGCTGGATGCGCGACGCGTTTCGCGCGCGCGGTCTGGTGGGTGCGCTTCGCTTCTATGCCGCCGGGCTGTTCGAATTGGCGCGCGACCTGACTCCGGCGAGGCGGAGGTCGCGGTATGGCGACATCGATTTCGATTTCGAGCACGGAGTGGACACCACGTGGGCGACGTTGGGATTGCGTACGCGGGTTCGCGAATGGCTGCGGGGGGTGCAATATCAGGCGTCCGAGCCGGAGTTGTTTCGCGAAATCATTGGGTCGCTGCCGGTTGCGGTTGAGGGCTTCACGTTCATCGATCTCGGCTCGGGCAAAGGACGCACCTTGCTGATGGCGTCGGACTATCCGTTTCGGCGCATCATTGGCGTAGAACTGTTGGCGGAGTTGACCGCGATTGCCGCGCAGAATATCGCGCGCTATAAGGGCGATCGGCAAAAGTGCTTCAATATGGAAGCTCGCGTGGGCGACGCGCGCGACTTCGAATTTCCCGTCGAGCCGACAGTGCTTTACCTCTTCAATCCGTTTCCGGAGCACATTCTACTAGAGGTGCTGGAGAATTTAGAGAAGTCGTTTATAACGTCGTCGCAACCGGTGTACGTCCTCTATCACAATCTGGTGTATGAAGCAGTTTTCGCCAAGCAGAAGTGGCTGCGAGAGCTACGACGGACGCATCAGTACGCCGTATACGAAGCGGAGGTGAGCTGAACAGAGCAGATCGTTCGTGGGCTAAAGAGACTGCAGTCTCCGAAGCTCTCGTCGTGATGACAATCTTCCGGTTCCCGCACTGACGCGCGCTTTAGCGACAGAATCGTCAAAACGACGGCTCGTTCGATTTCCGCAAGTGACTCGTCCGCTTCCCAGTTAGCATTTTTCAGCTGGTTTTCATCATCCCTCAACCACTTCGTGAATCTAATCTAGAGAACCAGAAACACAGCTTATGAGGACTGGCGTGCCGGTGCATCAACCTGACTTCGATATGGTAGAGAGAACACAACCGAGGAAGCGCTACATATTCGCAAGCGACTTTGACCAGACGCTGAGCTTCAATGACTCAGGGTACGTTTTGGCCGAGTTGCTTGGGATTTCGACCAGCGAATACGAGCGCAAGACGACCGGCATGACGGCGCTGAATCTTGGTGCAACAGGGCGGCGAGCTGGCGTACCTGCTGTTGCACGATCCCGAGTTCCGCTCGCGCGCGCGCCCCGAGCATCTGTACGAAGCCGGCAAGCGCGTGCGGCTCAAGCCCAACATTGATCTCCTGTACCGCTATCTGTCGGAGGAGGTGCCGGGCTTCCACTTCGACTTCTACGTGATCTCGGCCGGACCGGTGGAGGTGATCCGCTCGGCGCTGGAGGGCATCATTCCGCCCGAGCACATCTACGGCACTGAATTTGAGTACGACGCCGAAGGCGCCATCGAGCGCATCAAGCAGGTGACGGCCGGCTACGGCAAGGTAGCGGTCGTCGATCAACTGCTGGAGAAGCTGAAGGTCGGCCCCGACCGCCTGGTCTATGTCGGCGACGGCAGCTCCGATATTCACGTCATGCTGCATGTGAACCGGCGCGACGGCTTCACCATTGCCGTCTCCGAGAACAAGTACCTGGCGCCCATCGCGCGCCGCTCGGTCATTAGCGACAGTGCGCTGGCCATCCTGGTGCCGATTCTGGAAGAGGTGGTGCGCTGGGATTCAGCCAGCATTCGCGCGTTGTTCGAAGAAAAAGGACTGCTCATCCAGCAGTGGGACAAGGTGCAGACCGATGTGCTGACCATCGTGCCGATTCCAGAGCCGGAGAACGAGCCTACGCCCGTGGAGTTGGTGGATTAGACCGGTTTAGTAGTGTGATCGAGTAATGCGGGCCGTTAAGTTCCGCGTCGCCCGTACTCGCAGATAGAAAAAGCCCGAAGGTGCTTCGCCTGCCTGGGGCTGGAAAACATCGGCTTTGGATTCTCAAAAGAAGTCGTTCTGGCTGCTGTTCACACTGCTCAGTTGCGGAGCGTTCTTTCTGCACTTCTGGTGGGGAGTCGCTGAGACGTTCGTCGCTTTGTTATTGAGCTGGTGGATCATCTATCGCACCGGGCTTTACTGAGCAGGCTGCTAGTCAAGAGCGGGGGCGCGACTGGCTTGCACCGCCGCGCGGAAATAATCCAGAGACATCTTTAAGCCGGTGCGCAGGTCGATTTTGGGCTCCCAACCCAGCAGGCGCCGGGCTTTGCCGATGTGGGGACAGCGCTGTTTGGGATCGTCCTGGGGCAGCGGCTGGTAACGAATTTTGCTGCTCGATTCTGTCACCTCAAGTACGACCTGCGCGCATTCCAGCACGGTGAACTCGTCGGGATTGCCGATGTTGGTGGGCTCGTGCTCGTCCGATTTTGCCAGCGCGAGAATGCCGGCGACCTCGTCGCTGGCGTAGCAGAAGCTTCGCGTCTGCGAGCCGTCGCCATAAACCGTCAGGTCTTCGCCGCCCAGCGCCTGCTTCATGAAGTTCGAGATCACGCGTCCGTCGTTGAGCTGCAGCCGCGGCCCGTAGGTATTGAAGATGCGCACGATGCGCGTGTCCACGTGCTGGTAGCGCTGGTACGCCATGGTGGCGGCCTCGGCGAAGCGCTTCGACTCGTCGTACACCGAGCGCGGCCCGATGGGATTGACGTGTCCCCAATAGCTTTCTTTTTGCGGATGCTCCAGCGGATCGCCGTAGCACTCGGAGGTGGAAGCGAGCATAAACTTCGAGCCGTATCTCTTCGCCAGCTCCAGGCAGTTCATGGTGCCGACGGAGCCGACTTGCAGCGTCTCGATGGCGTGCTTGAGATAATCCTCCGGGCTGGCCGGGGAAGCGAAATGGAAAATGTAATCGACGCGGCCGGGATCGAAGGAGCGGCAGACGTCCTGCTCGCGAAACTCGAAGCGCGGCTCGCGGCGCAGGTGAGCGATGTTGTCGCGCGAGCCGGTGAGCAGATTGTCGGCGCACACGACGGAGTGGCCCTCGGCGAGCAATGCATCGCACAGATGCGAACCGAGAAAGCCGGCGCCACCGGTGACAAGTACGCGCATGGGTCTAAAGACGCTCTTCGCCTTTCGCTCTTCGCTTTTCGCCAGAAGCACTCCCGACATTTTCTGGCGAATAGCGAAAGCGACAAGAGTATCTGCTGTCGCCAGAGCTGCGCAAATGCCTGTGATGCGCGTCATGGCATAGGCTGCTGCTAGCGTCCTATAATCGCCCCGTTTGCTGGGACTAGATCATGGCTGATCGCGAAACGGATTTGCTCATTATTGGCGCGGGAATCGTGGGGCTGGCCACGGCTCTGGAGGCGACGCGGCGCTTCGCAACGATGCGCCCTATCGTGGTCGACAAAGAGGCGCGCGTCGCCGCGCATCAGACCGGACACAACAGCGGGGTGATCCACTCCGGCCTTTACTACAAGACGGGGTCGCTGAAGGCGCGCAACTGCGTGGCGGGCGCGGCCTCGATGAAGCGCTTCTGCCGGGAGCACGGCATCGCGTGGGAAGAATGCGGCAAGCTGGTGGTTGCGACCACGGAGGAAGAAGTTCCGCGGCTGATCGCGCTGCATGAACGCGGCAACGCCAACGGCGTGCCGGGACTGCGGATGATGGAACGCGACGAGTTTCGCGAGATCGAGCCGCACTGCAACGGACTGCGCGGCTTGCATGTGCCCTCGACCGGCATCGTCGACTACACCGTAGTCGCGCAGAAATATGCCGAGCTGATTCGGCAGGCGGGCGGCGAGATCGTCCTGGGCGCGAAGGTCGTGGGCCTTCGTGAAGACAACGGCGGCAATATCGTCGAGACCCAGGCCGGAGCCTTTCGCGCGCGCTACGTCATCAACTGTGCCGGGCTTTACAGCGACACCATCGCGCGCATGGCGGGCGTTAAAACGAATCTGGAGATCGTGCCTTTTCGGGGCGAGTACTACGAAGTGCGGCCGGAGCGCCGGCATCTCATCCGCAATCTGATTTATCCCGTTCCCGATCCGCGCTTCCCATTTCTCGGCGTGCATTTCACGCGGCGCGTGAACGGGAGCGTGGAGGCCGGTCCCAACGCGCTGCTGGCGTTTCGTCGCGAGGGATATACCGGCGCCGCGCCCGACCTGAGCGAGGCGATGCAGACTCTGCGCTTCCCCGGATTCTGGAAGATGGCCCGGAAGTATTGGCGCATGGGGATGGCGGAGCAGTATCGCGCCTGGGCGAAGCCGGCGTTCACCAAGGCGCTGCAGAAGATGGTTCCGGAGCTGCAGGACTCGGACCTGGCGCAAGGCGGCTCGGGGGTGCGCGCGCAGGCGGTGGATGCCAACGGCAATCTGCTCGACGACTTCCACTTCGTGCACAGCGGGCGGATGATCCACGTGTGCAACGTACCGTCACCTGCAGCAACGGCTTCGCTGGAGATTGGGCGCGAGATCGTGGACATGATGGCGGAGCGGTTTGATCTCACGGGCAATTTCGTGAGTTCGCCAACGAACTAACCTTTGGGATCTCCCTGCAAGTGAGCCGGCTAGCTGCAACCGAGGGCGAAGCCCAGCGCGGTACAAACTTGCGTTATTCGCGCAGGAGAGAGGGTGGCAAGGCGGCGTCCCAGGTGTGCTTTAGGAATCGTTATCAAATTGTGCAGATTCACAGCGCAGGGATGCTTCATACCGTCGTCTTCGGTGAGGACAACCTCAGACGGTGCACCCCGGATTGTTGACGTAATTGGCGCCACAGTAACTGTGGATAGGTATGCAATAGCAGCCCCGCGCGTGAGTACCAGAACGGGTCTGCGCTTGTCGGGATGAGAAAAGTGGTACGACCGGACTTCCCCGCGCATTACTCCGAAGGCCAAGAAGCCTCCTTTTCCCAGTCCCCATCAAATGCATCCGGGTATTTGGCGTAAGCTTGCCGGTCCAGGGCTTCCAGTTCGCGATTGCGAAGCTGACGGAGATGCTCTCGCAGGGCGTTCCGGATCAACGCCGACCGATTGATGCGCGCGCGTTTGGCGGCGCCATCCGCGGCCCGAAGCAGCACCGAATCGAGGACGACTTGTATTGTTTCCATGGTGTCGAATTTATTCCACAATAGACTCCACAGTCAAGCCTCTCCAAGCTGCACAATGTCGTCATGCTAAGCTGTAGCCATGGCGCTCTATCTGGTCACAGGCGCGGCGGGATTCATCGGCTCGGCCCTGGTTCATGCGTTGCTCGAGCGCGGCGAGCAGGTGCGCGGGCTGGACAATTTCGAGACCGGCCGCCGCGAAAATCTGCAGGACGTTGTCCCCGAGATCGATCTGCGCGAAGCGGATGTGCTTCATATGGACGCGGTGCGCTCCGCCTGTGAGGGAGTGAACTACGTACTCCACCAGGCCGCAATTCCGTCGGTGCCGAAGTCCATTGCCGATCCGGCGCGCAGCAATCGCGTGAACATTGAAGGCACGCTGAACGTGCTGATCGCCGCGCGCGATGCCGGCGTGCAGCGCGTGGTTTATGCCGGTTCGTCATCCGCGTACGGCGACACGCCCACGTTGCCCAAGCGCGAGGACATGACGCCGCTGCCGCTCTCGCCGTACGCGGTTGCCAAGCTTGCGGGCGAGATGTACATGAAGGTCTTCTACGGCGTCTATGGCCTGCCGACCGTCAGCCTGCGCTACTTCAACATCTTCGGCCCGCGCCAGGACCCGACATCGCAGTATTCGGCGGTGCTGGCCAAGTTCATCACGCTGATGCTGCGCGGCCAGCGGCCTACCATCTACGGAGACGGCGAGCAGTCGCGCGACTTCAACTACATCGATAATGCGGTTGCCGCGAACCTGCTGGCCGCGACCGCTCCCGAGCGCGACGTTGCCGGTGAGACGTTCAACATCGCGACGGGTCGCCGTTACAACCTGAATGAGACGGTCGCGCTGCTGCGGCCGCTAACGGGCTACGCCGGCGATGTGGAGTATGCCGCGGAGCGCACCGGAGACATCAAGCATTCGCTGGCCGACATCGGGCGCGCGCAGGAAAAGCTGGGATATCGGCCGCTGGTGGATTTCGAAGAAGGCCTGCGGCGAACGGTGGAGTGGTATCGCGAATCGGAAACAGCAAGCCGAAGAGAGCTGGCGGCGAGCAGATAGCGTGACTTTTTGTTTTTGTGTCATCCCGACCGAACCCGCCGCGGCGGGTGAGTGGAGGGACCCGCTGTTCGCCGGAAGCAAAGCAGGTCCCTCCACTCGGGCTGAAGCCCTCGGTCGGGATGACAATTAATTCAACGGTTGATCTTGACGCCGGCCTGAAGTCCGGCTCTACCTCATAGGAAAGGAATCATACTCATGTCCCGTACTCCCGGCGTTTACGCCACGTTTGACACCAGCGAAGGAAGTATCGTCTGCCGCCTCTTCGAGCAGGAGGCGCCCATCACCGTGAAGAACTTCATCGAGCTGGCCGAAGGCTCGCGCGAGTGGACGCATCCCACCACACGCGCCAAGAGCAACGCACCTCTCTACAACGGCACCATCTTCCATCGCGTCATTCCCGACTTCATGGTCCAGGGCGGCGACCCGACGGGCACCGGCATGGGCGGCCCGGGCTACAAGTTCGAGGACGAGACCAAGGGCTCGCCGCACAAGTTCGACAAACCGGGCAAGCTGGCGATGGCCAACTCCGGCCCCGGCACCAACGGCTCGCAATTCTTCATCACGGTGGCGGCGACGCCGTGGCTCACCGGCAATCACACCATCTTCGGCGAAGTGGTCGAAGGCCAGGACGTGGCCGACAAGATCACCAAGCTGCCGCGCAACCGCCAGGACAAGCCGAACAAGGACGTGGTGCTGAACGCGGTGACCATCGAGAGGGTGTGAGAGCAGCCTAGAGTTTTGGGCGGGGTGGGTTTGATCCCCGCCCTTTTTCCAAGAAACAGCGAAAGGATAGGGCACTGCAACGGAAATATAAGCTAGAATACCAGACGCGATTCTGAGTGGAGGGGTGAAGTGAAGCTCTCCGATAGTTTTTCTACTCTTTGTCTATCGCTGTGTTTGACACTTGCAACCGCGGCCCACGCGCAGCATTACAGTTTTCAGACGATCAGCGTTCCTGGATCTGCGGACACCAATACAGCCGGCATGAACGATGGCGGTGATGTAGTCGGCAACTATCTCCCTTTCGGCGGCAATAGTAGCCACGGCTATCTCTATCATCTCGGCACCTACTCTGATATTTACTACCCGGGTAGTCAATTCACCTCTCCGGAAGGAATTAACTCATCGGGAGCGATCGCCGGAACTTATGAGCTGCACAATACCTATCACGGCTTCATTTACTCAGGGGGCACGTACACCACACTGGACGAACCCGGCTCGACCTCAACCGAGCTCTACGGCATAAACGATCTCGGTGATGTCGTAGGCGCCGGAGCGCTGCCTACCGGTGGAGGAGGATTCCTCTATTCGAATGGCATTTTCAGTTCCGTCGACTATCCCGGAAGCTTCATTACGGGACCCCTGGCTATCAACAACTCCGGCGAGATTGTCGGCTACTACGATAATCGGGACGGGAACGCCCATGGTTTTCTGAAGTCAGGAGACACCTACACCAGCATCGATTATCCGGTTGGCGCCCGGGACACAATTCTTGTAGGTATTAACAATCACGGCGAGATCTTTGGATATTACACTGATGCCGGGTTCCTTAACCATGCATTCTTGTACAACAACGGAATATTCACTCTTATCCCGCTGCCGAACCTCGCTTTCGCATTCCTTACCGGCTTCAACGATTCGGGCCAGTTTGTCGGCTATTACGCGCAATTAACGCAGATTGGGTTTCTCGCCACGCCCGATTAATTTGGACAATCCTATCGGCTCGTGGTCGGCTAAGGCGCGATCTCATACACCAGCCCATAACCATGGGCGCCACCCGTTAACGCTCGTGGTACTCAACCCGCTTAGCGCTCATTCACCATGGCCAAAAGTTCGCGATGCAGTTGTTCCCAAGGGACGGTCACAGCTTTCCCCGCTTTTAGATCTTCGATTCTGCGCGCGACTTCCTCATCCCAAGCCTCTTGCACGGATGGATTCTTAGTCTCCAGGCTATCGAGCAAAGTGTTGGCTAATGCAGCGCGTTCATCAACGGGAAGGGCGAGCGCCCGTTTTAGGAGATCGGAAATTTCCGGACTCATGGCCTTATTCTACCCTCGCGGCGCACTGGTCAGCCCATCCCTCTCGCCACCGCAAAAGACCGTGTCGTCCCTACGGGACTCAGGCGGTTGATTTGAGCCTACCCAGCACTCCGCCTCCGGCTCCGTGCTGGGCTATCATTATCCCGCCCTCCGGGCTCACTGCCACTCGAAGATGTCGGGTCTCACTTGCTGGTTTGCCGGCGGCGATCGATTAGTTCGATCACTCCGTACACAACTACGCAAACCCAGAAATCCACTAGCAATCCCAAGTCGAGGCGGTCCGGGCGATGGCGTCCCGCCGGCGGCAAGTGCGGCATCAGGACAAAAAAGTAAAGCAGGTTGCCAGCGATTACGGCGATCGTTTGTTTGATAAGTCGTCGATACACGCTGTGAGTTGGATACGCGGGACGGCTACTTTGATGCCGCGGGATCAATTCGGTCATGCTCGCAGTAAGAAGCTCGCAATAAAAATGCCCGCCTCGTGGGAGGCGGGCACTGCAGAGATGACTGTGATTACTTGCCGGAAAGGCCGTGATCCACGCCCACCCCGGTGCAGAAATCCCAACCAGTGGTCGCGCTATGGGTGCCGCAACTGCCGGAGGTAATGTCGGTGAAGTAGGAGCTGTTGCCAAGGCCGCCGTAGATCAGCGTATTCTCGGCATTACTGCTGGTTTCGAAGTGTGCGGCGCTGTTGACGATGCCGGCCAACGAGGGCGATGCGACGCTGGTGCCGTAGACTTCAACCCAACCGCCGTAGCAAGCCGAGTTGTAGACCGCGACAGGCGAGCCGCCGCTGGAGTCGAACGACAGATCGGGAGTGCCGCGCTTGCTGCCGACGATGCTCTCAATCGCGTTCTGGAAGGATGGGCGCGACTCGTACTTGCTGGCTCCGCCGCCGCCATCGCTCCACGCGGTTTGGTTGGTGTAGGCTCCGCTGCTGTTGCGGTTGACCTGCGTGCCGCCGGCAGAGACGACATCGACCGAAGAGCTGGGATAGATCACGCCCGGAGAATCGCCCGCGGACGCGAAGTAGACCACGCCCGATTGCGTGAAATAGTGGTCGGAACTGGTTTCGCTGGAGGTTTCGCTGCCACCCCAGCTCATCGAGACCTCGCCCTTGCCGCCGTGGGCGGAGATGTAGGAGTTGGCAGCCGTCACCGCCTGGTATAGGGCGCTGTTGCTGGCGGAAGAAGCTTCCATCAGCACGATCTGTGCGCCGGGCGCCATGGCGTGCGCCCATTCGATGTCCAGCGATTCCTCAAGCTCCCATCCCGGGCTGCAACCGTTCGACGGCTTTTTCCCGCTGGCATACTCAACCGCGAAATTCGGCGCCGGCAGTCCGAAGGTGCTGGAGAACGTGGCCAAGTCGCTTGCCGCCCCAGGGTAATCATAGGCGTCGACGATCACGATTACGCCGCTGCCACCCGTGGGCACTTCGGTCGTGCCATTGATGGGACATCCGGAAACCGGATTAGCAACGACATCGTAGACGCATCCCAGCGACGCGGGCGTCTCACCCGCCGGCTGCGCGGCAGGAATGATGGACCCGGTTGGTGCAAAAATCAGGTAGTTGGTGTGCATATTCACGCCAACGTCCCAGGGATATTCAATGCCGGAAGGGGGAATGATACCCACTCCGCGCCGTACCTGCGCGCTCAACAGAGCGCTGAATAGGAAAAACGCCACTAACCCCAAACAGATGCGGACCGTCGTCGATCGTGCTCTTTTGCCCATAGCTATGCTCCTCCTGATTCTTCGTTGCAATTTCGTTGGAACTGCTCGATAGTTCCCCGACGAACTCGCGCTATTACGGGAGAACTGCCGCGGATTGCGATTTCATGCGAGTACAGGCCAGCCGGTGACGCACTTCATTGCGCCCTGGAGTCTGAGTCAAGCAGCTTGGGCTCCAGAGTGGCTGGGAGTATACCCCAATTCCGGCGAATAGAATACACACGAAAGTGTCGGTCTTCGGGTCTAGTGCTTGGCGGGAGTGGCCGAGCGAGTGTGCGGCTCGGCTTCGGCATACAAGGCGTCGATTTCTCTTTTGTAGCGGTCGGTCAAATTGCGGCGGCGCAGCTTCATGCTGGGCGTGAGTGTGCCCTCGGCGATGCTGAGTTCCTCGTGCACAATCAGCACCTTTTTCAGCTTTTCGAATTGCGCCAGGTTCTGGTTCATCTCGTCCACAATACCCTGGTACAGCGAGTGCACCTGGTGCGACTTCACCAGCTCCTTGCGAGTGGAGAACTTCACGCCATGGTGCTGCGCCCAGGCCTCCAGAAAGTCGAATGCGGGAATAATGAGCACCGCGGGAAAGCGCCGCTTGTCACCCAGCAGCGCTGCCTCGCCGATAAACGGGTTTACCTTGAGCGAGTTCTCGATGGGCTGCGGCGCGATGAACTTGCCGCCGGAGGTCTTAATGAGGTCCTTCTTGCGATCGGTGATGGAGAGATAGCCGTCCTCGTCGATGCTGGCGATGTCACCGGTCTTGAACCAGCCGTCGTCGAAGACAGCCGCAGTTTCCTCGGGCATCTTCCAGTAGCCTTTGAAAACCGAGGGCCCACGCACCAGCAGCTCGCCATCGTCGGCGATCTTCACCTCGATGTTGGACATCGGCTTGCCCACCGTGCCGAGGCGATGGTTGATGGGATTGTTGAGCGCAACCACGGGCGAGGTTTCCGTAAGCCCATAGCCTTCGTGGATGCGAATGCCGACATCGGCGAACCAGGTGGCAATCTCTTTACCCAGCGGCGCGCCTCCCGAGACGAAAATGCGGGCGCGGCCTCCGAGGCCTTCGCGGATTTTCGAGAAGACTAGGGCGTTGGCCAGTTTCCACGAGAGTGCGGTTGGCGCCTCGCCGCGAAGAACCGTCTCGCGATTGGCCGCGCCCACTTTCAGCGCCCACTGGATGAGCGTGCGCTTTATGCCGTGCGCCTTGTTCTGCACCTGGTTATAGATTTTCTCGTAGACGCGCGGTACCGCGACGATGACGGTTGGGTGCACTTCCTTCATGGCCAGCGGCAGATCGTCGATCATCGGGCAGTACGCCACGGGCACCCCGGCGTTGAACAACGCATAATCCAAGTGCCGCGCAGTCACATGCGACAAGGGCAGGAATGAGATGCACAAATCCTCCTTGTCCAGGTCATACATGTCGAGCGAGACATTGATGTTCGAGGCGAGATTGCCGTGCGTGAGCATCACGCCTTTGGGCGTGCCGGTTGTACCCGAGGTGTAGATCAAAGTCGCGAGGTCGTCGGGCTCGATCTTTTCGCCGATGGCGTCGAGCTCCGGGTCTTCTTCCTGGGGTGCATTGTGCAGGAAGGATTGCATCGGCACCGCGTCGGCAATGTCGGGGGCTTCGTCCATAATGACGATGGACTCAAGCCCGCTCTGCTGGCGAATCGCGGCCAGCTTCTCGTACTGCTTGCGAGTGGAGACGAAGGCGATGCGCGCCCCCGAATTCTGCAAAACGAACAGGCACTGCTCGGCGGTCTGGGTGGCGTAGATGGGAACGTCTACGGCGCCCAATAGCATGCAGGCGAAATCGGCAACGGCCCACTCCGGGCGGTTCTCGCTCAAGAGGGCGACGCGATCGCCTTTGCCAGTCCCCCAACTTCGCAGTTGCCGCGCGGTTGCGTAGACCCAACTCCGCAGTTGATGTGCCGAGATCGGTTTCCACTCGCCGGTCGCGCGCGTGAGCATGACGCGCTCGCTGTTGCGCTGCACCAGGTTGAAGAAGACGTCATTTAGAGTGCGGAGGTTCATGACGGTTTCGTGGTTCGCATACCATTCAGAAAAATATCGACCACCACATCGGCTGCGTGGGAGAGCTGAAACTCATGTCCGCTCAGCACCCAGGACGTGACCATCTCATCGAGCGCGCCGAAGAAGCAGTTGGCGGCATACTTGTCCGACATCTCGCGGCGGAAAATGCCTTCGGCCTGTCCGGCGGTGATGGCGTCGCGCACGAGCTGAAGATACTCGATCATGTGCTGGTGGGAGAACTCGGAGAGGAAGCGCGCGCTTTGTCGCAGCTCCATCTGGAAGACGACCGCCAGGTTGCGATTGGACCCCATCGCCTCCAGGTGCAGAAAGGCTAGCCGCCGCAGCCGCTCGGCGGGGTCGGCCAGCTTCTTCAATTCCGTTCGTGCCAGGCTCATGAAACCGTCGAAGGCGGTGTTGATGGCCGTCCGGAGAATCTCGTCCTTGTTCTTGAAATACAGGTAGACGGTGCCATCGGCGACGTCGGCCCGGTCGGCGATGTCAGCTATGCGCGAGGTGAAAAAGCCCTTCTCGGCAAACACCGCGACGGCCGCGTCTAAAATGCGCTGGTACTTGTCGGCATTGCGGTTGGCCGGCGGAGGAGTGGCTTCGGTGGAAGCCGCGGGCTGAGGCTCTTGTTTGGGCATGGAACTCAGCAGTTAGCATTTGGCACTTGGCACTTAGCCAAAGCCGCTAGTCGCGCAGTCACTACGTAAGCTAAAGGCTCAGTGCTAAATGCCAAGTGCTGCCTTCCTGAATGAATCCTCATTCACTGTAGCGCCCGCATGCGATTTCCGCAATTGGGACTAGCGCCATCTCACGCCGGCATTCCAAAACGGGAGGGCGCGCTTCGCCACGAATGAAGAACACGAGCCAGGGAAAATCGCTGCGGATTAGGTTGGTCTTGGGCGACAATAGATCGGCATCATCAGGAGATTCCATGCGCGAAGTGATCGCAACCAACGACGGCCCGAAGGCGATCGGGCCGTACTCGCAGGCCATCAAAGCCAACGGCTTGGTTTTCGTTTCCGGGCAGATACCTATCGATCCCGCAACGCAGCAGCTCATCGACGGCGACGTCGCGGCGCAAACCGAGCGCGTGCTGCAGAACCTTTCGGCGATTCTCAAGGCGGCCGGCAGTTCTCTCCAGCAGGTGGTCAAGGCCGGAGTGTTTCTCAAGAATATGTCCGACTTCACGGCGATGAACGAAGTCTATGGCCGCTACTTCACCGAGGCGCCGCCGGCGCGTTCGACAGTCGAAGTGGCGCGGTTGCCAAAGGACGTGCTGGTGGAGATCGACGTAATCGCGCTGGCGTAGCGACGGTTGGCCGCATGGTAAACTTACGAGTTTGCCCATTGGCTCGATCTCTTATTGGGTGACGTGCGTCGAGTACTCGATCTCACAAATCATCCCGCTCGGCGCCGAAAGCTGTCCTTCATGCCAGATACCATGCTTGCTGTTGTGAAGCCGGAGCCCGCGCCGGGCACGGAGATTCGCGAAGTTCCCAAGCCGCAATTCGGGCCGACCGACGTTCTGGTCAAGGTCACAATGGCGTCCATCTGCGGCACCGATCTGCACATTTATCAGTGGGACCAGTGGGCACAGCGCCGCATTCATCCGCCGCTCATTCCCGGGCACGAGTTCTGTGGCACGGTGGAAGCCGTCGGCGATGAAGTTACCAGCGTCAAAGAAGGCGACTTCGTTTCCGCCGAGATGCACGTGGCCTGCGGCAAGTGCCTGCAATGCCGAACCGGCGAAGCACACATTTGCCAGCACGTGAAGATCATCGGTGTCGATGCCAACGGCGCATTCGCCGAGTATGTCGTTATTCCGGAGTCGAATATCTGGAAACTGGACCCCTCGATTCCGCAGGAATACGCCTCGATTCTCGACCCGCTTGGCAATGCAGTTCACACCGTGCTGGCGGGCGAGATTGCCGCCAAGAGCGTCGCCATCACCGGCTGCGGACCGATCGGGTTGTTCTCCATCGCCGTCGCACGCGCCTGCGGGGCCACGCAGATCTTCGCGCTGGAGGTCAACGAACATCGCCGCCGCATCGCCAAGCAGATGGGACCCGACTTCGTGCTCGACCCGACGAAGGACGACGTTTACGGCATCGTGATGGATAACACCGGCGGGACAGGCGTCGATGTCGTGCTGGAGATGGCGGGCCGAACAGAAGCCATCCGAACAGGATTCAAGATTCTGCGTCTCGGTGGCCGCATGTCCCTCCTCGGAATTCCCTCCAAACCAGTCGAATTGAATCTTGCCGAAGAAGTAATCTTCAAGGGCGCAACCGTGCAGGGCATCAACGGGCGCCGCATGTACCAGACGTGGTATCAGATGACCGCGCTGCTCAAGGCCGGCAAGCTCGACCTGCATCCCGTGATCACGAATCGCATTGCCATGAAGGACTTTGCGTCGGGCATGGAACTGCTGAAGACCGGCGAGGCCAGCAAGATTTTGGTTTATCCGAACGGGACGCGATAGACGGTGGTGGCCGAACCTTCCCTCGTGACCTCCGACGGCCCAGCAATGCATAAATCGGCCCGATCGGCACCTCAGAAAACCGCGGCCGCGTCTTCCCGATGGGTGCTCATGCTTACGATGCTAGTGGGGTTTGGGTAAGCGTTACACTCTTGCCTAGCGATGTATACTATACATCATGAAACGCACGCAGCTTTACCTCGACGACGACCTATGGAAGGCGCTTCATTCGCGTGCCCAGCGGCAAGGTACGACCGTCTCCGAGCTGATGCGTCAGGCCGCCCGCAAGCAATACGTCGGTAAGCTGGAAGGGCGGCGTGAGGCGATGCGGGCGTTCGTGGGAATACGTAAGGGCCGCGACCTTCCCGACTCCACCCGGCAGGTTCGGGATCTGCGGCACGGAGATCGCTTGCGGAGGCTTTCACGGCCGTGACGGTCCTTGTAGACTCCGACATTTTGATCGAAGTCTCGCGCGGCCGGGATGAAGCCATTCTTTCCCAATGGATGGACCTGGGCGACTCGTCCAATCCTATTCTGTACTCGCCGGTTACGGCAGCCGAACTCTGGGCAGGCGCCCGACTGCGGGAACATGAGGCCCTCACGCGACTGTTTGCCGCGTTAATCTGTGTTCCCATTGATCGCGAAACCGGGCGCCAGGCAGGCGACTATCTACGGCAATATCAGAGAAGCCACGGAGTTGAGTTAGGCGATGCGCTGATCGCTGCAACAGCTGTGCGCAGTCAGGCCGCGCTGTGGACGCGCAACCGCAAACACTATCCGATGAAGAAACTGACATTCCACTGAGTGGCATCGCGGCTCTGGCAAACGGCTATCGCGATCGAACCCTGCCCAAGGTTGGCGCTGAAGACGACGAGTTGACAGGCTCTGGCTCGTCCGCGAGAATTGGCCGCACAATCCTATGATCGTCACCACCGAATACGCCGACATCCCTCTTCCGGGTTCGCCGATGCGGACCTTCGTTGCCGCGCCCAAAGCTGAAGGCCGGTATCCCGGCATCTGGTGCTACTCGGATATATTTCAGCTCACGCCGCCGCTGCTGCGCTTCTGCGTGCGATTGGCGGGATATGGTTTTGTGGCCGCTGCGCCGGAGATTTATCGTCGCATCGAGCCACCCGGCACGCCGATTCCGTTCGATGACGCCGGGCGCACCCGCGGCCTGGAAGACGCCGCGAAAACTCCGGTGGCGCATTTCGACGAGGATTGCCGCGCCGGACTTGACTGGCTTGCGAAACACCCCAAGGTCGCGCCCGGGAAAATTGGCGTGGCCGGTTTCTGCATCGGCGGGCACCTCGCATTTCGCGCTGCGTTCCAGCCGGATGTTCTGGCAACGGTCTGCTATTACGGCACCGGCATCCACGATGGCAAGCTCGGGCAGGACGCAGATGCCGGATCGTTGGCCCGCGCGAAAGAAATTCGCGGTGAGCTGCTGATGATCTTCGGGACCCAGGACCCGCACGTGCCCGAGGCGGGACGCGAAACCATCGATCGGGCGCTGCAAAGCTCCGGCATCCGCTATCACACCATACTGTATGAGGCCGAGCACGCCTTCACGCGCGATGAAGGCCCGCGCTTCGATCCCGAAGCGACCGACCTCGCATTCGCCGAGATGATTGGTTTATTCCGTAACGTTTTCGGCGACCGATAAGCGCTACAACTCTCGGTAGCTGATCAACTCAATCCCGCGGCGCCGCAGCACTTCTTTTGCCTCAGGCGAGGTCAGCAGTTCGAGCTCCTGCTCGCGCGAGTGCCGCAGCCGGGTGCGCACCATGTCGAGCTCGGCATCGTTATAGCCGGGATGGCAGACGAACTCCCACGTGCCCTCGGGCATGTTCTCGATCATGGTTGTGAACAGCTTCAGGTCGAGCGAACCCGTCGCCAGCACGCCCAGCGAGCCATCCGTCGTCCGCAAGCCATGTCTCGCGACCTCATCGCGGAACGGGCCGGCAAGCCTGCGCAAGACGTTCAGTTGAGCGAGGCGCTTCCAAAGCTGGCGCGTGCGCAGCAGATTGCTGAGGGGCAGCGGCCACACCTGGCCGAACGGGTTGCGCACGGCACTCACTCCGCGCGCTTGGGCTGCGCGCAGCAAGGGACGCAGCACCGCCGCGAACATGTGCGCGTGCTTGTGCGTGTCGAAGTGCGAAGGTGCAATGCCGGTGGACTGAAGGCGCTCGATTTGAGCCGCGGCTTCGGCCTCGATCTCTTCCGGGTTGAGCTGGTGACGGAACGACGCAGTTGCGAAAGCGTTGAGGCTGTCGCGAAAGCGGTGTGTCCCGTTGTTGGTTGCCGGTTGCAGCAGCGTCGGAACTCGGTCGGCCGGCAGCACCGGCTCGCCATCCATGAGTACAACATGGCAGCCGACGCTGAGAGCGGAGCGGGCCAGCTCGGTTGCGCCGGAGAATGCGCGCGAGTTGGCCATTACGGTTGTGGAAGTGACGATGCCGCGCTGGTGCGCCTCGCAAATGGCGCGATTGACGCCCGCGGTCAGCCCAAAATCATCGGCATTGACAATGAGCCGTCGCACGGGTCAAGTGTAGCAATCGCCGGGATGCACGGTTCAAACGTAGTGAAGTGTGGTCCCCAGGTTCGCCTTCTTTTGGCTAACCGGGGCCCAGGTTAGCATCCTAAAGGACGCGAACCTGGGGCACCGAACACTAGGCGCGCGCCAGCGTTTCCATCTCGGTTCTCGTCAATCACCGCGACACCCAACTCCCGCGCCTTGTCCAGTTTCGACCCGGCTTCGGTGCCGGCGACAACGTAATCCGTCTTCTTGCTGACCGATGCCGCGACTTTGCCGCCGGCATCTTCGATCAGCTTCTTGGCTTGGTCGCGCGTGTGCCGTTCCAGGGTTCCCGTCAAGACGAACGTCTTACCGGCTAGATTGGTCCCGCGCCGCTTCTTCTCGCCGGTGAACTGCAATCCCGCCTTGCGCAGCCGCTCCACCAACTCGACATTCTTGGGCTCGTCGAAGAACTCGCGGATCGATGCTGACACGCTCGGGCCGATTTCGTTGACCTCCTGCAGCTCTTCCTCGCTGGCGTTCATCAGCGCATCGATCGAGCCGAAGTGCTCAGCCAGAAACTGCGCGGTGCGCTCGCCGACGAAGCGAATCCCCAGGCCGTAGATCACGCGCTCCAGCGGCGCTTCTTTGGATTGCTTGATTTCTCGAAGTATGTTATCGGCCGACTTCTTGCCCATGCGTTCGAGTTTGAGCAGTTGCTCTTCGGTGAGGCTGTAGATGTCGGCGACGTCCTTCACCATTCCCGTCTCGACCAGTTGATTGACCAGCGCATCACCCATGCCTTCGATGTTCATCACGCCGCGCGAGGCGAAGTGGCGAATGGTCTCGCGCAGCTTCGCGGGACAGTTGGCATTGACGCAACGATGGTCGGCTTCGCCCTCCGCGCGCACGACGTGTCCGCCGCAGACGGGACAGCGCTCCGGCATATGAAAATGTTTGTGCCCGCGCGGCTTGTCCTCAAGCACCTTCACAACTTTGGGGATCACGTCGCCGCCGCGCTCGACCTGCACCCAGTCGCCGATGCGAACGCCCGAGACGGTCGATCTCGTCCATGTTGTGCAGCGTGGCGCGGCTCACGGTGGTGCCGCCGATTGGGACCGGTTTGAGCCAGGCGACCGGCGTGAGCTTGCCGGTACGTCCAACTTGCACCTGGATGTCTTCGATCTGCGTCTCGCCTGAGTGCGCCGGCGTATTTGTATGCGATCGCCCAACGCGGCGCTTTGCCGGTAAAGCCCAGTTCCTGCTGCAGGCGCGATGCGATCGACTTTGACGACGATGCCGTCGGTTTCGTATGGCAGGCTTTCGCGCATGCCCTCCCACTGGCCGATGAAATTCCACACATCGTCAATGCTGTGCACCAGCCGATGATTCGGATTCACCTTGAAGCCCGCTGACTGTAGCGCCTGCAAAGCTTCCGAGTGACGATCGAAGATCGTGCTCCCGTCGACGAGCAGACCATAGGCAAAAAAATCCAGGCGACGTGAGGCCGTGATTCGCGGATCGAGTTGTCGCACCGTGCCGGCGGTGGCATTCCGCGGATTGGCGAATTTGGGGAGCCCTTTCTGCTCCTGCTCTTCGTTCATGCGCTGAAAAGAAGTGGTAGGCATGAGAAGTTCACCGCGCACCTCGAAAGCCGCAGGCAAGCCGGCTTTCTTCAGTTGCTGCGCGGAGATGTTCAAAGGAATGCTGCGGATGGTGCGCACGTTGGCGGTGACGTCCTCGCCCTCGGTGCCATTGCCGCGAGTGATGCCCAGCGCCAATCTTGCCGAGTCGTAGCGTAAAGCCATCGACATGCCGTCGAGCTTCAACTCGCAAACGTAATCGACTTTTGTTTCGCCGGTAAGAACGTGGATACGGCGCTCCCAGTCGCGGAGTTCTGCCTCGCTGGTAGTTTTGGCCAGGGAGAGCATCGGCGAAGAGTGCCGCACGCTGGCGAACTGTCCGCTAACTTGACCGCCAACCCGTTGCGTCGGAGAGTCGGGTGTAATCAGCTCGGGATTTTTTGACTCCAAGGCAATCAGCTCGTCCATCAACCCGTCGAAATCGGCATCGCTGATCTCGGGGGCGTCCAGGACGTAATAGCGGTGCTCGTGATAACGGATCTTATCGCGCAGGGCGTCGAGTTTGTGCTGTACATCTTTGCTGCCGGAGGGCATGAAGCAATTATGCAGTGCGCCGTTGTCAGTTGTCAGTTGTCGGTTCTCAGTGACGAGGTCGTGAGCCCAGTCCGGAAGTGCCTGCTCGCTGTCGCGTAGAATCGAACCGGATACCGCATGTGCTGACAACCGACAACTGACAACCGACAACTGCTTTGAAACATCTTCTGGCCAAATGGACGGCGCTCATCCTGGCGCTGCTGAAACCGCTGGGTGCATGGGGCGTGATGGGCTTCGCCGCCATCGACGGGGCGCTGCTGGGCATGCCGCTCGACGCCATCGTCGCCGGCTACGCCTGGGCCAATCCCAAGCGCTTTGTGCTCTACTCCGCTATGGCTGCCGCCGGCTCGGCCCTCGGCAGCATCGTAATTTATTGGATCGGCTATGAAGGCGGCGAGTTGCTGCTGGTCAAGCGCATCGGTCGCACGCGCTTCGACAAGATCCGCGCGTCCTTCGAGCGGCATGAGTTCTGGGCCATCATGTTCCCCTCGATGCTGCCGCCGCCCACGCCGTTCAAACTTTTCGTGCTTTCGGCCGGCGTGGCCGAGATGAACTTCTGGCATTTTCTGGCCGCCATCTTTGCCGGCCGTTTCATCCGCTTCGCGCTGGAGTCGCTGATCGTGATCCGCTACGGCCCACAGATCTTCGACTTTATCGGCACGGCCTTTCACCACTACCTGCGATACACCATCGCCGCCATTGCCGCAGGAGTGCTGATCGGCTGGTGGATCGTGCGCCTGCGCAAGCGGCGTTCCCGACGTGCGAAGGGAGAGAACAATGCGGGTGCGCCATCCTAGATTAGCCTTCTTTTTGGCCAGGGTGGGTGCAGGACGATCCGCCGCGTGCCTCATCCTTTTGCATCGTTCTGCGAAAGGACGGGGCCGGACCATCGATCTACCTGAGCGACCTGAGATAGGCCACCACTGCCTCCGCGTCCGCCACCGTCATGTGGAACTTGGGCATGGGATCGCGAAGCGGCTTGCCGTCAATCCAGACGGCAGTGGTCAGCAACGTGATCATTCCCGCATTGCTCGTCGGCAACGTGCCGGCCAGGCGAGGTTCGTTGATGGGCCAGTCCGCGACCTGTTGAGCCGGAAGATACGCTGTCGGCCCACCCGCCAGCCATCGCGTATGGTCCAGCTCCCAGTTGGAAAGCCGCGGCGTATGACAGGTAGGGCACATGGCGACGTCCTCCACAATGTACTTGCCGCGCGCCACCAGATCTCCGCCGCCGGTCGCCTGAGGCGCGGCGGCCTTCTTCATCTCCTGTGCCGCCGCAGGATGCGAAGCGCCAGTTGTAAGAAGTGCGAACGCAGCGACGGACACGCACAAAACCAAGTATCTGAGACGATAGCCATGCTTCCATGCCTGCATACGGGACATTCCTCCGGCATTCTGCGAAACAGCCTTGTCCGCGCGTTTCGCGGACAAAACATAATACTATTGCGACGCGCTGTCGGCTGGCGCATCAACGCCTGGTCGTGGGCTAAGTAGGAATCGCGCAGTAATCCCGTATACAGGACCGAAGAATATAGCCCAGCACTTTTTCAGCGCTGGGTGCGGAGTCTAAGTACGTATAGTTGCTTGAGGAACAGCTCGCGCCATGCGCGCATCGGGCACCAGGTTAGCCCAACTGAAGGGCGATGTAGATGTGGGTGTCCCAGGGCGGGGAACTCGGGCCTTAGGCATGCGCCGTCTGCTGATGGTGCGCCAGTTGAAAGCCCTGCCGCAGCACCGCGACGCAGGTGAGCCATAGAATCGCTCCCATGCTCAGTCCCACGGCGATCTCTCGGGTTGGAGATGGCAGCGCCAGCGAAAACAGCGCGTCCGCGCCGATCACTCCGCCAACCCAGTAATACAAGGGAACTCGAAAGAGCCTGGCCAACGGCAGGAAGTGCAGCCCGACGATGGCTGCCACCGCCGTCATAATGTAGGGCTCGAGATGAAAATGAGTCAGCACATTTACGGCCAGGAAGATGAGCAGCCCCTCCGCGCCGAAGACAATGCCGAAGGTACGTCCCATTTGACTTTGCACGCGTTTCTGGCTGGCGGTAAGCGGAGGGGCCTGCCTGGTGGCCCGACGGCCCATCTGAAACATTCCGAAACCGGGGATGAGCAATGCGATAGCGGGCAGCACCAGAGCGGCAATCAGCCAGGGAGAATCCGCCGGCGTACTTTGCAGGCCCCATGCCAGCCAGGCGGTGCCGAACAGGGCCATCATCATCACACCGAAAGCCGCGCCGGTGATGGCTCGGGAAATTTCGTTGGGCGAAGCGCTTGTAGTCACTCTCTCCTCCCTCCCACTGACTTTAGGATGCGATCTTCGGGGCTTTGCCCGGTAGTGTGATTCGTCAGGAGGGAGGGATGACTTTTGTCATTTCGTTCGTTTGAGCTTACGGCGTCAGCTTGAACACCGCACCGTCATTTGAAGTACCCGCCGTAGGCCGTCGTGCCATACAGATTTCCGATACTGTCCAATACCAGGCCACCAACGGGGTATGCGCGGCCGGAGGTCCGTTCAGCCGGTGCGTCGCCCGCTGCGCCACTTGGTGGCATACGGCAGCACAAACAAATACAGACCGGTGAAAAATTGCAGGGCGAGCACGGCCACCGCCATCAGACCCAGCCTGTTGGTGTACTTCCCACGTAGCACGGCGACCCCGTTGACGATGACGGCCAGCGTAAACGCAATAGACAGCCAGCGGTGGGTCTGCCGAACCCATTTGTTCCAGTTCAATCGGACCTCCTCACGACTCGTGAGTTGCCTTGGGCGGCCAGTTGAGCGTTTCGACCCCGAACTGCTTGGCGTATTCGGCGTGCAATCGCTGCCAGTCGAACTTCATGGCCTCGGGGCCGACGATGCGGCCAATGGGAGTTCCGCTGAGCAGCCGATCCAGAACATCGAAACAAATGTGCCACCCCGCAGCACCCATGGCGATGAAGCGGCGAGCGATATTGGTCCACAGCGTCAGGCGCGTGCCGCTAGCAACGGCTTCGAGTTGCCAACGCATATGAAAGTCACCCCAGTTGTACTCAAGCGCCTCGGGAGCGTCGGCGCGCTTCACGGTGGTTTCGGTAATGCGCGGCACGGGCGCTCCCACGGTGGTGAGCTTCACCGTAGCTCCAAGCGTGCCCAGATTCCCATCGGCGTCGAAGGGCGCCCACTCGCGCAGTTGCGCCGGATCAGTCAGCGCCTGCCAGACTTTTTCCGGCGGGTGACGCAGTTCCTTGACGAGGACGAGTGTCCACTTATCACCGTCCTTTTGCACGTGCGCCACGTTGGCCGGACCCGGGGTGTACTGCGCGCGATCGATCACCCTTTTCTCCTAAAGCCACTGGCCAGCGGGCCAGAAATCAAACGATGCGTCAGCCAGCATTCAACCTGGCCACCAGCCACTGACCTCTGCTCAGACCCTTAGCAGGCCACGAAACCCCCTGGCGGCATAGTAAGATTCGGCACCGTTGTGATAGACGAAAACGGTGTCGTACTGTTCATAACTCTTGCGTCGCCTTTCAATAGATGGCCGGCATAGCTAGATTGTTATACGATCCGTTACCTTTTTCTCCTTAGCCTGACCAATGCATCAGCTGCGTGAGCTGAATGAGATTGCCGCAGGTGTCTTTGAGCATGGCGATCTTGGAAGCGGTCACGTCGGTTGGCGGCATGGTGAACTCGGCGCCGCGCGCTTTCATACGCTCGTAATCGGCCTGCACGTCGTCGGTGAAGAACATGGCCGCAGGCTGGCTCTGCTGAAAAATCGCCTGCTGATAGGCTTTGGCGGCCGGATTGTTGTTGAGCGCGAGTTGCAGCTCGGTGCCGTCCGGCTCTTCCGGTGACGCCACCGTGAGCCAGCGATACGGCCCCTGGCTAAAATCGGTCTTCTTCACAAAGCCCAGCACTTCGGTATAGAAGCGCAGGGCCTTGTCCTGGTCGTCCACGTATAGGCTGGTGACTTTGATCTTCATTTCTTTTCTCCTTTGTCACTTCGCGGTTGAGGCCGCGTCGTCTTCTCCTTGTTTTTCGTTTTTGTTGGTGTCGATGGATACATGCGGTCGAGGTGGCGTTCGAGAGCATCGACGTGCGCCGACCAGAACCGGCGGAACTGCGCCAGCCAGGCGTCCACCTCCTGAAATGGTTCCGGTTTCAGGCGGTAGAGACGGCGCTGGGCGTCCACCGTGACTTCCACGAAACCGGCGTCGCGCAGCACGCGCAGGTGCTTAGACACGGTCGGCTGCGGCATACGAAGCTGACGCTCGAGCTCGCCCACCGACTGTTGGGACGCGACCAGGAGGCCCAATATCGCGCGGCGGTTCGGCTCGGCAATGATTTCGAAGACAGACCCCACGATCTTTATATACTTCACATAGCATATGCCTGTCAAGGCATATAAAAGCAGCCAACTTCACTACCCCACGAATTCGCTTGCCAAAATCAATAAAAGTACTACTATCCCCGTCAATCAGGTTGTCTCGATTTGGGGTTGTGGGCCACGTTTTTCCTCCTGAATATCTTGAATCCGAGAGGTCACGAAGCCATGACGATTTCGAGTGTATTTCCGTTGCTGTCAACTCTGCTACCCGCTTCCAACCAACCAGATCATGCCCGACCAGCCGGACCCTCCCGGCGCATAAGAAGCGGAAACCCCCGACGACTGCTTGCATGCGGCATTGCATTGCTTGCCGTCTTGTTTGCGATCACCTCAGCTTCGGCAACCGACGTGGTCCTCATCAACGGCAATGGCTGCACGGTGACGGAAGAAGCTGCGGTTGGCCTTCTGCTTCCGCAGGACTTATATCTGCGCATCGACTTTCCCAACACGCATTGGCGGTTCGGATTGCGCAATCTGGGTATGAAGGGAACGCAGGTAACCAACGTGACGATCGAGGGCGCGCAGTATACTTCGCCGCAATACATCATCAAGCGGGCGGGGCTGGCCGAGATGTTTGTTCCCTATGACGATCGCAGCCATACCTATTACGACATGTCGTTCGGCGATGACCGCATGGACCAGATGGATCCCGCCGATTTGCCGTCGCAGAACGGCGCGCTGACGTATTTCCGTAGCCAGACCGGCAGCTTCTACTATGTGCGCGATGCCGTGCCCAAGCTGGCCGTCGAATGCCGCGACGAGGGAATTGCGTGGCTGTGCAAGGAGCCCGGCAACCACGTCCGGCGGCGGGCACAGGAGGTCGTGGTGTGGTCGGTTTTCGACGCCTACAACTACGACTACATCATTGAGTACACCTTCCATGAGGATGGCCGCATCACCTTCCGCAACGGCGCCACGGGCTATAACCTCCCCTACGATACTTCGGAGCCCCACGTCCATAACGGACTTTGGCGGGTGAGTACCAAGCTCTTAGGACGCGACGACAATGGAGTCTCGGAGTTCGAACACGTTGAGGACGCGAACGGGTATATTGCGACCGATACCTACGCGCCCATTCCCAATGAAGAAACCTCAGACTGGAATCCGCTGGAATTCACCAGCCTGACGGTGCAGAGTCTGACTCAGACCAATGACTATGGGCACGCGATCGGCTACCAGTTCTATCCTTACAATCGAATGGGCACGGGCCACTTCCAGGAAACCTTCACCCAGCACGACCAGGACCTCACCAACGATAATCCCGGCGAGGATGGTACCGGGACCGGCTACAACAATTGGCTTTACACCTGGTATAACCCCAACGATTATCTGCTGCAGTACCTGAATGGCGAACCGCTAGGCGGCACGGGAGACGGTATCGTGCTGTGGTATTTCGGATCGACGCACCATGAGCCGACCGATGCCGACAACCAGATGGGCAGCGGCGGTCGCACCGGTATCACCCTGGTCCACTGGGCCGGTTTTGAGATGGTGCCGCATAACTTCTTCGACTACAACCCGCTCGGAGGGCCGCCGCGGTGCGGAGACAGCAGCGACCTAAATGATGCGGGATTGCTGTACACGCATACGCATTAACCGTGATCCGGCGCGGCGGAGGCTCTCGATTCTAATAGGACGGTGCCCCAGGTTCGCCCATCCTTTGGGCGAACCTGGCCTCGCTTTGTGCGCAGGTTGGGGTTCAGGATCGTCGCGTCAATCCGGTTGTGGTTGGCGCGGTTCTCAGAAGAAATCCTGGGTTCTGCTGCTGCGTGGGCCACCTACTTCTTGCGCGCCTTTGCGGGAACGGTGGGCGATGGAGCCGAGGCTGCCCGCACCTTCGCCATGGCTGTCAGGTTCTCCTGCATCGTCGCAAGGCGTTTACGCCCTGCCTTTGTTCCCTCCACCTGGCGCTCGATATGCATCATCCATTCGGGCAGGTTCATCTTGGCGCGGAAGGCGCGCAGGTAGGGCTGAATCTTGGCGTACTGAAAGTACATTTCCTGGCAGGTGTCGTACACCAGCTCAGGAGTGAGGGCGCCGTGCGCGACGAAGGCGGCGACCATGTCCCAATAACCGTAAACCTGAAGAACGAAGGCGGCGTGCTGGCCGCCGGCGGTGACGATCGCGACCAACTCATCCGCCGACGCCGGCATGAACTCGCCGCCAATATAGGAGCGGGCTTCGCGCATGACGGTTTCCCGGCGCAGTTCGTACAGCTTCAGGATCAGCTCAGCCTGCTGAATGGCGGTATCGACCGCCTTCGTTCTTGCGCGCATGATTCGCTCCTCGGTGTCGGATGCCCGCCATCAGCATAAAACAGAACACCAGGACAGCAGCCCTGGATCCTGACTATCAAATCCAAAATCCCCGCCCCACATTGCAACGACACATCGTAAGGTGGCGCGAGTGCATCTATGCGGGTTGGCGGGGGCTTAGCGATTGGAAAGAGATTATTATTGTCTGGCGGAACTTTCCAGTTCCCACAACCCCAGCTTTGGCGGGATAATCGAGTAAGTTCAGGTGCGACGTGCCAGTCCTCCGTGCTCGCGATGTTCCGGCTACCAGGCTCCTCTCAATAAGCTGGCTTTGCCTGCTTGGCGTGACTCTTTGCCTGCCCGGGTTGAGCGCGGCGCAGGAGGCGGCCACCGCGGCATCCTCGCCAAGTCAATCGCAGCCCGCAGCAGACGCTTCACCTGGCTCACCTCAGAATTCCCCAACCAGCGCTCCGCCTGATTCGTCGCAGCAACAGAGTGTATCGCCGTCGTCGGCGAGCCAAGCGCAGCCTTCGACATCACCCGCGACCCAGTCGCAGTCGTCAGCGGCGCCGGATCAGCAGCCATCAGCGCAACCGGCCAGTGCACAGGGCGAAATCCCGACCGCAGCGCAAGTGAAAGCGGCCGGCGAGAGCGACGCAGCCGCAGCAGCCGATGCCAAAGACACTGCGAGCGCCCAACCGCCCGCCGCCGGTGAACAACCGAAGCATACGGTTCCATCGAACCTGCCGCCCAAGTACAACGTCGATCTTATCGGCCAGCGCGACATAGGTAGCGGGCTGGACTTCTACTCGCTCGATCGGGAGGTGGCGCTGGGCAGGCAGCTCTCGCAGGAGGTGGAAGCCAGCGCGCGCCTGGTTACCGATCCGGTCATCGACGAATACATCAATCGCATCGGCCAGAACCTGGTGCGCCACTCGGATGCGCGCGTGCCCTTCACTATCAAGGTGCTCGACAACCAGGAGGTCAACGCGTTCGCGCTGCCCGGCGGCTTTTTTTATGTGGATAGCGGGCTGATTCTGGCTGCCGACAACGAGGCCGAGCTGGCCGGGGTGATGGCGCACGAGATCGCGCACGTAGCCGCGCGTCACGCCACCAAGAATATGACGCGGGCGCAGATTTGGAATCTTGCGGCGGTGCCGCTGATTTTCATCGGCGGTCCGGTGGCGTATGCGATCTCCGAAGTTGCGGGGCTGGCCGTGCCGCTGGGTTTCCTGAAGTTTTCGCGCGATGCCGAGCGCGAGGCTGACCTGCTCGGCCTGGAGTACGACTACGCGACCGGCTACGATCCGCAGGCGTTTGTGCAGTTCTTCGAGAAGCTGAACGTCGAGAAGAAGAAGCAGAACATGATCGCGAAGGCGTTCGCCACCCATCCCATGAACGTGGAGCGGATCGAGGCGGCGCAGGACGAGATTCGCAAGTATCTGCCCGACCGGCCGGAGTACATTGTCGACACCAGCGAGTTCGAGAATATCAAGTCGCGGCTGTGGTCGCTGGAAAACGGGCGTCGCCTGGGCGGCAAACAGGAAGATCCGGGACGTCCCGTGCTGCTGAAGCGGACGGCGACTTCCAGCACGAGCGACGGCGGCGCTTCGTCCGGCAGCGACGGCAGCAACTCAGCAAACAGTGACGATCCGGGACGTCCTACCCTGAAGCGGAGTCCGTCGGCCTCGTCGGACTTCCAGTAACGGAGCAGTTCATGTTGATCCTAACCATCGTGCCCCAGTCCGCATTCATTGCGGTTGCCGTATTGATCGGCGCCAGCGCCCGCGTTGCGGTGTTGCTGTGGCAGGGAAAATCGATATTCCCGCGGCGGCATCGCCCGTAGACGTAAGGGAGACGAATGCGCCTCCGGATTGCGCGACCTCCTCATCCTGCCTAGAATGTCGCTATGAAATTGGCGCGGGTGTTGCTCGCAAGTGTGACTGCGCTTGTTCTTCTGGGTGCGCTGGTCGCCAGCGGCAAGAAGGACGAAGGACTGGAGTCGTCCGTCAACTTTGTGGTGTTGAAAGACGACAGCGGCAAGCCCGTACGCAATGCGGCAGTGATTCTGCATCCGGTAAGCAAGAAGGGCAAACAGATGAAGGCCGGTTTCGAGTTGAAGACCGATCTCGACGGCAAGACCCACTTCGACGGAATACCTTACGGTGTGTTGCGCATTCAAGTGATCGCGCCCGGGTTCCAGACCTTCGGCAACGATTACAGCATCGGCCAGCCGGCGCAGGAGATCACGATCCGACTGAAGCGACCGCAGGGGCAATATTCGATTTACGACAAGCCGGACGCCAGCGGAAGCGCGCCCGCCCCGCAGCATTAGCGGCCGTCGTGTAACGTAGTAGTCCATGGGCCGCATTCACGTTCTCTCCGAAAATGTAGCCAACAAGATCGCCGCGGGCGAAGTAGTGGAGCGGCCTGCGTCGGTGGTGAAGGAGCTGCTGGAGAACGCGCTGGATGCGGGCGCGCGCCGCATCCGCGTGAACATCGAAGCCGGCGGCAAGAAGCTCATCCAGATTACCGACGACGGCTGCGGCATGGTTCGCGATGACGCGATGCTCGCGTTCGAGCGCCACGCGACCTCGAAGATCCGCAATGCCGATGACCTGCTGAACGTCGCAACACTGGGATTTCGCGGGGAAGCGCTGCCGTCGATCGCCTCGGTCAGCCGCTTGCGGCTGGAGACGCACGCGCCTGAAGATGCTGCGGGAACCGTGGTCGAGATTGCCGGCGGCAAGATTCTCACCGTAGAAGAAGCCGGCCTGCCGCTGGGAACGTGCATCACGGTCCGCGATCTGTTCTTCAATATCCCCGCACGCCGTAAGTTCCTCAAGGCCGAATCGACCGAGCTCTCGCACATCGCATCGCTGGTGACGCACTACGCCCTGGCGCATCCCGAGATGCATTGGGAGCTGCATTCGGCCACCAACGCCATGCTGGTTGCGCCGCCGGTTGGCGACCACTCGCAACGCATCTATCAGGTCTTCGGCAAAGAGACGCTCGAGCAACTGATTCCGCTGAGCGCATTGCTGCCGCTGGAGCGCATCGGCCTGCCGCAGCCTCCACCATGGCGGCGAAGCGAGGTGAAAGAAGCGGAAGAGCCAATCAAGGGCGAGTTCAAGTTGCATGGCTTCATCTCGCGTCCGGAGATCCAAAAGCTCAATCGCAACTCGATCTTCATCTTCGTAAATGGACGCCTTATTCGCGATCGCCTGGTGCAACACGCGCTCAGCGACGCCTATCGCAATATCATTCCGCCGACCGTCTATCCCGTCGTACTGCTCTTTCTGGAGATGCCGCCGACCGAAGTTGACGTCAACGTGCATCCCTCGAAGGTCGAGGTGCGCTTCCGGCAATCGTCCGTCTTGCACGACTTTATTCGCGACTCGGTGCGCGCGCTGCTGATGAAGTCGCGACCGGCGCCGTCGTTCATCACCGAGATGCGTGCAAGTCCTAGCGCTTCGCGGGCGCTTACCTCCGGCACGCACGATTTCTCCCCCAGCGAACTGCACGTGACTGCAGCCGACGCCGCGTTTGCTTTGCGCGCGCAGGAACCGCCTGCCTTCACCGCGCCGTTGCAGTTCGAGGGTAGCGGATTCGCTGTCGAAGCGAACGCTGCAGTTCCGGTGGCGCGCTTTGGGCCGCAAACCTTCGGCGATCCCCCACCCCAACCAATCCAACGACGGGATTTGTTGGGAACGGGTCCGACAGCCACTATGGCGCCGGCTCCCATGACGAATGGCTGCTCGCCGGAAGTGGCCGGCGACGATGCGCCTGCGGGACTGGAGTCGCTGGCCACGCTCAAGCCGCTGGGACAGATTCGCGAGTCGTTCATCCTTGCCGTAAATCCACAGGGGCTCTGGATTATCGATCAGCACGTCGCCCACGAGCGCATCCTGTTCGAGAAGATCTGCAAACAGCGCCTGGCGGAGTCGCCCGAACGGCAGCAACTGCTGATGCCGCTGATCGTCGAGCTGACGCCGGGACAGATGGCGGTATTCGCGGAAATCTCGGAGGAGCTAAATCGTAACGGCTTCGAGGTCGAGCCCTTCGGTTCGCGCACCATTGCGGTGAAAACAACTGCGGCCGGCGTGACGGCAGAAAACGTCGAGCATTTGCTGCACGAAATTCTGGAGCAGTTTGAGCGCGAAGAACAGTCGCTGAACCTGGACGGCATCCGCACCCGTATCGCCGCCAGCATCGCTTGCCACGCCGCCATCAAGATCAACATGCCGCTGGAGCAAAACAAAATGCAATGGCTGCTCACCGAACTGGCGAAAACCGATTGCCCCATGAGCTGTCCGCACGGGCGTCCGGTGGTTCTGCGATATTCTGTAAAGGACATTCAGCGGGCGTTTAAGCGGATCTGAAGGTCCGCAGCAATTAGCCGCTAGCAACTAGCACAATCGTATGCGCCATGGCTTCTTCTTTCGACGAGGTTTCAGCGCGAGTGCTTTCGCTGATTGCTAATTGCTAGTTGCTGCTTTTTCCCATGCAGGAAACCCAACTCCACGAACTTCGTCGCGACCAATGGCGGCTGAACGGGCGCCCGCTGCGCACGCAGGATGAGGCGCGCGAGTTCATCGACTCGGTTGGTTTTTGCTTGCTCTATGCGCAGCGACCTGCCGTACTGCTGCCGACCTTCACCGGCGCCTGCACGGGCAGCGACGAGAACCTGCCTACCGCGCAGATGGCCTTTGCCCATCCCGAAGCGCGTGCGGCCAAGGAGCTGATGGTCCGGCTGTTGCGCGAGAAGTCGGCGTACGAGGCCAACGTTTTTCCGGAGAACAATTTCATCCTTTCCGCCGCCGCCTTTCCTTACTTCTATGGCGTGGTGGGCGATCGCAATGCGCGGCAGAAGCTGATTGTCGGCTCGCGCTCGGAATATTCACCCCTGGCGGTTCACGCCTTCGAACTCATCGAAAAGAAAGGCCCGATCTCGAAGCAGCATTTGCGCGAGCTGCTGGGCGGCGAGCCTTCCGAGGCCGCGCTCGACCGTGCGCTGGATGAGTTGTGGGCGCGTCTGCGCATCACGCGCGTCAACTACAAGCCCGAAGAAGGCGTCTTCTGGGACGTGTTGGTGCGCTGGTCGCCCGACGCGGTGAAGGAAGGCGCGCAGGTCCCCGTTGCCGGAGCGCTGACTGCTCTGGTGTCGAAGTATCTCGACTGCGTGGTGGCGGTTTCGCAGGAGGAGCTGGAGCAGTTCTTCTCCCACTTTGTGGGACGGGCGCGGGTGCGTGAGGCGGTGAACGCGTTGCAAGCGGCGCGCGAGCTCAGCTTCGTCCATGTCGGCGGGCGCGTGATGCTGCACTCGGCCTCGTTGCAAGCTCCGCCCGCGCCGGAGATTCAGGCCAAGCCCAGGTTCGAAGCGTTGCCGCCGCGGCCGGGCAAGCCGCTGGTCGAGCGGCGCCACAATCTGCCCAAGCGCAGGCTGCGCACTGCGCTCGCCAAATCAAAACCGCCGCGGCCGGACACCGGCACGGAATGAGCACGCCGCGCAAGTTGGTCATCGCCATCGATGGACCGGCCGGCTCGGGCAAGAGCACCATCGCCGCCCGACTGGCGAAGAAACTGGGTTACGTCAATCTGGAGAGTGGGGCCATGTACCGAGCGCTGGCGCTGAAAGCGCTGGAGTCACAAGTGCCGCTGGACGACCCCGAGGTGTTGCGAGCGCTGGCTTTGACCACGGGTATCCGACTCGAGCCGGCCGGGGATGGCAACCGCGTACTGCTCGACGGGCGCGATGTTTCGCACCGCATTCGCCAGCCCGATATCACGCTGGCGGCTTCGCAGGTTTCGATCCATCCGCGAGTGCGGCAGGTCTTGGTCGCTCGCCAACGCGAGCTCGGCAACCATGGCGGCGTGGTCATGGAAGGGCGCGACATCGGCACCGCGGTCTTCCCGAACGCCGACGTGAAGATCTTCCTCGACGCGGACCCCAGCATTCGGGCTGAGCGTCGATTGCAGCAGAGCGCCTTGCGGTCGCCCGAAGAAGCGCAGCGGGTGCAGGCGGAGATTGCGGCACGCGACCAGCGTGATCGGACGCGCGTGGCTTCGCCACTGGTTCCGGCGACCGATGCGGTGGTGCTCGACACTTCGCACATGAGCATCGACGAAGTGGTGGGCGCCATCTACGCAGTCGCGTTGCAGAAATTGCAGGATAAGCAGTCAGGAAAGTCTTAGGTCGGTGGTTCCGGTTGAAGATGGGCCTCGCAATTCAATCGGGAGGGCTAAGCGTGACTGCGGGGGATGAGCCAGTCGGCCGATGCGCGATCAAGATGAGGATTTTGGAAGCGTCGGCATAGGGCACCATTCTTCTCAGCACGGCTCATCGCCTCCGAGAAACCGCGCTGAGAAGAAATCTCCGGATGGCGACTTGCCAGCACCATCCACATGGCTCGCGTTGAACAAAGGAGTAGCAAGTATCATGCCAGTTCCTGAGGCGATGCTCGGGAACGTATTCTGCTGAAGAATGTGGGCTTCGCAGGGTGAGCGCTGCCTTCACCGATCAGGCCGTCTATCCAAACCGAGAGTTGGACTATCCGAAAGGTTAGTAATCAAGTGATCCTGAAGGCTGGAGGAATTGGATTCAGCCAACCGTAGTGAGAGCCAGCCCCGCGATAGAAGACACAGGCGTGCTGGCGCAGGTGCCGTTCGAGATCGAAGCCCTTCAGCCATCGGCCAGGTTAGCGTCCAAATGATGGACGCGAACCTGGGACACCGCTTCCGTGGGCGCGGTTCATTTCACTGCCGCTGCCGGCTCGCCTACGCGTTTCGCGACCTTGAACGTCAGCTGCTGCTTCTTCTTGTCTACGTCCACGATCACGTGGTCGCCGTGCAGCACTTCGCCGTCGAGGATCTTCATCGCTAGCGGGTCCTGGATCAGGCGCTGGATCGAGCGCTTCAGCGGGCGCGCACCATAATTCGGATCGTAGCCTTCGGTGAAGACCAGTTCCTTGGCCGCGGGCGTCAGCTCCAGCGAAATCTTGCGCTCGGCCAGCAGCTTCCGCAGGTCTTCCAGCCGCAGCTCGACGATCTTCGCCAACTGCTCCTTGCCGAGCGGGTTGAAGATGATAATGTCATCCACGCGGTTGAGGAACTCGGGCTTGAAGTGCGTACGCACGGCCTCCATCACCAAGTCATGCGCCTCGGTGATCTTCTCCGGCGTCGCCAGGTCGTGCAGGTACGCCGAGCCGATGTTCGAGGTCATGATGATGATCGTGTTCTTGAAATCCACGTGCCGGCCCTTGCCGTCGGTCAGCCGCCCGTCGTCCATGATCTGCAGGAAGACGTTGAAGACCTCGGGATGCGCCTTCTCGATTTCGTCGAAGAGCACCACCGAGTACGGCCGGCGCCGCACGGCTTCGGTCAACTGGCCGCCCTCTTCGTAGCCGACATATCCCGGCGGCGCGCCGATCAGCCGCGAGACGGAATGCCGCTCGCCATACTCCGACATGTCGATGCGAATCATCGCGTGCTCGTCGTCGAAGAGGAATTCCGCCAGCGCGCGCGCCAGTTCGGTCTTGCCGACGCCGGTCGGCCCGAGGAAGATGAACGAGCCAATCGGACGCCGCGGATCGCTGAGCCCGGCGCGCGAGCGGCGAATCGCATTCGACACGCGCGCGACCGCATCGTGCTGTCCCACGACGCGCTGCTCCAGCCGGTCTTCCATCGTGACCAGCTTCTTGACCTCGCCCTCCAGCATCTTCGATACCGGAATGCCGGTCCACTTGCTGACGATTTTGGCGACGTCTTCCTCATCCACTTCTTCCTTCAGCATGCGAGACTGCTTGCTGTCCATCAGCGCGCTCAGCTTCTTGAGCTCGGCTTCGAGCTGGGGAACTTCGCCGTACTTGATTTTGCCGGCGCGTTCGAAGTTGCCCTTGCGCGTGACTTCCGCCTCTTCGGTCTTCAGCCGCTCGATGCGCTCCTTGAGCTCGCGAACTTTCGCGATTGCTTCTTTTTCCTGCTTCCAACGGGCCTTCAGTGCGTTGGCATTTTCGCGAATCTGCGCCAGCTCGCGTTCCAGCACGGCGAGCCGTTCGCGCGAGTTGAGATCATCTTCGCGCTTCAGCGCCTGCCGCTCGATTTCGAGCTGTATTGCCCGCCGCTCAAGCTGGTCGATCTCGGTGGGCATGGAGTCGATCTGAATGCGCAACGAAGCCGCGGCCTCGTCAATCAGGTCGATGGCCTTGTCGGGCAGGAAGCGGTCGGAGATGTAACGATGCGACAGTGTGGCCGCGGCGACAATCGCCGAATCCTTGATACGGACGCCGTGGTGTACCTCGTACTTCTCGCGCAGGCCGCGCAGAATGGCGATGGTGTCCTCGACGTTGGGTTCGCCGACAAAGACGATCTGGAAACGGCGCTCCAGCGCGGCGTCCTTTTCGATGTACTTGCGGTATTCGTTCAGCGTGGTTGCGCCGATGGCGCGCAGTTCGCCGCGGGCCAGCGCCGGCTTCAGCATATTCGAGGCGTCGATGGCGCCCTCGGCCGCGCCCGCGCCGACCAGCGTGTGCAGCTCGTCGATGAAGAGAATGATCTGTCCCTGCGACTGCTCGATTTCTTTGAGCACGGCCTTCAGGCGATCTTCGAATTCGCCGCGATACTTCGCGCCCGCCAGCATCGCGCCCAGGTCGAGCGAGACCACGCGCTTGTTCTTCAACTGCTCGGGAACGTCGCCCGAGATGATGCGCTGCGCCAGGCCTTCCACGATAGCCGTCTTGCCAACACCGGGCTCGCCGATGAGCACCGGGTTGTTCTTCGTCCGGCGCGAGAGCACCTGCACCACACGGCGCACTTCTTCGTCGCGGCCAATCACGGGATCGAGCTTGCCCTGGCGCGCCAGTTCGGTCAAATCTTTGGCGTAGCGCTGCAAGGCTTGATATTTCGCTTCGGGATTCTGGTCGGTCACCTGCTGGTTACCGCGCACCGCGGTCAGCGCGCGCAGGATGTTGTCGTAGGTCGCGCCCATGCGCGTCAGCATCTCCTGCGCCGGATCGCGCTTCAGCTTAGCCATTGCGAGCAGCAGGTGCTCAGTGGAGACGTACTCGTCCTTGAAGTTCGCCGCTTCTTTGAAAGCGCTTTCCAGCATCGTCGAAGTGGCATCGGAGGGATGCGCCTGCGCGGCGCCACTGCCCGAAACTTTAGGCAGCTTCTCAATCTCGCGCATGGTCTCGGCCTGAAGCGTAGGCACATGCAGGCCAACGCGCTCCAGCAGCGGCGCGACGATGCCTTCGCTATCTTCGATTAATGCAGTAAGTATGTGTACCGGTTGCAGCTCAGGATTGCCGTGCTCGCTGGCAAGATCGTTCGCCCGCTGCATGGCTTCCTGGGCCTTTACGGTTAGTTTGTCCCAACGAATTGCCATAAAAACTCCAGTGAATAGTGGACAGTGGATAGTGGATAGAAGTCAATCGCTACTGCTTCGACTATCCACTATCCACTAACCACCATCAACCTGTTTCTTGTTTTCGCCCTTCGGGGAGTTCCCTCTGGTAAACAAAAGGGAGGCAAGATTGCACCCGCCTCCCCTTGAACTCCCCAGTTCGTCTCCCATCAGGCAGCTCTCCCGAAGGGCGAAACTTGTTTCAGGCAGCCTGGGTCTTGCCCGGCTGTGCCTGCGGTTCTTTCTTCGCTTCGATCGTCTTCTGGCCCGACCCCGAACCGATGTTGACTTTCACCTGTTTCGGCTTGGCCTCGGCGCGTTTCGCCAGGCGGATCTTCAACACGCCGCTGTCGTAGTCGGCCTGAACGTTGTTGGTGTCGACCGTGTTGGGCAGCGTGAAGGAGCGGCTGAAGCTGCCATAACGGCGCTCTACGCGATGGAAGTTCTCTTCCTTCTCTTCCTTCTCGAGCTTGCGCTCGCCGCTGACGGTCAGAATGTTGTTTTCGACCTTGACCTCGAGGTCCTTCTGATCAATGCCGGGCACCTCCAGCTTGAGCTGGATGCTGTGCTCGTCTTCGTAAATGTCGACCGGAGGCACAAACGCTCCGGTAGTCAGCGACTCTTCGCGGCCGCCGCCGTACTGCTCTTCGAACAGGCGGTTCATACGGTTCTGCAGAGCGGCCAAATCACGAAATGGGTCCCAACGAGTCAATACAGGCATGGTTCACTCCTCCAAAATTGGCTTGAAAGATCTTGCGGCCTTTTCGACCGCTAATAGTTGGATGCGCTTGTTAGCGCAAAGTAATCATAAAATATGAGTGTGTTGTTGTCAATACATATTTTCATCCTCCGAATGATGGATGAGCGGCGTTCGGGGCCGCGAAGTGGTTTGCGTAAATCGAAGGTTTACTGAGTACTTAGACGACTATGAGGAGAACGCTTCCAGTCCGAGCCGGAATGACCAGCTGGCGGCGCTCACTTCGACCTTGCAGCTATGTGGGAGTACCGGGAGTTGGTCGACCGGTCCTTTGGGTGGGATTCGCGGGGAGTCATGGGCGATGTCCAGCGAAATAATTTCGCCCGGAATGAGATAGAATTCAATGCCCGGAAGGAGGCGCCAGACGGGAATGAAGGGTTTCGCAAGCTGGACAAACAGGCGCCGGAGAGCGAGCACCCGCGTCACATGGAGTGCTCGCTCTCCGCCAAGGGAAACTGCTTCTACTTCGTGATCTTCTCACCGATGGACTGCGCCTGGGTGAACAGCAGCAGGTAGTCCGGGCCGCCGGCTTTCGAATCCGTGCCCGACATGTTGAAGCCGCCGAAGGGATGCGCCCCGACCATCGCTCCGGTGCACTTGCGATTGATGTACAGGTTACCGACATGGAACTGCTCCTTGGCGGCGTTGATTTTGTCGTCGGTATTGGTATAGACCGCGCCGGTGAGGCCGAATTCGGTATTGTTGGCGATCTCCAGCGCGTGTTCGAAGCCGCGCGACTTGATGACCGCCAGCACCGGCCCGAAAATCTCCTGCTGCGAGATGGTGGCCATGGGATCGACATCGGCGATCACCGTCGGCTGGATGAAGTAGCCTTCGCCGGCGTCGGCAGCGCGCTCGCCGCCGGTGATGAGCCGGCCGCCTTCAGCGATGCCTTTCTCGACGTACCCCAGAATCGACTTCATCGACTTCTCGTTGACTACCGGGCCCATGTAGGGATTCAGCGTGGGATCGCCGACCGTGATCTTCTCCACGCGTTCCTTCAGGCGCTGCACGAAGCGGTCGTAGATGCGCTCGTCAACGATCGCACGCGAGCAAGCCGAGCACTTCTGCCCGCTGAAGCCGAACGCCGAGACCGCGACGCCTTCCACCGCGGCATCGAAATCGGCGTCGGCATCGACGATGATCGAGTCCTTGCCGCCCATCTCGAGAATCGTGCGCTTGATCCAGATCTGCCCGGGCTGCTGCATGGCCGCACGCTGGTTGATATGCAGCCCCACTTCCTTCGATCCGGTGAAGGCGATGTAGCGCGTCTTGGGATGCTCGACGATGGCGTTGCCGAAGCTGCTGCCGTGCCCGGGGCAGAAGTTCACCACGCCATCCGGCAGTCCGGCTTCTTCCAGAATTTCGAAGAACTTCGCGGCAATGGCCGGCGAATCGCCCGACGGCTTCAGGATGACCGTGTTGCCACACACAATTGACGCCAGGGTCATGCCGCCCATGATTGCGCCGGGAAAGTTCCACGGCGGAATGACCGCGCCCACGCCCAGCGGGATGTACTTCAACCAATCGCGCTCGCCCGGCAACTGTACCGGCGGCTCGGATTTCGAAAGCCGAAGCGCCTCCAGGGCGTAGAAGTCGCAGAAGTCAATCAACTCGGCGATGTCGCCGTCGGCCTCGGCCCAGTTCTTGCCGACCTCGAAGACCATCCAGGCCATCAGTTCGAACTTGCGCTCGCGCAGCAGATGGCTGACGCGGAAGAGCAGGTTGGTGCGCTCTTCCCACGACGTATACTTCCAGCTCTCGAAGGCCTTCAACGCGGCCTGCATCGCGGGCTCGACTTCGGCAGCGCCGGCGGCCGAAAAGGTGCCGACCACCTCCGACGGCTTGGCCGGATTCAGGGACTGCGTCTTCTCGGCGGTCTTCACCCGGCGTCCGCCGATGACCAGGTCGTACTCGCGCCCCAGCTCGTTGCGGACCTTGGCCAGCGCATTGCGCATGCGGCGCGTGTTCTCGGGATTGGTGAAATCCACCGAGGGTTCGTTCTTAAAGACGGCGGGAATACGGACATCGTTGACGGTGGAGGCGATGCGCGTGCCTTCGCGCGCGGGAGTGGTGGTCGTAGCCATAAAGTGCGTCCTCTCAGCAGGTGAAATCGGAGATGTTTAGTAGATGACGGCCGCTCCGAAGAGATGCGAGGGGCGACCGAAAAGGCTATTCTACGCCTGCCGCAGAGCGCACCGCAGCGTGAACGAGCTGGAACGCGCCATCAGCGAGTTTCTCGAGGCCCACAATGCCCATCCCAAACCCTTTACCTGGACCAAAAGCGCGGAGCAGATTCTGGCCAGCATCGCGCGCTTCGCCCAACGCACCGCCGACACCCAAACCGCTCAACTTATGTCACGAACCACTGTTACATGACATTAACGCGTTACCAAACATCTGCATTCTCGTCTCATGGTTGTCTGCTCGGTGAAAAAGACATGCGCAAGAAAATCGCAACTTCGATCGCAATGCTGTTGTTGCTTCCCTCCCTCGCCCTTGCCGCGGGGGCGCAGGTCGATACCAAAGTGCGGCCCGCACCCGATTTCGGAGCCGGCGGCGTATGGCTGGACGAAGGTGCGCCCGTCCCCCACCATATCGCCGACTATCGCGGCAAGGTCGTGCTCATCGATTTCTGGGAATACACCTGCATCAACTGCATCCGCGACTTTGCGGTGCTCAAGCGCTGGTACTCGAAGTATCACCAGTACGGTTTTGACATCATCGGGGTCCACTACGGCGAGTTCAATATCGGCTTCGACGTAAACAATGTTCGCGAGGCGGCGCAGAGCTATCGCCTGCCGTGGCCGGTCCTGGTGGACGAAAAAGGCACAACCTGGAAGGCCTACAACGCGCAGGGCTGGCCCGACCGGTTCCTTATCGATCCGCAAGGGCAAATTGTGATGAACGTCTTCGGCGAGGGCAACAACCGCGTGATGGAAATGAAGATTCGCGACTTGCTCGCCGCCTCCCATCCCGAAGTGATGAAGATTCCGCTCGAACCGGAGGAGGATGCGTTCAATCCGCAGTGTGGCGTGCCCACGCAGGAGACCTACGTCGGCGAGATCTACGGACGCAGCGCGGTCGAGGACATGGCTGGTCACCATTCCGGTGACACCGCCGACTTTGTGCCTCCGCATTCGCCATCCGACGGAGGCGTGATGCTGGTTGGACGTTGGAAGATTGAAAAGGATGGTGCGACGTCGGAAGGCCACAACTCGGGGGCCGAGTTGCGCTACCATGCGCGCTCGCTCTATGCCGTCTTGAGCCTCGAGGGAGCGAAGCAGATGCGGGTCAACCTGGTCGTGGATGGAGCGCCTATGCCTAAGGACGAAGCGGGCGCTGATGTGCAGTTCGACGACAAAGGCGCCTACCTCGAGGTAAAGGAGGCCCGCATGTATTACCTGGTGCGCAGCCCGAAATTTACCGCGCATCTGATCTCGCTCGAGCCCGAAGGTCCGGGCCTGACGCTGCACTCGTTCACCTTCGGCAACAACTGCCAGTTAGACGATAGGCCATAGGAAAGCCGCTGTTCGCGATTCGCTTTTCGCCTTTCGCGAGGATTTGAAGGGGCACGGCTTCTCGCGCGCTGAAAAACTCCGATTTCGGAGGAGAGGAGTCAGGGCACGACTTGAGTCGTGCCGATATGCCCCTTCGTTTTGCCCATGAGCCGGCTTCAGCCGGCGGCACAAAATAGGCCAATAGGACTTTTTCAGCGGCCTGTTCCGCCGTGCCCTTCCAGCCCGCAAGAACCCAGGCTTTAGCCTAGAATAAGAACAAGTCGCGGAGTCATAAGCATTTGGGACCGGGCCGCGCGACCATCACGGAAATTCGCTTACTGCGCCAAAATCATGTACGAAGTCACCGTGGAAGACACATTCTCTGCCGGGCATTATCTGCGGAATTATCGCGGCAAATGCGAAAAGCCGCACGGCCACAATTACCGTGTCCGCGTCACCTTGAGCGGAGCGGAATTGGACAAGGCCGGACTGCTGCTCGACTTCAAGGACTTGAAAGACGTTCTGCGGCCGGTGATGAACTATCTCGACCACGAGATGATCAACGAGCTGGAGCCGTTCACCACCGTGAATCCTTCGGCCGAGAACCTGGCCAAGTATTTCTATGACCAGACCAACGCCAGGTTGAAGCACAGCACCAATGGCCGCGTGCGGGTGAAGGACGTCACCATTTGGGAGACGGATACGACGACTGCAAGCTACAGCGAGTAGGAAGTCGCGCTCTTCGCCATTCGCCGTTCGCTTTTCGCCAGAAATGTTCGACTCGCAATCTGGCGAACAGCGAATGGCGAAACGCGGTATCTCATGCACATCATCGAAATCTACAAATCGTTGCAAGGCGAATCATCCTACGCGGGGCTGCCCTGCGTCTTCGTCCGCCTGGCGGGATGCAATCTCCGCTGCAACTGGTGCGATAGCGAGTACACCTTTAAGGGTGGCCATCCGATGACGCTCCAAGAAGTCGAGGCCGAGGTGCATCGCCTCTCGCCCGACGGCGGCCTGGTCGAGATCACCGGCGGCGAGCCGATGCTGCAAGAGCGTGAAGTGGTGCCGCTGATGCAAGCGCTTTACACGGCCGGCTACACCGTTTTGCTGGAGACCAGCGGTGAACGGCCACTCGAGTCGGTCCCGCCGGAAGTGATCAAGATCGTCGACGTGAAGTGTCCCGATTCCGGTGAAGGCGACACCTTCGGCATGGAAAACCTGCATTGTCTACGGCCGCACGATGAGGTGAAGTTTGTCATTGCCAGCCGCCGCGATTACGTCTTCGCCCGCGACTTCACCCGCGCGCATGGGCTGCCGGCCAAGGTGGCTTCCGTGATCTTTTCGCCGGCCTTTCGCAAAGACGCCGCCGGCGCCCGCGATGCGTCGCATTGTCTCGTGGATCCTCGCGACCTCGCGGAATGGATCTTGGAGGACGGCGTGAACGCTCGCCTCGGCTTGCAGATTCACAAGTTCATTTGGGAGCCGTCGATGAAAGGGGTATAGGCGGTAGAGCGGCGCTTTAGCGCCGCGTTAAAGCTCCCCGTTTCAGAAGAGCCCGCTTTAGCGGGCGACACTCTGTCGTCGGCGAAAGCCGACTCAGCTATCGATGAAGAGCTGGTGCCCCACGTTCGCCCTTCTTTGGGCTAACGTGGGCCCAGGTTAGCGTCCAAAGGAGGGACGCGAACCTGGGGCACCAAGTTTCCAGAATGCCTGCTATCGCGCAAATCGTCGTTTGCCTCTCCGGCGGCATGGACTCCGCCGTTTGTGCGGCGCTCGCCGTGCGCGATGCCGGAGCCGAAGCCGTCGCCGCACTGCACATCAGCTACGGGCAGCGCACGGAAGCTCGCGAGCAGGCCGCATTCCTGGCCATCTGCGAGCGGCTCGCCATACACCGTCGCCTCATCGTGCGCACACCGCTGTTCCGCGCCATCGGCGGCTCCGCCCTCACCGACGATCAGATCGATGTCCCGAATGCCGGGCCGGAGATCGGGTCGCACATCCCGGTGACCTACGTCCCCTTCCGCAATGCGCATTTCTTGTCGGCCGCGGTGAGTTGGGCCGAGGTGCTGGGCGCCGAACGCATCTACATCGGCGCGGTCGAGCAGGACAGCTCCGGCTATCCCGACTGTCGCCCGGAGTTCTATCGCGCCTTCAATGAGGCCGTGCGCACGGGCACCAAGGAAGGGCGTATCCGCATCGAAACGCCCCTGATTGCGCTGCATAAATCGGAGATTGTGACCCGTGGCCTTGAATTGAGCGCGCCCTTCGATTTAACGTGGTCATGCTACAGCCGGGACGACCAGGCATGTGGCGTCTGCGACAGTTGCGTCCTGCGCCTGCGGGCATTCGCGGCGGCGGGCGCAATCGATCCCATTCCTTATCTGGCGCAGGCTGCAGTCCGGGACTTTTCATGAATCGAATATTGTTAATCACGCTGGAGGCCGCGCAGAGGCGGTCGGCGCTTTCATGCGCAGGAGGAACCATGAAGAAATACCTCAATTTAGCTGCACTTCTGCTGGTAATTGGAATGTGCGCCGTGCCCTCGTGGGCGCAGTTGGATGGGACCATCCGCGGAGTTGTCAAAGGGCCGGACGGAAAACCCATCGCCGGAGCTGCCATCCAGCTCTACGACGCTACGACCGGAAGACGTTATTCGGGCAAGACGAACAGCAAGGGCGAATACATCATCAGCACGGTTTATCAGGGAACCTATAAGGGCACCCTGCTGGTGAATGGCAATCCGGTGGACGAGAAAAGCAGTATTGGCCTGGGCGCCGGACAAGAGCAGGTGGTGGATTGGAATGAGGGCGGCACCGCTCCAGTGCTGACCGAGGAGCAGAAGCAGAAGATCGCCGCGCAACAGAAGCAGAACGAGAAAATCAAAGGTTTGAACGCCTCCCTGCAACAGGCCAAGGAACTCGAGGGCGCGGGCAATTACGATCAGGCGGTCACGATACTGACCCAGGCAACGCAGGTGGACCCTAGTCAGGACCTGGTGTGGGCTTATCTGGGCGACGCGCAGCGCGGTGCTGCTGCCCACTCGACCGACGCGCAAACCAAAACCAAAGACTATCAGGACGCCGTCGAGTCCTATCAGAAGGCCCTCGCGCTCAAACCCGCTGCCTCTTACCACGCCGGTTTGGCCGACGCCTACGCCAAGACCGGACAGACCGACAAGGCCATCCAGGAATACGCTGCGGCGGCACAGGCTGATCCGCCGAACGCCAGCGCCTATTACTACAACGAAGGCGTGGTGTTGACCAACACCAACAAGACTGATGAAGCCATTGCTGCTTTTGACAAGTCGATTGAGGCTGATCCCAAGCGCGCCGATGCCTACTACCTGAAAGGCCAGGCGTTGATCGCCAAGTCCACGCTTAAAGGCGACAAGATGATTGCGCCCGCGGGTACGGCTGAGGCATTCCAGAAGTATTTGGAATTGGAACCGACCGGGAAGTACGCCGATGTCGCCAAGCAGATGCTGGCGGCGATCGGCTCTCCGGTCGAGACCACCTACGGCAAGTCGAAGGCCAAGAAGTAGCGTTGCGGTGAGGGCGGCGCGGGTCGCCCTTGTTCGCTTCTTCGCTATTCGCTGTTCGACCTTCGCTTTTCGCCAGAATGTTAATCACGACCAAAACAAGAGCGAACAGAAACGAGCGACGATTGCCGCCAGAGTGCTCGAGGCCCGCTTTGGCGAACAGCGAAAAGCGAAGAGCGAAAAGCGAGTATCGAACAGCTCCAATCATTCCAGTAGAATTCCGGTTGTGCCTGTGACCCCAACCAGCCCAGTGAAGGCGAGTCTGCCGTCGTTTGCTGAGGCGCGGCGAATGGTGGAGGACTACGCGGCCATGGTGCGCGCCAGCGATGCGGAGATGCTTCCGCTGCTGGATGCCGCCGGGTTGGTGCTTGCGGAAGACCTGCTTGCCGACCGCGATTTCCCGCCGTTTCCACGCTCCACGCGCGATGGATTCGCGGTGCGTGCGGAAGATGTGGGCCACGTTCCGACGAGCCTGCGGTGCGTCGGCGAGATCAGGGCCGGTGCGGCCGACGAGCAAAGCAGTGTGAAAATACAGCCCGGCGAAGCAGTCGAGATCATGACCGGCGCTCCCGTTCCCGAGGGCGCCAATGCGGTGGTGATGATTGAGCACACCGAGCGCAGCGATGACACGATCACCGTCCAGCGAAGAGTTGCGGCGGGCGAGAACGTGGTCGCCGCCGGTGCGGAGGCGCATCGCAATGCGGTCATGGTTCCGCGTGGAACTCGGGTGAACCACGTGGTCACTGCGGTGGCCGCAGCGGTGGGACGGCCCGAGGTCGCGGTCCATCGCCGTCCACGCGTGGCAGTTCTTGCTACCGGCGACGAGGTCGTCGACATCAACCTGCCGCCCGGAGCGAACGAGATTCGTAACTCCAACAGCTACTCGCTGGCGGCGCAGGTGCACGCGGCGGGCGGCGAACCGACGATTCTGCCGGTCGCGCGCGATGAGGCCGACGAACTGGCGTTGCTGCTACGCAAAGGCCTGGAAGCCGATCTGTTGCTGATCACCGGTGGCGTTTCCATGGGCAAGTACGATCTGGTCGAGCAGGTGCTGGCGTCCTTCGAGGCGAAGATGTTTTTCACCGGCGCGCAAATTCAGCCGGGACGGCCGGTGGTCTTCGGCGAAGTGGCGTCGCACGAGGGCACGACGCCGTTCTTCGGATTGCCGGGAAACCCGGTCTCGACCATGGTGACGTTTCAGCTCTTCGCGCGCCCGGTGCTGGATGCGCTTTCAGGAGCGAAACCGCAGCCGTTGTGTTTCGCGCATGCGATTCTGAAATCGGAATTCACCACCAGGACCGGGTTAACCAGGTTCTTGCCGGCCAGCCTCGGAGGCACGCAGCAGCGGCCCGAGGTCGAGCTGGTGCGCTGGCAGGGCTCCGGCGACCTGATGGCCGCGGCGCGCGCCAACTGCTACATTGTGGTACCGCCCGACCGGGAGCGGTTCGCCGCTGGCGACGCGATAGCGGTGCTAATGCTGTAGCTCTTCATGAAGACGAAGAACAAAGCGAAGAAACTCTCGCACTACGACACACGCTGGTCGCGCGTCGATGGTTGACGTTTCCGCCAAGCAGCCCAGCCTGCGTGAGGCGGAGGCGAGCGCCTTTGTCGCCATGAGTCCTGACGTGCTTCGCGCTCTGCCGCAGAATCCCAAGGGCGATCCGCTGGAGGTAGCGCGCATAGCCGGAATCCTCGCCGCCAAGCGCACGGCTGAGCTCATCCCGATGTGCCATCCCATTCCGCTGAGCAAAATCGACATCGACGCAACGGTTCAGAGCGATGGCATCGCCATCCGTTCGCTTGCTCGTACCACGGCTGTGACGGGTGTCGAGATGGAGGCGCTGGTCGCCGCCTCTATCGCTGCCCTGACGGTGTACGACATGTGTAAGGCACTTGACAAAGGCATTGCCATCCGCGAAATCGTTTTGCTGCGCAAATCCGGCGGAAAGAGCGGAGACTATCAACGCGTGACGCAATCGCGCAAAGGCGAGGCGCCAAAATGAAGACCGCAGCCGTTCTCACTGTCAGCGATTCCTGCTCCCGTGGCGAGCGCGTGGACCGCTCCGGCCCCGCCGCCGCTGAGGTGCTTCGTCAGCACGGCTTCGAGGTACAGCATCAGGAGATCGTGCCCGACGATCAGCAGACTATCGCGGCCATGCTGATCAGGCTAAGCCAGCAAGTGGAGCTGGTAGTCACGGCCGGAGGTACGGGAATCGCCGAACGTGACGTCACGCCCGAAGCCACAGGCGCGGTTTGCTCGCGTTTCATCGACGGTATACCCGCAAAGATGCGAGCCGAAGGCTTGACCTACACTCCGCTCGCGATCCTGAGCCGCGGCTTGTGCGGCGTGCGCGGCCGAAGCATCATCCTCAACCTGCCGGGCAGTCCCGACGGCGCGGTGCAATCACTGCAGGCAGTGATTGACGTTCTTCCGCACGCCATCGACCTGCTCGCCGGCAAAACCCAGCACGAGGAGAGCAGCGATGGTTGAAATTTCTATTGCAGAAGGTCGCCTTCACTTGCGCGTCATGGGGGCCGACAAGCTGTGGGCGCTCAAGAGTTCTCTGGAAATTCCGCTGCAACACGTCGCCGGAATCCGCGCCGATCCATCGGTTGCGCAAGGCTGGTGGCACGGCCTGAAAATGCCGGGAACGAATCTTCCCGGCGTGATCACGGCGGGCACGTTTTATCAGCACGGCCAGCGGGTGTTCTGGGACGTTCACCATCCCGAGAATACCGTCGTCATTGAATTGCACGACGATCGCTACAACGAGCTGATCGTCGAGGTCGCCGATCCGAATCAGACGGTGGAGATGGTGCGGGCCGCGCTGCGATAGCGACGGTTTGGCCTACCTGAGTTGCAGCACTGCCAATCCGTTTACCGGCAGCTCCAGAGTCAACGTCCCGTTCACCAGGTCCTCGAACTCGGGGCCGGGAAGCCGCGACTCCTGCCGCAGCTGTTCGAGCTGTGCCTGCGTAGGGTAGCGAGGACTCCCCATTTTCTGCCACAGCGCGAGCGTATCGCCATCATTGGCGTCGAGGCGGCGTATGGCCACACGCGCGTCGGGCGCGACGCCTTTGAACGCCAGCTTCACGGTTTTCGCGGCGCCGATCGAACCGGGGTTGACGATGTTCCACACTGCAATCTGCAGGGTTCCGGTCTCCGTTTTCGTCACCAGCACGTCGGGATTGCTGTTCTCAATGCGCTGCTCGCCCAGCCGGTGCAACAACTCCAGCGCATAGAACGAGGGCTTGGGAAGATTGCCCTCGGCGATCAGCCCGAAGCCGCCGTAGAACGGCGTCTTCACCACTCCTTGCTCCTCGAAAACATCGGAGAACGTCCAGTACGACATCATCTCGGTTAAGCCATCGCACTGCGCAATCGTGGTCGCCAGCCACGGACCCATGTAGATGCTGTCGGTCACATCGACCTGGTTGTCGTACGCCGCGTTGTATTCGCTCCAGATCAGCGGAATGTCGGGCCGCGAGGAAGCCTTGATCTCGTCGTGAACCTTTCTGACCGCGCGGCAGACCATCTGGTCGCGCGGAATGTTCTCGTCGGTATGAAAGACGTCGCTCGCCTTGTCGTTGCCATAGACGTGCGTAGAAACGAAGTCGAGCGGCACGTGGGCCTGCTCGGCGTGGCGGATCATTTCGCCTACCCACGCCGCCTGCGCCGTTGCCGGGCCGCCCACGCGCAGCGACGGCGCAACCGCCTTGATGTCGCGGGCGGTGTGGTCGTAAAGCTCGAAGTAGGTTGGCTGCTTCGGCGTGCCGCTCCAGAAGTCGAGGTTGGGTTCGTTCCAGACTTCGAAATACCACTTCGCAACTTCATCAATACCGTAGCGCTCCACGAGGTGCTTGGTGAATTGCGTGATCAGGTCGTCCCACTTCGCATAATCCTTCGGCGGAGAGATGTTGGGGTGGTACCAGAACGATTGCAGGTCCGGTCGCGCAGCCAGCTTGTAGGGCATGAAGCTAAGCTCAACAAACGGCTTCACGCCCAAAGCGAGCAGGCCATCGTAAATCTGATCGACGTAGGAGAAGTTGTAGATGGGCCGGCCCTGCTTGTCCTCATCGTACACACCCACATCGTCATCGAGAATGCCGTGGAAGCGGACGTACTGGAAGCCGGTGATCTGGCGCACCGCCCGCACGTCGCGGCGATAAGAGTCGCGCAGGCTGAGTACGGCACGCCCGGAGCCGAACATCTGCTCCCAATAATGAGGGAAGGGGTGGGCGGGCGCAGCCTGCATCGATGGCGATGGTTTCCGTCGCGTTCTGCGCGGTTAGCGAAGGAACGGCAATGAGGAGAACGAGGATGACCAGAATTCGAACGTGCATATCCGGCGAGGGCTCGATAACTATGATGATAAATGTCGTTCAGACAAAAAACTTCCCGCCTTCGAGGCGGGAAGTTTTTTTGGCACGGCATTTCAGTTTCAGAACTCAGGTGCATCATCCCGGTGCTGCATCATCTGCTGCCAATCGAACTTCTGGTCCTCCATCTGCTTCCGTAATTCTTCCATCTGCTTCTGTAGCTGCGGCGTCCAGGTCTTCATCGCGTCCTGCATCTGCTGGCGCATGTCGTCGAGCTGTTTCTGGCTCGGCACGGATGCCTGGATCTGACGCCTCATCTCGTCCATGTCCTTCTGGCTGGGCATCGACTCGCGAATCTGCCGCTGCATCTCGTCCAACTCGTTCTGGCTCGGCAAAGACTTCTGCAGGTCGGCGCGCATCTTCTCCATGTCCTGGGCGAGCGGCCGCGCAGATTTCGCCATGTCGCGTGACATCTTCGCCGTATCCTTCTGCTGTTTCTGCATCTCTTTCTCGAGGTCGCGACACATCTGCTCCAGCTCTTCTTTGTCCGGCCCCAATTGTGCGGTCATTTCCTCTTGACCGCGGTCCATCTCCGGAAGCAATTGCTCGATCTGCTCACGCAGCAACTGGGCGTCGGTGTCGAGGTCGAGAGCATCGCCGGGCGACAACCGCGAGCTATCGCCCTGGCCCGGAACACTAAGGACAAAGACCTGTTCGCGCTTATCGCGCCAGACGTTGACCGGAAGCTTGCGTCCGGGAGTCCGCATGCCGCGCTGCCAGTCAGCCATGTCGTGGACCATTTCGTTGTTGACCTTCAGAATCACGTCACCCGCTTTGAGACCGGCGGCCGCAGCCGGACTGCCCGCTTCGACGGAGCGCACTAATACCCCATGGCCATGCGGCACACCGAAGAAGTCGGCGAGCTGCGGGGTCAGGCTCTCCACCACTAGGCCGTGACGCGAGGAGAGCAAGGTGAAGGCCGGCATCTCGACCTCGGGCGCGAAGACGCGTGGCGGCGGCGGAACAGCCAGGGTGGATACATCAATGTTGTGCTGCGACATGATGTTCCAACTGCCGAGCGTTACCTTCACCTCTTTACGTTGGCCGCCGCGAACCACGGTCAGCGTGACCGTCTTCTGCGGAGGTGTCGCGTGGATTAGTCCCTGCAAGTCGGAGGGCCCTTCGACTTTCGAGCCTTCATAGGCGACCACAACATCATTTTCCAGCAGTCCCGCATGGCAAGCGGGCCCGTCCTGGTCGACGTAGGTGATCAAAGCGCCCGCCGAGTTCTGCAGCTTCAATGTGGAAGCCTGTTGCGCCGTCACCGGCGCGATCTGCACGCCCAGGTAAGCGCCGGAATGGGCCTCGGGCCATGGCTGAGGAGCGGCCATCGCCGGGACGACCAGCACGGCCGCAATTGCGGCAACTAACGAGATTCGATTGCACGCACGCATAATCAACCCTGCCTTACTGACATTTTCGAAACGCGATTTGCCCCATGGTGGTACGGATGCGAAGCGTTGGGCCGCCGCCATCCAGCGGCCCTTCGGCCGACATTGATTTCGGGCTGAACTGGCCGCCTTGCGCGGTGATGTTTAATCCGGGAAATTCTGAGAAGATGCCGCGGCCGACCGCCATATCTGACGTGGCATGCACGGTCACGGGAAAGTTGCTGGCGAAGCACACGGTGACGTCGCCGGCGGCGGTGTGCAGAAAGGAATCGGTAAAGCCGCGCTTGCCCATGAATTCCACGAAGATGGGACCCGCCCCGGTTTCCACTTGCGCCCCGCGACTCAGCTTATAAAGTTCCACACTGCCCCCGCCGGTAGTCACGCGCACCGGCCCGCTGGCGCTGGCCAGCCGGACGCTGCCGCCCTCCGTTTCGGCTTCCACCGCGCCTTCCACATCGCCCAGATACAGGTTCCCGCCACCGCTGATCACGTGCAGATCGCCAACGCACTTCTGCACCTGAATGCTGCCGGCGCCGGTTTGAATGGTCGAAGCCCGTGACGACCCGATGTACACGCGACCACCGCCCAGGCTCACCTGCGTCAGGCCGCCCACATTGGCGACGCGGACATCGGCGGCCCCGCTGGTGAGCGTCAGATCGCTGCCCAGGTTCCCGGCCTCAACGTTGCCGCCACCGCTGGCGATCTTCACCGGTCCGGCCAGATCGTTCAGCTTGATCAGCCCCGCGCCGGTGGTTGCTTCTATGGTCGCCGCTATCGAGCTGAATGCCAGCGAACCCATGCGGGTCTGCACTTTCACCAGGGTTACCTCACGCGGCACCTGCAGAATAAATTCCGCGCCAAACCGTGACAGGTTTCGCGCCGCAATTTTGGCTTCAATCAAGTTGCTCTGGCCAATCTTATTGGCGGAAACATGCATTTGCTCGAATTGCCGGCGCGCCGCCCTCTTCCGTGGGCGCATACGAGCGCTTGCGGATGACATACGATACGCGCGGCGCGTTGCCCTGCACCTCGACCGAACCCAGATCGGTGTTGACCCGCAACTCGCGCGCTGACGGCATGGTGCCGGCAACCTCTTCGACCCAGGAATTGCCGTCGCGGTAAATCCGCCCTTGCTGCGCCCATACCGGCATGCCCAGCGAAAACATAACCACAGAGACACAGAGGCACAGAGAAAATTTTCTTATGCTCGTCCTATCCTCGGTTCCTTGCCGATAGTTGTTTTCTCTGGATTCGCCCATCACTCCGTGACTCGGTTCCTTGTGCATTAATCGATGTTCGCCATCGACGACAGCTCGCGCTGCGATTCCGCACGAATGTAGTCGCTGGGATCTTCTTTGGCCAACTGCTGGAACGCCATACGCACGCTGCTGTCGGCACGCACCGGTTCCAGAGCGTGCAGGGCGCCGCTGCGCACGCCAAGATTGCTGTCGTTCAGCAACGCCTCCAGCACCGCATTGCGCACCCGAATATCCTGCTTCACGTACGATCCGACACCCTCCAGCGCCTTCAGGCGGACGCCGGGATTGCTGTCATACCGCAACGCATAAATGAGCGCCTCACGCGCAGCCGGGTCGTCGAGCTTGCTGGTCAGCGCCTCGACCGCATTGAGCCGCGCACCAGGGTTGTTGGAATTGCTCTTGGCGGCAAAGGTCAGCAGCTCCTGGATTTTGGGATCGTTCATCGCGCCCTCCAGGGACTCGGGCACGATGCGATCGTACTGAATCTTCACGTTGTTGGAATTTGGCTGGTGATCGATGGAGGTAATGCCGGCAATCGAAGCCTCAACGGGAGTTGTTTTGGGGGGATGTGTACCTGTACCGCCGAGCACGCTGTACATGGTTCCCACGCCTGAGCCGAAGCCGATCATCAGGAGCACTGTGGCCAGCGCCGGCGAGAAGCGGACCTGCCGCATCCATGCCGCGGGGTCGAAGACGAAGCGGTGATACCAGGCGCGATTCTGCTCCGTGTGCTCAAGCTCTTCCTGCAGCCGCATCCGGGCCGATGCCAGGAAACTGGCGGAAGGCTCTTCCACCGGTAACGCATTCATTTGGCCCTGAAATTCCTGCTGCGCATTGAGTTCGGCGGCGCACGCCGGGCAACGCCGGATGTGCTGCTCCAGCTCGTGCCGCGCATCGTCCGGCAGATCGTTATAGAGGTACAGGGAAACGTTGTGTTGTACCCAATCGCAATTCATAAGAACCTCAGCAATTAGCAGCTAGCAACTAGCCACTAGCTAAAACCAACCAGCAACCCCGGCTTCTCTAGCACCCAAGTTTCGCGGACGTGATGAACCACGACTCGAAGGGGCCAAAGCTAATTGCTAGCTGCTAGTTGCTAGTCGCTTCACTTCATGTCCCGCAACGCCGCGCGCAGCTTCTGCGTGCCGCGGAACAACGTATTCTTCGCCGTCTCTTCCGTCGTATTCAAAATCTCGCCAATGGTGCGCAGCTTCAGCCCCTGATAATGCTTCATCTCAAACACCATGCGCTCGCGCGGCGTCAGTTTGTTGAGTGCCTTGGCAATGCGCGCTCCTAATTCGCGTCGCATCAGGTCGCGCTCAGGACTGGCACCGGAACGCACGTCGGCCACCTGGTCCAGCATGTCGTACGTGCCGCCTTCTGAGTCGGTCGCGATGCCCGAGTCCTCTTTGCGCACCTGTCGCTTGCGCAGCAGGTCGAGGCAAAGATTGGTCACGATGCGGTAAATCCAGGTGTAGAACGAGCACTCGAAGCGGAAGTTATTGATGTTGCGATAGGCTTTCAGGAACGCTTCCTGGTAAATATCCTGCGCGTCCTGCTCGGAGCGGGTGAGGTGGTAAGCCAGGCGCAGCACGGCGCTGTCGTACTGGCGCACCAGTTCCTCGAACGCGGCATGGTTGCCACGCTGCGCTTCCCGGATCAGCTCCGTATCGTTCATGCGGCTCTGGGCCTGCCCCACTACGATTCCCTGCTTTAAGGGAATAGACGCCGCCCCCTGCCACGCTTCAGGAGTACGGAACGCCGGGGTTCCCACATTGCGGCGCTGGTCCGCAATTTGAGGTGCAAGTCCCGGGCCAACCGTGAGGGGAACTGCTACCGCTTCGGCCGGCATGCTGGTTTCTTCCTACTTTGCGAGTGGCAAGCCATTGTCATTTTCAATGCCTGCAACTACATAGACGAGCGCGAGAAGAAACCGTGAGCCGCATTATAGACGGCGCGGGCACTGCGGTGCGCATCCTGTGGGCTACCGCAGCAGTAGTTGGGCTGCATAGAAGCCAACGATCCCGAAAAGCAAAAGGCGGAGGCAGGAATGCTTCCGCCTTACTGTTAGGCTGACAGGTCAAAGCTCGTGACCGTCGTGCTGCCAGGTACAGCGAACTCGGGCGATTCGCCGAGCCTTTTACGCTTCCGCGCCTGCTTCCTCGGTCTGGGCCGGCGGCGCCCCCTCTTCTACGGCGTCCTTCCGGATCTTGACCATCACCGGCACCACCACGTCCCGGTGCAGCTTGATAGAGACGTTGAAATCGCCAATGGCCTTGAGCGGTTCATTGAGCTGGATCTTCCGGCGATCGATGTGGAAGCCCTTGAGTTCCAGTTCGTGCGCGATGTCAGCCGAGGTGACCGAACCGAAGAGCTGGTCGTGTTCGCCCGATTTGCGGGTAAAGGCCAGTTCGACCCCGGTTAGCTGTTGCGCCTGGGCCTCGGCATCGCCCTTCTCGCGCGCCAGCCGGCGCACCGCCGCGGCCTTCATCTGGTCGATTACCGCGCGATTGGCCGCCGTAGCCTCAATCGCCAGTTTCTTGGGGAGGAGATAATTGCGGCCATAGCCCTCGGCGACCTTGACCACGTCACCGCGCGAGCCGAGTTTGGCCACATCTTCTTTCAGTATGACTTCCATCTCTTACCTTCCTCCAAACGGCAGCAACGCGATGTTGCGCGCCTGCTTAATGGCGTCGGTCAGACGGCGCTGGTGGGGCGTACAAACTCCCGTCAGGCGCCGGGGAACGATCTTGCCGCTTTCGGCCACAAATTGCGACAGCAGCCGCACGTCTTTGTAGTTGATGGCGTCGATTTTTTCGACGCAGAACTTGCATACCTTCTTGCGGCGGAAAAATTTCCGTCCGCCTTCACGCGGGCCGCCTGGACCGCCGGGACGCGGGCCGGTGCGCGGGCCGCGCGGGCCGCCTTCACGAGGGCCACCTTCCGGACGCGATGCGGGAGCATCCGCCGTCCCGGCTGCCGATGTCTTGCTTACTTCGTCTGCCATGCTTCTCCTTCAAAAGCCCACTCGGGGCGATCTCAAGTTTGTTGCTGTGGCGTGTTTACGCCTTCCAGGCGAGTTATGCGGTTTTCCCCACTCGATTAGAAGTGCGCACAGCGTTGGTGCAAGCTTTGAAAACCTACGCGGTTACCGGCGCCGGCGCCGGTTCTCCGCCTTCGGCAGGAGCGTTTGCCGGCGCCGCTTCAGGAGCCGCTTCGGGCGTGGCCACAGCGGCCTCCGCCGCCGCAGCTTCCGCCGCAGCCGCACGCGTTCCCTTGCCGCGCACCTTGGTGTCGCGAATGGCTTTGACCTTCGCCAGCCGCTTTTGCTCCTCGTCGACGCGCACGGTCATGAACTTGATGACCGGCTCAGTCACGCGTAAGCGGCGCTCCACTTCCTTCACCATGCCGCCTTCGCCTTCCAGCGTGATCAGGATGTACATGCCGTCCTGAAATTTGCGGACGACGTACGCCAGCCGGCGCTTGCCCATGCGCTCCACATGCTTCACCGTGCCGCCCGCATTGCCGACCTGCGCCTCGACGTTCGAAATCAGCTTGTCCAAATCCTCTTCCGGCATGTCGGGCCGGACGATGAACATCAATTCATAAGTACGTTGCATTCGTTTCTCCAGAGCAGCTAGCCACTAGCCGCTAGCAATTAGCTCAAATCCTTCATCGAACATTGCTTATAACTAACGACTAGCTGCTAGTTGCTAGTCGCTGGTTGCTTCTTCTTCCGCCTTGCGGTTGAACCGATTCATCGCCGCTTGCACGCCATCAGCAAGAATCACTCGTACCGCATCCGCCGCCTGGTCCAGCATCTGATCGACGGTCTCAAGCTGCGCCTTCTTCAACTGCGAGAGCACATATTTCGCACCATCGCCCACCGGATAATCCGGCCCAATTCCCATCCGCACTCGCGTGATCTCCTGCGTGCCTAATACGCCGATCACCGATTGCATGCCGTTGTGTCCCGCCGAACGGCCTCGCGGCCGCACTCGCAAGGCGCCAAACGGCAAGTCCAGCTCGTCATAGATCACCACCAGGTCCTGCTCGGGGTTGATCTCGTACTCGCGAACCAGTTCGGCCACCGACACGCCGCTCAGGTTCATGTAGGTTTCCGGTTTCGCCAATACCACCTCGTGCCCGGCGATGCGCGTCCGCGCCGTCTGAGCGCGACAGTGACGGTTGTTCACCCGCACGCCGCATTGCTCGGCAATGCGGTCGACCGCCAGGAAACCCATGTTGTGCGGTGTGAACTGATACTCGATGCCCGGATTGCCAAGCCCGACAATCAGCTTCACAGCGCTTACTTCTTCTTCTCCGACTTCTCGGCCTTCTCGGCCTTCTCGGGCTTCGCGCCTTCGGCAGCCTCGCCTTCGGTCTCCTGCTTGCCCTTCTTGATGACTTCGGGCTCGGCAGGCGCAGCCGCACCTTCCACCGCAGCTTCGGCGGGAGCCGCTTCCACGACTTCCTTCACCGCGACCACGTGTGCCACCGGCTGGTTTTCCTCGGTGATGAACTTAATGCTGCCGGAATGCGGCAACTCGGAAACGCGAATCACCTGACCGAACTCCAGTTGGCTCACGTCGGCGTCGATGTGGCCGGGAATGTCGGCCGGCAAGCACTCGATCTCCACTTCGCGCAGCAGTTGTTCCATGATGCCGCCCTGCACTTTCACTCCGGGCGCCTCGCCCTTCAGCACAATGGGCACGCTTACGCGCAGCACCTTGTCCATGGCGATGCGCTTCAGGTCAACGTGCAGCAGCGCGCTCTTGATCGGCTCGTATTGCCAGTCGACAATCATCACCTTCGCGCTCTGCCCGTCGAGGGTCAGATCGAAAATCGAGTTGTGTCCCGAATCCGAATTCAGGATGCGTCTCATCTGCTTGGGATCGACGGCAATCGCCATCGCGTCCTGCCCCGCTCCGTACACCACGGCCGGGATCATGCCCGTCCGGCGCAAGCGGCGCGCATCGTTCTTGCCGCCGCCCTGCCGCGGCTTGGCGTCTACGTTTTTCTCTGCGGTTGCTGTAGCCATAATCTCGCTCGTTTTCCTTTATAAGAACAGTTTGCTGACCGAGGTCTCTTCGTGGATCGACTGAATGGCGCGCCCAATCAAGCCTGCAATCGACCGCACCACGATCTTCTTCTCGTTGCGGGCCGCCGCGGTCAACGGAATCGTGTCGGTCACCACGACTTCCGCCAGCTCCGATTGCGTTATCCTTTCGATCGCCCGGCCCGAAAGTACGGCGTGGGTTGCGCAGGCGTAAACCTGTCGCGCTCCCGCATCCAGCAGCGCCTGCGAAGTTTTCACCAGGGTGCCGGCAGTGTCGATAATGTCGTCGAGGATGAGACAGGTGCGTCCCTTCACATCGCCGATGACGTTCATCACCTCGGTCTCATCCATTTGCACGCGGCGCTTGTCCACAATCGCCAGCGCCGAATCCATCTTCTTGGCGAAGAAGCGCGCCCGCTCCACGCCGCCCGCATCCGGCGAGACCACCGTCAGGTCCGGAAATTGCTGCTTGCGGAAGTAGTCCACCAGCACCGGTGACGCAAACAGATGGTCCACCGGAATGTTGAAAAAACCCTGGATCTGCGGCGCGTGCAGGTCCACAACCAACGCGCGATCAGCCCCGGCGGTGGTCAGCAAATCTGCCACCAGCTTCGACGAAATCGGCACGCGCGGCTTGTCTTTGCGGTCCTGCCGCGCATAACCAAAGTACGGAATCACCACCGTGATGCGCCGCGCCGAAGCGCGCTTGAGCGCGTCGATCAGCAGCAGCAACTGCATCAGGTGCTCGTTCACCGGATCGCAGGTGGGCTGCACCATGAAGACGTCGGCCCCGCGCACGTTCTCCGCGATCTGCACATAAGTCTCGCCGTCGGAGAACTTGTCGATACAGGCCTCGCCCAACGGCAAGCCGAGGAACTCGCAAATGCTCCTGGCTAAGGCATCGTTCGCGGTGCCGGAGAAAATCTTCCACTTGTCATCCTGGCGTGCACGCACGGGCTTACGCTCGGACAGCGGCTTCTGCTGCGCCACCGGAACTGCGCTGCCGCCATCGCCCGTGGGCGCCGGAGGAGGAACTACGCTCGTCTTCGTCGCTGCGTCCATTGTGTGTCATACCCCGCTTCACCTGGTTTGGTTGTACGCCGGGTTGTTATTCGCCATTCGCCATTCGCTCTTCGCCGGAACAAAGCGAATCCACAACTGACGACTGGGCACTGACTACTGACAACTGCATTCTGGCTGGGCGGCTAGGATTCGAACCTAGACAAAGTGCTCCAAAGGCACTTGACCTACCATTAGTCGACCGCCCAGTGTAAAAGCTGAAAGCTGATGGCTGAGAGCTGTCGGCTCTATTCGCTAGCCCTAGCCAGCGCTTCCCCAATATTCCGCTCGCGTTAGCGTTGTCGTCGCGACGGCGTTGTGTCCCGCTGCTGACATCCGATCGGCAGCGCCTTGCGCATCAACGTCAGAGTCGAACAAGCCGTACAGCGTCGAGCCTGAGCCCGACAACGACGCATACTGCGCGCCTTCGCGCAACAGTAGCTCTTTTACCTCACGCAACTCGGGATACTCAGGAAAGACGACGCGTTCGAAGTCATTCTCGATCCCGGCTCGGACGAGGTCGAGAAGCGGCGTCTCGGCCCGGTCCCCGCCCACGGCGGGAACACCGGATGCAGACCCAATGTCCCATTGGGGACCTATTGAAGCCTGCGGGAAACTCTGGCTCAGCCACGAACACACGCTTCGACTGAACTCGTTAATTGTACCTGCGCCTCCAGCCGGGGTCAACGCAGCCTCGAGCGCGGTCAACTCGTCCCAGCGCGCAAAGGCTCTCGGCGTCGACACCCCCACCGGCGATGTAACCACGACCACGTGCATCCGGGGCAGCTCTGGCAGCGGGTAAACTTCCTCACCGCGTCCTACTCCCAGCACGGTTCCGCCGATCAGAAACAGCGGCAGATCGCTCCCCACCTCCGCGGCGATACCCAGCTTGACCGCCGGATCGAGCGCCACGCCCAGGGCACGCTCCATCGCGAGCATCGTCGCAATTGCGTTCGACGACGCCGCCCCCAATCCGCCCTGCACCGGCAGCCGCTTGTCGATTGCGATGACAAGCTTGGTAGATCGGGCCTTCAGGTCAGCGCCTGCATCTGTATTTGGATTGTCATCCCGAGCGGAGCCCGCAGGGCGGAGCCGAGGGATCTGCGATTCGTGCGCAGGGGCACGAGGTTCGGCGTCAGCTATGGCTGCCAATATTCGCGCGGCAATTTTGTAACAGGTATTCGACTGATCGCAAGGAACGCGCGCGTCCGCGCAGCGAATCTCAATGCCCTGGCCCGGCTCAAGGTCGACTTCTACCAAGTCATGCAACGCCAGCGTCTGATACACCGTGCGCAGCTCGTGAAATCCATCCTCCCGCTTCGGCCCAATCTTCAGGCCGAGGTTGATCTTTGCGAAAGAGGGAAGCGCGATCGTTCTCATTTGCTCAATATAGATTCACAATATATACTATCGCGGAGGGTCGGTTCATGAGCAAGACAGCCAAGCTCTTTCGTAACGGTAACAGCCAGGCCGTCCGCCTGCCGCAGGAATTTCGGTTTCAAGGTGACGAAGTGCGGATTCGTAAACAAGGCGACACCGTGGTGCTGGAACCCCTTATCAAGAATACGAAAGAATGGTTCGCCGCGATGGACCGGTACGCAACTTCGGACGCTTTCCACGGGGACTGGCGCGATCAGCCTGTAGCGCCCCAACGAAGCGTCTTCGATGAGGCTGATGAACTACCTGTTAGACACAAACGCCTGCGTAGGGATACTGCGCAACAAACCGCGCTGCGTAAGAAATCACGCTGACAAGGCCAGGGCGGACGGCTCGCTGCTGGCCATATCGTCAATCGCTCTGCACGAACTCTGGTACGGGACTTACAAGAGCACCCATGTCGAGGAAGGTGTCTGGAACTTACGAATGTTTCTGGCTGGCGGGATAAAAGTGCTCGAGTTTGACGAGGAAGACGCGCGCATTTCGGGGAGAATTAGGGCTGAGCTTGCCAGCACAGGCAAGCTGATCGGCGCATACGACACGCTAATTGGCGGACAGTGTCTCAGGCATGGTCTAACACTGGTTACCAACAATCTTTCAGAATTTTGCCGCATCCGCGGTCTCAATTGTGTCGACTGGACTCGTTAATTTGAGCAGCCTTGGCTAAGCTTCTTCCCTGCCACCACTCGCGGAATTCCCTGTAAATCCGGCACCACGCGTATGTCCTCCCACATTGTGGAATAGAGTAGGTCCAACACCGCCTCGCGCATGGAGTAGCCAATCTCAAGCGCCAACCAGCAGCCAGGCTTCAAAGCTCGGTGCGCTTGCTGCACCAATCGACCGATCACGTCCAGCCCCCGTTCGCCCGCGAAAACGGCGACGCGCGGTTCGAAATCGCGCACCGCCTTCTGCACCTTGTCCGCCTCGCTGAAGCCAACATACGGGGGATTGCTGACCACGAAATCGAAATCGCTCGCTTCGGCCAACGAGCTCAGCACGTCGCTCTGCGCGAAATGGACCCGGGCATCCAGTCGCAGCCGGGCTGCGTTGGCCCGCGCGATCTCCAGAGCAGCGGCAGAAACATCCACGCCATACACATCTGCGTTTTTCAATTCATGCGCGAGCGCCAGGGCGATGCAACCCGAGCCCGTGCCCACGTCCACTATTTTCGGCTGAGGAACCTCGCGCGCAAGTTCAAGGACGGTCTCGACCAGGTGCTCGGTCTCAGGGCGCGGAATCAGCACCGCCGGCGAGACGATGAAGTCCAGCCCCCAGAACTCCTGATGTCCGGTGATGTACTGCGATGGCATGCCCGTCGAACGCTGCGCGAGCGCCTCGTCGTAACGGGTTTCTTCTTCGCGAGTGAGTTCGCGTTCGGGATGGGCGTAGAGGTATGCGCGATTGACGCCGAGGACGAACATCAGCAGCACCTCGGCGTTCATGCGCGGCGAGCCCACGTCGGCAGCTTCCAGACGATCCACCGCCGACGCGAGCGCTTGCTTCAGTTGCATGGAAAAGATAGTTAACCACAGAGACACAGAGACACAGAGGAATCAAATTCTTGAGGTTCTATCCCAAGGCGGAGCGCGGAATTCAGGAGAGTCCTATGAGCGTCCAAATCGCAGACTTGAAAATCCTCTGTGCCTCTGTGTCTCTGTGGTTAATTCGCTCTTTCACGCCACGACTGCTGACTCCTGCTTCAGCTTCTCCGCCTGGAAATGCGTGATCAGCGCATCGATCATAGGCTGAATGCGGCCATCCATGAACTCGGGCAACTGATGCGCGGTAAAGCCGATGCGGTGGTCGGTGACGCGGTTCTGCGGGAAATTGTAGGTCCGGATCTTCTCGCTGCGATCGCCCGAGCCCACCATGGCCTTGCGCTCCTTCGCCAGTGCATCCGCCTGTTTCTGCTGCTCCATCTCGTAGAGGCGGGCGCGCAGCACGCGCATTCCCTTTTCGCGGTTCTTGATCTGCGACTTCTCGTCCTGACAGCTCACGACCGTGTTGGTCGGCAGGTGCGTAATGCGCACTGCCGAGTAGGTGGTATTCACCGACTGGCCGCCCGGCCCGGACGAGCAGAAAGTGTCAATGCGAATATCTTTGGCCTCGATCTTGATGTCCACATCTTCGGCCTCAGGCAGCACCGCCACCGTCACCGCCGACGTATGCACTCGCCCTTGCGTCTCCGTCTCGGGGACGCGCTGCACGCGATGCACGCCGCTCTCGTACTTCAGCCGTGAGTACACGCCCTGGCCTTCAATGATCGCGATCACTTCCTTCAGCCCGCCGATGCTCGACTCCGACGTTGACAGCACTTCCACCTTCCAGCGCTGCGTTTCCGCGTAACGCGTGTACATGCGGAAGATTTCCGCCGCGAACAGCGTGGCCTCGTCGCCGCCAGTGCCCGCGCGGATTTCCACGATCACGTTCTTCTCGTCATTCGGATCTTTGGGCAGCAGCAGGACCTTCAACTCTTCTTCCACCTGCGTCAACCGCTGCTCCAGCTTGCCCATTTCTTCGTTGGCGTAGGCCAGCATCTCGGGATCGGTCTCGTCGGCCGCTAGCGCCCTGCTCTCCTCGATGCCGCGCGTCAGGTCCTTGTACTCGCGATACTTCTCGACCACCGGCTGCAGTTCGCTGTGCGCCTTCGCGGTCTTCTGATAGCGCTGCGAATCGGAGACAATCTCCGGCGAGGCGAGCGCCTGGTTCAGCTCTTCGTATTTAGATTCGATTTGTTCTAAGCGTTCAAACATGTTGTCGGCTTTATTGTACTTGGCCAGCTCCGCCCAGTGACATCCTGATCGCAGCCGCGCGACCATTACGCGCCGGAGTCGAAGGTGCCCTACAGCCAACATGATGCTTGAACGGGGTGCTTCGACTCGCACGCCAAAATCGAGCGCACCCATCGGCGCCCGCGCGTAGAATGGCTGTACCTTCTGGAGGCCACCATGTCGGAAGTTGCTTACACGTCCAACGTGCGCATCGAGCGCATCAAGGGTCCGCTGCGGCGGGCGCATCTGCCGGGAGAGCCGCAGCCGGTGATGTTCAGCGTGCACGGCGGCATTGCCAAGCACTATGGCATCGACGAGAGCCGCCTGCCTGAGCCCCACGCCGCCACTATCGACTACGTCGTCGCAGCGCTCGGCGGTTGAATGATCGGCACCTTTGCCGGCGCGCTGGATGCGCGCAAAATCGATGCTAAAGAGGGCCGCCTCACCTGCGAAGTTCGCGGCGAAGTCGAGGACGAAGGCGGCGTGCTGATCATCAGACGCGTGCATGTGAGCCATAAGCTGCGGGCTGACGATCCTGCCGCCGTGCGCGACACGGTGGAGCGCGTACACGGCGTCTATGCCCAGAGCTGCCCGGTCTATCGCTCGCTCATCCCCGCGTTTGCCATCACCTCCAGCGTGGAGATCGTGGAATAACGGCGGGGACGACGCGAAGGCCAACTCCGCCGTTCGTGTAATAATCGAAGCTTCGCATGCCGTGGATGATCGAGGCTGAGAACGTCTGCAAGACCTACCGCGTCGGTAAAGTGGACGTGCCCGCGTTACGCGGGGTTTCGCTGCAGGTCGCGAAGGGCGAATTCGTCACCGTCGTCGGCCCGTCCGGCAGCGGCAAGTCCACTCTGTTCTATATTCTTGGCGGCCTCACGCACGCCGACTCCGGGCGCGTACTGATCGACGGCGTCAACTTCACCGCGCTGTCCGACGCGGAGCGCACCCGGCTGCGCCGCACCAAAATCGGCTTTGTCTTCCAGAAATTCAACCTGCTGCCGACGCTCACCGCGGAAGGCAACATCGAGATCGCGCGCGATATTTCGGGCAAAGGCGATGGCGCTGAAGACCGCGAACGCATCCAGCAAGTGACACGATTGCTGGGCATCGACCAGCGCCTGGAGCACCGGCCGGCGGAGCTGAGCGGCGGCGAGCAGCAACGCGTCGCGCTGGCGCGCGCCCTCGTCAATCAGCCCGCCATCGTGCTGGCCGACGAACCCACCGGCAATCTCGACACCCAGAATTCGGAGATTGTGCTGAAGATGCTGCGCCGCTCCAACCAGGAGTTCGGGCAGACGGTGCTGATGATCACGCACAATCCCGAGGCCGCAACCCACGGCGACCGCATCATCCACATGCGCGACGGATCAATCGTGCCGGCGGACAAGGATCCGCAATGGAGCTTCGCCCACGATTGAATCAGGGTAGTGCGGCGCTTCAGCGCCGCGTCACGCAGATCAACTTGTGAGAGAGCCCGCTTCAGCGGGCGAAACTCTGGCGTCGGCTGAAGCCGACTCGATTGGAAGGAACCCGCCGGGACGCGGCCCTGAAGGCCCGCTCTACCACCTATTCTTCCCCGAACACTTCAGCCGTGAAGGCCTGCAGTTCCGCGCCGTGTTGCCACGCATCTGGAGGCAGTCCCGCCTTCACGCAGGTCTGCGCCAGGAACTTTTCGCGGTCCCACCCCCATTCCAAGGGCACCTGCGGCAAGAGCAATCCGCGGCGGCTGCCCTGCATCACCACCAATCCGTGTTTGCCCACCACTATGTCTTCCGGTGCGATCGTCCCCAACGCCGATAACACGCTGATCTCGATCTTAAGCTCGGGCGCCTCCGCTAACGTGACTGGCTCGAAGCGTGGGTCGTCGAAGGCAGCCGATCGCGCAGTTTCGGCAACCGTCTGGTACAGCGGCTGATTGGAAAGGACGTAGCCGATGCAGCCACGCAGCTTTCCATGCAGGTGCAACGTCGTAAATGCCCCACGCGGTTCGGCCAGGCGTTCGGTGGGAGCAGTGAGATCGAGCTGCAGGTCCTGCAATGCAGATTCGATGGATTGATGGGCCAAACGCAGGAGAATCAGGCGTTCTTCGGGAGAATACTCCGCCGTTTCCGGCGCGAGCGCCGGGGCAGCGTCTTCAGGTGACGGGTACATCGTTGCGCTTCCTGCGGCGGCTGAGCACGAAGGAACGCCTGCGGCGGCGCCGCTCTGACGTCTGGTCGATTCGCTTCCAGAAGGCGACGAAGTAGTCGGCTGCCGACCACAGCGACAGCGCCACCATCACCCAGATGGAAGCGATGGCGATCGGGTGCACGGGCAGGTACAAAAAGTACGCCCAGTGATGGTCGATGATGGCGGCGACCACCGACACGATCTGCACGAACATCTTCAGCTTGCCCAGCTCGCTGGCCTGAATGGTGAAGCCTTCCGACGCCGCAATCGAACGCAAGCCGCTGACCAGGAACTCGCGTCCAATGATAATCACCGCCATCCATGCGGGTACGATGCGCGGATTGAACTGCACCAGGGTGATGAAGGCGGCGGCGATCAGCAGCTTGTCCGCTACGGGATCGAGCAGGATCCCCATGGTCGTGACCTGGGCGCGCCGGCGGGCCAGGTAGCCGTCAATGGCGTCGGTGAGCGAGGCTGCAATGAAGACCAGCGAAGCCAGCAGTTCGCGCTCGCCGTTAGCGGAGCTGAAGCGGCTGCTGGACAAAATCCAGATCAGCACCGGGATACTGAAAATGCGGGTGAGCGTGATGTAGGTTGGGAGGTTCACAAAAGCTGGAGCACACCACCGCCCGCCGCGGCGGGCCGCTGCCAAGCCGATTATGCGCTTTCGGTCAGAGTGAAAGCAATCGCAGGAACGAACCCGGCGCTACTCGTCGTGATGGACCTCAATTTCGTCCAGCATGAGCGGCGCTTCGTAGTGCTCCCAGTAGCTGTAGCCGACGGGGATTCCCTTGCTCCAGTCCATCAAGCTCAGCCATATCCGCAAGGGCACACGCCGGCTGCTAGCGTGCGGCGATTGCGACCCGCGCGTCAGCGATGCCATCGCGCGCAGCAGCGTGGCTCCGGCGATATAAAGCGCGATAGCGGGAAAGGCAATCGCTATTGCGAGCAAGCGCAAGCAGAAATACAGGCGTGACATGATGACCTTGCGAAGAGGCGATCCGACGACTGCAATAATTTGGAAGCTATTATGCCCCAACTGGTGGCGCGGCAAACGGTGTCAAACAAAATTATTTTTTGTTTCAAATCGGGAACAGCTCCCGTGATGGGAGTTGTTCGCCATGCGGAGTTTACCTGTTCGTAACTATGCGTAGATGCCGCGTTGCCGAATCGTATAGGCCACGCGGTCAATCGCCAGCATGTACGCGGCAATGCGGTTGTTCACGTGATGGGTCTCGGCGTAGCGCACCACGTCCTCAAACGAGTGCATCTAGGCTGCGGCCAACCCAGCCTTCTTCAGTTCCCTCACGCTGAGGTGCACCGGAAATATCGAACTGGATCCTTTTCGCCTAACCTCCACCAACGCGTCCTCTACGGAGGTCTTACGTAGGCCTAACCGACCTGTGAGAAACGATCCAAGCTCTGCTTCGTTCGAAAGGTGCTTGGCTGGCACGGGCCCCGCCCCCCCTGTGATCGGCGCAAAAATGACCGAGTATTGCCCCTTCGTTGCAGCGCCGTGACGTACCAGATGTAAGAAGCCTTGTCTCTCTTGGCGTGCCTCCTGCTCCAACATCTTCACGAGCGGGTCGTCGGGACTCTTTACAAAAACTCGACGCGTCGGGACCTGTTCGTATACGCCTGCCTGTTGCAATGCGTCCAGTAGGGCCGACCAAGTGCTAAGCGGACCCTTACTGTCGTACCAGGGAGTCGCAATCACCAACTGCCATTCGTCCAATTGCGGTACGTAATACCAATCGAAAAACGATACCGGTATCCGTGACCTGCTGAGAGCGTCCAACATTCGGGCCGCGAGAGCGACGTCGCTTTCTACCAGTGTTGCTTGATCCACCGCAAGACTCCATCGTGGGCGGCTACGGCAGTCACCATATCGCTGCCCTTTAGACCGGTGACATCATAGCGCCGCTCCACGTCCCATTCTTTCACAACGTTCCACTTTTTCGCGAAGCCGGGGTTTGTCCTCATTTCATCGTCCAGCTTCCTCTCAAGTTCCGCAACCTTTAGGAGACCCTCAAGGTTATGTTGGTACACCTTATTCACATAGTCATGACCAAACGGAAATTGATGGCGCTTTGTCTTCTTTGCGATACACGCCTTCAAGGCACATTCAATCGCGAGCCCAGCCAAATAGTATGCCCCCTGCTGTTTGCCGTTGTGGGCGAGAATCGTAGCTTCATCCGCCCGCAATTTGGCAAGGTCCTGAAACTCCTTTCGCATTCTTATCCTTGGCGGCTGATGCTTTTTCGTCAACCCACACTACCTCAGCAGTCCTTTCGAAAGACACGCGTTATGCGTAGATGCCGCGTTGCCGAATCGTATAGGCCACGCGGTCAATCGCCAGCATGTACGCGGCAATGCGGTTGTTCACGTGATGGGTCTCGGCGTAGCGCACCACGTCCTCAAACGACGACACCATGATGTGCTCGAGTTGCTCGTTCACCACCGATTCCTTCCAGAAGTAGCCCTGCCGGTCCTGCACCCACTCGAAGTATGACGCGGTGACCCCGCCGGCGTTCGCCAGGATGTCGGGCATGACGAAAACATGCTTGTCGGCCAGGATGTCGTCGGCCGCAGCCGTGGTCGGCCCGTTCGCGCCCTCCACCAGGATCTTCGCTTTCACCTGATCGGCGTTGGCGGAGGTGATAACGTTCTCGGTCGCGGCGGGAATCAAAATCTCGCAATCGGCGACCAGCAGGTCTTCCGTCTTGCTGCGTTCCGCGCCTTTGAAGCCGTGGATCGTTCCTTCCTTTTGCCGGTAGTCCCACAGCGCCATGATGTCGATGCCGTTGGGGTTGTACAGGCCGCCATCCCACTCGCCGATACCGACAATTTTGTAGCCCGCGTTGTGCATCAGCAGCGCCGCGTTGGAGCCGACGTTGCCGAAGCCCTGGATTATCACGCGCGTGCTCTCGCGCGACCTGCCCAGCTTCTTGATGGATTCGTCGCAGATGATCATCACGCCGCGACCGGTGGCCTCGCGCCGTCCGCGCGATCCGCCCATATTCAGCGGCTTGCCGGTGACCACTGCGGTCACGGTCTGCCGCATGTGCATGGAGTAGGTGTCCATCATCCACGCCATCGTCTGCTCATTGGTGTTGACGTCGGGCGCAGGCACGTCTTTTTCGGGGCCGATGAATTCGATCAGCTCGGAGGTGTAGCGTCGGGTCATGCGCTCCAGCTCGCCGCGCGACATGTTCTTGGGATCGCAGATGATGCCGCCCTTAGCGCCGCCGAAGGGAATGTTGACCACCGCACACTTCCACGTCATCCAACTGGCCAGCGCGCGCACTTCATCCAGGGTGACGTCGGGCGAATAGCGCACGCCGCCCTTGGCCGGGCCGCGCGCGATGGAGTGCTGCACCCGATATCCCGTGAAGACTTCCAGTTGTCCATTGTCCATGCTGACCGGAATGTGGAGGATAATTTCGCGGTTGGGCTGCTGCAAGACGCGCCACAAGCCCTCGTCGAGCTTTAACTTTTCGGCCGCAAGGTTGAAGCGCGCGGCCTGTTGTTCCCAGGGATTATGTTCCTGTTCAATGGTATGTGCGGTAGCCATAGATTCTCCGAAAGGGTGCGGAAGATTGCAGCACAGAATTTGGACGCGACGAATGAGCGCGCGCTTTGCGAGGCAAACCTTCAAAGTATATGCAGCGTAGGGAGCGCGCGCAAGCAATGCGTGGGACAGGTAGTGGACAGTTTGATTGTCATTCCGAGCAAGCCCGCTTTTGCGCGGCGAGGGGTCTGAGCGTCCCGATTCGCTCCGGCGCGCGAAAGGGACACATCCTTATTCAAACTGACCCACTACCTGGGACACTGTGCGTACTGAAGTCGTGTCCTGATACGAAGCCTTGGATAATTGCTGTTCGGGCCTTCGAACTGCTCCTCCGCTTTTTCCCGGCGATACACTATTACTTCATCTTCATCGTGAAAGGGTAACCATGCCGGCCATCATTCTCGACGGGACCAAGATCGCAGCGCAAATCAAGGCGGAAGTCGCCGAAGAGGTAAAAGAACTCACCGAAGCGGGGCTTCGACCAGGATTGGCTGTGGTTCTTGCGGGCCACAATCCCGCCTCTGAAATCTATGTTCGCAACAAGGTCAAGGCCTGCGAGCAGTTGGGCATTTATAGCGAGAAGCACACGCCGCCCGACAGCGTTACCACCGCCGCGTTACTCGACCTGATCGACGACCTCAATCGCCGCGACGAGATCGACGGTATCCTGGTGCAGCTCCCGCTTCCCGCGCAGGTCGACGCCAAGAAAGTGCTGCTCGCGGTCTCGCCCGCGAAAGACGTGGACGGCTTCCATCCCATGAACGTAGGCTATCTCTCAACGCAGCGGCCCGGACTGGTGCCCTGCACGCCGGCCGGCATTATGGAGATACTCAAGCGCAGCGACATCCCCATCGCGGGTGCGGAAGCCGTAGTTGTGGGGCGCAGCGACATCGTCGGCAAGCCGGTTGCGATGTTGCTGCTCAACGCGAATGCGACCGTAACCGTGTGCCACTCCAAAACGCGTGATCTACCGGCGGTATGTCGCCGGGCGGACATCCTCATCGCCGCCATCGGCAAGGCGGGAATGATCACGCCCGCGTTCGTGAAGCCGGGTGCGACAGTCATCGATGTGGGCATGAACACCGTCACCGATCCCGAGCAGTTCCGGGAGTTCTTCGGCGGAAACGAAAAGCGCGAGCGCGACTTCGCCGCCAAAGGCTCAACTCTGATGGGCGACGTTCATCCCAAAGTCGCCGAGGTCGCCGGAGCCATGACGCCGGTGCCCGGTGGAGTCGGCCCACTGACCATCGCGATGCTGATGAGCAACACCGTCAAGGCCGCCAAGCTGCGGCGCGGCGACCGCATGCGCAGCCTGGCCGCAAGGTAGCATCAGCCGGTGAAACTTTCGGCTGATGTCAGCAGCTAGAAAATATGCTGATGCGGGTCATATCCCGAGTCGATGGTGATCTGCTTATCGGTATGCCGGCTGGCGTACCAGCATGGGCTGACGCCCATTTGCGGGAACAGCGAGTTGGAGCAGTCCTCAACCTGGTCGCCACCGTAGTCGTACTCGGTCTTGCCGTTCTTCAGCTTTACCGCGTAGTAAGTGTGGACGGTGACGCTGCCCAGCTTGTTGCGATGCGGGATGCCGGCGCGCAGCGAAACCATGTCGGCGGCGTAGAGGATGACGCCCGCGGCGACGACGGTAATTAGCACTCGCTTTAACATTAGAAAATTACATCGCTGGCCGATGGCATGAATCCATTGTAAGTTACCGGATGACTCGCACCTGGGGTGGGTGGGAGTAGCTCGGCCATGGGACGCAGCTTTCCATGGTCCGGACGCTTGCCACGGCGGCGGCCCGCATCATAACGTCAGAAGGTTGTGGGGTGTCGTCTTTCGAATACCAAGCATGTGTTGTCGGCTCGAAACTTGAAACTTGAAACTGCTTTATGAGCGGCGGGAGTAACATTCGCGAGCCGAAAACTTCCTTCGGTAAGGGAGGCCGCGGACCTACGGCGAATTGGCCTGGAGGTTGGGGCGGCGGCGGCCGTGGCGGCGACGATCAACCCAGCTATGGCGAACGGCTGCGCCGTTATCGTCTCGGACTCGTGCTTGCACTCTCTTCGGTGGTGATGCTGTTCGTCTCCTTTACCACGGCGTATGTGGTGCGCAAGGCCGGAGCGATTTGGGATCCCGCGCACAACGACTACATCAGCAACTGGGTCCCGCTCACGCTGCCGGTGCAGGTGCTGCTGATCAATACGTTGATTCTGCTGCTGAGCAGCACAACGCTGGAAGTCGCCCGGCGGCGCGCGGCGGAAGACGCGGCGCTGGCTCCGATCGCTAACATCCCGGGTATTCGCGCCGACCACAATCACGCGCTGCCCTGGATCTGGACGACGGTCGTGCTCGGCCTCGGGTTCCTCGCCGGTCAGGCATACGCGTGGCGCATGCTGGAGCGCATCAATCCAAATTTCGCTCTCAACGCCAGCAGTTCGTTCTTCTTCATCCTCACCGGCGTACACGCTGTGCATCTGCTCGGCGGGATACTCGCGTTGCTCTATGCGGGCATCACCAATTGGCTGCGCAAGTCGCCGGACACGCGCCGCATGGTGATCGATGTGGCTTCGTGGTATTGGCACTTCATGGGCCTGCTCTGGCTCTACATCTTCGGTCTGCTCTACTTCGCGCGCTGAAGATCGTTCAGAAATTTGCCAATCAGCTTGGGATTGATCGGCGCGCAACTGCAGTTGACACTGGAATCCTGCGTTTCAAATACAAAATCCAGGAATGTTCTACGTAGAACATTTTAGCGTAACCATAACGGTTGCAACAGTTAACCATATATACACCACTAAAGCGCCATTCATGTAATCCACTTCTTTCCTCTTGACATTACAAATTGCAATAGTAAGATTGCAAATCGTAATATGAAATTAGGAGAAAAACTCCGTTACCTGCGCCTGGTGGAAGGCACACTTCGCGGCATGGACCGCGAGATGACCCAGCAGGACCTGGCGCGCGCACTCAAGCAAGAGACCGGCCGCGGATTGAGCCAGTCGTACCTTTCGCAGATCGAGAGCGGTGCGCGCCCGCACCTGACCAATGCGTCGCGCATGGTGTTGGCGCGCTTCTTCAAGGTGCATCCGGGATACCTGGTGGACGATCCCGAGGGCTATCACACGGAGCTGACCAGCGACCTGCGCGCGACGGAAGACCGGCTGGACCTTTGGCTGATCAACGGAGCCGAGCAGTTCGCGCACGATCCGGAGTTGAGTCACGCGCTGTTGCAAGTAGCAAAGCATCGCGACACGCGGAAATGTCTGGTGCTGCTGGGCGCGATATTGGAGACGCCGGAGTTGGTGGAGCGATTGGCCGAGGTGTTGAAGCCGGGCCTGGCGGCGCATCATGGCCGTCCCATAAGGAAGTCGGCAGGAGCGAACCTATGACCGGGTGGGCGATTTTCTATCTGGTGTGCTTCGTGGTGGGAGTAACGCTGAGCGTGCTGTCATTCCTCGGCGGGGCCTTTCACATGCCGCACGTACACGTTCATGTGCCGCACGTGCACGTGCCACACATTGGGATACAGCACGGCGGAGCCCACGCTGGGGGCGTCCAGGGAGGCGGCAGCGCGGAAGCGCATATGCCCGTCTTCAATTTTGCGACGATCACGGCGTTTCTGGCGTGGTTTGGCGGCTCAGGTTATCTGCTGACGCGCTATTCCACGCTGGTGGTCAGCCTGATCATGCTGATCGCGGTCATGGTGGGATTCGTGGGCGCGGCCATCGTTTTCTGGTTCGTCGCCAAGCTGCTGATGAAGCACGATCGCGAACTCGATCCCGCCGACTACGAGCGTGTAGGCGTACTGGGCCGCATTACCAGCCCAATTCGCGCCGGCGGAACGGGCGAGATGATTTTCTCGCAGGAGGGCACGCGCAACACCTGCGGCGTGCGCAGCGAATCCGGCGAGGCGCTGGAGCGCGACACGGAAGTCATCATCACGCGTTATGAGAAGGGGATTGCTTATGTACGCAGGTGGGAAGAGATGGCGGAAAGGCAGCAATCAGTAAACAGCAATTAGCAACTAGCAGTCAGCAATTACCAATTGATGATGAAGGAGCTATTTCAAATTGTGTTGGGCTTTCTCGGCGCAGTGGTATTCGTCTGGTTGTTTCTAAAGGTAGGCGTGTTCTTGGTGGTTAAGTTCGACCTAGAGGGCGGACGGAAAGTGGAGATTCAAACGCTATTTCACGGGAACATCAAAGACGAAGATCAAATTTAAGGCGCACCTGATGGTTGTCAATGCTAGTTGCTAATCGCTAATTGCTCGTTGCTGGTTTCAAGGAGACGTTATGCCGCACATACCGACTGAAGTGTTGATCATTGCTTGGACAGCCGTCGCTGCCATCATCCTGCTGATGGCTGTCTTCGCCAAACTGTATCGCAAAGCCGGGCCCAACGAAGCGCTGGTGGTTTACGGCTTCCGTGGGCCGCGCGTGGTGAAAGGACACGGCACGGTCATTCTGCCCATGGTGGAGAGCTGCCGTCAGCTCTCGCTCGAGCTGATGTCGTTCGACGTGGCGCCGCAGCAAGACCTCTACACCAAGCAGGGCGTTGCGGTCACCGTCGAAGCGGTTGCGCAGATCAAAGTGAAGTCCGATCCCGAGTCGATTATGACGGCGTCGGAGCAATTCCTCACCAAGTTGCCGCCCGACCGCGAGGCGCTCATCCGCCTGGTGATGGAGGGTCACCTGCGCGGCATCATCGGCCAGCTCACGGTGGAAGAGATCGTGAAGCAGCCGGAGATGGTGGCCGACCGCATGCGCTCCACCTGCGCCGACGACATCAACAAGATGGGCCTGGAGGTGATCTCGTTCACCATCAAGGAAGTGCGCGACAAGAACGAGTACATCACCAACATGGGCCGGCCCGACATCGCGCGCATCAAGCGCGACGCCGACGTGGCCACCGCCGAGGCGGACCGCGATACCGCGATCCGGCGCGCCATCGCGTTGCGCGAATCGGCCACGGCCAAAGCGCAGGCCGACCAGGAGCGCGTGGCCGCGGAGACCGCTTCGCTGGCGCGTCAGGCGGAGGCGCAGCGCGATCTCGAAGTGAAGAAGGCCACCTATGCCGAGCTGGTGAAGCGCCAGCAGGCACAGGCTGACAAAGCGTACGAGATCCAGACCAATGTGATGCAGCAGCAGGTGATCGCCGAGTCGGTGAAGGTGCAGCAGGTGGAGAAGGAAGCGCAGGTGAAGGTGCAGGAAGCCGAGATCAATCGCCGCGAGAAGGAGCTGATCGCTACGGTGCTGAAGGGCGCCGAGATCGAGCGCCAGCGCATTCAGACTCTCGCCGAAGCCGAGCGGCAACGCCTGATCATGGAAGCCGAAGGGCATGCCAGCGCGACTCGCGCGCAGGGCGAAGCCGAAGCCGAGATCATCTTCAAGAAGGGCGACGCCGAAGCGCGCGCGATGAATGTGAAGGCCGAAGCCTTCCAGGAGTACAACCAGGCTGCGGTGGTCGACAAGCTGATTTCCAGCCTGCCGGAAGTGGTGAAGGCGCTGGCCGCCCCGTTATGCAATGTCGACAAGATCACCATCGTCTCGACCGGCAACGGTCATTCGGCCGGGATGAACAAGATCACCGGCGACATCACCGAGATGGCCGCGCAGGTGCCGGCGTTGTTCGAAGCGTTGTCGGGCATGCAGATGTCGGAGCTGATGGGCAAGATCAGGACGATCGGCGACAAGTCGCCGAAGCCGGACGGTCTGCCGCCGGGGGATGACAAGAAGGCGAAGAGTGCGGGTGCGGGTCAGTAGTTGTGGTTCACGAAGACCCACTCATTCGAAAACCGGGAATGAGTGGGGTACCCGACTAACCTGGGCCCACGTTAGTCCGCCGCGGCGGACGAACGTGGGGCACCGGACAGCGAAGGATCGTTATGAGCTTGCAAGACGACAATACGCAGTTGGCAGTGAACTTTGGGTTAATTGGGACGCTGTTGGGCGTGGTGGTGCGGTTCATCACCCACTCCAATGTCGCGGTCCTTGTAGGCGCCGTGGGAGGCTTGCTCGTCGCCTTCCTGTGGGCTACGGTTCGCGGCGAGCAGGTGTGAGGTTTGTGATGGGGAGCGGAGCCGAAGTGGCTTCAGAATAGGGGTCCTTCGACTACGCGCCCCGGGGCAACCACCCCGCCAAGCGCAAAAAACGCGCTTGTCAGGGTAGTTGCGCGGGCGCTTCGCTCAGGATGACACCATCGCAACTGAATGTAATTGCTAATTGCTGATCGCTAATTGCTAGTCGCTAGTCGCTAGCTGCTGATTCTTGAAAGGAGTTGTTATGGCATTACTGGATCGCGTAGGAACGCTGGTGCGGGCGAATCTGAACGACTTGATCGACCGCGCCGAAAACCCCGAGAAGATGCTGAAGCAGGTGATCCTCGACATGGAGAACCAGTTCATGCAGGTGAAGACACAGGTGGCGATTGCGCTCGCCGATCTGCATTTGCTGGAGAAAAAGAAGAAGGACAACGCGGAGAAGCACACGGAATGGATGCGGAAGGCGGAGCTGGCGGTTGACAAGAAGGATGACGAGCTGGCCCGCGCGGCGCTGGAGCGCGCGATGAGCTTTCAGCAACTGGCCGAGAGCTTCGATCAGCAGATCGCCGAGCAGGAGACGCAGGTGGAGTCGCTGAAGGCGGCGCTGAAGAAGCTGGAGCTGAAGCTATCGGAGGCGCGCGGCAAGGCCGATCTGCTGATCGCGCAACATCGGCGCACCCGCGCCGTCAACCGCGCGGCGGATGCTCAGCTAACGCCCACGGGCGAGAATCGCACGCTGGATCGCATGCAGACGAAGGTCGCGCATGAAGAGGCGCTGGGGCGGGCCAAGCACGAGGTCCTGGGCGATGACATCGATGGCCGGTTGCACGCCCTCGACCGCGAGCAGAAGATCGACGCGCTGCTGGAGGAGATCAAGGCGAAGAAGAAGATGCTGAGCGCATAGAAGCGGCACGTGGCAATTAGCAGCTAGCCAAGGCTTGAGCTTCGTATCAGGGCACGACTTCAGTCGTGCCGTTTGCGCGATTTTGATTGTCATCCCGAGCGGAGTGAGGGATCTGCTGTTTGCCCGAGCACTGGGCTTGATCGGGATCAGGGTACAATTGTTTCGAGGGTTGGGAGAGGCAATGCTTTTTCACGTTTCACTGGAAGCTGCGGAAGACGGCTGGATTGTCGCTGAGTGTCCAGCTCTTCCTGGCTGTGTATCGCAAGGACGCGACGAAAGGCAAGCTTTGGAAAACATCAAGGAAGCCATTATCGCTTGGCTTTGGGCTGAGGATCAGAAAGCTACACGTGCTCTTCCGGCGCAGGAGAAGCAAGTCGTCGTCGCAGTTTAGCCAGGATGGCCAAGCTCGCCAACATCTCCGGGAAAGAAGCTGTCAAAGCGTTTGAAAAAGCCGGGTGGAACGTACTTGGACAAGTTGGTAGTCACGTCGTGCTCGTAAAGTCGGGGGTTCGGGCAAATCTCTCCGTTCCCCAGCATAAAGAACTTTCCGTTGGCACGTTGCGGGCGCTGGTTCGCCTTTCGGGTTTGTCCGTCGATGAATTTCTGCAACTGCTCTGATCCCGTGTCGCTACTGTAGCGTCTTCCTCACGCCGATCTTGCTCGGCCACCACGTCAACTGGAGCGACGAGGTGAAGTCGTGTTGCCGCGTGGGTGCGAGCACGGGGATGAGCCAGGTCTCGTATTGCAGAAACGGCTGGATCTCGAAGGTCTTGCCGACCCAGAGATTGCCGGAGGCGCTCCAGTCCCACTGCGTGCTGCCGCCGGGAATGAAATTGTCGGCGATTTTGGCATTGCGCACCGCGACCTGCAGGCTGCTGCGCGGGCTGAGATGATAGGTGCTCCACGCCTGGTATCCATTGCCCTGACGCCCAATCCAGCTTCCCATCAGATAACGGCCGTTGAGGTAAACGTCGTGATAGACGGTCTCCCAGTAGATAAACCGCCCGTCGCCGACCGTCGCCTCGGGAATGTTGGTGTACACCGCTTCGGCGCGGAAGTCGAGCTTGGGAATGCCGGGAAGGCTCGCGAAATAGATCCCCGGATTAAACGCCGCGCGCTGGGGTGCGGCAATAGGATTGACGTCATCGTGCACCAGGGAGTCGGTATACAGTGTGACGGAGCGGTGCAGCAGTGGCAGCCGATAGGAAACGTCAAAGTTGGCGTGCCGCGCTCCGGGATCGTTGCGCGAAAACTTTACCGAGGCCGGCACGTCGTTCAGGCTGGTAAATGCAGTCCAGAACGAGCCGAAGGTGAGCGGCACGTGGCCGTTGCCGCCGAAAACATCGTCGCGGCTGAAGCCGAGCTCCAGGTTCGGCGTCGGCTTGAAGCTGATTTTCTGCCCGAACATGTAAGGTTGGGCGGGGAAATAATGTCCCGCCAGCGCGCCGAACCAATTGACAAACTCGAAGGGGCCAAGGAATTTCGACAGGCCGGGAATGTAGGTCGGCTCCTTGCGATTGATCTGCAGATTCCAGAAGGGCGCGGCGTTGTCGCTCATCAGCAGGGCGTCGCCTTCGTCCGGGCCCAGCCACATGCTTTGCTTGCCCACGGAAAAATCCAGGCCTGCATACTTGGCCGACGTGTAGGTATCGAGCAGCCGGAACTGGTTGGCGCTGATGGAAGTCGGTGGTTGTAGCGGGTTTTCGTCTACGTTGGCGATCACCTGGCGCACCGAGAGCGGATAGCCGGGAATGGTCGGCGCGTATTGATATTCGCCATCCACATAGAAGGCGAAGCGGCCATCGTTGGCGCTGGCGCTGAATCCGCTGACGTTGTTTATGCCCTGCCAGTACGGCCGCCCGTAGTCGTTGATCAGGGTTTGTCCGAAATGCTCGCTGTCGTTGACCGGCGTGCCGGCAATATCCGTCACGACCGTATAGAGCGAATCGAGTTGCAGCGATTCGCTGGGATGGCCATCCCAGGTGGCAATTTCGGGCGCGAACTCTTCGTCGAGGGTCTGCTTCAGCCTCCAGATTTCCGGCGGAAGATCGGTGTGGAACTCGGCCTTGGAGTTCATTTCGATCAGCATGCGCGCGCACGACATGCGCGTCCACGGCCGCAGTCCCAGGAAGGCGGTGTCGATATATCCCTGGCCGATCAGGCGCTCCATGGCGGGATAGATCCAACTATCCAGCGGCACATTCACACTGGCGAAGTTGGTGGGACGGGGCGCGGAGGTCTGTTCGGCGACGATCTTCAGGTCGTCATCGATCTCAGGATTGTGCCGCGTCTTGTACACGTGACGCCCGATTTCGTAGCCGAGCAATCCGCCCACGAACACGTCGGACAGGAAGTGCTGATCCGATGCCGCGCGCGCCAGACTGACGCCCGCGGCCAGTCCGTAAGCGCCGATCTCAGCCGCGGGATGCGGATACTCTTCCGCAACCACCGAGGCGAAGGCGAACATAATAGCGGAGTGGTCGGAGGGAAACGACGTGCCTCCGTGGAAGAAGATGTTCTGGAAATCGGAGGGGATGGGACGCTCGCGTCCGGTGATGCCCGCGAGGGCATAATCTACCGCTATAGCGTTGGCGATGGCTTCCGTGGCCAGCACGCCGGTTTCGCGGGCGCGCTCGTTATGCGTGATGCGGCCCCAAAAGTAAGCGGCCCCGGTTAGTCCGCCCGCGGCGGCAACACCGGAGTTGGCGAAGAGATTGAGCGCGTGCCGGTCGTTCAAACGCATCGCGTAGGAGCTTTGCGGATCGGTGGCGAACAGCCCCGCGGCAACCCCGCTCATAGGCACGAGCCACTTCGCGTCGTCGGGCTGGAGACGGAACGGACTGGTCCAGATGGCCGCCTGGTCCTGCGCCAGGTGGATGAGGAACTTGCTCTCGTTGGGATGGGGAAAGGTGCCGTCGAAGGAGGGCGCAACCGTAGCCTGGGATGAAGGCGACGGCGCGGGGACAGAGGGAGTCTGCTGTGCCGATGCGAACGGGGCGAAAGCAATCAGAAGGAGCAGCGCGAGGAGCGCTGTGCATCGAGTGGTCAAAAGCGTCCCCGGTTCAGGGGCGCTGCAGCGGGCAGGTCCCAATTCATGCGGCAGGTTTGTAGTAGCGGAAGATGCGCGTCAGAGCGCTCGCAACATCGGCGACGTCGCGCTCGGACATGGCTGGGGACAGCGGCAATGAGATGGTGCGCTCGCCGACGAAGGTCGCGTTGGGGAAGCTGGCAGCCGTGAAACCGAATCGCTGGCGATAGTAAGGCTGCTGGTGAACGGGAACATAGTGAATGCCGACGCCGATGTTTTCGGCATCGAGCGCGGCGACGACTTGCTCGCGCGAGGCGGCGATCTGCTCCAGCGCAAGCAGCGGAGTGTACAGGTGACGGGCGTGGCGCGAGCCAGCTTCCATGGCTGCGGGCAACTGGAGTGGCAATCCGGCCAGCCGCTCATCGTAAGTCCGCCAAAGATGGTCGCGGCGCTGCCAGTGCTCTTCGACAATGTCGAGTTGCGGCAATGCCAGCGCGGCGGCCATGTCCGTCATGTTGTACTTAAAGCCGGCGGCGACCACTTCGTATCCCGAGGGCCCGCCCACGAACCGGCTCCACGCGTCGGCAGTCATGCCGTGCAGCGACAGCACCTTCACCCGTTGGTGCAGGGCATGGTCGCGCGTGATCACCATACCGCCATCGCAGGTGGCGATGTTCTTGGTGGGATAAAAGCTGAAGCAGCCGGCATCGCCCATGAGCCCGGCGGGGCGTCCACGATAGTTCGCCTCGATGGCGTGCGCACAATCTTCGATCACGCGCAACTCGTGCCGCGCTGCGATGTCGAGAATTGCGTCCATGTCGCAACAGCGTCCGCACATGTGTACGGCAACGATCGCCTTGGTACGCGGCGTGACCTGCTGCTCAATGGAACGGGTATCGATGTTGAAAGTGCCGCGCCGGCAATCGACCAGCACCGGGGTCGCTCCGGTGTGCACGATGGAGTGGATGGTCGAACAGAACGTCATCGCCGGAGCGATAACTTCGTCGCCCGCGCCGATGCCCAGCGCGATAAGCGCCAGATGAATGGCAGCCGTTCCGCTGCTTACGGCGGCGGCGTAGGGCGCGCCTTTGTAGCGCGCGAACGCGTCTTCCAACTGCTCGACGCGCGGCCCCAGCCCGATCCAGCGGCTGCGCAGACACTCGACGACGGAAGCAATCTCGGCTTCGCCGATCACCGGAGCGCCAAAGACAAGACGGTTCTCCGGCGCGCGCACCGGCGTGCCGCCGGCAATCGCGGGCAAATCATCGTCTTGCAAAGGAGTCGAATGTCCGCCAGCCAGCGGAGCGCGTTTCATAGGATTTGAACGGAGTGCCTAGTCTGGTGATTGTAATTGATCTTCCGCGTACTTCCGCGCAACCTTTTGGTTCCGCTATTCTATTGAGTTAACGCCCGACTTTGCGATATGCCGTTCACGGTTTCTCATGCCGCTGCAGTGTTGCCGTTTCGCAGGCTGAACCTGGTCTGGTCGGCGTTCATTGTCGGCAGCATGGCACCCGATTTCCCTTACATTGTAGGAAGCACGCGATACCGCGATCTCGGACATCACTTCCCCGGAATTCTCCTGTTCACCATTCCGGCGTCGTTCGCCACACTGTGGCTCTTCCACAATGTGATCAAGCGGCCCGTGATCGGGCTTATGCCGTGGGGCATGCAGGCGAGACTGCAGTCGCAAGCCGGTGAATTCCGCTTCGGCGGGCCGGCGCGGGTCGCGGCCATCACCGCGTCCATGCTGCTCGGCATCGCATCCCACATTGTGTGGGACTCCTTCACCCATTCGTTTACCTGGGCGTGGCGCGAGTTCTACTGGCTGCACCACCGCATACCCATTCCATTGCTGGGCAACGTGCCGGGATTCTCCGTAGCGCAATACGGCAGCACGTTCGCCGGCATGGCTGCGCTCGCCATCTGGGTCTGGCTGTGGTATCGCAGGACGGTCCCGGGTGCAGAGCCGGCCCAGCGTTCGCCCATGAATTCCCGATTTCTGCTCGCCATAACCATGTTCGTCGTCGCCGGCAGTGTGGGATTGGCGCGCGCCGTTCTCGTGGTCGGAATACCGGCCACCCGCGGCCAAGCGGATCGTTTCATCCTGATCATTTCGGTTACGGCAATTGCGCTGGCGTTCTGGCAACTGCTGCTCTACTGCGTGCTGGTTTCGAGCCGCCAGTCGCGGACCATCAACTGACTATGCCTAAAGTCAGCGTGATCATGAATGTGCGCAACGGCGCGCCGACGTTGCGCGAAGCGATCGACAGCGTGCTGGCGCAGAGCTTCGCCGACTGGGAGCTGATTGTGTGGGACGACCGCTCCACCGATGCGAGCGCTGCCATTGTCTCGGCATACAAAGATGCACGCATCCGCTATTTGCTTTCGCCCGATGACACTTCGCTGGGCAAAGCGCGACGCGATGCTATCGAGCATGCGAGCGGAGAGTGGCTGGCATTTCTCGATCAGGATGATCTTTGGCTGCCCCACAAGCTGCAAAAGCAGATGGCGCTGGCGGATGAAGGCGTTGGGCTAAGCGCCGGATTGATCTATGGCCGGACGATCCGGTTTTATCCCAGCGGACGGGAGCGCGATTACGATCAAGCCCACGAATACGCGCTGCTGCCCGAAGGCGACATCTTCACCCAGCTCTTCACCAAGTCGTGCTTCATCGCCATGAGCTCTGCGGTGTTTCGCCGCGCGGCGATTGCGGCTGTAGGCGGGATTCCGGAGGAAGTTCGAATCATCCCTGACTACTACCTTTATGTTGCCGTTGCCCGCCAATATTCCGCGCGCGCGGTGCAGGAACCGGTCTGCCGTTATCGCATGCATCCCGGCAGCATGTCGCAAGTCACCGCGCTGGAGATGCACCAAGAGGCGCTGTGGCTGATCGGCAAATGGGCGGCATGGCTCGATGCGCCGACGGTTGCGCTCTGCCGCCGCAGGCATCTCACCGCCATCGCGCTGGAGGAGATGCGAAGCCCGCAAACTTTCTTGCGGGGGCTACAACGGCTCATCGCGGAAGGCTCGCCCGCTTCGCAGCTCGCCCGGCCATTCCTGTTCCTGATGCACATCGCGCGGCGCAACCTGCGTCCGCCGTATTGGCGCAGGCTCGGCGAGAAGCCGGGCGTGTAGCATCTTTGTAATGCCCCGGGTCAGCATCATCCTGAACATCCGCAATGGCGCCGCGTTCCTGCGCGAGGCGCTCGACACCGTGATGGCGCAAACCTTCGCCGATTGGGAACTCATCGCCTGGGACGACCGCTCCAGCGATGACAGCGCCAGCATCGTTGCCGAATATGCAGACCCGCGAATCCGATACTTCTTGTCGCCCGAAGAGACTCCGCTTGGCGCGGCGCGCGACCTTGCCATGCGGCAAGCCCGCGGCGAGTGGCTGGCGTTCCTCGACCAGGACGACGTCTGGCTGCCGCGCAAGCTGGAGAAGCAGATGGCGCTGGCCGCCGCGGGCGTGGGCATCATCTATGGCCGCGCCGTGCTCTTCGATTCGCGGCGCGGCAACCTGCGCGACTACGATTACGCGCACGAGTTCCAGCCCCTGCCCGAAGGCGACATCTTCGCGCAGCTCTTTCGCCACGCGTGTTTCATCGCCATGAGCTCGGCCATGCTGCGGCGCTCGGCCGTCGAAGAACTCGGCGGCATACCTGAGAGCATTCAGGTGGTTCCCGATTACTACCTGTACGTCGCCCTGGCGCGCCGCTATCGAGCGCGCGCAGTACAGGAGGTCGTCTGCCGCTATCGCATCCACTCCGGCAGCATGACCGGATCGCGCGAGCACCAGTTGCGGCTGCAAAGCGAACCGCTGAGCATGTTGAACCAGTGGGCCGATCAGCTCGACCCGCGCCTTGCGGCCTATCGCCGCATGACTTATTCGACGGCGCTGGCGCTGGAGGAAATGCGGGAGCGGCGCACGGCGCGCGCCGGCCTGCGCCGGCTCTTTTCAGCCGGCTCTTTGCTCTGGCTGATGTCGCGCCCGTTCGTCCGCGGCTGGCGCTGGCTACGTCGACGTCTGCAACGTGCAGTTCACGCATCTGACCCGGGCTGAGAAAGCGGGCCTACAGGCGTTTTCTCCAATTTCTTGTTAGGGTGCGCCGTCGGCCGCGAATTGACGATCTGCGCCGCAACCTCTTTGGGGGGAGCCCCCGGGCCTTTGATGACGCGCTTGTCCGAACTCAGGAAGTATCCCAGGACCTTGGACCAGTAACGCGCGCGGACGCCAAAGCGCACCAGCGCCTTGACGAAGCGGCCGCGGCCGAAATAATGGTAGCGTTCGCTGAAGTCGATGAAGCCGTCGCGCTGCTCGCGCAGGGCCCGCAGAACGTCCTGGCTGGTGGTCTGCCCTCCGAAGTGGACCACCGCGACGCAAGGGGTGTAGTAAAGCTGGAGACCGCGCTGGTGCAGGGTGTAGTTATAGGCGAGGTCGGGCATGGCCCAGCGAAAGCACTCATCCAGCAGACCCACGGTTTCCCAAGTCGAGCGCCGGATAACGTACACGCTGGTACCGATGCTTTCCACCGGCTGCGACTGCGAGTAATCGAAATCCGTGTTGTAGTACCGGTTCATCAGCTTGCTGCGGGGGAACAGCTTGTGCCAATTCAGCGTCTGCAGAAAGAAGACACCCAGCGTCGCGAAGCTGCGAATGTGGTGCTGCACGCTGGCGTCGGGATTCAGCAACTTGGGCCCGCACGCCGCCGCTTGCGGATGCTGGTCCATGAAGCGCACCAGCGGCGCAAAAGCGTTTTCGATCAGCAGGGTGTCGCTATCGAGCAAGCAAGCGTAGCGCCCGCGCGCCAGACGCAGGCCCTGGTTCACGCTCCGGGCATACGATTCATTGGACGGGTTTCGCACCAGCGTGACCGAGGGAAATTCGCGGGCCACCATCTCCGCACTGCCGTCGGGAGAATTCCCGTCTACGTAAACGATCTCAAAAGCGACTCCTTCGGTGTGCCGGTAAATCGAGTCGAGGCAGTTGCGCAGCAGCGCGCACGTGTTGTAACCAGGAATGATGATTGTGAGATCCAGGATTGGATTGGTCATTGCAGGTCCTTGACACCGGTGCTCGGGCAAACGCGTGAGGCTTCCCGGCTCCTTTCTCCTACTCTTTCTCTTCGGCGTACAGAGGTTTCGGCTTAGTCACGCTTTTACTAAGTACCTTCGCACACCCAGGGCCGCAGCGCAGCGCAGGCTCGCACAACCATGGCCTAGAATTCAGTCATGCTGTACGACTCGAGTTTCGAGCGGACCGGCCGCGCCGGAGCGCCAACTACCGTCTGGTTGGCTGCAATGGAACACGTTACCACGGAATTCGCCCCAACCTTCACGTTGTCGCCGACGGAGTAGGGGCCCATCACCTTGCACCCCGTGCCCAGGATGACGTTGCTGCCGATCTGGCAACGCAGCTCTCGGGTGAAGTGCATATCGTTGACTGCTCCCAGCCCGACCCCACCGAACATCGTGACATTGCTGCCGATCCGCCAGGCCCCGATGACGCAGCCCACCGGGTGGGGCAGGAAGAAGCCGGGACCAATCTCACACTTGGGCGTGATTTCCACTCCAAACCACACCAGGTTGAGATAGGTGAGAAGTCCCGGCAGAAGCGGAATGCCGGCCAGCATCGCCGCCCGGCTGGTGCGGGCGATGACGTTGGGCAAAAAGCGGAAATGCAGCAGTCGCGCCAGAAGTCGCACGAAGTTGGGCCGGAGGTTGGGCCTGCCTTCCAGTTCGTACTGACGGGCGAGGTCGCAGTACAGCAGTTCTTTCAGCCCGTAGGACCGGGCGGCGGAGATCTGCGCGCCGCTTCCTTCGCGGGTTTGACTTACCGGCATCACTGACACGCTCGATACAAGTCCAGGGTCTCGCGCCCGCACTTCTCCCAACTGTAGCGCCCGATCAGTTCCTCTCCCCGGTCGATCGATTGCCGGCGCGCGGCTTCATCGCCGACGGCCCGCAACAGTTCGCGATGAAACGATCCCTGGTCGGCGGGATCGAAGTAGAACGGCGCGTCCCCGCAGACTTCCGGGATGGAAGAAACCCGGCTGGCGAGCACCGGACAAGACAATGACATGGCCTCCAAAGGCGGCAGCCCGAAGCCTTCACTCAGCGAAGGATAAACGAACAGTGTGGCCGCCGCGTAAGCCCCGGCCAGCAGTTCGTCAGCAGCGGCGGGTGCGACGAACACGCAATGGTTTATACCCAGTTTCGTAATCCTGGCTTGTTCCGCGCGGCTTAGCGGCCCACCGCCGACCGCGAGCAGGTCGAAGGCGCGATACAGCCCGGTCTCGGCAAACGCCGCCAGCAGGCCGTGGAAGTTCTTGTACGGTGCACGCGAGCCAACGTAGAGCAGAAAATCGCGCCGCACGATCTGCCGCACCTGGGCCACCGATTCGGCGCCGAGCGGCAGGCGCGTCAGCCCATGATGGATGACGCGCGTCTTCGAGCGATCGACTCCGTAGATGTCCAGCAGTTCTTTGCGCGACCATTCCGAAACACAGATGATCGCGTCGGCCTGCGCGTACTGCGATCGCTTGGCACGCATGACCTTGTCCACGTAGCGAAAGTCCTGCGGAAACCGCTCATAGGTACAGTCGTGATGGGTGGCGACGACCCGGCGCGCCTTCACCCCCGGCATGATGCGATACAACGTGGGATGATAAACGTCGGCTTTGCCCAGCAGCGGCGCCAGGCAGTTTCCCAGCGCTTCGTTCAGCGCATAATTGCCAATGCCGGGCAGCATGGGTGCGCGGAAAGCCCGAACGCGCGCGTTGGCCGAGGCAAGCTCGCGCAGCGCATACACGCTGGCGCTGGCGCCCACCAGCAGATCCAGCTTAACGTTCGGCGCTTGCGACAGTTGACGCACCAGTTCGCAGAAATAGCGCGAGGCCCCGCCGGCACTCTGCCGCGAGAAAACCTGGTGATCATACAAGACGCGCAGGGTCGAGACCGCGGTGTCGCGACTGGGGACTGCCGGGCGATCGACCTCTGGCGCCGGCGACGAGGACATGGCGGAGACGGTCATGGGAGATCGCGGCGTCAAGCACCCTCCTCTACGAATCCCGGAAAGAGAACTTCAGTGAATGCCGCAGCAGCGCCATCCGTTCCCGCTCCTGCGGGTCCTGCTGCTTACGCCGGAGCGCCTCCGTTAGCAGCGCCCAGAGGCAGGAGAGGAGAAAAGCGACCACTGTGGTCACAAGCACGATCAGCGTGCGGCGCGGTCCCGACTTCTTTTCCGGCGGGACCGCTTTGTCCACCACCTGCACCACCACAGCTTCTTTCGCTTCATCGATGCGCGCGGCTTCCAGTTGCTTGCTGAGGAAGTCGTACACCGCCTCGTGATATTTCAGGTCGCGCGCGCGACGGATGTAGTCCAGCTCAACTTCCGGCAAGCGCCGCGTAGGAATCTCCAGGTTGCCATTGCCTAACTCACCTGTGCTGCGCTCCAGCGACGCCAATTGGCCGCGCAGGCCTGCCAGTTCCTGCTCGGCCCGCTTCAGGTCGGGATTGTTGGGCGTGGCGTAGGTGCGCATGGCCTGCAACTGCACCTCCTTGATCCCCACCTGCGCGCGCGCGCTGGCCACGGCATCGACAATGGCGCGGCTTTGCGCCTCCGGCTGAATCAGGCCGCTCTTGTCCTCCGCCTGCTTCATCGCCAGCTCTGCCCGCGCCAGGTCTTCCCGCTCCTCACCCAGCTTCTGCTCATAGAACAGCCGTCGCTGTGCCGCTTCCGATACCGCCAGGTTCTGATTGAGAGCGCGCAACCGGTCGACGTAGGCATTGGCCAGCTCCGCCGCACGTTGGGGCTCGCGGTCGCTCACGCTGATCGAGATCAGGCCCTCGTCTCCAGCACTGATGTCGCTGCGGCTGTTTAGTTTCTTGCGCGCGTCCTGGTACTGCTTCACCCAATAGACACGCCGCAGGTCGAATTGATTGACGATCCCATCCTGGATCGAGCGGCTCTTCAGTAATGCTACAAACAGGTCCGATGGATTCTTCAATCCCAGGTCGGCGCCGGAGAGTGCGCTCAAGACGCCAATCTGTCCGGTAAGGGCGGTGGCCGCGGACTGGTTCTGTTGCGGCGGCAGGATGGTGGCCGTCGCCGTGTACATCTTGGGCAGCAACAGAGAAATGATGGCCGCGAAAATCGCCGCCGCCAAGGTGACGGCAACGATCCTGTTCTTGTAGCGGGAGAGCACCAAAAGCAAATCGAGGCTGTCCATCTCGCGATTGCGGGCGATCCGTTCGACACGAGGGATGGCCACTGCAGCGCCGCGGGCACTTTCGGCGTCAAAGTGAACCTTTGGGGTGTTGTATGCTTCCGGCATAAGATCGCTCCCCCAATGAGAGCTATTCCGTCAGTACGTGGATTGCGGCGGCAGCCAAACCGAAGCTGAACAGGATCTGCGCGAAGTCCTTGGCGTGCCGCCAACCCGCGCCGGGATTCAACTGCTCGGGCACGATGACCGTGTCCCCCGGCATCAAGACCATGCTATCGAAGCCGCCCGACCAGAATGTGGGGGCGGCTTCCTTGCTGACCACTGCGCCATTGGCGAGGACGACGAAGGTCCGGCTCTTGTCCGCATCGCGCGTCGGGCCGCCCGCATCGCGCACGTAGCGATTTACGGTCTTTCCGGGCCGTTGCAGGAACGATCCCTGGTTGTATACGTCGCCAAAGACGTTCACCACAATGGGACGGCTAGGCACGTAGAGCTGATCGCCATCTTCCAGCGGTATCGCCGGGATAGCGTCCACTGCCGTGTCGTTAGGATGAAAATTCAGTACCACCCGGCCGTCAGCCTTGAACTGCCGCAGCTTATCCAAACTCGCGCGTTCCGCATCCGCTGCCATACGCGCGGCCTCGGCTGCGTCCGCCGTGCTGGCGTTGAGCGCCGCCTGCTCGGTTCGTCTGGCCAGGTCTTTCTCCATCTGCGAAATAAATAAGTCCAAGCGCTGTTGCTGCTCGATCCGCGTCGATACCCGGGTGAACACTGCCCCGTACAAGTAGGCCGAAGCAGCCAGGCCGCCGCTCGTGGCCACCAGGTCGCGCAAGGTTTCCCCGGCTTGCGCGCGATAGATTCCCGAGGCGGCAAATTCACCTTCCAGCCTCACCAATTTGGTCTGCTGCTCGTTGGGTACACGCAAGTCCGCCTGCGAGAAGATAGTGACGATGTCGCCCGGCTCGAGCAGCAGGTTGCTGGAGGGCTCGTGCTGCAGTACCGCCTTCCCCAGGCTGAAAGGCAGCAGTTCGGTGGAAAGGTCCTGATTGCTGATGCGCTGGATGACGGCATAGTCCCAGTTGATCTCGGGAGCGTTCCTGGTCACGTCGTTCAGCACCGCCTTGTCGCTGCCGGTCTGGATCTGCAGATTGATCTTGTTTTGCTGGTCCCAGTAGGCGCGTGTGATCAGGAATTCGCGGTTGGGAATCAAGTCGGTCACCCTCATGCCTTCGTGCCAGGGGTATCGCCCGGGCGAGGCAACATTGCCGCGCAGGGTGACGGCATTGGCGAATCGCGGCGAGATGGCGGCAAAATTCAGTACGTCGCCATCTTTCAGGGGACGCGCCAAACCCGCGGTGTCCAGCGCTACTTCCTCGATACCGCGGTCCCGGCGGTCCCGGATTTGCTCGACATAAACTTTGCTGCCCGCCGCCGTGGTAGCCAGCCCGCCGGCAAGTTGCAACACCTCGCCCAGGCTGGTCTCGGTCTTCAGCTCGTAAATGGCGGGATTGTTCACCTGCCCACCCATCGCCACCTGCGGGCCGATGGAAGCGAAGTAGATCACATCTTCCGGCAACAACACCACGTCCTTACTCTTGTCGCCTTTGATCAGCAAGTCGTACAGATCGAAATCGGTAACAATGTTGACCCCGCGCTTCAACTGGATGTGGCGCATGGAGCCGGCGGCGGATGGCCCTCCGGAGGCGAATACGGCGTTCGCCAGCGTGCTCAGCGAGCTGACGGTGTATCGGCCGGGACGGTTAGCTTGACCGACGACGAAGATGTCGATGGAACGCAGCGAGCCCATGCTGACGTTGAGGTCAAAATTCTGGTAGATGCGGCCGATCTGCGATTTGAGGTAGCCCTGCAGCTGCTCAAACTTCAACCCGGCGACGTTGACGTCGCCGACCTTGGGGATGTAGATGGCGCCGTTGCGATCAACCCGTGCCTGCAGGTCAAGATCGATCTGGCCCCAGCCCCGTATCAGCAATTCATCGCCGGGGCCAATGACGTAATCGGCGGTGACCGGCACTCGGTCGACCGGAGCGAACGTTGTGGGCACGTTCTGGAACAAGCTTTGCCCATAGATGGGCAGCACTTGGCCCAACGAGTCGGCAACCAGCTTTTGAAAATCGGTGAGTTCTACCGTCCTGGCCTTGACCGGTGGTGGTTGCTCGGTCCCCTTCACCGCTTTGTCCGGTGAGGCCGTCTGGCTGTCGCTGGTTACGGCAGTTGGAGTGGTTGTAGGCAGCGTTTTTGCCGGAACCGGAGCCGCTTTCTGCGATTGGCCGAGGTCGCTCTGGGTGCCGAACGGACTCGCCAGACCTGGTACCGTCAGACCGCTGGGGGCGGCTTGTTCCTGCCCCAATGCCGTGATGGATACGACTAACGACCACACCAGCAATAGACGGAGTTGGCCGAGCAAAGCATTCCCCAGACCGGAGCGAAGGAGCCCGCGGATGCGAGTTCCGTTATATGACATAAACCGAGTTATCAAAGCTGCTCTCCACAAAAAACGGCCGGCGCGGTCAACGAATACTCAGGCATTGCTTTGGCGTCCGTCGCCATTGCCATGCGTCACCGGCGACTGCCGGCGCAGCGCATTCAACCAAAACTGTGCGTAAGCGGGCGCGAGCGTCTGCGTGTCCCGCAATCCTTCTTCGCCGGCAAATAGCCCGCGCAGGTTACAGTGCGCGCTTACCGCTCCGGCCAGGCCGAGGGTGGCAAATGTCGGTTCCAGCGCGCTAATCGCTCCGCGCGCCGCGCACCGGCCAAAGTACGCACTCACGGTGTCGAAGATCGGCCCCAGGTGCTCGCGAACCATGCGATCGGCGCCGGGCAGCTCGAAACCGGCAACATAAAGCAGGCGCATCAGCTCAAAATCTTCGGAGATGTTCTCCATCAAGAACTCGACTAACATGGGCAAAACGATTTCCGGGTCGCGGTCCATTGCCATTCCGGTCTGCAATTCCCGGTTGAGTTTCAGGCGCGTCAGGCGCGATTCCGCAGCCGCCCAGAAGAGTTCGGCCTTGCGGGTAAAGCAGCGGAACAGCGTAGCCTCGTTGACCCTCGCCAATTGCGCGATCTGGCGCGTGGAGGTGCCCTTGTAGCCGTGGCGCGAAAACAGTTGCGCTGCGGCTTCCACGATGCGGACCTCGGTGATACTCCTCTCCGCAGCTTTCTTCACAAGCATCGGTCCTCTGGGCCGGGCTGACTTGGTCAGGAGTTACTTCCGGAAGGGTGCAAAGTCATCGATGCCGGTTTCCACGGCCACACTCCCATTATCGCTTTTCGGAGGCGAAGCTTCGCCATCCTCAATTAGGGAGGTGATATCTTCCAGTCCTTGCTGAATCTGCAACTCGGCACTTTCAAGCACAACGCCCCGCCTGATGAAGCGCCCCCGAAACCTATCGCCTGTGCAAGTTTTGCATCGCCAGGATGTGCAAGTGCCTACTTGCCAGACGTGTTCCACATACAACAGAGCTGACTCGATTCGTCAGCATAGGGAAAGCGACTGCTTCGGTCAAGAAAAAAAGCCGGTTGGTTCCATTTGGCGACACGAAAGAGACAGGAATGGGACGAGACTGAAGTGGGAATGCAGCACTGGGACGGCTTCGCCAGCTAGGGCTCACCCTGGCAGTTACGTATACAAATCTATATCGAAGTATAGAAAGGGCTATACAATGGGAATTGGAGTGAAGTAGGGATGGCGCTGAGCATAAAGAATACCGAGACCGAGCGCTTGGCGCGCATGGTCGCAAAGGAAACTGGAGAAACCATCACGGAGGCAATCCAGCAGTCGCTTCAGGAGCGAATGGACCGGCTGCGTCGGCGGCGTCGCGACAAACAAGTCTCCGCATCTATCGCAGAGATATTGCGTAGGGTCGATTCTTTGCCGACGCTGGATACGCGTCCTGAAGACGAAATTCTAGGGTATGACGAGCACGGGTTACCACGGCGATGGTGATAGATTCCTCAGCGCTGGTGGCGATCTTCTTGGCTGAACCCGAACGCCACGATTATCTCGGACTGATTCAACAAGCTGACGTGCGAATGATTTCGGCCGTCAGCTTTCTTGAAACAGCGATGGTCTTGGAATCGCGCCGGGGAGAGGCGATGGGCCGGGAATTGGACCTGTTCATCGCGGAAATGCAATTCGAAGTCGTGGCCTTCGATGGGCGGCAAATCTCCATCGCACGACGTGCTTTCCGGCGTTTTGGTAAAGGACAGCATCCAGCCGCACTTAACTTCGGGGACTGTTTCGCCTACGCGCTGGCGAAGATGACAGGAGAGCCGCTGCTTGCGAAAGGCAATGGCTTCGTCAAGACAGACATTCCCTTGTGCTGAATGTGGCCATCGCTTTACTGTGCTTGCCTACTCGCCCTTCCCCAGTGCCAGCGTGATCAGCGTCTTCTGCTCCAGTTCATGCGCCTTGGCGGAGCCCGTCGCCGGGGTGGAGTTCTCCGCGCGCTTGATGCTGCGCACCCTCGGTCCCAGGATCTTCTTCAACCGCGGCACCACGAACGACAGTGCGCCCATGTTGGCCGGCTCTTCCTGCACCCAAATAAACTCGTGGGCGTTCTTGTAAATCTCCAGAAGCTGCTGCACCTCGGCGTCCGGGAAGGGATACATCTGCTCCAGCGAAACGATTGCCGGTCCGGCCAGCTTCAGCTTCCTGCGCTCCATACGCAGCTCCTGGCCAATCTTGCCGGTGCATAGGAGCACGCGCTTGGCCTCGCGCGCGGTCGCATCGGGAATGACATTAAGAAAGCGCGGCCGTTGTAGTTCGCCGATGGGCGAAAGCGCTTCCGGATGCCGCAACATGCTCTTGGGCGTGAAGCAGATGAGCGGTTTGCGCCACTTGCGCAACGCCTGCCGCCGCAGCAGATGAAAGTATTGCGCTGCGGTCGAAGGCTGGCACACCTGCATGTTGTCGCGCGCGCAAAGCTGCAGGTAGCGCTCGATGCGCGCGCTCGAGTGCTCCGGCCCCTGGCCTTCATGGCCGTGCGGCAGCAGCAGCACCAACCCGCTCAGCAGGTCCCACTTATCCTCACCGGCCGCGACGAACTGATCGATGATGATTTGCGCTCCGTTCGCGAAATCGCCGAACTGCGCCTCCCACGCGACCAGCGCCTCGGGATAGTCGCGCGCGAATCCGTACTCAAATCCCATTACCGCCGCTTCCGACAACTCCGAGTTGTAAATCTCCACCCGCGCCTGTCCCGGCGCAAGATGGCACAGCGGCACGTACTCCTTCTCGTCGACGATATCGATCAGCACCGAATGCCGCTGATTGAACGTCCCGCGGCGGCTGTCCTGCCCGCTGATGCGAATCGGCACTCCCTCGAGCGCCAGCGACCCCAGCGCCAATGCCTCCGCCATGCCGAAGTCCAGCGGACGCTTGCCGTAGCCCATCTCGCGACGCTGCTCCAGCAGCTTCTGCACTTTCGGGTGGATGTGAAAGCCTTCGGGATACTTCGTCAGCCCATCCGTGATCTGCTGGAGTTTTTCCGCAGGCAGTCCGGTATCAATTTCGTATTCCGGCTTGTATGGGCCGCCGCGATATGGCGCCCAATAGCTCGGCAATTGCCGCATCACCGGCTTCTTGACCATGCTCTTGCCGGCCTTCTCGGCCGCATCCAGCTCTGCCTGAAACTTCGCGACGTACGGCTGCGGATCCACCTCCGTGCGCTCCGCATAAATCTGGTACAGCATGGGATGGTCTTTGATCTTGCGATACAGAATCGGCTGGGTGATGGTCGGGTCGTCGACTTCGGAGTGCCCGTGCCGCCGGAAGCCAATCAGATCGACCACAACGTCGCTGCCAAAGTCATAGCGATACTCCAGGGCCATGCGGCCGGCGCGCACTACCGCATCGGCGTCCTCACCGTTGACGTGAAAGATGGGAATCGGCAGCCGCTTGGCCAGATCGGACGAGAATCGCCCGGAATACGCGTCGCTGGGATTGGTGGTAAATCCCAGCAGGTTGTTGACGATGATGTGCACCGTCCCGCCCACGGTGTAACCGCGAAGCTCGGCGAGGTTCAGGGTCTCGGCTGTAATTCCCTGCCCCGCGAACGCGGTGTCGCCGTGCATCAACACCGGAAGAATTTTGATTTTGCCGTCGCGCCCCAGTCGCGTCTGCTTGGCGCGCGCGCGGCCCAACGCGACCGGATCGACCGCCTCGAGATGGCTGGGATTTGAGACCAGGTGAATGCGCACCTGCCGCCCGCTGGCGCCAGTGTAAATGCCGGTCGCGCCGATGTGATATTTCACGTCGCCGCCGCCCAGCACGCTGCGCGGATCGACATCCTCGAAGCCGGCAAAAATCTCCGCCGCCGGACGCTGCACAATGTTGAGGATGACGTTCAGGCGTCCACGATGGCTCATGGCCAGCACGGCCTGCTCGGCGCCGTAGCCCGAGCCGGAGTTCAGGATTTCGTCCAGCAGCGGAATCAACGCTGTGTTGCCTTCCAGCGAGTAGCGCTTGGTACCGATGTAGCGCGAGTGGATGGTCTGCTCGAAAACGTCGGCGCGAACCAGTTCGTCGAGAATGCGCGCGCGGTCAACCGGCTCCTGCCGCTCGGATTCCATGCGCTCCTGGATCCACTGCCGGCGCTCGGGATCGGCAATGTGCATGAACTCCACGCCGATGCTGCCGCTGTAAATGCGGCGCGCCGCGTCGGCCGTCTCGCCGGAAATGTCCAGCTCGGGATGCGGCAGCGGCTGGAAATGCCCCAGAGGATCGAGATTAGCTTGCAGATACCCCCAGCGGCGGAACGCGTCCATAACGCGCTCCTGCTGCTCGCTGGCAACATTCATCAGTACGGTGGACAAAGGTGAATGGCTCCCGCGCCCAGGTTGCTGAAATCAGCTTAGGCGATGACTGAACACACTATGATAGATTCCCTGCCGATAAGGCGGATGCGCTCAACCAGCAGCGCCGCTCTGAGCGCCAAACGTTCAGTATATAGTGTTGTCGGAAACCGAGTTATATAGCACCGGAAACCGCTGTCGCATCTGCAGTTCAGGGCTCCGAATCAAACGAAGGAGAGACCTCATGCGCCCACATTGCAAGCTCAGCTACGCCTTTGCCCTGCTCGTCATCGTTTTTGCCGCCATCCTCGTCAACGCTGCTGACACGCCCAGCTCGCCCAACGGCCGCGTATCTACAAATCCCAGGAGCGTCACTTCGCCTTCGAGTCCATCGGCAACCCCGGTTTCCATTGACGATCTCTTCTACAGCCGGCGAGTAGCTTCACCTTCCTGGTCGCGCGACGGGAAGCAGATCGTCTTCAGCACCAACTTCACCGGACGCATGAACCTTTGGAAGGTGTCGTCCGATGGAGGCTGGCCCTTGCAACTCACGGTTTCCGATGACCGCCAGGGCAATGCCGTCTGGTCGCCGGATGGAAAATGGATCGTCTACAACCAGGACTTTGGGGGCAATGAACAAGATGACTTGTTCGCCGTCGCCGACGACGGCGGCGCGCCAATCAACCTGACCAATACCCCGGATATATCCGAGAGCGGGCCGCTGTTTTCTCCGGACGGCAAGACGATCGCATTGGGCTACAAGCCGAAGACGGCGTCCGTCGCCGACATAGCGCTGCTCGATTGGAGCTCGCACCAGGTGAAGAAGCTTACCAACGAACAGACCAAAGACCACATCTGGCAGCTCACCAACTGGACGCCCGACGGCAAGTACATCATCGCCACTCGCATCAATGCCGGCTTTGACGATGGCAGTGTCTACAGGATCGAGGTCGCCAGCGGTAAAGCTGAGGAGCTGACGCCCCATCAGGGCAAAGTTCTCTTCTTGTCGACCGCGGTTTCCCCCGATGGCAAGGCCGTCCTGGTGACCTCGAACGAAAAGGGCGGCTACCAGAACGCTGCCCTGCTCGATATCGCCAGCAAGAAGCTAAAGTGGATCACCGATTCGCAATGGGAGGTCTTCAGCGGCGATTTTTCTCCCGACGGGAAGCTCGCGACTTGGACGCTGAACGCCGATGGAATCACCACCACCTATCTCTACGACATCGCCACCGGAAAATCCGGAGCCATCGCCATGCCGACAGGCCTGACGTTCGCCGCAGGAACTCCGAGCCCGTTTTCGCCGGATGGAAGATCGCTGCTGCTTTCCCACCAGAGCTCGCAACGACCCTCCGACTTCTGGGTCTACGATCTCGCCTTGCGCAAACCGCGTCAGCTCACGTATTCGGCTGTCGCCGGCCTGAGCCCGGCCGATCTGCCTCCGTCGCAGCTGGTGCACTACAAGAGCTTCGACGGCAAGATGATCAGCGCGTTCTTGTGGGTGCCGTTCAATCTGAAACGTGACGGCAGCAATCCCGCTGTGGTGTTGCCTCATGGAGGGCCCACCGGGCAAACCGTCGACTTCTTCAATTCCACCGCGGCCGCGCTGGCTTCTCGTGGTTACGTCTGCATTGCTCCTAATGTTCGCGGCTCGACCGGCTACGGAATGGAATTCCAGAAAGGCAATTACCAGGACCTGGGCGGCGGCGATTTGAAAGACGAGGTCTACGCGCGCCAATTCCTGATTGACACCGGCTATGTCGATGCCAAGAAGGTCGGCATTACCGGCGGTTCTTACGGTGGCTTCATGACGCTGATGGCCGTAGGCAAGACTCCGGACTTGTGGGCCGCCGCCGTCGAGGAATACGGCATCATCAACTGGTACACCATGCTGCAACACGAAGACCCTTTCCTGCAGCAATATGAGAGGACCCTGATGGGCGATCCGGAGAAAGACCGTGCCGTTTACGAAGCCGCATCGCCTATCAAATACATTCGCGATGAGCAGGCGCCGCTGCTGGTGTTGCAAGGCACCAATGACATTCGCGTTCCCAAGGAAGAGGCCGAGCAGGTGGTCGAGATCCTGAAGAAGGAAGGCCGCACGGTCGACGCGCACTATTACGAAGCCGAAGGTCACGGCTTCGCCAAGCGCGAGAACCAAATCGACTCGCTTCGCCGTACTGTCGATTGGTTCGACAAGTACCTGAAAGGCTCGCCGGCGCCGGCGCAAGCCGCAGGAACGCAATGATTCAGCCGCTCTCGGCCAGCGATCGCCTCTTCGTCCTGACCGGCGCAGGCATCAGTGCGGAGAGCGGATTGCCGACATTTCGTGGCGCGGGCGGCATTTGGCGGGGCTATCGTGCGCAGGATGTGGCCACAGCGGAGGCATTCCGCGCCAATCCCGCGATGGTGTGGCAGTTCTACTCCGAGCGCCGCAAACGGCACGCCACGGTAACCGCCAATGCCGCGCACTTCGCACTCGCCGACCTGGAACGGCGCCTGGGAGAGCGGTTCTTCCTGTGCACGCAAAATGTAGATTCGCTGCACGAGCAGGCCGGCTCGAAACGCCTCCTGCACATGCACGGGCGCATCATGCAGAGCCGCTGCTCGCGTGAAGGCTGCCACACCAAGCCCTTCGACGATGAGCGCCATTACCTGAGTCACGCTGAAATTCCCACCTGCGCCAGTTGCGGCGCACTGCTGCGCCCGCATGTTTGCTGGTTTGGCGAAGTGCCGTATTCCATGGACCACATCTTCGCCGAATTGCGCGCCTGCACCGTTCTGCTGACCGTGGGCACCTCCGGAGTCGTCGAGCCCGCCGCCAGCTTCGTGCGCATCGCAAAAGGCCATAGCGCCCGCACCATCTACATCGGTCCGGAAGAGCCTTCTAACGGCTCATTCTTCGACGACGTCGTGCTGGCTAAGGCGGGAGAGGTGTTGCCGGAGTTGACGAAGAAGATGGCAGGTTAACCCGCCGCAGAGATCAACGGCCGCTTCCGTCTTTCACCAGTTTCAGGAATTCCGCGTGCACGCGCCTGTCTGCCGATAGCTCGGGATGGAACGTCGCGGCCATGACTTTTCCTTGTCGCACAAGGACGGGATCATCGCCTCGCTTCGCTAAGACTTCGACTTGATCGCCCAACTTCTCGATGCGCGGCGCGCGGATGAAAACCATCTCCAGCGGCTCGTCGCCGAGTTTGCTGGAGGATTCGATAATGCTGGAGTTGATCTGGCGGCCATAGGCGTTGCGGCGAATGCTGATATCGATCGCGTCCAGGCCGGGCTGCGGCGGATTGTCCACTTCGCGAGCCAGCATGATAGCGCCGGCGCAAGTGCCAAACGTCGGCTTCGTGTGCACGAACTCGTTCAGCTTTTCGAAGGTGCGATCGTCCAGCAATTTCAGGAACGCGGTAGACTCGCCTCCGGGAATGACCAGGCCATCGAGCCCGTCGAAGTCCTCAGGATTGCGCACATTAACTACTTCCGCTCCGAGTTCTTCCAACCGGCGGCGGTGCGCGTCGAAGTCGCCTTGTAATGCTAGTACGCCAACTTTAATTGCCATCAGCTCTGACCGGTCAGCCAAAATCCTGCCGATTTCACCATGCATTACAGATGCTGCCCAGAAACAAAGGGCGCGGCCAGACGCCGCGCCCCTCTGACAACCGACAACTGGTTCCTACCATCCCCTGGTCTGCAGCAAATCCTTCTCCTCAATCGCCGCCGACCGCCAGCCCCTTCATTGCGCCGGTCATCTGCTCGCTGACTTCGGCCAGGACCTTGGGATCGTCGTAGTGCGTGGCCGCCACACGATAGCCTCGCGCTCGCGACTCGGCTTCTTCGCGTTCGGCCTTCACCTTGAGATCAAGCGGCGTCGCGCCACCCTTCATGAAGATGCCCGAACCGACGAACACGGCCTCGGCCCCAAGTTGCATCACCAGCGATGTGTCGGCCGGCGTCGCGATGCCACCCGCAGAGAAATTCGGCACCGGCAGCTTGCCGGCTTTCGCGACTATCTTCACCAGTTCATACGGCGCCTGATGGTTCTTCGCTGCGGCATACAGCTCCTGATCGCTCATCACCGTGAGCTGCTTCATTTCGCTGACGATCTGCCGCATGTGCTTGACGGCGTGAATCACGTCGCCCGTGCCGGCCTCGCCTTTGGTGCGGATCATGGCCGCGCCTTCGGCGATGCGCCGCAGGGCCTCGCCCAGATTGCGCGCGCCACAGACGAATGGCGTGGTGAACGCGTGCTTGTCAACGTGGTGCTCTTCGTCGGCGGGCGTCAGCACCTCCGATTCATCGATGTAGTCGACGCCAATCTCCTGCAGGATTTGCGCCTCGGCAAAGTGGCCGATGCGGCACTTGGCCATCACCGGAATCGAAACCGTCGCCATGATCTGCTTAATCAGCTTGGGATTGGCCATGCGTGAGACGCCGCCCTCGGCGCGAATGATGGCGGGCACGCGCTCCAGCGCCATGACCGCGACCGCGCCGGCTTTTTCGGCGACCTCGGCCTGCTCGACGCTCATCACGTCCATGATGACGCCGCCCTTCAGCATCTCGGCCAGGCCGGTCTTCAAGCGCAAACTGTTGTTGCCGTTGTGGTCTGACATAGGAACTCTCCCGATCGGCGTGCGGACCGGCACTTAGCATTTAGCACTTAGCAATTAGCCAAAGCAGATGCAAGGCAACCGTGCGGCGCGCGCGAGAGTGAGACTGTGTAACTATTTATTCTACTCTGCGCCGCTGGGGCGCGTAACCCCGCGGTTGCGCAGTTCACCTGCGGTTTTCGTCATTCGACGGAGTGCGACATTATGGATCAGCCGTTCGAAGCCCTCTCTGGCAAAAGGCGAAGAGCGAATGGCGAACAGCGAAGAACGACTGACATGAGCACGTTGCAAATCGTCCCGATGATCGAACAACACTGGCCTGCGGTGCGCGAGATTTTCGCTCAGGGCATCGCCACCGGGAATGCTACTTTTGAGACGATTGTGCCTTCGTGGGAAGAGTGGGATTCGCGTCACTGGCCTACGTGCAGGCTGGTCGCGCTTCGTGACGGCGAGGTGCTGGGATGGGCGGCGCTGAGCCCCGTGTCGGTCCGGCAGGTCTATCGCGGCGTTGCCGAGGTCAGCGTGTACATTGACGAAAGCGCCCGTTGCAAGGGAGTCGGGTCGGCGTTGCTGGACGCTCTCATCGCTGAGTCGGAACGCAACGGCATCTGGACGCTGCAAGCCACCATCTTTGCCGAGAATCCCATCAGCATCCACCTGCATGAAAAAGCTGGGTTTCGCATCGTGGGCAGGCGCGAGCGGATCGGTTGCCTCCACGGCCGTTGGCTTGACACGGTGCTGATGGAGCGGAGGAGCGGAGTTGCGGGAGGCTAAGCGGAGGTCGGTAGGTGCCACGTTGCCTTGTATCAGGGCACGACTTCAGTCGTGCCGAAAGAGGATCTTGCTTTCCTGAGCCGCGAAGCGGCGGCACTTGTGTATGTGCAGATAAGACCTGCCGCCGGCTGAAGCCGGCTCCGTCCTTCTTCCATCCGCCTACCCAGGACTCCGCTGCGCTTCGTCCTGGGCTATCATGGCCACCGCCCTCCGGGCTCTGCCGTTTGCGAAACGACACCGATTAGCAGGGGAACAGGAGGCGTGAAGCGCTCGTCCAGTTTTGAAATGAGTCGTTCCGTCATCAGGCGAAACGCGAAAAGCGAACGGCGGAAACATCACGTCGCGTCGCTGTGCTTCTTCTTCAGGTATTTGGCGAACATGCGATGCGGGTCGATCTCGATGAACTTTCCCTTGCTCGTGGCTAGAACCTCGCCCTCGGGATTGCGGATTTCGGCCGCACGATAGTGTTCGCGGCCTCGGACCCGTTGCTCCCATCCCTCCACCACCAGCGGCTTGAATAGCGGCACCGGCTTCAGGTAGGTAACATCCATCGTGCTGGTGAGGCAGACGATGTTGTGCAGCTTGTTCACCTTGCCCATGGCTTCGTCGAGGATGGTCGCGATAATGCCGCCATGCGCGTGCGCCGGCGGCCCGACAAACCGCCCTGGCAGACGAAAGCGGCAGACGAAGCGCTGGCGCGCCTCATCCAGGACGAACTTCAGCTTCAATCCGGTGTCATTCTGCGGACCGCAGCCGAAGCACTTGTTGCCAAATTGACGCTGCTTTACGTGATGGCCGGGAACGGCCTTGTGCCGGGGCATGTCACCAAGATGAAGCAGAGTAGCGGGAAGATGCAAGAGGCCCACTCTTGGCTGTTGCCCATTGGCTTTCGGTCGGGGGCCTAGGTTCGCGTCCATCGTTTGGAGGCTAACCTGGGCCCACGTTAGTCCGCCGCGGCGAACGAACGTGGGGCACCCGCCTGACAACTGACAACCGGCAACTGCTTTACCGCTTCGACGTGCCGCGAGCCAACTTCTTCACTTTGCGTTTTTGCTCGCCGCGCGCGTAGGTGCGAGGCGCCTTGGGAACGGCTTTCTTGCGCGCCGTACGCTTTACCTTCTTGCGTTCAATCTTGTCGGTGATGGTTTTGGTATTTGCCATGAAGTCTAAATTTTCCTCGTTCTAGGATGTGATGTGTCGCAGGCTGAAGCCTGCTTGGCAATTGAAATGACCCGCAGAGACGCTGGCCTGAAGAGACTGGGTCGCGAGTGGTGTCGCCGCTCCACGGCTCAGCCTTTGCCCCACTTGGAGCGCGGGCTTACGCCCACGCCTAATACCATCCCGCCGCTGCGCGGCTGTTTCGCTCGCAATTCCCGGCGTTTGTTCCACCCCGAAAAACGACTTCGGGCCGTCACACAGCTCTAAAGGCCAGCTCTACCTTACGCCTTCTCTAATTGCGCGTATTTTTCCACCAGCTTCTTCAAACCGAACCTTGGAAATTGTACCGTAATCTTCGCGTCCTCCCCGTCGCCCTCGCGGCGATACACGGTGCCTTCACCATATTTCGGATGACGCACGCGCTGTCCGGGACGAAATCCGGTGCGTCCCGACGGCGCTGCCACCTCGACCTTGGGCCGCGTGAACTTCTTGCCGCGCGAGGCAAAGAACTCGGCGATGTTGTCGATGGAGTTATAGGCCGGCCCGGCATAAGAACTCCGCTGCGCCTGATTGCGGCGCGCATACTGCGGACGCTGGTCCTCGTCTTCATACGCGTAATGCCGGGTGCTGCCGTAATCGCTCGCCTCGGTAGGCCGCGAGCGCTGCGGCGATTCCGGCACGCGCCGGTTTTGTGCGTGGTGGGGTGCAGAGCCGAGGTCCTGCAATAGGTTCTCCGGCACCTCCTCCAGAAAACGCGACGGCACGCTGGCCTCCGGCATGTCGGTCCCATAGCGCCGGCGGTAGCGCGCCCGCGAGAGGACGAGCGTGTCCATGGCTCGCGTCATGCCGACATAGCACAACCTGCGCTCCTCTTCGATGTCGTCCGGCGCAAGCAGCGTGCGCGAGTGCGGAAACAGCCCCTCTTCCAGCCCGATCAGGAACACCAGCGGAAACTCCAGGCCCTTGGCCGCGTGCAGCGTCATCAGCGTGATGCGCGAGTTTTCGTCGTACTGGTCGGCATCGCTGACCAGCGCGGCGTGGTCAAGGAATTCGCTCAGCGTCTCGCCGCGATCGCGCGAGTCCATGGCCGCATTCACCAGCTCGCGCAAGTTCTCGATGCGCGCCAGCGACTCCGGCGTGTCCTCCTGCTCCAGCAGCTTGATGTAGCCGGTACGATCCAGCAGGAACTTCAGCAGCTCGGCGGTGTTCGCGGCATCGCCCGGCGCGCGAAAGCCTTCGACGCGCGCTGCTTCGGGTTTATTGGCATCCTCGTTCGCGAACGACTCTGGCGAGAAATCGGCCGCGTCCTCCCTGACCTGACCAGTTGATGCGTCGGTATCATCAGAATTGTCATCCCGAGCGGAGTCCGCCGCGGCGGACGGAGTCGAGGGATCTGCGGTTTGCCCCGCAGCGGCAAGGGGCGCATCTTCCTCAAACATCTCTGGCGAAAAATCCATCGCATGCTGCAGGTAGTCTTCTTCAAGCGTCTCTATGGGTTGCCGGGGCGCAGCCGTCTCCGCCACTCGCTCGCGAAATGTGCCCAGATGCATCGCGCGCGCATCCTCGATCATCTCCCGGAAGCTGTTCAGCGCCGCCAGCGCCCGCGGCGGGAGCAGCTTCTGCCGTACCGTTTCGCCGATTGCATTCCACAGCGACGTCCCGGTCTCGAGTGCGATCCGCTCAATCGTCTCCATCGTGGTCTTGCCGATCCCGCGCGGCGGCGTATTGATCACGCGCTGCAAGGCGATCGAATCGTCCGGATTGCCGATGACCTTCAGGTACGAGATCATGTCCTTGATCTCGGCCCGTTCGTAAAAGCTGAACCCTCCCACAACGTGGTAGTTCATCTGGTAGCGCCGCATGGCCTCTTCCACCAGCCGGGATTGCGAATTGGTGCGATAGAGCACCGCCGCGCGCGGTGTCTCGCCGTGCTCGGTTTGTCCCTGGCGAAGATATTTGGAGATGTAATCGGCGGCAAACAGCGCCTCATTTTCGCCATCGGGCGCTTCGTAGTAGCCGATCTGCGCGCCGCCGCTGCGTTCTGTCCACAGGTTCTTGCCCTTGCGTTTCACGTTGCGCGCCACCACGGCCGATGCGGCCTGCAAGATGTTTTGTGTCGAGCGGTAGTTCTGCTCCAACCGGATGATGCGCGCCTCGGGAAAGTCCTGCTCGAACTCCAGAATGTTGCGAATGTCGGCCCCGCGCCACGAATAGATGCTCTGGTCCTCATCGCCGACGGCGCAAACATTGTGCTCGCTGCCCGCCAGCATGCGCATCAGCTCGTATTGCGGGCGGTTCGTGTCCTGATACTCGTCCACCAGAACGTGACGGTAGCGCCGGTTGTAGCGCTCGCGCACCTCAGCCGACGACTTCAACACCTTCACCGCATAGAGCAGCAGATCGTCGAAGTCCAATGCGTTCGATTTCGCCAGCTCCTGCCGATACACCTCATAAATTTGCGCCACCCGCTCGGTCTTGGGATCGCTGGAATTCAGGTAGACCTCTTGCGGATCGAGCATGTGGTTCTTGGCCCACGAAATCTGCGCCAGCACATTGCGGGGCGTGACCTGCTTGTCGTCGATGCCGAGCCGCTTCATCGCCGCCTTCACCACGGTCTGCTGGTCGGCTTCGTCGTATATGACGAAGTCCTTGCGATAGCCCTTCCCGCCGATTTGCAGCGTTTCAATATCGCGCCGCAACAGGCGCACGCAAAAGGAATGAAACGTCGAGATCAGCGGCTTGGTGACCGAGCGCGTGCCCACAAGCGACTCGACGCGGCTGGCCATCTCCGACGCCGCCTTGTTCGTGAAGGTGACGGCGAGGATCGAGTCCGGCGGCACGCCGATGCCGTCGATGAGGTGCGCGATGCGATAGGTGATGACGCGCGTCTTGCCGCTACCCGCGCCGGCGAGAATCAACACAGGGCCCTCGACGGCCTCGACGGCTTCGCGCTGCTGCGGGTTGAGCTGGGACAAATACGAAGGCAAACTTCAGGTTACTCGAAACGGATTTTATTCACCACGGAGGCACGGAGTTAAACGGTTCGATGAGATCCCGGCAACTTCTGACGCAAGCTACAGAAGGAGACGCCTGACGTAAGAAAACCTTCGAAACCCCGTGATCCCCGTGCCTCCGTGGTGGAATTCCACTTGGATGGTGCTGCGTCTCCCGCGCTTTCACACAATTCCCACGCGCTTTTCACATCAGTTGGGGTCATACGGAGGTCACGGCATGCGCATCATTTGCTCTGCTTTCGCGCTTCCGCCGCGGCCAGCCAGCGCGGCGGAGCTTCTCGGCCGGAACGCTGGTGAGGTAGGGCTTGATGTCAGGAATGGGAGTTCCATCCAGCATGTCCACGCCATGGACGTACAGGGCGTGCCCTCGCGTCGCCGCAGCTCTAGGGCGGCAAGTCCAAACTGGTCACGGGAACATTGCGGCCAGGCTTGTTCTCCAATAACATTCCTCACAGCAACAACGGCCCCACGAACCGCCTTCGATCGGGAGCGCAGTTTGAGCTCGGCTACTCCGTCTACCCCGCAGTCCAGCCCGGCAGCGACGCCAACGTTAGAGATGGCGCATGTGCTGTTCATGGACATCGTGGCGTACTCGCAGCTTCCAATCGATCAGCAGCATAAGATCCTGAACGAACTGCAAGATGTAGTCCGCAGCAGCCACACGGTGAAGCGCGCGCAGGCGGAGGACACGCTGATTGCGCTGCCTACCGGCGACGGCATGGCGCTGGTGTTCTTCGGCTCGCCGGAATCGCCGGCGCAGTGCGCGCTGGAGCTGGGGCACGCGTTGCGCGAACATCCGGCCATCAAGCTGCGCATGGGCATCCACAACGGGCCGGTGTATCGCGTGGCCGACATCAATGCGGCGCGCAACGTGGCCGGCGGCGGCATCAACATGGCGCAGCGCGTTATGGACTGCGGCGATGCGGGACACATCCTGAGCTCGAAGGTCGTGGCCGATGTGCTGGCGCAGCTCAGCACCTGGCGCAACGTGGTGTTGCAGGACCTGGGCGAGGCCGAGGTCAAGCACGGCGTCCGCGTGCACATCTTTAATGTGTATGCGGACGACGTGGGAAATCCGGCGCTGCCGAACAAGCTCGCGTCCGCGCGCCGGGCCGCCATCGCGCACGGCAGGAAGAAATGGAGAAACCTGGCGCTCGTTGGAGTGTTGCTGGGCGCTGCGATTGCCGGCGGAGCGTGGTATCGTCAGCAGCACGCAGCCAGGACCACCTTCCACGAGAAAGACACCATCGTTCTTGCCGATTTCAATAATCAGACCGGCGATCCCCTGCTGGACTTGACGCTGAAGCAGGCCCTCACGAAATACCTAGAGGACTCGCAGTATCTCAACGTGCTGCCGGACCAGACCGTGAGCGACACGTTGAAGTTGATGAAAAGTAAACCCGACGACCGCCTGACCCCGGAGCTGGCGAAACAGGTTTGCCTGCGGAACAGCAGCAAGGCCCTGTTGACGGCGTCGATTGCGAAGATGGGCGAGCAATATCATCTTGATCTGCGGGCCAGCAACTGCCAGACGGGAGCGACGCTGGCCGGCGCCGATGCCACCGCCAACAGTAAGGAGAAGGTGCTGGCGGCCTTGAACGATGCCAGCAACGAGCTCCGCCAGAAACTGGGCGAGTCCCTGGCTTCGGTGCAGAAGTACAAAGCGCCGCTGCCACCCGCCACTACGGCGTCGCTGGAAGCGATCCAGGCGTACGCCATGGGACTCAAGATGAAAGCCGCGCAGGGCGCGGCGGAGGCGCTGCCGTTCTACAAGCGGGCAATCGAACTCGATCCCGAGTTCGCCGACGCCTATGCCGCCTTGGCCGCTGCCTACACCGATTCCGGCGAGGTTACGCTGGCACAACAAAACGCCCAGCGAGCCTACGAGTTGCGCGATCGCGTCAGCCAGCGCGAGAGGTTTCACATCGAGGGCGATTACTACGATTGGGTCACGGGCGAGATGGAGAAGGCCAATCAGACCTATCTCGATTGGATCCAGGTCTACCCCGATGACAACATTTCGCACCAGAATCTGGGCTCAAATTACTTCGATATGGGCCAGTACGAAAAAGCGGCCGCGGAGCACAAGATCGTCCTCCAACTACAGCCAAACGATGTTAACCCTTTTACCAGCCTGGTGGGCGACTACAACGCTCTGGGTCAGTTCGACAAAGCGAAAGCAACTTTCGACGAGGCGCGAAAGCGCAAACTAGACCATCCCAGCCTGGGCCTGTATCGCTATTACACGGCCTTTCTCCAGGGCGACGCGGGGGTGATGCAACAGCAGGTAGAGTGGGCCATGAGCAAGCCCGGAGCGGAAGACGCACTGCTTTCCGCCGAATCGGACACCGAAGCTTTCTATGGCCGGTTTGATCGCGCCAGGGCTTTGAGCGACCGGGCGGCGCAGTCAGCCAAGAACGGCGATGCAATGGAAACTGCAGCCGGGTGGAAGGCGAATGCGGCGCTCCGCGAAGCCGAAGCCGGAAACCTGATTCAGGCGCGGGCCATTGCGGCTGAGGCGCTGGCCATGAGCGTCGGCAGAGATGTGCGCATTCTGAGTGCACTGGCTTTGGCCCGGGCGGGACAAACCGCTGAGGCGGACAAACTGGTGGCAAAGCTTGATGCCGAGTTTCCTCGCAACACCATGTTGCAGAATTATTGGGTGCCGACCATACGGGCTGCCATCGAGCTGCAGAAAAACAACGCCAACAAAGCTATCGAGCTTCTGGAAGTAACGGCCCCTTATGAGCTAGGCGACGCGCTTCTCACCGGACATATGTACCCCGTCTATCTTCGTGGTGAGGCGTACCTGAAATTGGGGCGCGGTCGGGAAGCGGCTGCGGAGTTCCAGAAGGTCCTCGACCATCCCGGCGTGGTATTGAATTTCGTGACCGGCGCCCTAGCACGGCTGCAACTAGCGCGAGCTGAAGCCCTCAATGGCGACACTGCGGCGGCGCGCAAAGACTATGCGGATTTCCTTAAGTTGTGGAAGGACGCCGACGCCAGCCTGCCGGTCCTCAAAGCAGCTCAAGCCGAATACAAACGGCTGAACTGACAGAAAAGGGACTCAGGCGGAGATTGATCGCGCCAGCACGATTGTGCTGGACTTTTGTTACGAATTGGCGAACAATGACCGGACGCTCAACCAGTCCAGTCAGAACTGCGGTGAAGGAGCGTTGTTGTCCTTCCTTTTTCGTGTTGCAGCTTTTCACACTGGCATTATCGGGCCCTCGTACACCTATGATCGACGGAGAGGCTTCGATGAAGAATCACCTCCTTACCTTGGCAGCCTTCGCGGTGTGTCTGACGGCGGTCGCTCTGCCTGCCATGGCGCAAGTTTATAGCAATGGTCCCATCAACGGCACAACCGATGCCTGGACCATCAACTCCGGCTTCGAGGTCTCCGACAGTTTCAGATCGTGCTGCCATGGGGACAGCCCGAACGGCGGAGCGACCGTCACCGGCTTGTCTTTTGGCGCGTGGCTAGAACCCGGTGACGTTCTCGAGAGCGTACAGATTTCGATCACCTCATCCGAGTTCGGCGGCACCTCGTTCTATAACCAGGTTGTCAACTTCACGCAGAGCGGCTGCTCGGGCAACCAGTACGGCTTCAACGTCTGCACCGAGACCAGCACCAGCAGCTTCGGCTCCGTCAACCTGGCGGCCGGCACCTTCTGGCTGAACCTGTCGAACGCGGTCGTCAATACTGGCGACCCGGTTTACTGGGACGAGAATTCTGGCTTTGGCGGCGACGGTCCGTCCTCGGCTTCGGAGAACTCGGTCGGAACCATTCCTTCGGAATCGTTCACGATTCTGGGCACCTCAAGCTCGAGCTCGACCTCGTCGGGCGGAACGGTTCCCGAGCCCAGCAGCATCCTGCTGCTCGGTTCCGGCATCCTCGGCCTGGCTGGAGTATTGCGCCGCAGATTCTAAGGAGACTCTGAACCAGCTGCTGATCGCCCTCAGGGGCTCAAGAGACTGTGTCGCGAGTGGTGTCGCCGCTCCGCGGCTCAGCTTCTGTCCCACTTGGAGCGCGGGCGTACGAGGCTGTTACGAAACTCTGGCGTCCCCGAGGGACTCGGGAAACTATTGCCACTTCACCCAGCATTCAGGCCGCCGCGGCGCCTCCATGCTGGGCTGTCATGACACGCGCCTCCGGCGCTCCGTTTTCTGATGGTTTGTTCCACCGATGCAAGAGCGAACTGAGTTTCGCAACAGCCTCGCACACCCACGACTAACACCATCCTGCCGCTGCGCGGCTGTTTCGCTCGCAATTCCGGGCGTTTGTTCCACCTTGAAAAACGATTTCTGGTTGCGACAGAGTGCCTAAAGGCCTGCTCTACCCGAGCGGCACGGCGCAGCGAGTTTTCAGGGACCTGTGAAGCCGTGCCCTTTCAAAACTGAGGCTTAATCAAAATCTCCCTAACGCTCGATCCTGGGGGTTGGAGCGGGCCGCCACGCGCCCGCAATCCCAAGCTCGATTAGGTGTCCAGAGCTGGCGACACTTTGTCGACACTCGCCTTCTAAGGGTGTACGGGACTGATTGTCTTGTCCTATACAGCCTGTGGCATTCAGAAACATTCCATGCCGCGGCCCAGGAGCGAATCGATGATGAAGCACCTTAGAAGCATTGCCTTGATGGTGGGGATTGGCCTGGTTCCCGTTTTATTGTCGCCGGTGGTGGCGAACGCGCAGAACGAAAACCAGCGCGCCTACGACGCCGGATTTCAGAACGGAGTGAACGCCGCTCGCGAACACCGGCCCATGAACCTGACTACCAATGACTGGCACGGCGACCGCGTGAATGACTACCAGCGCGGTTATCGCGAGGGGTATGAGAGCATCGTTGGACATCGTGACTACCCGGTAGCCGACTACGCTCACGACCCGGAGGCTCAGCGCGCCTACCAGGCGGGATACGACCGCGGCCTGCGCGACCGGGAACAGCGGCGGGGAATGGATGAGCAGACCGGCGACTGGCACGGCGATCGGTTGGAAGCTTACCGCCGCGGCTATGAAGAGGGCTATAGCGGCGGCCCACGGCCATGACAATCTACTTCCTTCGTCTGGCGAATCCCATTCATTCGAAAACCCCGAATGAGTGGGGCACCCGCAGCCGGGAACTCAAGTTGGTAGCTTAGCCTGAACCTGGGCATGGCCCATACCTGCTTCAGCCTGCGATCCCACTCATTCGAAAGCTGCGGATGAGTGGGTACCTGCTTCCCCGCTCCAAACTACCCGCTGCCACAGTTACGAGTAATGTCTGAATGCGACGTTTGTCCTATTACCAGCGTGTTGCAGCAGACTGCTATTCCTGCCTGGTTGGGGACGATTTCCGCGAAAATAGTGTTGGGCTTCCCAGGCTGACAACGCTACTAGTCGGGTGCCAACCAGGGAAGCGGGGACGAAAATATGAAGCGCCGAATCGGCTGCCATGAGTAGCCTGACGATCGCCGGTTGTGTCTGCGGCCTGCTGGCCCTGTTCGTTCTGCCCTGGTTGTTTGCTCCAGTGGGCCTGTTGCTTGGTGTGGTGGCGCTCACCAAGGGTAGGGTGGAGAACGGGTTGGCGGTCATCGTTCTCGCCGGTGCCTGCGGGTATTACGGCGTGTCCGCGCCGGCAAACTTCATCGACGAATTGTGGAGCAGCGTCGATTTGAAGACGGTGCTAAAGCCTGAGACAAAGTCGGCGGCGGCCAGCGCAGCCGATTGGTCGATCGTGTCGCTCGAGACCCAGATGATTACGAGCGGCGATGCGGATCCGGTCTGCTCGTGGAAACTGGTGGTCAAGAACGATTCCGCGCAGCCTGCCGTATTCCACGGTTCGATCGAATTCCAGGACGCCCATGGAATCAAGGTCTCGCAAGATCAGGTCGAAGGTACGGCGGTCGGCCCCGGGTCGCTAGGAGTATTCACCGGATCGCTCACCATCAAGAGCAGGACCAAGGTGGCCCGGGCCGTTCCCCAGATTTCCGTTGGCGGCTGATCGCCCGCTCTGGCGGGAAGTGCAGGACAGATTCTATCCCATTGAATTTACTGATTCTATCCCATTAAATTTCAGTGCACTGCCATGGGCAAAGCCATCTATATGGCACTTAAGGGATGGGCACAAAGGCCTCATGACTGGCACTTAGAATGTAGGCACAAAGGCCACATATCCGTCACTTAAGATGTGGGCACAAAGGCCATAAAATAGGCACTTGCTGGGGATTGACATTACTACCACATAGGTTGTAAACAGTAGCCTACCGTAGCACTCTTGACGTGGAATTAGAGGCTAGTCCCTACACTGGCGTCCCACGGGTCCTCTTCGCTAGTGCCTACGACAAGCTGTCAGTCCTTCGATGTCCGAGTTCCTGGACTATCCGTTGCGCACACTTCGCATGGTCCAGCAAAGAGAACAGGGCGTCAGAAACTCAACCTTTTCTAGCAAACCCGGTGCGCTGAAGACGGAAGTCCGAACCGCGCAACTCGCATCGCGAGTGGGCCCAGCTAGTCACCAACGGTGACTATAAAACAAAGTAAGGAGAAAGACCGAAATGAAAAGTATTCTTCGCAGATTGCACAAAGAAGAAGAAGGTCAGGACCTGATCGAATACGCCCTGATCGCCCTGCTCATCGCTCTTGGCGCGATTACCGGCATGGGCGCCTTAGCGTCGTCGATTAACAACGAGTTCAGTAAAATCAGCGGAAGTCTAACCTAGTTGCACCTGTATCGCCTGTTGGGAAGCAGGCTATGTAGGCGGAGCGACGAGAAGCTTTAGATCGGTCCGCACGCAACACACACAGGGCAAGCGCGCGCTTGGCCGAGCGTGTCGCTACGAGTTGGTCGTATTTCGTAGCTTGCTTCCGTTGTCCTTCAGCAACCATGTACTTTGGCCCGCAACGGGGAACCACGAGTGGCCTCCAGCACCTGTCCAAAAACATAGCTTGAGGCGGCACCGAAAGTAAGCTATCGGCGCCGGTACATCCACCACCAGGCGCTTTCCGCGGCCAACGAATATCGCTGCTGAATTCCCGCCTCATAGGCCAGCAGGAAATCCTTGTAGTAATAATCGTCCAGCGCCGGGTGTTTGGGAACCATCACGATGTCGGCGTCGCCAAAGAACTCGTCGTCCGACGGCCGATGATCGTCATCGATATTGAAGTGATAGGTAGGCGAGGCAATCCCACCGTGCGGCGGCCGCCGCTCCAGTGCATAAGGAAACGGGTTGGTCATATCCATCGACAGGATCTTTTCGTCTGGCCGGCTTGCGCGTTCGAGCAGGGCGACTCCATCGTTGACGTAGGTGGCGAGTACTCGGCCGTTGCTGCGCGCTACATGGCCGTCGTACAGCACCAGGGGCGCGAGGTTGGGAGCGATGAAGCGCACCACTTGATTGTCGCCCGGCGCAGTTTCCTTTGACCACAATCCGTAAGACAGGCCGGTGAGATCGGAAGCGAATTGCGGCACAAATAATAGCGCGCCGAGGCAGAGCGCGCCGGCATAGAGCGGGCGGTAGGACGACGCTTCGGAAGCCACGCGCGCCTGCTCATCCTGCATGATGTCGTTCACTATCAGGATGCCGAAGCAGGCGCATAGGGGGAAGCCATCCCACTGCTGGTTGGTCAGGAGGAGCGCAAAATCGGCGGCGAACAGGAAACCGCCGAGCAGGGGCAGCTTCCAGCCGCGCCAGCGCGGAACGCGATTGCCGAACACCAGCGCGCTCACCCAGGCGAAGAGCACAACTTCTAGCAATACAGAAGGATGGCTGATGATTTTGTTAACGATGCTGCCGTCGGCGGCAAAGGCGGCATCGCGGGCCGCGCCGGTCATGCGCCAATCGCGAAGCATGGCGAGCATGTCGAAGCGCAGGTAGGCAAGCAGGGCGAGCGAAACAGCGAAGAAACCGGCGACGACCCCGAGAATGCGGCGGCGATCAAGCCGCATCAGCAAGAGCGAGACCACGGCGATCACTCCGCCGGCGACGAGGAAGAAGCTGGCCTTCAAAAACAGCGCCAGGCTGAGGGCCGCGCCAGTCGAGATGCCGCCGCGCCAGCCTTCGCGCTCGCCGGTGGGCGCGAGGCATTCGAGCAGGACAAGGGCGAGCAGCGCGTAACCATAGCGGTTGTAAGCCATGGCGTGGCTCGACATCAGTGGTGAATTGCCCAATGGATAAGGAGCCGCGACCAAGGCTGCCAAAAAAAGGCTGTAGATAACGCGCCACAAAGGCAGCAGCCGATTCTTGCCGAGGAGAAACGACCAGACGGCAACGATCAGCGCCATGATGGCATTGGCGTAGCCGATGCCATCGACCGAATGCCGCGAGATGGCCAGGCCGAGCGCGGACATCAGAAACCATACCGGGCCCCAGCCGCTGACGAAGTCCACATGCGGACGCTGGCCGTGCAGGACGCGCCAGCCTATCTCCAGTGGGAGGAAGGTATCATGGCCGAACATTTTGGTGGGTACCGCGCCGATCAGCGTGGTTGCGGCGCAGATGAGGGCCAATCCGACGAGGAACACGGTGGAGGCCTGCGCGCGCGACTTCTCGTTGGAGGCAAGCCATAGGCCCGGGAAGCGGGCGAAGAAACGCTGAGGGCCGGAGCTGGGTATGTCCGCGGCCTTCGCTTCCGCAACTGCCGCGGTGGTGCTGGCTGGGGAGCCGGTCTCAACCTCGGCAACCGCAATCGCGGCGTGGGCTGGGGACGTGGGCTGGGATGACGTGGGGTTGTCCGTTGAATTCATCACAAGGTGCAGCGATTTTGCCACTGACTATACACGGCGGGTCATCGCGGCAGCAAACGATGGGACGGTGGGGTTAGTGGCTCAGCATGAAATTCCGAATTCTGAATGACCTCGTCTGGGTGCCGCAGGTCTGGCGGTGTTCCAGACCTGGGTTATCGCAGCGTTGTAGCCTCACCCAGGTCTCGAACATCGCGAGACCTGGGGCACCCGAATGGGTTCAGTTCAGAACAGGAGCGTACCACAGGCCACCTTAATCCTATTTGGCTACTACCATCAGCACAGCGGTAAAGCAAATCGCTCTTGGATTGCTTGGTGATTCAGTTTCCGGTAATAGTTCGGAAGCAATGAAATAGGTGTCGGCCTTTCTACAACCACCAGATTCCTGTACCTATACCGTAGACCCGCTATCCAAGCTATCTTTGCTTGGTTTGGTTTTCCGACATCAGCATCAAAACTAGATAGCATTTCCTTTTGCTTAGCTACGCCAGACTAGCTCCTTAGTAATAGTTCTAGTCACGACGATATCTAATTCCGTTGACTAGTCACTAAAGTCCCTTGACATAGCTTGCTACGTGTGACAGATTGACCATCCCATGGGCCACTAATCGGCGTCGCGTGACTGAAGCACCGGCCCCCTGAACCGGACCCCTCGCTTGCACCTTCGCGCGACGCATACCTCCTAACCGTTTGTGTCACCCTGCCGTTTCGGATCAAGGAGGATTCGAATGAAATCGCGCAAGCAAGTTTTGATAGCCGCTTTGTGTCTATGTTCGGCGATAGCTCTCGCCGTTGCCTTCACCGTCCGCACCACCCACGTTCAGGCCGCTAAACACGTCGCACCCAAGAGCCCAACATCCCTGGCGCAACCTGCCGTCTATCTCGCCAGCCCGTCGCTAAGAGATGCCATGATGCTGGACAGCGGTCCCGCTCAGCGCGTGAGCGCAAACCTGCAACGCAACCCGATTCTGCCGCCGGTGGAAGAATTCACCCTGACGCCCCCGAATCCGGAGCAAGGCATTGCGAAAACAACTATCGCGATCCGCTTCGCCGGCGACGCCGCAGAAAAGCTGCCGGCGCAGTTCCCGATGACGCTCATCAAGCAGCACGTTATTCTGGAGCGCTCTGCCGGTGACGCGAGGACATTCGTCACCTCCGCCGATTTCGACTGGAAGGCGTTCGACCAGCAACAAGCATTGCGCCAACAAGCCGCGAGCAAAGGAAAGATGGTGCCCGTGTTTGAAGGGCGCCGGTTCATCCGTATGGAGAAGATGCAGTTTCTCGATCCGGCTAAGATCATGGGGGCGCTGCAATCTCACCAGTCTATTCGGTTCTCGCCAGGGATTCTCAACAGCGGAACTGATACGGTCGTGCCGGACCACGAGCTGATGATTATCAGCACAGCCGTGGTGCAGGACCCGAACAACACATTCGATCCGTGCTTGGTCACCCAACAAAATTCGTCCGGACCCTGGACCTTCAACATCCTCATGCAGGGGATCGCATGCAGCGGCGGCAACTGTACGGTTGGAACCCCGACCGGCCAGCAGATGGCCGAAAACATGTTGAATGACATGTTCCTGGCGTGGCAGAACAACAACCTGCAAATCAATACTTTTCCGGTTCCCAGTAGGAACAACATCGGAACCCTCGGCGGAAGCTCGGGCCTTCTGTCCAACTGGCCCCCCGACCCGAATAAGACCTCGCTCCCTTCACTACCCGATGCTCCGGTGCATTTGAACGCGATTGTCAATCGCATCGACCTGGGGGAAACGAGCACGGGCACAGTCGCTAATGCCGGAGAGCTGCGATTCATCTTCGGAGTCACTGCCGGCAATCAACACACCGGCCTGTGCCCGAGTGGAGGGAATGAACTGTTCAACATCATCCTTGAATACAACGTGCCCAGCAGCTTCACTGCGCCGGAGTGGGCCAGCGTTTGGAACTCTCTTCCTACCTCGGACTTTGGCCAAGACTACTTAGGTCCTCTTCAGACAAGCATTACTGACGCCGTCGTTCTGCCGAATAAGTGCACCAACAGTCAGGGTGCCGGCATTAGCTGCCTGGCGCAGATACGCACGAACGAAGTGGAACTGGGGCCAAGTAGCAACGGGATTCCCTTTTGGGAGCAAAGGCAGTTTATTCTTATGCAGAATAATGGACCGCAGCTTCAGGAGACTGAGATCTCCATGACTCCGGATTCCAGCTTCAACTTTGGTCTGCCCACGTGCGATATGGATTTCCTGCCAGCCTGCAACTTCGGTGGCAACTTACAGGCCTGGATCAACGATAACCAAGGTCAGATTTTGGCGAGTGGCGGCGCATTGCCCAATGTGCCCAACCAATTGCCGACTGGAACTCATTTCCTGGGTGGCTCGGCCTTCAACCATGACAGCGCCAGCGGCCAATCCGATTCGTTCTGGGTGGATCAACCGCAGCTGCAGACAACCTCAGAGCCTGCTAGGGTCGATTTCTCTGCTAACACTTGTAACGGGTGCCACGGCGGAGAAACCTGGGTGAACCGTTTTCAGCAAGTGGTTAACCGGTCGGTTAATTCGCAGTCGGCGCTCACGACCTTCTTGCTCGGCTGCCAAGACTCGACTACGCAGGCGACCTGCTTGGGCAGTATATGTTCGCTAGAACTGAACGGGTCTCCCTGCGGGCCCTCCACGGAAAGTGTGCTGGATCCAAACCCTTGTACGCCTAATGAGCAGTTTAACTGTAGAACATCATTCGGCGACATCCTGCGCCGAATGAATTACCTGTCGGCACTGCTGGGCGGTGGGTCTGGGGGCGGCGGAACGCTTCTGCAGTTTATAAAGCAACCCATCGGCGTGCATTGATGCGAAAATTGTGGCACATAACGCACTCAGCCAATGCACTTGATATTCGAATGCTTCACTAATCCCCACCCAAGCAAAACCAGCTTGGGTGGGGCACCCATCCTTGAAATACAATTGAGATCTCTCGGGGCCCAGGTTAGCGACCAACGAATGGTCGCGAACCTGGGGCACCCACCTTTATTGATAAACTCCATCTTACGGATTGATAGAGCACGTCAGATAGAGCACCTCGTCATCGATAGACCACGCCGAGCTTCAGTGCGGACGTGAAGCGGACGCATTGGCAGCCGCCGCTTCCATTTGTGGCGGGGGGGCGGTTGCCATCTCTGGGTCGGCTTCGGCGTGGGCGGGCAAGAGCACCACGTTGCGCGAAGTTGCGAGCAGATCGCCGGCCGTATTTTTGACTTCGGCGGTGATGATGCCCAGCGTTTTGGTCGGCTTCTTGATGGTCTCGTCGAGCGTCAAAGTGAATTCCAGGGTCTGGCCGACCAGCGCGGGCCGCTTGAACTGGATGTTGTGCTCCATCCAGACCGCGCCCGGGTAGGCGTTGGCGATCATTCCGGAAATCATGGCGGTTAACAGGCCGCCGTGGCAGATGCGGCCTTGAAACCCCAAGGCTCGAGCCGCGGCGCCGTCCATGTGAATGGGATTGAAGTCTTCGGCCAACTGCGCGAAGGCATAAACGTCTGCTGAGGTGATGTGAACGAAACGATGGACAGGGTCCACAGGTCTTTCTCCTTCCAACCGAGCGCAGGTTCGCGCTCTATGCTTAAGCTATCGGCAAGTGGGCCGCGGTTAACGAGTCCAGGTCCCATTGCGGCCACAGATGCGCAACCATAGCCTGGTTGGCCGGGTGTCCCCAGTTACTGAACTCAGCGGACTACCTCCAAGCCCGATTGAGCCGGGCGCTCGGCCATGAACTGCCGGAACCCTGCTTCTATTATCCGCTTTTTTGGTGTGGAGGTGGAGCGGGCTAGCGGGAATGTAGCAGGAGAGACGGCATGAGGGGCGGCAACGATCAAAGAGTTTTCTCCCACTTCTGTCCCCGTTAGCTGGCCTTAGTTGAGACGCCTGGCCACTTCCCGGGCCCATTTTCTGCTGAGATTCTGGGCACTTCTCCCACTAGCAGATTTGTGCCGTTCCTTTGTGCGTGTCGCCGCTGCCGCCCGGCTCGGCAGAATTTCCCCAGTTGTTCGGGGACTAACGCCCCCGCCTAACTTTATCCCGCCGCTGCGCGGCTGTTTCGGCCGCAATTCTCACTGTTCTTCCCACCGCGCAAATTGATTCTGGGTTGGGACACGGTCTCTCGCGATGAAAAACGTGGAGACACTAACCAATAGAGAAGTAATGCCGCAGAATAGAAAGGGGCGCAGCGGAAGCTGCGCCCTTTCAACCCAAAGCGGCTCCTACTTCGACACCGCCGCGAACAGGTCCGATTTCATCAGCGCCTGGAAACGCTGATCGTCGGTCTTGAAGTGCATCTGCACCAGATCGTTGGTGCTATCGACGGTAGTGTTCTCCAGCGCCAGCTTCTCGCTGTCTGAGCCGCTGAACTTGCGATACAGGACGCCCGCCTTCATCAGCCCGGAGATACTCGCGGCAGTCACATTGTCCGAGGTCTTTATGCTCAGGTCGAAGGTAACGCCATTGCTGAAGTTCATGACGTAATCGGAGGCCAGGAGGCGCTTCTTTACGGTGTCAAAATCGGCGAGCGAACCCGCCTCACCCAGCGCCGAGCGCATCATGTTCTGGGTGCCGGTCTGGTCGAGGACGCTCCATACGGTTGCATTCTGCACGCTGGTGATCAGGTCGTCGATGGTGTTGTTGGAGGCCAGCGACTCCGCGCCGTTGTCGCGCACATCGATGGCGCCCTTGATGGCCTTGTTCTCTCCGAACAGTATGGTCGTAGGGTCAAGGAAGACGAGCTGCATCCCCGAGCCCATGGGGTAAATGTCGGACAGAAGATACTTCTCCGGCTTGATCTTCCTGGCCTTGGCCTTAGCCAGAAAATCTTTCTGCCGGAAGGGTCCCTGCGCAATCCCGATGCCCTGCACTGTGCCCTTAGCGGTGCGATAGGTAACAAAGGTGATTTGCTCGGCGTCCCGGTCGGGATCGATGCCGACGGCACGCAGCGCGTTCTCAAACTGCTTGACATTGTCGGGCATGACGCGGTCTTTCAGGAGGTGAGCCGTGGGCGAGTCGCGCAGCTCGCGGTAGTCCACGGAGATAATTTGCTGCACCGCCGAGGGGACAACCGTGCGGGCATTGTTGCTCAGAGGCGCCGACCATGCCGGAAGGCACAGCGCGCCGCTTAATAAAAGGCCAACCACAATCTGCTTCATAGGCGTTATTCTACTCGAACCTTTCAGCAGAGATGCTGCTGAAATGACTCCCGTTGCCCGTTAGACGCACCAGTCAGGACAACATCAACCCTGAAGCCGCTTTTCGCCCCGTCGCTCTTCGCTTTTCGCAATTCGCTTTTTGCCATAGGCGCGCTTCATGCGGCCGTGCGGGCTGCGAGCAAGCTTTCATAGAGTTGCTCCAGTTGCCCGATGGTCTTGCCGACTTCGAACAACTCGCGGCAACGCTCGAAACCCTTGGCTCCCATAGCGGCGCGCAGCTCCTCATTGCGCAGCAACTGGATCAGCGGCTGGGCGAAGGCTTCCGGGGAGCGTTCCGGTACCAGGAACCCGGTCTCGCCGTGCACCACGGCATCGCGATTGCCGCCGACATCGATCGCCACCACGGGCAGTCCCGCTGCCATGTACTCCATGATGGCGTTGGAGAAGCCTTCGCTGATGGAGGTCAGGCATCCGATGGACATGCCGGCGAGCCAGTCCATTACATTGCCTTCGCCCTGGGTGAAGAAGACGCGGTCGCCGATTCCCAGCTCGCGCGCGAAGTTGCGCAGCTCGTCGTACAGCTCCCCGCGACCGGCGAGCAGGAACGCTACATCGTCGACCTCGCGGGCCACGAGCTGCGCCGCGCGCAGAAATAGTTTGTGGTCTTTTACCGGCCGCAGATTGGCCACAATGCCCACCACGCGCGCGCCGGGGGGAACGCCGAGACCCTCACAGGCTGACCGATCTCCGAGCCCCACACTGAACCTGCTCATGTCGACGCCCTGGTAGACGACCACCACCTGATCGGGAGCGAGGCCTTCGGTTTCGACCGCGATGCGCTTCGCCTCCCGCGAATTCGCCATGATGCTGTTGGTGCGAAGATTCAGCGCCTGAAACATGCGGCGCAAAGCGGGCGTGTACCAGTATCCGGTATTGAGGCGGCTGGTAATCACAATGCGGTCCGAAGCCAGCGACGACATGACCGCGAATGCCGCCGTCTTATTCATGTAGGCATGAACGATTTGCACGCCATGCCGATGGAGATAGCGCCGGAAACGCGCGGCCTGCAGAACTCCGGTGCGGGAGTTCGCGCTCGCGGTGGGAAAAACGGCGATGTGGCAGACGCCCCGCAATGCTTGCAGTTGGGGGCTGTCCTCCAAACAGCAGACGTGAACGTCGAAGCGATCTTTATGCAGCCGCTTGGCGGTTTCGACCACCTGCCGCTCGGTGCCGGCGTCGAGTCCCACAGTGTCAGATAGCAGACAAACGCGGATGCGATTGTCCAGTGCGTCTAGGCGCTCTTCCATTCCGGAGGCTTTCCTTTGACGATGCGAACGACATTGCGTTGCACCTGGCCGGCAGAACGGAAGTAGTCCAGCGTTTCCTGGTCGTACCACTGGAGGGCGCGGTAGCGCTCGGGGTTGGAATTGAGCTCGAGGTGCAGAACCCCGCCGTCGCGCAGATGCGACAGCGCGTCTTCCACCCAGAAGCGCCATTCCCGGGCGCCCCATTCGTCGGCCTGCTGGTGACGGTTAAAACAAATCCAGAACGCGGTGATCAGGTCGAGATCGCGGACGGGGAGCGCCATGGGGTGGAAGCGCTCGATGAGCACCGGGGTGACGCGGTCGGAACAGGAGAGCGCGGCCAGCATTTCGCTGTAGACGCGCGCTTCCACGTCGGTCAGAACTCCGGCGGGAGCGTCGATACCGTAACACTCGTGCCCGCAGGCCAGCGCTGCCGCTATAAAGTAGCCGGGGCCGCAGCCGACGTCCAGAATGCGGAGGGGGTCGGAATGGTGCAGGGAGAGGTTGCCGATGCGAACGACATTAAACGGAATCCAGTAGTTGTAATCGGCGTACTTTGCGGCTGATTCGGGATCGCAATCCACGATGTCAGCCATGGCGTGGGTGAGCCTTTGAATGCGCGCCAGATCGGCAGCCGCAGACAGGCGGGCCGGCAGACGGCATAGTTCGAGCGAGCGGCGGCGGCTGAGGGCGAGCCAGATTTTGGCTAGCTCCAGCCTTTGCTCCGCCGAATGCTGCGACAGTACGGAACGGGCAATCGTCGCTGCCAGAGACTGCGGTTGCGAAGACTGGCGCGTCTCGATCATGGAAGCGCTGCTCACGGTTGGCTTTTCGCCACCTTGAATTGCTTAGCCGCGGCTAATTGGAAGGCCGCGGAGATGCCCATGACGGCGTACAGAATGCCGCTATAAGCGATGCTCAGGAAAAATGCTCCCACCGCCGAGACCAGTACCGCAATCTGGATGGAAAGCGCGGCGCGCCGCACCCGTAAACTGGGAAAGCGGTCGCGGTATCGCGAAAGCCCCTTGTACGACCGGAAGAAGGCGATCAGGAAGATCACCATTCCGGGGATGCCGGTTTCGCTGGAAAGCTCGGTATAGGCGTTATGGGTATAGTGCCACATGCCACGCTGACCGACGGTCTGAGCGTCTTTGGCTTCGGCGTCCATGAACTCGCCCGGGCCCACGCCAAAGAAAGGATGCTTCAGGGTTATCTCGATACTTCGCATCAGCATGTCTTTGCGCGATTCCGCCGACATGGCCGCTTCCGCCGACGCCGCCGCGGAACCCGCGTGGAAGAACGTTGTGAACCGCTCCGTAATCCTCTGCGGAAGCAAAGTAAGCGCCAGCAATATGCCAATAAAGCCTCCGAAGATGATGAACGCGCGCTGGCTGGCAGAGGCAAATTTCAGGAAGAAAAGCGTTCCCAACATCAGGGCAAGCATGCCCATACGGGAACCCGTACGGCTCATGCCAGCCAGGACCGGCAGCATCAGCAGTATCAACGCCACTTTGGCGATGCCCTTCTTCCAGGTAGAAGAAAACCATAAGAAAGGCAATCCGATAACGAGGTAGAGCGCCAGAAAATTCGCGTCGCCCAGGGTGTCATTGGTCTGGTTGCCCAGGCCCACACGGGCACTGCCGGTCGCGCCACCACCAATTACGAAAGACAGAATACCCACGGCAGCCATGGCCAGCGCCACTACGTAGATGACGCGATAGCAATCGTCCAGGGTGCGGATGAAGGATGCCATGAAGAAGAGGAGCAAAAGCGCCTGCACGGCAAGGATGAGGATGGCGGTGCTGCCGCCGCGCCAGACACTGAACGGAACGCATATTGCCACCCACACCGTGAAGGCCGTCATCACCCGCCCGATATCGGTGCGAAAGATTGCCTTGGAGCTGCCGGTCATGATCATCCCGACCAGGAGAATGGGCTGGAGCAACAATCCAATGTGAAACCAGGGCAGAAACTCAGAAAGTCGGCTGCAATAGAAGAACAAGTAGACCAGCAGCAGATAATGAAAGGGCTTGTAGAATTCGACACCCTGACTGCGGCGAGCCTTCGTGGGCTGCTCGGCTGCAGCCGGTTCCGGCGCCAGCATAACGGCATCGGGATAAATGGTGTAGTCGTCGGTTGCTGCGGGTGACATTCCTCGGTAGGTGGACATATTCACTTCGTGACCCCACTCCCCTCATACTGCGGCGAGTTTTCCTTGATGACGCGTGCGGGATTGCCTACGGCGACGACCTGCGCAGCCAGTGGCCTTACGACGACGGAACCGGCGCCGACAGTGGAGCCGTTTCCAATGGGAGCCATTATGATCGAAGAGGCCCCAATCCAGCAATCTGCGCCGATATCAATCCACTCAAATTCGCCTTCTTCGGCGCCGGTAATTTGTCCCAACGAGTCGCGGCTGTGCTGCCGGCGGCCGCTCAGCACCTGCACCTGCGAAGCAATCTGCGTCCGGTCGCCGATCGAACAGCGTCCCAGAATGCAGTACGATCCAATGTAAACTCCGCGCCCCAGAGCGGCGTCGCTATGGGCAAAGAACGATCCGAACGACACCCGGCTGTACAGCGAACACTGCTTCAACGTGAGCTTGTAAAAGGCAATCCGGAAATAATCTCCCAGAATTCCCGGGACCATAGCCGCCCAGTGGGCGCTTATGGTGAAGGTCGCAGGAATACGCCCAAAGCCGGCTATGGCCGCTGCGGGCAGCGCTAACACCACGAACAGCCCGTGTAAAACAGATTTCAGTGCTTGTTTCATTCCCCGCGTGGCGGACGCTGGCTGGGGGAAAGCCGCGAGCCAGTATAGCATCGGCGGGACCGGGCCCAGCTTTCTTTGTTGCAAGGATGAAGGTTTGATCCCATTTTGGCTAGGGTGGTGACGTGGGCCGAATTGGGCGGCTGATCGGATAAACTTCCGAAGAGCGCTGCTGATGATGCGTGTCCTCTACTTTTCCCCGCGAATCTGCTGGCCCACCATATCGGGCGCGCACCTGCGCGACTTTTACTTCGCCGAATATTTGGCGCGCCATGCGCAGCTCACGTATATAGGCTTGGTCAACGGGGACGCCCACGCCCAGGCGGAGCAGCTACGGGAGAAGCTCGGGAACGGTACCGAGGTCATCGCGTTGCGGCGCGACCAAAGCTACAAACCCGGAAACATCCTGCGTGGGCTGATGGGGCCGACGCCGTTGAACGTGCTCAACTTCACCTCGGCGGCGGTAGCAGCTCAGCTTGAGCGACTGCTGCAGGAGCGCAGCTTCAATGTCGCGCAGATCGAGAGCATGCACCTGATCGCTTACGCCCGCCTCATTCGCCAGATCGCTCCCCGCACCCGCCTCATTCTCGACTGGCACAATATCGAGTCGGAGATCCTGGCCCGCTATGCGGAGAATGATGGCAACCCGCTGCGCGGCTGGTATGCGAAACGGACTTCATCGCTGTCGCGGAATATCGAGAATGAACTCTTGCGGCTTTGCGATGCGCACACGGTGTGCAGCGAACGCGAGCGCCAGGCCCTGCTCGCACGCCAGCCCGGTGCACGAGTGGAAGTAGTCGGCAACGGGGTAGATTGCGCGTTCTTCAGCCAATTGCCCGCAGACAGTTCCACGCGGCAGGATGTACTGTTTATCGGCCGCATGGACTACCACGCCAACATCGATGCGGCCCAGTATTTTGTTCGCGAGGTTTGGCCGCTGGTGCGCGAGCGCCGGCCGGAGCTGCGGCTGACCATTGTTGGTGCGCAGCCGCCGAAAAGCGTACTTGCATTGCGCGAGCACGGCATCGTCGTCACCGGGACTGTCGATGATGTTCGGCCCTTCTATCGCAGCGCTCTGGTTTCCGTGGTGCCGCTGCGCGTGGGCGGCGGAACTCGACTGAAAGTGCTGGAAGCGATGGCAGCGGGCACGCCGGTCATCTCGACTGCGCTCGGAGCTGAGGGTCTGGCCGCCACTCATGCCAAGGACCTCCTCATCGCCGACAGTCCGCAATCAATGGCGCATGCAATCGTCTCTTTGCGACCGGAGTCTGCGCTTTGGCAAGAGCTGGTCGCGAACGGACGAAGTCTGGTGCGCGAGAAATATGACTGGGCCGTGGTGGGTGATGTGCTGTGGCGCTTACACGGGGAACAAGTGGAAAAGGGTGCGGCATGCCTCGGAGCGAAGTAGCGGCGAGCCAGGAGCCCGGGACCGCAGGAGTGGCGAAGCCTTCGCGCGCAGTCAGGCGACTCATCCTCATCGGGATCGTGATCGCGCTCGCGGCTGTTGCGCTGGTCCTGCTCGCCCATGCGGGTTCGTTCCTGACCATCCATGCCCCCGAACGCTCCGACGTCATCGTGGTGCTCGATGGCGAATGGCCGCAGGCGGTAAAGCTGCAAAAGGAAGGTTACGCGCCGCGAATTCTGCTGGATGTCGGCATCAATCGGCAGATTTACGGCAGGATGGAATCGGACCTCGCGATCGAGTTCCTGCAGAAGGCGAAGCTGCGAGATACGCAAATCTGCCCGGTCGCAGGCGGTTCGACCTATGAAGAGGTTGTGGATGTGCGCCGCTGCCTGGAAGCTCTGCATGCGACCTCGGCGATCATCGTGGCGCCAAACTTCGATACCCGCCGTGTGATCTCGACCTTCCGTAAGCGGCTGCCGCAGTATCGCTGGTCCATCGCGGCATCATCCGCGCCGTATAATTTCGCCGCTCAGTACTGGAAATATCGCTCGTGGGCCAAGACCGTGCTGAATGCCTGGGAGCAGTACCTGTGGTGGAAGCTGGTGGAGGCGCGGCGAGCGGACGTGGTGCTGCGGTGATTGTGGCCCAGCGCTGCATCGGCCTGGATTATCTGCGCCGAACCGCGCGGGCCTGCTTGGCGACGGCACGAGCCGGACCCGTTCCCTTTGGAGGCTTGCGGTCGCCCTCCATCAGTTGTTGGAGCACGGTCGCGTTGTTGCGCTCCAGGTTCTTCGACCCGAAGAGCAAGGTCAGCTGACGGTTGGCGTCGCGCAGTTCGTAGAGTTGCTCGAGCGCCGCGGCGGCGGTTTCTGAAGAAAGCTCTTTCAGGTAGCGCTCGCGAAATTTGCTCCACTGCTCGGGGTGGGCGTGATACCACTTGCGCAGCTCGTCCGACGGCGCCAGGTCCTTCAGCCAGGCGTCGAGTGCGGCGGCCTGCTTGGTCATGCCGCGCGGCCACAGCCGGTCAACCAGGACTCGCACGCCGTCCTGCGGCGTCGGCAAATCATATACGCGCTTGATGGCGACTGCCATGCGAGGTGTATTCTAACTCTGGTCAGGCGCACCAACGCCTTTCTCCAGCTTCATTCCGGATCGAACGTTGAAGACCATCCCCGCGCGGCTCCTGTTCACGACACTCAGTCTCATCTTCCTCGTTGTCCTCAGCGCCTGCGAAGCCGAGCCGCGAAAGACCGACGCCGAGTTGGGATTGAATCCGGAGCAGGCGGCCGGCCGCCGGGTTTACGATTCCCGCTGCGCCGAATGTCACTACGCCTACAGCACTCATAGTCTGCGGGGGCCCAGCCTGCATGGCTTGTTCAAGAAGCAGTACATGACCAGCGGAATTCCAGCCAACGACGACCGAGTGCTGGACGTCATCCTGCTTGGCCGGGCCAAGATGCCGGGCTTCCAAAACAAGTTAACGCAACAGCAAATTGACGAGCTGATGGCGTATTTGCACACGTTGTAGAGACGCTTTTCGCCATTCGCTTTTCGCTGTTCGCCAGAACGGGTTGGCAAAAACTTTCAATCAAGTCCAAAAGAAAAGCTTGAATGGCGCGCGCGATAGACCACCCCAAAATATCGACTGCTTACGGCCAACGGCGGAGAACCGCGCCAGAGCCTCTGGCGAATGGCGAAAGGCGAAGAGCGAAAAGCGGTTTTCGCACGCGCTACAATAAAGCCAGACCATGGCCACCGCGCCTGAACTCATCCAGATCGAGATTGGCCCGCGCCTGCCGGCCCCGAAGCCGGAGTGGCTGAAGGCACGAGCGCCCATGGGCGACAACTATCACGACCTGAAGACGCTGGCGCGCAAACTCGATTTGCACACGGTCTGCGAGTCGGCGCACTGCCCCAACATCGGCGAGTGCTGGAACCATCGCACCGCGACCTTCATGCTGCTGGGCAACCTGTGCACGCGGCGCTGCGGTTTTTGCGCCGTGCCCAAGGGACGGCCGCAGCCGATCGACTTTGACGAACCCCGTCGCGTGGCCGAAGCGGTCGAGAAATTGGGGTTGAAGTTCGCGGTCGTCACCAGCGTGAATCGCGATGACGACAATGCCGGCGGCGCGCGGGTCTTCGCCGACACCATTCGGGGGATACGCCGGCGCATGCCCGATTGCCGCGTGGAAGTGCTGATCCCGGATTTTCAAGGGCTCGACGAGCCGCTGCAGATCGTGATGGATGCCGAGCCCGAACATCCTGAACCACAACACCGAAACTGTGCCACGGCTGTATCGCGTTGCCCGCTCCGGTGCGCGCTACGAGCGCACGTTGCGTTTGCTGGAACGCGCCAAGGAGATGAATCCTGCGATCCCCACCAAGACTGGCGTAATGGTTGGGTTGGGCGAGAGCACGGATGAACTGCTTGAGGTCTTCCGCGATCTGGCGGCGCGCAAGGTCGAGATACTCACCATCGGCCAGTACCTGCGACCCTCACGCGATCACCTGCCGGTTGCGCGGCTGTATCCTCCTGAAGAGTTCCGCTTTCTGAAGCAAGAGTCGCTGAAGATGGGCTTCCGCCACGTGGAATCGGGGCCGCTGGTGCGCTCCAGTTATCACGCGCACGAGCAGGCCGACAGCGGACGCGTGGCGTAAAAGGTCTACGCAACAGCGGTAATCTACTTCTGGTCAGAAGGCGCACCTTGCGCCGCTCTTCGTAGAACGATTGCCGCTATCGCGGCGCCGACCGAATACGCCCCACCAACTTCTAGCAAAAACAGACTATCTGCCCATTTGTTCGGTGCCGCTGGGCCTCCGCTCAAAACGAGATGACAAGTCCACAGCGCAGGCAGGACCCAAGCAAAGAAGGCCCGATTGTCATGCCATCTTTCGTAGAGCACGAGACCCCAGAGGGCAACGACAATCAAAAATAACCCAACCATAATTGGACTCTGCGATAGCTGCGCGTAACGCTCCGGGCCGACGATCGGGCGAAAACATGCGTAAAACGTGAAGCCGCACACAAGCACAGCGATGAACGAGAGGAGCGTGTGTCCCACAACCCGCAAGAACGCATTGAGCTTCGCGACCATGGGCGTAGTGATTGAAGTATCTATCTAGTCCCTGTCTCTTTTACTCCACCAGCTCTGCCGTCCGCAGAAAATCGTAACTTCCCGCCGGCCCCAACTCAATCCCATGCACGCGATTCGTGTGCACCAGCACGTTATCCAGATACCAAAGATTGATGTAAGGCAGGTCTTCCGCCAGGATGACCTGAATCTCGTCGTAAATCGCTTTGCGTTTCTGCTGATCGAGCGTGCTGCGCCCTTCGCGAATCAGTTCGTCGACGCGCGGATTGGAGTAGAAGGTGCGATTGGCGCGCCTCGGCGCAAAGCTTGCCGTGGCGAAGAGGTTCTCGAAAATGTCGGGGTCCTGGTTGCCGCCGATCCAGCGGAGCGAATGAATCTGGTAGGCGCCTTTGGTGACGTCGGCCAGAAAAGTTGCCGATTCAAACGATCGGATGTCGAGCGCGATGCCGACCTCGCGCAATTGCTGCTGCAGCACTGCCGCGAGCAGCCGGGTTGACTCCTCGGTCGACGTCTTCATCGTGATGTGAAAACGTACGCCGTTCTTCGCCGGATATCCCGCCGCATCGAGCAGTTCGCGCGCGCGCTGCGGATCGTGAGGATAGCGCATGACATCGCCGTCATAGGCCCAGTGCTGCGGCGGCAGAATGCTGTAGGCCGGCCGCGCCTGGTCGCGCAGCAGATAGTGGATGATGGGCCCTCGGTTGATCGCGTAAGCGATGGCGCGGCGCACTCGCACATCCTTCAGAATCGGGTCGCGCAGGTTCATCGCGATGTAGGCGTAGATCGTGCCCGGCGCCTCCATAACTTTCAGATCACGGTCGCGCTCGAGCGCCACCACCGTGTCGGCGGTCAGCGAATTGATGGCGACATCGGCGCTCTGCTTGCGCAGCTCCAGGGCGCGCGTGGTCGCGTCGGGGATGACCTTGAACTCCACGCGATCGAGCTTGGCCGGCGTGGCCCAGTAGTCCGGATTGCGTTCCACGATCACGTTCTTGTCCTGCGCCGCGCTGACGAAGCGGAACGGTCCCGAGCCAATGGGATCGCGGTTGAAATCCTCGCCGCTGCCGTTAGGAACGATTCCCGCGGCGCCCGAGAGGTTCCATAGCAACGAGGCAAACGGCTGCTTCAGATGGAAGATGACGGTGTAATCGTCGGGCGCATCGATGCGGCTGACGGAGGCGAACGTGGCGGCCTTGGCGCTGCGGATTTTGCCGCCGATCAGCGAATCGAAGGTCCACTTCACATCGCGCGCGGTCAGCGGCTGGCCGTTGGCGAAGCGCACTCCGCGATGCAGATGAAAGATGTAGGTCAGGGGATCGGGAATTTCCCAACGCTCCGCCAGCGCGGGTTGCAGATTAAAGTGCGCGTCGCGTTGCACCAGCGGGTCGAAGAGCAACTCGTCGATACGCTGCGATTGGGCGTCGATGCCAACCCGCGGATCGAGGTTGATGGGACTACTCTCGATGATCATGACCAGCGTGTTGGGATCGGGTTTGTGCGCGCAGCCGGAAAGAAAGATAACCACAGAGACACAGAGGCACAGAGAAGAAATTGAGCGCCGAAGGCGCGGCAGAGGTTAGCCCAGCGCTTCAGCGCTGGGTAGACAAGCAAGAAAGATTCAAGTCCCGTAGGGATGGCACATGTACGGATCGCCAACCGCAGTCTTTCCTCTCTGTCGAAGCCTGCCCCGAGCGAAGTCTAGGTGTCTCTGTGGTGAACACTGAACTACTTATAGCTGATCTTGCCCAGGATCGCAGAGCGTTTCGCGCCGGTTGCGCTGGGTATATTGGATGGCCGACGGTGCCAAGTCTCGTAGGCCAGGAGCGCGAAGGCAGCGGCCTCTTTCGCCTCCGATGGCAGGCCGAACTCATCTGAGGTGCGCACGCGCAATCCCAGGGGCGCGAGCTCGTCGCCAATCATTCTCATCAGCGTGGCGTTCTTCGTTCCACCGCCGGAGACGACAAACTCGCGGAAGCGCGCGTTTGTGTCAGAGCTTGGCAGCGGTATGACGAATCTTCGCACCGCGGCCGCGATCGATTTTGCGGTGAGTGCGGTTGCGGTCGCGACGATGTCGTGGTGGTCGGCACGTCCGCTGAGTCGCAGGAAATCGCGCACGAACTCGCGGCCGAACTGTTCGCGGCCGGCGGTCTTGGGCGGCTTGCGGCGGAAGAACGGATGCCGCAGGAGTTGCTGGAGAACATTCTCGATGGGCTTGCCGCGAGCCGCAAGCCGGCCGTTGCGATCATACGGTTGGCTGAAGAGTTGTTCCGTGACCGCATCGATCGACCATGTTGCCCGGCCCGGTATCGAAGGCGATCACCTGCTCCGGTCGCGCCTGCGCCGGTAGGGCTGTCAGATTCGCAATCCCGCCAAGGTTCTGGACAATTCTCCCGAAGCGCGTATGCCGGTAGAGGATGTAGTCGAGAAAAGGAACGAGCGGCGCGCCTTTGCCGCCGGCGGCCATGTCGGCAGGACGAAAATCGGAGACGACCGGAACTCCAACTTTCGCCGCAATGATTGCCGCCTCGCCGGTCTGCCAGGTGCAAGCGACACGCCGGCCTAGAAACATCTCCGCGCTGCCCTGGTGGTAGAGCGTCTGCCCGTGGCAGCCGACGAGTTCGCATTGCAGGTGCGCGTCGCGCTGCGCCTTCAGGACGGCATCAGCGTACAAATCGCCCAACAGGAAGTTAAGCCGGGATAGATCGGCGACGCTGGCCGCACTCGCATTCATCGCCGCCAATATCGCGCGCCTGACTTGTTGTGGATAAGCTGTATGGGAGTGCGCCAGCAGCTTCAGCCGCGAACGAAATCCGCGGCCCTCGATGCGGACGAGCGCGACATCAATGCCGTCAGCAGACGTCCCGCTCATCACCCCGGCGACGATCACGAAAAATCCCGTTCGGACAGCCCAGCAGACTTGAGTAGGTGATGGAGAAGTCCTGTCTTGAGCGGGCGATTGCCGTGAACGGGAACGGATACACGAACTATGCTTCCTGCCTTGCCGTAAACATGATGGCTTCCAGTGACACGCAGCAAGGACCAACCGTTCTTTTCGAGAACTCTTATCAGCTCCTTGCCAGAAACCGCCTTCATACAGCGATTTCAAGCACTCTGTCATTTGGATGTGACTCAGTTTCTCCGACTTCAACCGACAAGCAAGCCTCAATGGCGTCCTGCACGTTGGCCATAAGCTCTTCCATCGTTTCGCCTTGTGTGGCGCAGCCGGGAATGGCCGGAACCTCCGCCCAGTAGCCGCCCTCTTCCGCCTCATGTACCACAACTTTGATCTTCATCAGACTATCCTCATATCCGCATCGGCATAACGACGTACCGGTACTTGAAGCCGTCGTCGCCGGCGTCCTCGGGACGAATTTGGCCGGCCGACTGAGCGTCCTTAAACTCCAGGCGAACGTCGCCGCCGTTCGAAGCCTTGAGGAAGTCGAGCAGGTACTCAGAGTTGAAGCCGATGGTGATGGGATCGGCGCTGTAGGCCGTTTCCAGCGAGTCTTCCGATTCGCCGGCGTCGGTGGAGGACGAGGAAATCTTTAGCTCGTTTTTCTCCAGCTTCATGCGAATGGCGCGCGAGCGCTCGTCGGCAAATTGCGCCACGCGCTGAATTGCCGTATTCAGATCGCCACCGTGCACCACCACGGCCTTGCCGGGGTCGCGCGGCAGCACCGCCTCGTAGTTGGGGAACTGGCCGGTCAACTGGCGCGAGGTCAGCAACCGCTCGCCGATGCGGAAGAACAAGGTCGACTCGTCCTTGGCGAACTCGATGAAATCGACCTCGCTGTTCTGCAGCAGCGAGTACAGCTCGCTCATCGCCTTCTTGGGAACCAGCGTGCGGTTCTCGCCGCTCACGTCGAACTGCTCGCCCTGCTTCTCAATGTGCGCCAGGCGATGTCCGTCGGTGGCGACCATGGTGATCGACTCCGGCTTCAGCACCATGAGCCCACCGTTCAGGGTGTAGCGCGACTCCTCGCTGGAGATCGCGAAGATCGTCCGCCCGATCATGCTGCGTAGCGTTTGCGCCGGGACCTTCACCACTCCCGCTGACGGGAACGTCGGCAAGCCCGGAAAATTGGCGCGCGCCATGCCGACCATTTTCGTGTTGGAGCGGCCGGAGCGAATGTTGACCCAGTGGTTCTCCAGCAGTTTGATCGAAATATCGCCGTCGGGCAACAGCTTCACGTAGTCGTACAGTTTGCGCGCCGGTATGGTGCAGGCGCCTTCGCGCTTTACCTTGGCGGCGCAGGAGGTGCGCAGGCTCAGATCGAGATCGGTGGCCGTGATGGTGAGACGGTCGTTCGCGGCTTCGAACAGAAAGTTGGACAGGATGGGGATCGTGGTCTTGCGCTCGACCACCCCCTGCGTGGCAGTAAGTTCTCTGAGCAGCTCAAACTTGCTGACACTGATTTCCAGCGCTGTGCCTTGGATCGTTCCCGTTGCTTCGGCAGCCATAAGTCCCACCTCGACGAGGCGTTCGCACGCCTCTTTCTACTGCTTCAACTTATATCAAATCAAAAACATATAAAACCAGTAGTAACAGTAGGGGCTGCGGAAAAGTGGAAACTTCGGGCAAAACTGCGCACGGAGCGAGCGAACCGCGCGCCGAGATGTCGAAGACGCGGACCCCTGTCTGCGGACAAATGTGCGAACAGGAGACCGGGCCCGAGTCTCACCCGCGACTTGCACGGAGTCCACACGGCATCCACAGGGGAGGGCGGAGAAAACTGGCCCCTAAATTGAAAAACCGCGCTTCGCGCGCGGTTCACAGGCCCAAGCTCTCGGTGAGTTTGTTGACCACCCTGTTCAAATCCTTGTCGCTTTTCCTTTGCTGCTCGATCTTGTCGACCGAGTGCAGGACCGTGGTGTGGTGCTTGCCGCCGAATTGCCGCCCAATCTCCGGCAGCGACGAATCGGTCAGGTGCTTGGCCAGATACATCGCGATCTGCCGGGGGAAGACGATCACGTGGGAATTATTCTTCGCCTTGAGTTCCAGCAACTTCAACCCAAACTGCTCGCAGACCGCCTTCTGGATCGATTCGATGGTCACCTTGCGCACCTGCGAATCGATCAGGTTCTTCAGTACTTCCTGCGCGGTCTGCAGGTTGATCTCGACGCCGGTGAGCGAGGCGTACGCCATGAGGCGAATCAACGCACCTTCTAGTTCGCGCACGTTACTGCGAATGTTCGACGCCATAAAAAGGGCAACGTCGGTGGGCAGCGTCACCTGGTCCGATTCCGCTTTCTTCTGCAGAATGGCAACTTTGGTTTCCAGGTCGGGAGGTTGGATGTCGGCGATTAATCCCCATTCGAAGCGACTGCGCAGCCGGTCCTCGATCTCCGCCAATTCCTTGGGCGGACGGTCACTGGCAATCACGATCTGGCGCATGCACTCGTGCAGAGCGTTGAAGGTGTGAAAGAACTCCTCCTGAGTGCGCTCCTTGTTCACCAGGAACTGAATGTCGTCGACCAGCAGAACATCCATGGTGCGGTATTTGTCGCGGAAACCGGTCATCTTGCTGTAGCGCAGCGCGTTGATCATGTCGTTGGTGAAGCGCTCGCTGGAGACGTAGCAGATGGAGCACTCCGGTGAGCGCTTCTTGATCTCGTGACCAATGGCCTGCATCAGATGGGTCTTGCCCATGCCGACGCCGCCATAAAGGAAGAGCGGGTTGTACGCCTTGGAGGGCTTTTCGGCCACGGCGCGCGCCGCCGCGCTGGCGAACTGATTGCCCGCACCGGTCACGAAGTCGTCGAAGGTGTATTTGGGATTCAATTGCGCCGCTCCATCCCAGTCAAAGCGCTGCTGCGTGGCTGGACCGCCTGAGGCCTTGTCGTTGGATGGCGCACTTGCGCCGCTGTCCGCGGAGGCGCTGGGCGCGCGATCGGATTTGCGCTGCGCCTCGTCGGTGACAAACTCAACGTCGCGAAATTCCATGCCCAAGTTTTCGATTGCCTCGCTGATCAGATCGCCGTACTTGTCGGCAATGTGGCAGAACTCCGGATTCGGCACGCGAACGAACAGGGTCGGGCCCTGGGAGTGATCAAAGCGTGTCGGCTTCAGCCAGGTCTCGTAAGAGGTACGGTTGATTTTCTTTTCCAGTGCGTCTAAAACACGCACCCACGGATTGGGCGTCGCGATACCAAAGATTGACATAAAAATAGCAGCCCGAGGCGGAGGCCTCTCAGCACAGCGGATCGTTACTTAGAGGGAAACGAAACGGCCAAACAATGCGGCACAAAACCAATCGGAAATCACCATTGCGCAAACCCAATTAGCGGTGTCAGCGATCATGCACCGCATTCGTTGTAGCCTTTCTTGTTCTCGGCTGCAGGGATACTAGCACGAAAGAAAACGTGCGCCAGTCAAATTCTTCGCGGCAAATTTCAATTCCGACGTGAGACATTGATTCGGAGAAAGTTATGCGGCGAAAATTTTTTTGGTCGATGCTGCACGATGGTGCAGCAACAAATCGAGCAGCATCGCTTATACACAACACGGCCAGCGGACGTGGCACTTCGATGCGGCGGCTGAACACACTTTGAGATTACGAACCCGACAGCCGGGCGTGCATCGTTGAGGAACCGGCCGCGCCGGTCGGGTTAAGCCATCACCGCGACACGGGGAACTAGGCTGCGACTTCCTGGGATTCGCGCACGAAGCTCCGGCCGCGCTTCTCCGAACCGAACGCCAACATCAGGCTCAGCGCCGCCGATGACGCACAATTCGAAGGCCGTGAGCGCCCAGGCATAGCCAATGCGGTCGCGCAAGGCGAACTCGAAGGTGGGTGTCGAAGCGGCCAGCAGAATGCCAACCTGATAGGTGAATCCCGGCAGCAATCCGCGCACGGCGTCGGGTGCGAGCTCGTTGAGGTGCACCGGGATGATGCCCCACGCGCCTTGCACACCCATCTGCATGACAAACGCGCCGATGGCCAACACCGTCAGCGTTCCGCCGAAGGCCCACGCCGGCATGATGGCCAAGACGACGGCCAGGGCGCAGAGCATGCTGTAGCGTCGCCCGATTCGTTCCGACAGCAATCCGAAAATCACCGCGCCAACCACCGCGCCCACGTTGTAGAACATGGTGACGTACGCGACCGTGTTGGCCGAGACGCCGTGCCCATGCTTCAGGAAGTCGGGGTAGAGGTCCTGCGAGCCGTGCGACAGGCAGTTCATCAGGAACATCAGCCCGATCATGTAAAGCGACAGCCATTTGTGCTGCCAGGCAATGCGGGGGCCGTCAATGGTGCGCGTCAAGCGATGCTGCTGCCAAGCCTCCGACTCCGGGACCTTGGTGCGGATGTACAGCGCCAGCAACGCCGGAATGCCGCCGACCCAGAACATCGCGCGCCAGCCGAGATTGGGCAACACCACGCGCGCGGCCACCGCGGCCAGCAGATATCCAATGGAATAACCGCTTTGCAGAATGCCGGAGATCACGCCGCGCCAGCGCACCGGCGCGTGCTCCATTGCCAGCGATGCACCCACGCCCCACTCGCCGCCCATGCCAATGCCGAACAGCATTCTGAGGATGAAGAAGACGGTATAGTTCGGCGCGAAGCCGCACAGGAACTCAATGGTGGCGAAGAAGAGTACGTTCGCCATCAGCGGACGGCGCCGGCCGTAGCGATCGGCCATCATGCCGAACAGCAGGGCGCCCACGGGACGCATGGCCAAAGTCGCCGTAATCGTCAGGACGATGTCGCGCTTGGGCACGCGGAAGTGCGCCGCCAGCGTGTCCAGCAGAAAGATGACGACGAAGAAGTCGAAGGCATCCAGCGTCCAGCCAAGGAATCCCGCCGACATGGCGTGCCAGCGATCGGAGGCGGGCTGCGCGCGTTCAGCGGTCATGGTGTTCAGGAAAGTATCAGATAAAGTGGATCGTGGATAGTGGTTAGTGGATAGATCGATGCCCCAGGTTCGCGTCCGTTTCTTGGATGCTAACCTGGGCTCCGGGGGCCCAGTTTAGACCAAAAGATGGCCGAATTTCAGGCACACTTAGCCGCCCTTTCTATCCACCATCCACTAACCACTATCCACTTCCTGCATGCCGCGTCGAAGCCAATCTCGCCCCAAAGGTCTCTTCGTCGGACTGGCGACGGTCGACCTCATCTACACCGTCGAGGACATCCCTGGCCGCAATGAGAAAATCTCCGTTCCGGGGCAGCTAATCTCGGCGGGCGGTCCGGCGACCAACGCCGCGGTGACGTTCGCGTTTCTCGGCGGTCGCGCGGAAGTGGTGACCGCTGTCGGCACGCATCCGGTCGCGACGGTGATCCGCGAGGACCTGAGTCGCCACGCGGTCCGCCTGCACGATGTGGCACGCCGAAGCCGGGAAACGCCGCCGCTCTCGTCGATCATGGTGCTTCGCGCCACAGGTGAGCGAACCGTCGTTTCGGCGAACGCCGCAGTATTCGCGCAGCGTATCGGGAGCTTTCAGCCGCAGTGGCTGCGCGGGGTTTCGGTCCTGCTGGTCGACGGACATTACATGCCGCTGTGCATCGCTGCAGCGCGAGCGGCGCGGGAGCGCGGCATTCGCGTGGTAATGGACAGCGGAAGCTGGAAAGACGGCATGAACGATCTTCTGCCCTTCGTCGATGTCGCCATTTGCTCTGACGACTTTCGCCCGCCGGGATGTCGCGATATCGATGACGTCTTCGAGTTCCTGCGAGCGCAGAGCATTTCGCAGATCGCGATCACGCGCGGCGCGGCGGCGGTGCGCTTTCTCGATCGCGGAAAACCCGGCAGCCTTCCCATCGAGAAGATCCGGCCGGTGGATACGCTCGCTGCCGGCGACATCTTTCATGGCGCATTCTGCTACTACGCGTGCCAGTCCGGCGCATCGTTCCGCGACGCTTTAGCCGCCGCCGCTCGTGTTGCCGGCTTCTCCTGCCGCTTTTCGGGCACGCGTTCGTGGATGCAGGCATTTCGCGAATGAAGTTCGATTCCGCCGGATCGCTGGGCAGCCTGATCAGCTCTGCTGCGCATCTCACTTGGCGGTAGTCTTCATCATGCGCGTTCCCCGCCTCGTTTTCGTGCTCGTTCTTTGTGCCTCCTGGTTCGGCAGCGCGTCCGACCTGCGGCAAATCGGCATGATCAATCTGCCCGGTGCGCCCGGCTTCGGCGAGGTCGCCTTCGCCCATGGAATGCTGTTGCTGACCCATCCCGGAGCGTCGGCGCTCGACGTCTTCGACCCGGTGCGCCGCCGCGTCATTGCGCAGGTTACGGGTCTGCAATCGCCGCGCGGCATCGCCGTGGACGACAAGAGCGGCCGGGTTTACGTTGCCGATCACGGCAGCAATTCCATCGTGGTGATCGCGACCGACGAATGGAAGGCCATCGACTCGATTGCGGTTCCCGGCTCGCCCGATCTGCTGCTGCTGAGCGGTGACGGCACGTTGTATTGGGCGGATGCCGATGCGCAGATGCTGGCGCTGCTCGACCTGCGGACCAAGCAGGACGTGGCGCAAACCGAACTCGGCGGCAGGCCGCGCGCTCTTGCGCTCGACGCACCTCGTCATCTGGTATTCGCGACTTTGCAGGACGCGCACCAAATCATTGCCGTCGATCCGCAACTGAAGGTCGTGAATCGTTTCAACCTTGACGCCTCGCAGCCGATCGGCCTGATCTACGATCCGCAGTATCACGAACTGTACGTTGCGGTGCGCTACGCGGTGCTGGCCATCAGCGCCGACACGGGAGCGGAGATCGATCGCGTGGCTGCGCCCGCCGGCGTCGATTCGCTTTGGCTCGATCCCGATTCGCGCACGCTCTACGCCGCGAGCGAGGGCTCTTTGCTGATGATGCAGGCGAAAGGCCGGCTAACGAAAATCGACGAAATCGCCACCGCCGGGATCAAAGGTCATGTCGTTGCGGTTGACGGCGATAAGCGCATGGTGCTGGTGCCCGGCGGCAGCGAAGGCAAATCCAAGCTGCTCATCCTCCGTCCCATGGCGCCCAATGCGCAGCCTGGAATGGACGACAGCGACGCGCGCCTGCGCTAGCTGACGTTGGGCACCGCTCAAACCATGCAGCAGCCGCTATGATCGAGAGTTCTTCCGCTGTTCCGCTTCCATCAGGTTGGCGAGGATATCGTTGATTCGGGTCAGGTGGCCTTCGCCCTTAGACTTGAGCCACGCGAGGACCCTCGGGTCGAGGCGGACGCTCACGGGCACCTTGCGCCGAATATCGCGCAGTCGTACCAAATTTGCCAGTTGCGCGCCGGTCAGCCGCGGAATATCGCTAAAATCGATATCCGAGTTGCTGCCGGATGCCTGGTGCCGCGCTGCATGGCGTACCGCCCGCCGCTCCTGCTCAGTCCATTGCCTGTTCCTGATATCTTCGGATTTCATGCTTTTCAGCCCGGCGGGCCGAGATGATGCGGATGATTTCTTCACCGTGAAGGTCCTCCCGATAGGCGTGCACAACCAGCAGGAGGGCAGCGTGCCCCGGCTCGATGCCAGCCTTGCCGAGGGCGTGCCACCGCTGTTCTCCGTTTTCGTCGATACGATCCAGTCCGATGAGGCAGTGTTCGTCTTCCAAGGCGAGTGCCGCCAGCTCGAAGGAGATGCCGCCGTGTTTGCGCTGGTTTTGCCGATTCTTGGCCGCATCCCACTCGTAGCGCAAAATGTATATACGTATCCTACTACGCCTGGTTGTAGGGCGCAAGTATGGGCCCTGAGGGACGACAGCCTATCTACGCCAAATACGCCCGCGCCATCGGCCGCCACCACGGCCAATCGTGATAGCTGCGGTCGCCCCAAACGTACAGCTCGTGACGAATCCCGTGCGCGCGCATGATGCCGGCCATCTTCTCGTTATCGTTCCAGCACATGTCCCATTCGCCCGTCGCCAGCACCGTGCGAATGTGGTTGTAGCGCCAGCCGTCGCTGCAGTTGGCCAGATAGTCCGGCGGGTTCACGAAGTACGCATCGTCGCCGTACCAGCCGTTGAGGAATTTCTTGATGTCATAAGCACCGGCCATGCAGATACAGTCCGTCACCTTCTCGGGATGCCGCATGGCGAAGTTCAGCGCGTGATAGGCGCCGAAGCTGCATCCCGTGACCATCATGCGCGGGTTCCAGTTCTTGTTCCACATCAGCGGGATGACGTCGTTCAGGATGTAGCGTTCGTATTGCAGATGCCGCTGCACGCGCCAGTAGGGATGCGCCCACTTGTTGTACCAGCTCTCGCCGTCCACGCTGTCGACGCAGTAAATCTGCAGCTGACCGTACTCAAGTCGGTCGGCGACGGCGGCGATCATCTGGTTGTCTTCATATTCGTAGAAGCGGCCCTGCGACGTGGGAAAGACGATGACCTTCGGGCCATCGTGGCCGAAGACCAGCAGGTCCATGTCGCGGCCCAGATCGTGCGACCACCAGCGGTGAAATTCGCGATTCACTTCGTGTGTGCCCCTGAAGAGATTTTCTGCTGCGTGGAAATCGTTAATTCTACAGGACGAGTGTGTTGGGGTGGGTGACCCAGGTTCGCGGCCTGCTCTTGGACGCTAACCTCGGCCCACGTTAGCCCAAAAGACAGGCACCATCCGCCCAGGGTAAGAGCGATCAGCCGACCTTTGCATCCAACCTCCGAGCATCACAAACTGCACACCAAATTTCAGGTGCCCTGTTATCATGCCTATCGCCATCGACATGCCCGAAACTACCGCTGCCACCGCAACCGACCTGAAGTCCCGTCTACGCCTGCACGAGCAATTCCCGTCGCAGCTCACCGACGAGAAGCACGACTTCATCGCCTATCTGCCACCCATGTACGAGGCCGAGCCCGACCGCCGCTTTCCCGTGCTCTACATGCAGGACGGCCAAAACCTCTTCGATGCGGAGACCTCGTTCACCAAAGGCAATTACTGGCACATGGGCGAGACGGCGGACGCGCTGATCCTCGCGGGCGAGATCGAGCCGCTGATCATCGTCGGCATCTATAACACCGGCGAGCATCGCATCGACGAGTACACGCCGGTCGAGGACAAGCGTCTCGGCGGCGGCCAAGCCGATGCTTACGGCCAGATGCTGGTGGAAGAGCTGAAGCCCTTCGTCGATCACACCTATCGCACCCTGCCCGGCACGGCGCATTGCGGGCTGGGCGGCTCGTCGCTGGGAGGGCTGGTGACGCTCTACCTCGGACTGCGCTACACCTGGATGTTCAGCAAACTGGCGGTCATGTCGCCGTCGGTGTGGTGGCGCAATCGCGCCATCCTGAAGACGGTGTCGAAGATCCGGCGCAAACCCGACCTGAAGATTTGGCTCGACATCGGCACCAAGGAAAGCCAGCGCGCGCTTCCCGACGCCCGCGAGCTGAACCTCACGCTGGTGAAGAAGGGATGGGTCGAGGGCCACGATCTTTCTTATCTCGAAGTGCCGGAAGGCGAGCACACCGAATCGGCCTGGGCTGCGCGCGTCGCACCCATGCTGAAGTTTTTGTTTCCGCCGAAGTAAGGCAGTTTCGAGTTTCAGGTTTCATCCTGGTGAAGCAGCTCAGCCCTTACCTGCTCCATGACTTCGCTGCGCATGCGCTGGAACTGCGCCAGGTATTTGCCGATCTGCGCGGCAAACTGCGGCAGCTTCCTGGGCCCAAGGAGCACGAGGGCCAGCAGCAAGATGAAAAGCATGTCCGGCATGACGTAAACCTCAATCGTGGGCTGTTGCCCGGATCAGCTATTCACGGTTTCCTTTTGCGCTTCCGCTGGCTTGGCGTCATCGTCCCGCGCTTTCATCGAGTCTTTGAAGCTTCGGATACCATCGCCCAAACCTTTGCCTAGTTCGGGTAGCTTCTTTGGTCCAAATACAAGTAAGGCAATGAAGAGCACAATTACCAGGTGCATGGGTTGAAATAAACCTTCAAACATACAATCTCCTTAGGAAACCATTCTGTAATTCAGGACAGGAATATAGGAATGTCACCGCTGACAAAACTAATGCTTCCCATAATCCTGTCCGTCTGGTTGGAAGCGACGACCACCTCAGCCGCCGCTTGCGTTCACTCCGAGTCACACTTGCCGCGTCGCCGCATCCGCTGCGGTGGCCAGTTGGTTGAGAAGCTGCAAAAATGCCGGTGACTGACCCTTGAACAGCCCGTCCGCCGTCAAGCTGTTGATGGCCGCGACCGCGCCGGCGAACTGGTCATTGCTGGGGCGAATCGCGGCGCACAGCGGCAGGTCCTGGTTGATGAACTGCGTCGGCACCGGAAAGATCAGGCTGGGCTGAATCAGAGGATTGAGCGGGTTAAAGAAGTTGGGGAAGGTCAGCCCGCTGATCGGGTCGGTGAACGGTGCCACGGGCGCTTGTACTCCATTGCCGGAAAAGTCCACCCACTCCAGGAAGTGCGCGATTTCGTCGCCGCCTATGCCGAGCGTGATCTTCAGCACTTCCAGGCTGCTGACCTTCTGGCTCATCGCCGCGTAGAGGCTGGAGCCGCCCTGCTCGATGAAGCCGAAGTGAAACGCCGCTACGTTGGCGATTGCCTGGATGTGCACGTTGCCCGGAATACTGGTCACGTTGCCGAACGGCGGGCCGTCGAAATCGGCATCGTTGCGCGGGATCGCGGTCACGCCGTTGAGCGTGATGGCCTGCGGGAAGGTCGCGCCCAGGTCGGGATTGGTCGTGCTGCGATAGCGGACATACCAACTGGTGTCGACATTCAGCTGCATCAGGTTGGTGAGCCGTCCTATGTTTGCGGCTGGCGAGGCTTTGCTGCCCTGCAAGGTGCGGAACTTGTCGAGGTTGACCGGGTCGGCGCCCTGCGATTCCAGGTAAGCATTCAGAAAAGCGGCGTGGCTCTTTTCGTCCAGCGTGTTGCTGGCGATGTACTGCGGCGCGTCGCCGTCCAGATTCGACAGCGCGATCTGGTAGTTGTTCAACGATTGGTTGGGATCTACTTCGATGGGAGGGTTCGTTCCAATGCCGCCTAATTCGGCGTACTGCTGCCAGAGATCGCTCTCGATGAGTTCGGCGGCAGCCAGAAATTGGAGGATGGCGATGTCGCCGCTCGTGAGGCTGCCGTTGCTGTTTTTTCCCGCGCCGAAAGCAGCCAGGCCATGAGTCAACAGCCCGGCTCCGACGGTGGCCGCGCCCGCAGCCATGGCGCCTTTCTTGATAAAAGACCGGCGATTGACCGGCCGTTCGAAGATGTCCTGCGTGTTTTTCATGACTATTTCCTCTCTCGTCCGACCTTGGTGGCTGGACTATGCAACCACCGTAAAATCGCGGAGGAACGCGCTTGTCATGAATATGTGGAACGAATGTCAGGTGTTTGTGAACTTGAGGAATTGGGTTCGAACTGTCCTCAGGGTACTTCGCGAATCGCCAAGAACTCTTGCACCCAACTCTCGATGGTCATTCGCATTTCGCTGAGGTGTCCCGCGAAGAAATGATCGCCGGGAACGAAGACGAGTTCCTTCGGGTCGGCGGCGTGGGCAACGACGGCCTCCAATGCGGCGTGCGGACCGTACTGATCGCGGTCGCCGCTGACGAACAGTTTGGGCTTGGCGCACTCGCGTAGAAACGAGTACGAATAGACGCGGCCCTCGGCTGCCACCGGCGTGCCGATCGAGATCAGCGCCTTCACGTCGGGATCGGGACAGGCGGCGCGCAGTCCCACCGCCGAGCCGAAGGAGAATCCCGCGAACAGGATGGGCAGCGCGAACTCGCGTTTCAGCCAGGCGAGAGCGGCTTTGACGTCATCGATTTCGCCGCGGCCTTCATCATGCGCGCCGGCGCTCAGGCCGGTGCCGCGAAAATTAAAGCGCAACACGGGGAAGCCGAAGTGAGTTCAGCGCCTTCATCGCATGGAAGACGACCTTGTTGTGCATGGTTCCGCCGCCCAGCGGATGGGGATGGCACACCAGGCCGGCATACGCCGCCGTTGCACTGCCGGCGTTGAGCAAGGCCTCGAGGCGGCCGGCTGGGCCCTCGAAGAAGAAAGATCGGATGGACGGCTGAGCGATGCTCAATGCAGCCTCGCCTCACTCCGTCGCTGCTGCGGGTATTGCGCGGTGCGGCAGCGAGTCGGGCATCTCGGAGACGTTCCACGCCCAGGCGGCCAGCAGCGCCGCGCCTTCGTTGATCTGGTCGGGAATCACTTTATCGAACGTGTCCGTCTGGCTGTGATGCAGCCTCGCGATAACCCGCCGGAAGCTGCACGCAGAAATAGGCCGGCACGCCCTTGTCGAGAAACTCCACATGGTCTGACGATCCGAAGTAGCGCGTCGAGAGCGGCCGCATGTCAAAGACTTCCTGCAGCGGCAGGTAAATCTCCTGCATCAGCGGCGCAGTGTCCCACAAATTCTCCAGTGCGATGCTGAACACCTTGCCTGTCCCGGTGTCGTGTATGAGGACCGCGTCAATTTTGGGCAGCTCGGCCGCGTGGTTTTTCACGAACAGGTCCGCGCCGGCGCCGCCCTGCTCTTCGCCGGTGAACAGGATGAAGGTAATCGTGCGCTTCGGTTTCCAGCCCAGCGCCTTCAGCGCGCGTGCGGCCTCGAGCGTAGCCATCGCGCCGGTGCCGTTATCGAGCGCGCCCTGGCCGAGGTCCCAGGAATCAAGATGTCCGCCGATGATGACGCGTTCCTCGGGATGCTCGCTGCCCTTGATTTCTGCGACCGTGATCGACGTGGGCACGGGCTTGTCGGTGAAGGTGTCTTGCAGGTTGAATTTCATCGTCACCGGCCCCGCCTGCAGCAGCCGATACAGCAGGTCATAATTCTCATGCGTGAGGAACGCCATAGGAGCGTCGCTGGGCGCGTAGTGTCCGAATCCGCCGCCCATGGTGTAGAGGCTGTCGGGCTTACCGCTGTCCAGCAGGATCAGCGCGGGCTGCTCGGCGGCGACTTGCCGGATCACCCGGAAGCGGGAGCGTCCACCGGCGTTCTCTTCCGGCACCCCGCGCGGCGGCGCGATCACGGCGTCGTAGGCGTTGTCGGGGTTGGGGTCCAGCTTGGAGAGATCGGCCGGCTTGCGCATCATGACGATCTTGCCCTTCAGCTTGCCTTTGTACTGCTCGAAGTCGGACGGCTTCTGGATGTTGAGCAGCATGACCTCGCCGCTCACCTCGCCGTTGGTGCCCTTGCTCCAGCCAAACGCGTGAATGCCAATGCGCTTCTGGATGGGGCTGGTGATCTCGGCAGTCTCGAGGCCGCGCGTCCAGCCGTGAGCAATTTGCGTGGTCTCGAGGTGGGCATCGACGCCGTAGTCACGGAAGCGCTTCAGGGTCCAGTCGCTGGCCTGCTGCATCTGCGGCGAGCCGGTGAGGCGCGCGCCGATCTGCGTGGTCAGGTACTCGAGGTTCTTTATCAGCTCGGAGTGCGCCTCGACCTCGGCGGCGATCTTCTGATCGGCGTTTTCCATCGCCTTGCGATAGGTGTCGCGCTGCTCCTGCGTGCGCTGCGGCGCCTGTGCGGCAGTTTGAGAAGACTGGTAACTTCCGGTGCCCTCTTGCGGCGGCTGCGCGATCAGAATGCCGGCGAATAGAGCAACTACGAATGACGCCAGCAACTGGCGACGAAAATGGATCATTGCACCTTCCTTGAGGTAAATAAGCAGGAATGACGATGATAGCGGTTAGACGAACATCTCTGCCAGCGGATGGGGCTCCTGGGTAGTGGCTAGGTGCGACCCTCGCGGCGTTCGAGACTCAGGTCCTGAAAAATTGGAGACTCGGGCCACGCTCCCTGGGAGCTGCGATTCGACGGTGTTATCCTTGCCGGTAGATTGCCATGGCGCAGCATCAAGAGCTCTTGAAGAGAATCTCCATTGACCCAAATGTTTGCTTTGGTAAGCCCTGCATTCGCGGTCATCGGATATGGGTGTCTCTGATTCTGGATCTGCTCTCCGAGGGCTCTAGCTCTGCCGACATTCTGAGGGACTATCCCCAGCTCGAGGAGGCGGACATCAAGGCATGCCTCGCCTATGGCGCGGAAATGTCGCGTGAGCGCTTCGTCGATGTACCGCTGGACGTCTACCTTGAGAAAGACAAGTTCTACACCGCCCAGTTCCGCCGATCAACGAACGTCGGCGGCTCGTAGGTTTTGCCGCGGGCGAGTTGGCGGTCTTCGCGCTTCGATGTCCACAGCAGGATCGGCCCGGTGATGGCGCGCACCAGGCGCGTGGCTGTGCCGAATTCCCGCTCGATGTCCTTTCGCAGCTCGCGAATCCTGGCTGCGATTTCGGAGTTGGTCTTGCGCAGCCGCTTCTCCATTGCCCACAGCGCGGCGTCGTAGGTGGTGCGCAGCTTGGCGGCGTCGTTGGCGAAGCGCTCGCGCACGCGCGCGTCGGGGAAATCGCGGTAGCGCTTCCAGCCCTGAAAGATGGTGTCGCAGATGCGAAACAGGCTGGGCCCGTTGCGCTCGAAATCGAAGCGAAACGCCCAGTCGAGGAGGCGCTTCGATTCCTCGCGCGAGATCGCCGTGTGCTGGAAATTGAATTTGTACTGACCGTGAATGTCGGCCAGATCGACGCCGTCGAGCAAGCGCCCCTCGTCCTGCATCTGCTGGAACAGCGGCGTGCCCGGGACGGGCGTGTAGAGCATGAACTGGTGGAAGTCGGTGCCGTGCGCGACGGCGTACTCGATCTCCTGGCGGATGTTGTCGGGCGTGTGGTGCTCCAGGCCGACGATGGTCGAGCCCAGCAGCTTGATGCCGTGCTGCCGCATCTCGGCGGCGAGCGCGTGCGTATCGCTGTTGCGCAGCTTTGCATAGGACGAGCGCGGCGATTCCAGTCCCAGCCAAATCCACGAGACGCCCAGCTCAACCAGCTCTTCCATCGTGTACTGCCGGATGGCATTCACCGACGAGAACACGTAAAGCGACCAGCTCTTGCCGGCGGCTTTCATGCGCTCCAGCAACTGCATGGCGCGCGGGCGATTCAGCAGGAAGTTCTCGTCCATCATGAAGAACGACGAGACGCCCATCGCGCGCTCCATGTGCTCCATCACGTCAAAAAGTTCATCGCCCGATTTGTAGAAGTGGAAGCTCTTGCCTTTGCCGCCGAAGAACGCCGAAGTGGTGCAGAAGTTGCACCCCATTGGGCAGCCGACCGACGGGATGATGGTCGCCGCGGTGTCGCGCGCGGTGTCGGGCACACGCATGCCTAGAACCCTCATGCCGAAGCCGGAGAAGATCTCAGGATGAACGATCGGCGCGGTGGGATCTTCGCCGAGATAGCGCCGCATCCAACCGATGCCCTCGCCACGCACGACGTAATCGGCATCTATCAGTTTGTCGAGCTGCGGGATGGCGGCGACGTGTCCGCCGATCAGGATGGTCGAGTTCGGCGAGAGCTTGCGCACGCGCCGGCACATCTCGCGAACTTTCCCGAAATTGGGGATGATGCCGGAGATGCCGACGATGTCATATTCCGCCGAGGTGAGCTCCTGCTCGAAGCGCTCCAGGGTGGGGAAGTCGAGCAGCGTGCTCGGGGCGGAGATGTTTTGCTGGATCATCATCAGGCCCCAGGAGCGGTGAAACATGCGCAGCGAAAAGCTGCCCTGCTCGCGCGTGACCTGGTTGTGATACAGCTCCATGGGATTGATGGCGCGGCTGCCGAATTCGTCATCGCGCGCGTAGGGGCCGAACACCGAGCTCAATAGCACACGCGCTTGCGTGCCTTTAGAATGGGGCGTGATTATTTCTGCGGCTACACTCGAGATCATGCCTCCATGCTAGGAAGATCTCGGGTTCGATTTCTGTGATGCGCAGCGCATTCAAGCTGAAATGACAGAACTATTACAGTGCCGCCGGAGCCATACGTGGGGCTGAACCACGGCGCGCCTGTCCGCATCTAAGCTGATGTCTTGTAGTTGCCGGGCCCGGCCGGCCGTCAACCGGGCGTTCACCGACGCGAGAGATCCATTTTGACCAGACCAACCTTTATCGTCGCCGAACCCGAACCGGAGCAGGCCCTGTCCTCGCGCAAGCTGCTGCTGGAGACTTTCAAGTTCAACGTGCTGACGGCGCACTCGGTGGAGGAAACGCTCGAGATGGTCAAGCTATTTCCCAACAGCGATGCCCTGATCGTTCATTGCCGGTTAGCGGAGTTTGACGCCGACAAGGCCATCAAGGCGGTTAAGAGCACCGCGCCGAAAATGCCGATTATTGCCATCTGCCCCACTGACACCGAGATGAAGTGGGCCGACCACGTCGTGCAGAGTCATCATCCGCAGGAATTGGTGGACCTGGCGCAACGGCTGTTTGGAGACCCGCGCAAGGACTTCGGCGAGGCGCAGTGACGGCGCTCACAGAGCTTTGTGAATCCGCCCATGCGTCCAGACCATCCAGTGATAGCATAGTGACGAGTGCCCGCATCCGCCTGGCGAGAGCGGGACACGGAGGACAACGCGAGAACCATGCGATGGATGCTACGGTCAAAAATTCATCAGGCCACAGTTACGGAAGCCGATCTGAAGTACGTGGGCAGCATCACGATCGACGAAGAGCTGATGGAAATGGTGGGACTGCTTCCCGGCGAGCGCGTTCTGGTAGTCAGCAACACCAGCGGCGCGCGGCTTGAAACCTACACAATCCCCGGCCCACGCGGCTCCGGCGCGATCTGCATGAACGGCGCTGCTGCTCACCTCATCAAGAAGGGCGACGAAATCATCATCATGGGTTTCGAGCTGACCGAGCGCCCGGTCGAGTCGAAGCAGATCGTGCTCGGCAAGCATAACGAGTTTGTGCGCTGGCTGGAAGGTGAGACCTACAACACCTGTTTAGCGGAAATGTGCGTCTAGGCTCGTTCTCCGGAGCGCAAGTCCGGGGAACCATTCGCTGCGTGGCGGGCGCGGTATAATCGCGCGCACCGTACTGATGCCCGCGCGATTGGAGATGCCTGATGCCGCTGAGCTACGCTGCTGACATACGCCCCCTGTTTCGCGAGTCGCCTGACATTGAGGCGATGAAGAGCTTCGGATTGGATTTGTCTTCATACGACGACGTGAAGACACACGCCGCCGCCATCTACGAACGTCTGGAGGATGGCAGCATGCCCTGCGACGGCGAGTGGCCGAAGGAACAGGTGGCGAAGTTCAAGCAATGGATGGAGGACGGCATGATGCCGTAGGCCCTGTGCCCATGCAATGCGGTGATGCACTCCCATAGTCCGACCCGCGAAGCGTTCGCTACGCAATTGCGGGATCGATTTTTTCCGCATCGACTCCGAGTTCTACCATTGCCTTTTGGGCGCGCTGCGCCTCGAACTTGCCTTCGCGCGCCAGCCGCGATAACGCCGCAGCCGCGATCGATTCCGCGTTCACTTCAAAGAACTGCCGCAGGTGCTGGCGATTGTCGCTGCGCCCGAAGCCGTCCGTGCCCAGGCTCACCAGCCGATTTAGAAGCCACGGAGAGAGCTGGTCCGGCACCGCCTTCATGTAATCGGTGGCCGCGATGATCGGGCCCTCCGTTCCCCGCACCACATCGAGAATGTACGGCCGCTTCTCCGCTTCGGCGGGATGCAGCCGGTTCCAGCGTTCGACGGCCAAGGCATCGCGGCGCAGCTCGTTGTAGCTGGTCACGCTCCACACATCGGCGGCAATGCCGTACTTCTGCGACAGAATCTCCTGCGCGCGCAGCGCCTCGTTCAGCATCGGCCCGCTGCCGAAGAGCTGGACCACGGCATCTCCCTTCACGGCCGCCCGATACTTGTAAATCCCGCGCAGAATGCCTTCCTCGACGCCCTGCGGCATCTCCGGCATCGCGTAGTCTTCGTTGTAAAGGGTGATGTAGTAGAAGCGGTCTTCGCCCTGCTGATACATGCGGCGAATCCCGTCCTGCACGATCACGGCGATCTCATAGACGTACGCCGGATCGTAGCTATGGCAGGTGGGTACGGTGCTTGACAGGATTAGGCTGTGGCCGTCCTGATGCTGTAAGCCTTCGCCGGCGAGCGTCGTGCGTCCCGCCGTTCCGCCCATCAGAAAGCCCTTGCCGCGCGCGTCCGCAAAGGCCCAGATCATGTCGCCAATGCGCTGGAAGCCGAACATCGAGTAGTAGGTGAAGAACGGAATCATCGGGACTTTGTAATTCGCGTATGCCGTCCCGGCGGCCGTGAACGACGCCATGGAGCCGGCTTCGGTGATGCCTTCTTCCAGAATCTGTCCATTCTTTTCTTCGCGGTAATAGAGCAGCATGTCCTGATCGTGCGGCTTGTAGAGCTGCCCCTGGCTGGCGTAGATGCCGACCTGGCGGATGATTGATTCCATACCGAAGGTGCGGCCTTCGTCGGGAATGATAGGCACGATGAATTTCCCGAGCTGGGGGTGCTTCAGCAACTGCCGCAGCATGCTGACGTACCCCATTGTGGTAGACACCGCGCGGCCCTTGGAACCGCCCAGCGATTCAGCGAAATTGTCGAGCGGAGGCGCCTGAAACGCGAAAGCGGGGACTTCACGATACGGCATGAAGCCGCCAAGCTCTTTGCGGCGCTGCTGCATGTACGCAATTTCGGGACTGTCGTCGGGCGGGCGGTACAACGCACCCTCGCGGGCAGACGCTTCGGGGATGGGAATGGCAAAGCGCGAGCGGAACGCCGTCAGCGCCTCGTCGGCCAGTTTCTTCTCCTGGTGGGTCGCGTTGCGCGCCTCCGCCGAACCCAGCCCATAACCCTTGACCGTGTGCGCCAGAATCACTGTCGGACCGCCAGGATGCTCGATGGCGCGTTTGTAGGCGTTGTAGACCTTCTGCGGATCGTGGCCGCCACGCGTCAGCCGGTGCAGCTCGTCGTCGCTCATGTCGGCAACCATTTCCAGCAGCTCGGGATACTTGCCGAAGAATTCGCGGCGAATGTACTCGCCACCCTTCGCCTTGTAGCTCTGATACTCCCCGTCCACAGCCTCTTCCATGCGCTTCAGCAACACGCCGGATTTATCGCGCGCGAACAGCTTGTCCCAGTCGGAGCCCCAGACCACCTTGATGACGTTCCAGCCGGCGCCGCGGAAGGCGGCTTCAAGTTCGTTGATGATCTTGCTGTTCCCGCGCACCGGGCCGTCCAGGCGCTGCAGATTGCAATTGATGACGAAGATGAGATTGTCGAGCTTCTCGCGCGAGGCCAGGGTCAGCGATCCCATGGATTCGGGCTCATCGGTTTCGCCATCGCCGACGAACGCCCAGACCTTGCGCAAGGTCGCCGGAATGATGCCGCGATTTTCCAGGTAACGCATGAATCGCGCCTGGTAAATGGCGTTGAGCGGACCGATGCCCATGGAAACCGTGGGGAAGCGCCAGAAATCCGGCAGCAGCCAGGGATGCGGGTATGACGGCAGTGCCGGCGCGCCGCGCAGCTCGTGACGGAAGTTGCAGACTTGCTCCTCGCTGAGCCGGCCTTCGAGGAAGGCACGGGCATAAACTCCCGGCGAAGAGTGGCCCTGGAAGTAGATGAAGTCGCCGGGCTGATCACCGTAGTGCGCGTGGAAGAAATGATTGAAGCCAACCTCGAGCAACGTGGCCAGCGACGAGTACGTGGAAATATGGCCGCCGATGCCGGGATCTTTCTTGTTCTGGCGATGCACCATCGCCATGGCATTCCAGCGAATCAGGCTCTTGATGCGGCGTTCGAGCAGGCGATCGCCGGGATAGGGAACTTCCTGCTCGACGGGGATGGTGTTGACGTAGGGGGTGTTGAGCTGGACAGGAACCTGGACGCCAGAGGCGCGCGCCCGCTGCATCAGCGCGTCGAGGACTTCACATCCGCGCCGCGCGCCTTCGTCGCCGACCACCTGGTCGAAGGCCTCAAGCCATTCGGCAATTTCTTCTTCGGAGTCCATCTCCGGGCTAGTGGGAAATTCCAGTATGCGAGTAGGTGTAGCCACGGTTACCTCGATCAAGAAAAGTCGTATGAGTTCGTCAAGAGCCAACCAAGCGGAATGCGGTCGCGCTGGAGACCTGTGATTGTGGATTGGCTCTAGTATAAGGGATGCGGGAAGGGGTTGGGGGCTTCTTAATTGCAGGCGCGATATTCCACCGGAATCGGCTTAGTCTAAAGGAAAAACCGCCGCGAGCGGTGCTGGGCAAGGAAACGCATACCGCGAAAAAACAAACGCGCAGCCAAGTGCTGCGCGTCAGGAAGATCAAACCGCCGCGTCGATTCGCGGGCCCGCTAACGTCTGCTGATTGTAAGGCAGCCTCACTAGCCGGCGTTGTTCAACTGCTGCCACACCGCAATGCCGGCGATGACAATGATCAAAACACCCGACGTCGCCATAAGGATTCGTACCCAAGGCGTGAGCTTGTTCATGCGGAGCTGGAGCGCCTCCTGCTCCTCACGCATGTTCTTGCTGGAGTCGTCGATGAACATGGCGTCGTCTTCGTGCATGCTCAACGTGCTGCGATAGATCCAGAGGAGCACCAGCACGGCCGTAATTACGCCCCAGACAATCAGCAGGATCTGCAGAGTCGACATTGACCACCTCGGTTCTGGGTTGAACCCGTCTGCCTCCCATTGGCCGGGAGCCGGACGGCCACATATTATCACTTTCGCAACCCCGCGGCGCAATAGCATTTGCGATTCAGGTAAGTCTCCGGGCGGCTCGGCACAGTTGCGCTTGCGCCGGTCTCATTCTGCGACCTGCGGTGCTCTACTGGCATCAAAATTGTGTTGGGACTTGCGCCGGGCGGCAGACGCATTTGATATAATCCGGAAGATTTCGAAGGAGAGAGGCATGGCAACCACCACAACTACACCAATCACCACCACACCACTTACTGATACTGATTCGAAGCCGATCAACTTCACCGCGAATGCGATCGCCAAGGTGAAAGAGATCATGGCGCAACAGAGCCCCGTACCTGCGGGACTGCGTGTCGGCGTGGTCGGCGGAGGCTGCTCCGGCTTCTCCTACTCCATGTCGTTCGAAAACGGCGCGGGCATGATGGACAAGACCTTCGACTTCGACGGGCTCAAGGTCTACGTCGATGCCACGTCGCTGATGTACTTGAAGGGCGTCAGCGTAGATTACCTCGAGACGCTGGAAGGCGCCGGGTTCAAGTTCGACAACCCCAACGTGAAGAGCACCTGCGGCTGCGGCTCGTCGTTCAACGTGTAAGCTGAGTCGCCGAAGAGTTTTGCGCAAGGCCCTGTCCGATGGATGGGGCCTTGTTATTTGCTGGAAAGTCGATTCCGCAACTGCATCACGGTGCCGGCTTACCAGATGCGACGTACCCCGTAGCTTTCGAAAACCGGATCGGCGCTGACGATAGGCCAACCGGTGGCCTGCGCCTGCGCCGCCAGCATGCGGTCGAATGGGTCGCGATGATGCCGTCGCAGCAGCCCGGCCCTGATGCCATGGGCGGAATTGATAAGCAGTTCCGAGAAGCCCTCGTCCGCCAATTTTGCGTCCCAGATCGATAGCAGCGTCTGTGCCCGCAGCTTGCCGAGATTGGTTTTGATGGCCAACTCCCAAGGCACAACCGCAGATACGACAACAGAATTCGATCGATCGACGATCGCTGCTTCTGCCCCGGCACTCAGCCGGGACGGGTCGTTCAGCCACCAGTAGAGAACGTTGGTATCGAGAAGCATGATCATTCAAATCCCAACTCGCGCATTTCCTCATCAGTGAGTGGGTCGAAGGCATCCGGCGCCGACCATAGCAGCCCCTTCATGCTTCCCGGCACGCGTTTCTTGGGCGCGCTGGGGATGGGCACAATCTTGGCCACGGGCTCCTTGCCGCGGGTGATGACCACTTCTTTGCCTTTCTGCGCCTCGCGAATCAAGCGCGAAAGGTTGGTTTTGGCCTGATGCACGGTGTAGCTCATTAGCTAAGCCTACTTAGCTAACCGGCGCACAGTCAAGATCGCAGTTGCAAGATAAGTCTTCAAACGACGTGCATTGCATAACTCCGCTACGAAAACAATTCCGCCCCAGCCGGGTTCCAGCCTGTGCTGAACCGAGATGCTATGCCCGGCCACACGCGCCTTGTACAATAATGAATTCCTGCTGCAACTTGCGCCGGCTATCTCTTGCGCCGGCTTGCCGTCGAATTGGGAGTGTGGATGAAGTTTTCGCGCAACATCGGTCTCTTAGCTTTGGCTGCGTCGCTTTGGGCGCTACAAACCGCCTGCGACGACCAATATCGCCCCGTCGCCAATCCTATTGTCAGTCCGGGCGGCCAGCCGCAGACGACCCACTTCGCATGGGTGGTCAACTTCAACCCAAATGGCCCGGGAACGACCACCGAGATCGACGTTTCCGGCGACACCAACCTGGCGGTGAACAGCATGGGGAACGGCTCGATCGCGGAGGCATTTCCTCCGTCGTCGCTGGCCCTGTTCGTCGCCAATCGCGATAATGACACCGTAAGCGAGTACCTGCCCACACTGGCGGGCCCCATTACCACCATCTCGCTGCTGTCGGGATCGCATCCGGTGTACCTGAACTCGGCGGAAGATGGGATGATGTTTGTGCTGAACTCGGGAGCGAATTCCGCGTGCCCCGACGGCGGCTCGGTCAGCAGCATCCCGGTTTCGACATTGTCGGTCTCGTTTACCACCTGTACCGGTCCGCACCCGACGATCATGGCGCAGTCCTCGGCCAACAACTATATCTACGTCGTGAATGGCGATGGCAGCATTTCGGTGCTGAGTCCGACGGGCCCTGCGTTGGTGGGCACGATTGCCCCGCCGAACGGGCAAACTCCGGTGTACGTAACCGCGAGCGTTGGTGGAAGCTATATTTTTGCCGTCACTCAAGGGGGCAGTGGCAACGCTGGAACGCTCCAGATCATCGCCGCTGGCGCAACCGGTGTCGCCGCCTCCGTGCCGCTGGGGATGCAGCCCACGTTTGCGGTGGTCGACCCGACTCTCAACCGGCTCTACGTGACCAACACGGGTGACAACACCGTGAGCGTATTCGACACCTCCAACGTGAACCCTTCCAGCTCGACGCCCATTCCGCTACTGGCGACGGTTACGGTTGGCACCGGTCCGATCGGGGTCACTCCTTTGCAGAGCGGCACGCTTTTCTATGTAGCGAATGGGGGATCCAACGACGTGACTGTGGTCAGCGCCAACAGCTTCAGTGCCTTGGCCACGGTTGCGCTGCCGGCCGGCGCTAATCCAGTGTTCATCACTTCCGACCCCACTTCCAGCAAGGTGTACGTCGCCGACAAAGGCACGTCGGAGACCAGCATTATTCAAACCTCGAACAACACCCTTACGCAGAACATAGCGTCTCCCGCGCAGCAACAGCCGGTCATGATTGTGACGGAGTAAACTTGTCAGGGCTTTGAAAACGGATCGGGTAGCGCGGCGGCATGGCTTTGCCCGGGGCGTAGTCTTAAAATTTTTCCGACAACCGAGCATCTAAATGAAAAGAACAAGCATCCGGCAGCGGATCGGATAGCATCTCATTGAGTATGTTAAAGGGAAGACGATGAGTTCTTTCGCGCCCGTTCACTCCGTGCATTTCTACGACACGCACGACGCCCTGATCGACAGGCTTTCCGGCGTGGTGTGTTCCGGTCTCCTCATAGGCAATTCCGTTTTGCTGGTGTGCACCGCGGAGCACCGCACGCAATTACTCAAAACGCTGGAGCGGCTGGAAGTCGATGTTCGCGACTATGCCAGGGCAGGCCGTTTCACGATGTGCGACGCGAGCGAGATGCTGGCAATGTTCATGGCGGACGGATTACCGGATCCCGGCCTGTTCATGTCGTCGGTCGGCAAACTTCTGCTCGACGCCAAGAAGGCTGCCCGCAGCCGGGAACAAGGGCTTACCATATTCGGAGAGATGGTGGCCGTGCTCTGGGAAAAGGGCAACAAAGCTGGCGCCCTCGCGCTCGAGAAGCTCTGGAACGATGCCATGCAGGAGCGCGCGTTCCACCTGCATTGTGCCTATCCGGGCTGGCTTTTCGACGGAGATGAAGGCGAACTCCGGCACATCTGCGACTTGCATTCCCATGTTTTCGGAGCCGCCGTGGCCTGACGACGACTCGCAACCGCCGAACCGTAATTAAGCGAACATAAACTCTTTGGTCCGCAATTCGCGGATGGTGTCCCGCAACTTCGCCGCCTGCTCGAACTCGAAGCGCTTGGCGCACTCCCGCATGTCGCTCTCCAGCTTTGCAATGTACGCGTCCAACTCCTCCTGGGAGCGGAACTCCGGCATGCCTTCGGCTTCGTTGGTCAGGTCGGCGTAATCGGCATTAGCCACGGCGACCAGCGTCATGTCGAGCGGGCGCACGATGCTCTCCGGCGTGATGCCGTGCGCCTCGTTGTATGCGCTCTGAATGGCGCGGCGGCGGTAGGTTTCGTCGATGGCCTTCTTCATCGAGTCGGTCATCCGGTCCGCGTAGAGGACCGCGCGCCCATTCAGGTTGCGGGCGCAGCGGCCGATGGTCTGGATCAGCGACCCGCCGGACCGCAAAAAACCTTCTTTGTCTGCATCGAGGATCGCGACCAGCGAGACCTCGGGCAGGTCCAGCCCTTCGCGCAGCAGGTTGATGCCGATCAGCACGTCGAACTCGCCCTTGCGCAGATCGCGCAAAATCTTGATCCGCTCCAGGGTCTCGATTTCCGAGTGCATGTAGCGGCAACGCACTCCCACCTCGCTGTAGTACTCGGCCAGGTCTTCGGCCATGCGCTTGGTGAGCGTGGTCACCAGCACGCGCTCGCCCTTCTTGGCGCGATCGCGAATCTCGTGCAGCAGGTCGTCGATCTGTCCCTTCACCGGGCGGACTTCGACTTCGGGATCGATCAGCCCGGTCGGCCGGATAATCTGCTCGACCACGACGCCGGCAGACTTTGTCAGCTCGTACGGCCCGGGCGTGGCCGAAACGTAGATCGCCTGATTCACCCGGTGCTCGAATTCCTCGAACGTTAGCGGGCGGTTGTCCAGCGCGCTGGGCAGGCGGAAGCCGTACTCGATGAGGTTCTGCTTGCGCGAGCGATCGCCGTGCCACATGCCGTGAATTTGCGGAATTGTCTGGTGCGACTCGTCGATGAACAGTAGATAGTTACGCGGCACGTAATCCAGCAGCGTCGGTGGCGGCTCGCCCGGCAAGCGCCCGGTGAAATGCCGCGAGTAGTTCTCGATGCCGTGGCAGTAGCCCATCTCCTTGATCATCTCGAGATCGAAGCGGGTGCGCTGATGCACGCGCGCCGCTTCCATCATGCGGCCCTGCTTCTCCAGCTCCGCTTCCCACCACGCCAGCTCCTCCAGAATCGAAGTGACCGCCGCGTTCTTGCGCTCCGGCTTCATCACGTAGTGCGTCTTGGGATAGATGGGCAGGCGCACATGCTTCTGCTTCACGGTGCCGAACAGCGGATCGATCTGCGCCAGCGACTCGACCTCGTCGCCCCACAGCTCGATGCGGTACGCCGAGTCGTCGTAGGTCGGGAACACTTCGATGATGTCGCCGCGCACCCGGAACGTTCCGCGCCGGAAGTCGCCATCGGTGCGCTCGTAGAGGATCTCGACCAGCTTGCGCACGATCTCTTCGCGCTTGATTTTCTGTCCCTTTTCCAGGAACAGCAGCATCCCGTAATAGGCTTCCGGCGAGCCTAGGCCGTAGATACAGCTCACCGAGGCGACGATGATGCAGTCGCGGCGCTCGAACAGCGACTTCGTGGCCGAGAGCCGCAGCTTGTCGAGTTCGTCGTTGATGGTGGCTTCCTTCTCGATGTACACGTCGCCGGCGGGAATGTAGGCTTCGGGCTGGTAATAGTCGTAATACGATACAAAATATTCCACCGCATTGTGCGGGAAGAAGGACTTGAACTCGTGATAGAGCTGGGCCGCGAGCGTTTTGTTATGGGCCAGAATGAGCGCCGGCCGGTTCACCTGCTCGATGACCTTGGCCATGGAGAACGTCTTGCCCGAGCCGGTGACCCCGAGCAGCACCTGGTGCTTGTCGCCGTCGTAGACACCACGGGTGAGCGCCTGGATGGCGCTGCCCTGATCGCCCTGCGGTTTGTACGAGCAGACGAGACGGAATTCCATAAGACATCACCGACCCCGCGCGAAACCCTTGTCGGAGGGGTGCAGGCCCCCACAGAAAGCAATTTCAGCGGGTGGGCATCTCTCTATTATACGAGGAACCTCAAACCGCACTTTGGCATTGGCAATTGCTGATTTATCCTGTGCTGGCTGAGCAAGACGATGGGGTATCTCGCAACGCGCTCATAGAGGAGAACTCCTTGAAATTTCTCGAGCGGCTGCAACCGCTAGGACTGCTCATTCTGCGCCTGGTTCTGGGCGCGATCATGGTCACGCACGGCTGGCAGAAAATCGCCGGCGGCCTGCATGGCATCACGGGTCTGTTGCAACATCTTGGCATTCCGCCGTGGATGGCCTACCTGGTGGTTCTGGCGGAGTTCGGCGGCGGCATTCTGGTTTTGTTGGGTTTCCTGACGCGGATCGCCGCCTTCGCCATCTTCATCGACATGGTGGTGGCCATCTTGAAGGTGCACCTTAAGAACGGTTTGACGGGACAAGGAGGCTTCGAGTTCCCGCTGGCCTGCGCCGCCATAGCCTTTGCTTTGATCTTCCTGGGCGCGGGGCCGATTTCGCTGGATTGGCTGCGGGGCAGCAAAGGTGCGCGACAATAAGTATTGCCGAGCGTGGTTCTTTAGAGTTTCACGCTATTGCCAGCGGCAATTGGCTGGCTGATAATCTCGGCCATGAAAACGCTGTTGCCGCTGCTTCTCGTCGCGATGGTCTTGATCTCGGTTCCAGCCTTCGCGAGTCATCACCATCATCACAGTCACCACCATTCCCATTCCCACCACGCGCACCACGCCAGCTAGATCAGCCGTGAGTGCCGCTCGGAGATGAGAAAAGCCCGGGTCCGCTCCGGGCTTTTTCGCTTAACTGGTGCCTGCTTCAGCCTTTTATACCCGCGATTGCCGGAGGCTTATTTTGCTGCTGCGTGGCCTCGGCGATCATGTGCTCAATCGCCTCTTTGTCCTGAGGGTTGGCCGTCAGCTTGAGCGCCTTCTGCCATGCGGCGACCGCGCCGTCCACGTCGTTCTTGCCTTTCCATTTGATGATGCCGATGTTGATCAGCGTTCCCGCGTGCTTGGGATCGTAGGTGAGCGATTTGTCCAGTTGCACGAGCGCGCCATCGGTGTCGCCGAGGTAGTACATGCAGGACGCCATGTCAGTGCGTGCGCCCACGTTCTTGGGATTGATGGCCAGCGATTTCTGGTAGTAGCCAATTGCGGTCTTGAACTGATGGGTGGAACGATACATGACGCCGAGCTGATTGAGCAGGTCGGCGTTGTTGGGATCGGTCTTCAGCTTCGCCAGCAGCGGTGCGGCCTGCTTGTCGGCCATTTGCTTCATCTCATCGAGAGATGGCATGTGTTGCTGCGGTTGCTGCGCCATTCCGGCGTGCGGATCCTGTGTCTGCTGCGCCGGCACCGGTGGACTCGCGGCGGCCGTTTGGCTTGGAGCTGCCGAGCCGCGCAGGAAGTATCCGATGGCCAGGCCGATGATCAGGCAGATAACCGAGAGCGTGTAAGCTTGCGCCGGCCTCCAGGCCGGGCTGGTCTCGCGAAGTTCGTTGCCTTCGTCCATGTCGTGCAACTCCTCGGTTCCGGGAACACAATATGCCGCGCTCCGCGCAGGGAACCCGCAGTGACAAAAGCATCCCGGATGCCAAATGCTTCGGCGTTGTAATAACTCTTGTGTTGCAGCCACTTAGCTGAAGGGTGGGTGAACTGTCGCGGCGTTGGAAGTGTTTTTGCCCGCATGCTCCCGTGTGATTTGGCGCGGAGCTGCGGTGGGCCGGTAGATCAGTTTATGTCGCAGCCGCCGTTCATCATGCAGCAGTTGGCCTGCCCGCAACCGGCGGAGCTTGCAGCCGAGCTGCTCGGTTTGCTGACGGCGAACACAGACAATTGCTTCTCCAGTTTTTCGGTGTGGCACTGCGGACATTCCGGCGTCTGCGTGCCAAAGAGAATGGCTTCGAATTTGTGACCACAAGCTTCGCAACGATATTCAAAGATCGGCATAACGGGCTCCAACGCTGATCGCCTTCGCGAGGCACAGCGGAAAACAATATTATAGATGCTATGCAATCCGAATCGCCGCCTGAGACGCCTACCGCCGACAGCACACGCCCCCACGGCTGCTTCGGCGAGCCGTTTCGTCCGCGACGCTTCCTCACCGGCGGTCACGCCCAGACCATCGCGGGAAATTTTCTTCCGCGCCGCAACCTCCTGCCCACGCCCGAGGAGCGGCTGTTCCGCGTCGAGCCCGAGCGTGCAGGTGCATGTGTCACTGCCATTGGCAGGCGCAGCGCCGGACGGCGATGACGCTCGTCATCGTGCACGGCCTCGAAGGCTCCAGCGATTCGCAATACGTGATCGGCACCGGCAGCAAGGCCTGGGCCGCAGGAATGAACGTGGTTCGCATGAACATGCGCAACTGCGGCGATACCGAGCATCTTGGCCCCACGCTGTACAACTCCAGCATGTCGGGCGACGTCGGCAAAATCGCGCAGACGCTGATTGCCGACGAGCGCGTCCAGAAGCTGGCCTTCGTGGGGTATTCCATGGGAGGGAACCTGGTGCTGAAGCTACTCGGCGAATGGGGCGAGCACGCGCCGATGGAGGTGAAGGCCGGGGTCGGCGTCTCTCCCGCAATGGATCTTGCGCCCTCGGCCGATGCGCTGCACCATCCGGTAAATCGGCCTTACGAGTGGAAATTTCTGCGCGGCCTGAGGCGGCGGGTTTTGCGCAAGGCTGCGCTCTATCCCGATCGCTACAGCATCGATCGGCGCGACCTGCGGCTGATGCGCAGCCTGCGCGACTTTGACGATCGGATCACGGCGCGGTATTGCGGTTTCGCTGACGCGCAAGACTATTACACCCGCGCCGCCGCGGCGAATGTGCTGGACCGCATCGCGGTGCCTACGCTGGTGCTGCATGCCGAGGACGATCCCTTCATTCGCGTGCTGCCGGAAACGCGCGCCAAGCTGCTGCACAATCCGCACATCACGTACCTGGAGACAGCACACGGAGGACACTGCGCCTTTCTGGCCAGCGCCAATGGCTACGATGGCCGCTGGGCGGAGCGCCAGGCCATCGCGTTCATTCAAAGAGCGGAGCGCGCCAGCGAATCTGGCACGAAATGATTAAGACGCTCGCATCCAGGGAACCTCGCGATTTTGCACATGATCCGCTGCGAAAATAAGCGCCGTTTCGCGACAAGGTTTCCAGCTCACGATTTTGTTTGCTTATTCGTCAATATGCGATAGAATTCCCCGCACTTCATCCTGGGGCATAATTTTCACCGCAGACAGATTCTCTCCGGAAGCACAGCAAGAATTTCATTGAGGATGGACCTATGATTCCGCAACAGGCACGCGAGGCGTCAACCAGCGCGATGGATCAGCTGGCAATCAATACCATTCGCACGTTAGCGATCGATGGCGTGCAAAAGGCCAACTCCGGCCATCCGGGCACGCCGCTCGGGGCCGCACCAACCGCGTATGCCTTGTGGCAGCACGCACTGCGCTACGACCCGCAGAATCCCTGGTGGCCCAACCGCGACCGCTTCGTGCTCTCGGCTGGGCATGCTTCGATGCTGCTGTACGCATTGATTCACCTCGCCGGCATCAAGGCCGCGAACGAAAGTTATAAAGGCGCGGACCGCGAGTCGGTGACCATCGACGATCTGAAGACCTTCCGCCAGCAAGGCAGCCGCTGTCCCGGACATCCGGAGTACGGCTGGACCACCGGCGTGGAAGCGACCACGGGGCCGCTGGGGCAAGGCGTTGCCGACAGCGTTGGCATGGCCGCGGCCGGCAAATGGCTCGCTGCGACCTACAATCGGCCGGACTACGAACTCTTCAACTTCAATGTTTATGCGCTCTGCGGCGATGGCTGCCTCAATGAGGGCGTCGCCAGCGAAGCGGCGTCACTGGCCGCGCATTTGAAGCTGTCGAATCTGTGCTGGATCTACGACTGTAATCACGTGACCATCGAAGGCCACACCGACCTCGCCTTCACCGAAGACGTTGCTGCGCGTTTCCTGGCCTACGGCTGGGAGGTCGTGCGGGTCAGCGATCCCAACGATATCGAGCATGTCGATCGCGCGCTGGAGCGTTTCAAAAAAGCGCAAGACCGTCCCACGTTCATCGTGGTGCACAGTCACATTGGCTACGGCGCCCCGCACAAGCAGGACACGTCGGCAGCGCACGGCGAGGCGCTCGGTCCGGAAGAGGTGCGGCTTACCAAGGAGTTCTTCGGATTCTCGCCCGACGAATCGTTTGTGGTCCCGCCCGGCGTGCGCGAGCACTTCGCCAACGGCATGGGCGCGCGCGGCGCGAAGTTGCGGCAGGATTGGGAGGCGATGTTTGCGCGCTACAAGGCGCAGTATCCCGACCTGGGGGACAACATTGAGTGCATGAACAAACGCGAGTTGCCGGCGGGCTGGGAGAAAGCGTTGCCCACATTCCCCGCGAGCGACAAAGGCATTTCAACCCGCGACGCATCCGGCAAGGTGCTCAACGCAATCGCGCAGAAAGTCCCGTGGGTGCTGGGTGGCGCAGCCGATCTCTATCCCAGCACGAAGACGCGACTGGAGTTCGAGTTTGCCGGCGACTTCCAGGCCAACAACGAACTGGGCGATTACAAGGGCCGCAACTTCCACTTCGGCATTCGCGAACACGCCATGATCGCGATGGTGAACGGCATGGTGCTGACCGGGCTGCGCGCCTACGGGTCCGGATTCCTCATCTTCACCGACTACGCGCGCGGTGCCATTCGGCTGTCGTCCATCATGGAGATCCCGGCGCTGCACATCTGGACGCACGACACCATCAGTCTGGGCGAAGACGGCCCGACGCATCAGCCGATCGAGCAGTTGCTGTCGTTGCGGGCGATCCCCGGAATGATGGTGATCCGTCCGGCCGACGCCAACGAGTTGGTGGAAGCCTATCGCATGGCGCTGTCGTCGAAGGACCGTCCGTATGCGATCATCGGCAGCCGCCAAGCGCTGCCCATCTATGACCGCACCAAGTTCGGCGCGGCCAGCGGCACGGCCAAGGGCGGATACATCCTTGCCGATGCTGCCGGCGGCAATCCGGAGCTGATCCTGATCGGCTGCGGCAGCGAGGTTGGGTTGTGCATGAAGGCGTGGGAGCAACTGACGGCGGAAGGCGTGAAGGCACGCGTGGTCAGCATGCCCTCGTGGCCGCTGTTCGACGCGCAGGACCAGGCCTATCGCGACAGCGTGCTGCCTCCGTCCGTCGGCGCGCGCGTGGCGGTCGAGGAAGCCTCGCCCATCGGCTGGGAGCGCTATGCGGGAGGAGATGGCGTGGTGCTGGGCATGAAGACCTTCGGCGAGTCGGCGCCCATGAAAGTTGTCATGGAGCACTTCGGATTCACCGTCGAGCACGTGGTGGCTGCGGCGAAGGAAGTGATGAAGAAGGCGAAGTAGCCGCCAGCTTCTGGCAAGCGGCAAAAAGATTAGCCCGAAGGGCGACACAATCGTAACCCAGCACGTGCGTGCCGGGATTAGTCGCAAATGTTCCCGGGGTCCCTTTAGGGACGGCGGAGGTTTTGTGCCGTCCTCGCGGACTCCCCTTCATCAACGGAATCCAACCCAGGACTTACGTCTGGGGCTACGCTTGTATCGCCCTTCGGGCTGCATCATGAAAAACGAATTTTCGTAGGCCAGAGACGCCTACGTTCAACGGGGACCATATCAATGCAAAACGGAATGTCGGATGCTTTCGTATTCTTCGGGGCCACGGGCGACCTGGCCTATAAACAGATTTTTCCCTCGCTGCAGAACCTGATCCGCGATCAGGGGATGAACGTTCCCATCATCGGCGTAGCCAAAGCCGGGTGGACGCTGGACCAGCTTAAGGAGCGCGCCAAGGACAGCCTGGAACATCATGGCGGCCTGGAGCAGGCGGCCTTCGAGAAAATGCTCACGTTGCTGCGCTACGTTGACGGGGACTATGCCGATTCGGCGACTTTCACCGAGCTGCGCAAGCAACTGGGCAAGGCGCAAGCCCCGCTGCACTATCTCGCCGTGCCGCCCAGCTTGTTCGGCACGGTGGCGCAAGGTTTGCAGAAGGCGGGATGCGCGAACAACTCGCGCGTGGTGATCGAGAAGCCGTTCGGCCACAATCTGCAGACCGCACTGGAACTCAACCGCGCCCTGCACAAGGTCTTCCCTGAGGACTGCATCTATCGCATCGACCACTACCTGGGCAAGGAGCCGGTGCAGAACATCATCTACACGCGCTTCGCCAATCCCGTCTTCGAGCCCATCTGGAACCGCGACCACGTCCGCAGCATTCAGATCACCATGGCGGAGAACTTCGGCGTCAGCGATCGCGGCAAGTTCTACGACGAGACCGGCGCATTGCGCGATGTGGTGCAGAACCACATGCTGCAGGTGCTCGCGAATCTCACGATGGACCCGCCTACAGGTGAGGACTTCGAAGCCGACCGCGATTCGAAAGCCGCGCTGCTGAAAGCGGTCCGGCCGCTCGGGCCTGACGATATTGTGCGCGGCCAGTACAACGGCTACAGGCAGGTGGAGGGCGTCGCGCCCGGATCGACCGTCGAGACCTTCGTGGCGATCCGGTGTTTCATCGATAGCTGGCGCTGGGCGGGCGTACCCATCTACATCCGCGCCGGCAAAGTGCTGCCCATGACCTGCATGGAGGCGGTAGTGGAATTCAAGCGTCCGCCGCGCGAGACCTATCACGAGCTGGTGCCGCTGCGTTCTTCGCACATTCGCTTCCGCGTCAGCCCGGATATATGCATCGGCATGGGCGTCCGCGTGAAAGTCCCCGGCGAGCGCATGGCGGGGCAGGACGTGGAGCTCACGCTAAAGAGCCATGCGGCACACGAGATGCCGCCTTACGAGCGCCTGCTGGGCGACGCCATGCATGGCCACGGCGAGCTCTTCGCGCGCCAGGACCTGGTGGAGGCGCAGTGGCGCGTGGTGCAGCCGGTGCTTGACAATGTGACGCCGGTCTATGGCTATGAACCTGGAACCTGGGGCCCGGATGAGATCAGCCAGCTCATCGGCTCCGATGGGCCGTGGATGGATCCCAAGCCGGCGCAAGAGGACACCAAGTACCAGGCCGCAGCGCGATAGCCGGGATAAATTATGAGCGCAAAACAAGCAGCGCAGTCGCAAAGCAAGAAGCGCGCCGCCTCCTCGCGGACGGCGGAGCACGAGCTGGTTTTCCTGTTCGATGTGGACAACACCCTGTTCGACAACGATCGCATGTCGGGCGACCTGTTCGGCCACATCGGACGGGCGTTCGGCACGGCGGCACGTGAACGTTACCACGAAATCTACGAGGAGCTGCGCAAGGAACTTGGGTACGCCGACTACCTCGGCGCCATCGAGCGCTACCGCATGGAGAAGATGCACGACCCGCGCTTCCTCAGCGTCTCCAACTGGTTGATCGACTATCCGTTCCCGAAGCGCGTCTTTCCCGGTGCGCACGAGGTCATCGATCAGTGCCGGCGCTGGGGCAAGGCGGCGATCTTGTCGGACGGCGATGCCGTTTTCCAGCCGCGCAAAGTCCAGCAGTCCGGATTGTGGCGCGCGTTTGGCGGGAACGTGCTCATCTTCATTCACAAAGAACGCGAGCTGGACTGGGTGGAGAAGTTTTACCCCGCCCGGCACTATGTCATGGTGGATGACAAGCTGCGCCTGCTGGCGGCCATCAAGGACATCTGGAAGGACCGCGTCACCACCGTCTTCGTGGAGCAGGGACACTACGCCGCCGACAAGGCGGCGAGTGCGAAGTACCCTGCTGCCGACCACTCCGTGAAGCGGATTGCAGACATTCTGCATATGAAGAAAGCGGATTTCGTGCCCAAAAAACTGGCCGCATCTCAAGGCGCATGAGGCGAATCTCAAAAGGCATGAGGCAAAATGAGATGAAACCTACGCAGCAGTTGCACGACCTGGGCCAGAGCCTCTGGCTCGACAACATCACCCGCCAGATCCTCGACAATGGCACGCTGCAACGCTACATCAACGAGCTGTCGGTCACCGGCCTGACCTCGAACCCGACCATCTTCGATCACGCCATGTCGAAGGGCGACACCTACAACGACGACATGGGGCGGCTGATGTCCGCGGGAATGTCGACCGAAGATGCGTTCTTCGAGATGGCGATCGACGACTTGCGGCGCGCCGCGGACTTGTTTGCTCCCATTCACGAACGGACGGCGACCGTCGATGGCTGGGTGTCGCTGGAGGTCTCGCCGTTGCTGGCCTATGACGCCAAGACGACGGTGGAAGTCGCCAAGAAGCTGCATAAGCAGGCCGCGCGGCGCAATCTCTTCATCAAGATTCCAGGAACGCCGGAAGGCCGGTTCGCGATTGAAGAGGCTATCTTCGCTGGGGTGACGGTGAATGTCACGCTGCTCTTCGACCGCAATCATTACCTGGGTGCGGCGGACGCCTATATGCGCGGACTGGAGCGCCGCGTCGAGGCTGGGCTTAGCCCCGATGTGCGCTCGGTGGCATCGCTGTTCATCAGCCGCTGGGACAAATCGACGATGGACAAAGTTCCCTCCGAGCTGCGCAACCAGCTTGGTCCGGCGATTGGAATGCAGGCCTACAAAGCGTATCGCGATGTGCTCGACTCGGAGCGCTGGCAGCGCCTGGAGAACTGCGGCGCGCGTCCGCAGCGGTTGCTCTTCGCCAGCACCGGGACGAAAGATCCGAAAGCTTCGGATGTCATGTACATCGACCAGTTCGCGGCGCCCAATACCATTGACACCATGCCGGAAGAGACGTTGCTCGCCTTTGCCGATCATGGCGAGCTGCATGGCGTGGTGCCGCGCGACGGCGGCGATTGCGAGCAGACGCTGATGGCCTTCACCCGCGCCGGCATCGATGTTATGAAGCTCGCGGCCGACTTGCAGCGAGACGGTGCGAAGTCGTTCGTGGATTCGTGGAAGGACCTGCTCGATTCGATCGAGAGCAAGAGCAAGGCTCTGAAGTAGGTGGAAGGGCCCGGCTTTAGCCGGGCTGAATAATGGCCTTGTGAGGGGCTTCAGCCCCGGCCGTGGCTAAAGCCAAGTTTCTGCGTGCGCCATCCGCCGGTCTGAAGCCTGCGCTTCCACCGGGTACTTCGCAGAGGTTCTATACCAAGTACTTCGCAGGCGTTCTATAACGATTGTCATCCCGAGCGGAGGTCGCCTGCTTTTGGCGGCCGTAGTCGAGGGACCTGCTGTTTGTCTGCACAAAAAAGGAACTGCGAGAGGAGATTTATGCCGGAAGCCAAGATGACCACCCAGCGACCCATCGACACGCCCGCCTGGAAAAATCTGAAGGCGCATTACGAGAAGATCAAGAACGTCCATCTCCGGCAGATGTTTGCCGATGACCCACAACGTGGGACACGTCTCACCGCCGAAGGCGCGGGGCTCTATCTGGACTACTCCAAGAACCGCGTTACCGACGAAACCATGAAGCTGCTGGTGGAACTCGCCCGCGAGCGCGGCGTCGAAGCCCGTCGCGATGCGATGTTCCGCGGCGAGAAGATCAACAACACCGAGAAGCGCGCCGTCCTGCACGTGGCCCTGCGCGCGCCGCGCGGCACCAAGATCGAAGTTGACGGCAAGGACGTTGTGGCCGAGGTGCACGAGGTCCTCGACAAGATGGCGGCCTTCGCCGACCGGGTGCGCAGCGGCGAATGGAAGGGACACACCGGCAAGCGCATCAAGCATGTCATCAACATCGGCATCGGCGGCTCGTATCTGGGGCCGGAGATGACGAATGCGGCGCTGCGCGACTTCGCCGATCCGGCAATGGACTTCCGCTTTGTCGCCAATGTCGACGGCGCGGCCTTCCACGACGCCACCCACGGCATCGATCCCGCCGAGACGCTGTTCATCATCTCGTCGAAGACCTTCACCACGCTGGAGACGATGACCAACGCCGCGGCTGCGCGGCAGTGGATCGTCGATGGCCTGAAGAGCGAAAGCGCCATCGCGAAGCACTGCGTGGCCGTTTCCACCAATGCTGAAGCGGTGTCGAAGTTCGGCATCGATACCGCCAACATGTTCGGCTTCTGGGACTGGGTCGGCGGACGCTACTCGATGGATTCGGCCATCGGCTTGTCCAACATGATCGCCATCGGGCCGAAGAACTATGAAGAGTTGCTGGCCGGCTTCCACGACATCGACGAGCACTTCCGCACCACGCCGCTGGAGAAGAACCTGCCGGCGCTGATGGGACTTCTGACAGTGTGGTACAACGACTTTTTCGGCGCGCAGACCGTCGGCATCATGCCATACGCGGACAACCTGAAGCGCTTCACCGCCTACCTGCAGCAGTTGCAGATGGAGAGCAACGGCAAGCATGTCGATCTCGAAGGCAATCCGGTGGAGTGGCAGACGGGGCCGATCATCTGGGGCGAGCCGGGCACCGATGGCCAGCACTCGTTCTACCAGTTAATCCACCAGGGCACCAAGCTGATCCCCTGCGACTTCATCGGCTTCTGCCAGCCGCTGAGCCCGCTGAAGAGCCAGCACGATCTGCTGATGGCGAACTTGTTCGCGCAGGCGGAGGCGCTGGCGTTCGGCAAGACTGCCGAGGAGCTGAAGGCGGAAGGCTCGCCGGATTTCCAGACGCCGTTCCGGGTATGCGAAGGCAATCGGCCCGACCAACATGGTGCTGGCCGACAAGCTCACGCCGCGCACGCTGGGCAAGCTGGTTGCGCTCTATGAGCACAACGTCTTCACGCAGGGCGCAGTATGGAATATCGATTCCTTCGATCAGTGGGGAGTGGAGCTGGGCAAGGTACTGGCCAAGCGCATCATCCCTGAATTGGAGAGCGACACGGCGCCGCATTTGAAGCATGACAGCTCGACCAATACGCTGATCGGCCGTTACCGGAAGGCGCTGGGCAGAAAGAACTAACTGACGGTGCCCCAGGTTCGCCCTTCTTTTGGGCTAACCTGGGTTCGGTCGGGAAGGCCCAGGTTAGCGTGCAAAAGACGCACGCGAACCTGGGGCACCCACCCGAAGTCGCTGCCTCATCTGCTGCCGATACAAGACGCAGGAGTCGAACACGTGCTTGGCCGCCGACGGTTTCTGTCGACATTGATGACGGTGGGCGGAGTACTCGTCGCGCCGCGCGCCTTCGGCTCGGTATTCGAGATCGACGCAGGCTTTGGTTTCGACAACTCCAGCGCGCCCGCCCGTACTCTGGCCCGCTATCCGCAAAAGGCTGACCTCATCCTTCTCACCGATCGGCCGCCGCAACTGGAGACGCCGCTCAAGTACTTCGAAACCGATCTCACGCCCAACGACGCCTTTTTCGTACGCTGGCATTTGTCGGGCATTCCTACGAGCGTCGATGTGCAGAGTTTTCGGCTGGAAGTCAGTGGGCACGTGAAGAAGCCGTTGAATTTGTCGCTGCCGGATTTGCGAACAAAGTTTGAGCCCGTCTCTCTCGTTGCCTTGGCGCAATGCGCTGGCAATTCCCGCAGCCTGTTCGAGCCCAGAGTTCCCGGCGGGCAGTGGGGCAACGGAGCGATGGGCAACGCCCGCTGGACCGGCGCGCGCCTGAAAGATGTGCTGGATGCGGCCGGTGTGCAGCCCGGCGCGGTCCAGGTCGGACTGCGCGGGCTGGACGAGCCTCCGCAGCCCAAGACGCCGCCGTTCGAGAAGTCGTTGCAGATCGACCATGCACGCGATGGCGAGGTGATGATTGCTTACGAGATGAACGGCCAGCCGCTGCCCATGCTGAACGGATTTCCCATCCGTCTCATCGTGCCGGGATGGTTCGCGACCTATTGGGTGAAAGCTCTAACCAAGGTTACGGTCCTCGATCAGCCGCTGAAGACGTTCTGGATGGACAAGGCCTATCGCATTCCCGACAATCCCCGGGCCAACGAGGATCCGCAGCACCTTGCCGAGACCACTGTGCCCATCAATCGGATGCCGGTGCATTCCATTTTTGTTAAGCCATCGTCCGGCGAGCGGCTTCGAGCGGGACAGCGTCTCGAGTTCAGCGGCGTGGCGACGGACGGCGGCTCCGGAATAAAGCGCGTGGAGGTTTCCGAGAACGGCGGCCATAGCTGGCGCGATGCCGAACTCGGCCCCGACTTGGGCAAGTATTCGTGGCGAAGGTGGCAGACCGACTGGACTCCCGCCGCGAAGGGGCAGCTATCGCCTGATGGTGCGCGCCACCAGCAATAGCGGAGAAACGCAGGTGACCGAACAGTGGAACCGCAGCGGGTATCAGCGCGACGTGATCGAGCACCAGGAAGTCGTGGTGATGTGAGACGACGATGAGACATTGGCAAAGAATCTGCGCGCTCACTTCGCTGGCGATTGCTGTGACCAGCTTGGCAGCACAGTCACAACCTCCTGCGACAACGGCGTCGAGCCAGGTCGAACGCATCACGCTACCAGATTATTCCGGGCAAATTCTCCAAGGTCCGAACATGCAGGTGTACGAAAAGGACTGCCTGATCTGCCACTCGGCGCGCTACGTTACCACCCAGCCGGGCTTCAGCCGTTCGACTTGGGAAAAAGAAGTGAAGAAGATGGTCGACGCCTATGGGGCGACGGTCCCCGACGACGACCAGCGTAAGATCGTCGAGTATCTTGTCGCCGTAAGAGGTGCGCCCGATAGCAAGTAACGGCGCGCGGCCCGCTGATAAACTGACCGGCACTCTCGACGAAATCGTCGATATCTCGATCCTTCAGGTACAAACCATGCACGCACCCACATCATCGCCTGACCCCCAAGCCGCCCTGAAGCAGGAAGCGGCCGAGTATGCCGTCAGCCGCTACATCCATTCCGGCATGACCGTCGGACTCGGCACGGGTTCGACCTCAATTTTCGCGATTCGCCGCATCGGCGCGCTGCTCCGGAGCGGGGAGCTGAAGAACATCGTTGGCTTCGCGACCTCGCGCGCATCGTGGGACGCTGCCGTCGAGCTCAACATCCCCATGCTTACCCAAGACCTGCCGAGGAACATCGATGTGACCATCGATGGCGCCGACGAAGTCGATCCGCAGCTCAACCTGGTAAAGGGCGGCGGCGGCGCGCTGCTGCGGGAGAAGCTGGTGGCGCAGGCCTCGGCGCGCGAGATCATCATTGTCGACGAGAGCAAGCTCTCGCCCCGGCTGGGCACGCTGCACGTGCTACCGGTCGAGGTGATGCCCTTCGGCTGGCGATCGCAGGCGCGCTTCCTGGAGTCGCTCGGGGCGAAATACGTCATCCGGCAGACGCCCAGCGGCGAGGAATACCGCACCGATCAGGGCAATATGCTTCTCGACTGCAACTTCGGCCCCATCCCCAACGTCGCCAAGTTGGCGCGCGAACTGGAAGCTCGCGCCGGCATTGTCGATCACGGCCTGTTCCTGAACCTGGCCAGCGTGGTGGTTGTGGCCAGCGCGGGTGGTGTCCGCGAGGTGCAGCCCAGCTAGCACCCCAGGCACATTTGTCTATTCGACGATCACCACCAACAGCGGCGGAAACCCCACCAAAATTGCATTGGCGGGGAAAAACGCGTCCGGTAGCCCGGCGATTGTTGGTTGGGCGCAAAGACCCGGCGCACGCAGGTTGACTTATTTTTTCGCAAGCTCTGGAACTTTTGTTCTATCTCGGGTATCTTAGCGCGACAGGAACAGCCGCAAATTGGGCTGGGCCTTTCCCCGCCGCGATGTGGCTGAGATGTCCACACGCGTCAAACCTTCGAAGGAGAATTCAGTGAAGAAAAGTCAGGTGAAGTCCCTCCTACTGAGCGCTGCCGTGACCGGTCTGTTGACGGCCGCCGCGCCCGCGTTTGCAACTTCCACCAACTCGACCAGCAACACCACTGTCAGCAACAGCTCGGTGCGCATGATGGCGAATGCGTTCCAGAGCGACAAGCACTCCTGCAAGGGGCAGAACTCCTGCAAGGGGCAGGGCGGCTGTAAGTCGGGCGACAACGGCTGCAAGGGCAAGAACTCTTGCAAGGGCAAGGGCGGCTGCGCTACCGACGGCTCCAAGAACCATCTGGCGTAAATTGGTCGGTGCACAACGAGGGTCGGCAGCTACCCGGCCCTCGTATTATTCTGGGGTCATTCACGGAGCTGTAATGCCGGCAAATCGTTTCAACGGATTCACGGAGTACGGGGTCGGTATTGGCCTGCGCATTCCGCACTACGGGCACATCCTGGAAAACAAGCCGGTAGTGAACTGGTTCGAGATCATCTCGGAGAACTACATGGTCGATGGCGGCAATCCCCTGGCCGTGCTCGACCAGATTCTCGAGCAATACCGCGTCGTGCAACACGGCGTCTCGATGTACTTCGGTTCGGCGCAGCCGCTGAACCGCGAGCATCTGCGCCGGCTGAAGACGCTGGTGCGCCGCACCAAGACGCCTTGGCTCTCCGATCATCTGTGCTGGGGAAGCGTTGACGGCAGTTACTCGCACGATCTGCTGCCCATTCCTTACACCTGGGAGGCGGTCGAGCTTACGGCAGCCAAGATTCGCCAGGTTCGGGACTACGTTGAAGTGCCCGTCATCGTGGAAAACGTCAGCAGCTATGCCGAGTTTCACGACTCAGTGATGACCGAGTGGGAGTTTCTCAACGAGGTCGTCGAACGCGCCGATTGCGGCATTCTGCTGGACGTCAATAACATCTATGTCAGCTCGATGAATCACAGTTTCGATCCGCGCGAATACCTGGACTCGGTTCCCGCGGAGCGCGTCGCGCAGATCCACATTGCCGGACATTCGCGGTATGAGAAGTACCTCCTCGACACCCATGACCATCCGGTGATCGATCCCGTATGGGCGCTCTACGACCGTGCGATCCGCCGCATCGGACCAACCGCGACGCTTTTGGAATGGGATGACAAGATTCCGTCGTTTGAAGAAGTCCATGCCGAGGCTTTGAAGGCGAACCGTTACTTGCACGGAGAAGTCAACCCTGCTTGGGCGGGCGCGCAGGCGCGCGCTCACACGCCGGCGGAGGTGGTGGCGTGAGTTCGCTTCTGGAAACCCAGCGCGAGTTTGCCCGGCTCATCATGCAGCCGATGACGGTGCGCGAAGGCATGCGCACCAGCACTCGCGCCGCCGCCGAAAAGTTCCTCAAGCCCAACGACCGGCTGACCAGCTTCGAGCGGCTGGAAATCTACACCAAGAGTTATTGGTTTCGGATCATTGACTGCTTGGCCGAAGACTTTCCCGGCGTGCGCGCGATCATGGGAGCCAAGCGCTTCCGGCGTATGTCGGAGGCATATCTGGCCGAGTGTCCGTCGCGTTCCTTCACGCTTCGCAATCTGGGTTCACGGCTGGCAGAGTGGCTGAAGGCCAATCCAAAGTGGCTGGGTGCCGAATCGCAGCTTGTACAGGACATGATTGCGCTGGAGTGGGCGCACATCGAAGCCTTCGACGCCGCGGAGCTGCCGCCGATTACGCCGGAGGAGCTGGCGCAGGCCGGCTCGGAAATTCAACTTCAGCTCCAGCCGTACATTCGGTTGCTCAAGCTGCACTATCCTGTGGACGACCTCGCCATCGCGGTCAAAGAAAAGAAGCGCACGACCAGGATGGTTGCGGCAATGCTGAACTCGCCTTGCCCGAAGGCGCCCGGCGTCTTCCTGGCACTGCACCGGATGGACTACTCGGTGCATTACCGTCGCCTCGAGCCGCAGGCGTTTCGGCTGTTGTCACTGTTGTGCGAGGGTCACAACCTTATGGACGCCATCGAAGCGGCGTTCGCAGACGGCGACTGGACAGAAGACGAACAAGCGCAGAAAGTCGAGAGCTGGTTCCGGCTGTGGCAGTCGTTGGGATGGTTCTCGGCAGCGCCCAAACACTATGAACAAGCCAAGCGATAACATCGCCGTCAAAGCCTACGAGTTACTGATCGGTACAACGAATTCGCTGCAATCTGTGTTCTTGCTGGCCGTGCGTCTCTACTTTGGCTGGCAGTTCGCGCAGGCCGGCTGGGGCAAGCTGCACCGCATGCCGGACGTGATTCAGTTCTTCGCCAGCCTGGGTATTCCCGCTCCGGCGGCTAACGCGTGGTTCGTGACCTTGCTTGAGTTTATCGGTGGCATCCTGCTGGCTGTGGGCCTCGGTTCTCGACTGCTCGCGCTGCTCAGCGTGGGCGATATGCTCGTGGCCTACATCACCGCCGACCGCGAGGCCTTCTTAGGATTCTTCACTCATCCGGACAAGTTTGCGGCGGCTGCTCCCTTTGTCTTTCTCGCCGCTTGGCTGATCATCCTTATCTTTGGGCCGGGGAAGATCTCGATCGATGCACTACTGGCGAGAAAGTTCAGGAGCGAAGAAGCCGCGCGCACAACCTCCCGGGCCGGTCGCGCAGCATGAGCCGAAACAGCCGCGGAGCGGCGACACCCAGTCGCGACAATCAGGGCAGGCGATTGATGATCGAGGCCACATAACCGGCGCCGAAGCCGTTGTCGATGTTGACCACCGTCACATTGGACGCGCAAGAGTTGAGCATTCCCAGCAGCGCCGCGATGCCTTCGTAGGAAGCACCGTAGCCCACGCTGGTGGGCACGGCAATCACCGGTACGCCGACCAGCCCTCCGACAACGCTGGGCAGCGCGCCTTCCATCCCCGCACAGACAATGATGACACGCGCCTGCGTCAACAGCTCGCGTCGCGCCAGCAGGCGATGAATGCCTGCCACCCCCACGTCGTAAACGTGCTGTACCTCGTTGCCCATGATCTGCGCCGTGATGACCGCTTCTTCGGCGACGGGAATGTCGCTGGTCCCGGCGGAAACCACCACGACTCGGCCTTTGCCATACTGCGTGTCATCCTGAGTCAGAGTGACGGCGCGGGCTAATTCGTGGAACTCAGTTTTGCGCAGCTTGCGGCGCACGGCTCGCGCCTGCTCCGGCGAAACCCGCGTAGCCAGGACATTGTGGCCGCGCTTGGCCAGGCGAGCGAATATCTCCGACAACTGCTCCGGCGTCTTGCCGGGGCCGAAGACAACTTCCGGCATGCCCACGCGCAGCGTGCGGTGGTGGTCGATGTTGGCGAAGCCCAGATCTTCGAAGGGCAGATGCCGCAGCTTTCCCACCGCTTCGTCGGGCGAGACCTTGCCCCGGCGCACATCGTCAAAAAGTTTCTTCAAGGCCTTCGCGTCCATGAGCGATTATGATCTCAAAGATGACGGCTCAGGCCAACGCGGCACCGAAGACGGTTACGGTGGCTATAACCGGCGCGAGCGGCTCCATCTTTTCCAAGCACCTGCTGGATGCGCTGGAACGCGACGCGCGAGTTGAAACCGTAAACCTCATCGTTTCCGATAGCGGCCTGCGGGTGATGGCCGAGGAGCTCGAAGTCGCCGGACGGACCGAAATGGTGAGCAAGCTGCTGGGACGGCGACCAGAGAAGATCCAGCAGCAGAACAATGACGACATCGGCGCAAACGTTGCGAGCGGCTCGTACGCAACCGACGCCATGATCGTCCTGCCATGCAGCATGGGCACACTGGCGCGCATCGCCAACGGCATGGCCATTCACCTGATCGAGCGCGCCGCCGATGTTTGCCTGAAGGAGTGCCGGCCACTCGTACTATGCGTTCGCGAGACGCCTTTCAACCGCATTCACCTGCGCAATATGGCGCTCGCCGCCGAAGCCGGCGCGACGATTTTTCCCGTGATCCCGGCATTCTATTTCCTTCCAGCTTCCACCGATGACATCGCCCGCGAATTCGTCAATCGCGTGCTGGCTCACGTCGGCCTGCCGCAGGCCGGGGCGTATCAGTGGAAGGCGGAGTGAATTAGAGCGACGCCCTTCGACTGCGCTTTAGGGCTGAATTTCAGCGCCGCGTGAAAAGCAGTCAAGAAACGGAGAGCAGCGGTGGCTACAAGTTATTACCACCGCTTGCCCATAACAACTCATTGACGGAGGACAAGGATTTTGAGTGTAATGCGCTGTTTGCAACAACGAACCAGCTAAGTTATCGTTTTCAACACCCTTATGCGTGCAGAGTTGACTAATTTGTTTGAACGTCTTGCAGGGGAGTTGCCATCAGGTACTGCCTCGCTGACTACGCATGAAGTGCCAAAGAAGGCAGGAACCGTCATTGAGTTGAAGCCAACGAACGCTGCCGCTGCCGAGTTTGGGGTTCATTGCGATGATGCCAACGTTTACAGCTTCAGCTTTGGCGTGATGTCATATTGGGAGTTTCCCTACCAGCGGAGGTATCGCTACGACGAAAAGGACATACTCACGGAGATTGAAGAAATGTCTCGCGCCATCATCGCAGGGAACTGCGAAGAAAAGCGCGGTTGGTTTTACCTAAAGGGGAGCATTGATGTAGGGGATTACAGGTATAAGTCTACGAACTTGCCAATGCTCCCGATTCCGCCATTTTGGACGCGTCGCTATGCGGCCTATCTTCACCTGAGCGATAACTGTTGATAAATCCGCTATCACTACCAGTCGGCAACTTGAACCCGCAACACCGCCGTCCCGCCGTGCGGGACGACTCAGCTTAGCCCACAACAAACCGGGGCATCCAATCAAGGGCACCCAGTCTTCGTGCAATCGGAAAGGGCGCCGCGCGCCTGACAGAGACCTATCCGCGCTCGCGGCCCTCCCGCACAATTGCAACCAACTCGGCAGCCGATACCGCCAGCTTTACGCCTTTCACATCCGGCGGCGACGCCTTGGACTTTCGCAGAGGCAGAATGCGAAACACGGTCCCGTCGCGACGGCGAATCTCCACCGCCCCGTCGCGCGCGGCTTCGTCGAGCACGGTCGCAAAATTTTCCCGCGCTTCAGAATAGCTGTAGGACTTCATCGGATGCCGGCCTCCAGTACTTCGAGTTGCAACTCTCACGCGCGCGCGCTTTCAGTCCGCCGTCCAGCGTGAGCAGTGGCGCTCTTTGGTTGATGGCGCAAGTAAGCACGTACGCATCGTAGGCGTACACATTCAACCGCGCAGACAATTCCACCGCCTGCTTCAAGCCTGGGGTGGCTATGCGAATCGGGATTGAGCGCTTTTTGCTCGCTCTTCATGGGGGGAATATAGCACCAATCCTGCAGATCGCATTCGTATACTGCCGTCCCGCCATTCGGGACGGGTTCATTGCGGGTTCAATCGCGATACCACTAAAAGTAGAGCACGCGAATACAGAGCTATAATCCAGACCGACGGGAGAGCGAGACGATGTCCCAAGATAGGGAGAGCGGTTTACGGGCCAGCCGATTTGGAAAAAATTGCGCTCGCCTAATCGCTGCCGAAATCGGAGCGAAGATGGTGGGCAGTAAGAGCAATGAATGTATTTGGCAGCGAGAAAGAGTAGTCATCAAGACGGGACATCGAAAGACGCAATCGGTAGGCGTTCTTTATCACATGGCACCCCGCATCGCCGCAGTTTTATGAGCCTTCGAAGATGAAAACGGCAGCTACCGTGTTTTGCGGCTTTCTATTGACCGCTGCTTGCCTTTGATGAATGCAATGCCCACCCGAAGCCGAGGGCCTTCCGCCGGACGCGCCGGCATGATACGTCGCAGTGTTTTTGAGAATGAGGGCGAATTGGTTGGCATCGTGACAATTAGGGAACCGGAATTCGAGTAGTCTCCCATCTTCCCACCAGCCTTTTCAACAACATAGCTTCACACTCCGGCCTTCCCGTTCAATGTGGGATTGGCCCGCTAAATCCCCAATTCAGCCCGTTTAGCCCATCCTGCTTGGCCCATCGCGCTCCGGTCATTACCTTAGTAAGTGTCGGAAAGTGTTGAGCTTCCGGCCACTGTCGCCGCACCCGGCACATCCCAGTTATTAGGAACGGCACATCTGAACTGTTAGCGAGGCGTAAATGCACAAGCCCGTAAAGTACGTTGAGAAGGCGATAACCTATGCCGCCCGCGGCGCGTGGGTCGTCTTCGATAAAGTCAATGGCATTAATCCCAATCCTTCATTTACGCCGAAGTGGTCCGACAAGCCGCTGTTGAAGTCGTATCAGAAGTCCAAGCCCCCGCTGGGCTGGCCGCGCTCCACCGACTCGCTCTGCCCCAAGTGCGTCCCCGAAATTCGCCAGCAGATCATCGACGGCAAGCTGCCGGTCGAAGTTCTGCTCAACGAGAAGGTCGGTGAGATCAAGGCGCACGATCATCGAACGCGACGGCAAGATCCTCATGGTGAAGGACTGCCCCAAGCACGGCCACTTCGAAGACGTGATGGCCATCGACACCGCGTTCTTCCGCCATCTGGAAGAGGTTTTCCCCGGCCGCGACATTCGCGCCCACAACGACGAGAAGCTGCACCATCACGGCACCAGCACCGTCAAGCATGGCCGCGGTTCGGTGCTCACCATCGACCTCACCAACCGCTGCAACATGATGTGCGATCCCTGCTTCATGGACGCCAACCAGGTCGGCTTCGTCCACGAGCTCACGTGGGACGAGATCAAGACCATGCTGGACAACGCCATCACCATCAAGCCGCGCCGCCAGATGTCGGTGCAGTTCTCCGGTGGCGAGCCCACGCTCTCGCCGTACTTTCTGGACGCGTGCGCGTACTCGCGCAAGGTTGGCTACAACAGCGTGCAGGCGGCGACCAACGGCATCGAGTTCGCCAAGAGCTTCGAGTTTGCCAAGCAGGCGGCCGAAGCCGGCCTGCGCTACGCCTATCTCCAGTTCGACGGTATCGGCAACGCCGCCAATTCGCATCGCCTGGTCGGCAATTTGTTCGACGTGAAGCTCCAGGCCATCGAGAACCTGCACAAGGCGGGCGTCGAGATCGTGCCCGTCGTGACGATCCTGAATGGCGTCAACAACGAGCAGGTCGGACGCATCATCCAGTTCGCGCTCGACAACCCCAAGAAGATTTCGTTCCTGTCATTCCAGCCGGTGTCGTTCACCGGCCGCGACGAGGCCATCACCGACGAACGCCGCCAGGCGCAGCGCTACACCCTGTCGCATCTGGCGCACGACGTGAAGGACCAGGTCGGCATGGGCGAGCCCACCCGCGACTGGTTCCCCATCTCCTTCATGAGCACCTTCTCCGATTGGGCCGACCTGGTGCACGGGCCCGACAAGGACTGGGGCGCGCTGAGCTGCGGCTGCCATCCCAACTGCGGCGTCGGCATGGCGGTGATGATCGACAAGGAAACCAAGGAAGCCGTGCCGGTCACGGCGTTCCTCAATGGCGACAACCTTGGCAAAGACGTGGCGAAGGTGAACGACGCCGCGCGCGGCAAGTGGCTATCGATCACCGGCATGACCCTGGCGCTGCTGAAGAACTACGACCCATTCAAGTCGCCCAAGCACTTCAAGTTCGCCGACCTGCTGAAGAAGTTCGACAAGACCTTCGGCGCGACCGGCAAGGACTACGGCAAGGTCACGGGCGACCGCACCGAAACCGATATCGAGCGCCGCCGCCGCGATCGCTGGAACTTCCTGTTCGTCGCCGGCATGTGGTTCCAGGACCTGTTCAACTACGATTTCCGCCGCACCGAGCAGTGCATCATCCCCTACGCCACGCAGGAAGGCGAGATCAGCTTCTGCGCCTACAACACCGGCGTGGGCTGGCGCAATATCGTCGAGAAGATGCACATGACCGCGACCCTGACCAAGTGGTACGAGGAGCACGGCCGGCACGAGATCTTCGCCGGCGGCAAGAAGGTCGGCCTGGAGACCACGGCGCACTCGCTGAACCTGGTGGAAGCGCACGTGAACGCCGAAGCCAATGACACGCTCGACAAGCTGGGCATCGCCAAGAATGCGCGCCAGGAGAAGTTCAAAGCGCGCGACGAGCGCATCAAGGCCGAAGCCGAGAAGGCCCGCATGATGGCGCTCTACAAGGAGCACGTGCTCGGCGAGAAGCCGGCGCCCAAGGGCAGCTTCATTCCGATCGACAGCCTGGGCGGCATCAAGCCCGCGGCCAGCGCCCGAGGTGGAAGAGCGCGAAGCAGTGTACGGCGACTAAACGGTAGAGCTGGGCGTCAGCCCAGCGTCTAGGTGAGTCGCCTTGACTCGTGCTTTGAACGGTTGCTTTGAACTGGCCGCATTGAAAGGGCACGGCTTTCAGCCGTGCCGTACCCGCAGCCCAAGGGTAGAGCGGCGCTTCAGCGCCGCGTCCCAGACCTTCAAAATGAAATGGGGCTTTAGCCCTGGATACCGGCCGCGCAAGCGGCCATCCCTTTGCCGCTGCATGGATGTCTTACTTCTGCTAGCATGTAAGGCATGAAAGAGCTGAGTGCTACCTTTACCTCAAAAGGCCAACTTGTAGTTCCTGCCGAGCTACGACGTAAGCGCAAGATCCAGGCAGGGACAAAGGTCAAGATTTTCGAGGACGAATTCGGGCGCATCGTGCTGCAGCCGATCACGGAAGATTACATCGATCGCATGTGCGGATTCCTCAAGAGTGGTCCGGATTGCTTCGACCTCTGGATGAAAGAACGTCGCGCCGAAGGTAAGCGCGAAGAATGGTGACTTACGTCTTCGACGCCAGTGCGCTAATCGCCTACTCTCTCGAGACGCCGGGCGCGCCCAAAGTTAAAGAATTGCTGAAAGAGGCGATGCGCGGGCGGTCCGAGATTTTGATGTCCGCCATCAACTTCGGCGAGGTATACGGCTTTGTACTGCGCCAAAGCGGCGTGGATCAGGCGCGCGAAACGCTCAGCGCCGTCAGGCCATTGCCCATAAAACTTGTGGAGGCCACACCCCAGCGCTGTTGCCACGCAGCCGAGATCAAACTGCGATACAAACTTTATTACGTCGACAGCTTCGCTGCGGCCCTGGCCATCGAGCACAAGGCCACTCTCGTGACTTGCGACTCCGATTTCCGTCGCCTGGGTCATAACTTCCCAACGCTTTGGTTGAAGCATTGACCTGGCTCCTGCCGCACGGCTTCCGCCGTGCCGTACGCCGCAGCCCAAGGGTAGAGCGGCGCTTCATTCAGCGCTGCGTCCCAGACCTCAAAATGAAATGGGACTCTAGCCCCGGAGACCGGCCGCGCAAGCGGCCGGTTTCATTTTGTACCCAACCTCCCGGCAGCGCATAGACACACGAACTACACGGGATTAACGCGGTTAGTGTAGCCCCATCGCTCCCAAATCGCGTGCGCTATCAATCCCGGTCGGCACCGAACAGCGACCACCGCCGGATCTCCTCAAACCGCGCCAGTGTCCGAGCCCGGGACGGGCGGAACAGACGTTAGCCCAGGGCGGAAGCCCTGGGTACGCGACTCATTAGAAGTCCCGAGCCGGCTTCAGCCGGCGACACTCTTCGCCTTGATGAAGAGAAAAGACGACTAGACAACTGAATTTGCAGTTGTTGGGGTGGTTGTGTCCCGGGTGGTCGCAAACAAAAATCCCGACCTTGGTGACAAGCCGCTCAACGGTGCCATCGACCTACCTCGGAAAATCAAGCTTGAGCGCGAGGCCGGAGCGTGGCATTATCAACCCACCCATGAAAATTAAAGCCGTGCACATTCGTTGGTTTCGAAGCATTGCCTCAGGCGGCTTGGAGAACTGCGGCGGCTTGAACGTACTGATTGGGAAGAACAATGCAGGCAAATCGAATATTCTCGCCGCCATCGAGCTGACACTCTTGCGTCTGCGAACCGGAACCATAGCCGGTCCGTGGACGCTGGGCCGCCCTAAGGATCAATTCACTGGTAGGGTAACGGATCGACCGATTCAAATTGGCGTTGAGTTTGAGTTGTCTCCAGGCCTGAATCGTTCCCTTCAGGAACATCTCACGGCTGAGGCTCCGCACCTCGATAATGCAATTCGCCAGCTGAGTGACTTCGGCTCGGTGTCGGCCATTGTCGCCGGAGTTGGATATCTCCCCTCGCCTTTTCTATACGTTGAGCAACTATCCGCGGGCGGCGTCGCGTCGAACGATACCGAGCTTAGAACCACTGGTCCGAAGCTGCTTTCGGTCCTACCCCCAGTCGCCGCCGAGCTGTTCGAGATTCAGCAAACAATCTCGCGCTTGTCGGAGGAACAAGCTTTCCTGCGCGACATCCTACGGAATCGACGTAACTTAGACCTAAGCTTCGAGGGGCCCGCAACACGGAACTACTGGACGTATGAGTTACGCCAGTATGATCGGCCGGAACGTCATGAGGAGCGTCAACGCGCGACTTTCCGGTGCAAAGAGTGGAGATGAAGCGGCGGCGATTATCTCTGAGATGTTGACCGAGAACAAGGGCGAAATACAAAGGGCGTCACTGAAACAGACTTCCGGCGCAATTTCGACTTTTGCTGGAGAGGCAAAAACGCCGCCCGCGTATGCGGGATGGCTACTGCAGGAACTCGGCGGCGTCCCGTTGATTCACTTTAGAGAAAACAAGCAACAGATTGGGCGAGATGAGGCTGAGACATTGTTGGGTCTAAAAGTTCGCCGTGGAGGGCCGGAAAGGCTAGGCTCTGTTCAGCAGACGATACGCTCATTATTGGGAGTTCATGTCGATGCCTTCCAAGCCGACGGGCGCGAAGGCCGATCCGCCGAAATGGACGTTGACGATTTCTTGGTGGAGGCGAACGGCGCCGGAATCCGCGAAGCTTTGCGCATCATTCTCGACCTGGAGCTTAAGAGTCCCGAACTCGTTCTCATAGAGGAACCCGAGGTTCATCTCCATCCCGGACTAGCACGGGTTCTCGGCGGGTATTTAAGAGGGAAGAGCGCGAACATTCAGATGTTCGTCACGACACACTCCACGGAATTTGTTGACTCGGTCACGTTTCAAAACGCCTACCTGAACGTCACGCGATGAAAAGACGGGGACACTTACCCAACTTGTTACTGCGCAGGACGGGACCATCCGCATTCCTGCCGAGCTGGGCCTACGTCTCAGCACTGTTTTCATGTTCGACAGGCTCATGTTCGTCGAGGGGCCGTCCGACGAAGCGGTTTTCCGGGAATTGGCGGCGAAGCTGGGACTTGACCTTGCGCGAAATAATTTGGGCTTCGTACATATGCGCGGGGTCCGAAACTTTGCGCATTACGCGGCTGAAGCAACGCTTGACCTACTTGCGCGCCGGAAGATTCGCATGTTTTTCGTGACCGATCGTGACGAGAGGGACGACGCAGAAGTAGCTCGGATGGTTGATCGTCTCGGCGATCGAGCGACGTTGGCTGTATTGAACCGCAGGGAGCTTGAAAATTATCTTTTGGACTATGAAGCCGTGGCCTCGTTAATAGCCCGGAAGCATAAACTCGCAGGCGTATCTGGTGATTCACCCGGCACGCAAGCTGTTGGAGAAGCGATTCGGACTTCCGTCGATTCCCTCAAAGATGAGGTGGTCAGACTTCGAGCGGAGCGGAGGCTCTTAGCTCCGGTATTTCTGAACACTAGATCGAACACCGGAACAATAGAGGAGCGCCTGCGACAAGGCGCTGAGCGCCTTAATCAGATAGCGGTCTCGATGGACGCCTCAATCGCAGAAATCCGTCGCGAAGTCGATGCCGAGTGGCCGCGTAATGCTACAGCATTAGCGCCAGGCACGCTGGTACTGGAAGCCGTATGCGAGAAATTCGGCTTATCGTTCTCCAAGGATAAGGGCGACAGTCAAATTCTCGCTTCCTTCTTATCTGCGGGATCGATTCCCTCCGAATTGGCCAGCCTCCTTCGCGAAGTGGCTGGCGATCAAGATTCATAGACGGTCGCCGGCAGAAGTCGGCTTGCGCCAGGCGCCCCACCGGTGCGAGGGCCGAGGCTCCCGGACTGGGGCGCGGGCGCGCTCCAGGGTCTCCCGGCTGAAACGCGTGTTCGGTAATGTCTCGCGCTTTCTCCGGCGCCTACCCAGCCTTGAAAGGCTGGGCTATGATCTGCCGTGCCTTCGGCACTGCAAAACAGTTGTCTGTTGTTAGTTGTCCGTGTCTTCTGGGGTCGGCTGCGATGCGAATCAGGTTCGACAGCTCCGGCAACTGAGAACCGACAACCGACAACCGCCTTTTCCTGGTTACTAAAGGTCAATTCCTTTACCCCCTACTTTCGTAATCTTGACGGCGGGGATGTTCGCGGTACGCTGGTAGGTTGGGCTTGGTGTGTCCAATGCCTCCGGCCTGGCTCCGGGGCGCTCTTTGAAAAATTGTCCTTTGTCGGTCGTCCGGTTGCGAGGCTGATTCCCGGAAATGCAAGGGAATTGTTGCGCAAGTCTCTGTTCCGTAACGGTTTGCCGCGTTTTTAGCAACTCCTTTGATATCAATACTTTGATATAAAGCCTTTAGAATCAAAGTCCAAAATTGATGGGGATAGGGGTGTCACACGACCGTTCAGCCGTTCGCGAAACCGCGGCTGACGCGCCTGGATTGCACTCGTCAGGTCAGGACGAGATAGGAAGCATCCCCGAAGAAGAATCTCGGGTAGCAGGGCTGCCTTCTACTTGTTCGTATCGATTTGAAGATTGATGTTCGGCTTCTCGCGATCGTCGAACTGGCTCAGCGTCTTGGTGCTGCTCTTTTTCCCTTGTTTCTCCGCATACACCTCGTAGTCCGAATTCAGCGAGAGTTCAGGGAAGCGATAGGTGCCGTCGTTTTGCGAGATGTAGGTCTTGATGGCCAGCGTCTTCGTGTTCTTGAGATAGACAATTGCCTCAGGAACAGGCTTGTCGCTCTTGGTGAGGATCATGCCAGTTAGCGTCCGGGAGGTGAAATGCGCGTTCTTATGACTGTCGTTGTCGGTGGAGCGCGAACCGCCCACCGGAATCTGCAACTGGGCGCTGCAACTGAGCGCGACGAAAACCAGCACTGCGGTGCCTGAGAACCCTGTTCATCGGAATAGATTAACTCATCACCTGCGCGGGAGCTGCTCTTTGGTGAGATGCAGGCCTGTATCCTGACGTTCGTCACCGGTGACGTGGACCGTCGCCTGCGGCTTGGGCTGGCCCTTGGGCGTCTTGACGTCAGCCTCGACGATATAGTCATCCTCTCCGGCGGGGACGCGCTGCGCGAACTCGCCCCGATTGTCGGAGGTGAGCTGCCACTTCGGCTTCTTGTCGCCCGACCTCCGGATGCTGACCGGAATGCCCGCCACAGGACGATCATCCGGGCCCCAAACCGTGCCGTAGATCAGGGCATAGTCTTTCTGGGCAGATTGCGAGGAATGTTGGGGAAACGCCCGTGCGGAAGCGAAAAGCAGCAGTAAAGCACAGCCGGAGCGGAGTGCCAGTCTTGCGGGCAAGCTAATACTCCTCCTCTTCTTCCTCCGTCTCCTCCTCTTCTTCCGCGTCCTCGTCCGCGACGCGCGTCAACTCCAGCGGCTCGACCGCGACCACTTCAAAGTCGCTGCCGCACTCGGGACAGGAGACGATTTCCCCCTCGTCGACCTCGTCCTCCTCGATGTCGAGATCGCTTTCGCATTCCGGACAGATAACCATGATTGCCCTCCCTGGCTCGACGACGTGATGCCGTCCGTGCATTTATATTTAGAATCTCTTGGCAGCAGCGTCAAGTGATAGACGCCAGCGGAATCGAGAGGTTGCGATAAGTTTCATGAGCGCGCGAACAGGCACATTGGCCGGAATCGCGGGTGTGATGATCGCGGCGTCGCTCGCGGTTGCTTCAGCCCGGTCACAGGAGGCAAACACGAACGCAACCGCAGCCGACCCGCAGATTGCGGCCGGGCTCACTGAGGTTTCGCCCGACCGCATCCAGCAAACTGTGCTCACGCTCGCCGGCTTCTCTACGCGGCAAACTCTGTCGTCGAGCATACCCGCCGCCAGCGGCAAGGGCATCGCGGCTGCGGCCGAATGGATCAAGAGCCAGTTCCAGCAGTATTCCAGCGAGTGCGGCAATTGCCTGGAAGTAAAAACTGACGAGTTCATTCAGCAACCCGGTGCGCGAATTCCTCAGCCTACGAAGATTACGAACGTGTACGCGGTGCTGCGCGGCACAAATCCATCGAACGCCGGACGCATTTACGTAGTGAGCGGGCACTACGATTCGCGCAACAGCGATGCCGTGGACGCGACCGGCGCGGCGCCAGGCGCCAACGATGACGCCAGCGGCACTGCCGTGAGCCTGGAATGCGCGCGCGTGCTGAGCAAGCATCGTTTTCCCGCCACCATCATCTTCTTGACGGTGGCCGGCGAAGAGGAGGGGCTTTATGGCAGCGCGCACCTTGCCAAGACGGCCAAGGCTGAGGGTTGGGACCTCGAAGCGGTGTTGAACAACGACATCGTCGGTGGCGACCGCACGCCGGGTGACACCCTGCAGGATCCGCATGTTGTTCGGGTATTCTCCGAGGGAATTCCGTCGACTGCCGGCGAGGAGCAATTGCGCCAGATCCGCGCGACTGGCGGCGAAAGCGATTCATCTCTCGCGCGAGCTGGCGCGCTATGTGGCGCTGGTTGCGAAAGAGTATTTTCGGCCGGGTGACTTTCGCCCGATGCTGGTTTTCCGGCGTGACCGGTATTTGCGTGGCGGCGATCACATGTCGTTCAACGAGCAAGGCTTCGCTGCGGTGCGCTTCACGGAGTTTCGCGAAAACTACAATCACCAGCACCAGAACGTCCGGACGGAGAACGGCATCGAATACGGGGATCTGCCGAAATTTGTCGACTACGATTACACGGCGAATGTGGCGCGTTTGAACGCGGCCACCTTGGCGTCGCTGGCGTCTGCGCCGGCGCCCCCGGTAGATGTTCGCCTGTTGACGAAAGCGCTGCAAAACGATTCCACTTTAGAGTGGAAGCCTTCGCCAGGCGGTCTGGCCACGGGCTATGAAATTCTCTGGCGCGACACCACGGCGCCCGATTGGGAGCATGTGCAGGCGGTGGGTAATGTCACGCGAGCCACCTTGCCGCTCTCGAAGGACAATGTGATATTCGCGGTACGCGCAGTCGATGCCAAGGGACATCGCAGTCTGGCAATCGTACCGCAGCCGGAGCGGTAGACCGGGAACAGTATCGGAGCAAGTCATGCGACGTACTTCATCATCCATGGGAATGAGCTTCCCGCCATTCACCCGCGCGGTGAAACAACTGCTGATCGCTAACGGCATTGTATTTCTGGCGGTGGCACTGCTCGGAGTTTTCGTCGCGGGATCCGAGTCGTGGATCCAGATCCATTTGGGTCTGGTTCCCGTACTGGTGGTTCACGGATGGATCTGGCAGCTCATCACCTATGCCTTCCTGCACGCCGGGCTGCTGCACATCCTCTTCAACATGCTGGCCCTCTGGATGTTCGGCTACCAACTGGAACAGGACTGGGGCTACAACATCTTCATGCAGTTTTATTTTTTCTGCGCCATCGGCGCGGCGCTGACGACCGTTGTGATTGCCTTCACCGGCCTGCTCGGCGCCAATCCTCGCGTGCCAACGGTGGGCGCATCGGGAGCGATCTTCGGAATTTTGCTGGCCTTCGGCATTCTGCATGCCGATTCGGAGATCATGCTGTTTCCGCTTCCGTTCATGATCAAGGCCAAGTACTTCATCATCGGCCTGATCTTCATCGAGGTATACCTGACGCTCTCCTCCGCCAGCCGGCCGGGCGAATCCGTTGCCTACATGGCGCACATGGGCGGATTGCTGTTCGGATATATCTGGCTCAAATTCGTGCCCCGGCGCGGCTTTGGGTATGCCGCCTCGGAACGCGCCTTCGGCCTGCGCAATTCTTACTACCGCTGGAAGCGCCGCCGCGCCGCACGCAAGTTCGAGGTCTACATGCGCAAGCACGACCGCAGCGATTACAAGCACGAAGACTACTTCGACGAGCATGGCAACTTTCGCGATCCCGGCGCGCGTGATACTCCCAAGGGCAACGGTGACTCGCGCGGGCCCTGGGTGAACTAGACGTCAGCAGCGGGAGCAACGGCCCATGGGCGGCCACCAGAACGGCGGCAACGGGGCACGAAAAGCTTTTCGGGATAACCCGAGAGGCTCTACGAAAAAGAAGCGAGTGAAAATAGGGATCGCGGCTACGCGAAATCGTTGCCGTCGCCGTGCAATTCGCGCAGTTCTTTTGGCGGACGGGCGGGGATGTCTTGATTCGCGGGTGGGGATGCGGATTGCGGCTGCGGGGCTGCGACGTGCGCCAGCAGATCGTCTAGCGATTCCAGCCACAGCATCTGTGAATGAAAAACCCGGCCAAAATTGCGCGACGCAGCGGTGGCAACTTCATCCATCGACAACGGCTTCTGCAGCTCTCGCTCCATTGACGTGACCGGCTTGCCCGTCAGCCCACACGGCACAATCATGGTGAAGAAATCCAGGTTGGTCGAGACGTTCAGAGCGAAGCCATGCGTGGTCACGCCGCGCGAGATGTGCACGCCGATGGCGGCGATCTTCGCTTCAGGCTTGTTGCGCAGCGCGTAGGTCCAAACGCCGGTCAGCCCCTTGATGCGCTGCGCTCCGATACCGAAATCGCCGCAGGTGCGGATCAGGACTTCTTCCAGCCGGCGGACGAACTCCACTGCCCCGATTTTCGGCTCGAAGCTGCGCAGATCGAAGATGGGGTACGCGATGAGTTGTCCCGGGCCGTGGAAGGTTACGTCACCGCCGCGGTCGATCTCGTGTAGCTCGACACTCGCGCTGCGCCAGGAACTCCGGCGAGGCGAGCACGTTATCCAAGCTCGCGTTGCGGCCCAAGGTGATGACGGGCGGGTGCTCCAGCAACAGCAACGTGTTTTCGATGCGGCCGGCCTTGCGCAGTTGCGACAACGTCCGCTGGAGTTCCAGCGCCGTAGAGTATGGAACCAGGCCGAGATGGAGGACGTGAATCATAAATCAGCAATTAGCAGCTAGCAATTAGCAACTAGCTTACGGCATTCCTGCCGGCGTGGAAGTGGCTTGTCGTATTCGCGACAATTTAGTCTGCCTCAAGATTGGATGATTTGTGACGAGTCGCAGGCTCATGGGCTGTACAGGGAAGCGACTGTCAGACCATAATTATCATGAGCGGGTGAGATGGCGATGTTCGGACAAATGCCCGGCCCGGCGCGCAGAGGGCGCACGATTGGCATGACTGCGTCCCTCGCGGCGCACGCGGCATTCCTAGGTCTGCTGCTGTACCACGCCGCCCCGGCGTTCGTAAGTTTCTCCGAAACGGACTTGGGAATCCCGAACTCTTACGGCTCGCGTTCCATCGTATATCTTTCGGCGGTCGGACCTGAGCGGACCCCCGCCCCGGCGGAGCAGCCGAAGTTGACGCTTCATCGCTTGGCCCCGAAGCCGGTCCAGCGTCAGAAAGTTGAAGCCAAGCGCGAAGCACCGACGGCCACGACCGCGGCTAACGCGCCTGATGAGACGGCACGCGGTGGCTCGCCGTTCGGCCGCGTACCGGGCTCGCCTATGACGTTCGACGAAGTTGTCCCTGCGTTTCCCGTGGTCTATCCCGATCCGTCAGTGTCGCGTGCCGATCTGCCGGCGGGAGTGCAGGGGGATGTGATCGTCGAAGTCACCATCGATCCTCAGGGCAATGTCGTACAAACCAAGCTGCTGCAGGGTATTGAGGACGGCATCGATCAGAAGGTGCTGGAGGTGCTGCCGCGCTGGCGCTTCCATCCCGCCATGCGCGACGGCGTGACCATTGCCTCGCAGCACATCGTTCATTTCCACTACCCCAGCTAGGTCAGGCCTTAACCCCCTGTGACGTAAATCACACCCGCCAGTGACGTGAATACTCGGGTCTCGTCGCCCAGCCGATATACTTGAATCAGTAGAACGGGCTAGAGTAGCCGTTCGTGGGGTTTATGCCGCTTATTTGGCTTCGAGTTGCGGTCGCGTGCTATGGCGTGGGACTGCTGTATTCGCTGCTGCTGCTCAGCAAACGAGGTAACCTGCTGGCCAAGGTCGTAGAGCCGGCGGTCGGGCTAGGGCTCATCTTCCACTTCGTCTCGCTGGTGGAAGCGACGGTGCTCATCGGCCATTTGTCGCTGGCCTCGATCCACTACTCCGAATCGCTGCTGGCGTTTCTGGCGATGGTCGTCTTCTTCGTGTTCTTCGTCGGCTATCGCACCACGACCCCGGGCATCGTAATCTTCCCCATCGTCTTTATCCTGACGTTCATCTCGGCCATCGGTCAGAATCCGGTCACCATCACCTCGCCGCTGCTGCGCAATGGCTGGATCTTCGTGCATGTGGTGCTGATCTTCACCGGCTATGCCGGCCTGTTCCTGAGCTTCGGCGCCAGCCTGTTGTATCTGGTGCAGGAGCGCACGCTGAAGTCGAAACGTCCGGAGCCGCTGCTCCCTTGGCTGCCGCCGTTGCAAACCATCGACGACATCGGCTACCGCGCGCTGCTCTTCGGCTTTCCGTTCATGACCTTCGGCATTGTGACCGGCACTGTGCTGGCGATTGAGAAGTACGGGCCGATGTTCTTCACCGACCCGAAGATCCTGCTGTCGTTCATCATGTGGGCGGTGTACATGCTGCTGCTGTACACGCGCTGGAGCTCGGGATGGCGCGGCCGCCGCGCGGCGTTTCTGGCGACCTGCGCTTTTGTGATCGCGATTTGCGCGTGGGCAGCTAACACTTTCAGCCGTGTACACAGGTTCCTTCCGTCATGAACTTCGTCGTCATCGGCGTGAACCACCGCACTGCGCCGGTCGAGGTGCGCGAGCAGTTCGCCATACCCGAGGCGCGCCTGCCGGAGGCGGTGAGGAGCCTGGCCTCGTACCCTGGAGTGGAGGAGGCGATGATTGTCTCCACCTGCAACCGGGTGGAAATCCTAGCGCGCACCGCCGATGATTGCGCCGGGCTGGACGGCTTCTTCCGCCAGTTCTACGGCTTCGATCCCGCACCCTATCGCCAGTATCTGTACGAATATCGCGATTCCGATGCCGTACGGCACGTCTTCCGCGTGGCCTCCAGCCTGGACTCGATGATTGTGGGCGAGCCGCAAATCCTGGGCCAGGTGAAGGAAGCCTACGCGACGGCGCGCGCCGTGGGGGCGGTGAACTCGCAACTGGACGCGCTGCTGACCCGAGCTTTCGCCGTCGCCAAACGCGTGCGCAATGAGACCGCCGTTGCCACCTCGGCCGTTTCGGTGGCGTCGGTTGCGGTCGATCTCGCGAAGAAAATCTTCGGCAATCTGGATGGCAAGAGCGTGTACCTGGTGGGCGCCGGCAAGATGTGCGAGCTGGCCGCGCGTCACCTCATGGCCCATGGCGCCAAGCAGATCTATGTCGCCAATCGCACCTATGACCGCGCCGTCGCGTTGGCCAAAAAGTTCAACGGCGAGGCGCTGGCCTTCGACCAACTCTACGAGACTGTTTCCCGCGCCGACATTGTGATCAGCTCCACCGGCGCGCCCCACGCCATCTTCCGCAAGGAGCACGGCGAACGCTTTCTGCACAGCCGCAAGAACCGTCCCATGTTCTTCATCGACATCGCGGTGCCGCGCGACGTCGATCCGGAGATGAACAAGCTGGATGGCATCTTCGTTTACGATATCGACGATCTGCAGCAGGTCGTGTCGTCGCACGTGGCCGACCGTCACGTCGAAGCCGAGCACGCCGAAGCCATCGTGCAGGCGGAAGTGGAGAAATTCCAGGCACGGCTGCAGACGCTGGATGTGGTGCCGACGATTGTGTCGCTGCAAGAACATCTCGAGACGGTGCGCCAGGCCGAAATCGATCGCGTGCGCGGCCGGTTGGGCGCGCTCACCCCCGAGCAGGAGCTCGCGGTCGAGGCGCTGTCGCGCGGCATCATCAACAAGATTATGCACACCCCCATCACCACATTGAAGACCGCAGCCCGTGAATCGCAGGAGGTGACCACCGTCATCGACCTGGTGCGTCGGCTCTTTGGATTGCGCGAGGGCAAGCCTTCCCTCGTGCGCGACGAGCAGCAGTCCAAAGTCGCCGTAGGCGGAAAACGCGGAGCGGGCAACTAATGGCGCGTCTGCGAATCGGTTCCCGCGGCTCACAACTGGCACTCTGGCAGGCCAACCACATTTCGGCGCTGCTGCGCGAGCGTGGCCATGAAGTCGAACTCGAGATCATCAAGACCACCGGCGACAAGATCACCGATGTTGCGCTCGCGCAGGTCGGCACCAAGGGCATGTTCACCAAGGAGATTGAAGAGGCGCTCGCGGAAGGGCGCGTCGATCTGGCGGTGCACAGCCTGAAGGACTTGCCGACGGAGTTGCCGCCGGGCTTCGAGCTGGTCGCGATCACCACGCGCGTGAATCCGCGCGACGTGTTTCTTTCGGTGAAGTACGACAGCATCCAAGCGCTGCCCAAAGGGGCGCGCGTGGGTACCAGCAGCTTGCGTAGACAGGCGCAATTGAAAGTCGCGCGACCCGACCTCGTCGTGCACGCGCTGCGCGGCAATGTAGACACGCGGGTACGCAAGCTGGAGCAGGGCGATTACGATGCGATCATCCTTGCCGCTGCGGGGCTGACTCGCCTGGGCAAGACGCAGTTGGTGAAGGAAGTTTTGTCGGAGGAGTTCATATGTCCGGCGGCCGGACAGGGCGCGCTGGGAATTGAGATTCGCGAAGGCGATGCGGAGATGCGAAAGCGCCTGGCATTTCTCGACGATGCGGCCGCGCGCGCGACGACTACTTGCGAGCGCGCCGTACTCAACAAGCTGGGCGGCGGCTGCCAGGTGCCGATCGGGGCATTTGCAAAATCGATCGAAGGCGGGCTGCAATTGACCGCGATCGTCGCCAAACCGGATGGCTCGACGATTTTGCGCGAAACGCAAAACGGCGAGGATCCGATCGCTTTGGGCGAGAAGGTTGGCGAGGCACTGTTGCAACGCGGCGCAAAAAAAATTCTGGAAGAGGTGTACGGAGCGGCAGTCGCTGCGCCGCAACAACCGTGAAAAACCAGTTGCCGGTTGTCAGTTGCAACTCGGTGAATGCGATTCGACCGCATGACTTTGCCTGACAATGATTTTCCGCTTACCGGTTGTCGCGTGCTGGTCTCGCGCGCGAAGAAGCAGGCCGGCGCTCTGTCCTCTGCGCTGCGCGATCTGGGCTGCGAGGTCATCGAAATCCCGTTCATCGAGATCCGTCCGCCGCGTTCTTACCGGCCGCTGGATGAGCGTTCGGGAAAGCTCGAAACTTACGAGTGGCTCATTCTCACCAGCGTCAATGGCGTGGACGCGCTATTCGAACGCATGGCAAAGAAACGCGTCGCACCATCAGCGCTCGCGCATCTGAAGATCGCAGCCATCGGGCCAACAACAAAGAGGGCGATTGAGGAACGCGGTTTGGACGTGCAGGTCACGCCGAAGGAATACGTCGCAGAATCTGTCGTTCGCGCGCTACGCCGCCGGGTAAAGAACAAGCGCGTGCTGCTGGTGCGCGCGCGCGTGGCCCGCGATGTTATTCCCCGGGAATTGCGCGTTGCAGGCGCGTCCGTCGATGTCGTCGAAGCCTACGAGACGGTTGTTCCGCGGTCGTCGGCCACGCGCCTGCGCGCGCTGCTTGCTAGCGAGCGGCGCAGGCCACACGTCATCACCTTCACGAGCTCGTCGACGGTCAGAAACTTCGTTCAATTGCTAGGGCTGAGAAGCGCTCACCGAGCACTACACAAATCTTCATCCCACAATGGGGTACACAGTGCCTCGATTGGCCCGGTGACCTCGGCGACGCTGCGGGAGTTCGGCCTGCCGGTCGATATCGAAGCGAAGGAGTACACCATCCCCGGCCTGGTTGCAGCCATTGTGAACAAGAGCGAAGACGTGCGGCCGAATGCCAGAGCCCAGGTTAGCGTTCAAAAGAGGAACGCGAACCTGGGGCACCGAGCTTAAAGCCACGTCTTTCTAAAGCGATTCGGCGCGACTAAAGTCGTGCCCTGATACGAATCCCGTTCCGTACAGGTCGTAATTCATCGCCGCACTATCTACCTCCCGGTCTCGCCGAACACTCGTTGAAAGATCTTGTCCACATTTCGTAGCGGGCGCTGCAGGTCGAACGCGTGCTCCAGCGTCTCACGTTTGACCTTGGCCGTGATCTCGGGATCGCTCAAGATCAGCTCGCGGAAGTTCAAGTCCTCCTTCCACGCCCGCATGGCGTTTGACTGTACCAGCCGATACGCGTCTTCGCGCAGCATGCCGGCCTCCACCAGATCGAGTAGCAACTGCCCGCTGAAGACCAGTCCGCCAGTCGATTCCAGGTTCTTGATCATGCGCTTCGGATAGACCAGCAGGGTATCGATCAGGTTCGTCGTCTTGTTGAGCAAGTAATCGGCGAGGATGGTCGAGTCCGGCAGGATGACACGCTCGACCGACGAATGCGAGATGTCGCGCTCGTGCCAAAGCGCGACGTTCTCCAGCGCGGCCTGTGAATTCGCGCGCACCACGCGCGCCAGTCCGCTGATTTGCTCGCAGGTCACGGGATTGCGCTTGTGCGGCATCGCCGACGAGCCTTTCTGCTTTTCGCTGAAGTACTCTTCCGCCTCGCGCACTTCGGTGCGTTGCAGGTGACGAATTTCGGTGGCGATCTTGTCGAGCGTGGACGCGATAACGGCCAGCGTCGCCACATAAAACGCGTGCCGATCGCGCTGAATGACCTGCGATGAAACGGCCGCGACGTTCAGCCCGAGCCGCTTACAGATTGCCTCTTCGTACTCCGGCTCCAGGTGAGCTGCGTTGCCGACGGCGCCGGAGAGCTTGCCGACGCGCATCTGCTCGGCCGCCATCTCGAAGCGCTCGATGTTGCGCTGCACCTCGGAGTACCAGTTGGCCAGCTTCAGCCCGAAGGTGATCGGTTCGGCGTGGATGCCGTGCGTCCGCCCGATCATGGGCGTGTCCTTGAACTCCCAGGCGCGGCGCTGCAGCACCTCACGCAACTTCTGCAGGTCCTCGCGAATTAATGGCCGAGGCCTGCTTCACCAGCAGCGCCTGGGCCGTGTCCACCACGTCGTTCGAAGTGAGCCCGTAATGCAGCCAGCGCGATTCCGGCCCGACTTTTTCGGCGACAGCGGTCGTGAAGGCGATCACATCGTGCTTCACCTCGGCTTCGATCTGGTGGATGCGTTCGACCTCGAAGCCGCCCTTTTCGCGGATGGCCTGGGCCGCCGCTTGCGGCACGATGCCGGCTTCGGCCAGGGTCTCGGTGGCGGCGATCTCCACGTCAAGCCAGGTTTGAAACTTGTTCTGGTCGCTCCAGATGCGGCCCATCTCCGGGCGGGTGTAGCGAGTGATCAATGGCACTCCTTACGTCTCGGGAAGAAACTCTTTATTGTACCGGGCGCGAGTGGCTGTTCGCTCTTCGCTTTTCGCCAGAGGTGATCGCAGCCAATTCGGACGGCCTCGCGAACGACAGGCAAGAATTTCATCAAGCGATCGGAGAAGCTGCAGCAGCTCACAACTCGACCTCGCCAGGCCGCGTCTAACTGGTTTTCACGGGTTTCCGTGGCCGGCCCTAGATGCTCTCGTTGCGAACGAATGTCGCGCGCTCGGCGTCCGAAATGGACCGCATTGCGCCGTTGTGGGACGAGATTCTGCAAAACCAGGCGCATAGCCTGTTCCAGAGCTTTGCCTGGAACCGGCTGGCGGCGGAGATGTTTCGCGATCGGGCCACGCCGTACGTCGTGTGGGTGGAGAGCGACGCGGGCGCGGCCATCGTTCCTGCCGCCATCAACCACGCAAGCGATCGAGTCGAGCTGCTTGGCGACACACTTTTCGATTATCGCGACGTGCTTTGCGCCGGCGACCGCGCAATGCTGCGCCTGGCATGGCAGCAGGTAGCCGCCTGCGGCAAAGCGCTGCGGGTCGTCTCGCTCCGGAACCGTGCGGCAGGCGAGCGCTGGCGAGAATTTCCCACTGCGCTCTTCGCCAATGCCCCGCAGGTAGCGCGCTCGCTAGTGGACGAACAGGGATTCCGACTGGCGCATTCGCGCCTCGGACGCCAAATCCGTCGACTGCAGAAGCTGGGAGTATCCCTTCACATTCGTACGGGACAGAACTCGGCTGTGGTTCGTCACCTCTACGGTTGCAAGCGCGCCCATTTCGCGACCGATTCCGACAATCTCTTCCTCGATCAGCGCCGTTGCGAGTTCATGGTGCAGGCGGCGGCGTTGCCGGAGAGCCAATGCGAGGTCTTCAGCCTGGAGAATGACCGTGGGGCTCTCATCGCCGGCTTAGTCAGCTTCCGCGACGGCGACATTCGCCGCTGTTACACCATCTACTTTGATCCCGAGTGGGCGCGGTATTCGCCCGGTATCGCGCTGCTCTATGAGGTGACGGCGCGCTCACTGGCGGACGGCCTGAGCTGCGACTACATGACCGGCGAGTATCCGTACAAACTGCGGCTGGCGAATTCCTCGCAACCGCTCTACAAGGTCGAGGTCAGCGCCCAAGAGCTGGCCAGCATTGCTGAGGGAACGATTTCGAGCGCCGCCTAAAGAGTTTTCAGAAATAGTTTGGCCTTCTCAAGCTGCGGGTAGAGCTTCTCCTCAGCTTGAAAATCGGGGCCATGAACGCAGCGCCGGCTACCGCGTAGCTTCACCGGATACTTCAGGTGCAGCATTTCGTGATAGACGATGTATTCGATAGCGCAACGAGGTACGCGCGGCTGGTCGAACACCCGGCTCACCACAATGGCATTGTGCGCTGGGTCGTAGTGGCCGAGGCTGTTGCGCGCAAGCGCCCGGCTCCACGTCATCTGTGGACGCGCCAGCAAACCATGGAAGAACTGTCGATTCAGCGCCTCGAAGACTTCGTCCAGGTCGTAGACCTGTCCTCGCGCCGAGTCGATGCGCTTGCGGCCGCGCACCTGCCGCACTAAATGCGCCTTCGCCGTCATGTCGTGGCTGGAGATATATCGGCGATAACGCGTAGCGTGCAGGCGCTGGATGGGCTTGCGATAGATCTTCGCCAGCAGGATGTGTGCAATGGACTGGATGATGGTTTCAGGCGCGCCCTCCAGCAGGTCGGAGACGCGCACACGCATCACGCCCTCGCGCAGCCGGATGGTGCTGTTCACATTGGTGAAGGCGTAGAACTCGACGCGAAACTCCGGCATAGGAGCTCGCGGCCGGAGCTCACGGTAGGTGGTCTGAAAAATGTGGTGCAATCTCTCGCGCAAGGTAACACTACCGTAGCATGACGCCGCCGCTCGGCGAACCTCGCAGTCGTGACCAGGCAGGTACTAAGGTTTCCGTGCTATTGAACTGTGGAGGGTCGTTCTGCTACTTTCGTTGACGTAGTGGGCTGTACACAATTGAGGAGGCCGCCACAGGGGGAAATCTGGCGGCCTTTTTAGTTCGCCTCAATCGCGCCGCTCGGTATAGACCTTCGTCAGCTTCTTGTCCTTGGCCAGTTGATTTTGCTCCTGCAATTCCTTGCGGGCATCGTCGGCCATATCGTTTGCCGCCTCGGTAGCGTTGGTGAGCACAAACGAATACTGGTCCAGCTCCTCCGGCGGCGACTGCTCTTTCAGGCGGCGCAGCTTGAGCTGCCATTCGCTGTCGGCCTCGATCAGCAGCGTGAGTCCCTTGCGCATATCGGCCTTGTGCGAGCTATACATGTCGATATTGTCCTCGATCTCGTCGAGCAGCGCGGTGAAGTCTTCCAGCAAATCGTGGATCTGCATGGGCCGGTCCTTGGCAGTCTTGGCGTTGGCCTGAAGTTGCTCGATGCCGGTCATGCGGGCACGAGTGAACTGGACCATAACTTCCAGGCGCTTATCGGGATAGTCCGCCGTTTCGCGCATCTGGTCGATTTCCTTGTCGTTTAGCGGATCGCGCTTTTGCGCGGCAGCGTTGGTATTCAGCCCAAACAGCAGGGCCGCGAGAACAAATCCACAAATGCCTCGATGGGTCATGATTTTCCCTTCGGTTCCGCCTGCGGTCCCCACATTCTTATCATCAGGTCGGAACGTATTTGCTCGATCTGCTCAACTGCCTGGTGCACGGGCCCGCGGTCTTCGAAAGCCAGCGTCTGGGCGATATCGTGCATGCGCTCGGCCAGCTTACGCAGCTTGATTTCGGTTTCCTTCAACTGCCGGCCGGATGATGACGCTGCATCGGCGCCCTTGCGCGAATAGGCGACCACTTCCTGAATTTCGGATTGGGCTTTGTCGACTTGACCGTCGGTGAACAGCGCGTTCGAGCTTTCCAGCTCCAGGCGGGCATATTCCAGGCAGAGTTTGGCCTGTTCGGCGCCATGCGCGGCATCGGCACGGGCCTTCATTTCATCCGCGGTCTGGGTGCCCGCAACTGCGATGCCGGCGAGGGCCAGCAGGAGAGTCGCGCAGTGCAGGGAGGAACGCATGGCTACTTCTTGACTCGATAATTGTCCGCGTGTTTTGGGTCGAGCGCAATCAGCCGGTGACGCGCCTGCCACTCCTGGTCGGGAAACTTGCCGTCGTCTACCGCCAGGAAGCGCTTGTAATAATCCACCGCCTGGGGCACGGCTTTCAAGTTGTCGTAGGTGGTGGCGCGCAGGAAATACGTGGCCGGCGTTTCCGGCATGAGTTTCGCGCGATCGTCAAGCGCTTGCAGTGCCATGGAATAATTCTTGTTCGCCGCCGCCACCACCGCCAGATTCCCGTACGCCTCGGCCAAGTCGGGTTTGAGCCGGATGGCCGCGAGCAGCTCCTGCTGCGCTTCGGGAAACTTCTTCTCATGCATCAGCAGTGAGCCGAGCGCGAAGTGGGCTTCGGCGTCCTGGGGCAGCTTCTGGACGGCAACTCGAAACTCCTGCTCGGCTTCGGCGTCCTTGCCGGCTTTGACGTCGAGCGTGCCCAGCTCCAATGCTGCATGAGGATTGCCGGGGTCAACCTGCGCTGCCGAGCGCAACGCTTTCGCCGCGTCGTCATTCTTGCCCTCGGCCGATAGCACTCTCGCCAGTTGCACCTGTGCTGTGGTGTTCTGTGGATCCAGGGCCAACTCCTTACGAAGGGCTGTTTCGGCGTCGGCATACTTCTTCTGTGCAATCTGTAGATTGGCCAGCCCCGCGAGAGCTTCCGTCGAGTGGGGATCGACTTCTGCAGCCCTCAGGTACTCGGCTACGGCGGCGTCGAGATTACCTCGCTTCTGACTAAGGGCCGCGGCAGCAAGATGAGGCTGCGCGTCTTTGGGATCGAGTTTGGCGGCTTCGGCGTAGGCCAGCAACGCCAGTTGAGGATCGGCCGACTCTTCCACCCGTCCCAGCGCCTGCCATGCCCGCGACAACGATTCCTGAGGGTGTGCCGTAGGCTTGAGTTGGGTTGCGGCCTTCAAATATTTGGCGGCTTCCGTGTCATCACCCTGTTTGGCCAACAATAAGCCGAGATCGAGATTGCTCTCGAAGACGTCGGGCTTAGCCGCGATCGACTTGCGATAAGCGGCAACCGAATCGGCTGGGCGCCGCAATGCGTTGTAGACGTAACCCAGGTCGAACCACGCGCGATAGTCGTCAGGCTTGGCGCTGACGGCCTTTTGCAGCAGAGCTTCGGCGGAAGTGAAATCGTTCTTTTGCATCGCCGCTTCCGCTTGATCGACATCTGTGTTTTGTTCCGGGGCAGGCTCCTCGACGCGATGATGGCGAATGGTCGGCGGGCTCTGCTGGGCATGGGCACACACGATGCCCGCTGAGCAGGCGAGACTCGCGACGAGTAGCCAGGTGCCGATGTTAGGATGCGACATTCGAATGCGATTGCGATGGCGACTGCCCGTCCCGCGACAACACGCGCGCCAGCCACTGTCCAGTGTACGAGCCGGGCGCATTGGCGATCGTCTCCGGCGGGCCTTCGGCAACGATCTCGCCACCGCGAATCCCGCCCTCAGGGCCGAGGTCGATCACCCAGTCCGCCGTCTTGATGACGTCAAGGTTATGTTCAATGACCACGATCGATCCACCTGCTTCGATTAGACGGCGGAAAGCCGACAGCAGCTTACTTACGTCATCAAAATGCAGTCCGGTGGTGGGCTCGTCAAAGATGTATAGCATGCGCGGCTGGCGCTTGTTCTGCTCGCTGCGGGGACGCCCAATATCGCGCAGCCTGGGTTGCAGGTGCGCCGCCAGCTTCATGCGCTGCGCCTCGCCGCCGGAAAGCGTGGTCGCCGACTGGCCCAGCCGCAAGTAGCCCAACCCAACTTCTTCCAGCACGCGCAGCTTGTCCACGATCTTGGGCACGCCGGAGAAAAAGTGCAGCGCTTCCTTCACCGTGAGGTCCAGCACCTCGTGAATGTTCTTGCCGTGATAGCGAATCTCGAGAATCTCCGGCTTGTAACGTGTGCCTTTGCATTCCTCGCAGATCAGCTCGACATCCGCGAGGAACTGCATCTCCACCGTGACCGTGCCGTCGCCCTGGCAGGTCTCGCAGCGTCCGCCGGGGATGTTGAACGAGAAATGGCCGGCGGTATATCCGCGCTTCTGGCTTTCCGCTTGCGACGCGAAGAGCTCGCGGATGGTGTCGAACGCCTTGATGTACGTCACCGGGTTAGAGCGTGGCGTTCGCCCGATGGGCGACTGGTCGACCAGCACCGCTTCGTCGATCCATTCTCCGCCCTCAATGCGATCGACCTCGGCGTGCGCGCTGCCGCTGACCTGTCCTTTTTCCGCCGCGAGCGCGTTGTAGAGGACGTCGTGCACCAGCGTCGATTTGCCCGATCCGGAGACCCCGGTGATGCACACCAGCTCGCCGAGCGGGATGGCGACGTTGACCTTCTTCAGGTTGTGCGCACGCGCCCCGATCAGCTTGATCTTCCGTCCTGTGCCGTGGCGTCGCGCCGTGGGCAACTGAATGCGCAATTCGCCATTCAAGTAGCGGCCGGTGAGCGAAGCGGGATCGTGGCGGATTTCGTCGTAGCTCCCGCTGGCGATCAGCCGGCCACCGTTCTCGCCTGCGCCTGGCCCGAGATCGATGATGCCATCGGACGAGCGCATGATCTCGGCATCGTGTTCGACCACCAGGATTGTGTTTCCCAGGTCGCGCAGGTCATGCAGGATTTTGATCAGCCGTTCGGTGTCGCGGCTGTGCAGTCCGATCGACGGCTCGTCGAGCACGTACAGCGTCCCCACCAGACGCGACCCGAGCGAAGTTGCGAGCTGGATGCGCTGCGCCTCGCCGCCCGAGAGCGTCGATGCCAAGCGGTCGAGAGTTAAATATTCCAGCCCGACATCGTTCAAGTAGCGTAGCCGGTCGTTGATCTCCTCCAGTAGCTTGCCGGCAATGTCCGCTTCCTGGCGCGACAACTCCAGTTGCGCAAAGAAGCGCGCCGCTTCCTCGACCGTCATCGCGGAGACCTGGCAGATGTCCTTGCCGGCGATCTTCACCTGCCGCGCCTCTCGCCGCAAGCGAAGACCGCTGCAATCCGAGCACTGCGAATAGCCGCGATAGCGGCTGAGAAATACGCGCACATGCAACTTGTACTTCTTGCGCTCCAGGTATTCGAAGAAGCCGCGCACGCCCGGAAACTTGCCGTCGCCCTGAATGATGAAGCTCTGCTGCTCGGAATCGAGGTCCTGCCACGGAACGTCGACCGGAATGCCTGCCCCGCGCGCGTAGCGCCGCATCTCGGTGGCAAAGGGACGATATTTCGGCTTCGTCCAGGGCTCGATGGCGCCCTCAGCAAGTGTCAGCGTCTTGTTGGGGATGACCAGGTTGAGATCAAAATCAATGGTGTTGCCGAAGCCTTGGCAGCGCGGGCACGCACCGAACGGATTGTTGAACGAGAACAACCGCGGCTCCGGTTCCTCGTATCTGATGTTGCACTGTTTGCACTCGAAGCGCTGGGAAAAGCGCAGGCGCTCGACTTGCTCGTCGTCGCGTGGTGCGGTTTCGAAGATCACCTCGCCGGCTTCGCGATAGCCTTGTTCTACTGCATCGACGATGCGCAAACGCGCGTCGGGCGAAACCGAGATGCGATCGATCAACACCAGCACCGGCTGGGCGAAGTTCAGGTCGAGCAGCGATTCCGGCGTGGAAAATTCAAAAACCTGGCCGTTCTGAAACAGGCGGTTATACCCGCGCTTGCGCAACTCGAAAAGGCGCTCTTTGAGAAACGCGTCGTCCGCTGCCGGCTTGGCGGATTTCTTCTTCGCCGTGCCGCGGCCTTTCGGCTTCTCCGGCTGTGATGGTTTCGGCACGGCGCGCCGGCCGTTGGCCTGCTGGGGCGGAGGCGGCGATTGAAGTGGGAAGAACACCTGCACGCGTGTGGTCGGGGCCCCCGACGCGCCCTCTGTTGGCGCGGTGGGGCGATTGCCCCCGCCGAGGGCGAGGACGCGGTCGACCACTTCGTCCACCGTGTCTTTTTTCACCTCGTTGCCGCAGTTCAGGCAATAGGTGCGTCCCACGCGCGCATACAGCAGGCGCAGATAGTCGTAAATTTCCGTTGCGGTCGCGACCGTCGAGCGCGGGTTACGCGTGGTGTTCTTCTGCCGGATGGCAACGGCGGGAGCGATGCCGTCGATCAGGTCAACGTCGGGCTTCTCGATACGTTCCAGGAACTGACGCGCATAGGCGGAGAGCGACTCCACGTAACGCCGCTGGCCTTCGGCGTAAATCGTGTCGAACGCGAGCGACGACTTGCCCGATCCAGACACACCGGTGACAACCGTGAGCTGGTTGTGCGGAATCTCAAAGTCGATGTTCTTCAGGTTATGGACGCGTGCTCCGCGTACGACGATGCTCTCGTTGGACATGACCCCGGGTTCGGCAGCCCCACAGATGCGCTCAGAATCGGGTGCCGAAACTTATTATTATATCGGGTCAAAAGGCGGGTTCACCACGGAGGCACGGAGAGCACGGAGTTTGTCAGTTGAATGCGACTTGTACAACTTGCCATCCCATCGGGCCGAAAGTTCACCTCGCGGTCAGATCCCGAAATTCCGTGCCCTCCGTGCCTCCGTGGTGAATTATCCCTTCAGCCGCGACGCGTACTTCTCGCTGAATCTTCTTCACCTTGGGAGCGACGGCGAACATGCAATAAGGCTGCATGGAATTGTTCGCGAAGTAATCCTGGTGATAGTCCTCGGCGACGTAAAACGTTGACGCAGGTTCTACGGCGGTCACGATGGGATCGGAGAAGACCTTGTCACGCGTCAGCTCAGCGATGACTTCTTCGGCTGTCTTCTTCTGAGCTTCGTCGCGATAGAAAATCACCGAGCGATACTGCTCGCCGACATCGTTGCCCTGCCGGTTCAGCGTGGTGGGATCGTGCAGGGTGAAGAAGACGTGCAGCAGATCACTGAAGCTGAGGACCGCAGGGTCGAAGGTGATCTCGGCAACTTCGACATGCCCGGTCCTGCCGGAGCACACCTGCTGATAGGTTGGATTGGCGACATGCCCGCCCATGTAGCCGGAGCGTACGGACTCTACACCCTGAAGCTGCTTGATGGCGGCTTCGACGCACCAGAAGCATCCGCCGCCGAGAATGGCGATTTCGGTTTTTGGCATGACCATTGGATGTTCGAGACGAGCAATTGGCGTCGCCGAGAGCGGAGACTGGCAGCTAGCAGGGTGCCCCAGATCTCGCGCTTTCGACGCCTGGAGATTCTCACCGCACCACCGGTATGTTCTCGAGTAATCGCTCGAGAAAAGTGTGGGAATATAGTTTCGCGAGACGACAACCGCCGCTGGGTACCAGTCGTGCTTACCCTGGTCTCGAAAACCGCGAGACCAGGGGCACCCGGCACGGCCTCCCGGAAGCCTTCAAAGAGTATCGCAGCGAGCGCTCAAAACATCTTTTCCTTCTGCAGCTCCTCCATCACCACCTGCACGACCGCGTCGATGGCCTTGTCGATCTTCTTCGGATTGGGGTCGACGGTTTCGCTGAGGCCGGTCCAGATGAATTCACTTTCCGGGGTGGAGGTTCCGTAGAGGGTGGTTTCGACGCGCACTGTTTTCTCCTGCACCAGGTATCCCGGCGAGTAGACCACGGGGTAGAGATTGCTGTAATAACCATAGAACGAGTTGTAATACGGGTAGGGAAGGGTGTAGGCCTGCCCGGGAACATAGGTCGTGTCGTTCTTCACACTGACCAGCCGCGCCACCAGCACGGCGTCGATGTCGTGCTCCTTGATCTGCTCCTTCAGGTAGTCGGGAATCATCTTCGCCGACTTCGGCCGCAGCAGGATGTTGTACCCGGGAACGGCGTGCACGCCTGCGCTCTTGAGCCGGTTGGACATGGCCTCTTCAAAGTCGTCGCGAATGGCCGGGTCGTTGCTCATGCCGATGACCAGCACCTTCTTGAAATGCTGCCCCGAATAGGTGGGACTGAGCACGCTGGCCACCAGCTTGGTGTCCTTGCAATTGCCAACGGCCGACACAGTCAGCAGGACTGCCAACACCATCGCGAATCGCTTCAAGGTTTCTCCCGGGTGATCAGTGTGGGTGCGACAGGAGGATTGTACAGGGGGAAGGGAAAAACTTCCTTAGTCGAATGTGATGGGTTTGACCGGCACTCTGCTAATTCACCAGACAGGTCGGTACTGACCTTTTGGGAATACCGGACTGACGCATTGTGACGGTGGCGCGCCGGGATCCACGCGGCAAACGCGCACGTCCAGATACATGTAGTCGCCCTCGATAAATCGCCCTGTGCTCCCGCTTCCCCCGAACAGCTTGGAATAAAGCGGCTGGCTTTCGAATTCTTCGTTTGTCAACTTGTGACCCTCCTTGCCAACGTCAGCGATGTCGACTCCCAGGTAATTCGGCCATTCCAATGCGGGCGACAAAGCGAACAACTGAGTTTCCCGCGCGGGGATCGTCGTGACCTTTTCCGAGGGAGGTCGCACCGCGAGGTCGCCGGGTCGTACTTGCTCGACAAGGTAGGCCCACAGATCCTGAAATTTTGTGCAGTGTGGCGTGGCGCCCCAGCACGCGTTGCGACCGACGCGATATAGCCTGTCTTCATCGCGAACGTACACGTAGCGGTCTGGGGGATCTTCATCGGGGTCTATAGGTCCCGTGATGACTTTTTGTTGCGGAAGCTTCGCCATGAAGTCTGCCGGCACCGTATCCTGAAGCGCTGCCGGATGATTAACGTTCTCGTTTCTTTTGTTTGCAATGTCGCTTAGCCGAACCTGCCTGAACGGCCAGTCGAGGATAGTGAGCTTTCTCCGGCCGCTCGTCATCAGCAGGTAATAAGCATGCTCGGTCGCACGAGCTTTGAGCAGGTCGAACTGCTTCATCACGGGCGCGAGCCTTGACTCAAGGCCGGAGGCAGGAACGCGTTGATATCGCGAGCAGGCTAGTGTCACAGAGTGGGAGTCGACCTTCCCGGCAGGAGGTGGGCTCGAAGCAAGCGAGTTGAAGGATGAATCGGCGAAAGCCTTGAAAAGCTGCGCCATCTCGTCCGGCGAGAGCTTTTCCATGCGGAAGGTATTGAAGTAATAGTCCATGTAGAAGAGCGTGCCGTCGTTGTAGACATTCACGTAGGGAACTGGCCCACGGATGGAAACAGCGATTCCACTCTTGCTCGGGCAGGCGCCCGGGCCATCGTCTGGCAAAGGGCTGGGCCTTATGTCGGTAATGACGAACTTCCAATCCTTGAAGTCTGCTCCGGCCAGGAGCACCGTCAGTTTCACCACTTGGCCGAACCTGAGGGATGACAAAACAGGTTTTAATTTCGCGTCCATCGCGGGCAAAGTCGAGAACCCACACCATCTGACTAGCTCCTTGTCAACGATCGGGCTGCTGACGTCAATGACGTCGACAACAAGCGGACGTGAATTCACGATTCTGGCGATCATCTCGAACGTCAACGGCGGTGAATCGTGGCCGGGCATGATGAAGGGCTTTGGATTGTCCACAAACTCCGCTTGTGGGGGCGCAAAGGGACCATTCGATTGCGCAGCATCAGTACACTCTGGAGAGACAGGTAGGGTCACGCGAGCGGCTGACTTTTGGGCCGAAGCAGCGGTTATCGATAGCAGGAGCCAGGTGCAGGTGGAAACTACCCAAGGCTTTTTCATCGCCTGTGAGTTTATGCCGAAGTGGTCCTGTTTCCAATCCAACCCTCCCACACAAGCCAAAAGAGGGCTTGTATGGGGCACCCGGATTGGGTGCCCCACTCATTCCTGACGTTGGAATGAGTGGGTGCCGATTTTGTCGAGGCACGACATTCAGCGTGGAATGGCTGTGCTTCCCACACATTCGAAACCCGCGAATGTGTGGGGCACCCAGCTAATGGCTAATAGCTAGCTGCTGCTTTTCCGCGTAGTGCGACTCGACGTAGTCGTTGAGGATGTCGATGAACTCGGCGACGATGTGATCGCCCTTGAGCGTCAGCATCAGGCGGCCATCGACGTATACCGGCGCCTTCGGCTCTTCAAACGTTCCCGGCAGCGAGATGCCGATGTTGGAGTGCTTCGACTCGCCCGGGCCGTTCACGATGCAGCCCATCACCGCGACCTTCATCTCTTCCACGCCGGAGTAGCGCGACTTCCATTGACGGCATCTGCTCGCGCAGGTAGCTCTGGATCTGTTCGGCCATCTCCTGGAAGAAGGTGCTGGTGGTGCGGCCGCAGCCGGGGCAGGCGGTGACCTGCGGAGTGAAGCTGCGGATGCCCATCGACTGCAAAATCTGCTGCGCGACCGTGACCTCTTCGGTGCGGTCACCGTTGGGCGCAGGCGTGAGCGACACGCGGATGGTGTCGCCGATGCCTTCCTGCATGAGCACGCCGAGCGCGGCGGTCGAGCCGACGATGCCCTTCGCTCCCATGCCGGCTTCGGTCAGCCCGAGATGCAGCGGGTATTCGCAACGGCGCGCCAGCTCGCGATAGACATCGATGAGGTCCTGCACGCCGCTTACTTTCGCGCTGAGGATGATCTGCTCGCGCTTCATGCCGTGGGCGACGGCGATCTCGGCCGAGCGCAGCGCGCTTTGCACCATCGCTTCCATGGTGACGTCGCGCGCGTCTTCAGGTTCGTCGAGCTTCGAGTTCTCGTCCATCAGCCGCGTGAGCAGCGCCTGGTCCAGCGAGCCCCAGTTGACGCCGATGCGCACCGGCTTGTCGTTCTCGATGGCGACGTCGATCATGGCGAGGAAGTTGTTGTCGTCCTTCTTGCCGATGGAGACGTTGCCGGGATTGATGCGGTACTTGGCCAGCGCGCGGGCGCACTCGGGATACTTCTTCAGCAGGATGTGCCCGTTGTAGTGGAAGTCGCCGATGATGGGCACGGGGACGCCGAGCTTCTCCAGTCCATCGACGATGTAGGGCACGGCTTTGGCGGCATCGTCATTGTTGACGGTGACGCGCACCAGCTCGGAGCCGGCACGGGCCAGCGCCATCGACTGGCGAATGGTGCCGTCGATGTCGGCGGTGTCGGTGTTGGTCATCGACTGCACCACAATTGGTGCATCGCTGCCGACGCGCACGCCGCCTACCGTGGCCGTATAAGTCTTTCTACGCTGAATCTGGGCCATACAGGATCTATTGAAAGTCTATCACGGTGAAGGTTCTGGCCCGGAGCAGCACCCTATGATCGACTTAGCAAAATGCCGCCACCTCCACCTCAGGCCAGGAAAATAATTTTCGGGAAGGCGCCAACCAAGCGGGTGTATGCTATCGCTTGCATTTTTCGGCTCACTGGATTTCCGTTCCGCGCACCGCGGAATTTCTTCGCCCCTAACTCAAGTCCAACTGCGATCGGGAGGTCCTAATGGCAGACCAAAGTTTGGCCGATAAAGCACGAAGCTGGATAGCGTTCATCATTACGGTTGTGTCAGTAGCGCTCGTTGTCGTCGTCTGTATCATCATGGTGCTCAAGCCGGGCGACGTAGATGCGGGAACGAAGATCCTGGGTACGGTATTGCCGGTCGTCGGCACATGGGTGGGCACGATTCTCGCTTTCTATTTCGGCAAAGAAAACTTTGAGAGCGCGGCAAAGAGTGTCGGCGATCTGGCCAAGCAACTTTCGCCTTTGGACCGACTTCGTGGAATTCCCGTCAAGTCAAAAATGATTCCGTCAGACAAGATGTTTTACAAGCCTGATCCGATTGATGACTTGAAGATTATCGACGTTATCAATGAGCTTAAGAGCAAGAATGTGGGCGATAGAATACCTGTCCTGACTGACAAGCTGGTCGCTAAGTACATCATTCATCGCAGCGAGATCGATAAATATGTCGCTAGCAAGGCTATGGATTCCGGCAACGCCAGTAATGTTGCCGCGCTGACGTTCGCGAATTTGTTCACTGACAATCCTGAGATGAAGAATCTATTCGCCACCAGCTTCGCCACAGTGAACCAGAACGCCACGCTCGCCGATGCCAAGGCAGCCATGGAGCAAACAAAAAACTGCGAGGATGTCTTCGTTACGGCCGGACGGCACGCCATCTGAGCCAGTAATAGGCTGGATCACCGACAACATCATTCAGGCGAATCTGCAGGCGTAGCATCGCTACCGAATAATCGCAGCGTCGGCGCCGAAAGCGCGAGAATTCCTCGCCCACATCCAATATATTCAGTTCAATGCCTTCGCTTGCACTTTCCGACCTGATCGGCGCGGCGGTGACCGATAACACTGGCGCGTACGCCGGCAAGGTACGCGAAGTGGCCCTCAGTCCGCAGGAGAGTTCCAGCCAGCTCAGCAGCCTGGTTGTCAAAACTCGTCGCGGGAACCGCATGGTGCCGGTGAAGACCGTCAGCCTGATCGATAACGGGGTGCGGGTGGCAACTTCCGCGACGGAGTGGAGCCCGTTCGCCGGCGGGGAAGGCCTGCTGCTGCTGGAACGCGATCTGCTCGACCAGCAGATCATCGACGTCCACGGGCGCAAGGTGGTCCGCGTCAACGACGTCGACATCCACGAGGAAAGCACGAACGGCAACATCGTCCTGAAGATTGGCGCCGTGGATGTGGGGCCGCGCGGTGCGGTGCGGCGGCTGCTGAAAGGCGTGCTGCCGGCGAGCGCCTTGCGCGCCCTGCTGGAGAAGATCGCGCCGCGGCTGATTCCCTGGGAGTTTGTGGACCTCATCGAAACCGATCCCGCGCGACGGGTGAAGCTGAAGATTTCGCTCGAACGCCTGGCCAAGCTGCACCCCGCCGACATCGCCGATATCGTCGAAGATCTGGCTCCGGCAGAGCGGGAAGCGGTCTTCGAGACCCTGGACGAAGAAGTCGCGGCCGAGACGCTGGAGGAGATCGACCCCAAGCTGCAGGTCTCGATTCTGTCGTCGCTCGATTCTGATCGTGCCGCGGACATCGTGGAGGAAATGGATCCCGATGCCGCGGCCGACCTGCTGGGAGACATGCACCCCGACGCGTCGCAGGAGATCCTCACCGAGATGGAGCCGGAGGAGCGCGCCGAAGTCGCCGGGCTAATGACCTTCGAGGAGGACACGGCGGCCGGGCGCATGACCACCGAGTACATGGCGCTGCGGCAAAACGCCAAGGTGGAAGATGCGATTGAAATGCTGCGCAATTTCGAAGGCGGACTGGAGAGCCTCAGCACCATTTACATCATCGGCGAGAAAGACAAGCTGCTGGGGGCGGTGCCGCTGGCCAAAATCGCGCTGGCGCCGCCCGGCACGCTGCTCATGTTGCTGAGCACTGGCCACCTGACGACGGTACATCCTGGGGCGGACGAGAAGAAAGTCGCCGAGTTGTTCGACAAGTACAACCTGCTAACACTGCCTGTGATCGACGAGGAGGGCGTGTTGACCGGCGTCATTACGGCGGATGACGTGATCAATATGCTGCGGGCGAAACTGTAGTTCGCTGGCGCATCCTCCCGCGCCCGTTTATCCTGTCTGTTCTTCGCCATCTCACCTTGGCTCCCGAGTCATGTCCGAATCGCGACGCCTGAAAGTCTGGAGAATTCGTCTGCTGATGTTCCTGGCCGTAATCGGTCCCGGGTTCATCACGGCCAACGTCGATAACGACGCAGGCGGTATTTACACCTACTCCGCTGCCGGGGCGCAGTTCGGATACTTGTTACTGTGGGTGATTATTCCCGTGACGATCTCCCTGGTCGTGGTGCAGGAAATGTCGGCGCGTATGGGAGCGGCGACCGGCAAGGGCCTCAGCGACCTTATCCGTGAAGAATACGGGTTTCGGATCACATTTTTCATGATGCTGGGGCTGGTGATCACCAATTTCGGCAATGTCGTCGCGGAGTTCGCGGGCATCGCCAGCAGCCTGGAGTTGTTTCATATTTCGCGCTATGTCAGCGTGCCAGTTTCGGCGGCCGTGGTGTGGCTGTTGGTCGTGAAGGGCACGTACAAGAGCGTCGAAAAGGTCTTCCTGGCGGCATCGTTTTTTTATTTCGCGTACATCATCGCGGGTGTGCTGGCCGGGCCAAGCTGGAAGGAAGCATTTGTGGCGACTTTCAAGCCGCCCCATGCCGGCCCGTTTCACGTGCCTGCGTACCTATACATGGTTATCGCAGTGATCGGCACGACTATCGCTCCCTGGATGCAGTTTTACCTGCAGTCTTCCATTGTCGAGAAGGGCATTACGCCGCGTGAGTACAGGGCGTCGCGCTGGGACGTGATTATCGGCTGCTTGTTTACTGACATTGTGGCGTGGTTCATCATCGTGGCCTGCGCAGCAACGCTGTATGTCCACGGTCTGCACCAGATTCGCGATGCGGCCGACGCGGCCCAGGCGTTGCGTCCGCTGGCGGGCGAGTATGCGTACATCCTTTTCGCCGCCGGACTGTTCAATGCGTCGCTGTTCGCGGCGTCGATCCTGCCGATCTCGACCGCTTACACGGTTTGCGAGGGCCTGGGCTTCGAGTCGGGCGTGGGACACAAGTTCGGAGACGCCAAGGTCTTCTATTGGCTCTACACGCTGCTGCTGATTGCCGGCGGAGGAGTGATCCTGCTGCCTCATGTGCCCCTAATCAAAATCGCAATTCTGTCGCAGGTGGTGAACGGAATTGTGCTGCCGTTTGTCCTCATCTTCATGCTCCTGCTGGTGAACAAGAGCGAGTTGATGGGCGAGCACGTGAACGGCCGATGGTTCAACGTGATCGCCTGGGCCACAACGGTGATCATGATCGGCCTGACGATTGCGTGGTTTGCGACGGGAGGCGGAGGCAGCTAGAGCAGTTTCCCTTCCGCAATCTGCTGCACCAGTTTCTTGTCGGCATCGAGAAAGTCGAGTGTGGGCAGATCGCGCCGTGGTACCCAGCGAATCTCGCGGAAGATTCGGTTTTGCAGCTCGCCTTCATAGCGCTCCACCACAAAGAACTGAAGCTCAACCGCGTTGCCATTCTGATATTGATGTGTCAATCGCGAGACCAAGGCGCCAATCTCTGCGTCTACTCCAAGCTCTTCCTGCAGCTCGCGGCGCAACGCCGCTCGCGCCTCTTCTTCCGGTTCGATTTTGCCGCCGGGAAACTCCCATTTCAGCGGCAGCGCCTGGTACTCGCTGCGCTGGCAGCAGAGCACCTCGTCGCCGCGCAGGATCAGCCCCGCCACAACTTGCTTCGTCATACATTTTGCCAACGCGCCGGCTAGGTCGTCTTCTCGAGGTAATGCCCGACCAGCCGCGCGCAGTGCTCTACCAGCTGACGGTCATCAGGCTTGAATGCCGCCGGGGTGTGGCTGTCGATATCGAGTTCGCCCACCACCTCGCCTTTGACGGCGATCGGCACCACAATCTCCGACTTGGTTTCGATGGAGCAGGCCAGGTAGCGCGGATCCTGGCCGACGTCATCCACAATCACAGTGCGGCCTGTGGAGGCGGCTGCCCCGCAAATTCCTCGGTTGAGCGGAATGCGCTTGTGCTGCGTCACCGCGCCGACATAAGGCCCAAGCACGAGCACTGGTTCCTCGCCGATGCCACCCTTCTCGATCATGTAGAAGCCAACCCAGTCGTAATGGCGAAGTCTCTCCTGCAGCCGCCCGACGATGATGCTCATCAGGTCCTCGACCGTGGGGGCGGATTCGGAAAGAGTGGTTAGCTCTTTGGCGAGCTCCTGTTGCGGGGTCACGTCGGCTCCTTGGTTATATTGATCTTCGTTCCGTCACATTTGCCGGCTGCGTCTCCGCCGCCTTGTATACCTCGGCAGCAGCGGCCACGGTGTTGCAGTGAATCGCCACCGTGTCTTCAACGTTATTCGCGTAACCTCCGGCGTAGGTCACCATGACGGGGATCTCTTTCGCGCGCGCCGCACGAAACACCAGCTCATCGCGCTGCTTCAAGCCTTCCATCGTCAGGTTCAATCCCCCGAGCTGGTCTTCGCAGAAAGGATCGGCACCGGCCACATAGCAAATCAAGTCCGTATCGAAATGCCGCAGGCCTGTGCTGACGGCGTTCTCCAACCAGTTCAGGTACTCGTCATCGTCACAGCCGTCGGGCAGGTCGACATCAATGGATGAGGCCGGCTTGCTGTAGGGATAGTTATGCTCCTGATGCAGCGAGATGGTGAATACATCCTTGGCTGGTCCTTCGCTCATGCAGGCGCCTGATTTCGAACGAAACCGCGGCGGCGGTGTTCCCAGGCCTTGCCGCGTGCCGAAGATGAAAGCCGTACCGTTCCCCTGATGCACATCGCAATCGATGGTCATGGCGCGCCGGATGCGCCCTCGGCTTTGCAGCGCGCGAATGGCGACGGCAAAGTCGTTAATCATGCAAAAGCCCTCACCATGCTCCGGAAAGGCATGATGGAATCCACCGCCGACGTTGACGCATACCCCGTCCTCCAGCGCGCGTTCGGCAGCGAGGATGGAGCCGCCGGTATGCAGCATGAATGCATCGACAATCTGCGGCGAATAGGGGATCTCCATCTCCAGCTCTTCGCGCGCGCTAAGAGCACCCTCCATCAGCTTGTGCACGTAATGCGGCGAGTGCACCAGCATGACCTCGGAATCCGAGGCTGGCTGCGGAGCGATGAAGTCTTCCGCAGCGGCGATGGCTTCATGCAGCAGGCGCTCGCGAATGAGGCGATACTTGTCGGCGCGGAAGACGTGCTCGCCGATGGGCAGATAATACTTTTCGCTATAGACCAGCTTGAAGGGCAGCATGGGCCAATCCCAAACCTTTGATTGTAGTGCGCCTTTGGCAGAATTTTCCAGCTTGCTAATATGAGTTGCAGTGGCAGCCGCCGCACAGCTCGCGTCCCTGCGCCGCGCCGCCGGCTACAACGTGCTGGCGACGGCCGGTATTGTGCTGGTGACGATCTTTGTGGTGTGTGCGATCTTCGCACCCTGGATCGCGCCGCAAGACCCCGCGCGCATCGATCTGCCTGCGCGGCTGATGGCGCCGTCGCCGGCGCATTGGTTCGGGACTGACGAGTTGGGCCGCGACATCCTGTCGCGCATCATCTACGGCGCGCGCATCTCGATGCTGGTGGGCGGCTGCGTAGTGGCGGCGGCGCTTACCTTGGGAGTGATCTTCGGCTCCATCGCCGGCTACTACGGCGGCGTGACCGATCGCGTACTCAATGTCGTGGTGATGAACGCGTTTATGTCTTTCCCCGGAATTCTGCTGGCCATCGCTTTCGTGGCCTTTCTCGGCCCGGGAATCTTTAACCTGATCTTCGCTCTCTCGATTGGAGGATGGGTGGGCTACGCGCGCCTGGTGCGTGCGCAGGTGCTGGCGGTTCGCGAGCGCGAGTTTGTGGAGGCAGCGCGGGCGCTGGGCGCGAGCGATCTGCGCATTATCGCGCGCCACATTCTGCCCAACATCATTCAACCGGTGATCGTTCAGGCGGCGATTGGCATGGCTGGTGCGATCCTGGCCGAAGCGACGATGAGCTTTCTTGGCTTAGGCGTGCCGCCACCAACCGCAAGCTGGGGAACGATGCTGAACGATGCCCGTTCGCATCTGTTCGATTCGCCGCACCTGGTACTGTTTCCGGCTGCGGCGGTCATGCTGGCGGTGCTGTCGTTTAACTTCATCGGCGACGGCCTGCGGGATTATCTCGATCCCCGAACCCGGATTGAAGTGGGGCTGTAGCAGCTTTGGCCATTACCCCGGTCACCGCGGAATGGCCGAGAGTTGAGAGCTAAGGCTGCTTCACCGCAGCGCTCTCATACGGAAGGGAATCTGCACCACGGCCTCGATCGGCACCGGCTCGCCATTTTTCGTTCCGGGACGGAAGTGCCAACCAGACAGCGCGCGCACCGCATTCGCATCCAGCCGATCATCGAGACTATCCAGCACACGAATTCCGCCAACGCTCCCATCGGTGCCAATCACGGCGTACAGGGTCACGGTCCCTTCGATGTGATCGCGCAGCACATCCGGCGGGTAGGCCGGATCGACCTTGGTCATGGCAACGGGCGCAGTCAGCGGGCCCTTGTCGTCGCTCTGCTTCAACTCGGCGAAACGAATAATCCAACTGCCGGTCGCCGACGCCAAGTTGGGCATGTTCATGATCAGCGAGTAATAGCGCTTGCTGCCGAAGACGCGCTGCTCGATGCTGAGGTCCGGGTCATCAGTGACGGACGGGGGTGGCGTGGGCGCAGGACGCTCACGCACGCTGGGCAGAGACGGCTTCATGGCTTCGGCGATGATGCGCTTGCGCGCATCGAGGTCAGAACTGGAAGGGGCTGCTGAACCCTTGCCTGCGCCGGCAGCACCGTTCGGTGTTCCGGCGATGGCTGAGGTTGTCGCGCCCGGAGGCGGAGCGCCAACCATTATGCCCGCCGGCACGCCGTTGCCGGCGCCGTGCCCTCCACCCTGGTCGGCGGAACCTGTGCCGATGACGTTCGGCGTGCCGGGCGCGTCAGCCTTGCCGCTGGGCGAGGCATGAAACTCTCCGCTGCGATTCCCTGCGGGCGCGCTGATCGGCCCGCGCACGTCAGCGGGATTCAACCCCAATGCGATGAGCTGTCCCTGGCCTTGTCCCGTGCCGAGGTTCTGCACGTTGGGCGAGGGTGGAACATTCCGGGCGGCGCTCGCGGCAGCGGTCTTCGCGCCGCTTTCGCCCACGCCGCTGGCGCGCTGCGCCGGAACCGGCAATTTCGGCGCAGCCACCTGCGGCTCCAGTTGCGCCATGTTGATGTCGCCGCTCTTCAGTTTCAATTGGTCGGGCGCGAGCGGCGGTTCCACTACCGACGGTTGCAACGCCGGCGCCTGAAGCTTGGTCTTGAGCTGCGCCAGATCCGCCGTCGGCGGCACCACCTCCGGCTCCAATTGCGGCGCCTTTACGTTGAGGTGCGCAACGTCGGCCGTCGGCGCGACTATGTCGGGTTGAAGCTGCGGCACCTTCAACTGCGAAACCGAGCGCGCCGAGGCCGCGATCGGCTGCGCCGCCGGAACCGGCGTCCACGCGACAATATTCGGCAACGCCACATCGTGGTCCAGCTTGATCTTCGGCGGCGTGACGATGGTCTGGTGGTTGTTATCGGGATTCGCCGGCACCGACAGGATCTCCTGCTTCGCCAGCTTGGGCGCGCCGTGACGCGGCTTCATGGCCGCCTTGGCCGCGGTGTTGATCGCGGGCAGATAATCGCTCACCGGAACGTATGTGAGATCCGCGTTCTCGAGCGGCGAGTGCAGTTGCGGCGCACGATTGAAAAATGGCAGCGTGCAGACCAGGTATACGACGGTGACGAATGCGATGTGGTAGCAGTAGGATTCGGCAAAGCGCGTCGGATCGATGCCGGTCTGGATGAAGTAGTTCCGCCGCAGGGGAACGGGCTTGGCGGTGGTTTCAACCGGAGGAGGCTCGCGGCGCAGGAGAACGTCGCCGAGGTTGCGGAAAAACACGCCATACCACGGCTCCAGTTCCCAGCGCAGGACGGGGCAATCAGCCTCTAAAGCTTCCTGCTGGACCCTGGCTGCCGTGACTCCCGACATCATCCTCTCACGTTGCGCGTAGCTGGATTATATAAGAAAGACGAGGCGCAGATTGAGGCATGGGACAAGTTTCAAGTTTCGGGTTTAGAGCAAGCCGCCCCGTCGCTCACATCGGATGCCACTCGGAACTCCCGGCAGCCCCACCCCGTACTGGTGTAAAGTATTGCGTTATTTGTTGGGAGGATTTTGTGGCAAGTCCGTTCGTTCCTTATAAGACCGTTGCGGCGTTCGCAGCGCTGTTGTTGCTCACCAGCTTGAGGGTATCGGCGCAGAATACGCCTGGTCCGCAGCCGGTGCCGCTGCCGCCACCTATTGTCGCGCCGGCGGACACGCCTTATCCCGGCACCATCTCCCTGATGGTCGACGCCACGAATGTCAACGACCGCATCTTTGATGTGCATGAGACGGTCCCGGTCGAAGGCAGCAAGATCACGCTGCTCTACCCGCAGTGGATCCCCGGCACGCACTCGCCCTCCAACGCGATCGGGAACTTTGCCGGGCTGGTGGTCACCGCGAATGGCCAGCGCATTCCCTGGCTGCGCGACAAGGTCAACATGTATGCCTTCCACATCGACGTGCCGCAAGGCGTGACCGCGCTGGATGTGAACTTCCAATACCTCGGGCCCATGGATCCTAAGCGCGGCCGCGTCTCCTCCAAGTTCGCCGACATGACCTGGTGCCGCGTAGCGCTTTATCCCGCAGGCTACTTTTCGCGCGACATCAAGTTTGAACCCTCGCTGCGCATGCCGGAGGGCTGGAAGTACGCCACTGCGCTGGAGACGAATTCGCAGGACGGCAATCTGGTGAAGTTCAAAGAGACTACCTTCAACACTCTGGTCGATTCGCCGGTATACATCGGTGCGAACTTCAAGCGCGTTGACCTGTCCAGCGGCCCGGATAACCAGGTCTTCCTCGATGTTTTTGCCGACAAGCCGTCTGACCTGGAGATCAAGCCGGACGAACTGCAATACCACAAGAACCTCGTCGTCCAGGCGCAGAAGCTGTTCAACTCACATCACTACAATCACTACGATTTCCTTTTCTCGGTGAGCGACGTTGTGGGCGGCGAAGGCCTGGAGCATCATCAATCGAGCGAGGACGGCAGCCGCGCCAATTACTTCTCCGACTGGGCGGCGGGAGTCGGCGGCCGCGCGCTTCTGCCGCATGAGTACACGCACTCCTGGAACGGCAAATTCCGCCGTCCGGCCGACCTGTGGACGCCCAACTTCAACGTGCCCATGCAGAACAGCCTGCTCTGGGTCTATGAGGGCCTCACCGATTATTACGGCAACGTGCTGACCGCGCGCGCCGGCATGCGCACCCCCGAGCAGGCGCGCGATGTGTGGGCGGCGTACGCCGCCACCTTCGAACACAGCCCGGGCCGCACTTGGCGCTCGCTGGAGGACACCACCAACCAGCCAATTGTCGGCGCGCATTTCATGACGCCGGAGGAGTGGTCGAGCTGGCAACGTTCCTATGACTACTATCCTGAGTCGGACCTCATCTGGCTTGATGCCGACACCAAGATCCGCGAGCTCAGCAACGGACGCAAATCTCTGGACGACTTCGCCAGGGCGTTTTATGGCATCGACAACGGCAGCTTCGTCACCGTGACCTATACCTTCGACGATCTCGTGAAGGCGCTAAACGCGGTCCAGCCCTACGACTGGGATGGGTTCTTTCACGCCCGCATCTTCGAGGTTGCGCCCAAAGTCCCGGAGAACGGGTTCACTCAGGGCGGCTATCGGATGGTCTATAACGATACCCAGCCCGACTGGCTGAAGCACCCCGACCCGCAGCGCGGAAACAGCTTTGCCACTTCACTGGGCTTCAACGTAGGCCCGGACGGCAAGATCGAGAACGTCGTCTGGGATGGTCCGGCATTCAAGGCCGGCATCGCGCCGCAGATGCAACTGGAAGCCGTCAACGACCAGAAGTACACGCCTGCGCTGCTGAGCGAGACGATACTCGCCGCGGAAAAGAACCAGCAGCCTATCAAACTGCTGCTGAAGCGTGGCGACGACTTCCTCACCATCTCGCTCGACTACCACGGCGGCATGCGCTATCCGCACCTGGAGCGGGTGGCGTCAACGCCCGATCGCCTGGATGAGGTCCTCGCGCCGGTGAAGTAAGGTGCGAGAACTGCCTGTACGGAGGGATACGGTCTGCTTCACCGCGTCAGGGCCACGCGTTGTGGTGCGCGCATATAATCCCCGCATGGCTGACCTCGCCCCGTCCCCGATGGACAAGAACTCCGACGCTCTGTTTCGCGAGATGCGGGACCGCGTACGGGGCATGTTCGATCATGCCTTGGGGGAGTGCAGCATCCCGCGCGCCTTCAGCCGCAAGCTGCACCACGACCACCGTTATATGAAGGTCGGCGACGAACTCTACGACCTTGCCGCATTCGCGCGCGCGCTGGTCGTCTCGATAGGCAAGGCCGGACATAGCATGGCGGAAGCCCTGGCAAGCATCGTCGGCACGGGACTGAGCGGCGTGATTGCAACTTCGCAGGCGCCGCCGGCACAGCTTTTCGGTTTCCGTTATTTTGCCGGCGGTCATCCCCTGCCCAACGAAGACTCGCTTCGCGCCGGCGAAGCAATCCTGCGGATGGTCTCCGCGCTTACTCCCGAGACGCTGGTCATCTTTCTAATCAGCGGCGGCGCATCGGCCATCGCAGAGAAGCCGATCAGCAGCGCGATCTCGCTAGCGGATGTAGTGCAGACTTACAAAGCGCTGGTACATTCCGGCGCGCCCATTGCCGAAATCAACGCGATTCGCAAGCATCTGTCGGCGCTCAAGGGTGGACGGCTGGCGCTCGCCGCGGCACCCGCGTATCAACTTTCCGTGCTGGTTTCCGACGTTCCCGACCATAGCCCCGACGCGCTGGCCTCCGGACCTACCATGCCCGACAGCACCAGCATCGAAGATTGTTACCGCATCGCCGAGCGCTACAAGATGCTGCCGCGTTTTCCCGCTCCGGTGCGTACTTTATTTGAGAGGCGCAAGCTCCAGGAAACGCCTAAGGCAGGTGACCCGGCGTTTGCGCACTCGCATTATGTGACCGTGCTGTCGAATGCCAGCGCAGTCCATGCCGCGGTGGAGAGCGCCGTGTTGAGCGGCTTCGCGGTCGAGGTCGACAATAGTTGCGACGACTCCGACTATCGCCATGCCGCCGACCATCTGCTGACGCGCTTGCGCGAATTACGGCAGGGCGTCTCGCGCGCCTGCCTGATCTCCGGCGGAGAGGTAACGGTGAAAGTCGGTTCACCTTCCGGTGTAGGAGGGCGGAATCAACAGTTCGCGCTTTATTGCGCGGAGAAGATTGCCGGCGAGCGGATCACGGTGTTGAGTGCCGGCACTGACGGGATCGACGGCAATAGCTCTGCAGCGGGCGCGGTCGCGGATGGCTCGACCGCGGAGCGCGCGCAGCAGCGTGGCCTCGATCTGGCCGCTGCTCTCACGCAGTTCGATGCCTTTCCGCTCTTCGATGCTTTGGGAGATGCTGTAATGACTGGTGCGACGGGCAACAACGTTCGCGACCTGAGAATCCTGCTGGCTTACTGACAACTATTCGGCGGATGAGCCCTGCCTAGGAGTCGCTGGTCCGCGTCGACCTTCTCACCCGCCGATGTCATGCAATGCAGACAGGTTAGTCCGGCGCCCCCACCGGAGTTGTCAACAACTTGTAAACGCTTCGTTCAAATTTCATGACACAGGCTGGACGCGCTGCCCGGGAATCCGAAATCTAACTTCCGGGCTAAATGGCTGCAGACTGAGCGGCAGCTTTCAGGTACTCTTGTAAGAGGGTGCTACTACAGTTGCGATGCGGCAAACGCTGCCGTGTCAGGCATCCAACGATAAGTCCGCAGGTGCGCTAACGGCGGGCTGATAACGCACATGCGGCTTTCGCACAAGATAATCTTTGCCTTGTTTCTTCTCGCGGGCTGGGTCCCAGTGCGCGCCGACGTTGGCCTGCTGCTCGACGCTAAGCCCAACGTACACCTTGAGCTCGGAAACGCACTCACCGGCGCGGGCCACGCCGGCGTGTATCTCTCGCGCGTCTGCACTGTCACGCCCATTCAGCTTAGGTTGTGCGAGCCCGGCGAATTGGGCTCCGTCATCCAGAATTACCAGAACTTCGAGGAGGATGAGCCCTACCAGTGGAATGCTGTGCCGTTGAGCGTTTATTTGTACGGGATGGACGATCCCCAGGAGCGCCCGCTGTTCGGTTCGCCCGAGCTACGCGAAGTATTGCAGCAGCAATATCTACTGAAATACTTGCAACCCGTGTGCGCTCAACAGCGCTGCATCAGCGATGCGAATGCCAACTGGCGTGATTCCGTCGCGGCGGCGTTCGTGCGTGAGATCTACATCTTCGAAGTCACCACGACCGAGGAGCAGGACGAGCAGTTTATCCGCGAGTTCAACGCGCGCGCCAATGTCAACCACTACAGCGGCTACTGGAACAACTGCGCCGACTTTGCCCGGCTGGTCGTCAACACGTATTTTCCGCATTCTACCCATCGCAATTTCTTGAATGATCTCGGCGCCACCACGCCCAAGGCCATCGCGCGCAGCTTCACGCATTACGCCGAGCGGCATCCTGAGCTGGAACTGCGCGTCATCCGCGTCGAGCAGTTGCCCGGCACTTACAAACGCAGCTCGGACTCTCGGGAAGGTACGGAAGAAGCCTTTCGCGCCAAGAAGTGGCTGGTGCCGTTTCTGGCGCTTGGTTATTATGGCCTGCCGGTGGCGGCCACTTCGTATTACCTGACCGGGCAATTCAATCCTGACCATGAGCTGCGCAAGCATCCATCCGAAGAAGTGGCTTTGTTGAACGACGAGTTGTATGAAGCGAAACAAGCGGGAGACAAGACGAGGCGACGGCAGCTTGGGAGACAGCTGCACCAGGAGCGCGACACCCAGGTCGGCGACGAACAGGATTGGATCAAGATGCGGCAGCGCTTCGACGAGGTCCTGCAAACTGCGATCGCGGACGGGATTGTCTTTAACCGCCGCGAACTCAAGGACGTTTTCCGCGACCTGCAGGCCCGCGGCAGGGTCTACATCGATGGCAATCAACAGGCTTGGATGGAAGTTGAGAACGAGGGTCAATTGCGGCGCGTCGGCTTGAGCGCCAATAATGTCGTGGGCCCGAATTCCGATCATCGCCTGGGGGTGCAGTTAGTGCTGGCGCGCATGGACTACCTGCTATCCACCAATTCCAAACACCGCGAGCTGTTCACCGAGGTTCAATCCGATTGGCATCTGGTGCAACAGGCGGAGCAGTTCATGACCGCTCGCGGCGTACAAGTCATCGCGGCCAAACAGTAAAACACTTACTTCTCCTGCGCTCGGTAGCTCGCCCGCAACTCCGTCACGATCTCATCGGCTGCCCGGCGCGCTTCGTCGAAGCGGTCCGGTGGGAACGAAATCGCGCCCACCCGCGCATGTCCGCCGCCGCCGTAGCGCTCGCAAATTTTCGCCAGGTTCTCCATCTGCGTAGCCGCCGTCCACGGATTCGAGCCGACGGAAACTTTGGTGCGAAAGCTGCTCTTGCTCAGTCCCACACTGTAGGTGCAGTTCGGATGCAGATAGTAGGGGATGAATTTGTTGTAGCCCTCGAGCTCGTGGTCGGTGACGTCGAAGAAGATGGTTCCGTCTTTGCACACGGCCCGCTGGCGCAGGATTTCGATGGAGCGGCGATGCCGCTCCATCAACGCCGGCAGCCGCTCGGCGATGGGCGAATCCTCGACGATCTGCCGCAGCGGTTCGTAGGCCAGGCGGAGGATGAGGCCGGGAATAAACTGCGGGTCCTGATTACTTTCGATCAGCATGGTGAGCTGGGTCGCCGGGGACGTTACCTCGACCGCCGATTTCGCGTCATCGTATAGAGCGCCGTCAATGATCTCGGCCCATTCGATCATCTCCGCCGCGGGTGAGGGATCGAACCCGAAGCGCTGCTCCGTGACCACCGCGATGAATTTGGTACAGGAACGGAAGTCGGGATCGTAAAACTTGGTGTTGCTCTGCTCCTGCTCGAAGTGCGAGGCGTCCGCGGGAGTGAGGAACGCGCTCTGATGATGGTCGAACCACCAGGTGATGCGCGGCGATGACGAATACTTGAAATCGACAATAGCGTTTTCGTCGCCGGTGAACTCGGCCTCGTTGAATAGCGCACCCGCGCGATGTACCAGGCCGTGGTACTCGAACTCGGCATGCTCGCGGATGCGCTCCCGGTAGAACCGCGTGAACAGCGCCGCCGAACACGCGCCATCAAAGCACTTGTCGTGATAGAAGACCTTGATCCTCACAAACCCCTTCCACAGCGGCAAAGCTGTTTAGTATAGAGGAAGTGACGGGCGCAACGCGCCAGAAAAGCGAAAAGTGAATCGAAATGTATCGCCCGGCGCGGCGAAGATGCCGAGGTGTTACGAACCTGCCCTCGCGAAAACCCGGGTGGGAAGAAAACCGTTGACGTGCGTCCGCCAGAACGATAGATTCCGCGCTAGGCGATGACCACGGACAATTACATCGGCCCGAAGCAGCATGCGCTGGTCGTCAGCTGCCTTTTGTTTGGCGGACTGCTCGTGGCATGCTTTCCGAATGCGCTGCTTGGGTTGCAATACCAATGCGTGCTGCACAGGATCACGGGAATTCGCTGCCCCTTCTGCGGGATGACACGCGACTTCATCCTCATGGCACATGGGTCGTTTCCGCGGCACAACCCGGGCTCGCCATTGCTGGCGGCGGCGCTTTACCTGGCATACCCGGCCTGGTTGGTAATGGCGGCAAGGCGCGGACGGTCGGCGTTACTCGTCAGCCGCGACAGGTTTATCCAGGGTTTGATCATTGTCATGACGTTTGCTGTTCATTTTCAATAATCTTGCTTCTTAGGAGGCGCGTGTGATCCTTCCAATATTGCTTCACGGATTCTTCCCCGGTTTCGGGCTGGGCTTCATCATTGTTGCGCTCCTTGCCGTCTGGGTGGGCACGGATGCCGACAAGCGTGGTATGAACGGGATCGCGTGGGGCATCGGCGTTTTTCTGCTTTGCATTATCTTCTTGCCCATTTACTTGATCGTTCGCAAGCCGCTGCTGGCGCAGCAGCCTTATAGCTATCCGCCGGTTCAGCCTCCGCCGGGCACGTACCCTCCTCCTCCGCAGGCAGGACACTTCTGTTCAAACTGTGGGACGCACATAGATCCGGCAGCCAGGTTTTGCCCAAATTGCGGGAAGCCGTCCAGTTGAATCAATATTCCAGGATCGCCGCACCGAGTCAGGCGGGTACTGCCTCCACCGCGTTTGGCGGACGCAGGAGTACCAGCATACGCAGGTCTAATGCGGCGTGGAGAATAATCGGCACGAGCAGATTACCGGTGAGAAGAAAAAGCAGGCTGGCGATGAACCCCATGACCGCGGTCGACGCCGTTCCAGCCACGCCTTGGTATAAATGCTGCAAGCCAAAAATCACCGCCGCAATCACTAGCGCCAGCGTGAGGTTCAGGCCCCAGGGAAAGACGTGCAGGTAGCGCAGCAGGAATCCGCGAAAGAGGAATTCCTCGCAGATGCCGGCCGTCACGCTGACGATAGCGAACCAGCGACGCTCGGCCCAAGTCCCGGGCAGAAACCAGGCCATCGATTTCAGCGCCTCGGCCGACCCATACTTGCGCGGCCGGTGCGTCAACTTCTTCCACAGCACGATCACGAAGGGCAAAAGACCGACCGCGACAAATAGCGCCAGCAGCGCTTCGACCAGGTAGCGCACCCACGCGATTTGCAGCCACCACACTTCGCCCGGCGCCTCAAACAGCGGCCGCCATCCTACTGCCAGCACCGCTGCCACAGCGGAGATCCATAACCACGCGCATAGTGTCTTATACACGCCGATCTTGCGCTCCGGCGTCGGATTGCGCTTCAACCGACTGGTGTAGCGGTAGTCCCAAGCAGGGGCGACAGCAACCAGAAAGACGAAGAGCAGATGCTGGAGCACTGTCGCTGTCGCGCTAGGGATCATGCGAATCGTTCAGCCCTGATTAGGCGCCCGCTTGCTTCTCAGCCATGTCGCCTATGACCGGCAGCTTGAACACCTCGTGCTGATAGGCTTTGATCACCAACAGCAACCAGAGCGCCAGTTGTGCCAGTCCCCACAAAGGCCACATCAGAGCAGTCACAAACCAGCCGATCATCGGTATCAAGTAGAGGATGGAAGACACGATCTTCAGCAGGACATCGATGACGATGAGCGCTACGACCGCAAAAATGCACTGGAACGAGTGGAACCGGACGAAGCGGTTGCGATTGTATGGCTCGATCAACAGGAAAAGGATGGCGGGGATGATGGTGAAGTACGCCAGCATGCCGGCGATGTTGTCCGCCAGCTGGCGTGGAAGTCGTAGCAGCAGTGCTGTAGTCCACAGCCGGGGCCGGCTGAGGCGCTGCTGCTGCCGTCCCGGCATTTGGCTGCGCTGCCGCCTTGCCGCAAGTAGGACAGAACGTCACGCTGTCCGCTATCTGAGTACCACAATGCACACAGAACGCCATTGCAACCCCCTGGTTCGAAGAACGGCGGTTTCGATGTCCTCGCCGCGAGGTGCGTTTGCGGCGGACAATAGCAGAGTCCGCCTGCGAAGGCAAAACAAATCGTGTTTGCGGCACGCTCGGAGCTCGGGAATTCGCCGTCATGGCAGGCAATTATCCGGTTTTCGAGCTGGAAGACATCTCATGAGATCCGCGCTCATACTTCCAGCGTGTATCGCGCCGCGGCCAGCCGATACATCCTGCGCCACACCAGCCGATTCACGGTCACCACCACCACCGCCATCGCAATGGTCGCTCCCAGCAGCAGCGCGAAGTTGCCCGAATCCGTAGCGCGCGAGATGGTCGCGCCCAGGCCGACCGTCGTGTAGGTGTGGTCCTTCAGCCGAAAATACTCGGCCACGATGCTGGCGTTCCACGCGCCGCCGGAGGCGGTCACCAGTCCTGTCACGAGGTATGGAAAAATCCCCGGCAGGATCAACGTCCGCCACTTCAGCCCGCTGCTGAACTTGAACAGCGACGACGCTTCCTTCAAATCCGTAGGGATCGCCATCGCGCCCGCGATCACGTTGAACAGGATGTACCACTGCGTACCCAGCAGCAGCAGCAAAATCGAACCCACACCGAGCCCTCCGCCGATCTGAATCAGCACCAAGAGCACGATCGGAAACAGCGCCGTCGCCGGAACGGACGCCGCGATCTGCGCCAGCGGCTGCGCGATGCGCGCCAGCTTCGGATTGAAGCCCACGGCGACGCCGACGGGCACAGTCCACAACGTCCCGACGAGCAACGCGGCCACCACGCGACCGAAGGTCGCCGCCGCACCTTCCATGATCTGCCGGTACTCGCCGGCGTTGATCTGCATCATCATGCCGATGGCGCGCACCACGGCGTAACCCACGGCCAGCACCACCAGCGAGGCGATCATCCGCCCGAACCACACCTTCCACGCCGCCGGAGTGGTCTCCTCATCGGAATCGTGGGGCTTTTGCGCGAAATACATCGCGGCACGCTCGCGCAAGGGCCGAAAAACCTGCTTGCGTAGCCGCATCAGCAGCCGCGACCGTCCCGCCAGCTCGAGAAACCACGACTGCGGCACGTCACTGCTCTCCACCTGCTCCATCTTGAATTTCTCGGCCCAGGCGATCACCGGGCGCCAGATGATCTGGTCAAGCAGCACGATCACGGCAACCATAGTCGCAATTCCCCACACGATGGAGGTGGTATCGCCCGCGCTGGCGGCGGTTTGCAGATACGAGCCCAGCCCCGGCAGGCGGAAGTCGTTCGCGCCCAGCACGAACATTTCGCACGCCATCAGGAAGAACCATCCGCCTGCGACCGACATCATTGAGTTCCATACCAGCCCGATAGCCGCATACGGCAGCTCCACTCGGGTGAAGCGCTGATACCAATTGAAGCGGTAAATCTTCGCCGCCTCGCGCATGTCGCGCGGAATGCTCTTCAGCGAGGCGTAGAAGCTGAACGCCATGTTCCACACTTGCCCGGTGAAGATGAGGAGGATGGCGCCCATCTCCACGCCGATCTGGTGACGCGGGAACAGCGCGACCATCGCCAGCATCACCCCCGGCAAAAAGCTGAGCACCGGGATCGACTGCAGAATGTCGAGCAGCGGAATCATGATGCGCTCGGCGCGCGGGTTGTAGGCGGCGACGTAACCATACACCAGCGTGAACGCCAGCGAGAGGATGTAAGCGATGGTGATGCGCAGCAACGAGTATGCGGCATAGATGGGCAGGTGCCACGGCGAGCGCGAAATCTCGACGTGGGGATTGAACGGCCCGAACCACTGTCGTGCCAGGACGACGATCGCGTAGAACAGCGAAAGCCCGGCGGCGAAGATAAAGAAGTCGGTCAGCACCGACCAGGTCTGCGCCGGCAGCAGCGACCAGGGCCCCTTGCCCAGGATGCGAACCGGCTGCCAGGACGGTTCCGAGCGCGCCATCAGACCCCTTCCGCCACCGGCACCACGTCAGCGTCTTCGCGATGAAAGAGCCGCCCCTTTTCCGAGTCGTAGTCGAAGATTTCGGCGTAGCGCCCCCAGTTCAGCGCGGTTCCGAACTGGCGCTCGACCTCGTCCGGGCTGAAGTGCTCGTCAAGGATGTCGCGGAAGAACTCCTCGCCGATGGTATGGTCGCGCTTGGCGTGCAGCGTGTTCTCAATCAGCCGTAGGATGGCGACGTTCTTCAGTGCCGCCTCGCGGAAGAGCTGCTTCTGGCTCTGGATGTCAGCCTCGCCGAACCTGCGCCCCTCGGGCGTGATCTCGACATCGCCCTCGCGCACCACGGCGAACCCCAGCATCGCCGAGGCATCAACGATGGGCAGCAGATCGTCGACGTCCATCGCCAGCTCATCGGCCAGCTTGTAGAGATCGTCGCGACCGCCGCGATCGGCCAGCAGCTCCATGAAACCTGCAATGCCCCCGGGACGCGCGTGCGGCAGCATTTGAAACTTCGTGCGCTCGCGCTGCTGTCCATTGCCCGAGACCTGCGCCGCCATCACCGGCGCGGTGGCGTGCTCGTCCGGCTTGGTGAGCGTCTTGTAGATATAGTCGACGTACGCCAAGAATGCGCGGCGACTTGCGGTCGCGAAACTGCGGGATGTCGATCTCGAAATCGGAGCGAATGCGCGCCGGATTGCGACCCAGCACAATCACGCGATCGGCCAGCAGCACCGCCTCTTCAATATTGTGGGTGACGATGAAGATCGACTGGGTCGGCATCTTCTTGTTGAGCCACAGCTCGAGCAGCTCCGAACGCAGGTTTTCGGCGGTGAGCACGTCGAGGGCGGAGAACGGCTCGTCCATGAACAGCACCTCCGGCTCGACCACCAGCGCGCGGGCGAAGCCGACCCGCTGCTTCATCCCGCCGGAGAGTTCTTTGGGATATGCCGTCTCGAAGCCGTCCAGGCCGACGGTGTCAATCATCTTCAGCGCGCGCTTGTGGCGCTCGATGGCGTGCACGCCGCGTGCGACCAGCGGCGCCTCCACGTTCTCCAGCACCGTGAGCCAGGGAAACAGGGCGAAGCTCTGAAAGACGATGGCAACGTTCGGAATCTGCCCGTCCATCTGCTTGCCATGCCACAGCACATGACCGGACGACGGTTTCGACAGGCCAGTCAGCATGCGCAGCAAGGTTGACTTGCCGGAGCCCGACGGGCCCAGCAGACCGACAATCTTTCCCGGGCAGACGTTGAGGTCCGTCGGCGCAATCACCTCAATGCGATTGCCGTCGGCCTGCGGATAGTACTTCTCGACCGCACGCGCCTGAATGATCGCCTCAGCCAAATTCGCTCCTCGTGGCTCATTCAGTCTAGGGGCAGACGCGATTGGCGACAACCGCCGAAATCACGGATTGTGAAGGGAAGATGAAAATCTATGGGCGCCGAAAGCGCACTTTTGTAGGCTATGCCGTGGTATTGAGCTTCTTATCGTTCTCTGCGCCCGGAGAAATGGACGGTGCCGCGCCCGCTTCGGCGACGTGAGCCGTTTCCGGCACCAGAAGCTTCGAGGGGTCCGCTGCGTCAGCGGGAGACTTTTTCTTCCGAGGACGGCTGCGCTGATAGTTGTACTCAAACCACGCCGCAGCCGCACCCACCACAGCAATGACCAGCCAGTTCATGAAGCTTGCACCGAAGTTCGTTAGATGCCTGCTTCATGCGGCGTGTTCGCCGGTTCCGTTATTCGCCTTTCGCTCTTCGCCAAAGCGTGAGCTCTTGCCCGCTTGTTCGCACCGGACGCACGCGTCCATTCTTCTGCTGGAATTGTCTCCAGATTTCAGTAGTAGGTCTTCTGGCGAACGGCGAATAGCGGCTAGTGCTTGCTCAGGTCGTCGAGATCCAGATTGACGGCGAGCACATTCACGCGCGGCTCGCCCAAGAAGCCCCACTGCCGTCCTTCGGTGTGCCGGCTGATGATCTCGCGCACCTGCTGCTCGCTCAATCCTCGCGCGTGGGCGATGCGCGCAACCTGGAACTCTGCTGCCGCCGGCGTGACATCCGGATCCAGACCGGAAGCAGACGTCGTTACCAGGTCAACAGGCACGGGTTGGCTGGGATTCTCAGCCTGCACGGTTGAAGCGTCACCCTTCACGCGGTCAATAAGCTTCTGGTTGGTAGGCCCGAGGTTCGTGCCGCCGGAGTTCGCGGCGTCATAGCCGTTGCCCGCGGCCGACGGACGCGAGTGCAGATATCCCGGCCCGCTGAACCCCTGGCCGATGATCTTCGATCCCGACCACCTGCCCGTTGCGAATAATGAGTTGCCCGTTGGCCTTGTCGTGGAACAGCGCCTGTGCCAGGCCGGTAACCACCAGCGGATAGATGATTCCGAGCAGTACCGTTGTAGCCACCGTCATCAGGATGGCGATCTTCAGGTTCTTCATGCGTGGCCTCGTGAAACCCTACTCATTCGAAAACCGCCGGGTGCCCCACTCATTCGCGATTTTCGAATGAGTGGGACTCGGCAAACGAGCTTCCGCTCCGGCATCCCCGATGCGCACCTCCATTGGAGCATCGCAAGCGGTAAGCGGCGACTAAATAGTTCGTAAGTTTTTCGTAAAGACAGCGAGGGGCAACTCCGTTAACATAGCGGCGAACAAGCAGATCATCCCGCGCCCACCGAGGACCCAAACTTGGACCCGATCTTCGCTCGTCCGATTGCCGATTTCGTGTTGTTCGTAGCGGTCGTGTGGCTGTCGATGCAGATCGGTGCGTTCGCTTGCAGGAGGCTGCGGCCCCTGCGAGACGATGAAAGGGGCGACATTGAGCTGGTGATCAACGCCGGTCTAACCCTCCTGGCCCTCATCATAGGATTTACTTTTTCGATGGCTGTCGGCCGCTACGATCAGCGCAAGAACTACGAAGAGGAAGAGGCCAACGCAATCGGTACCGAGTATGTCCGCGCCGATTTGCTGCCTTCCGACGACGGCGCCAGAGTTCGCAAGTTGCTAAGGCTGTATCTCGACCAGCGTCTGTTGTTCTATACCGACCGTGGTTCGAGCCGGCTCCAACAGATTGACGCCGAGACGGCAAGACTCCAGGGCGAGATGTGGTCGACCGTGACGCGGGTGGCCCATAGCGCAGCCTACTCCCGTGACGGCTCTCGCGGTGGCGGGGATGAACGACGTATTGAACCGGCAGGGATACACACAGGCCGCTTTCTGGAACCGCATTCCCGTCGGAGCATGGATACTGATGCTGTCTATTTCCATTTGCTGCAGTGTGCTCATCGGTTATGGGGCACGTCGAAAGGGAGGCCTGTTGTTTATTGTTCTGCCTGTCCTTATCGCGATTGCCTTTTTTCTTATCGCCGACATCGATAGTCCGCGTAGAGGCGCAATTCGCGTGCTTCCGCAAAACCTGATTAGCTTGTCCGACTCCCTGCCGAGACAGTAAGCCGCTGTCGAACGTTTCGCCATTTCATCCCGGTTGAATCTAGTCGGGATACTTGACCGAGCAGCCGTACGGTCGCGAGGTCGCTATGCTGACCGGCTTGCCGGAGGTCGCCTCGTCCAGCGCCGCCGTGACGTAATTCTTCGCGCCGTTCACGTCGGTCAGATCGGTGGTGGGACGGTCATCGATCGCGCCGTTGTAGATCAGGGTCCCTTGCGGGTTGATGATGAAAATGTGAGGCGTAGTCTTGGCATCGTAAAGGTGGCCGAGCTGGCCGGTGGGGTCGAGCAGCACCGCCGTGGGTGCGGCGTTCACTTGCTTGAGGTAAGCATTCTCTTCCGCCGCCGTGACGTATCCCTGCTTGCCCGGCGCCGACGACACGACCGTCAGCCAGATGACACCCTTCGAGGTCCACTCCCTCTGCAGCCGCTGCATGTTTCCGCTGTTGTAGTGCTTCTGCGTATAGGGGCACCCGCGGTTGGTCCACTCCAACACCACGAACTTGCCGCGGTATTCCGAGAGCTTGTGAACGTTGCCATTGCTGTCCGTTGCCGTGAAGTCGGGCGCGGGTTCGTTAACTTTCGCCGCCCACGCGAGCGGCACCGCGATCGAGAAGGTCACAACCACTATGACGGATCGCAAGAATCGATTTACCATTCTTCTTCCTCTTCCCTGGCGACGTCGCGCCGCTGATTGACAAGTTTATTTCGAAATCCTATGCCAGTCGGTTCCGTTATCTGGAAATCACCGGCGCCTCTACTTCAAACGCACGTCCCGGCCCCAGGACGATCAGCCCGCGTAACTTTGCAACCGGCTGGACCAGCAGATCCGATTTCTTCATGCTCAGGCGAAATCCGGTTGGGCTAGACACGAAATCCTGCCTGCCGGCATTGTCGATCTGCCCCGCATCGAGCGGAAAAAACGTTGCGCTGCGCACTTGCTGAGCGCCTCGCACGGTCAGAATGAATTGCGACTTGTCGGATTGCGCAGATACCTTCCAGCCAGGCGGCGCAGGCCTGGGAAGCTGCTGTCTGGCTTGCTCGAACAGCGCGCGCCATCGTGCCCAATCGCCGGTTGCGGAAGTTGCCAGCGTCAAATGCGCCTTGCCGGGTATGCAGATCTCGCGGCACACAATGTATTTCACATCAGCGGAGACGGTCGGCGTCGGCCTGGCACGCGCCGACGAGGGGCCGTCGATGGGAACCATCAGCAGCGTTTTTCCCTCATACCCATAATCAACGACGGTTCCGGTCACCAGACGTACGGGCTGCGGCCAGCGTATCGCACCGGCGGTGAATCCGGCAGGAAGCTGCCACGTGACCGTAGGCGGCTGGCCCGAATCCCCGGGATTTTGCCAATAGATGTGCCAACCTTCATCGAGCCGAAACAGCAGGCCGACCCACAATGGCTTGCCCGGCGGCACTGTGCTTTGCTCCGCAATTAACTCGATGTTGGCATGGGATTTCTCCGGCGACTGCGCGCGGCCATGCGCTTCAAAGAGCAGCAGCCCACATAGAAACACCGCGGCGAGCTGTTGCCGGATCGAGAAAGCCATGATGTTTTGACGACCTGCCAGAACTTTGGTTGCAACCTCGGGGCCCGCGCCGTATCCCGCAGGAATGAGCTATTCTGATTACTGACCCTTATGCCCCTATCCGCCGTCATCGTCGACGACGAACAGCTTGCCCGCGACGAGCTTGCCTACCTGCTCCGCGAACTCGAGGTCGACATCGTCGCCCAGGCCAAGAACGGCGTTGAGGGCGTCAACCTGGTGAAGGAGTTCTCGCCCGACCTGCTCTTCCTGGACGTGCAGATGCCCGGCCTCGACGGCTTTGGCGTCATCAAGAAGCTGCTTGACCGCAAGCTGCCGATGCCGCAAATCGTCTTCGCCACAGCATTCGATCAGTACGCCGTCAAAGCGTTCGAGGTCAACGCAGTCGATTACCTGCTGAAGCCGTTCGACCGCAAGCGCGTGGCGCAGGCCGTCGACAAGGCGCGGCAGAAGCTGGAAACAGCCGGCTCGCCGAACGAGCAAATCGGAACCATAGTCAAGCTGCTGGAGCAGCAGCAGCGTCCGCCTGCTGCCAAGATTCTGCTCAAATCCGTGGGCCGGCTCTTCCTGGTTGACCAGAAGAACATTTGCTACGCTTCGATCGAGGACGGCGTTATCACCGTTGTCGCCACCAACATGGAAGGCCAGTCAAACTGCCGCACCCTGGAGGAGTTGCTCGACTCGCTCGATCCCAATATGTTCTGGCGCGCTCACCGCTCTTACCTGGTGAACATCAACCGCATAAAAGAAGTCGTGCCCTGGTTCAAGAGCTCCTACCAGATTCGCATGGAGGACAAGAACCAGACGGAGATTCCGGTCAGCCGCGCGCAAACGAAAAGGTTGCGGGAGTTGTTTGGGTTGTAGGGAGCAAATACTGATTACCGAATGCTGACTACTTCTTCTTCTCGTGCATCCGGCTGACCATCTTCGTCACCGTGCTGCGCGGCGACAGACGCAACGAATCCACGGCCAAACGATTCTTCCATCCCGGAATGACGATCCGCTTGCCCTGCTTCATTGCTTCGTAGCCCTCGCGCGCGACCTTACGCACGTCGACTAACAACGGGCTCCTCACCAGGCCGTCACCTACGCCCGCACGCTGCTGAAATCCCGTCTCCACCGGCCCCGGGCACAGGCACGTCACCGTCGTTCCGGTGCCGCTCAACTCCTCGGCCAGCGCCTCGCTGAAGCTCAGAACATAGGCCTTGGTGGCGTAATACACCGCCATGTACGGCCCAGGGAGAAATCCCGCGACGCTGCCCACGTTCAGCACCTTGCCCTCGCGCGCGCGTATCTGCGCCAGGAACAACTTGGTCAGGTGCGTCAGCGCCACCATATTCACCTGCATCATCTCGGCTTCGTCGTTCCAGTCGGTCTTTAGGAACGGTCCGCTGCCGCCAAACCCCGCGTTGTTCACCAGCACGTCGAGCACAATGCCGGCTTCCTGCAGCTCCTGATAGAGTTCGACCGGCGACGCCGGATGCGCCAGGTCCTTCGGCGAGATGCGCACGTCGATGTTGTGGCTGGTTCGCAGCTCGTCGCCCAAGGCGCGTAGCGCGCCGCGATTGCGCGCGACCAGCACCAGCCGGTAACCATCGGCAGCGAACAGCCGCGCCAACTCCAGCCCGATGCCGCTGGAGGCGCCGGTGATCAGCGCCGTCTTTGGAGCGAGGAAGGGATTACTTGCACCCACAACTCAGTTATAGCGGATTTCCGAGCGATACGGCATACGCTACTTCGCCGCGCTCTTCACCCCCTTGTTCGCTTGCAGGAAGGTGACAATCTCCCACCGCTGATTCTTGGGCAGACTCCCCCACGCGGGCATTCCCGATGACGGCTTGCCGTTGGTGACGAACCAGAAGACCTCACCGGCTTTGGCGGTGCGCACCGATGCGCTGTCCAGCGCCGGCGCCGGACCCATGCCCTGCCGATTATTGCCATGGCATGGCGCGCAGTTCTGCGCGTATAACTTTTGTCCCTCGGCTGCCGCGCCGGCTTCGTGGGCATAGGGATTTTTCATTGCCGCCGCCGATGCCGGTGCATTGCGAAAGGCGGACTGCTGTCCGAAGACCGGCATCCATGCCATCGCTGCGGTTATAAGGAGAGCAGCTAAACCATATTTCCGGATTCCTAACACTTCTCCTCCAAGCCCCGTGACTTTGCCGGAATGGCGCTCGGCAACGCGACATCGTGGGCAATCCACCACAGAATAAACTCCTATAAACATCCTATCGCGCTTGCAGAAATTCAGTTGCGGACGCGTGCAATACTGGGCGGAGGAGTTGGTTATGCGCGTCTTCATCACCGGAGCGTCGGGTTTTTTGGCAACTGCGTTGGTCCCCGCCTTGCAGCAGTCGGGTCACGAACCTATCGCGCTGGTACGCCGCGAAGCTCGCGACCGTGAGGTGCGATGGGACCCGGAGCAGCCGCTCGATCCGGCAAAGCTCGCCAACTGCGACGCCATCGTTCACTTCGCGGGCAAGAACATCGCCGGACGCTGGACGGAGAAGTTCAAACGCGAACTCCTGGACAGCCGCGTGCATGGCACGCGAACCCTGGCGGTCGCCGCCGCCGAGAGCTTTCGACGATCAGGCCGGCCACGAATGTTTGTATCGGCCTCGGGCGTCGGCTACTACGGCAATCGGGGAGATGAGTTGCTGACGGAGGAGAGCTCGGCAGGCAGGGGATTTCTCGCTGAAGTCAGCAAGCAGTGGGAGGCCGCAACCGGTGCGGCGAGCGATGCCGGCGTGCGAGTGGTCTGCTTGCGCATCGGGGTTGTGCTCGCACGCCATGGAGGGGCGCTTAAGCCCTTGCTGCTGCCGTTCCGGCTTGGGCTGGGCGGAAGGATCGGTAGCGGCAAACAGTATTGGAGCTGGGTGGCGCTGGACGACGTTATCGGAATAACAACATTCGCAATCGAGAATGAGGGACTCTGTGGAGCGGTGAACGTGGTCGCGCCCGCGCCAGTCCGGAATGAGGAGTTTGTGCACGCGCTGGGCAAGGCGTTACATCGTCCTACGATATTCCCCTTTCCCGAATTTGCCGTGCGAAGGTTGCTTGGCGAAATGGGGCAGGAACTGCTATTGACATCGGCGCGAGCGATGCCGCAGAAGCTAACCGCATCGGGCTACCCCTTTCAGCACCCAGATCTCGCGAATGCGCTACGCGCTGCATTGGCCGGCTGAAGCTACGCCCCTTCTCGTCGGTTGTCTTACTCCGCAATCGGAACGTTGCGGAAGATGTATTCCAGGCTGCGAGGATTGCTGAGCTCCCTGAGGTCCACATAGAGCGTCAGCGTTCGGGCCCCAACGTCCTTATCCGGAACTTTGACGGTGAACTTAACGCGAGAGCCGGGGGCGAGGTTTGAGCTCTGGCCGGTCGCGAAGGCGAATTGGCCTTTGCGATCCAGGCTGAAGCTGTTACTTCGGCCGTCGATAACGTCAACGCTGTCAAGTGAAACGCGCGAGCTTGCGCCCCCGAGGTTGGAGACGTATCCCCAGCACTCGATGTCGCCGGGATTGCCGCGATCGCAATTCTCGAGACTGATAGTAATGTTGTCCTGTGGGCCTTCGGTCGGCTGCTTATGAAGCAACGGTCCCTTTGCCTCCGTAGTTGTCGCTTCCGGAGTATTTGGTTTCCCCGTCACCGTCGCCGCTGCACTTTCCACGGGAGCGTCAGGGCTTGGGACGCTTGGGACATTGGGAGCGGCGATGGTGGTTGCGGCTTCGGCGGTTGGGCCCGCTTTATTGCCGGCACGCGCGTGCATGTAATAGAGAATCGCGAAGAAAAGAGCACTTAGCACAACCGCTCCAGTCCACGCGAGTACGGACCGCTTATGAGAAACACGTTCGTCATCGGAAGTCGCGGATGCTTTCCCGGTTTCGGCAGAGCGCTCTTCCTCAATGGCTTCGGAGCTTAAGGACGGCATCTCGGCGATGGGCTGAATGGCAGTGCCGCTCGGCTCGGTGGCATGCGCGACAACGGTTCCGGAAGAGAGCGGCGCGGCCGACTTGGCCTCGAGCGAGGAAGGCACCTCTTGCACGTTCGCGACCGACGCGTGCGGCTGGACCGCCGTCCCGGCCTGCCGCCGCGTTTCCGGTGTAGACGTGGCTGTCGCGGAGTGTTCGTAGCTCCGCGAGAGCACTTCCGCGTACCCACCGGTTTGCGTCACGTTTGACGCTGGGCGTTTTCCATCATCGGACTGCGTATGCGGTTCCGTGGAAGGTGAGGTAATCAGCTCCGCAGAAGCCTGCTTAGCTGATCCTGCTCTCGCCGATTGCTCGGGAACGCTTTGCTGGAGTTGTCCCGGCACCCAATAGCTGCCATCCATTTCGCATGTGAAGTGTTCGACAATGGGGAATTCCGCACGCAGATAAGCGAGGACCTCTGCGTCCCTGTCGTCTTCAAGGTCGAATGCCCACAGCAGCCACTGCCGCACATCCGGACCGGGAAGCTCCTTCGTCTGTTCGGGTAAGGCGGCTTGCGCCCGCAACTCGTCGACCGCCAGGGAGCGCCATTCATTCAGTATCGAAGTACGGGCTTCGAAGCGGTGTTTTACGCGGCCGGCATCGAGCTCGTTGGCAAGCGCCAGCAATCTGTCGCGTCGCCGTTGATTGCGCCTCGCATCGGCGGCGGCCTGCAGTTCCTGCACCAGCCGGTCCAGGCCCGCGCGGTCTTTCCATTGAGCGCCGGGCCGCTCGACCTTAATCCGTTCCCGCAGGGTTGTCGCATCCCGGCAAACCGCCTGGAATGTCTCAATGATCTTTTCCTCAGGGATGAACACGCCTGCGCCCAGGCTGTCGAGCTGGGACTCCAGCGCCCGGAGACTTATATCGAGGTCTGTCAACATCAACTGGATAGGAGAAGACATACGAACTCAGCCCATATTTTGGCTGGCATTCCGGAGAATTGAAATGGCTTTGTGTTCCTGTGAACCAGCCAGGAATCGCCTCACAGACTATGCAGCACTACCCCTACCGGCCGCATAGAGAGGAAACCAGATGCCACAACAGATGCGCAGGACGGGGCTATGCTCCGCACCGGTTGTCCAACGTCAAATCACTGATAAGGCGCAAACTTGAGACTGATCTCAACGTCAGCCTCAGCTGGTTCGCCGTTTACCGCAAAGGGCTTATAACGCCACTGCCTTACGGCCTCCAAGGCTGACTGGATTAATATTGGCGGCCCGCGCAAGGCCTTCACTTTCGTGACACTTCCATCCTTGCCAACTACAGCCTGTACTACGACGGTTCCGTTGATTTGCGCCAGCTTCGCCTGAGCCGGGTAAATCGGTGCGACCTGGTGGATCAACTGGCCCTGTGCCACTCCCGAAGACACCCTGATCCTGGGCGTGGGCATGCTCGGTGCCCTGGCGGGCACGTCCCTCGCGATGTTCGTCAGGCTGTTGGGGACCCCGCCGGGCAAGGCGCCAGGAACCGATCCCGGCGAATCCCCGGAAGGAGATTCCGTGAGGACGGCTGCCTTGGGCATCGCCTGCGGCGTGCGCAGACCGGCGTCGTTAAGCAGGGCCACCTGCTTTTCCGGCGGCGGAGGAGGCGTAGGCTTGGTTGCGGCGCTCAGGTCCTTTGGTTTCGTGCCTTTGTCTTTGTCTTTAAGATCAGGCGGGTGGGTGGCCGAATTGACAGATGGTGCATTGGGATCAACCGGGTTATTCGCCGGCGAGCTTTCTGCCACGTCGGGGGTCTTCGCCTCCGCGGACTTGACTGGACTGTCGCTGGCATGCGTTCTGCGCAATTGCCACAGCATGGCTGTGAACACCACAAGCAACAGCACCGCGCCCGGCAACAAAATACGCCATTTTGCTTGCCAAAAGGATACAAGCCGCGGCGGAAGGTGAAGAGAAAATCTTGATACGCCCCTGCTTTCCGAGGAGATCAAGGTGGTTAAAGCCGGCTTGCCGCCAGCCGCCTCGACCGGCTCCGTCGCGGCCTGAGCGTTTTCGCGCCGGATTATTTCGACGGGAGGTTTTTCCGGTTCGGCAGAGCGTTTTGCCGACTCCGGCATGACCGCCGACTGCGGCGGGCCGGCAGGTACCCACATGTCGGCCTCAAGGCTGGCGACGAATTCGTCAAGGTGCGCGAAGCTTTCCCGAATATTCTGCAAAGCTTCTGCGTCATCGGGCTCCTGCAAACGACACGCCCATGAAACCCATTTTTCCGCGTCGGGACCCGGCAGGGTCGCCGGCTCTCGCGCCACCAGGGCCTGAAAGCGCAATTCCTGGATTGCCTGATCACGGAGTTGGTTAACCTGGGTTACCCGGATCGCCCGATGATGCACCACATCGCCACGCTCCAACTCGGTTGCCAGCGCCAAAAGCCGGGTGCGGCGTTGCTCTATATCGTCGGCCGCGACCGCGGCTTCGACGCTCTCCGGAGTCGGAGTCGGTGCCGGCGTCGGCGTCGGCTCGGGCTCCGGCGCCGCCATTTCGGGGGAAGATGTTACCACCCACATGCCTGGCTCTAATGCGGCGACAAATTCGTCGAGGCGGGGAAACCCAGCCCGAAGACCCCGAAGAGAGGCAGTATCGTCAGGTTCCTTCAGGGCGCATGCCCACTGAACCCAGTGATCGGCTTCCGGGCCAAGCAGGCTGGGGGGCGCTTTTTCCGCTGCGGCGAGCGATCGCAGCTCCTCAACCGCTTCGCTGCGGAGCTCGGTCAGTTGGGCAACGCGCGTGGCACGACGGTGGGTGATATTTCCACTCTCCAACTCGGCGGCGAGGGCCAACAGTTGCGATCGCCGGCGCTGGACATCGATCCCCTCAAGCAAGGCGCACAGTTCTTCCCGGTCCTGCCAATCGGCTTCAGGCATTTGCGACAGAACAAATGTACGAATTTTGTGAGCGGATTCTGCCGCGGCATTCAGTCGGTCGCCGGCTTGCACCAAGTCGACCGGCGTAGCCGCTTCGAACTGCTGCATGGTCGCATCAAGAGCGGCCAAAGAATCGTCCAGGGCAGCGAGAGCGGTGGCCAACATCGAACTCATAGCCAACCTCCTAGACCAGAACTTCTTTCTTGACCGTCCACATTTCAGGCTCTAGATTCGCAATGAATTCATCGACCCGGGCGAATCCGTTGCGCATATTTTGCAGCGACTCAGCATCCTCCGGCTCTTTCAACTTGCAGGCCCAATCGATCCATTCGTCCGCTTCCGGGCCGGGCAGGGCCGGCGGACTCGGCAAGGCCGCTTGCACCCGCAGTTCCTTCACCGCCTGGTCACGAAGCTGTTGCAGTTGATTGAGGCGCACGGTCCTTCGGTGCACAATCGTGCCGCGCTCAAAATGCGTCGCCAAGCCCAACAGGCGGAAGCGCTTTTGCTCCAAGTTTCTGGCCTCAATGCGTTTCGAGATTTCCTCGACAATCGCATCGAGTTCTTCGCGGTTCTGCCAGGAAGCTTCCGGCAGTTCCGCCAACACCAGCGCACGCAGGTTGCGAGAGGATTCCGCCGCGTTCTTGAGTTGGTCGATGACTTCTGTTATGTCGACTGACTTGGCAGCCTTGATTTTTCCCAAACTTCCGTGAAGGGCGGCCAAAGAATCATTTAGAGAATTAATTGTGGACGGCCAGAGTGAGATCATCTCAAACTCCTAGGCTGGGACGAGTTTCCCAGGCGAAGTGGTATTAAGCTCCCTCAAAAGTGGGAGTTACTAATACCGTTCTAGTCCTGAGTTTACGGCACGAAGCGCGAAGACTCTATAGCTCTAAAGTGCCAAATCCGAATTTATCCCGAAAACGAACTCAATCCCAGCAGCGCGGTTCGTGAAACGCGGTTATTGTTTCCGAGAGTTGTACAAGTTCAGGCGAACGCCTTTGCAACCGAAATCGTCGATCAACCGCCAGTAAGTCTTGCCGCAGTCCTTCGCTGGTAATAATTTCAGTGACTACGGACCTGACGTGTAGGAGTACGGGTTGTAGAGCCACTGGCCGTTCACCAGCGAATACAGAGTGACGTAAATCTGGCTGCCATCGGCAGGGAGGCTATTGACCGTGGTGGACAGCACATTGCCAAGGTTGCCGGACTGATAGTATTGGTTGCCGCCCGGCAAACTTCCCACATCCAGCCAATAAGCGCTGGCGCCGCTGCCCGCGCTCCAGGTGAACGTCACAGTATTGCCGCTCAAGGTCGAGCCTGGAGTGGGCGTTTGCATCACGCCCAACTGGCTGGGCTGGTTGAACGCGGTATAGGTATAGGAATTGGCCAGCCACTGTCCATTCACCGATGAATACAGCGTGGCGTAGACGGTGCTGCCGTCGGTCGGCAGGCCGTTCACCGTGACCTGGAGTACATTACCCAGATTGCCCGACTGGAAATACTGATTGCCACCGGGCGCATTGCCGAGGTCGAGCCAGTAGGCCGTCGCGCCAGAACCCGCGCTCCAGTTAAAGGTGACGGTGGGACCAGGCAGCGTCGAACCAGGCTGCGGGCTGGTCATCTGCCCCGTACCCGAGCTCAGGCTGTAAGCGGTGTACGTGTATTCGTTGTACTGCCACTGCCCGTTCACCTGCGACCACAGCGTGATGTAGACCGTGCTGCCGTCGGTAGGCAGTCCCGTCACGGTGTCGCTTAGCTGATTGCCCAAGTCGCCGGACTGGAAGTACTGATTGCCGCCCTGCGTACTGCCGGCATCGATCCAATACGCGCTCGATTGCGTGCCCGCGCTCCAGGTGAAGAGCTGGCTGCTGCCGGTCAGCGTTGAGCCGGGCGCCGGTGTTTGTATGACGCCGATTATGCTGGCGTTGTTGTAAGCCGTGTACTGATACTCGTTATATTGCCACTGGCCATTCACCAGCGACCACAGGGTGACATAGACCTGGCTCCCGTCGCTCGGCAGATTGTTTACCGTGAGGGTAGTCACGTTGCCCAGATTGCCGGACTGCTCGTAGTTGTTGCCGCCCGGACTGCTGCCCACATCCACCCAGTAGGCCGACGATCCCGCCCCGGCAATCCAGGTGAAGGTTACGGTGGTGCCCGTGAAAGTGGAGTTCGGCAGCCGGCGAGATCATGACCGCTATCAGCGTGTAGGCCACGTAGGTTCCCGTGTCCTCTACGGTATAGTTGACGCCGTCAATCGAGCCTTCCAGAGTCGCGTAGACGTAGCTGCCGTTGGTTGGCAGGTTGTTGATGGTTGCGGAAAGATTGCTGGTCGTCACCGACGCGATGTCCGAGCCACCGGCTGTCGATCCCAGATTCAACGTGTACGAGACTGCGTTGGTTTCATGCGACCAGGTGAAGGTGACCGAACTACCGCTCAGCATCGTGTTCTTCGGCGGAGCGGTGATCTGCGCCACAGCGGGATTGACGGTCAGCGTGCCATTCACGAAGGTGAAGATGTAGTTCTGCGCGCCCAACGTTCCCTGAGTCACGAAAATATTCCAGGTACCCACCGGGGGACCCGAAGGCGCGTCGGTGCTGAATGCCGGCGCACCGGTGAGCACCGACTGGTTGTCACCGTTCACGAAGCCGCTGTAGCTGGCGGTGAAGGTTGGCAGACCGTCACCCTCGGTTGCCGTCTTATTGTCGGCGGTCACCGTCAGCGTGGCCGGACCCACGGTGAACCCATCGCTCGCCGGGGCCGCGGGCAGCCATTGGCTATTACCCGACTGGCTCGCCTGCACCGTGACTGTGCCTGCTCCCGTGATGGTCAGAATGTTGCCTGCTACGCTCGCCGGCCCGGAAGTCACACTGTAGCTCACAGGCAATCCGGAGGAGGCTGTCGCAGTCAGTGTAATCGGCCCTACGCCATAGGCTTGCGCCCCGGGATTGGGGAAGCTAATGAACTGTTCCCCTTGCGATTCAATCTGGATGGGATAGTCTGCAGTCAGGGTTTGGTCCCATTGGTTCAGCCGTTGAATTCGGCCCGTGTCCGAGTCGGACAGCGAGCGAATGTAAATCGGTGTGGCGCCAATGCCCAGCTCCATGCTCCATAGCGTCTCCAGGTTGGTCAGCAGCTGTGCGAAGCTGATGCCATGGATTGCGTCTGAAATAAGGTCATTGATCTGAAAGTCCGAAATGATGTAGTTGTAAGGGCCGCCGGCGGTCAGAGTAGAGAAATTTTCGATGGCCCATTCGGCGGTCTTGCTGTCCTGGCTGACATTAGTGATCGTAGCGTTGGGTAGGTCTTGCGCCAGGCGGGTTGCAAAGGCAGCATTGTGTGCCACCCCCCACGAGTCCATCAGGACCAGGATGCTCGAGCCGTCGAGTATTAACGGATCGCTGGGCGATGCCCCAACCCAGTCGGTATCGTCCCACACATACCAGTTCGTGTTGGAGATGCGCGGCGCGCAAGGATAAGGCGAGTCCACCGTAACGTCGATTTCGCCCGTCTGGGCGTGCGTGAATGGGACCTGAATGTGGGTTGCGCCGCCGAAGTTCTGATTGAGCACCAGCGCGCCATTGATGTAAACCTCGACCCGGGCTGAAGCCTGCTCGGACTGGTACTGGCCTTCGATTCCGACCCAGGTATCGAGATATCCGCTGCGCCCGTTCAAGTTTGCGGTAAGCTTGGCGCCTTCTCCCTGCACGGCTGCCCCAATGAGCGTTTGATAATAGCCGGCGGTGTACGCGGTTCGGTCGGGGCCGCTGTAGGCATTGCAGATTACGTTGTCGATATCGCTGGCGAAGGTGAAGACACCCTGCGGTCATGCAGTTGGTGGGAGGAACATAACCGCCCATTCCCTGATTCAGGCCGCCGATCGCCGTCCACGGGCGTACCGGAATAATTGCCAAGGCCATCGGAGACGAACTGCGCGGCATAATTCTGAAGATAGGAAGCGCCCTTGGTCTGCGCCACCATGTAGTCGACCAGCCCGTAGTACCCAATGGTCGTCAGGTGCGGCCCGGCATAAGAGTCGTACAAGTTACTCGCCACCTGCGAGGTGGAAGTCGCTTGCAGCGCGGGATAGATAGACAGCACCAGGTTGACGGTATCGACGGCATAGACGTTGTAGCAGCGGTAGACCCCGTCATCTCCGGGAATCGCGATCGCCCATGCGGTCGCCGCGTGTGGCGTATCAATACCGTAGTCGCTGATGCTGCCGATGTTGACGGAGTTGATGGTGACCGTGTTGGAGCCCTGCACGCCGGTGACGGTCAGACTGCCTTCGCCGTTCGGCCAGTTTCCTATCCCGATCGGCGTCCCGCTGGTGACGCCCTGAGTGTATCCCCACATGCTCACCATCAGCGGGAATGCGGGCTGCTGCGCAGTTGCAGATGAAGCAAGCAAGAAGACCAGGAGAAATGTCGCGACCAGCATCCCCACCAATTTCTGGGCGCGGAGAAACAATGTAACCAGAAGCTTTCCGTTCACAACTGATTAACTCCGCTGATTAATGACTTTTAGGAAATTTGAAGACGAACTACGAAAGTAGCAGCGTTATTCGCGCGAAACAAGTAACATTCTTAAGCTATTCGAACGTTGGTAACATCCATCGACGCGGCCCCAGGGAACTCCTGACGGAAGCAACGAAGGACAGGTCCTCCGTTTTCCACCAGAGGCGCGCAAAAATCGAACGTCAAGATGGCACAGCTTTCCCAAAATCGTTGTCAGCCTCTTCCGTAATTCTCCGAATTTCAGCACCATTCGAACAAGTCATTGCAGCAGTGCCATCCCACAAGGAAAAGGCACGGATATGCTCCGCGCCTCCTCACAAGCCGGCGCCTACGACTGGAACGGCTAGCAATCATCTCAGTGCTTACGGACCCGAGGTGTAGGCGTACTCGTTGTAGAGCGATCAGCGAGTACAGCGTGATGTAGACCGTGCTTCCGTTGATCGGCAGGCCTGTTACCGTGTAGCTGGTCACATTGCCGATGTTGCCCGATTGGAAGTACCGATAGCCACCCGCAGTGCTGCCGGCGTCGGGAAACGCCTGCAACTTGAATCTCGAAACCTTGAACTTGAAACTGCTCTACCGTGCCGCCTTCATCGCGACCGGCGGCGCCAGCGCGACCCGCCGCAGCCACAACAGCCCGCCAAAGATCACCAGGCAAATGGAAATAGCCTGCGTGCCGCTCATCCAGCCGAAGAACACGCCGCGGCCGGGATCGCCGCGGAAGAACTCGATAAAGTAGCGCCCGATGCCGTAGACGATCATGTAGCTGCCGATGATCTCGCCCTCAAATTTCTTGCGGCGAATCAGCCACACCAGGAACAGGCAATTGCACAGCTCCAACACCATCTCGTAGAGCTGCGTGGGATGCAGCGGAACCCCCAGCGGCGTGCCGACAATTTCGTTGGCCAGCGGATTATGGAAGGTGACCGCCCAGGGCACATGGGTCTCGCGCCCATAGCAGCAACCCGCGGCGAAGCAGCCGACGCGCCCGAAGGCGTGGCCCAGCGCCAGGCCGGGTGCGAAGACATCGCAGGTGCGCAGCACCGGCAGATGATTCACGCGCATGTACCAGATGCACATGATCAACGCGAGCACCAGCCCGCCGGACCACACGCCGCCCGCCTGCAAAGTCGCCAGCGAAAACGGATGCTGGCGGAAATCGGCGTCCGTGACGAACAGCAGCAGTTTGGCGCCGATAATGCCCGACAGGATGGCGATGATGCCCAGGTTCCAGAGCTTGTCGGGATCGAGGCCCTGCTCGCGGCCGAGCTTGACGATAAGCAACAGGCCAAAGATCAGGCCGAGCGCCGCCATCAGACCGTAGGTCGGCAGATTGAAACTGCCCAAGTGAAATAAACGGGGAAACACAGTATTAGTTTAGACGCAGGACGGGGTCGCTCGGCAGCAACTAGCAACCAGCAATTAGCTAAAACTGGCGATCCAACGATTCAGAGTCGAGGAACACAACAGCCCCTGGCGAACTGTGCCGATGCACAACGTCGGAGGTGAAAGAAGCTTGACGGACTGACGATCAGCGCGAGGCGCTTGGGGGGGCCGGTCGGGTTTGGCTAATTGCTGGCTGCTAATTGCTAGTTGCTAAAAAAACCGACCCGCGGGGCCGTGCTCAGTGGGCCGTCAATGAACCCGTCCTATACGGTGGGAACCCGCCGCAGCTCTTTAGGCATTTCCGCATGGCGGAACGTTGCACACCGAACCGAATACGAGTCGAGCTCCCTGTTCATTGAGCATTGGTTCAAAAAACGGTTACCACCAGCACCAACTTTGCAGGCCGGTTTCCTGGTGAGATGCTATGCAAAAGCCGGGTAGATGACAAGAGCAGAAGCGCAAATAGTTGGAATTTCACATGCCAGAGGGACCGCTTTTCGCCGTTCGCCGTTCGCTTTTCGCCAGAGCGGACAACCGGAGTTCCCCTGACGAACTCAAAACAAGTAATATAGAGACAGCTCTTCACATGGGGTGAACGACGCTTTTCGCTCTTCGCCAGAATCTTGACGAATGACGGTGGATAGGCGAGCTTTTGGAGTTCTGGCGAAAGGCGAATAGCGAAGGGCGAATAGCGAGCTTATGCCAGTTCCCGTATCCCAGATGTGGACGGTCGCGACGTACGTCCTCAAGCAGCGCCTCCGCGGGCGCAAGCGCTACCCGCTCGTCCTCATGCTGGAGCCGCTCTTCCGCTGCAATCTGGCCTGCGCCGGCTGCGGCAAAATCCAATATCCCGCGCACGTGCTCAAGCAGAACCTCTCGCCCGAGGAGTGCTTCCGCGCAGTCGACGAGTGCGGCGCGCCCATGGTCTCCATCCCCGGCGGCGAGCCGCTGATGCATCCCGAGATCGACAAGATCGTCGAGGGCCTGGTCGCGCGCAAGAAGTACATTTATCTCTGCACCAATGCGCTGCTGCTGAAAGAGAAGCTCGACCTGTTCCAACCGAGCAAGTACCTGACGTTCTCCGTGCACATGGACGGCGAGCGCGAGAACCACGACTTCTCCGTCTGCCGCGAGGGCGGGTATGACGCTGCATTCGACGGCATGAAGGAAGCGCTGCGCCGCGGTTTCCGCGTCACCACCAACACCACACTCTTCGACGGCGCCGACCCCAACAGCGTGCGCCGCTTCTTCGACGAGATGATGGAGCTGGGCGTCGAGGGCATGATGCTCTCGCCCGGCTACTCCTACGACAAGGCGCCCGACCAGAAGCACTTCCTGGGACGCGCCCGCACCCGCCGCCTGTTTCGCACGATCCTGGCGAACCGCAAAAAGAGCTGGGTCTTCAACCAGTCGCCGCTTTTTCTGGAATTCCTGATGGGCAAGCGCGACTACCCCTGCACCGCGTGGGGCATGCCGACCTTCAACCTCTTCGGCTGGCAGAAGCCCTGCTACCTGCTACAGGACGGCTACGCCGATACCTTCGAAGAGCTGATGCGTGAGACCGAGTGGCATAAGTATGGCTTCGAGTCCGGCAATCCCAAGTGCGCCAATTGTATGGTGCACAGCGGATATGAAGCCTCGGCCGTGCACGACACCTTCGGCTCGCTGAAGGGATTTCTCGGGACCGTGCGCGCCACCTTCTCCACCAAATACCAGGACGAAGAAGCCCTGGCCATGCTGCACGAGGAAACCAAGCCGGTGCACGCCTACAATCCGCTGGTGCAAATCGGGGCTGCCCAACACGAGCACTCCAACACCTGAGAAGCGGCTGGTTGATTGTGAGTTCGGGACAGGACTAAGCGTTCGCGGCGGAAAGCTTGCGAGCGCTCATAGCGCGCTTGAACGTCTCCCAGTCGTGGCTGGTCTGGTCGGCATACCTGACCCCGAAAGTAGCCATGGCGGCGTCGAACTTATCGTTGTTGCCCAAATATCCCGCGATCGCGCAAGGATCGCCCGAGCGTGCGTGGCCTTTGGACAACAGCTCGCCGCACATTTGCGCATATTGAACGAGTCCTGCGCCTCTGAGGTCGTCCTGCTCGATGCCCGCCTTGTGATCTCTTAGCTGACGGACGATATATTGGCGCCCGGCGATCTTGGTCCATCCCAGGAAGATGTCGGATTGCATTTGCATGGCGCGGCCGCCTTCGGCGGTACGCTGCCCTTGATGCGCGGCAACGGGACTGTTGGGCAAGTAAGGCGCGTAGGCCGAGCCGGGTTCCTCCTTGATCTGGATGAACAAGGGGTCGGAAACCGCACCACCAAACATCAGCAGCACATAATCGCGCAACCCGACGCTACCCGTGCCCACAACGCGAAAGACGACGTCTTCCACCCGATACTGCCTGAAGAAGTGCGCGCGCTCCGGCAGCAGAGTTTGCGCGTAAGCATGCAGAGATGCCTTGGCGGCGTCGGCTTCCTGCTGCGGGATATGGAACTGCACGGGCTTCCGATCGTGGAAGATGTGCCTGCCGCCGCGGAAGTAGGTCAGTTTTTCCAGATTGTGCAGCGGCGTGGCGCGCTCCGCTTTACGTAGCACCGTACGCAGGCAGTCAAGGTCGCGATAAATCTGAAACCGTGCGAGATCGACGAAGGGCATCTCGGAAAACTGATGCATCCAAAACCGATATTTCTCCGCAAAGGCCAACACACCGTTGCGGCAGTCCTTGTCGGAGTTGCCGGCTTCGCGTCCAGCCAGAACCAGGCTCGCCGACATGCGCTTCACGTCCCACTCCCACGGGCCAACAATGGTTTCGTCGAAGTCGTTGATATCGAAGATGAGCCGCCCGTCCGGGGCCTCGAACGCCCCCAGGTTCTGCACGTGGGCGTCGCCGCAGAGCTGCGCCATAAGCCCGCTGCACGGGAGCGGCGCCAGGTCCGCCGCCATGACCGGCACGGCGCCGCGGAAGAACCCAAAGGGCGAAGCCTTCATGTGCGCCCATTTGATGGGCAAAAGCTCGGGAATGCGTCCGTGCTGCGATTTCAGCAGCAGGTCGATGACGTCGAACTTGCGCTGTCGGGGGTCCCACCTCGCCTGCGTAGGTCGGCCCACTTTATTACGGCAAGCGCGGCCCAGTTGACGGCGTTCCTGGCGCGTGGTGATTTCTGACTTTCGCTTAGGCATGCAATTCAGAGAGGATGATACGCCAGTTTTGCACGCCCGGTCGCCGACGGCCCAGGGTTTTCACAGTTTCCGGACAACAAAAAAGGGCGAGCACCAACTCCGTGGTAGGTCGCCATGGTTGCTGCCCTCGATCATCCGACCGTTGCGCGAAGCGCTACTCGGCTTTCTTCTCGTACACCCAACTGTTCGTGGCGGTGCCTGTGCCGCCCACCGTGGTCTGGCGCTCCACGCCCTCCAGCGCTTTGCCGCCATCCTCCAGGGTATAGGTCACCAGGTCCGAAATTTTGGTACCGTCGGTGGCCGTGATCGTCGAGTCGACGACCAGGGCATTGCCCTGCCAGTACACGCGGCTGGCCGTCGTATACCCCGGCGAGTGCTGCACAACCTCTTTCTGGCTGTCCGTAATGGCGTCGAGCTTCCAATCAAAGCTCCGGTCGCCGTAGACCTGTTTGCGGACGAAGCCGATCTCTGGGTCCTTTTGCTTGATGTGCAGAGTCATGCTGGTGGGCGGCGGAACTTTGAGGCTGCTCTTCTGAACGCTGAAAATCCACGTGCCGGAAAAATCTGGTTTCGACTGAGGCGCTTGAGCGAATACGGAGACACCGCAGCCGACCGCGAGCAGGAAAATCAACCTTTGTACCCGTTTCATAAGTACAGCAGGGTACCAGCCGAGCTATAAAGATTTTATAAAGATTGTGGGACGAAACGCAGAGAAAGCGTCCGCCGCCGGTGCAAGCGTGAGGGTCCGCGAGCCCAGGCGCCCGAGTTGCCTCAATGCATTTGTAAGTGATACAAAAGAAAACGACAACCTACCCGATACCGCGGGCGCTTAACTCAGCGGTAGAGTGCCATCTTCACACTCTGCTTAGACCAATGGAATCAGGGGATTAGCGAGACTCACGGGAACATTCAGGCACGTTTTGGAACCATAGTTAACGCTAAACGTTCCCACGATTGTTCCCACGGCAGACGGGTATCTGGCATTCTTCAAATCGACCGATCTTTCACCGTTCCATATAAACCTTCACCATGTCTAAGAATTCCTCGTCAGAATGACAGGTTCGCTTGTCACCGGATGGAAGCGTCACGGTACACCACGCAGGCGCTACCTCCCAATATTTCTTATCCTTTTCCGCTCTCCAAGCGTAGTCAGCGTACATCTTGCCCCCGAAAGCATCGAACAGTTGCCGATAGAACCAGCCTGTATTCATGATGGAGTATTGGAACTGAACAAAGCACCTATCGAGAGTAGGGCTGTAATGACTAACAAAATCAGCGTTATATTTTGCGCTGTAGCTCCAGTCCTCGAAATCTTTCCGGGCTTGCACAGCACATTTGCCCTGCTGGTCGAGAGTATCTGGCTTCTGACATTTTTGCGCGCTGTGCAGATTTTGCACCGTACTAGCCGTATCGTCCATTACCGAAATCCAATACAGCAGGATTAAGTCGTCCTTGGACAAGTCGTGGAAGTCACTCTTGCCTTCTCTTTGCGCCCTCGTTGTAATTGCAAGGGTGCAATCGTGCGCCATAGTTCGGAATGCGTGTATTTCATCGGGAGAAAGAGAATCTAGCATCGTAACGTCATTCTGAAAGGCCGAAGCTAGATGGTTCATTCTTGCAAGCTCTGCCGAACCGCATTGGGCCAGCAATGGTGCACCAGCGAGCAAGACAGAGAGAAACGCCAGAGCCTGTTTCAATGGATGCGCCTCCGTGTTGCATTTCTAAAGGGATGCACAATGCTGCACCGAACGGCTTATGGCGGTCAACAACAATGTGACTCATTGGGTGTGTACGCATCGGCTGTGCTTCCCGAAGATGGGACGCAATGCCGCTGGACATCCGAATCCGCTTTGGACGTGCAATCCGCCGAATCCGGGAGGAACAGGGAATAAATCAGGAAGAGGCTGCGGAGCGATGTGGCCTACATCGCACGTATTACAGCGGCATCGAGCGGGGTGTCAGAAACGTGTCGCTCGTCAACATTGAGCGGATTGGCAAGGGCTTGAAAACGAGTCTCACGGAACTGTTCAGGCGTTTATAGATAAAGCATTGACTGAATGCTGCCCCTTACGGGCGGTGATGGGTTAAACTACGGCACATGGACGTTGGAACAGGTTTGACGATTTTGGGTGGTGCGGTAGGCTCCAAGGAACTGGTTCAAAAAATTCTCGGCCCAACCGCTGATTATCTGGGCGAGGGCATGAAGGATTGGACAGAGCGCAGAGTACAGAACTTAGGCCGAATATTCGAGAACGCCAAAACTAAACTTGCGGAATCAATTGACGAGCCGGGAGCAGTTCCGCCGAAAGTTCTTAAAGGTGTTCTTGAAGATGGCGGTTTCTGCGACGACCAGCTAACAGCTGAATATTTTGGTGGTGTGCTCGCGTCTTCGAGAACCGAGATCAGCCGCGACGATAGAGGGGCAGCATTTATATCACTGCTGAGCCGCCTTAGCACATATGAAATACGCTCTCATTACCTTTTCTATGAAATAGTTCGACGCTTATACAGTGGCGGCGATGAAAACGTTGGAACGTCAGCTGGTCGAAATCTCCTAAAGACGTTTATCCCCCTTTCCGCATACGTGAGTGCAATGGAGTTCCAAAATGGGGAAAGCCCACTACCTGTTGTATTGACCCACGTGATGTTCGGCCTTACACGCGAATCTCTGATTGACGAGACTTTTTGCTGGGGAGGAGTCGATGGGCTTCGTGCTATGTACCCCGGAGCCAATGAACCGGGCATCGTTTTCTTACCGTCCGGTTTGGGAATCGAACTTTACCTGTGGGCACACGGAAAGGGTGACTTGGACATTCGCGACATTCTGAAACCAACGATTCAGTTCAACGCAGGCGTGCAACTGCAAGTCGCGCCCGGTGTTTGTAGCACGGAATTCGCTGAACGTACGCTAGACAAGATTTTAAAAGCGGGCACCCCGCCCTTACAGGAAGGCCTTTGAGGCCCAAACATTTCATGTACTCATTTTCTTTAGATATTCGGTCAATGCGGAATGCAGAATGTCTTGATTGCTCCTGCGTGTCTTCGCTCCGAACGTCTTTAGCCGTACAAACAGGGCAGGTTCCAGCTTGACGGTTTGCACGATGGGCCGTTCTTCCGCTGTTGTCTTTTTGGGCGTCATGCTGTCACCATCCGGGCAACTGTCGTTTTCGAGAGTCCCATTTGAGCGGCAATCTGCCCAAGACTTAACCCTGACTGCCGTAGTTCTGCCAGCTTGTCACGGTCGCATTCTTTCCGGGGTCTGCCTCCGATGCGCCCTTGCTGTTTTGCTCTTTGCAGCCCTGCAATGGTTCGTTCGCTCAGGCGCACACGTTCCTGTTTCGCAATCGTGGCGAGAATGGAGATCACAGCGTCCTTGAACAGCCCACAGGAATCCAAGTACTGCTCCGTGAAGCTGCGATATCCCACGCCGTAAGTTGTGAGCCTTTGAAGGTGTTGCAGGGTCTCATAAACCCCTTCCCGGCTGAACCTGTCCAGACTCCAGAACAACACGCAATCAAACTCCCTCCGGGATGCGGCTGAGAACATCGCTTGAAACTGCTCCCGATCTGAACGCTTGCCACTGGCATGGTCAACGAACTCGGATACGACATTCCAGCCCTGCTTTGCACAGAACTCCCTCAACTGGCGAAGCTGGTTTTCAACGTCCTGCCCTTTGTCTCGTGTGGAAACTCGGCTGTACAATGCGATATTCATGCACTCAGCATATGCTGTACTCAGTAACTCAGTCAAGCAAAATCGTACCGTAAACGGTCGTTTTTGAACCGGGGAATGCTGCTCCTGTAAGTGACTGATTTGACGTTGCAGCAAAGGGCGAATTCTGAGGACGTTTTTGGAACGGGGAATGGAGTTTAGGAATGAGGGCCGTTACCGGGTTTTTGGGTTCTCACCTGAAGGCAGGTCAACCAAACCAAGGAATATGCTGGCGACCTCTTCAGGAGTCATGCCTCCAGCAAGCAACGTCTGAGCCATCGCAATTTGTTGCGCTTTGTAACGCTCACTCGGAATGAACTGTTCAGATATGAAGTCGCTCTCTGCCCCCATACCTCGACGGTCAGGATAGCCCCTCTTAGGCATTAGCCGTTCCCTCGTTTCAAACATATAGTATACGCAAGTGTATGTGTGTGTGGGGAGCAAGTAGTACCTTTTGCTTAATTGGGGGTGCCGTGGGGAAGCTCGGGGGCCATGTTTCTACGATGGGCAGTGGCGCGGCCGTGGTGACGACTCAAAACGGTACAATATACATTAGCAAATTGATTTTTTAGGCATTCATTTCTTGCCGGTGACCCTCAAGTACCCTTTAGCCCTTACGATGGCTCAAAAGGGCGTTTTTGTGCCCTTTTATAGTGAGTTTGTTTGATGCTACGAGCATGGGCCATCCTTTTTTTTGCCATTTCCATTATTTCTTGCCCCGGTTTGACCCTGAGGGGTGCTCCTTTGGTCAGACATGGCCCTAAAACGCATCCTGACGCGATTACGGGGCATTGTGGGGGCATTCTAGCGCCCGTTCTATACCTCATTTACCGTTGGGTGCCAAAAGCTGCTGCGGGCCGATCACCTGAGTTAAGGAGTCAATCGCCGCCTAGAACTTCGTAGTTCTCTTGTCCCTCAACTTCCATTTTGACCGCCGACAGCAAGAGTTTTTCTGCCAATGCCCTGATTGATCCTGCGGTCTGCCCATGCGGTGGTTCAATATCCGCGTCCGTTATTCCTGATTGGATGTTGTGCTCTCTCAATTCGGCCACCAAGTCGCGCAATCTCTGCTTGAATCTGCGCTCATACCCGTAGTAAATGGCATCGACCCAAGAGCTAATGCTCGGCCATTGCGCCTTAACCTCATCTTCGATGGACATGCCGGGTTCAAGCTGCGGCAGCGACGGCTCCATACCCTTTTCCCGGAGGAATGCAAGTAGTTCTCGCGCCATACCCTCTATGCGTTCTCGGATAGGGAGCGGCGTTTCTGTTTCTGGCTGCTGGTACAGACCCTGGAAACCAATGGTGCCGGGCGGCATTGCGTCGAATGCTTTACCCTTACGCCTTCGAGAGCGTCGCAGCAATTCGAGCATTTCCTCCAGTCGCTTATCCCGCTCCCGTTCCCGTTCCTCCTGTTTCCTTAACTGCTCGGCCTCTTCTCGTTTCCATCGCTTCTCTTCCCGATGCTGCAACCAGAGCTGGATAGCTAATCCAGATAGGGCACAAAGCGCAAAGAGAACAATTGCCGCCCGCCACCTTAGCCACGTAATATGGTGTGGGTCGGCCAAAAACGGTATGACTGTTAGCCCTGTCATACCAAACCCCGAAAGCCAAGCGAAGAAGTGTTTCGGCATAATCGTGGATTGTAGCACCTTGCGCCTAATGCACACTCCTGACTGAAAGTCCCGCCCAAGTGACTACAACTGACGTGTATTGTATGTGTTAGTTACCACTTCGATTATCCTCTTGGGTCTCCGCTTTAATTCCCTTTGGGTTCCCTTCTGAACCCACGCCACGGAAGCCGTTTTCCTACACTTCTACTAAAGCTACAGAAACCTCCTGCCCGAGCAACAGCTTAACTTTGTGCTGGACGTAAGTACGTGGTTTTCCTACAGTTACAACGTGATTCCCTAGTCTCACGGGTTCCCTGTAACTGCTTGAATACATTAGGCCAGCAGCAGCCGATTAATGCCTGTTCTGGGCTGAAAAGGGATTCAGAACCGGGTTAAGAAATGGGATCAAATGGGTTACTGCCTTAGGAATCGAAGGACGACCATGTCGAACTTGTATAATATACACCTCACCCGGTAGACAACCTTAACCAGCGTATAGTGTACGCGGCCTCGGTCTCGGCCAATCCCCTTGGACAGACAATTATTTAATTCGGATTATTGCAGCTAAGTCCTTGACACGCCGCCTAGAGTATGGTAACATTATTATACTAAGCGAGTTATTAACTTAGTGGGCTACTCAGGCCCGAGGAACCTCACAGCCGAGTTATGGATATCAGACACTTCCGCTGTGACTAACCTCAGCCCATTATGGGTCAGTGAAACCTTAAGGAACCAGAACCAAACCCTCACAACCTAAAAGGTAAGTGTAGCCGCCAGTCGTTTTCTGCGCAGGCTGACACTTATATTTTGCACAACCAAGGGGTCTGTTCTGTTCAATGAAAGGATTATGAAGACCAATGAAACTAGCAATCCGGGTGACAGTCAGGCCATCATGGAAGGGGGATTTCATCAGCACTCCTGCCATTACTGCGGTCGAGGTTTTGGCTGTGAAGGCGAGCGTTGTAAAACAAATGATGAACAATTATGTGCAGAGTGTGAGGGGTAAGTGACCTCAAGCTGCTTTCTGTGTGGGCGCTGACATTTACAACCAGTGTGCATGTCAGTATTCACTATAACTGTTGTGTGTACTAAACGGCTGGAACCACTCACAAAACCGTGAACCGGAAACAGAAAGTTCATTAAGGACATGTAAGTACTAGAAAGTAAATTACATACATATATATAGGAACAACATAATGCTGTTTCTGTTTTCTTATTTTCTTAGTGAGGGGTGGCAAGACAGTTAAGTTAGCGTGAGCAAATATCCCAGCAGGAGTTAGATGTCATCGCACGAACAGTAACCAAGAGCCGCAATCGATGCGGCTAAGTAATGTAAAGAAAGGAAAAGTAACATATGGATTGGTATAATATTCCAGAACCAAAAAACTCTTGGCTTGTTGATGGCCTGTTTCCTGCAGACGGCTATTCGGCCATCTGTGGTAAGCCCAAGACAGGCAAATCGACTGTCGTCCGTAACTTAGTAGTGTCCGTAATCAAGGGCTGCAAATTCCTTAACAGATCAATCGACATTCCGACCGGAACAGGCCGCGTTCTCTACCTACACCTAGTGTCCTGTCCCGGAAATATGTGAACAAAGTCGTGCGATCTTCTGCAGGATAGAGTCAGCGGTGGCGGTCCAGACAAAGGGGCGGCTGGATCTGTTGTAGTGCTGTACGAAAGCATCGATCTTGGCCACCAGTTCCTTGACACTGCGAAAGGAACCACGGCGGATGGCGCGTTGGGTGATGAGTCCGAACCAGCGCTCGACTTGGTTCAACCAGGAGGAGTAGGTGGGCGTGTAGTGTACGTGGAAACGGGAATGTTGCGCCAGCCAGGCGCGAACCTTGGCATGCTTGTGCGTGGCGTAGTTATCGACGATGAGGTGGAGGTCGAGTTCGGCGGGCACGCAGGTGTTCAGGTCGCGCAGGAAGTTGAGGAACTCCTGATGCCGGTGGCGCGGGTGGCATTCGGCAAACACGGTACCGGTGGCAACGTCGAGGGCGGCAAACAGGGTGGTGGTGCCGTGACGGACATAATCATGCGTCACGCCTTCCACATAGCCCAGTCCCATCGGCAACACGGGTTGGGTACGGTTGAGGGCTTGGATTTGGCTCTTCTCGTCGACGCACAACACCAAGGCGTGATCGGGCGGGTTGAGGTAGAGACCGACGATGTCGCGGACCTTTTCGACGAAGAACGGATCGGTGGAGAGTTTGAAGCTGCGGGTGCGATGGGGTTGTACGGCGAAGGCTTGAAACAGCCGATGCACCGTGGATTTCGAGATGCCGCTAGCTTGGGCGGCTTGCCGGACCGTCCAATGAGTGGCCGCCGCAGGCTTGCGTGCAAGGGTTCGCTTCAGCAGTGCAGCCACTCGCTCGTCTTCGATGCTGCGAGGCCGTCCCGGACGTAACTCATCATAGAGTCCGGCTAGACGGTGCTCCAGAAAACGCTGCCGCCACTTACCTACGGTGGCCTTGGCGTAGTGCAGTCGTTGAGCAATCTCCGTGTTGCTTTTTCCCTGGGCTGCCCACAACACGAGCTTGGCTCGGGCCACCAAGGCGTGAGGCAGGGTGCGGGAACGGGCCAAGCTGCGCAGCTGGGTTTGTTCGCCAGGGCTCAGGACGATGGCGGTTACGGGGCGGCCGGTTCGCATGAAGAAGCTTACCGCAAAACCCGTTACTTAGTATAGTTATTTATGGGACACCACACTAGATCGTAAAGACCAGATGTGGCGTCTCTCCAAGGAATTCAGGCAGCTTGGTATCACACCGGATGAATCCCAAAGACTTGTCCTAAGGACGGCGCAGGATGTGCCTTCTGATTCATACCCTGAACGCTTGGCGTGGCTGAAACAAGAGATCACAACTGCCAAGCCGCACTTGATCGTCATTGATCTAATGTGGCAGTTCGTCATGGCTAAGAACCCCAACGAGTACAACGAAGTCTTAAAGGGCATCAATGCCTTGCAGGACGCACTGACAGAGGCCAAGTACAAGGGCGCTCTCGTTGTTACTTTACACGGTAGGAAGGCGACAAACCCAAGTGACCCAGCCGATGACGTGCTCGGTTCAACTGGACAGCGTGGGAGCTTCTCTACGCTAGTCATGCTCACAAGGCGTCGCAACGAAAACGTTTACACAATCATGTCGGATCAAACGGAGCGCGACGATGTGTACGGCGAGATAGATGAGGCAATAATCACTCGCAATCCTGACGGTACGCTTCATCTTGGCTCAAGGGTGTCGGAGCTTGTCAAGCAAGAGAAACAAGCGGGGGCCGGAGAGTCGCTGCAAAGGTTGCTGGGGTACATTGTTGACCATCCCGGCTCTGAGATCACAGACATCGTAAATGGACTGAGGATGGGGAAAAAGAATGCACTGGCCCTCATAAGAGAAAGTGGCATAGTTCGGACAACGGGAGAGGGCGTCAAGGGCGACCCGTACAGGTATTTTGTCGATGTAATGGGTGACACAACAGAAACCGCTGCACAAACATGGGAAGTACCAATTAGCCCAGCGCAGATAGAGGTATCGAGGTTTGCAGGCAGTGGGAAAATAGGAAGGCCCATCTAAATGACAACACAGACACAGGCAGCGATTCAAGAGATTCGGAACCTATGGGCATCTGTATTCCCGGAAAACATTGCTTCACCCGATGACGCGCAACTAACCATGTGGCTTTTGCTACATGACGTTGAGACGGTGAAAAAGGGCATTGCGCATCTGGCTGCCAAATATAAGCGGCTAGAGGGGCAGATGGATTCGAGTTACCGGGTGAAGTTCTGTTCATCGGTTATGAATCGAATCGAGCGTGAGCAGAGGCAGACAATGCTGAGCGGTGAAAATCTTATACGGGAGGAACATGTGCAATGATTCCTCCAAGCTCCAACCAGAGCCACTTGTAAACGATGCAGAAGCTGCAACATTTCTTGGGGGTCTTCACCCGAAGAGTGTCCAGCGTATGGCGCGACGTGGCGACCTTCCGCACTATCGCATTGGAAAATTTTACAGATACAAGCTTAGTGAATTGAACGAATGGCTTGTGTTACATTCAGTGGGCCAGATTAACCCGTCTGCCTCAACTCGAAAGGAGGCAGCATGAAACGCAGACGGTATCAGAACGGATGCTTGTTCAAGGAAAAGAGAAAGGCTGGCCCCGATGTTTGGGCCTTCCGATACCGCGATGGACAAGCGAATCGAAAGGAAATAATTGGAACCGTGGAGCAATTCAGAACCAAGTCGGAAGCACAAAAGGCTTGTGAGTCGCTCCGCGTAAATGTCAACAGGGAGGCTAGATCACCACGCATCATCAGTGAGCTAGTGGCCCATTACCAGCAGCACGAATTGCCGAATAAAACTCCTTACACTCAGGAAGTCTACGCTGGCTATCTCAAGACGCGAATTCTGCCCGAGTGGGGAAATCAATCGTTGTCAGTAAGAGCGGTAGACGTGGAAACGTGGCTCAACAGCTTGCCGTTGGCGAACGGAACGAGAGCGAAACTCCGCAACCTGATGCACGCACTTTACAATCACGCGATGCGATGGGAGTTTTTCGACCGTAACCCGATCAGCCTTGTGCGGCAGTCGGCCAAACGGGAGCGGCTACCAGACGTGCTGACAGTCGAGGAAATCGGCAAGCTGCTTTTGGAATTGCGGGAGCCGTGGCGAACGGCAGTGTTTGTTGCGGTCACAACTGGATTGCGTGTGAGTGAGCTTCTGGGTTTGAAATGGGGTGACGTAGACTTCGCGTCTGGTGAAATCCGCCTTAGCCGTGGAATCGTGCGTCAGCATATCGGCCAAATGAAAACTGAAGCGAGCCGGAAACCTGTTCCGATGGACTCTGGCCTCGCTAATGTGCTCACTGGCTGGCGTGAGATAGCTCCTTACAACCAAGAGGGGGATTACATCTTTGCCAGCCCGGACAAACACGGAACGCAACCCTACTGGCCTACCGCTGCAATGGAAGATCACATCCGTCCGGCAGTGCTTAGGGCAGGAATACAGAAGGCCGTGAGATGGCATACGTTTCGCCACACGTTTGGAACGCTGGTGAATCAGCAGAGGGTGCAGACGTTGCGACCACACAAGCCCTGATGAGGCACGCGAACGTGAGCATTACTCTGGACAGGTATGTTCAGGCAGTGACGCCAGCGAAGCGGGAAGCGCAGTCGAGGCTGGTGCAAGCAATCCCGTTCCCGAACGTTCCCACGCAGTTGACGGAAACGGCTGCAACTGCTTGAATAGAAAGAGTCGGGCGCTTAACTCAGCGGTAGAGTGCCATCTTCACACGGTGGAAGTCACAGGTTCGAATCCTGTAGCGCCCACCATACTTCTCAAGGGCTTAGCGAGAATTCCCGGAAAAGCCCGTTCCACAATCCGTTCCACAAGTTCACTGGATCAGCTCCGTAGCCATTCCCATTTCCTTGAGGAAGGCCCCTTGCGCCGCCCGTGTTTCATCCCCGTCGCCCTGGATGTAAAGATCCAGCGTCGTCTGAATGCGCGAATGACGCAGGATGCTCTGCACGGTTTTCGGGTCGATCTTCGCTTTGTTCACCAACCAGCTCGAAAGCGAGTGGCGCAGATTGTGAAGGCCGAACCGCTGGCCTTTAGCAACCTGCAACCCTGCCATGATTGCCGCCGGCCGTAGATGATCGGCGACGAACACGGCGGGAGAGATGGGGACGCGGCCCTGCGACTTCAGGGACGGAAACACAAAATCCGTGCCCTTGGCGTAAGGGGTCTGCGCGTGCCATTGCCTCAACTGGTCTGCTTTCCTGAGCGCCCCAGTTCGACTGTCGTAGTCCGATGGCCGCGATTACTTACCGAAGTAATCTGTACTCCAACAACACAATGTTGCGATGATACTCTCGTACGCCACCCGCTCTTCACCGTCGCGAATACCTGTTCAGTGCCAGCATGGCATGACGACATCGATCAGCGCACTAGCGGGTGGCCTGCAGCGCAGGATTGCGAGAGAGTGTCATGCACTTTCGACGATTCCTCGGAATGGCGCTTCGCCTCGGAATGCTGCTTGCCTTGGCGACGATCGCCTGCGGCCAGGTTCGCGAACAGCCGGCCCATATTTGGATCGAGACCACCGCTACCGGCGAGCTACGCGGCACGTTGACAGTCGCAACCGCCAATGGGCCCGAAGGGCTGCCCGCGGCGTTCGCCCGCGCCGTCGGCTGCGATGTTCCAGACCTGAAAAAATCACCTTTTGAACCACGTATCGTGGTGCAATGCCCGGGGCGCCACCCGTCGGCCCTGACCTTTCACGCCGCCATTCGCCTCGACGAGCTTACGCCCCTCCTGCGCCAAGCCGGAGTCGCGGAGATCGATCTCCTCCTCACCACGCGCCACCTCTCTTCCCTACGCCTCGATCCCGTCATCGGCGGATCCGGCGGTTACCATCATGCACACTATGCTCTCGATCTCGATCAGGCGCCGCAGCAGATCACGATCGACGGGGGCTTCGAGACCAGGCAAGTGAGAATGCTGGCCGGCTGCGCAGTGGGACTGATTCTCGCTCCGTTTCTTCTTCTATGGCTGCGACCTTCTGACCCACTACGCCTCCGTGTCCAAATGGAGGCCATCTTTGTCCTGGGATGGATTTGTTGGATCTGGACGCTGTTGCGGGTCGAAGCCGGTGCGTTACTCAGTTTCCTGTTCGGACACTGGACGATGGGACCGCTACTGGCGTTGATGGCGCCGCCGCTAATGGCGGTCTGGATTGGATCCCGGGTAGCTGCCACACGATATGCCCACCTCACGCCTATTGAGGTTGATAGTGTCGACCACTATCGCCGCACCAAGTTCTGGATGGGCGCGGCTATGGCATCTGTGCTTTCGGTTCTGCTGAGCTTGCTGTTGCCAACCTCCACCGATCCCGTCGATGCTGTACTTATCGGTGCATTCTTCACCATTGCCTGCGTGATTCGCCTCAGGCGGATCGCCCGCGGTGGAAGGCACCCGCTGGCAGAAGGAGATCTTCGCAAGCGCGTGTTCGAATTGGCCGCCCGCGCGGGCGTCAAATTGCGCAAGGTCTCGATTCTGACCTCTTCGACCCAGCGTGCTCCGGTCGCTTTCGCAGCCCGCTGGGGCGTCGTTTTTTTCAATGAAACACTCTTACGGCATCTTTCGCGGCGCGAGGTCGACGCCGTGGTGTGTCACGAACTTTCGCACATCCGCCCGGGGAAGCGGTCCTTGCGGGTGGTCCTTTACGTCCTGATGGTCGGATCGATAGTCGGTATAAAGTTAGTCCCCCGCTTCGTTGACTTCATCCCGCTATTACTCCTTGCCGCTTATTTTCTGTTCAAGTTCTGGCGCCGCACTGTGGAACACCAAGCCGATCTGGACTCGGTACGCTGGAGCGGCGATCCCGAGGCGTTGATCACCGGGTTGAGCCGCGTGTCGTACGCCCACGGCATGCCGCTCGAATGGCACGCACCCATTTCGTGGATGACGTCACACCCGCCGACGACGAGTCGGATTCGCGCGATAGCTCGCGCTGGCAGATTAAGCGAGTCGCGCATTGCAGGACTGCTGGAGGAGTCGCGGCGTGATCCTACGGATCATTATGAAGAAGCTGCAGCTCCCTTGGTCCGGGAGGACGCTGCGTTCTCACCCGCAATGCGCCAACGAATGCGGATGCGCCTGAACTGGTACCTGGGACTGGCCCCAGTTGGGTTCGGTCTTCCCGCGGTTTGGCTGCTCGAACGAAGCCGACTGCCGTGGTGGGCGGTTATCACCGCGGGGAGCTTATTGGCGATACTCGCCATCTATGTGGGTTATGAGTGGATCGCAGGCTCGATTCGCGCCAAGGTGAAGCAACGAGCGGTGGCGCGGAACGGGGAGGGCATATTCGCCGGCTTTAGTCCGGCTGCCGAGCCTCGCGTGTTTGACGGAATGTACAACTACGACCTCGGCATCCTGCGGTTCGCAGAGGAGGGGCTCGAGTTTGCTGGCGACCGTGCCCGGTTCACTCTCGACCGGCGCTTGGTTCGGCGGGTGTGGCTTGGCAAGGGGGCGCGCCATTGGATGCCGCGGAGGGTCGTGTACTTAGAATGCCAACCTTCACTGGAATCCGAAATCGCGGTATTCTCGCTGCAATCTTTGGAAGCTTGGTTCTGGCCGTCGACTGTCAAGATGGCGAGGCGGTTGCATCGCAGAATTGCAGAGTGGCATCAATCGTCAGTGGCTTCCACTACGCCCCCTTTGCCTTGCCCTTTACCGCGGGTGGAAGGAAACCCACCCGTATCCTTTACTTTGCGGACAGCCTTCCGTACGGTCATGCTGTACTCTGGGGTCGCACTTGTTCTGGCTTCCGGCAAGAATTGGGTCGATCCTTCGACGGGTTTACTGGATATTTCCGAGTTGTTTCCCCCAGTCGCGGTCTGTGGTGTGGTGGCGCTGTTTCTCGTCTGGCCGAATTTGCGTTGGGGCCAGTCCCACTCTGTTGCTATCTCGTCCGATTGGCACCCCGGCACCGAACGATAAAGCTCGGATTTAAGGCCAAGGCAATAAGGTGTCTCTCCTTTACATCTTAGAACCCTTCTATTGCGTCTCTAAACGCACTATTCAGGGAGAAAAGCCGGCCGGACCATCCTATCGGGACAAATAGTACTTACGAATGCGTACACTTCACTTGGCGGAATACACCCATTTCGGACAAGTAGCACTATTAAATGGCTTCCTCCAAAAGGACCAGACAGCTCTCACTGGTCTCCCTCGCTACCAGGCTTCGGCCCGCTTCTACGCTTTCGCGGTTGCTTCACCAGGCTTTGTAGCTGACTCTTCAGCTCCGCCAGGTCCTGATCGCGAGCGGTTTGTGCCTGCTGCAGCGCGCTCAGGTTCGTCTTCAGCGCGGCGATCTCCTGCTCATAGTTGGTGACTGTCTTCAGTTGATCGGTTATCGCCTGCTGGCTCTGCTGCAGGCTCGATAATGTCGTTTGCTGGGCTTGCACCTGGGTGGTGAGACTTTGAACCGCCGGAGTTGGTGTGGGAGCCAGAGCGTAGTAGCGGACTACTCCGTTCTGCTCGTAGAGAACAACATGCGACCCGGACGGCAGGCTGGTTGGGGCGCCAAGGAACGTGGTTATATTGGCGGTTGCGGCCCTGGGGTCATAGGGCTGCACGGAGTCTACTACGATGTTGGCCGCGGTAAGCCGCTGGTTTACAACTTCCGCCTGCTGGCCCACCACGTCGCTCTGGTCGATTTGCGCCGCTGCGGTGGGTTGGGCATTGAAAACTGCGGCGCTCACCGCATCTGTCGCCAGCTTGCGCGATGTGGAAAGCCTGGCCAGTTGCGCGCTCGTGAAATTGCTAAGGTTGATCTTCTGTATAAAGCTTTTTGCGCTCACCATCTGCTCGCTGCTCAAGCGGTCAGTGGCACCGGCTTTCTGGCCAGCCTGATAGTTGCGGAAGTAATCGGGTAATACGGCGCAGCAGAACCTTTCAATCAGCCATTTCATAATGGGCAGGATGGGCACAATCGACAGCCAATATCCGTAAGTCGGAAATGACTTTACGTAGCGGCGACGGTCGAGATTGCAGATACGGTAGATCTGGCTGCCACTGATCTGAATGTCTCCCAGATATAGCTTCACGTCCCCGTCGCATGCGGGGCAGTTGACCAGGAACCGGTCGCAGAAGCAATCTTTCAGGTCCTCCAGTATCAGGCCAAGCAGGTCCGCGAAGGCGTCCAGTGCATCGTTACGGTAGGTTGCCAGCTTCGATAGCGAGACGGTGGTCGCCGGCGACGGAATCAGCATGGCAGCCGGTACGGCGCTTATCGTGTTGTTGAAGACGTTGAGGACGTAAACTGATTGGCTGCTCTGATCCAAGGAGGGGCCCACGGCGATGCTCTGCGGCGATAGCTCGGTGGGGAACAGATTGCTATAAAACTCGTCGCTCATGGATGGGTCAAGTACGTTGACCCAGTTGTTATCCGCGTAACCAATCAGCAAGTACGAATTCGCGGGATTAAATGCCAGGCTGATCGGGGAATCTTGCCCGAGATCTACGACCATCGTGGGTCCTCGGTCGCTCTTAGCCGGAAGGTTGAAATCGAGCAACTGCTTGGTTGTATAGGTGCCCGAGGGGTCCACGACGACATACAGCTTGTTGAATCTCCCTTGCGAATCGATCGCAAGAGCAATGTCGTCTCCCTCCGTTCCCGTAAAGTTTGCAACGCCGGCAGCGCTCTGGTAGTTAAGCCGGAGATAGCTAGTTCCCCCTTGGTCGCTTAGTTTCTGGACACAAATACAGTTATAGGAGCCGCTCACTTCGGAATCATTGGCGGTCATATAGGCAATATCGCCCACGGAGTCAATAACAAGGTGCCCAAAGGGGTAATCTACAGGGTAGGTAGGGGTCGCAGGGAAGGCGTGCCCAGGAGTGACGGCGTACAGTCCTCCTCCCTGCCCAGTACCAACGGCGTAAACCTTATCGCCGCTGGCGGCCAGAGTCACTAATTGCGCGCCCTCGAGCACTTGCACGCTACCAACGTTGTTGCCTGGACTCTTGACCCAGGTGAGATTGCCTGCCGAACCGATAGTCGCAACCGCTACCGCGGTGTTTGATCCGAGCAGGGCTATGGCGTAGAGCTGCATGTTGTCTGGCGTGACAACCACGTCCTTAACGACGGCCGTGCTCTGGGCGGGAAACGCCGCTTTGGCGATCATCACCATCTTGTTCAGGTCGTAGACATGGATAAAGTTGTCGGTGCCAACCGTGTACGCATAATTGCCATTGGGATTGACGCGGATGCGCGTGTGGAAACCGCTGCCGAAGATACTGTGAACGTTGAGGGAGGCAAACGGGTACTCGGGATAGGGCCGGGCTTTGTCAAATAGTCCACAGAAGGTGTGGCTCGCCAGCACCTTCTTGAACCCCGCGTAAAAGCTGCTCAGAATCGTATCCTCTTCCGGAGAAATAAACAGATGCTGGCCGCTGACGGGATTGTAGAGTTGGTTTGTCAGGTTGGAAAATGTGTCGAGCCGTTGCTGGCTGGGTCCTACAGGCTGACTAGCCGAGCCCGGTCCGGCAGAAAACTGCGAGGTCACAAACGTTATCAGGGGTTGAACGCAGTTTTTCCAGAAATCCACCCAGAACGTATTCTGAAAGTAGGATCGAAGCGATTCCTGGGATAGGTCTTGCTTCTCGACGGCGAAGGTACCGTCGCTGTTGAGCACCAGCGAAACCGCACCCGTGCCGTCACCGTTAAGCAGCGATTTGGATTCTGCCATCGACACCAGGTCGAGGGGAACATCGCAACACAGGCGAACATCGCGGCCCTCGCAATCGATGGCATATCCTTTTTTCACCGTCACCCGGGTGCGGTCGTTGCCGCAATTCACCTGCAGCCCGCAGACGATGCCCCAGCCGTGCAGATGCTTGTTGTGGAACGCCAGGTCGACTTCAGCCAATGGGTTGAAGGCAACACGGCAATCGCTCACCACCGCCTTTTGCGCGGAGTTGTCCCACCGAACGTAGGCCAGCGGAGCCTGGTAAATGCTGAAGTAGTGGGCAGGCAGATATGGATCGTCCTTGCTTCCGCAAGCCCAGTCGATCTGGCCGTTCGCCGTGCGCGCCGGTATGGTCCAGTAGTCGCCGGAGACGAAGTTGCCGTCCTGGCTGAAGGTGACCTCGATTCCGTACTCGAGCGTCACCGGGCCGGACGAAACCAGGATGCCGGTGGATGGGGTGGTGCTCGGCTGGTCCCAGCGCCTCATGCGCGCATTCTTCGCCGGAGTCACACTCGGCGTGCCGCTCAGCGTCACCTGCAAGGGCCCCGGGCCAAGGGCCGAAATCTGATAGAGCACGCCCGGCTGGTTGGGAGTATCGCCGTACAGGCAGGCATCGTCGCTCAACTCTACCCATTGGTTCACTTGAAATCCCAGGTTCGCATCAGGGCCCAGGCTGTTCACGGTCACGATCATGCCATTGACGTTGGTCACCTGGGCCACAACCGAAGCATTCTCGCGCGACCACTTGAAGGTTGCGGTCGAGTAGGAGCCGCCGGTGTGAATCTCGACGCGGTAAAGCTGGTTTTCCAGTCCCTGGTAGCCTGCGGCGGGAATCGGCTGGCATCCGCAATCGTCGCCGGCTGGATTGGTCTTGGCGGTCATCTTGCCGGTGTGGTGAGGCTGCTCTTCCAGGTAAAGCCCCTCGCAGCAGCAGGAGCGCTGCGGGGTAGTATTCTCTGTCCCCGCCCCGGCAGCTTTGGGGTCGACAGTCGTTCCGAGCACTCGCCAGATCGTCTGCAGCCGCGCTGTCGTGTCCGCCTGGCCGATGGCCGGCTCCACCAGGCAAGGATCGTCGAGTTCGGTGACCAATCGCCGCCATACCTGGAGCACGAACTGCACACTCGTGCCGCTCTCCAAAGCCGTTAGCAATGAACTTTCGGAGCTCGGATCGGATGTGCCCGCAGTAGGGATCAGAAACCGCTGATCGCGGTAATCCCGGTCCCTGTCGTTTTCAACCAGGATTCCGTCGACGTAATAGCGCCCGGCGCCGATCCGGATTTTGCCGTTTTCAATCTTGATGGCAAAGCCAAGGTCGTTGGCGGGACCTCCATTGCGCCCGATGACGTCGACATTCGTGGTGTCGCGAAGATACGCTTCGATCGCCGTCTGCTCATTGGCATCCGCGTCCAGGGCCACCCGCCCCTGCTGCTGCAACACCGCGGTGTAATTCTTTTCGGGAGTGAATCGAATGCGGCTGAAATCACCTTTCATGACTCATCCTGTCCTTCCGTGTGTGCGCCGGGGGTTTGAGTTTCATGCGACTCGGGAGACGCGGGGTGCAAGTCGGGCTCTGCGCCAACGGCGGCAGAGGCTGTGCCTTCATGCTGAGTTTCTTCCACCTTGGGCGGTTCGGGCTTCGCATCCGCCGTCGGTTCGGCTGCGACGGTCGCGACGGGCTCATGCTGAGCTTCATCCGTCTTGAGAGGCTCGGGTTCCGCGTCCGCTCTTGGCTCCGGGTTCGCGGGTGCAACTACGTCATGCTGAACATCGTCGGCTTTGGTCGCCTCCGGCTCCGCTTCGGTTTTCGGCTCGGAGACCACGGTTGCGGCTGGCTCGTGCTGAGTCTCGTCCGCCGCGGGCGTTTCGGGCTCCGGAGTTGGGTGGAGATGCCCAGGCGGAACTGGCGGGACGACGTGATGGATGCCGCCCGGCCTTTCGAGGACCGTGCCGCAACGGTGCGAGGGAATGAGGAAGACGCCGCACTCCAGATTGGCGACCAAGTATTCATTGGCGCGAATCTGGATATTTGCCACCGCTTCGGTCTCTTGGATCTGCAGGAAGACGCCCATCTGCGAGCCGTTGTCGGCGCCTTTCCACACGGCCACGGGACAATCGCCGCTCAGCAGGCAATAAGCAGGGTCGCCAAAGCGCAGGCTGATGAACTGCGGCGCCAGAGCCTGCTCGCTGGCGGCGTCCGGGGGCAGGCACTCGTAGCGCCTGGGGACAATGGAGCTCCAGGGCAGCGAGCAGAAGCGCACGCAGCCAACCTGGGTGCGGTTGGCCCACACCGCGGCGTTCCACTGGTCGCTTGCCGCCAGCGCCGAATGAAAGATGGTGTTCGATGCCAGCCGTATCGCCTGCGCGTAAACCTTGCCGATCACGGTGGAATCCTCGATGTGCAGCTCCGCGCCCGGCGTGGGCGTCGTTCCAGACCCGGCCGGTCCCACCAATGCCGGGGTTGACGCGGATCCGGCGTCCACGATGCTGTTGCACACCCGCACCGTGCAACTGGCCGGCAGCGATACTGGACCCGAGATGGCGCGGGTCAGGCAAAAGCTTGCGCCGATGGCCGAACCGGTCACGCTGGGAGTGCCGGGCTGAGCCGCGCTGCCGTCGGGATTGAGCGAGATTCCGGGCACCAGGGTGCAATCGGTCATCTGCACGCAGGCGGCTGCGCCGGTCAGGTAGATGGATCCGGAGAGCCACACGCCGCTGATCTGCAGGCTGCCCATCGGTTCGCTCAGGCCGTCGGGGTTAAGCGGCGCGGCCGGAGCGTTGACCTCGATATTGCCGAACAGAGTGACGCAAGACTTGTTCCAGAGCGGCGGCGAACCGCCAGGCGACACTTCCGCCGAAGCGATCAGCAGTTGGCTCTGGGAGGGAATCTGAATGGCGTTTGCGCCGGTGAGGTCGATACCGGAGATGGCTTGGAAGTTGGGCAGGACGATCGTTCCCACGCTTCCCGCGGGCAGCAGGTTCCACGCCGCAACCGCCTCCGGCAAAGTCGAATACCCGGTATAACCGGCAGGCACGACGCTTGAGTCCACAATGGCCATGAACCCGCTGCTCGCCTGACTGATGCTGGCTGTCCGATCGTAAGGCCCGCCCGCGAATTGCGCGGGCGATCCGTAGTTGTAGCTGACCTGCAGCGTGCTGGGCAGGCTTATGCCGGTGGCGGCATACTGGATGCGCCCCAGCAGCGGATCGATGGCGATCATTCCCGAGGGCACCGTGCAGATCTCCCCGCCCGGCCCCGGCTCCAGATTCGCGCACATGATCTGGCCCACCGGCACGGTCGTTCCGTCGCTCACCAGTTGCAGATCGGAGGGATAAAAGTTGCCGATATGCTTGGCAAACCGCCGTCGCCGGATCGGCTCCGGCACATCGGCCTCTTTGGTCAGCATGGTGAACGGCAGCGTCTCCGGAATAATCGCTTGAAACAGCGGAATCGGCCCGCCCAGCGCACTGAACAGGTAGCCGTTGCTGTTCCCCGCCCCGGCCAGCGAGAAAGCAGGCGCATTCGTCACCAAAAAATTTTGCCAGCGCCACATCCAAACCGCGACATCGGGAATATTGAACCTTCCCCCGCCGTGGATCGCGATGTCGAGCGGTGTGGGGTCGGGCGGCGCTGCTGTGGTAGCGCTTGCCGGAGGCGGTATGGGAAAGCGCGGGGCAATCCTGCGCACGTCCACCGTGCGATTCAAGCGCGTGAACGGGCCCCACTGATCTTCCCAGTCGCGCCCCCGCCGCAGGTCCGCGGTAGCGTTGTGATGCCGGCGCACGTCGCGCAAGCTCAGCGTCGTGATCAGCCGGCGAAACTCCTCGATAGCCGTAGTGGGCCGCCCGGAGACGTCGTGCGTCACCTGCTCCATGGCGATCAGCGTCCCCTTGCGGCGCCGGTAGCCGATCGTATTGGCCACCTCGGCGCGGCTGTCGGCGCCGGCCAGCGCGACCGTATACACGGGGTCGTAGCCGATCAGCGCGCCAATGTAAGGGATGACCCATGGGGCGCAGGTCTCAATGAACTGGTCATCGTAGAGTTGCAGCAGATTGTCTTTGACGATCGCGTACTGGCATTCCAGCACCGAGTAAAAGGCTGCTAGCGGACCGCCGAGAAGATCGTCGCGGGAGCGATAGACCGCCGGCAGAAGCGGGTAGATGGGCTGGGGTGTCGTGCTCATGACCACACCACCACGTTGCCCTGCGACGCGGGATCGAGCAGCAGAATCTGGGCCCCCGCCGGCGGATCGGCCGTCGGCTGCGGGCCGGAGGCGCACAGGAAGTTCGTAATGGTCGCGGCGTCGCCCGTGAAGTTCAGCGCCGTGAGGTTCACCGCCACCACGCCCGGCACCTGCTGCGCCAGTGCGATCACCTGGCTGGGTGCCACGCCCTGCGCGGGGGCAAGCTGCCCGAAAGCGAACGCCGCCACCAGGCTCTGCCACACCTGCGGCACCACCACGCTCGCTTCATACAGCGCCGTATTCACCAGCACCTGCATCGAGATTTCGAACAGCACCGGAACATACGAGACGATGAAAACCGGAATGTAGGGCAAGCCGCAGTTCGCAATCGCCTGCTGCAGATTCACCACCACCTGGTCCGTAGGCAGCAAGGTCGCACCCCCGGCTCCGGCCACAGTCAGGAAGATGCCGCGCGTGTTGCCGAACCACGT
>CAVQLZ010000014.1:0-235000 GCA_963713465.1 uncultured Acidobacteriaceae bacterium
TAATTGACTTGACTAACCCGAATTGTTCTGCTACATTCGGGTACATGGAAATCCCAACTACATTACAGCAAGCGATTCAGTACTTTACAGACGAACAGGTCTGCATTGATGCTGTGGCTTCCTTGCGCTGGCCTGATGGCGTCGAATGTCCGCACTGCCAAGCCAAAGATCCCTACTATCTGGCGACCCAGAAACGCTGGAAGTGTCGCTCCTGCAGAAAGCAGTTCTCCGTCAAGGTGGGAACCATATTCGAGGATTCGGCTATTCCGCTCACGAAGTGGCTCCCGGCCCTGTGGATGCTGGTCAACGACAAGAACGGCATCTCGTCTTGGGAACTGCACAAAGCGCTTGGAATCTCGCAGAAATCGGCTTGGTTTGTATTGCACCGGCTGAGAATGGTTCTCGCAAACAACTCGATTTCCAAGATGGGCGACAACGATTCCGGCCCTATCGAGATCGATGAGACCTTCGTTGGCGGCAAGCTGATTAACATGCACAGGGATAAGAAGTTCGTTATGAGCGGCGCGGTGGCTCGCATGGCAAAGCAGTCGTCATGGGGATGTTAGACCGCGAATTGCGCCAAGTGCGCACCACTGTTATCCCGAACGTCAAACGCGAAACCCTGCAAGCCGAGATTCTGAACCAAGTTCATTACGGCGGTAAGCGTCCGGTCAGACTTTCAATTACCCACAAGTTGAGCACCGATGATCGCTCCCAGTTCGATGTCCGTTAGGCGAGTCAGACCTCTCCACATGACCTTGTTGCCCGGCGGAGGGTCGTGGGCACGAGCCAGATAGCCACCGAGCCGGGCGAGTTTGAGGAGATAGGTGCTCAACGATTTCCCGTGTTTGCCGGCGCTGTTCTTATCCCTGATCAACGTATCCAGTAGGTACAGTTCCAGTTCTGTGAAGCCCACCTTGGGCGTAACGCCGGGCTCGGTCCGGTTGATCATCGTCATCCAAAAAATCCGCCAGCTCAGGATGCAGAGGATAGCCACCAGGTTAACCAACCGCTCTGCCGTTCGCAGTCTGGATTCCTCGGCTCGACAGCCCGACTTCAGAATTTTGTGAAACGTCTCGATCTTCCAGCGCTGCGCGTACCATTCGAGTTTCTCAATCGCCTGTAGGCACGAACGAACGGGAAGATCGGTGAGCAGTTTCCAGTCAATACGCTCTCGTCCTTGCGGTTGGCCGCGTTCCTGGGCATAGATCACGGTGAGGACCAACGGCGGATAATTCTTCTGCTTGCCAATCGGCGGAAGGACAACCAGGCGGCGATAGCGAATCTCCAGCACCGCATCGGACACTTTCCCGTGTTTGTTCCTGACTTCGATGCGATGGAGACCTTGCAGGGGCACGTGTTTCATCTCCTCCGAAATGGTTCCGCTGCCGTCCCCCGCAAGGCGATCCACGCAGGTGCGCACCAGAAAATGCGTGCCCCGTTCCTGCGCCGCGCAGAACAGTTCGTAGATGTCGCCCTCGCGGTCGCCGATATGGATGCAGCGTTCGGGATGTCGGAAAAGTGCGGTCGACTGCCGTAGGTTCTCCAGCCAGCGATAGCTTTCCTTGCGCTCGATGGGCACCCGCGTAGGATTGATTTTCTTCTTCAGGGCGTTGCAGCCTTTGAACTCCTCGCGGGTCCAGAACTTGATCGCTGCCAACCCCAACGGCAGCCCTTCGCTTGTCACCGCCAGGCTGGAGTGCATCAGAATGCCGCAGACGGTATAGTGCAGCGGGCGCCCCTTTTTATTCTTACGCGTTACGACTTGTGGAGGATGCCCACCGGGGCTTTGTCCGAAAGGTGAATTCGGTTGTGTCGTGCAGCATCAGGATCATGGCTGCGCCGGCGGCGATCCGCTCACGGGTGGCTTGAAAATGGCCGCCCAGAATCTTCTCTTCGCTGATTCTCGGGTTTGAGAAAAACCGATACGCTGCCTTGGTGTTCGCCCAATCTTGACTCGCCCACGGGATGCTCCCCCCGATGTTCCCCGAGAGCTGTGCCAACAGCTTCCGCAATCTCGTGCCGTGGCGTGCGTCGTTAAACTTGCAACTCGCCAGTTCGCTTTCGATCCAACAGCTGGACTGCACATCTGCCAATTCCTGCTGTTTCTTCATGGCTGCAGTTCGCCATGCCTCGCTACCCTTTCAGAAGTGCTTACTTTGAGGCCGAACCTCTTTCCTCATCTCGCTTTGACTGTGAAATCCGTGGTATTTGTGGGTAATTGAAAGGGAAATCGGACGCTTACTTACGGCGCTACCGTGTACACCGATCAATGGGTAGGCTATGACAATCTGGCGGCGCAGCAATTCGTGCATGACGTGGTCAATAAGGTTGAGGGCTACGTTCGCGGCAACGTACACGTGAACGGAATCGAAAATTTCTGGTCGCTATTCAAGCGCACCCTGAAGGAAACCTACGTTTCGGTCGAGCCGTTTCATCTGCATCGGTATGCCGATGAGCAGGCATTCCGGTTCAACAATCGGGCCACGAAAGACAACCCACTAAACGATGCCGACCGCTTTGTTATGGCGCTGGCGCAAGTGGCCGGCAAGCGTCTCACGTTCAAGGAACTCACTGGCAAGACTGGCAGTCCGGAAGTTTTCTGATAACCCTATCCGGAGACCACGTGGCCGGAAGCCGAAGTCTTAGGCTTCGGGCCGGGCTTCGGTTTGCCGATCTTGCTCTGCCGTTCCTCTTCGAGCATCCGGTTTAAGTCACTCTTACTAACGTGCAGAATGTTGCGCAGTGCATCGTTGAATCGCCGCATATCTGGCGTATTCTGTTTGGCTCTCATTGCGTTCTGTTTTAGTGACATCGCCACAATTCTACACCCGAGGTTTGCCGTGCTCGACCTGTCTAGCGTAACGGCCAAGCTGGGCCGCGCCCGCTATCACGCGGATGCTATCGCAAATCAAATTGTCCCCTGGGTGAATTCCGACCTGTATTCCCTCACCGAGAAGGCGAATGCTGGGCGAACCCGATTCAGTCTCGTGTTCAACATGAGAACCAGTGAGCGCCCCCCCTTGCAAGATTGGAGCCTGATGGCGGGGGATTGCATTCATAATCTGCGCTGCGCCCTTGACCATCTCGTGTACGCAATCGCCATCCATGAGAGCGGGGCCAGTCCCCCGCCCTGCGCCAATAGACTCCAATTCCCAATCTGCGATGACGACGCGAGGTTCGCCGATGAAGTAGCGAAGAATCGGCTCGGAATGCTGAGCAATGAAATCGTCGCAAGCATCAAGGGTTTGCAATTTTACAATCGCAGGAACGTAGGAGCTTATCAGTCTATCCTCCCGCCCCTCCGAGCCATTCGCGATTTCAACAACCTCGACAAGCACAAACTGCTGAGGGTCGCCTTTGCCGCACTCAATACCATCGATGTCGGCCTTGTCTCTCCAGGTGGAGTCTCCAGAGACAGTGCCCCGACGATGTTCCATCATGTAGGGGAACTCAAAGACGGCACAGAGGTCTTTACGGCCACCTTTCAGCGCCCTGCGCCCGATGTGTACTTCGACCGGAAGGCGATCGAATTCGGCTTCGTTTTCGAGCACCGCCCCAACGAAACCATTACGAGGGATGTCAAGAGAAGCGGAGTCACAGGACTTCTCGGAGCATGTATTGAGGATGTTGAGCATATTGTGGAAACACTAAAGCAGAAATGTTGAATGGCAATAATCCTTTTGATTAACGAAAGAGGAGGCTTTCCAATGAAACGAGATATTAAGCAGCCGGAGTTGTGGATTGAACTCCAGTGCACGCATTGTCCCCAAGCAGCCCCGCCTCGGCTCGTGCCCAGAAGTATCCTTCAAGAAATAGTTGCCAATCGTAGGAGGTCGCCGCAGGACGCCGAGCAATTAAATCTCCTATGCCAGACGTGCAGTCGGGTATTTCAATACAGGTACGCTGGCGATAGCGGCGCACGGCATCTGCTTCCATCAGGTGCATTGCCAGACCGCGCGTCTCCAGTTGCTTACTGGTGGACTCGCGGATGCGATGTGAAAGGTTGCACAGCTCACGTCGAACTGTATGGATTCCGCTCCGATCTGATAAGCGACGAAGAGTGGTTCGCAACGATACACAGGTGCGATCTAGCCAGCTTGGGCTGTGATTCGGAGCGAAGGCACCAGCAGACCAACCGCCCGATGCCCAGACCGACTGGCGGGCACTTGCGGGAATGAATATCCCACCACGCTCTTGCTGCCCTCTATGTGGTTTTTCTACAACAGTGGGGTAAACGGATGTTGCTGTCCTGTCACGGCTTGTCAAGAGTAACCTGCTTTCTTTGGGTTAGTCAAGTCAATTATTGCCCTTACACATAACAAAATGCCATTGATGGCACAACTCCCGCCGCCTCCACTTCTTGTTTGCCGTTACTGTTTCTTTTCTTCCTTCTTCTCTTCGGGCGCAGGATGCTGCTGCGGAGCAGGCTTGGCTTCCTGCGGATGCTGCTGGGGAGCAGGCTTGGCTTCCTGCGGATGCTGTTGGGGAGCAGGCTTGGCTTCCTGCGGACGCTGTTGAGGAGCAGGCTTGGCTTCCTGCGGACGCTGCTGCGGAGCAGGCTTGGCTTCCTGCGGATGCTGTTGGGGAGCAGGCTTGGCTTCCTGCGGACGCTGTTGTGGAGTCGGCTTGGCTTCCTGCGGACGCTGCTGTGGAGCCGGCTTGGCTTCCTGCGGACGCTGTTGCGGAGTCGGCTTGGCTTCCTGTGGACGCTGTTGTGGAGTCGGCTTGGCTTCCTGCGGACGCTGTTGCGGAGCAGGGCGCATTTGGTTTTCCGGACGGTTCGCCGATCCCGCAGGGCGTGTGTTCAAAGCAGGCCGAGCCGGAATCGTCGCAGCGATCGGTTTACTTTCACGGATAGGTTGCGCGGCTGCGGCAACGGCGGGACGTCCGTGATTGACGGACGCAAACTGCTGGCGATTCTGGGCCGCCGCTTGCTGGTGCTGTATCTGCGTGGTCATGGGAGGAATGCGCTCCTGGCGCATAGCCGCCGCTTCCGCCGGCTCAGGCCTCCGAGTGATCCCTCCGGGTCCGTTGTAGCTGACACGGTTGATCGTGGTGTTATTGATAACCGTCTTGTTGTACACATTCGTGATGTTGGTGACGTTCACATTGTTGACGGAGCGGTTGTAGTAGAACCGATTGTTGTTCCAGTAGCCACCTTGATAGCCGAGGCCGGTATAGCCGAACCCATAGTTAATGCCGCCGTAGTAGCCGATATAGTGGCCCCAATAACCGTAGTTATAGCGGTACACGCCGGCGACAAATCCCCAATATCCCGGCGTCCACAGGAAGCCCACCTGAGGCGGTTGCGCCCAGGCGCCGGGTACCCAGTAATAACCCTGCGGGGCGTAGCTCCAATATCCGGGCGTCCAGAGATAGCCCGGACCCGGGCATGGCGGCTGCGAATATTCCGGCAGCTGTGGCGGCGGTTGTTGAGCCTGAAGTACCGGCTGACCGTAGCTCGTATCTGCGGTACTGGTGTCGTACCCGGTATCGGAAGTTTGCCCCTGGTCGGATGCGGGTTGCTGATAATTCTGATCTGACTGCGCAGGCGGCTGAGACGTCTGCTGTGCGGGCTGGCTTGCAGGCTGCTGAGAATTTTGCTGCGTCGCCTGGCTGGCCGGAGCCACATTGTTAGTTGGGGGAAGGTTGTCCGTGTTGGGACCGGCCTGCGACTGATCTGGTTGGGTCTGCGTCTGATTTGGTTGGTTCTGCGCGGTTTCCGGCGTATTGTTGCTCTTGCATCCCGCAACTCCGAACGTGAGTGCCAGGGATGCGGCTGCGAGAACGACGATGGCCGATACTTTGTTGCCTTTTTTCATAGGATTGCTCTCCACAGGTACGATGCTGGATTTCACCGGAGTTATCTTCTTGCCTTTGAAAACGCAACCATAGTACACCCGTCGCGCCTGTTGGCGACACTGTGAAGCGATTTGTCATCGGGGGCACTGCCGACGGTCTGTCGTCCACACCAGCACGGCCCAGAATCGCCCCATATACGGCCTATTTTTGTAAACACGTCTCCTTAACGAAGGTTGCTGGAATATTAGGGCGCAACAACAGTGCCTGGCGGATGGGCTCGGGTAAACTTTCTGGTATGGCGACAGAGAATCAAGCAGCTTTGCTGACCCTGTTGAAGCGGGTTGCGATCTTCACCAGCCTCTCCGACCAGGAATTCGGGTTTGTCACTTCTCATCTCTTGCCGCGCAAATATTCTAGCGGTGAGTTGATCTTCAGCGAAGGCGACCCGTGCACTGGACTGTACGTGGTGCAAACGGGCAACATCCGTATCTTCAAGAGTTCCGCCGGCGGAAGGGAGCAAGTGCTTTCCATCGACGGACCCGGAAGTTCAGTCGCCGAACTGCCGGTGTTTGACGGCGGCAATTATCCGGCGTCAGCTCAAGCGGTCAACGACTGCAGCCTCTTGTTCTTCAGTCGTCAGGATTTTCAGTCTCTCTGCCTGCAGCATCCCCAGGTGGCGCTCAAGGTCCTCCGCGTGATCGGCGGACGCCTGCGCAAGCTGGTAGGAATCATCGAGGAGCTTTCGTTTACCACGGTTCGGCACCGGCTGATCGCGCTTCTGGTTCGACTCGGCAAATCCGATGGAGTTCGCAATGGCGATTCCGTCATGTTGACGCTGCCCGCAAACAACAGCGAACTGGCAGCGCAGATTGGAACCGTTCGTGAACTGGTTTCGCGCAATCTCAGCAGGCTCCAGTCGGAAGGCCTGATTCAAATCGACAATCGCAAGCTGGAGATCCCCTCCCTTAAGCGACTGCAAGCGGAGCTGGAAGTCTCTGGCGGATAGGCTCGCACGTAGGGAATTTTCGGGTGCCGTGACAGAAGTCATAGCTGCTGCACAAGCGCGCGGTTAGTCTGGCTTTCGAAGACAGTCACACTGACCGGAAGGAAAAGACCATGACTTTAGCAGCGACCAACACCGTCGGCGAAATCGCCGCAGAGATCCCCGGCGCAACCCGCGAATTCGAGAAGCTCGGAATTGATTATTGCTGTGGCGGCAGCCGCACTCTCGGTGAGGCCTGCGCGGCGGCGAACATTCCCTTCGACGATGTCGTCTCTCGCCTGGAAAAGAGCGCGACGAAATCTCGTGCCACCGGCGATAGGCCCTGGCAAGGTGAACTCCTCGCCGACCTGATTGCTCACATCCAGAGCACGCATCACGTGTTTGTGCGCGAGGAGTGTTCGCGCATCCACTCGCTTGCCGGCAAGGTGGTTGGCGTTCACGGCAAAAATCATCCTGAACTCCTGCAAGTGCAGCAAGATATTTTCGGCGCTCGCCGAAGAGCTGCACGTTCACCTGATGAAGGAAGAACAGGTTCTCTTTCCTTACCTGGTGCGCATGGAGGAGAGCGCGATGGCCGGCGAGGCTGCCCCGCCTTCGTGTTTTGGTACGGTAGCCAACCCCATTCACATGATGATGGCCGAGCACGATGGCGCAGGCGAAGCGCTGCGCGCGTTGCGCTCGATAACCAGCGACTATAAGCTGCCCGCAGATGCCTGCATCAGCTACCGTACGCTATATGAAGCTTTGCAAGGCTTTGAAGCCGACCTTCACCAGCACATCCATCTGGAGAACAACATACTCTTCCCGCGCGCCGTGGCCATGGAAGCAAATCGTTAACCGCGCCGGCAACTTTCTCACCTTCCGCTGGAGGTCATAGCGGTCAACTAACGCAGACCTGGATCGCAGCACTTACGCCGCCGGAGCCTGTCTACCGGCGGCGTTGTCTAAAATATCACGAATGGGGGCGTTATACTTGTCGAGCAAGCGGGACGCAATACGCAATCCAGGCTGAACGGCAGGGCGCGTCTCCGACTGGTCTGCTTGCTCGTCTGTACAGATCGCGAAGGAAGGAAACTATGAACCCAATTACCGCGGCGCAATTACAGAAGCTTTTTCCGGACGCAGATGCCGGCTATCTTGCACAAGTAGCAGCTGAGTTAAACACGAACTTGCCTCAGTATGGGCTCGATAGCGCTCTCAGGCTTGCACATTTCTTTGCGCAGGTCATGCAGGAAGCTGGGCCGGGCTTGCAAGCGGAAGTTGAAAACCTGAACTATAGTCCCACCGCCTTGCAAGCCACTTTTAGCTATTACAAGAACCACCCTGACGAAGCTGTGCAGGATGGGTATAGCAAGGACCCGGCGACGGGAAAGATCCTGCGCCCCGCCAACCAGCAACTAATCGCCAACAAGGCCTATGGGAACAGGTACGGGAATGGCGACGTTGCCAGCGGAGATGGATGGAGTTTTCGCGGACGAGGCTTTATCCAGGTTACGTTTCGAAGTAATTATGCTGCGCTCACAACCCAATACGAAAATATCTATGGCGCCCACGCTGGGGATTTTGTCGCCAATCCAGATCAGGTGGCAAGCTTCCCCCATAGCGTGCGCTCGGCGGTCTGCTTCTGGATACAGCATAAATTACCCGCACTTGCCGACGCCGGCAGTTCGGACGCGAACGTCGATGCCATAACAGCCGTAGTCAACAAGAGCACAAATTCCTATGGGCAACGCCGTGCAAATTTTCAACAGGCTTATCAGGCATTTCAGTAAGGCCGGTCTCCCGGTTTTCCTGGGTGTTCTGCTCTGGTCAGCCGGATCATTGGCGCAGGCAGCCGGAGATTCCGGTTGCCTGCCAGGAGAAAGCGTCTTTTTTTCCTGCCAGCTCAAGGGGAACGGCCATATCATTTCGCTCTGCACCGCTCCTAAAGCGCCCCCGTTCGCCTCGGTCACCTACCGATATGGAACCGGAACGAAAAATGAGGTTACTTATACTGCCAGCGTCGACAACCAAAACCGATTTCTGGGTACGGTGAGTGCGATCAGCCCGAAGGCCACGGTTCGCCAGGTCTGGTTCGAGCTGAATGACAGCAAATATGTGGTCACAGCATGCGTTGGCGGCGACTGCGCCCACCGTGGAGGGCTCATTGTCTTCCGCAAGCGAAGACTCGAAATGAGTGAACCATGCACGGAAGGCAGCGGTGGCCACCCATGGTTTTCCAGCCAAGTGGTTCGCTTCGGATCAAGCCTTGATAGCAGTCAGTCCTATACCGACCTGATTCATCTCCAGGACTTTGACAATAATGTTGGAGTGCTTTATCCATCGAGGAGTGTTAATTAAGTAATTACTGCAGGTGGCGCGTCAGTGAGTCTCAATTCCCATCTCAGTTCCCAGCGCCTTTTGATCGGACTGCAGCGTGACCAGCGCCTGCTGCAGATTCGCCGCGACCTCCTCCACATGTTGTGGATTGGCGGAATCTCGTTCCAGTTCGGCGGCTAGTTTTTTCGATTCCTTCATGACGCTTGCATCCGACTGGGTTAGTTTCTTGGTCTGCTTTTTCAGAATGGACGCCTGCGCATCCGAAAATGTCCTCAGGAAGTCGCGGAGTTGATGCTGCACTTCGTCGACCGCGTCCTGCGCCGCACTTGCTTGCTTGATTAGATCCTCGGGACCGGACTGGCGCAGAGCCTGGGTCTTCTGACGAGCGCTATCCGTGCACTTGGCCAGATTTCGAAACTGCGCTTCCTGGTCATCGGTCGCCTCCGCGGCAACGGACCGCTTGAAATCGGCCAAATCGGGGCTGTCTGCCGGCGGCGCTGACGTGCCTTTGCTAGCGCCGGAGTTAGAGCCGCCGTGCCGTCCCGAGTACTGTCCGAGCAGACCCGTGGGGAGGCAGAAACACGCGATAAGGATAAAGACAATTCGGCGATTCACAGATCAATACTAATTGACTACCGAAACTCCCGGAGCACTCGACTGGAGCAGATAGCTGACCTTGGGATGATAATGTTGCATTCCGTTGTTGCCGATTGCCTAGCTGGCTGCTACAGCCGAAGAATCTGACAGCGATTAAGGGGCGCTACTTCCCTTGGGATCGTCCTTGGGCAGCGTCTCGCCGACCCAGTAGCCGGTCCGGGCAGTCACCACAAGATCATCGCGGCCGGAAACTACCACGCGCAACGAGTGCTGACCCAATGACAGCTTCTTGGGAGTAAAACTCAGCAGGTACTGATTAAAGAAATGATTGTTGACATCGGCTAACTCCTGCTCCAGCGTCTTTTCATCATGAAACGGCAAATATTCTCCGCCTGACATCTCCGCCACCGTCTTCGGCACATTTTCTTTTGCCGACCTCAGCAGGCCGGAAAAGATTCCGAGAAGATTGACCGGGTGGTCCGTCGGATCGGCAATCGCCTCTCCGAACTTGGAAGAGGTTGTCTGCGAATAGGTGGCGCTGTAGATCGATACATTGCTTCGCTCGATCTGGCGCATGACTTCAGGAATGCCCGCCGTGCTGCCGTTGTCGCTGGCGCCGCTCACCAGAAACAGTACCTTGCGATCAGTCGGCGGGCGCGAGTCGAGCATTTGAACCGAATAGGCAATTGCATCCAGCACGGCAGAGCCATAATCACCGGGGGCGATTTGATCGAGCGCCTTGGTCGCCTGGTCCAGATTGGTCGTGAAGTCCTGCTTCACTTCCGGCTTATCGTCGAAAGCCACCACGGCGACTTCGCCTCTGCCTTCTCCCACAATGGGGTACAGCAGGCTTCCCAGCCGGCGCACCTTGTCGAGGGTTTCATTGGCCGAATGCCCCCTCTGCACCGCAACGACGACGGAGATATGCCCTGGTTGCTGGCTTTCATCCAGATGGACCTTCTGTTCGATTCCGTTGTCGTAGATCGAGAAGGCGTCCGCCGGAAGACGATAGATGGGCTCGCCGGCAATGTTGGTCACCAACGTGGGCACCAGAACGACACTGGTGCCGCCATGCAGGGTCACTTCCTGCGCAGCACTTGCCAGGCAAGCAACGAAGAAGAACGCTACTGTCAGGCTGAATCGAAAACTGTGCCGTCTTGACTTCACCTAGTTAATTGGCCACGAAGAGGCAGCGGGTTCCAATTTACTTGCCTCGTGCGGTTTCGCGGTCACGGGCCGGTTTGCTCGCCGTCCAGTTCCTCTTCGTCTGCGGGTTTCAGCGGGCGCAGCAGCGGGAACAAAATCACATCGCGAATGGAGCGCGAATCCGTCAGCAGCATGGTGAGGCGATCGATGCCCACGCCCTCGCCCGCGGTCGGCGGCAATCCGTAAGACAGCGCGCGAATGTAGTCCTCGTCCATCTGGTGCGCTTCTTCGTCGCCGCGAGCGCGCTCACTCAACTGCTGCTCGAAGCGGCGCCGCTGCTCTTCGGGATCGTTCAGCTCGCTGAAAGCGTTGCCGATCTCCAGGCCCCCGGCGAAGATCTCGAAGCGCTCGACCCAGTCGGCATTTTCTTCCGGCTCGCGCTTGTTCTTCGAGAGCGGCGAGATGGCCAGGGGGAAGTCGTAGATGAACGTCGGCTGAATCAGGTGCGGCTCGGCGATGAACTCAAACAACTCCGCGATCGTCTTGCCCGTAGGCGCTGTGGGATCGTACGGAATGTGCGCGTTCGCCGAGTTATAGCGATGCACGCAATGCGGCGATTGTTTCCGAGCTGGAGAAGTCGCTCATCTCGGGTTTCGCTCCCGCATTCTCCGGCCAGAACTTGATGATAGCTTCGCGCATGGTGAGCCGCTGCACGTTGCCGAAGTCGACCTCGTGCCCGTTGAAGTGTGCGACAGCCGTGGGCTTTCCATCAATTGGCTCGAGCACGTCGCGCGCAATCTGCGCCAGCATCTCAGCGGTGAAGTCCATCATGTCGCGATAATCCGCGTAGGCCATGTAGAACTCCAGCATGGTGAACTCGGGATTGTGCTGCGTCGAGATGCCCTCATTGCGAAAGTTGCGATTGATCTCATAAACGCGGTCGAGCCCGCCGACCACCAGCCGCTTCAGGTAAAGCTCGGGCGCGATGCGCAGAAACAGATCGATGTCGAGCGTGTTGTGGTGCGTGGTGAACGGCTTGGCGACGGCGCCACCAGCGATGGGATGCATCATCGGCGTCTCGACCTCAATGAAGCCACGCTCGTCGAGGAAGCGCCGCATCGACTGCACGACTTTCGCGCGCTTGGCGAAGACCTCGCGCACCTCGGGGTTCATCGTCATGTCGACGTAGCGGCGGCGATAGCGCGTCTCGACGTCCTGCAACCCGTGCCACTTCTCCGGCAACGGCAGCAGGTCCTTGACGAGGAACGTGATCTCTTCCACGTGGACGGTGAGCTCGTTGGTTCGCGTGCGGAAGAGATAGCCCTTCACGCCGATGTAGTCGCCGATGTCGAGCAGCTTGTAGAGCGCGAATCCCTTCTCGCCGACGAAGTCGAGCTTGACATAAATCTGCAACCGCTTGCCGCCCTGCTGCAGATGCGCGAACCCGGCCTTGCCCTGAATGCGGATCGACATCAGCCGTCCGGCGACACTGACGCTGATCTTCGGCGACTCGAGCTCCTCCTTGGTTTTCGCGGAGAACTGCTCGACAATCTGCGGGATGGTGCGCGTGGTCTCGTAGCGATAGGGATAGGCGCTCTGCCCCAGCGCCTCAATCTGCTTCAGCTTGTCTTTGCGCAACTGATAGATTTTCTCGTCAAGTGCCACAGTGCATCCTGATACGTGTGAGTGAAGAAACGATTATAGAGGTAAGCAAGGCAGAGGGACCCTACACGATCCCGTTCACCTCTGGGCGGCTTAGGCTGGAACGCGGGCCATGAAGTCGCGTACCCCCTGCAGCATGAGATCGATCTGCTGTTGGGTGTACTCGACGTACTTCCCATGATCGGCTTTGTTGCGCAGGTCGAGCCAGGCTGTTATGGATTTGTGGTCGAGCTTCGAATAGACCGGCACCTGGGCCAGATCCGCATTCATTTGGTCCGCTTTCCTGGGCTTACCCGCAACATCCGTCGGAACCCCGTTTTTATGACACAACTGTCGTAGGTGCTCCTCAAGCACGCTGCCAACGATCACCGCGGCAGGATCCTTATAACCTTCCGTAAGAAGATATGCAGCCATCTCCAAGAAGTCGCTGAACAAATCAGCGTGGATCAACTCTGATGCCGTGACCAGATAGTCCGAGTCGTAGGCCGTGCGAAGGGCCTCGAGCACGCCTGCGATGTGCGGTATTGCGGATCGGTTTTCCGAACCATGCTGCCTGAGAATGTCCGCCCGAGATTCGTTGTACGCGCTGTTTGGCGGTGCGAAGCGCTTGATCGTGTCGTTCATCAAGGTCAATGGAGCTGTGCCTTTGCCCCGCGGAAGGTCACTGAGGTCCTCCCACTGCGACGTTGAGCGGGCGTTGCCGTAGATAGTCAGTACCTCTCGGATTTGCTTGAGAATTTCAGCTTTTGCCGGCATCGATTCTTTTATCCCTACACCGCAATCCTGGTCTCTATTGCATCGTAGTCTGCCCGGATGCCGGCATCCGCTACATCAAGCAATCCGGCCGCGGACAGCGCCTGAACGTCCGCATGAACGTTGCTGTAATCGCGTTCCAATGCTTTCGCCAGCGCCCTCACGCTCGTAACTTTGTGCCGGCGTACATAATGCAATAGCTCCATCCGCTTTTTGGTCAAGACGCGGGCGAGAGCGTCCCAGCTCTCGAATGCGAGATGTCGTTCGTGGAACTTCTCTCCGCTTTCGGCGCGGTGCCACGCCTCGATGAACCGACGCGAAGCTTGTTTTTCCATCGCACCGCCCACCGTGATCTTTACTCTGTTCATTCCCCACCTCGCAAAGCTTGCACATCATCCCAGAAATCAGCAATCAGTCGCTCAACTGTGGTGAAAGCGTAAGCCGTCTCGGTACCTTTAAAATGGCGATGATCGCCTTTGCCGCGTTCATTGTCATATCCAACTTCACGCTTGCCACGCCGACCGTAGAACAACCTGTACTTCAGGCTGTGCGTTGATGGTGGAACGGGCGACGGCACGCGCCACAGCATCATTTCCACAATCGCACCGTCCTCGTATTCGATACGCTGGCGGAACAGCAGCTCGGCTTTCATTGCCTAGGCCAGTATTGCTTGATATAACATATGGCGTCAAGAACCATCGCCCTAAGACCTGCGAAGGAGCGCATAACAGCAAAAGGCCGGTCCCTTGCGGAAGCCGGCCTTGGTGCTGAGGAGAATAGAGCTCTTAAAACGTGGTCAGCGCCGTGCCCGGCTCGCGCCAGGTGTAGGAGCCCAGCATCTTCATGTAATTGCCGCGCAGGAAGGCCGTCGGGTTCTCGATGTTGACCAGGCTCATGCTGCCGCGCATCTGGCGAATGGAAACGTATTCGTGCTCCTCCATCCAGGTTTCCATGCCGGCCAGGACCACGCCGATATGCTCGATGCCGTACTTGAGCAGCGCCGAGGTCATCATGGCGACGTGGGCGCCGGCCATCATGCACTTCAGCACGTCGCTGGAGTCGTGCACGCCGCCGGTGATGGCGATGTAGGTCTCGACCTGATGATAGAGAATCGCGGCCCAGTGGAGACGGAGGCGCAGCTCATGCGGGCTGCTTAACACCAGGTTCGGCGTGACCTCCATCTCCTCAAGGTCGAAGTCGGGCTGATAGAAACGATTGAAGATGACAACGCCGTCGGCGCCGGCTTCCGCCAGCCGCTTGGCGAAATTCGCAAATGATGTGAAATACGAACCGAGCTTGACCGCGATCGGGACGCGCACGCTCTTGCGAATGGCGCGCACCAGGTTGCAGTAGCGCGTCTCCAGATCTTCAGCGGTGAGCGATGTATCGGTCGGAATGTCGAAGATGTTCAGCTCGAGTGCGTCGGCGCCGGCCTGCTCCATCAGCTCGGCGTAGCGCACCCAGCCGCCGGGCGAGCGGCCGTTGAGCGAGCCGATCACCGGAATGCTGACCGACTGCTTGCCCTTGTGCAGCAGTTCCAGGTAGCGCTCGGGGCCGACGTGGTACTTCGGCATGTCGGGCAGGTACGAGGTCGATTCGGCGTAGCTGTTAGTGCCGTACTCCAGCGCGTTATCGATGTTCTCGGCTTCGGCCTCGATCTGCTCCTCCATCAGCGAGTACATGACGATGGCCGCGGCGCCGGCGTCTTCCAGCCGCGCGAAGTTCTCCAGCTTCTCCGTGAGCGGGGAGGCCGAGACCACGAGCGGATTCTTCAGCTTCAGGCCCAGATAATTGGTTGACAGGTCGATCACGATTTCTCCTCCCTACTTCTTCTCAAAGCTCATGTTCGCCATGTGCTGATAAAGCTTCCAGCGCTCGTTCACGTTCTCCTGCGCGGCCACCAGCAGCTTCTTGGCTTCTTCCGGATTGCTGTTTACCAGCATGGTGTAGCGCGTTTCGTTATAGATGTATTGTTCCAGCGGAATGCTGGGCGCCTTGGAGTCGAGCACGAACGGGTTCTTGCCCTCTTTCGGTAGCGCGGGGTTATAGCGGAACAGCGGCCAGTGGCCGGAGTTGACCGCCAGCTTCTGCTGGTCGAGCCCGTGCACCATGTCGTAGCCGTGCGCGATGCAGTGGCTGTAGGCGATGATCAGCGACGGGCCGTTGTAGGCATCGGCTTCCTGGAACGCCTTCATCGTCTGGCCGTCGTTGCCGCCCATCGCGATGTGCGCCACGTACGCGCGCCCGTAATTGATCGCCATCATGGCGATGTCTTTCTTCGGCATGTGCTTGCCGCCGGCGGCAAACTTCGCCACCGCGCCGATGGGCGTCGCCTTCGACATCTGCCCGCCCGTGTTCGAGTAAACCTCAGTATCGAGCAGCAGGATGTTGACATTGGCATCGGAGGCCAGCACATGATCGAGGCCGCCATAGCCGATGTCATAACCCCAGCCGTCGCCGCCGATAATCCACACGCTCTTGCGAACCAGTTCATCAGCCACCGCAAGCAGATCGCGCGCCGCGGACGACTTGTCGCCGGCCAGCTTCTGCTTCAGCGCCTTCACCCGCTCACGTTGCGCGAAGATGCCTTCCTCGGTCGTCTGATCGGCGTCGAGGATTGCGACGGCAAGTTCATCGCCGATGGTCGAACCCAGCCGCACAACCAACTCCTTGGCATAGGCGCATTGCTTGTCGATGGCCAGGCGCATGCCCATGCCGAACTCGGCGGTATCTTCAAATAGCGAATTGTTCCAGGCCGGCCCGCGACCTTCGGCGTTCACCGTGTACGGCGTAGTCGGCAGGTTGCCGCCGTAAATCGACGAGCAACCGGTCGCATTCGCGATCAGCGCGCGATCGCCGAACAGGCGGGTCATGGTCGAGATGTAGGGCGTCTCGCCGCAGCCCGCGCACGCGCCGGAGAACTCGAACAACGGCTCCAGCAACTGCGCGTCCTTCACTTGGCCGTGCGAAATCTTCTCGCGTGACAGCTCGGGGATGGACAGGAAATAGTCCCAGTACTCGTTGTACTTCTCGCGCAGCGCCGGCTGCGGCTGCATGTTGATGGCGCGATGCTTGGCCTCGCTCTTGCTCTTGGCCGGGCAGACGGCCACGCATAGTCCGCAACCGGTGCAATCTTCCGGCGCAACCTGCAACGTGTACTTCAGCTCCGAGAATTCGCGCCACTTGGGTACCGCAGTCTGGAAGCCCGCGGGCGCGTGGTTGAAGCTGGGGTCATACACCTTGGCGCGAATCACGGCGTGCGGGCAAACCATGACGCACTTGCCGCACTGAATGCAGAGCTGCTCGTCCCACACCGGAATTTCCAGCGCGATATTGCGCTTCTCCCACTTTGTGGTAGCCGTGGGGAAGGTGCCGTCGATCGGCATCGCGCTGACGGGAACCTCGTCGCCCTCGCCGATCATCATCAGCGCCTCGACGTTGCGAACGAAGTCGGGCGCATTCGCCGCGACCGCCGGGCGGATGTCGAACTTCGACGTGATCGTCTCGGGAAGCTTGACTTCATGCAGGTTCTCCAGCGATGCGTCCACCGCCGCGAAGTTCTTGCGCACCACCGACTCGCCACGCTTGCCGTAGGTCTTCTCGATGGAGTGCTTGATGGCGGCGATAGCGTCGGCGCGCGGCAGCACACCGCTGATGGCGAAGAAGCAGGTCTGCATCACGGTGTTGATGCGCCCGCCCATGCCGGCCTTGCGCGCCACGTCGACTGCGTCGATGACGTAGAACTTTAGCTTCTTCTGGACGATTTGCTTCTGCGCCGACTGCGGCAGATTGTCCCAAACCTCGTCCGACCCGAAGGGGCTGTTGAGCAGAAAGGTCGCGCCGGGGTCGGCGGTCTTGAGCACGTCCAGCCGCTCCATGAAGCTGAACTGATGGCAAGCCACGAAATTGGCGCGCGAGATAAGATACGTCGCGCGAATCGGCGTCTTCGAGAAGCGCAAGTGCGAGGTCGTGACCGCGCCCGACTTCTTCGAGTCATAAACGAAGTAGCCCTGCACGTTCAGGTCGGTCTCTTCGCCGATGATCTTGATGGTGTTCTTGTTCGCGCCCACGGTGCCGTCGGCGCCCAGTCCGAAGAACATGGCGCGCACCGTCTCCGTCGGCTCGGTCGAGAATTCCGCATCGTAGCTCAGGCTGGTGTGGGTTACGTCATCGTTGATGCCGATGGTGAAATGGTTTTGCGGGGCCGTCTTGGTCTTGGCCACTTCTTCGAAGACGCGCTTGACCATGGCCGGGGTGAACTCTTTTGACGACAAGCCGTAGCGGCCGCCGATCACGCGCGGGAAGTTGTTCAGCTGGCCGGCGGTGAACGCCTCGTTGAAAGCCGTAACAACATCCTGGTAGAGCGGTTCGCCTACGCATCCGGGCTCTTTGGTGCGATCGAGAACGCCAACCGCCTTTACGGTAGTCGGCAGCGCCGCAATGAAGTGCTCGATGGAGAACGGCCGGTACAAGCGCACCTTCAGCAGGCCGACCTTCTTGCCTTCGCCGACCAGGTAGTCGACCGTCTCGTGCGCCGCCTCCGCGCCGGAACCCATCATGATGATGACGTGCTCGGCGTCGGGTGCGCCTTCGTACTGGAAGAGCTTGTACTCGCGTCCCACGAGCTTGGCGAACTTGTCCATCACGTTCTGCACGATGGTGGGACAAGCCAGGTAGTAAGGGTTGACCGCCTCGCGGCCCTGGAAGTAGACGTCGGGATTCTGCGCCGAGCCGCGCAGCACAGGATGATCGGGCGAGAGCGCGCGCTCACGAAAAGCGCGGACAAGGTCATCGTCGATCATGGCGCGCATGTCGTCGAGCGAAAGCTGTTCGATCTTGGAAACTTCGTGCGAGGTGCGGAAGCCATCGAAGAAATGCAGGAACGGTATGCGCGACTCCAGCGTGGCAGCGTGCGCAATCAGCGCCAGGTCCATGGCCTCCTGCACCGAGTTGGACGACAGCAGCGCAAAACCGGTCGGACGGACCGACATCGCATCCTGGTGATCGCCGAAGATCGATAACGCCTGCGCCGCGATGGATCGGGCGGCAACGTGAATCACGGTAGGCGTCAGCTCGCCGGCGATCTTGTACATGTTGGGGATCATCAACAGCAGGCCTTGCGCCGAGGTGAAGGTGGTGCCCAGTGCGCCGGCTTGTATGGCGCCATGCAGCGCACCGGCGGCGCCGGCTTCGCTTTGCATCTCGACAACGCGAGGCACGGTGCCCCAGATGTTCTTCGTGCCCACTGCCGCCCAGGCATCGGACGACTCGCCCATGGGCGATGACGGTGTAATGGGATAAATGGCGGCGATTTCGCTGACATGGTAGGCCACATGCGCGACCGCTTCATTGCCATCGAGTGTGACTTTGTTTCTGGGCATGATGCCTCCGGAGCGCGCTTCGCCCGCAGGCGAGCTGGCGAGAGAAGCCTCGCCGGCGGCCGATGAATTGGTATGAAGGGTGGCTGCCGGTGAAGCAGAGTATTCCGTTGTTTTCACGTCGTTCTTCCCCCAGACCGCGAGGTGCGCGGTCCGTCTTATGAACTTGGGCCTCTTGTACTGTCAACGATAGGCGGGCGGTGAGGCATGGGGCTGTGATGCGCGTGTAAGCAGTCTGTGACGCGGGTCACAGACGAAGGGTTGGAGCAGCAGTTGTTGGTTGTCAGGTGCCGGTTGTCAGGTGGTCAGCGGAAGGGACGCCGCTACTATATCCGGTCTTGCCATCACTCATCCTGATTTGGAGCGGAATTGTTTGTATATCCTGAGCGGGACATAGAAGGGAAAGAACACGATTACCGCAACCCAAATCCATATCCAGAAGACCAGCCAGCCAGGTATGAAGGCAGCCAGCTTCCACATCGGCGGCTCGCGTTTGCGATCTTCATGAGTGAAGAAATTGATATTGCTGCCGTTCCACGCCACGGATAAGCGTGGATGGTATCGGAGAGTTTCGAGGCGCGGCATCGCGCAGCCGAGCCTAGCCATCGTAGGCTCGACCAAGAAATCCTTCCCATCTTTCGAGAACTGCACCCAAGCATGGACTTCGCCGTAACGCCCGGCGCGACCAATAACAAAACGGGCGTCGTAACCCAAAGTCAGGAGTTCCCGCCAGGTCCAGAGCGCAAAACAATCGCAATCTCCCCGCTTTGTGCGCTCGAATTCCTCAGGCGGCTGCCAGTAGTCTCTCTTGCCGAACTGCTCTTGGTCGGAAACGTATTTACAGCCAGATAGAAAACCGCGGATATCGCCGATGGTTTCGCACTTTACCGTGAGGGGCTGGCTAACATAGCGGCCCATCGGCGCCGTTGAATGTAAGCCTTTGCGACGCGAATCGGGTCGCAGGATTCGTTTGCCTCGCGCGTCATAAGCATCAGGAAAAACTTCCGCAATCAACTTCTCGCTCCGATTGCTAGCTGCTAATTGCTAGTTGCTGGTTGCTTTCGTCTCCGCCTCATGCGGCTGCTCGGCAATCGACGGGCGGTACGTGGTTTCCTTCCATAGCGAGGTCGGAGAAACGAAATACACTCGCACGCCCGCGAGCGACGCGGCCATCAGCACGACAAACGTGCGGATGGGCGAAGTCAGCTTCTTCAGCGACGAGCCATCGGGAACGGCAACGTCGAGCGCGGCCAATCCGTAGAACAATAGCTGTGCGCAGGCACCTACCGCGCGCCAATATGGCGGCAACCCGATTGTCGCGAGCGCCGCGGCGATCATGCAGTACGGTATGACAATGCGCCCGTACTTGGCGGAAAGGAAGTGCAGCCGCATCCGGTTGCGCGAGCTCAGCAGCTCGGGCATCATCTTCAGCATCTGGTAGAGCCCGGCCTGCAGTCGCACCTTGCGCTTGAACTCCGATTGCAGCGCCGTGGGGAAGTCATACATTGTGGCAGTCGGCTCGTAGAGAATGCGGTAGCCCTGGAAGAACGATTTCAGGGGCACATAGACGTCGTCGAGCAGCGTGCCCGGCGGAAGCGGCACCCAGAGCGAGCGCCGCATAGCCGTGAAAGCGCCGCTGGTGCCGAAGGTCGAATCAATGCGCGTGAGCCGCAGGCGAATCCAATGCTCGTAGCGCCAGTAGAGGCTGGTGCTGGTTTCCTCCAGCGTCTCGCCTTGCACGATTATGGTCTGCGGACTGACGGCGCCGACGTTGGGATCGCCGAAGCAGGCGATGACGTTGCGCAGGCAGTCGCGATCCAGCGTTTGGCGCACATCGTTGAGCACGAGGATTTCGCCCGCAACCAGCGGCACGCCCGCATTCAGCGCCGCGGCCTTACCGCCGCGTTCCACGCGCAGAAACTTTACGCCCTGGCTGGCGAAGCTGCGCGCGATCTCGTCGGTGCGGTCGGTCGAGCCGTCGGAGACGACGAGGATCTCCATGAGCTCGCGCGGATAGTTGAGGGCGAGGATGGTGTGAAGTTTGCGTGCCAGAAACTTCTCGCCGTTGTACACCGCGATGACGAACGAGACGGTGCGCAGCTTGTCGTCCTTATGGACGGGATTGTTGGCGCGCCTGGCCAGCCAGTTGAGAAGTAGCGGATAACCGATCAGCGCATAAAGCGCCACAGCGCACGCCAGCGTGAACACCGCGATGGAGACGATCTGGGCCGGCGACAACATGGTCGCTAACAAGATACAAGATCGTCGCGGTTCGAAGCTGCCGGATTTCGTACATCCGACAAAGCGTTGCGGCTGAAATTCCGATTGCGAGGCGGTTAGAAATGGCGCCGTACCGTGCGGTCGTCTACATCTGCGGGTGCGTCGCTCCGGAAGTGGTGGAACCCCCGCCCTTGCTGCCATTGTTTGGCGTGCTTGTGCCGGGGAGTCGCTGCCCTGTAACCAGTAGCTTGTCGCGAAACTCGCGATTGCCGTCGAAGGACTCGGCGATCCGCTCAGCGGTCTGCTTGTCTTGGATAGAGGCCGCCGTGCCGGAGAGCTCGATCGCGCTGTCGGTCACGTTGACCGTGATATGGCTCGAGGCAAGCGTCGGCTCATTGCGCAGGGCCTGCTGAATGCGGCCTTGCAAGTTCGCGTCGCTGGCGGCATTCGGTTCCAGCGTGGGATTCGCGCTACTTGGATTTCCTGTGTTCGCCTGCGGCGTCGCGGGTACTTGCTGATTGGGTTCGGCTTTTTGCCCGTCCAGGTAGGCGCAGGTCGAGTTCATCAGCCGTGCGCTTGGCTTCGCCGGCAGCGCCACTGCCGCCGAAAGAAGAAAGACGATCACCGCTGGTGAGATGTTCACGTGCAGCTCTCCCAGCACTTGGATGATTCCGCACGAGCTAGGGCTGTCGAGCTCGACGATTTTTGGCGGGGAAGTAAGTCAAATTGGTCAGGGCACGACTTGCATCTAGTCCTGCCCTGACGCGTAACAAATTAGCGACTCAGTTTATGGGCCGCCGGTTATCGATTCTCCGGAGGAGCTGGCTGCTGCCTGCGGCTGGGTGGAATGTTGTCCATCTCGCCGCGCTGCCGTTGGAAGGTGCCCTTGATGCCCGGAATTGGCTTTTCGCCCGCCGAGCTCACCGGGGTCACCAGCAGGTCCTCCGGGTTGTATCCGAAGGAGGAGGTGTAAATCGCCTCGTGGAAGAGGCCGTTGGTGGGCTGGAAGGCCAGCGCATAAATCGGGAAGGCGCGGCCGCCGCCCGGGAAGACCATCGCCACGTAGTCAGCCACCATATAGCCAGAGAAGGTTTGCGGGAGCCAGCTCAACTGCATGGGTGGCGTCAGCTGTCGTCCCGGCGTCCACGTCTGTCCGCCGTCGCTCGACAGCGAGAAGCCCGCCAGAAGCTGGCAACTGTTGCCGCAGTTCGTGTTGGGATAGAAGTAATAGGTCATCCCCAAATGAGCGCCGCTACCGGAGGTATTGATGTCGGCGCCCATGCCATTGATGAAATGGTCAACGCCGCTGCCGATTGGATCGAGAGGAATGCGCGACTTGGCAGTCCAATGAACGCCGTCGGTCGTGCTACTGAAGACGATGTCATTGGCCGAGCAACCGCTTTCAAAGCTGCAATCCGACCAGGAGGCGTACACCGTGCCGCCGCCGTCGATGGTCGTCGAAGGCAGTCCGTCACTGCGCAGACCGCCATCCTCACCATGGCCGGGCGCCTGCGCGAATTGGATCGCGGCCGTCCAGCTCTGACCGCCATTGGTGGACGTGAAGGCCGACATGCCGCCTTCGAAATCGGCGAAGGGCACAACCACCGTGCCGTTAGGCGTGACCACCGGATTGCCGCTGATGCCGTAATCGTTGCCGCCGGTGGTCTGGGGTGCGCTCCAGGTATTACCGCCGTCCCTCGACGTGCTCATGTACAGCAGGTCGCCGACGTCGGGATTGTCCCACTGGACGTAGCAGTTGCCGTAGTAGGGGCTGGTCGGCGAGTTGTCGCAACCGATCCAGTTCTTGTCGGCATCCATGGTGTTTTCGACGTAGATGGGATTGCCCCACTGAATCCCGTTATCGGTGGAGATGTTGACCGCGACCGTATCCTGATTGCCGATGGGCAGAGTGCAGATCAGCCACTCGTTGTACTTGGCGTTGTAGACTACCGCGGCATCGCTGGCCGCGCTGTTCGGACCTCCGCCCGGACCGTATTGCGTCAGGCCAGGAAGGTAGCCGTTGGTCCAGGCGATACCAGCATTCAGTGACGTGGCATAACCGATGTCGGCGCCGCCCCCGCCATAGATGCGGCCTACTTGAAAGGCCGTCACGATAACCGCGCCATGGGCCGCAGCACCCGGCTCAACCTCGGTCATGTGCTGGCTGCTGCTGTTGGTGAAACTGTCTTGACTAAGCTGGCGAAACAGAGCTTGGGCGCTGGCGGGAAGCGTGGACAGAACTGTCAGAGCTGTTACCAGAGACAAAATGGCGATCGTCCGGCGTGCGCCGCGACCAATAAGCGATGACCTTAATTTCATGAGGTTCCTCGAGTGAGACATGAAGGTGATGGGTTGAGTCTAGACAACTGGCAAGTCGATGTTGCACGGGACAGGAGTGGACGCGCGCTACCGTCGAGGCGTAAAAACTGTATCTCGCAGAGTTGCTGCGTGTCAACGGCAACGATAGTAGCAAGCCGTTGTAAAGCAGCTTTTTGATAGTCGCCCTGGATCGAATAACCGCTGCAAAAGCCGAGCGCGTGGGCTGGGCCGCGTGCTAGACTGCCAGTTCGTCATGGCAACGCGAACGGCAGTACTACCCTCACTGTTCTCACTTCAGCGCAGTTTCATTTTCTCGGCGCTCCTTCTCTGTTGTGCTGCGGCAGCTTTCGCACAACGCACAGTTACGCAGGACGCGGGCGGCGGAAAAAAACTTGAGCTGCACTACAACGCCGCCGGCCAGGTCACCGAGACCCGCACGCTCGGCGCCGATGGCAAACTGCTGGAGAAGGACGATTTGGAATATCCTCCCGGCGCGCTCGTCCCGCAGACTGTCTCCACGTCGTACTGGCCCAACGGCCAGGTCCACAAAATCACTCACAACACCTACGACAACAATTCCAATTTCACGGGCGAGTTCATACAGGTTTTCGACGATACCGGCAAACAGATTGGCGGCCATCGCCTGACCCACGATCCTCCGACCAACGTTTACACCTGCGCGGAGTGGAACACTGCGGCCAACGACTATAAGCCCGTGGAGTGCCCGGCGGGCGAGGAATCGTCCGGCTCGCCCGAAACCGTGAAAAAGTTTACGGCCGATGAAGTGATGCAGCAACTGGCGCGCGCGCGCGAAGCCAAGCCGCAGCCGGCAATAAGAACGACCGCACCGCCTCCCGCGACCGGTAACAACGTTACAGAGGTCGGATTCGTTTTGCCGGCGCACATTCGCGAAGGTGAGCGCGTCTCCGGCAGCGTGGTCGACGACCCCGGCGATTACGAAGAGTCACCCGAAGTGATGGTGACGCGAGTGGCACTGCCGTTTGCCGCAACCGGCAAAGCAGCGACATTATCGGGATGGCAGGTGGAGATTTCCAGCGAGCCGCCGCAGGCCGCCGATGGGCCCATCGCTCTCACCGTGCCGCATGGGCAGCTCGCGCTGGCTGTTCTCTTTCGCCAGGCGGACAATGCCGGCACACCGGTCTCGAAGACGGTCAATCTCTCGGGAACGCATCGCAATGAGTCGTATGGGAAGAGCAAGCCCCCAACCTCTTATCTTGCTCCCGCAGTTTGCGTGAAAGACCAGCTCTGCATGGTGCGCGGCCCCTTCAATGGCGACAGCAATAAGACCTTCGCCGCCTTTGAGGCGCGACCGGCGAAGATCGTCGCGGAGACTGCTGACGCAGCCTACCTCGCAATTCCCGACAGGACCGAGCCTGGCCCGCGTCCGCTGGCTATTTCCGAGGGCGCGAAGGCGATCGCTTTTCCCATGGTCGTGGCCGAGTTCAGCATTCATCCCGATCGCCGCGAGCTGTCCAAGGGACAAACTCAGCTCATGTATCCCGAAGTGGAAGGCCCGGCGGACGTGCCCGATGCCGAGTGGCGGCCGGGAAACTTCCCGCCGTCAAACCTGGAGCAAGCCCGCAAAATTCTGCCGGGATTCCAGCCGGCGGGCGAGATGACCGACCACGAGAAGCATGAAGCCGAAGAGCGCCGCGAAAAAGCAGAACGCGCTGCGAAGATCGCCGGGAATCAGAACAGTCCGGATGCCGAGTCCGAAGAGAACCAAGGCGGAGAGATTTTGTTGGTCATCAAGAACCTCACTCCCGACGTCGTAACCTTCCGCAACTCCAAGAACGGCATGTTTGTTTTCCACCTGAATGCTGCCGCCTTCAAGATGGGAGAATACAAGTACAAGTTCGTAGTCGAAGCTAATAAGACCGGGAACTTTGGACTACAAACCTACTTAATACCTTTCTTAGCGCCAATAGCAGGACAAGAATTTCCCATGAGCGCGGCTTCGGCGGGAAAGTAACGCGCGAACCGGAATGGATCAGTTGATTTAGGTTGGGAGGCCGGGGCTCTCGCTTAGGAGACTCTGATTAAGCCTCAGTTCTGAAAGGGCACGGCTTCACAGGCCGCTGAAAAATTCGGATTTGGGGCGTTTTGAAGGGGTGCAGCTTTAGCTGCGCCGTTCTAACTCCTTTGTGGTTGTCATCGCGAGGAGGCCTTCAGGCCGACGAGGGATCTGCTTTTTGAGTTTTTCACCCACCTGTTAAGCCGTGCCGCAAGTGCAGAAGATCAGTCGGGGCTTTAGAGACTCTGTCGCAACCCGAAATCAATTTGCGCGGTGGGAAGAACTTCGGAATTGCAGCAGAAACAGCCGCGCTGCGGCGAGATGGGGTTAGACCGGCGCGTAAGCGCCGGGTGTGAACGGGAAAGGGACCGAGCCGCGGCAGCGGCGACACCACTCACAACACAGTCTCTTTAGCCTCTGAAAGCCGAAGCTTGTTCAGAGTCTCGCTAAGCACTTAAGAAGCATTGACAATCTGCTTTGTGCGCTCTAAAGTACTAGCCGCTTTGCAAGCAAACTCTTCGTAGCTCTTGTCCAGTCCTGGGTCGCTGATCCCTCGACGGATGTCATAAAGCTGAGGCCCGCGCAGCTATAGGGAAAATGCTTCCGAGACGTTTAAGGCCAAACATGAATAAAGCAGTAGTTGCAGCCAGAACTTACTGGACAGCGGCGTGCGTTTTGACATTGTTGTTAGCCACTGCAGGATGCACGGTAAAGTGGACGCCACTCTACGACGCCACCCTGGACAAGGATGTGACAGACTTCCAGCAAAGCGTTGAAACCTACTTGACCAAACTACAAGGTCAGGTCAAACCCGAGTGCACGTACCAAAACAATCTAGATTTTTTTCAAAAGTCCAGCGTGCAATTGGCTGTAATGCGGACGCGAATCAATGCTTCTCCGCATCCCCAGCAACTTCAAGATATACTTCAAACCTTGACGAATACCCTCAACGACCTTCAGAAGATCCAGCAATTGCATGATCAAAAAGGCGATTGCATGAGCAATGATGCGATTGCGGATACCCGGTCTGCCTTCGACACAGAGTTCGAGTCCATGTTGGCGTACGAGCTTGCTCTTAAGGCAAATCAGCCCCCGAGCGCGGCGCCCGCAGCCGGAAAATCTACCGCCGCGCCCGCTGCCAAGAAATAGTAAAAAGTTTTGCAAGGGAGGATCTCGAAAATGCCGGGTCTGGACATAGCGAGTTTGTTAGAGAGCATGGGAACTGCGGCCGCAGGCGTGCTGCAGAGTAAATGGCCGGCGGTCAGGTCATTTGCGACAACCGAATTTCAAAAAATCGCGCAGACGATAACCTCCATTGGCACGCAGGTGGCCTCGGGTGAGATAGGTACCGATGAAGCGGCGATCCTTCTCGATATGCAGCAGAATGCGTCGCGTGCGGTATTAGCTTCACTGGAGGGCATGACGCTCATCGCTGCCGAGCAGGCCGTCAATGCGGCCCTCGCCGCTATTAAAGGGGTGGTGAACGGCGCGCTCGGTTTCGCCCTCATTGCTTGAGGACCCTGCTCATCCCTAGAACTGTCGAAGCGACGGAATATCAGCTGATTGCTGCGGCGGCTGGGCTGCGCCGAACCAATGCGCCTTTCTCCGATTGACATCCCCCGTGCGCCTGCTTACCCTTAGCTAGCGTACTTCTGCGTCTTGCTCGGTCGAGGAACATCCAATCACCATGCGTTCATTGCTTCGCCATCTGCGGTTTCTAGCGGCCGTCCAACTTCTTCCCGCGCTGGAGAGCGCCGAGGAAACCACTCTGGTCGGCGGTCAGGCCGTGCTCGAGGGGGTAATGATGCGCTCGCCCCACGCCTGGGGCATCTGCATTCGTAAACCCGACGGCTCTCTGGCAACGCACTCCGAGCCGCTGGAGAAGCTCTCCGATAAGCACAAGTGGATGGGCTGGCCGTTCATGCGCGGCATCATGACGCTAGGCCAGGCGATGACCCTGGGCTTCCGCGCCCTGCGCTACTCGGCTGACGTTGCGCTCGAGCAATTACAGCCGGAAAAAGCCAAAGAAGAGAAGAAGGGCGAGGTCAGCGGCTGGATGATCGCCGTCAACCTGGTCCTCTCGCTCGGCTTCTTCATCTTCATGTACAAGTTCGTGCCGCTGCTCGCGGCCACCAAGCTGAAGAACCACTATCCCGCATTCGGCAACCAGATTCTGTTCAATGTGGTCGACGGCGTCATCCGCATCGCGCTGTTCCTGCTGTTCATCTGGGGCATCTCGCTGATGGCCGATATCAAGCGCGTCTATCAGTACCACGGCGCCGAGCATAAGACGGTCTTCGCCTTCGAGAACAACGATCCGCTGACTATCAAGCATGCGCAGGCCTACCAGACATTCCATCCGCGCTGCGGCACCAGCTTCCTGATGACGGTGATGCTGATCGCCATGCTTTTCTACATGCTGATTCCGGCAACCACGTTCTGGGCGCGCTTCGCCTTCCGTCTGGCGCTGCTGCCGGTGATCGCCGCCGTCTCCTATGAGCTGATCCGCTTCGCCGCTAAGCACGGCTCGTCGCTGTTTGCCGTGCTGACCAAGCCCGGCCTGTGGCTGCAACGCATCACCACGCAACCGCCCTCGGATGACCAGGTTGAAACCGCCATCGCCGCGCTCAACGAAGCCATGGAGTTGGAGAAGCAACGCGGCGGCGAGTTGGTGATTGCCTAGCAGCGCCTACCCTAAATCACATACAACCTTATCTATCGCAATTCCCATCGTCCCCGACACACAAAAAATGCCCCTCTCGCGAGGGGCTTAGATTTCAGGAAGAGAAGAGGGGATTGAGGTACGACAGAGGGTCGAAACTTGTCCTGGGCAGCATACTCCGCCAGGTTGCTGCCGGGAAAAACTAGCTCGCCAGTAGCTCCCGTATCCGCAGCCGGGCCTGATGCACGCCGTGGCGCGAGTCATTCTGCGTTGACCCCAGCAGGCGCGCGATGCGGCCATGGTCATAGCCTTCAACATCGTGCAACAGGAACATCAGCTTCTCGGCACTGGGCAACTGCACCACGGCGCGCTCCAAATCGACGCGCAGGGTGTTGCGGCGTACGGAAAGAACGCGCTCGCATGGCGCGCAATTCAGCGTTAGGCTTTGGAGATCAAAACAGTTGCGCAGTTGGGCGATCAGGGCGCGATCGATGTCATCCGCTGTGGGCTCCGCGTTGCAGGCAAAGGCGCCGCAGAACGCTTGGGTCATGAGCTCTTCCGCTGCCAGCTCATTGTCCGTCATCCAGAAGGCCAGCGAGTACACCCGGTGCCGGTTCTGCTCGTAAATCTCGCGGCCGCTTTCCAGTCTGCTCTGCGTCAGGACAGCAGGCAGATACGAAGCAACCTCCGGCGTTCTCATATTTCCAGTACTGGGGTTCATAAACTCTCCTTGGGGATTAGGGTCGCGCTGGCGGGGTCGATTCTCATCAGCGACACCTTAGTACTAAGCAATCCGTCTGCCCAAATGCGCATGAGGCGGGCGAAGCAGAGTCTGAGTAAGCTAAGTAACTGATAATAGGGAGGAAAATCCAGGCAACCGGAGAATGACAATCATGATTGTCGTCTTCAACTAGATCCACTTGGAAGCAGAGCGGTGAATTCTTGGTTCCCCGATGCCGTAAGTGAGTATCGGTGTACCAACTGCGCAGCCAACATCCCGCGTTTAGCAAGGAGGCCGAATTCCGCCTCCGTGTCGAAATTACCTGGCTTTTCCAACGCCCATGCTAAACTTCAATCGTCAGCATCGGCGTAAGCCTGCCCCGCTAAAAAAGGCACTACGGTCTATTGCCTTGGCGAATACAATCGTGGACAATTCGGCGACACTGTTCGGGAGAGATGTAGCCAACCCTAACATGGCGGACCAGCGCATAATCGTGGTCGATGATGAAACGGGAGTTCGCGACACCGTCTGCTCCATCCTTTCGCAAGCCGGATACGAGTGCCTGCCGGTCAACTCCGGTCTGGAAGCGCTAGCGTTCCTGCGTGCCAACGAGAGTGTCTCCATCGTGCTTTCGGATTTGATCATGGAGGGCATGGACGGCCTGACCCTGCTGGCAAGAATGAAGCAGGAGCATCCCGAGATCCCGGTAGTGATGGTGACTGCCGTCCACGATATCTCGGTGGCGTTGGCAGCCATCCGCAACGGCGCTTACGACTACCTGCTGAAGCCCTTCGACAAGGAGCAGTTACTGGCGATGGTACGCCGGGCCTTGGAGACGCGGCGCCTGCGCCTCGAGAATCTGGCTTATCAGACCAAGCTCGAATCGCTGGTGGCGGGTCGAACGGAGATGCTGCGGAAAACGCTGGCCGACCTGGAACGTTCTTACGACATCACGCTGGAAGCGTTAGGCGATGCGCTTGACCTGAAAGACGCCGAAACCGAAGGCCACTCCAAGCGGGTGACGGCGTTCACCATTGCCATCGCGCGCGCCATGGAGTTGCCGCAAGAGCGCGTCCGGATCATCGCGCGTGGCGCATTTCTGCACGACATCGGCAAGATGGCGATCCCGGACGCGATTCTGCGCAAGCCCGGACGGCTGAGCCCGGAAGAGCAGGCCATCATGCGCGAGCACGCCTACCTCGGCTACCAGATTTTGCGCAAGATACCCTTCCTGCATGAAGCCGCCGACATCGTCTACTCCCATCAGGAGCGCTATGACGGCAGCGGCTATCCCCGCGGACTTCGAGGCGACCAGATCCCGCTGGGGGGGCGAATATTCGCCATCGCCGATACCTTCGACGCCATGACCTCCGACCGTCCCTATCGCGCCGCCCAGTCGATTGCGTCCGGCCGCCGCGAGATCGAGCGCAATTCCGGCAAGCAGTTCGATCCCGAGATTGCCAAGGTCTTCCTCTCGGTCCCGGAACGCATTTGGCTGGAGCTGCGGACGGAAATTGAGAACCAGGGAGCCAACCGCCGCTGGGCCAATGCGGCCAATGATCGTCGCGCCATCAGCCGCTCGCACCGCGGCTGAGCTAACCAGGGAACCGCCATGAGCACTGTGTTATCCGACGCAGAGATTCACCAGGCCCTCGCACAGCTTCCCGGCTGGAAGCAGAACGGCAAGGCCATCGAGCGCGTCTTTCGGTTCGAGAACTTCGTCAAGGCGATGGAGTTCGTGAACCAAATCGCCGAAGCCGCCGAGGCGGTGAATCACCATCCCGACATTCTGATCAACTACAACCAAGTGACGCTCACCCTGGTTTCCCACGACTCCGGCGGCGTCACCCAGCGCGATATCAAAATGGCTGGACGAATCAACGAGCTGGCTCCTGCCTGAGCGCCATCCCTGCGCAGCTTTACTGGGCCCGAGTAAACACCGACACAAATTCGCTCTTGCCTTCCCGTGTCTGTACTGTGCCCGTCCGCGTCAGCGTGTTGCCGTCGGCAGAAAGATGGCTGCTGCCGGTCTCGAAGACGTAACCGCTCTTGGTCCGGACGGTCCACTTTATGCCTCCGTCGGGAATGCGCGTGTAGGCGATCTCATGGTCGTCTGGGCTGCCGACGATGGGATGGTATTGGCCGTCGATGGGCCCGTCGAAGGACACAGTGAACGTCTTGCCGTCGGCCATGGCGCCGGTCAGCTTCCACGCCAGCGCGTCCGATGCGTCAGTCGTCACCACCAGTTGTTCGAACGTAGGCGTGGGCAGCGTGCCGTAGGACGACTTGCTGGTGTCGAGCTTCCAGGTGCCAACGGCCGAATTGCCGGAAGTCGCGGCCAAAGCGGCGACGCACAGTGTCAGCAGCGACGCAACCACCGTCGCGGTAAGAATTCTTCTGCTCATATCGACCTTTCTCGCATTCAGGATTTCGATCGGCGCGTGCGAATCGTGACACCCTCATTGCGAATTGTCAAACGTTTCGCCTTCCGAAAAACCTGCTCGAACATCGCCTCCGTCAGCTTGCCGGTAGCCGTGTTCTGGTTTGACGGATGGTACGACGCCAGCAGCGTGACTCCATTCGGCATCGCATAGCTGGCCGCGTGCGCGAACTTGAAAGCGGCCGTCCGCTGCACGTGGCCGATGCGCTTCAGATAATTCAAATAGGCGTCGAAGCCGATCTTGCCCAGCGCCACCACGACTTTCACTTGCTTGAGAATGGCCAGTTCGCGATCGAGAAATGTCGCACAATTCGCCAGTTCCGAGGGCAGCGGCTTGTTCTCGGGAGGCGCGCACCGCACCGCCGCGGTGATGTAGCAGTCGATCAGCCGCAGGCCGTCGTCGCGGCTGACCGCGTTGGGCTGCGAGGCGAAGCCCACCTTGTGCAGGATGGGATACATGAATTTCCCGGAGGCATCGCCGGTGAAGGGCCGCCCGGTGCGATTGGAGCCGTGCGCGCCCGGCGCCAGGCCGAGGATGAGCACGCGAGCCTGCGCATCGCCGAATCCGGGCACCGGTCGCGCCCAGTATTCGTGGTCGCGGTAGGCGCGGCGCTTCTCGCGTCCCACCTGCTCGCGATATTCCACCAGCCGCGGACAACGTGTGCAGTTCACAACTTCACGGTGCAGGATGGCGAAGTGCATCGGGCATCGATTTTTCATTGTAGGGTTTTCCGACGGCGCCGCAACTAGCGGGTCAGCTTGATGGTCATTCCGAGCGCCGCTCCTGGCAGCCACGCCGGGTTCCCCAAAGCGCGCTTCGTTTGCGCGCTCTGGAGTCGAAGCCGGCTTCGCGTTCGCCGCCGCTTGGGTGTACCCTGTTGGCGCAGTGATCTCATTCGGAGTAGCGTCCGTGTTTTCGATTCGCCGAATTCTGGCAGCCGCTCTCTTTCTGTTCAGTGCGTGCACTCTGCTGCTCGCCCAGTTCCCGGTCCAAACCCAACACCCTCCCGAGGACACCACACCCTCGGATGTGCGCGCCCTGGTCTCGCAATATTGCCGCCTCAATTACGAGGGCGTAGGGCTCGATCCCAAGGCGTGGCCGAAGTTTCAGCCGCTGGTCTGGTGGACCGCGCCGCCCAAGTACTCGCAGATCGACGTGGTCGCGCGCTACGTCGTCGACCCCGATCCGGTTAGCCGCAACAATAAGTACATCGTCTCGGTGCACTATCGTTTGCTCGGGACTTACGACCTGATCAACGGCTATGTGCCCGAGCCCGAAGGCTCCATGCAGAATGTGGATTTTCTGGTCTCTGCGGAGAACACGGAGTGGCGCATTGGCGATGCGGAGAACACCTTCCCGCATCCCTCGCGCGCCGCCATGCTGAAATGGCTGAACGAGCAGATCGCCTCGACCCAGGATGCCGCCGTCAAAGACCGATTGCAAAGGGCCCTGACCCTCTTGCAGGCCCAACCGGCTTCGCCCTTCGTGAAGTAAATGCGGGCAGGAAGAGGCGACCGGGATAGGTCGGTTTCGTGCTAGGCGAGGCCTGTTTTGAAAGGGCACGCCTTTAGGCGTGCCGCACGCGCTCCCCTTTATTTGTCATCCCGACCGGGTGGAGGGACCTGCTGTTTGCCCGGAGCATCGATCTCCTGCCAGCGAGCAGCAGGCAAACATAGAAGGGAGCACGCGATCGGCAAGCCTTGAAGCGTGCCGCAACCGGCCATGAAGGAAATTGGCTTTGCGGGCCGCTGAAGCCGGGATACGGCAGCCTACTTGGCCAGGTGATGAAGGAACAATCCAACCGCCGTCCAGAACGGCGTAACCAGCAGGCACGACAACATCAGTCCGTGAGCGAATTGCAGATTGGCAACCACTTCCGAGCGGTCCCAGGTGTCGGCGGCGGAGCGATATGCCCGATCGAATTCCCCAAGCCGCGTAAGAGCCCACATAAGCCAAGTACTATACGCTAAGAGCCATCCGCGCGGCGCGGGGTTGGCTCCGCGCCCCGGCCAGTCGATCCTCACCGGCCAGCGTAACCTTGCACATCATGTTGTCCGATTGGGATTGCTACCGTCAGACGCTCGATCATACCGGGTTTTGAGCGCTATGGCCTATTTACGTCAATTGACTTCTTGGGACATTCTCAGAGCATGGAAAACTATCGGCAACAACCATCGAGCCCTATCGCTCGTTCAGTACCATGTGCGCCTTGGCCCTAAACTTATGGCAGTTGCGGAACTGCATTACGTTGCGACTGGTCTCTGCACCCGCGTAAATGTTGGTCAGCGTCGAATCGACAGGAAGCACGAAATCTGCGCCATCGCTGAACGTCGTCTTTGCGTAGTCGATTTGCAGACTGACGTTCTTCATCGGGAACGTCGGTGGGAAGTCTGTGGCCACGGAGCGGAAACGCAATAAGGTACCGTTTTCTTGATCGATCCACAGCTCCCCGGAGTACGGCGGCGCGATTGTTTGACCCGGAGCGAGCAGCAGCCAGTTTTGGTCCTTTTGCTGGACGATCTGGTAGGCGAAGATCCACGCCACATGGTCGCCCACTTGGCCTTCGCTGACGTAGCGAAACCGAGCCTGGTTGGACTGATCGAATACCGCTCGCAGATCGCCCGCAAATTCGCCTGTCGATTGAAGACCCGGACTCTCGTCAGAGCCGGCGGAAACAAGACGGCCGTTCACTTTCACATCTCGGTAAGACTCGTTCCCGTCCTCGTACCACACGGAGGCAGAAATCGAATCGATCGGAGTGGGGTTTTCTCCCCGGTAACGCATCGTGCTCTGTTCGCAAGTGAAATTCGGCATCTTCTCACGGAGGGGGATTGCGAATTCGCATGCTCCGCGCAGCACCTCGGCGTGAGCAATGTCGGCAGAAAGCCACCGGCAGTAGTCACGCGCATTGACTTCATTGACTGACTGAAGGGTGGACCCGAGCGCCGCTACAGAGGGCATCTCCGCGACACCTGGAACATTCGGCATGCCCTTGCCATCCGTAATCTCCGCAGACGCTCGGCGCGCCAATTGCCCAAGGGCCCGCCAGATCGCAGCACGGCTCGACGCCGTGTCCTCCGCCTGTATCGAGCCAATCGCAAATCCGGAGCCATCCACAACGCGGTTGATCTGATACTCGATCACAGCGTCGAAAACGTGGAATTCCGGAGTACCCTCCAAGTCTGAGTGCCGGAAGTTCGTAGCCAAGCTCGTCAAATGAGTGGAGACCACAAACCGACAGTTCTTTTCCCTGGCCTCGGCCATCGCCCAGACGCCCGACGGTGCCGATAAGGCAACTGCTTGAACCGACAACTGCGACTTCGTATCCGTTTTATGCTGATTGAGGGCCTCGACCAGACGATCCCGCGCCTCGGTCACGGACACCGTATTGACCCCGCTGCGCAGAACCGCCACGCAGACCGGCACAACCGAGACTTCTTGGGCTGTGGCAGAAGGGCACGAACAGCACGACCAACAGAGAACGGAGATCAGCGCCAATGGGGAGAACGTGCGCAACGTGCCAAGCGGGCCATCCAGCGAAAGACTGGGCGCCACCATCATACTGCGATTGACACCATGACCGCCCTCGTTGTTCCCGCGCGGCACTGGAGCACCAGCTTATTGCCGTTGGGGGCAAAGCCGAGCACGATTCGTTCTCGACGCGCACATCGGAAAGAACGTCCTCACAAAAGATGCTGAGGTCGAATTCAACGGTGGCCCCGTCAACGTCGCTTGGGGCTCTGACGGCGATTACGGACTAACTGTTGTGATATCCCCATTACACTCCAAAATCCCCACTCGCGGGCGACGCCGCCGGCTGCTTGTCAGTCGGCTGCGCTCGCCGTCTGCTCGAACGCCGGCCGTCCTGTTCCTTGCGGGATCTCCAGCCGTCGCATTTTGTTGTACAACGAGCTGCGTGCTATTCCGAGGCGACGGGCGGTGCGCTCCACCGACCCGCCTTCGGCTTCGAGAACATGGCCGATGTAAGCACGTTCCATCTGCTTCAGCGTGCCGTAACTGTGCTCCAGGGCGAATCCTGGGGCGGTAGCGGCGGACTGGAACTGCAGATGCTCAACCCCAAGCACATTGCCGTCGGCCAGCAGCAGCGCGCGCTCCAGAACATTGCGCAGCTCGCGAATGTTTCCCGGCCATGAGTAGCTTTGTAACGCTCTCATCGCCGGCGCCGAAATCTGCATCGCCTCGCGCCTCCACTGCCCTCCGATGTTGCCCAGCAGGTGCTCGGAAAGCGGCGCAATGTCTTCCACACGATGTCGCAGCGGCGGTATCTTCAGCCCCACGATGTTGACCCGGTAATAGAGATCGCCGCGGAATCTTTGCCGGCCGACCAGGTCTTCCAGTTCGCGATGGGTGGCGGAGATCAGGCGCATATCGACGGCCCGGTTCCGCACGTCGCCCAGCCGCCGGAACGATCCCTCCTCGAGCACCTTCAACAGTCTGGATTGCACTTGCAAATCCATGTCGCCTATCTCGTCCAGGAAGACCGTGCCCCCTTCGGCGACCTCCAGCAGTCCCTGTTTGGTGGCGATGGCGCTGGTGAACGCGCCCTTTTGATAACCGAATAATTCGGACTCCAGCAGTTCGCGTGAGAGCCCGGCGCAATTCAGATCGAGGAACGGGCGGGCGGCGCGCGGCCCATTGCGATGGATCCACTTGGCGAGGACGCCCTTGCCCGTGCCCGTCTCACCCTCGATCATCACCGGGCTGTGACTTAGTGCGATGCGCCCAGCAACCTCGCGCAGGCGAGCCATTGCCGCGCTGCTGCCGAGGAATGGATCGAGATCGTCGCTTACGGTTCTTGGTGGATCGGCATCAATGACAACAATTGGGTTCTGGCCAACGCGCACTCCTGCCTCCGGGTGGCAATAGAGTCTTACGAGGGATTTCGTGACGCACTAGCTCGACATATCTATGGGAGCCGAGAACCTACCAGAATTGCTGGCCAAACTCGCTTTCGGGAAAGGAAGCGACGATCAGATCGGCCGGGCAAAGCAGCAACCATCCTCGCCTCAATCCTAGCGGCGGGCAGTGACGCTGGTCACACGGCAAGGTGTTCAAAACAAAAAAAGCGGACCGTGGAAGCGGCCCGCCGAGAGAAGAAGAAGATCAAGCGAGCAGTAAGGGGAACTCTGATTAAGCCTCAGTTTTGAAAGGGCCGGCTTCACAGGTCGCTGAAAAACCCCGATTTCGGAGGACATGAGTCAGGGCACGACTTCAGTCGTGCCGAAAAGCCTTTCGTTTCGCGCCTGAGCCGGCAACACCCGAGCACTCGCCGCTGAAGATCGCCGCCCAATGCGCCCCGCATTTTCCACATCATTCGAAACCCGCGAATCTGTGGGACACCCGCTTTGAAGACACATGCCGAGGCACTTGGCGGATTCCCGCTTGTCTGCAACAATCTGGATTCATCACTCCCCATGTCCTTGTCCCTCCCGGAATTCGTCACCCGCTGGAAAGCCAGTTCTCTCTCCGAGCGCTCCGGCGCGCAGCAGCACTTCTGCGATCTCTGCGACGTTCTCGGACAGGCACACCCCGCGGCCGTTGACCAGTCCGGCGAAACCTTCACCTTCGAAAAACACGTTTCGGCGCTCAAGGGCGGCAAAGGCTTCGCCGATGTCTGGAAGAGCGGCTATTTCGCTTGGGAGTACAAGAGCAAAGACAAGGACCTGAACGCCGCCTATGTGCAGCTCAACGACTACCGCGAGGACCTCGAAAACCCGCCGCTGCTCGTCGTCTGCGACCAGGAGCGTTTCGAGGTGCATACCAACTGGCCTAACACGCGGCACCAGGTTTACAGCTTCACTCTAAGTGACATGCTGCGCAACGAGCCGACGCCGCACTGCGCCCTTCCTCCGCTGGACGTGCTGCACGCGCTCTTCGAACATCCCGAAGAATTGCGCCCCGATGCGCCCTCGGCCAAGGTCACCGAAAAGGCCGCCGCCAAGTTCGCCGACCTCGCCGACAACTTGAACGTTCGCCGCATCGATCCCGAAAAAGCCGCGCACTTCCTCGTGCGCCTGCTCTTCTGCCTCTTCGCCGACAGCATCGGCCTGCTCCCCGATCACCTGTTCCGCCGGATGATCGAGATCGACCGCGGCAATCCTCTGAACTTCAATCGCAAGCTGCGCCGCCTCTTCGCCGCCATGGCCAAAGGCGACGCCTTCGGCGCCGACGATGTGCCCTTCTTCAATGGCGGATTGTTCCTGCGACGACACCATCATCGATTTGACCTCGGCAGACTTGAAGATTCTGCGGGTCAGCGCTTTGTTTGATTGGTCGCGCGTTGATGCAGTGTTTGTGGATGGGTTATTCGAGCGAGAAATCTACAATTCGGTGATGCGCGCAATTTCATCGTTCCAGGCCAGGGCCGCTGGTGACAAGCGGCTTTCAAGAGTTTATGACTGACGTATTTTCCAAAGCAAAGCGCAGCGACATCATGCGGCGCGTCAAGGCCAAGGGAACCAAACCAGAACAACTCGTACGCGCGCTCCTCCCGAAGCGAAAGGTTAAGCTTCTTGAACACCATCCTGATGTACCCGGTAAACCGGGTTTCGTCTTTCCGTCAAGGAAACTTGCCATCTTTGTGCACGGATGTTTTTGGCACGATCACCCCGGCTGTCCGCGAGCGGTGCTGCCAGCAAGCAACGCAGATTATTGGCGACGCGAGACGACTGGAAACAGGAAACGAGACCGGCGCGTGCGCAGTGAACTAAGACAAAGGGGCTGGAGGACAATCGTTATTTGGGAATGTCGCCTCAGCAAGGCCCCCGACACGGTTGCCCGGCGCATCAGTCGCCTGCTTCGGAGCACCGCCGGACGAAACAAGCTGTGATAAGGCATGTTCTGCGATCCAGGAAATGACCGGCACACATACCGCGTCGCCGAATCCGTACAGAGCCTGATTACGATCTACCTTCAGCGGAAACTCCCCAGCGCCCTGAAGCCTGGCATACTCACGCGGCGACATCCAGCGCATCTTAAGTTCACCTCGCCCAGCGGCGAAGACAATCTGCCGACTGCTTCCACCGCGCGGCGTTCTGAGGCAACCGGCCGGACCGTCTGTTCCGATCTCAGATCGCGACTTTCCCTCCCTTACACGCCGATAGATCGTGCCAACTGATACAAGCCTGCTCGCGACAAGCCTCTCGACGCGTTCTCGATGCGATATATGCATCTCTGCCAGATGCTTTTCGATCTTGTCCTCGCCCCACCAATCTTGGTCCGTACCCCTCTCGATGACCCTATCCAAAGTACGTCGTGTAGGCGGTAGCTTCCGGCAGTCTGAGATCCATCCACCCTGTATTTAACCGTAAACCACGCATTGCGCACTGAATAGGTCTAAGACGAACCGCCGACTCCGCACCGTCCCATTGCTGCCGAATAGATATATGACTAGGAACGGCATCGACGAGGCAACCGAGCAAGAACAAACGGGGACGGCTCTGGGGCACGAAATACTTGGCGTCAACGATGAGGCAATCCAAAGCGTAGCCGAGCGGCGCGAGATTCGGCGATCCTATTTTCGAGCAACCCGGCACCAGCCCGAAGGGCGGCACAATCTTAGCCCAGCACGTGAGTGCTGGGAGGCCGTTGCATTTGATTTTGGAAGTCCCTTCAGGGACGGCACAAAACGCGTCACCTTGATAAACCGCGAGATTGCGTCACGTCAGTCCCTGCCGTCTGCGTCTACCGGTTGTGCCGCGGTCCGCGCTATGTGCCGTCCTGTCGGACTCGCGACTTCTTATGCCGTCAACCCAGCACTCACGTGCTGGGCTACTATTGTGGCGCGCTGCGCGCTCCATGTTCAGCTAGAACCATATCCTGCCTTAGTTACGGCCTACTGAATCACCTGTTCTGCCCGCCTAGGCAGACAGAGATGACTCGTCTCCGATGCCCCCTTTTCTACCTCTTCTCCCTTGCGCCCGGCAGTGGTATGTTGGCAGCGACGCAATGTTGCATCCAATCGACGCATTCGAAGTTGGGCAGGTCTACAGCAATGACGAACTACGGTTCGCCCTTGCGGTTGAGAATCTGGGAGGTATTCGTCCGTCGCTCGACGCGCAAGGTAGAGTTCGTCACTTGGCAGTCATCACCTCTGAACTCGATTGCGATCGAAACATCAGCGAAAATCCGTATGCCGATCGAATCGAAGATGACGTCCTGACCTATACCGCCGCTGGAAGAGAGGGTGATCAATCGCTCACAGGGAGAAACAAGCGACTGGTTGAACAATATCGGAGCGCAACCCCGTTCTTCGGCTTCGCAAACACTGGCAAGCAGCGCTACAGGTTCCTCGGTCTACTTCAGCTCGTCAGACATTTTCGTGATTTCCAATCCGACAGGAAGGGGGATGTTCGAAGCGTCTGGATGTTCGAATTTCTCATTCACACATCGCCCGCCGTGGTGCCCATCGCCCATGCTCGCCAGATTGCCGCCGAGTTGCTCGCTACCTCCGGTATTAGCGAGCAGAACATGCCCGAGGATGCTGCCGAACCCTACACCACTGACTCAATCAGCGCATTGGAGCTTGAACGAGTACGGTCCGGCATGCTCGCCATTCCACCCAAAGACTTCGAGCATTTCATCGCAAAGCTTTTCGAATTGAGCGGTTTCACACGCGTACGAACGACTGTGTTTCAGGGAGACGGCGGTATTGATCTGAACGCCTATGTCGGCGCATCCGACGCTTTTTTTGCAGGAACCCACGTTCAAGCGCAAATCAAAAGGTGGAGGCATACGGTTGGAAGCATAGAAATAAACGGATTTCGCGGTGCGCTGGCGAGCACGGCCAAAGGAATATTTATATCGACTGGCTACTTCAGCCGCGCTGCAATACGGGAAGCAACGTCGGACACTAAGCCATGTATTTCGCTTGTTGACGGAAGGCGCTTAGCAGAGTTGTGTGTTCGGCGGGATCTGCGCCCCTAACTGGAGGTGCGATTGGAGAAGTGTAGAACCTGCGGTCGGAATTATCCGGATGCTGGCGACGGATGGGACGGCGAGTGTCCCGATTGTGCTGACAGAACCTTCAACCAAGAAGAGGGAGAAGAGGCTCATCCGCAAAACGAACGCCTAAACTAACACCGCTCAATTTCAACAAACTTGCGCAGCGAAATCCCACAGCGTGAGCCTCGACCTCCTCAGATCTTATCGGGCGCGCATTGTGCCCGACGATATATACCATAGGCAGAAGCACCCCGACATTCGGATCGCTCGCCGAGTTGCTTGATAGCTGATCTGGCTCGCGTCATCAGCGAACGCGATGTGTCGCCTGGACTCAGGCGAACGCTGTCCCTGCAAGCGCAGCGCCTGCTATGGCTCGCCGACAAACGACTGGAGGAACTCGGAGCGATACCCGAAGAGCGACCAGGTGAAGAAACTGGCGAGGACTCTCCTGTGGAGTAAGTGGTACGCGAAAGATGCCCTCGAGAAGCGCGATGCCTGGTTGAATCCTCCCGGCACGACCGAACTGGAGTGCAAGGACCGCACCCTCACCAACCTCTACAACAAGCGCCCATCCTGGCTGGCCGATGCGCATCGCAAGCTCGACGAGGCCGTCTTCGCGGCCTACGGCTGGCCGCCCACTCTCACCGATTCCGAAATCCTCGAGCGCCTCCTCGCCCTGAATCACGAACGCGCGGCGAAATCCGCTGGGGCCGAGCGCGTGACCCAGCATTCCTGAAGACCTCTTTTCAGAAGTACAGGTCAGGTCAGTATTAGCGAGATTCTGATCACGGGACAGGGAAGTCCCTCAGCGGCTAGAGCAGTTTCAGGGTTGGTCTGTCCGGGTAGAGCGAGCCTTTGGGCTCGCGTTCGGCGGATCGTCGGATAGGTTTTGCATTCCGCTGCCTTCGCAGCGGAATGCAAAACCAAAATCAGAGGCGGCCTTAACGCGGCGCTGAAGAGGCTGTTACGAAACTCAGTTCGCTGTTGCATCGGTGGAACAAACCATCGGAAAACAGAGCGCCCTTGGCGCATGCATGACAGCCCAGCACGGAGGTGCCGCGGCGACCGGAGTGCTGGGGTCAAGTGGAAGTATTTTTCCGAGTCCCCCGGGGACGACAGAGTTTCGTAACAGCCTCCTCAGCGCCGCTCTACCAGGACATACCAAATGCGGAAACGCACCAAAGCTGCTCGTAAGCACAGTGTCTCCAAAGAAAAAAAGCGGACCGTGGCTGCGGTCCGCTGGAGAGGAAAGACAGTAAATCAAGCAAGCGAGTTACGCTACACACACCTCCGACAGAAACTCACATCCTCTGAAGATAGTGGGTCACTTTGAAGGGGTTACGGTGGGACGTGCAGGTACAGCGAACCTTCAGTTCGCGTTGACAGATCCCAGGCCTGGCTCCGCCAGGGACAGCACACCGGTGCCATCCCTGCGGGAGGTTGTTGTCCTGCGCGCGGGCGCGAGGCCCGCACTACCCGAGCAGGACATCAAATGGAGTTTCTCAGCAGCCCGTTCAGCCGGCGAAACTTGCCGTTGAACTCGCGTATGGCCGGCTTCATGGGCCGCTGGAAAAATCCGAATCGGTCGTTTTGTGCCGCCGACTAAGGTCGGCTCTGGCGAGAAACAAAGAGCTTACTCGGCACGAGTAAACTCGCGCCCTGACTCATGCCCTCCGAACCCGGAGTTTTTCAGCAGCCTCTGAAGCCGGCTCGGAGGCAAAAGGGCCCCTGCTCGGCACGCGTAAACTCGTGCCCGGTTACGAAGCGTTTCCAGAAACGGACTTTTTCAGCGGCCTGTGAAGGCGTGCCCTTTCAAACCGGAATACACCCGCGCTGAAACTGCTTTAGCCTCAGAGGCCAATCAACGGCTCGTTCAACTTTTCTCTACCTTATGCACCTCCGATCACGATTGTTCAAGACGAAACTTTCGTAGGCCGGCGAATTGCAATGCAACCTGCCAAACGAATTGCGGGTTGTTGGACAGATAATACAAGTCGTACTCGGGGCTTTCATGAATGAGGAAAGCGCGGTCGGCACTGATCTGCCACAGGCCGGTGATACCGGGCTTCACCATCAGCCTCTGTCGCTGAGCAGGCGTGTATTGCTCCACGATGAACGGCATCTCGGGGCGTGGGCCGACGAGTGACATGTGCCCCAGCAGCACGTTCAGGAACTGCGGTATCTCATCCAGGCTGGTACGGCGCAGGAAACGGCCCACTCGGGTGATCCGCGGATCTTCGTCTTGCTTGGGCGAGTAGCCGTAATTGGGCACGTCGTGATACATCGTCCGAAATTTGTACATGGTGAACCGGCGGCCAGCCTTACCCACGCGTTGCTGGCGAAACAGGACCGGCCCAGGCGAAGTCCCTTTGACCAGAATCGCAATCGCAGCCGCGAATGGCGCCGACACTACAAGAATGATGGCCGCTATTACAACGTCGAGAGCCCGCTTTCCGACTTCGTACAAGACGCGAGGAGGGTCCTCGCAGGGATGAGCGAGCATGATTCCGTCGATTTCGGCATAGTCCATCCGCTTTCCGGGATCGGGGAACTCCTCCGCCGCAAAGTAGGTTTCGACACCCCATTCGGAGGTTTCGCTCATGGTGAGCAGCATGGTTTCTCTGTCCAGTACCGGATCGGCGACCACCAACACTGAGGCACGCAGTCGCCGAAGCAAGTCGGAAGTTAGCGGCCCGGACAAGACTTTGGCGGAGTGTCTTCGCCGGTAAGCGCACTCATAAATCTCAGTGGATTCGGTAGAGGCTCCTTCTTCTACGAACGCCACCGGCTCAATGCCGAGCTTGGGCGAGGTGATGAGCGCTGTGTAGAGCCGGCGGGCGGTGCTGCCCGTGCCCAGGATTACGGCGCGCCGGGTTCCGTATCCTTTGCCACGCAAACTGCGCAGCAACTTCTGTAGCTCCCACTTTTCCAAAATAAGAAGGAGCGGTGAGAGCAGGAGGGCAATCGCGACGCTGATGCGGGAAACGGGAATGCGCAGCAACGACGCGGTCACCAGCGCGATCAGGAAAGCTTGCAGGGTGACCCGCAACACGCGTTCGGTCTCGCGGATGCCGAGCAGGCTCAGACAGGGGCGATATCCGCCATGACGCTCGAGCAAGAAAACAAACAGCAGCGCAAAAGCTGCGGCGCTGAAAAGACGAGCTGAGGGGGTTTGCCACAGCGGCGGTGGTCGTCCAAACTTCCGGTGAAATACCTCGGCAAGATAGATTGCCGCCATTACCGTCGTAGCGTCGAACAGCCGTTCGCCCGAAGCCAGGCAGCGCACCAAATAGCTTCCCCAACCAGCGGGCGCTACGTGCAGCGATTGAATTATTGTTGGTGCGGAACGAGCGGAACTCGCCATGGAGTGTGCTGAACGTCAGGGCGCAGCGGAAAATCGTGTAGTTCGATTGCTCGGATGGATTGAAGGAGCGGCGGCTAGTTGACGGCTTCCACGTCCGCGCCGTCGATGTTGATCGCAACCGCCTTCATAATCTGCTCGATGGTGATGACCAGCCGGCGCGAGTTCTGCTTTTCCACCAGCGTGCCTTCCCATCCGGCGAATGGACCGTACTTGACGCGCACCCGGCGCCCGATCTTCAAGTAGGGATGAGGCTCAATGTTGTGGGCCTGCAAGCAACAGGCGCGAAGCTGCGCGATCTCATGCGGCGACAGTTCGACGGCCCTGCCGCCGCGCGACACCAGGTTGACCACGCCCGTCATCTCCAGGACGCGCACACGCTCGGCGGGCGAGACCTGCACAAACACGTAGCCGGGGAACAGCGGCGCACGCGCGCGCTTTACACGATCGGACCAGCGCGTCAGACGCTCGAACGTAGGCAACAGGCATTCAACTTGCTTTAGCTGAAGCTGCTGCGCAACCTGTTGCTCGTGGCGGGAGCGGGTGTAGGCGGCCAGCCAGCACCGGCGTTGAACTTCATCGGCTTGACCAGCCGAACTGACCAGACCGACAGCTTGTTTCGATTTAGGCATGGCTTCGCCATTCTCAGTCCCATCAGCTTCATCGGGTGCAAGCATACCTGGAGGGCACAACCGTAGCTTCGATAGCACGGGGCCCCACGCGAGGTAACTGAGTTTGATGTACCCACCTAAGAGCAGGCGAGTTACCACATTGGTGGAGTTGGCTGTGGAAAACTAGTTCACTGCAAGAATGGAACTTACGCAATTCGCTTGACCAATTCGGCACTGTGAAAGTCCGAATGTACAGCTTTTGGACGTTCACCGGCCAGGAATTGGACAAGCTCTGCTTTCTCCGGGGAGAGCCTATCCCATCAGAATGCCGCCGTTCACGTTCAGCACATGCCCGGTGATATAACCGGCCTCTTCTGAGGCCAAAAACTTGACGGCGTGCGCCACGTCCATTTCGCTGCCGGATCGTCCGAGCGGAATGTTTTTTAAGAGGTTCTCTTTCAACTCTGCGGGAAGCGCCTCGGTCATCGCGGTCTCGATGAATCCGGGCGCGACGGCATTCACGGTGATGTTACGCGAGGCGACCTCGCGCGCGACCGCCATGGTGAGGCCAATCAACCCGGCCTTGGAAGAAGAGTAGTTGGCCTGGCCGGCCTGTCCGATCTGCCCGAAGATGCTGGTGATGTTGATGATGCGGCCCCAGCGCTGCTTCAACATGGAGCCGATCGCCGCCTGGGTCAGCAGAAATGGCGCGGTCAGGTTGGTGGCGATCACGTCGTCCCAGTCGGCGCGCTTCATGCGCATGACGAGCTGGTCGCGAGTGATGCCGGCGTTGTTGACCAGGATATCGAGCTTGCCAAAGCGGGCGATCACCGACTTCACCACCGTCTTGATCGCGTCTTCATGGCTCACGTCGAGGGGGAATGCCTCCGCGTCGCCGCCGTTGCTTTTGATCTCGCCCGCCAGGCTTTCGAGCTTTTCCTGGTTACGGGCACAGAGCGCCAGCTTGGCGCCGGACTCGGCCAGGAGCACCGCGCACGCGCGACCGATCCCTTGCGAAGCTCCGGTTACCAGTGCTACGCGGCCTTCCACTCCTGCCATGATGCCTCCGCAAAACCAAGCCGGATTATAAATAGCGACTGGCTAGAGCAGTTTCGGGATTGCTGTATCCAGGTAGAGCGAGCCTTTAGGCTCGCGTTCCGTGGACCGCCGGAGAAAGTTTTGCATTCCGCTGCCTTAGCAGCGGAATGCAAAACGGAGAATCAGAGGGCGGCCTTAACGCGGCGCTGAAGCGCCGCTCTACCAGGACACACCAAATCCGGAAACGCTCTAGCTGCTGCCCTTGTAGGCGGTTCCAACCGCGATGCTGCGAAACCTCGCCGGCGCAGCGCCGTGGCCTGTACCCATCACCTGCTGCGGCTGGCCTTTGCCGCAGTTGGGTATTCCCCACAGCGTCCATTCATCGCGCGAGCAGATCGCGTCCATGGAATTCCAGAACTCGGTCGTAATGCCGGAATAGGAGGGATTCTTCAGCATGCGGCCGCGCCTTCCGCCGACGATCTCCCAGCCGATTTCGCAGCCAAACTGGAAGTTGTAGCGTTTGTCGTCGATCGACCAGGAGCGATTGGTCTGCATGAGGATGCCGCGGTCCGTCGATGCGATCAGGTCTTCCAGCGTCAGCGGATCGTTACCCGGCAACACGCTGACGTTGGTCATGCGGACGATGGGCAGCCGGTTCCAACTCTCGGCGCGCAGGCAGCCTCCGCTGCGGGAGGCGCCGATGGCGGCTGCGGTGTCGCGCGAGCTGAGGTATCCCATGAACAAGCCATTGGTGATAATTGGCGTCGACTGCGCGGCCACGCCTTCGTCGTCGTAGGCGAACGTTCCTAAGCCGGGCCCATGCGATTCGGTTGCGTCGGCCACGGCGTTCACGATTTCGCTGCCATATTTCAGTGTGCGCAATTTGTCCAGAGTCAAGAAGGACGTTCCCGCAAAGTTGGCTTCCATCCCCAGCACGCGGTCGAGCTCAATTGCATGGCCGATGGACTCGTGAATCTGCAGGCTGAGCTGCGAGGAATCGAGCACGATGTCGAACGTGCCTTCGGGACATTGATCGGCCGAGTGCAGCGCGACTGCCTGCTCGGCGATCTCCGGCGCGTGCTCCAGCAGCTTCAGCTCGTCGATCAGCTCGTAACCGCGATTCTGATATTGTCCGCCAAAGGAATTGGGATATGAGCGCTTCTGAATCTCCATTCCCGCGAACGAATGCGCGGCATAGCCTGCGCCCGAGCTGATAACGGTCTGATGGATCTCCGAGCCTTCGGTCGAGAAGAACCACTGCTCGTAACGGCGGAAATTCAGGTTGGCTTCCGCCAGGGTCACGCCCTGGTTGCGGCGCAGCTCAGTATCAATCGCGAATAACAGTTCGAGGTTCTTCTCAATGGGAATGGAAAAGGGATCGATTTTGCATGGCGAAGCCCATTCGGCTTGATGCGCCGGCTCGGGAGCCATACGCAACTGCTGCGCTTGCACTGTAGCCGAGGCTTTAGCGATGTCCACGGCTTTTGCTGCGCAGTCCTGAACGCCTTCGCGCGAGAGATCGTCGGTGGCGGCGAAGCCAAAGGCGTCCGCGGCGATCACGCGAATGCCGATGCCCAGCGACTCCGAATCCGAGGCGTTGCCGATGCGGCCGTTCTTGGTGGCCAGCGCGCGATGGCGCTCATCCACAATGCGGGCCTCAGCCAGTGTGGCGCCACGCAGCTTAGCCGTATCCAGCGCCCAGGCAGCGATCTGTTTCATGTACAAGTACCCGAGGTAGAGATGATATCGTGTTCGCCGATAGTGCGTTGGTCTCCTGAGCGCACGGAGTCGAAGGACCGCAATTGTGAAAGCGATATAGGGCCGATATAGGGGTCCTTCGACTCCGCAACCGGGCAACTACCCTGCCAAGCGCCAACAGCAGCGCTTGTCATGGTAGTTGCGTGGTCGCTGCGCTCAGGATGACACCCAGTTCGAATTGCGTATGGCGCTGCCCATCAAAACCGTGATTCTGAAGGAGGGCATGCCCAGCGTGGAGCAGGCACGCGCGCGGCTGCTCACGGAAATTCAGCTCGCGCGACAGGGCGGCGTGAAGATCCTGAAGGTTGTTCACGGTTATGGTTCGACGGGCGTGGGCGGCGACCTGCGCATCGCCTTGCAGTCGACGTTGCGGCAGATGGTCGGCAGGCGCGAGATTCGCGAGTGTATCTATGGCGAGAACTGGCGCACCTCCGACGAGCGCACATGGGAGGTGCTGAAGCGCCTGCCCGGAACTGAAGGGCGACAGCGATCTGGGCAAGGGCAATAAGGGGATCACGATCGTGCTGCTGTGAGACACGTTCGTCCGCCAGGGGCTGACGTAGGCCCAGGTTAGCCCAACCGAAGGGCGAACCTGGGGCACCGAGCGGCAACCGGGCTGAGGGCGTGCCCTATAATCCTCACTTGGCCGTTCCTGGGCCAACATCCGCCATCCCAATTCGAGGCCCGCCTCTCGTCTCATGAGCAGCACAGCCGTACTTGAACCCACGCTGTCCACACCCGCTCCGCCGGCGCGCACCGCGCTGGCCGCGTGCTTTCTTGCGGGCGTCTGCACGTATCTGAACATGTACTGCACCCAGCCGCTGCTGCCCTTCCTGCAGCGGATTTTTCATGCAACGGAAATTGAAGTCAGCATGACGGTCAGCGCGACCATTCTGGCGGTCGCGCTGGTAGCTCCGATTGTCGGCCTGATGGCTGAGTCGATCGGGCGCAAGAAGGTCATCGTGCCCTGCCTTTATGCGCTGACCCCGGTCACAATGCTGGTCGCAACTTCGCACACATTGAAAGAGCTCATCTTCTGGCGCTTCATGCAGGGGCTGTTTGTGCCCGGCGTGGTCTGCGTGATCATGGCTTATATCGGCGAAGAGTTTGCCGGCCCGCATGTCGGCCAGGTCATGTCGGCTTACGTCTCCGGCAGCGTGCTGGGCGGATTCGGCGGGCGCTACATCGCAGGAATCGTGGCGCATCATCTGCGCTGGGAGCACGCCTTCATCATCATCGGACTGATCAATCTGGCCGGCGCGGTCGTAGTGCAGCATTATTTGCCCAAGGCGAAGCACTTCGTTCGCGCGACGGATTGGCACAACTCGGTTGCGGAAGCCTTCCATCACCTTCACAACGTGAGGCTGCTGGCTGTGTTTGCCATGGCATTTGCGGTGCTGTTCTGCCTGGTGGGCGCGTTCACCTACATCAACTTCTATCTGGCGCTGCCGCCGTACAGGTTGAACTCGGAGGACCTGGGCAGCATCTTCTTCGTGTATATGCTGGGCGTGGTTATCACTCCCCTCTCGGGAAGATTTCTCGACCGCTACGGGATGCGACCTACCGCGATCGGGGCCTTTGCCATGGCCGCCACCGGCCTGGTGTTGACCCTGAGCCGGCCGCTGCCACTTATCATCGTCGGACTGGCGCTGTTCTCGTCGGGCATCTTCATCTTCCAGGCGGTGGGGACGGTGCAGACCGGCATCGTCGCCGGGAAAGCGCGATCTTCGGCGGCGGGACTGTACGTCACGTTCTACTACGTCGGAGGCAGCTTAGGGGCGATCGTCACCGGCTGGACGTGGGTCGCCGACGGCTGGCGCTCGTGCGTGTTCCTGCTGATCGGCGTTTCGGCGATTGGGTTGATCATGGGATTTGTGAGCAGCAGCAAAGCCGCCGCGAAAGCCCTCAGCGCTCAGGCGGCAGCCGCCAGCTAAGACCGCGCGCTAGAATGTCAAAGATGTAGCGAAGGATGGAATCATGAACGACAATCCTATGGAACGTCCGCTGGCGGAAGTGGATCCGCAGATTGCAGAAGCGATCGAAAATGAGGAGCGCCGTCAGCACGAAGGGCTGGAGTTGATTGCCTCGGAAAATTTTGTGAGCGAGGCGGTGCTGGAGGCCGCGGGTTCGGTCTTCACCAACAAGTACGCCGAAGGCTATCCCGGCAAGCGCTACTACGGCGGATGCGAGTTCACCGATGTAGTGGAGACCCTGGCGCGCGATCGCGCCAAGCAGCTCTTCGGCGCCGAGCACGCCAACGTGCAGCCGCACTCCGGTTCAACCGCCAATATGGCCGCCTATGCCGCGGTGATTCAGCCGGGCGACACCATCCTGGGCCTGAACCTCGCCCATGGGGGTCACCTCACGCATGGGCATCCGCTGAACTTCTCCGGCAAGACCTATAAGATCGTGCCCTATTGCGTGACGCGCGAGACCGAAACCATCGACTACGACGAACTCGAGCAACTCGCCGACCGCGAACGGCCGAAGTTGATCATCGGCGGTGGCAGCGCCTATCCGCGAATTATCGATTTCGCGCGTATGCGGAAGATTGCCGACAAAGTCGGCGCGATTTATCTGGTCGACATGGCGCACTTCGCCGGGCTGGTGGCCGGCGGGGCGCATCCCTCGCCGGTGCCGCACGCGCAGATCGTCACCACGACTACGCATAAAACTCTGCGCGGGCCGCGTGCCGGACTCATCCTCTCGAAGCAGGAATACGCCGCGCCCATCGACAAGGTTGTGTTTCCGGGAATGCAGGGCGGCCCGCTGGTGCATATCATTGCCGCCAAAGCAGTGTGCTTCCACGAGGCCATGCAGCCCAGCTTCAAGGACTATGCCCGGCAGGTGGTTGCTAATGCCAAAGTTTTGGCGCAGACGTTGGCCGACGAGGGATTCCACATCGTATCCGGTGGCACCGACACACATTTGATGCTGGTGAACGTCTTTGCCAAAGGCATGCTGGGCTCGGAAGCCGAAAACGCGCTGCATGAGGCCGGCATCACGGTAAACAAGAATGCGATTCCGTTTGACACTAACCCGCCGCTCAAGCCCAGCGGCATTCGCATCGGCAGCCCCGCGCTCACCACGCGCGGAATGAAGGAACCGGAGATGCGCCAGGTGGGCAAGTGGATTGCCGAGGTGCTGCACAATCGCAGCGACAAGAGCCTGCTGGCGAGGGTCCGTCGCGAGGTGCTGGAGCTGGCCGAGTCGTTTCCGCTTTACGCTTCGCGGCGCGCAAAGCACGCCGAAGCGGTCAGAGCGTAAAGCCAGACTGGCTTCTCCAGGCATGTACTCGCAACATCGCTGATCTTTGTGTTTTCGATCGCTAGCTTTTGCCAGTCAACCGCAACGGCAGATGCCTTGAAGGCGATTAATAAGCGGGATGATCTCTGGAACTCTTCGTTTCATCTGGAAGCAGATTTCGTCGCGCAACTCACGAAACCCGAGACCGGGCATTTGACTTGGAATTGGTCGACAAAAGACTCGTGGTACCGCGAAATCTCACTAGGCAAATACCACGAAATCCGTGTTCGCAAGGGGGACCAGTTGTTTATTGCTCGCAATGCTGTGTTCACTCCCCTGCCTGTTTTAGAGATAGACCAACTCTTCGCCAAACCCTCGGTTCGTTTTGACAAATGGGAGGTGAAGAAGGCACGGCGGGCGGATGCCCAGAACTGTCTCGAATTGGAATTCATCCCGGGCGGCCACTGGAAGCGGGAAATATGCATTAGCTCCGACAAAAACGACGTACTTAGTGATGAGTCAAGGGACAATGCCGAAGTTATTCGAAAAGAATTTGGCGACTATCAGCCCTTCTTAGCCTATCGTTACCCCCACGAGTTAAAACTGATTCAGAATGGCGGCCCGGTGTTGCGCATCGTGGTAACTTTGCTGGAGGAGCAAACTTATACCTCAGGATTTACTCCTCCCCCGAACGCGACTGTTTGGCGTACTTGCGACGATATTATCCCGCCGAAAGCGGTTAAAATGCCGGACCCAACCTACCCACCTGCGGAGCTGGAGAAGCATGTCGGTGGAACCTCGGTAGTGTCACTAACAGTTCTTCCCGACGGTTTCGAGTATTCAGGTTTCGGGAGTTTCGAGTGCGCAGGAGAAGCAACGCAACAAATTCTGAAGAAATGGGAGTTCAAGCCCGCGATGTGCGGCGATGAGCCGGTGGCTTCCGACATTCAAGTTCGAGTGAACTTCAGGACACGATTGCGGTGGTCGCTTGCGGGCTGCTTCGGATGCGGCAATGGTTACATTCGTCGCTGTGGCTCAACCGGTAACGCAAGTGCAGACCGGTCCCATCATCGAGCCGCGCGGAGCTGCGCACGAGCCGGCTGGGCCGCCTGTCGCCAAGGGCGCAGCCGCCATCACGCAGCAGCAAGAGAAGTGTTCAACCCGGCTGATCGTCAATGCCGACGCGCTGTTCGCGCCGCATCGCTGGACGCTGAATCATGACGCTTCGGAGACGCTGGATGTGCTCGGACCGATGATCGTCAAGGGCGGCAAACATCCCGCAAGAATTCTTGCTGAAACCGATTCAGCCGAGTTGGACAGCGAGAATCGCGACGTGAGCCAACGGCGGGCGCTCAGCGTGCGCACCTGGCTGGTGAATCATCGTTTCATCGCCGAAGGAACGCCGATTGAGGCAGTCGGCAGCAAGAGCGCAAACACGGCACCGAACCAAGCCCACTCTGCGGAACCGGTTCGCGAGCCTGCAAAGAACGGAACCGTCGACGTGCTGGTCGACACCTGCCATTAACGACCGGCGCCCGCGCTTATAATTTTTCCCATGCCACAGCTTTTCGCAGTAATGCTGAATCAGGGTGCGGCCTATCAACACGGGCTCCCGCTGGAAAGCCAGGCGGAGTGGGACGCTCACGCCAGCTTCATGGACGCGCTGGTGGACCAGGGTCTGGTGAAGCTCGGTGGGCCGCTGGAGGGAACGTCCGAGGTGCTGCTGGTTTTCGGCGCGCAGTCAGAGGACGAAATCCGGCAACGACTGGCGCCCGATCCCTGGCATCGGATGGGCTTGCTGCAAATCTCGCGAATAATGCCGTGGACCCTGCGGCTGGGATCGCTGCCGTGAGAATTCACGCCGCCGGCAGCGCTTTTCTTTACCACGGAGAACACTGAGATCACGGAGTCTCTTTAGTTTCTCCGTGCGCTCGGTGTACTCCGTGGTGAAACCGAATCCCACGACAACGCAAGTCAGTCAGTCCTACGCGGCGACCACAGTGCGGCGCGCTTCCATTCCATCCAGGGCGTGCCACAGCGCCTGCGCTGCATTCTCCGCAGCGTTCAGCGCCGCTTCGGCTTGCTCGGGATGCGCCGTTACTTCGGCGCTCAACAGTTCGCGCCAGACATGCGAGTGCTCGACATCGGCGAACTGATGCAGCGTGAAGTAGCCGCAGGTCTTCGCGTCGGCCCCGTAGCGCTGCGCCAGCCCATCGGCTTTCTGTTTCGCGACGCGCGGCACCTGCGACTCGTACGCATAGAATGCCGCCAACGCCTCGGCGGTCGTGCCCTCGCGCGCAACGCGGCGAAACTCGGCGATCAGCTCGCGAACTTCCGCCAGAGGCGCGCGCTCGCGAACCTCGTCGCGGTCGGCGCCCATGCCTCCGGCAAAATCCAGCCACAACTCGCTATGCGGACGCCCGTCAATCTCCTCCTCACACAAGTTGCGCAGCACCGCGCGACGCGCTTCGCCATCTTCCAGGCGCGAGTGCAGCGCGCTCAAATAGGTCGGAAACGCCGCGACGTGATGGTAGTAGTCGGCAGCGTATTCGCGCAGATCGTCGCGCGTGAGCTGGCCGGCAGTCCACGCCTTGTAATACGGATGGCAGAGAAGATCGTAGCGGGCAATGCGCTCCTCGAGCGCCGCCAGAAAAGCTTGTAATTCCATCATTCACCCCACGTAAGAATTCGGTCCAGGAAGTGAGAACACTATACGGGAGAACGGTACGGTGTCACAACCTCCCAAGGATGCCGGCGCCGGCTCCAATGTGCGACGGTTGATAGAATTGAAGTACGATCACCTTGCCCAGGTGGGGAGCTTTGTCACTGCAATTCACAGAAATCTACGACGTGGTCGTGGTTGGCGCCGGCCATGCCGGATGCGAGGCCGCGATGGCGGCTGCGCGCATGGGGCTGCGCACCGCGCTTTTCACCCTCAACGTCGATCTCATCGCTCAGATGTCGTGCAATCCTGCGGTTGGAGGGATCGCCAAGGGGCACCTGGTGCGCGAAGTCGATGCGCTGGGCGGCATCATGGGCGAGGTGACGGATGCGGTCGGGATCCAGTTTCGCCTGTTGAACACCTCGCGCGGTCCGGCCGTGTGGTCGCCGCGGGCGCAGTGCGACAAGCAGCAATACCGGCTCAAGATGCGCGAGGTGCTGGAGCGCGAGCCGAATCTGCACATCAAGCAGGCGGAAGTGGCGGATGTGATCGTGGAAGAGGTTGTCAGTTGTCAGTTGTCAGTTGTCAGTAATGACTGCGAGCAGCCGCAACTGACAACCGAGAACCGACAACCGACAACTGCTTCACGCCGCGCAGTCGGCGTAAAGCTCAGAGACGGCCGCACCGTCGGTGCGCAGGCGGTCATCATCACCACCGGCACCTTCCTTAACGGCCTGATTCATTGCGGTGAGCAGCAGTATCCTGCCGGACGCAGCGGCGAACCGAATGCTGTGCTGCTGGGCGAAGCGCTGAAGAAGCTCGGCCTGCGCGGCTGCCGTCTGAAGACCGGCACGCCGCCGCGCCTCGACGGCCGCTCGATCGACTGGTCGAAGTTTACCGTGCAGCCGGGCGACGAAGATCCCACGCCATTCAGCTTCCGTACCCAGCGCGTGGCGCATCACGACAAGCAGGTGCCGTGCTACATCGCGTTCACCACGCCGGAGACGCACCGCATCATCCGCGAGAACGTGCACCGCTCGCCCATGTACAGCGGGCAGATTCAATCGATCGGGCCGCGCTACTGCCCGTCGATCGAAGACAAGATCGTCAAGTTCCCCGACAAGGAAACGCACCAGCTCTTCCTCGAACCCGAGGGGCTGAACACGCACGAGATTTACGTCAACGGCATGAGCACCTCGCTGCCGATCGAGGTGCAGCTGGCGATCGTCAAGTCGATCCCCGGCCTGGAAAACGCCGAGATGCTGCGCCCGGGCTATGCCATCGAGTACGACGCCATCGATCCGACCGAGCTCGAGCGCACGCTGGAAACGAAGAGAATCGAGCGGCTCTATCTCGCGGGGCAGATCAACGGCACCAGCGGATACGAAGAGGCCGCGTGCCAGGGGCTGATGGCCGGCATCAACGCGGCGCTGAAGGTGAAGGGCGAGCCGCCGCTGATCCTCGACCGCACCGAGGCGTACACGGCCATCCTGATCGACGATCTCATTAGCAAGGGAACGAACGAGCCCTATCGCATGTTCACCTCGCGGGCGGAGTTTCGCCTGCACCTGCGCATTGACAACGCCGACCGCAGGCTGACGCCGCATGGCCGGCGTGTGGGACTGATCAATGATGAAGCGTGGGCCGACTATCTCGCCAAGCAGGAGCGGATGAAGGTGCTGCGTGAGTTGCTGGAGCGGACGCGGGTGAATGAGGCGGTTGTCAGTTGTCAGTTGTCGGTTGCCGGTGAGGAGTCGCCGATTTCGGCTCTGCTGAAGGAAGCGCGTGCTGCGGGTTCGACCATGGCGCAACTGCTGAAGCGCCCGGAGGTGCAGATCGAGCAGCTCGCGCCCCTGCTCGCCAGGTTAATGCCAGGGTTTTTTGAGGCAAAGGCGGAGGTCAGTTATCAGCCGTCAGCCATCAGCGAGACCGCGACGTTGACGACCGACAACCGACAACTGACAACTCCGCGCTTGCGCGCGGCCGTGCGCAACGAACTGAAGTCGGTCGAGACCGAGATCAAGTACTCCGGATACCTCGACCAGCAGACGAAAGCGATCGAGCGCCTGAAGAGATCGGAGCAGCGCCTCATCCCCAATTGGTTCGACTATGGCAAAGTTTCGGGTCTATCTCGCGAAATGAACGAAAAGCTGACCCGAGTGCGCCCGCAGACCCTGGGGCAGGCCAGCCGCATTCCTGGGGTCACGCCCGCCGCAGTGGCGCTGATCAACGTGTATATCGAAATCCAGGCGCGACAGATGCAGGATGCCTCTATCACTGCCCACCAGCCGTAGCCTCGCGCCGCACCGGAAACTAACACAACGTGAGCATCGGCAACTCGCTATACTGTTGGGCCAAGTTCGCGTCTTCTGGAGGGACTGCATGAAGGCCGTGCTCGTGGTCTGTCTTTTCCTCATCTGCGCCGGAACGATCGTAGGCCTGTACTTCCTCACTGATTTCTCGCGCCAGCCGGAGCTCCCGCCGAGCACGGAACTGGAAGCCGCCAAGCAGAGGATTGCGCAACTCGACACGCAACTGAAGGCGCTGGAACAATCCTCGCTCCGGGCGCCAAAAGCCGGCACTCCTACCGACGAGGCGTACCTCCAAGGGCTGAAGCAGCATGAAGCCTTGCTCGACGATGTACGCAACGAGCTAAGGTTTGCGAATGAGCAGGCTTTGGCTACCAGAGCTGCCTTGAGTGAGGCAAAGGAGACGGAGAAGCGCACTCGCGAGGCGGCAACTACGTTCCTGGCGGTTTTCGCTATTATTGCCGGGCTGCTTGCCGGTCAGGGATATTTGACCATTGAGGGCTGGAAAGACAAAGCGGAGAAAGAAAGCAAAGCGGCCATCGATGCTGTCGAAGCCAGAAGAATAGCCCTGGAGGCGAACATTCAGGGATTGCTTGACCGGGTGGACTCAGGCGCCAAGCGGGTAGACGACGCCACTCCGCAGCTTAACTTGATTCGCGAGACGAAGGAGAGCCTGGAAACCAAGCTCCCGGAGTTCCTTGATAAGGCGCGCGACCAGGTGCTGCAAAGCGAAGGCAAAGATCCGGGGGCGACGATCCGGCAGGGAGACCTGGTGCTGATCGACGAGATCGACCACATGACGTATCTGGCGAATCCGGCGATTCGTTTTCAGAAGGACCGTACTCCGAAAGACGCGACCGAGTACTTACAGAGCCTGTTACTGGTAGGTCGCGGTCATTTCGCGCGAGGCCACTACGACGAAACGGTCAGCCGGCTCGACGAATTCTTTCTGGTCTTGAAGGAGAACCCGGCGGCCACGGCGGAGCCGCGCGACCTCGGACGCGCCTACTCGTATCGCGCTTTCGCGAATTATCAACTGCTGCGCGCACGACAGGCAGCGCCGTCGTGGATGCGGAAGAAAAGTCAGGACAGGGCCCAGGAGCTTTGGAGTGACGCGCTGGACGATGCTGAAAAGGCCGAAGCTGGCGATCCGGCACATTCTCTCTTTGTCCGGGCTTTGCTCTATAGCCGCGAATATGTTCCCGATTGGGAAATCTCCCAACCCGGCGGGGAGGACCGTTACCTGAAAGGCCAGCGCATGGCGATCGGCTTCTACGAGGAAATGTTGCAGAAAAAATTGCCGTTCTGGCCGGTGCCGATCAACCTGGTCTGCTGCCTGAAGAGAGTCGCCGACACAACGGGCACGGCCGCAGACTATCTCGCACTGCAACAGAAGCTGCAAGGTTTTCCTGACGAGAAAGAGCTGGAGGCGAACTTAAAGCCTGGCGCAGGAGTCGAGGTTCAAAGCCGCTTCCTCTGGCAAAACCTAATGGGCGACTCGGATTTGTTTGGGAAGGTGACGAAGATCGATGCCGCAGTTTATAAGCAGTTCTGGACCGATCTTCTGGGCCAAAAAATAACCCTCCGAGACTGGAGGGCAGACTTAAACGAAATTCGGCAATTGAAGCCGGCCGCCAAAAGCTGGCAGATCCAGCTTTAGCAAAGCTGGCCGGAGCTTAAGTGATGGGGGCAAACTCAGTATCGCGTACCATGTTCATTAACCTCACACAAAGTGTAGCACCAGTGTCAACCCCAGATCGGCTTGATGTCATCGAGGGTGCCTGGCTTAACATATTCATTTAGATGCTTTCCCGGAGGCAAAGATGCCGACGGCAGGGAATCGATCTAACCGCATGCAGATACAGAGCCTCGACATTTTTCTCGAATACCTCGACAAAGTGCAGCAACGCACCATCCGGGTAGTCCGCTGCATTCCCGCCGACAAGCTGGATTGGTCTTATGCCAACGGAAAGTTCACGCTCGGCGATCTTGTGCGCCACATGGGAGCGATCGAGCGCTATATGTTCGGCGAGACGATTCAGGGCAAGCCCAGCCGGTATACCGGATGCGGTAAGGAACTGGCTGACGGTCTGGCTGAAGTGATCCGGTTCAAAGAAGCCATGGACCGCGAGACTGTGGACATCATCCGCGCACTGGGCGAGGAAGGCATGGTGCGCAAGTGCATCACGCCCGATGGCGCTTCCATCACGGTTTGGAAATGGCTGCGCCTGATGGTGGAGCACGAAATCCATCATCGCGGCCAGATTTACACCTATCTCGCGATGCTCAACGTGCCCACTCCGCCGCTCTACGGCCTGACGTCGGAGCAGTTGATCGAACGGTGCCCCACAGCCTGCCCTGAGCTTGCCGAAGGGTTCGCCCCTCCTTTGGGCTAACGTGGGCCCAGGTTAGCGCCGAAAAGAGCGACGCGAATCTGGGGCACCGTCCTATAATCACTCTTCGCATGCCCAGCTTCTTTGCCCGCCGAACGGCGTGGGACCTCACAACCAATCGCTATACTCAGGCGCTCGAAGCCCATCGGCGAGCGGGACGGGAACTGCTCGACCTGACAGCCTCGAATCCGACCACTGTGGGCTTGCGCTATCGCGAAAGTGAATTGCTGGGCGCATTGGCCAACTCCGAGGCGCTCCGTTACGACCCTCAGCCAAAGGGACTGCTTTCCGCGCGCGAGGCCGTGGCCGGCTATTACGCCGAGCGCGGAATCACCATCTCTCCGGACCATCTGATTCTCACCACCAGCACCAGCGAGGCATATTCGTTCGTCTTCCGCCTGCTGTGCGATCCCGGCGATGCGGTGTTGGTGCCCACGCCGAGTTATCCGCTCTTCGATTTTCTTGCCGACATTCAGGACGTTCGGCTATTCCCTTATGAGCTGGTCTATGACCACGGCTGGCAGGTTGAGGTCACGTCGTTGTTCGCTGCCGTGGATCGCGCCCTGGCTGCAGGTGCCCGCCCCCGCGCGATTCTGGCCGTTCACCCCAACAATCCGACTGGTTCGTACTACCAAGCGCGTGAGATGCAACTGCTGAGCGATGTTTGTGCCGCGAATGACGCCGCAATCGTCGCCGACGAAGTCTTCTTCGACTATTCAATTGCCGCGGAAAGTCCGGCGACATTCGCGTCAAATGAAAACGCGCTGACCTTCACGTTGAGTGGGCTCTCCAAGATTTCAGGCTTGCCGCAGATGAAGGTTGCGTGGATTGCTGTCACCGGGCCGCCGGTGTTGCAAGAGGCGGCGCTGGCGCGGCTTGAGGTCATCGCTGACACCTATCTGTCGATGAACGCGCCGGTGCAGCTCGCCGTGCCGGCGATGCTGGAGCAGCGGTATAGCATTCAGAAGCAGCTGCTCGACCGCATTGGCGAGAACCTGGCGGAGCTTGATCGCCAACTGGCGGCCCATCCCAATTGCCGCCGATTGCACGTTGAAGGCGGCTGGTATGTCGTCCTGCGCGTCCCCGCGACAGCCTCGGACGAGGAGCTGGCCATTGCGTTGCTGGAGCGAGCGGGGGTGCTTGTCCAGCCTGGACATTTTTATGACTTTGCCACAAACGGCCACCTGGTTTTGAGCCTAATCACCGAGCCGGATATCGTTCCGCGAAGGGATACGGCGAGTCCTAAAGGCGCTCGCGTAGAACTTTCCGGGAGGCGGGCTGCTTTACCTCAAAAACTTCCTATTCGGGCTGAACGCCGGCGTTATAATAAAAAGCCTGTGCTTAAGTATTCCATCGTCGTACCCTTCCACAACGAAGAAGAAAACGTCACCGAGCTGTACGACCGTCTGAAGGCGGTCATGGAAGCAGCCGGCGAGCCGTTCGAGCTGGTGTTTGTGGATGACGGCAGCCGCGACAACACCTTCTGGCTGCTGCAACAGATCGCCAGTGTCGATCGTCGCGTTGTGGTGGTGAAGCTGCGCCGCAACTTCGGGCAGACCTCGGCGCTCGCCGCGGGCTTTGACCACGCCGAAGGCGAATACGTCATCGCCATGGACGGCGATCTGCAGCACGATCCCAACGACATTCCGCTGTTCCTCTACAAGCTGCGCGAGGGTTACGACATCGTCAGCGGCTGGCGCAAGCAGCGCATCGACAACTTCGTCATGCGGAGAGTGCCGTCGAAGGTCGCCAATTGGCTGATGGCGAAACTCAGCGGCGTCGATCTGCACGATTTCGGGACGACTTTCAAGGCTTATCGTCGGCAGGTGGTGCAGGAAGTGCCGCTCTACGGCGAGCTGCACCGCTTCATCCCGGCGCTGGCATCGGCGTACGGCGCGACCATATGCGAGATTCCCATTCGCAATATCAACCGCGAGCGCGGCGAATCGCATTACGGCATCTCGCGCACCATCCGCGTCTTCTTTGACCTGATCACGATTCGGTTCCTGCTGAAATACATGTCGCGGCCGCTGCACTTCTTCGGCAGCTTCGGCGCGCTGAGCTCGCTGACGGGCATGCTGATCGCGTTATATATGCTGGTGGAGAAGTTCCTCTACCACGTCAACGTGATGGACGAGCATGGGCCGCTGCTGGTGTTTGCGGCGGTGCTGATCGTGGCGGGCGTGCAGTTGATCGCGCTCGGGCTGCTGGGAGAGCTGCAAGTGCGGCACTTCCACGAACCGACCAAGCGCGTGCCGTATACCGTCGACCGCGTGCTGCGCTCCTCGCATAGCCAGAGCGCTCTGGCGGACTAGCCCACCCTCCAACGAGGTGAACTAGATGGATGACAAGCACGAACACACCCATCAGCACGACCACGATCACGCCCACGAGCATACGCACACTCACGAACACTCCCATGACGGCGTCACTCACACCCATGAGCACACGCATCAACACAGCCACACGCACGCGCACGAGCACGCCCACGGTGACGAGGGCGATGTGCATGACCACGCGCATGGGAGCGAGCACGGTGCGCACGATCACCAGCATCCGGCAAGCGAGCATGGGCCCCACGACCATAAGCATTGATCCCGCACGCCGCGCCTGAATCCCACACCACCCGCGGCTACCTGTTCATCGCCGCGGCGACTTTCTGCTGGGGACTGTCGGCCGCAATGGGCCGGGCGATGTTCACTGGCCGGTTTTCCGGGGGAACGCACGTACTGCGCCCCATCGATCCGCTAATCCTGACGCAGAGCCGCAGCACCATCGCCTTGTTGATTCTGGCGCCGCTGCTGTTCGCGATGGATCGCCCCGCATTGCAGCGTGCGCAGAGGTCACCTGGCGCAATTCTTTCTTCTGGGCATTCTGGGACTGGCGGGGTCGAACTACTTCTATTATTTCGCCATCGAGAAGACGACCGTCGCGACGGCGATCGTTCTGCAATACGTCGCGCCGGTTTGGGTGCTGCTGTACATGCTTGCCCGAGGGCGGCAGCGGGCGACAGCGATTGCGCGTCAGCGGCGTGGTTCTGGCGGTTGCCGGTTGCGCATTGGCAGTGGGCGAGATCGCGGCGCGCAGCAGCTTTCCCTGGGTTGCGATCTCCGGCGTCCGCTTCAATAAGCTCGGAGTCGTTGCGGCGGAACTCGCCGCAGTCACCTTCGCCTTCTACAACGTTTACGGGCAGCACCTGGTGCGGGTCTATCGGCGCTGGACGGTGCTGGTGTATTCGCTACTCGGCGCCGCCGTGTTCTGGATCGTTGTCAACCCGCCCTGGAAGATTGCTGCCCAGCACTACAGCGGCAGCCAGTGGTTGTTCATGCTGGTGTTTTCGATAACGTCGATGCTGATTCCGTTCTCGCTGTACTTCACCGGACTGCAATATCTCGATCCCACCCGCGCCATCGTGACTGCCTGCCTCGAGCCGGTGTGGGCGATCCTGCTGACCGCGATGATTCTCGGCGAATGGGTCTCGCCGATGCAGGTGCTCGGAATCGGCGTTGTGCTGCTGGCGACGATTCTGGTGCAGCGGCCCGATCGCAAAGCGCCCGCGGAGGCGAGCATTGCCGTCGAGCCGATCGAATGACATTATCTCGTGCCCCACGTCCGCGTCCCTCTTTTGGACGCTAACATGGGCCCAGGTTAGCCCAACTGAAGGGCGAACCTGGGGCACCATTCTGACTGCTGATTGCTGACTGCTGAGTGCTGCCTTACCATCGCTCTGTGCTCGATCTCTCGACCAATGTGCAATACGTGAAGGGCATCGGCCCGCGTTTTGCCGAGATCCTGCTGGACAAGGGCATCAGCACCGTCGAAGACCTGCTCTATTACCTGCCGTTTCGCTACGAGGACCGGCTGAACCCGCGCGGCATCGGCGAGTTGCGCGTGGGCGAGATGGCCAGCGTGATCGCCGAAGTGCGCACCTTCGGGCTCTTTCGCACCAGGCGGATGCCGCTGTTCGAAATGACCGTCGGCCAGGGCCGCGACACCCTGAAGTGCATCTGGTTTAACGCCGCCTACTTAAAGGATAAATTTCGCGCCGGCATGTTACTGGCCTTGTACGGCAAGGTTGAGGCCGGAGACCGCGGCGGTCATCGCTTCGAAATTCTCCAACCGCAGTATGAAGTCCTGTACGACCCCGCGGACGCGCAGAGCAACGGCGAAGAGAAAAAGTGGCAGTCCTTGGAAGTCGGGCGCATCGTGCCGATCTATGAAGCCGCAGGAAACGGGCGGCTCACCGCGCGCTGGTTTCGCCGGGTGATTCACGGCATGTTGGAGAACCTGACCGGCGACATTCCGGACGCGATTCCCGCAGCGGTTCGCGGTCGCATGCAACTGATCGATCGCAAGCGCGCATTCTGGCAGGCGCACTGGCCCGAGGTCGGCGAGAGCATGACGCGGTTGCAGGAGGCGCGCACTCCCGCACACATCCGGCTCATCTTCGAGGAGCTATTTTTTCTCGAGCTCGGACTGGAGTTGAAGCGGCGCAAAGTTCGCGCGCAGGCCGGCATCGCGTTTGAAATCAGCGACCGCGTGCGCGCAGCGGTCAAGCGCATCCTGCCCTTTCATCCCACCGCCGCGCAGAAGCGCGTGCTGAAGGAAATCGCCGAGGACATGGCTCAGCCCGCGCCCATGCGCCGCTTGCTGCAAGGCGATGTCGGCTCGGGCAAGACCATCGTCGCACTGGAAGCTGCTGTTATCGCGATGGAGAACGGGTACCAGGTTGCGCTCATGGCGCCTACCGAGATTCTGGCAACGCAGCACTACCTTTCGGCGCGGCACATCCTGGAAGGCGCGGGCTACCGCATCGTCCTGCTCACCGGATCGCAGGACGCCGGCCGCAAGAAGAGCCTCCGCCATCACATCGCGCAGGGCAACGCGCAACTCGTCATCGGCACCCATGCGCTGATTCAGGAGACGGTCGAGTTCGACAAGCTGGGCCTGGCGATCGTGGACGAACAACATCGCTTCGGCGTAATGCAGCGCTTTCGCCTCATGAAGAAGGCCGAGGAAGCCGAACCCGATGTGCTGGTGATGACCGCAACGCCGATCCCGCGCACGCTCGCGCTGACGATTTACGGCGATCTCGACACCAGCATTCTCGACGAGCTCCCGCCCGGACGTACGCCGATTACGACACGGTGCGTGGGCGATGAGCGCGCCGACGAAGTCTGGCAGTTCGTGCGCAAGCAAGTCGCCGCTGGGCATCAGGCGTACATCGTATATCCCGTAATCGAAGAAGGAGCAATGGAGGGAGAGTTGAAGGCCGCGGTCAAAATGCACGACCGGCTGCGCACGCAAGAGTTTCCCAGCTTGCACGTCGGCCTGCTGCACGGCCGCATGAGCGCCGACGAGAAGGACGCGACCATGGCAGAGTTCAAACGCGGCGAGATCCAGGTCCTGGTCTCGACCACGGTGATTGAAGTTGGCGTCGATGTTCCGAATGCGAATGTGATGGTGGTGGAACATGCCGAGCGCTTCGGGCTCTCGCAGCTTCATCAGTTGCGCGGACGCATCGGCCGCGGCGCAGCGAAGTCATTTTGCATCCTGATGACCGGCGGCAAAGTGTCAGTGGAAGCGCAGCAACGGCTGGACGCCCTGGTGCGCACGCAGAATGGATTCGAGATCGCCGAGATCGATCTGGAGCAGCGCGGCCCCGGCGAGTTTTTCGGGACGCGGCAGGCGGGTATGCCGAACCTGCGCGTGGCCAACCTGGTGCGCGATCGCGATCTGCTGGAGGCCGCGCGCAAGGAGGCGCGATACGTGATTGCCGGTCCGAATCCCGACCTGACGAAGGACGAGATCGCCCGTGCCGTGCAGCATCTACGTACGCACTGGAACCGGCGATATGGGTTAGTCGAGGTCGGGTGAGCGCGCATCGAATACGGAGAGGAGTTTTTCATGCTTGATCCCAAAGAAATCCTGACGGCGCTGTCTGACCGCTTCGCCGCAACGGGTAAGGTCCAGAACGTCTTCAGTGATCCCATCGAGGCGCATGGAAAAACCATCATCACAGTGGCCAGCGTGAAATAGCTATTCGCCACAGGCTCACGGATCCTGAAGCGCAAAAAAACCTGAGTAAGCGACACTCTAAAGAAGCACTACTGTCTCGCTACTGCGGCTCCTTCGCTCGCCCGAGACGGTTCTGGTGAAGAGCGAACCGCGAGCTGCCGCGCAGCAGCAGAAAACGCTTGCATTTAGTGACGATTCAGTTACTCTGCTACCCTATACGCACTTTGCGGTCGCCCACGGCCTGTGCTCCTGCCAGCGCCGTTTTCAGCCGGGCAGGCCGGTTCTCCAAAGTGTTGTCTAAACCAGCTGCTGCAAATTCGAAAGGGAGATCCATGAGAGGGCTGTTTTCCGTTCTGTATCTGGCGATGGCGGTGTTGGCATGCGCGTTGTTGGGGGGCTGCGCCGGCAATGTTCCGAAAAATGGGCCGGGTGCGCTGAATATCGCCGATTTCACCTTGGCACAGGGCGCCGTTAATGTGCCTTATAAGCAACTCCTGGTTGCCTCTGGAGGTGAGCAGCCTTACACCTGGTCCATCGGTTCCGGCAGCCTGCCACCGGGCTTGACCGTGAGCTCCGACGGCATCATCAGCGGTACGCCGAGTGCCAATGCCTCGCAGTATCCCGCAAGCGGCTGCATGCAGACCAATTCATCGTTTCCGATCACCTGTAACTTCGCCGCGCAGGTAGTCGATTCGCAATTGCCCACTCATGCCATTGACACCATGGGCTTGAGCATCACCATCAATCAGGACTTGAGCCTCCCGGCCACTTCCCTGACCGGTGCAACCGTGGGGGTGCCTTATAGCGCGACCCTCATGGCAGCTAACGGCGTCCCGCCGTACACCTACGCGGTGGCGTCCGGCACCCTGCCTGACGGGATCACACTGACTACGGCCATGCCCATGAACGGAATGGCGAACGCGGCAACCATCTCCGGGACGCCCACCACGGCTGGAGTCTACTCCTTCACCGTACAAGCGACGGATTCGGCGACGCCGGGTGCGGAAAGGGTGACCGCGACCTTCACCTTGACTGTGGTGGGAGTCCTGAACGGTCCTTATGCCATGACCTTCAACGGCTTCGATATCAGCCAGCCCGCGGGCAGCCGGGCGTTTTACCTGGTCGGCTCCTTCACCCCTTCGGGCGACACGAACGGAATGGGAACGATCAGTGGCGTGATCGATCAGACCGGGTCGTCGCCCACGCCCTCAGCCGGTACGGCCATCACTGGATCCTTCAACATCCCGACCGGTACGAACTTCGGCACCATTACCTTCACGCGCGCCGATAATGGCGCCCCTTATACCTTCAATATTGCTCTCTCGGGAACCAGTGCCGACTCCAAGCTGATCCTGGTTGATCCTCAAGCCTGGGGCTCCGGCCTGCTGAAGAAGCAAGCCGCTACGACCATTCCCAGAGGCGTGAGCTACACCTTTGGATCATTCGGAACTGACCCCGCCGGAAACCGCTTCGCGGGAGCCGGGGCGTTTGCCTTGGGCCCGACCCTGGCAGTTACTGGCGGAGCCCAGGACACCAACGATAACGGCACCTTGTCGGGCGAGCAGTTCATCACCGCCGGCATGTTTACAACTCCTGATCCCAATACCGGACGCGGAACCGCCATGCTGATGGTGGGAAGCCACACCAATACCTATACCTACTACGTTGCGTCCTCCAGCGAGCTGATTGCGATCGAGACCGATGCAGGCGGCCCCGCGACCCTGGTCAACATACTCGAACAACAGAGCGCAGGTGTCAGCGGAGGCCTCGTGCTTTGCAAGTCAGGGTCGAATTGCCAAGGCGTTCTGGAGCTCGACGGCATTGCCATGAGCGGCAGCAGTAAGGTCCCTGAAGTGGAGCTGGGAGTCGCGAGCTTCAGTGGCTGTACCGGCACGCCTTGTGCAGGCAACTTCACCCGGATGGGCTCGCCGGTCGGCGCAAACCTGCCGCCGTACTACGTCGATCAGAGTGTCGGAGGCACGTTCAACTCCGTCTCCTACGCCAGCGGGACCTACAGTATCGATGCCAATTGCGGCCCCATGTACCCAACTGCCTGCGGACGGGTCACCATCGATTTGAACGGTCCCACACACCAGCCGGTTTGGTATCTCACTACGACCACCCAGGCCTTCATTGTTGGCGGAGACGCGGATGTTCTACAAGGCAGTCTGCAAGCGCAAGCTCCTCCAACCGGTCCCCCTCCCGGCTTCTCGCTGCCTAACATTCTTGGGTCGTATCTGGGCGGCACCATCACTCCCGTCCTCTCCAGCATCACCAATGAGGTCGACGTTGCCGGCACGCCCCCGCCCGGCGGTTTCTGGGTCCAGAATTACGAAACCAGCGGGCCAGGAGGATCACTGACCGGCTTGAATTTGACCGGGCCTTACGGCTTCGATCCGACGTACGGAGCCGCTTTCGGAAGGTTTGCCATCTGCGCCCCGATGACGACGGAATTCTGCACCGGCAGCAGCCAGTTCATGTTCAATCCCGATGATCCGCCGATCGAGATTCTGTATATCGCCGGAGGCGCTCAGGTGGGTGCCACGGGAGGCAAGGCGGGACTGGTTGGCATGAATGTTGGACTCCTGCAATCGAACGGAACCGCAACGCTCGACCATAACCCCAGGCTGACCACCCTGGGGCGGTAGTCGTTGCCGCTTGAGAGCTGCATTGCCGGCTCTCATTTGGGCCGGTAAGGAGTCTAAAAAGTGGCAGAGAGCTAGGCGATTTAAAGGTATACTCTGGAGACACCTGGGTTCGAGTGGGACCGCTCCCACCTCCGCTCGGCCAGTGGGGAAGGTAGGGGAATTGGCTTCGGAGTTCGACGGCGCGGCGCGACGAGCCCGAGACGGCGTCGGTGTATCAAGCGGGGAAAGTTCTGCCTCGACTCCCAAGCCTGCGCTTGATCCCGATGGCGCCACGCTTCCGGGCGTGGATTTGCAGGCTAACTCCGGTTCACGTCCCAAGCCGGTCGCGCCAGCCTCGTCAAATGTTCCGCATCACGATTCCTCTGACGCAGCCACGATAGTGGACGGCGTCAGTTCTCGCCCCGGCAGTTCAGGCTCGCCGCCGCATCCCATCTTTTCCAATATCGGCGCCACCATCTTCCACGAGGGCGACGTACTCGGCGGCCGCTACGAGATTCTCAAGCTGCTGGGTATGGGCGGCATGGGCGCGGTCTACAAAGCTCGCGACATGGAAGTTGAGCGCGTGGTCGGACTGAAGGTCATTCGCCCCGATCTCGCCGGCAATCCCGCCATCCTCGCCCGCTTCAAGCAGGAGCTGGTGCTGGCCCGGCAGATCACGCACAAGAACATCGTCCGCATCTACGACCTCAACGAAGCCGATGGCGTGAAGTTCATCACCATGGAGTTCATCGAGGGTGAGGACTTGCGCACCATTCTCACCCGCCACGGAAAACTTGCTCCCGAAGAAGCGGTAAACATCATCGCGCAGGTTTGCGCCGGATTGCAGGCGGCGCATTCGGAAGGCGTCATCCACCGCGACCTGAAGCCCGGCAACATCATGCGTGACGCCTCGGGACGCGTCGTGATCATGGATTTCGGCTTGGCCCGGAGCCTGCAAGGCGACGGCATGACCCAGACCGGAATGATGATCGGGACCATGGAGTACATGTCGCCCGAACAGGCGATGGGCAAAGACCTCGATGCCCGTTCCGATGAGTTCGCCGTCGGATTGATTCTGTACGAGTTGCTCACCGGCTTCATGCCCTATCAAGCCGAGAGTGCCATCGCCAGCCTGGTAAAGCGCACGCAGGAACGCGTGCGGCCGCTGATCGATGTGGATGCGGCGATTCCCGCCCAGCTTAACGACATTGTTTGCCGCTGTCTGGAGCGCGAGCCCAACGACCGCTTCGGCTCCGTGCAACAGCTCGCCGAAGAGCTGGAAATCTGGCAAGGCAAAAAGCCGCGTACCGGAGAGTCAATCCCGGCCGCGTCGAAGATCGTTGCCGCACCACAATCCCAGCGGCTGCCGGTGAAGTGGATCGCCATAGGTCTGGCGGTGCTGGTGCTGGCGATTGCGGTCCCAACCGTGATCCATTACCGGAGCGCCAAGCGTGGGCAACCGGCTGCGGTGCAGGGCCCCGTGATGTCGCTGGCGATCGTTCCTTTTTACAATGCATCGGGCGATTCCGGCATGAACTGGATGGGCGCCAGTATTGCTGAGGCCCTCAATTCCGACATCGGACAATCGCCCCACTTGCGCTCGGTTTCGGCCGGCCGCTTGCAACAAGTGCTTCAGGATTTGCGGGTCTCTTCGCAGTCGCAGATGGACCTGGACACGCTCAAGCGCGTCTCGGAGTTCACCAACGCCGACACCATCGTTTATGGCCAGTACGAGCGCATGGGCCCGCAAACCAGGATTACGGCGACCATCCACGACCTGAAGAACGACCGTGAATTTACCCTGAACGCCGATGTCGCCAGCGAGCAGGACCTGCTGGCCTCACTGGAGAAACTGGCCGATGGCCTGCGCGAGAAGCTGGCCGCCAATCCCGAGGTGCTGAAGGAGCTCGAAGGCCACGTGCAGCGCGTGACCACGAAATCGATCCCCGCCTTGCGCGCCTATGACGAGGGTCTCCAGCTCGCGCGCGCCGGGAACAACACGCAGGCACTGGCAAAGTTCCAGGAGGCCACCAATGACGACTCCGGCTTCGCCATGGCGTTCTCGAATCTGGCAGAGACCTACGCCGCGCTGGGCTACGATGACAAAGCCGAGCAGGCCTCGCGCCGCGCCGTCGAGCTGAGCGAAAATCTGCCGGCCCAGGACCGGCTTCTGATTGCCGCCAGCCACGCCAGCATCATGCACGATCCCGCCAAGGCCATCGCCACCTACGAGCAACTGGCCAAGGTTAATCCCGACGACACCGACACCCAGTTCGCGCTGGCCAGACTCTACGAGGATTCGGGCAATTTCGATCAGGCGAAAAAGTATCTGGCCAAGCTGCTCGCCACCGATCCCAAAAACGTCAAGGCGCTGCTGGCCAGCGGACGGGTCGACATCAAGAGCGGCGATTCGCAAGCCGCGCTCGATCCCCTCAGCAAAGCCCTCAGCTTGAGCATCCAGTTCGACAACGAAGAACAGAAGGGCAACGTGCTGCAGGCCCTGGGCAATGCCTATCAGAACCTCAACAAGCCCGAAGACGCGTTGCGCAACTTCCAGCAGGCCCTGGAAATCCGCAAGAAGATTGGCGATCAGCGCGGGGTAGCAACCAGCCTGGGGCAGATCGCCCAGGTGCAAGACAGCATGGGCGACTCCAAGGCCGCCCTGGCCAGCTACGAGGAGACGCTCAAGGTTGAGCGGTCCATCGGCGACAAAAATGGCCTGATTCTCATTCTGATGAACCTGGGTTCGTTTTACCTGGACCATGGGCAGAACGATAAGTCACTGCAATACACCAATGAGGCGCTGCAACTGGCGCGCGATACCGGCGACCAACTGACCCAGGCAACGCTGCTGATCAACATCGGCAGCGCGCACGAAATCAAGGGCGAATATCAGGACGCGCTCACTTACTTCCAGCAGGCCTACGACATTCGCTCCAAGCTGAATCAGGACACCACCGAGGCGCTGCACAACCTCGCCTTCACCAACGTCATGCTGGGCCACTACGACACGGCGCTGGATCAGTATCTGAAGGCGCTGGATGCCCAGCGCTCGGCCGCCAACAAGAACGGCATCGCGCGCGAGTCGGCCGACATGGGCGCGCTGTTCGCTACTCAAGGCCGCTATGATGCCGCGCTCAAGGACCAGAAGGATGCGGTCAACATCTTTCAAGAACTCGGCGACCGCACCTACATGATGCAGGCCGCGCTCGCCGGTTACGGGCAGACCTTGTCCGCGGTGGGACGCGAGGACGAAGGTCGCAAGTATATCGAGGATGCTCTGAAGCTCGCCGACACCGCCAAGAACGACGAGACCACCGCCGAGACCCTCAATGCTCTGGGGGACAGCTATTTCTACGCCGGCGACTACGCCTCTGCCCACCAGCAATACGACAAGGCACTGGCGCTGGCGACCAAGGGCAATGTTCGCCGCCAGGTGGTCGTGTCCAAGCTCAACCTGGCCAGGCTTGATGTCGTGCAGGGCCGGCCGCAGCCGGCGATTGCGGCACTGAAGAAGTTGCAGCAGGATGCCGACAGCATGGGGTTGAAAGCAGACTCGGTGCGAGCGGCGATCTATCTTGGCCAAGCCCTGCTGGCCACCAATCACGCCGAGGCCGCGCGCGACCAGCTTGACCTCGCGGTGGGACAAGCTGAAAAACTCGGCCTGCGTACCGAACAGGCGCGCGCCCAGTATTTCCTGGGAGCTGCCTTGGCGGCGAGCGGAAAGACCAAGGAAGCCGTGCCCCACTATCGTGAAGCCGTGAGGATCCTGGAATCCATCAGCAAAGAAGACGGCGCCGCCCGCGTGCTCGACCGCTCCGATCTGAAGGACATCTATCGCGAAGCCGCCAAGGGATACCAGGGCGGCGGCGCCTAGGCCTCGCCTGCTGACACCATCTCCACACAAAGAAAACCCCGGTTGCCCGGGGTTGCTGTAACCACTCTCCTCGTTTTGCCTTAATCAATCGCCGGACAGAATCCCGAACCCTGGCCTGGTCTCGGCGTCGGCCGCTTGCTCGTGGTCTTCTCCAGGACCTTGGTGATGTGTTTCAGATCTTTAAAACCGCCGCCGAAACACGACGGTCCCGGTCCACTGGGGCTAAGGGTCGCCACAATGTCGGAAAATCCCTGGCCTTTGCCGTGTACGATGGGGTCGTCCTGAGGGTCAAAGCTGGTCCAAATGCTGCACCAGTTGTTCGAGCCTATAGGTTCGGCTTCCAGAAAGTCGGTGGTTAATTCCGAAACTATCGCCGAGGTTTCGAACTGGCTGCAGATCGCGATGTCGTCGGTCTCCAGTTCCTGCGGACAAGTGACTTGTTGTCCATTCTCCATGCAGGTGACGCTGTAAACCACACAATTGTTGTCGCCCGTCTGCAGATAAGGGATGCAAGTCTCATTCGCGAAGTTCGTTCCCATCAGCCGCTGCATATAGAACGTCTGCTGGTTCACCGGAGTTGCCAGCACGGACATATAAATGCAATTCATGCTGCCCGGCGAGCAATCGTTCATAAAGCCGGAGGGGTAAGTGACTCCCAGTTGATGGCCGCCATACGTGAAGTCGTTTTCCATGCCCCCGGGCGGAATCGGCAACGTTATCTGCACCGGGGCCTGGGGAGTGAATTCCCAGGCGTCAATGTCCGTCTCCGCTCCAGACTCAACCGATGCCGTGAAGCCCACGTAAAACTGATCAAGGTTAGAGGGCTGGAGTCCCAAAGGATTCGACGTTGAGTACAGCAAGTTGTAGGGTTGTACGCTCAACACGGTAGGCGAGCCGGGCACCGGAACGTGGCTATTCTGCTGAAACAGGGGATCAAGATAGACCTGCAATAATCCCTGCTGCTGGCCCTTCGGCGGCGTGTACTCGATAACCACCTCGTGCGGCGGGCCGTCGTTCGAGCTTCCTCGAGTGCACGTGGGCCCCAGATTACTGGCGAGGTTGGTATTGATCGAGTTACCCAACAGACAACTGGTTACGTCGTGATTGTTCCCGATGGTGTATACGCCAGCTTCGTGCACCGGACTGTTGAAGGCAGTCGGACCGCAGCTCTGGATAGCAATGTGGTTGCCATTCGGGTCCCAGTCGTCCTGCAGAATATCGAACTCAAAGGCCAGGCTGTTGTTGATGCCGGAATAACCCATGCCGCCCATAGACGGTCCCAGAGCAGTGAGCCCGGCTCCCGTGGCGCCCTGGGTGGAATCGGTCGCGGTAGCGCTCTGCACCACAAACGCCAGGCCGTCGGCCGGAGGAGAAGAACAATTCGCATCGTGTATCTGGAACTTGAAATACGTGAAGAATCCTTGGTCCAGAGGTTGGCCGACCTTGAAGAACACGCTGCTGCTGGTGGACAGGGTCGGAGGATTCTGCGTCAGACGGAGCACCTCTTGCCCGTTGTCAGCAACCAACTCGCTGCTGCCGTTAAATTGGAGTAGTCGATTGGAGGAAGGCACTTGCGAAAAGTCGGGAATGAAACGGATTTGCTGAGCCGCCACCGGTGCCGTGAACAGTGCCGTGGCCAGGGAGACGAGCAGTAGGTATCGAAGATGTCGCATGGTCAATTCTTTCCACGCCAGGTACGAACGCACTGGGGATTTACGCTTGCGTACTAGAGGCGCTGCTTGGATGTGCAACCATCGCTCTCGACGGTTGCATAGTTGGCCGCATTGTCCTGTGCTTGCGTCACAATGTCAAGGAAATCCATGCCCGGCAAGATATTTGTATCTAACCCGCACACCTTTCGAAGGGCACCTCCCACGCAAAGGTGGCTGCGGCTCTGCCACACATTGGTGCGAGTCCCAATTTGGTCACGCTGGCATGCACTTCGATGCGCCGATTCGCGCCAAACTGATCGTTATGTTTCTTGGTTGTTGTATACTAGATCTGCGTATGTTCGAACGGCGCGTCTAGCAGCCATCCCTCCTTATGTCTCGAGCGATCCTGCCTGTAACCTTCCGATCACCAAACGCAATATCAACAACAAGGAAATAGAAAAGTCACATGGAACAAGGAACAGTAAAGTGGTTTAACGATGCCAAAGGGTTTGGTTTCATCTCGCGCCAGAATGGCGAAGATGTGTTCGTGCATTTCTCGGCTATCCAGTCGAACGGCTTCCGCTCACTGCAGGAAGGCCAGGCCGTCAGCTTCGACGTGAAGCGTGGCGCCAAGGGCTGGCAGGCTGAGAACGTTCAGGTTCTCTAAGCTGGACCGTGAAGCGAGGACAACCGTGTCCTCGCTTTTCTGCTCAATCACTGCCCGCCGAGTCTTCGGTCGTGAACCCCCAACCCACGTCGCCTGCAAGTGGCCTGAGCGGCAGCAAGCGGCTTATCGAAAGCGAGGACGCTATGAAGAACATCTATGTGGGGAACCTGAGCTTTGATGCGACTGAAGACCAGGTACGCAGCATGTTTGAGGCATATGGCCCGGTTGACCGGGTCAGCATCATCACCGATCGCGATACCGGACAACCCCGTGGCTTCGCCTTCGTCGAGATGTCAGACGATGAGTCTGCGCGCAAGGCCATGGAGGCGCTCGACGGCAGCCCTTTGGGAGGCCGCAATCTGACGGTGAATGAAGCCCGCCCCAAGGCCGATCGGCCGCGCCGCGAGGGCGGCGGCGGAGGTGGACGCGGCGGTTTTGGCCGCGGTGGCGGCGGCGGTGGCCGTGGCCGCTCTGCGGCGGTGGTGGTGGCGGCGGCGGCTGGGGACGTTACTAACTCCTCCGCAATCCCACAATTCTCTTGTGCCGGTGCAAGCTGAACAGGCTGCGCCGGCTTTGTGTTTGCGCAGTCGGCAATCAGACCGGTGCCCCAGGTTTGGCCCGTGCCGGTGCCCCAGGTTCGGCTCGTGCCGGTGCCCCAGGTTCGGCCTTCTTTTGGCCTAACCTGGGCCTGCTGCCGGTAGAGACTGTGTCGCAACCCGAAATCAATTTACGTGGTGGGAAAAACCGTCAGAATTGCAGCAGAAACAGCCGCGCAGCGGCGGGATGGTGTTAGCCCGGCGCGTAAGCGCCGGGTGTGAGTGGGAAAGGAACCGAGTCGCGGCAGCGGCGACACCACTCGCGACACAGTCTCTGTATGCCCTTCCTTAGTTGATAGTGAACGTCGCCTGCCGCCACTGCGACTCTCGTCCCGCCGAATCGGAAGCCTGTATTTCGAGGCGGTACGAACCTCGCTTCAGTTTCTCGATATTGAGCTTGAGTCCAATTGGAATCACCACGTTCCCCGGCAGCACCCAATTCGCTGCGCTCATCGGTCCTGTGTCCATTACCAGCGAGTTGGTTTTCAGGTCGGTAATCTTCACGCTAAACGAAACTGCCGTCGTTTCTGTTTCGAGCAAAGGCTCGTAGATTTCAAAATAGAGCGAAACAGGCGTGTGCTTTGTCACGCGATTGTCGATCGCAGGGAAGAACTGCACATCTTTGCTGACCAGCGGAGTTGGAATAATTGGTGCCGGGTAAACGCTCGCGGCTTCGCGCGGCACCGATGAAGCATCCCGGACGATTCCAGCCAAGACGATATCGCTGATCGCCAACTGATGTCCGTCGAAAGCTTCCACGTGCAGAGGTATCTCTGCCTGCCCGATGGAAGTCCCGTCAGTCACCACGACTCGAAGGTTGTAATCCCCTGGCCGCAATTCGACCTGAGTATAAAATCGAGTCGGTATCGAAGCTGTGTCTGCCAGCCAACCATGCTTCTGGGCGTACTTCCCAAGCGCCGACTGCATGAAACGTCGGACTCAGGCAGGAAATGCTATCCTTGAATTCCGTCTCAACTTCGCCATCCGCCTTGTAAACCGTTCCAAGAATGTGAATAGAAGGATTCCTTTTGAAGCAGTCCGCCGTCTCCCAATACTTGTTTCGCCAGTTGAACTGGGTCGCGATGTGCACGGTTGCTGGTGCTTTGGAGTCATGAACGTTGACAACATACGTGTAGTCGGTTCCCGGTTCGACTGAACGGCCACTCTGCGACGGCGGTTCTGTTAATAGTCGAAGCGCACCTGACGACCAGAACGAGAAAGCCTGGATCGATACTTTGACTGTCGGTCGGGCCTGTGAATCTGGCAGAACATCCATCCGATTTTCAGTGGTCGGAGCTTCGGGATTGCAATACTGAGTACGGTTCAGATCGACTTCATGACTCTCTACAACTACGGAAACGGAGCGACACTCGCCGGGTCGGAGTGACGGGGGAGCATACCCGATCAGATACGCTGCAGCGCCAAATCCCTCTCGGGAATCCCCCGGAGAATAGATTCCCCAAGTTCCGCCGGCGTCAGGGCCCGTCCACCACGGGTAGGACCAGCGTGCGTCGAAGTCGAGCTCCTTCAGAAAGTTAATCCTCTGCTCGACGCCATTATCAAAGACGTGAAAATCTTTTGCGGTCAGGCCGCCTGCAGGAGTAGGCCAACCTTTGGGGGCTTGCTGGACCGTGGTTTGGACAAGAGATTGGTCGCATGTTTCTCCGCCCCGGGGTTCCATACATTGGCCTCAACAAGCACTTGTCGAGACTCAGCATGGAAGGTTGGGGTTACCGGCGCGGGCTCAACGGACTGAGAACCCTTGCCTCCGCTCGGCTCTTGCGCAGTTGCGTCCCACAGCAGCAGCAGAGCCAGACAAACACGTGCGGTCCGGGAACAGAGCGGCATCGTCGCTCAGTATAGCGACGCTCCGATGCGCCTGCTAGATGGCTGGGCCTTTTGGTTGGTAGAAGCTATCCGTTAAGTCGATCAGCTTTGTATCAGGGCACGACCTTTAGTCGTGCCGAACGAAACCGTATCTATAATCCGGGCTTTAGCCTCTGCGAATCGGCATGCAGGGGCTGAAGAGACTGTGTCGCGACCCGAAGACGATTTTCGTGGTGGAACAAACGTCTCGAACAATCGATCAAACTAGCCGCAACGCGGCGGGATGAAGTTAGGCGGGGGCGTTAGCCCCCGAACAAGTGGGAAAAATGCCGAGCCGCGACAGCGGCGACACCACTCGCGACACAGCCTCTGAAGCCCGAGCGATTTTTTCCCCTTTACGGCACGACTAAAGGTCGTGCCCTGATACACACCGATCTGTGGGACACTTCTAGCGATCAAACAGTGACTGCTGATTCCCCACTGCCAACCGCCGACTACCGACCACCGCTTTCTGCTACCCTATCGTCTCCCATGGCGAGCAACTCCATCGAGTTCCTTGACGCCGGCTTTCGCATCTCGCCGCAAAAGGAGTTGCTCTCAGGCATCAATCTCGTGGTGCATACCGGCGAAACCCTCGCGCTGGTCGGCAGAAGCGGCTCCGGAAAGACCACCTCACTCAAGTTGATCAACCGTTTGCTAGCCGGCCACCTCGGGCGAGGTGAGGGTCGAAGGCACTGCGGTCACCCAGTGGGATGTGATCAAGCTGCGGCGACGCATCGGCTACGCGATTCAGGATGTGGGATTGTTTCCGCACTACACGGTCAAGGAAAACGTCGCGATTGTTCCCACGATTGAGGGCTGGCCGCAGGAGAAGATCGATGCTCGGGCAGAAGAAGTGTTGGCGCTGGTCGGCCTGCCTCTTAAAGATTTCCGTGACAGGTACCCCCACGAGCTTTCCGGCGGGCAACGGCAACGCGTAGGAATCGCGCGTGCCCTCGCCGCCGATCCGCCGATTCTGCTGATGGACGAGCCCTTTCGGCGCACTCGATCCCATCACCCGCGCCGAGGTGCGAATGGAGTTTCAGACGCTTCAGCGCAGACTTCGCAAGACCGTCGTTTTCGTCACCCACGACATCAGTGAAGCGCTGCTGCTGGGCGACCGCATCGGCCTGATGGAAGATGGCAGGCTTCGCGCGCTTTATACGCCAAAGGAATTCCTAAGCAGCACCGACGACGTGGCCAGACGTTACATCGAAATCTTGCGGGAAGGCCAGATGTTTCACGAATAGCCAACATGCACTTCCTCCTCACTCATCCTCGCGAAGTCGCCGCACTCACCGCCGAGCATCTCTGGCTGGTGGGCGTATCCATGCTGCTGGCGATCGCGATTGGCGTGCCGCTGGGAATACTGCTCACCCGCCGGCCAAAGTGGAAGGCGTCATACTCGGCAGCACCAACGTCATTCAAACCATCCCCAGCCTGGCTCTCTTCGGATTGCTGCTGCCGCTCCCGTGGCTGGGCGCGCGCGCCGATCGCCTCGCCATTGTCGCCCTCGCGCTCTATGCCTTGCTGCCTATCGTCCGCAATACTTATGTTGGAATCGCCGGCATCAGCCCGCCGGTGCGCGAGGCTGCGATGGCCATGGGTCTCACCTCCGGCCAACTCCTCTGGCATGTCGAACTGCCGCTGGCTCTGCCGGTGATGCTTGCGGGAATCCGGGTTGCGGCGGTGATCACCATTGGAGTGGCAACCATTGCGGCAGCGATCGGCGCCGGCGGCCTCGGCGAATTCATCTTTCGCGGCATTGCCATGGTCGATAACGGTGTGATCCTCGCCGGCGCAATACCCGCCGCGCTGATGGCCCTGGCCGCAGATTCGCTCCTCAGCGCCTGCGAGAAGCTGCTGTCACGGCACGCTCATTAATATGGACCGCCGCACCTTCATCGCATCCGGATTGGCATTGCTGAGCGGCGCGCGGTTGCAGCTCGCATGACGAACTGAGTGTCGGCTCCAAGAACTTCACCGAGCAACTCATCCTGGGCGAAATCCTGCAACAGGCGCTGGAGAGCGCGTGTCACCTGCCGGTCGACGGTCGCTTCTATCTCGCGGGAAGCTACATCTGCCAGCAGGCGATCCTGGCCGGACGCATCGATACTTACGTCGAGTACACCGGCACTGCCATGGCTGCCATCCTCAAGCAGCCAATCAGCGGCAACGCCTCACAGATCTACGAATACGTGAAGCAACAGTACCAGCGCCGCTTCCAACTGGATGTCATGCCTCCCTTGGGATTCGACAACAGCTTTGCCATGGTGATGCGCCCGGATGACGCCCGGCGGCTCGGAGTGAAAACGCTCTCGCAACTTGCGCCGGTGGCTTCGCAATTGCGGCTGGGCGTGGGATACGAGTTCCTCGAACGCCGTGATGGCTACAAGGGTCTGGTCGAGACCTACGATCTGCATTTTGCTGCGGCGCCGCGCGTAATGGACCTGGGGCTGCTGTATCGCGCCCTCGAGAACAAATCCGTGGACATCGTGGCCGGCAACAACACCGATGGCCTGATTGCCGCGCTCGGCCTCGTCGTTCTCCAGGATGACAGGCACTACTTTCCGCCATACGACGCGGTCGCCATCGTGCGCCCCAGTCTGTTGCAGAAGTGTCCCCAAGCGCGCGCTGTGTTTGAATCACTCGCCGGCCGCATCACCGCCGGCCAGATGCGCGCGATGAACTATGCCGTCGACGGACAGAAGCAGGACGCCGCCGATGTGGCACGAGCGTTCATGGCGAAGCTCCGAGTTACGCAGCCCTCCCAGTCAGCGAATGAGTAATCGTCCCATTACTAACGTAACCCTTAGCCTGTTACCATAGTTTACCTTGTAATAAGTCCTTCATTGAGCTTGCCTTAACCAACCTGCTACAAAGGAATTTATAAGCCTTCCGCGGACATTTTCCTGTGTCTGCGCCAGCCCGTGGAAAGCCCAAGCGCCATTACAAACTGAGCTTGTCGTCGCCAGTGCTGCGAAGACAGACGTGTGCCCGATGCACGCGGCCTGTCTCACAGCGCCGCCGCACGCGCTTGCCCCGGCTCGCTCCCATCTCATCCGGTCCGCCGATTTACCGGCGACAGGATTCATCTTGGAGCCAGAATGCACACCGGTGTTCGGGTATTCGTTCGTTTTCTGCTTATAACGACCCTCTTTGCCATTACACAACTTGCTCTTTCCCAATCCGCTTCCGCGGCTACTTTTCCCTGCACTACATCGTCCCTTATTCTCTCTGCTCAAAACGGCAACCTCAGCGACCCCAACACCTGGATCGGCGGCGCCGTTCCCACGGATGGAAACTGCGTTGTCGTTCGCCATCAAGTAACTCTGGATAGCGATCTGGGCACCGAAGGCGGCGCCGGTCTGGGCTGGATTCGCCTCGAGAATGGCGGCCAATTCGATTCCGACTGTCTGGCCCCGCACGCCATTTACTTCGGCTCGACCGGCACCGATCCCATCGGCTCCGGTAACAATCTGAATCCCGGCGCGGATGCCTCCATGTTCGGCTTCTTCGCCAGCTTCGGCACCCTCAACCTCTCCTGTCCGCAGCCCAACAACGTCACCATCACCAGCGCGGATGAAAGCGACCCCTGGTACATTCATCACACCCTCGGCGACTACGTCGGATGCACCGCCATTTCAGGCAACGTCTGCAACGGGAGCACCGCTACCAACGGAGCTGTTCTCATCCTGCAGAACACTGTAGCCAGTCATATGGGCACCGCGGTTGCGTACTTCAACGGCATCGACTGGGACATGACGAATGGCATGACACCGGTCAACTCCGTCGCCATCGCCAACAACTACATCTCGGACTTATTTCAGATCGTGAATGGCGGATCCACTTTGCAACCCGGCAACTGGAGAGTGGCCTTCAACTGGTTCGATGCTCCCCGCCCCGATCCCAACCAGGCGCTGATTTATCTGGTCAGCGGGCCCGCCGGTCCGGTCGTCACCGACAACACCGTAACCAACGCCCAGACCGCGAGCTTCCTGGTGTACGCTCCGGACGGCAGTTCCAACACCCAAGTGCTTCGCAATGCGGTAGTGGGGTCGTCCACCACGCCCTTCGCGATTGCCGAGATTGTCGCCGGATCCTCCAACACCATCGAATTCAACTTGTGCGTGAATCCCGAACCGCCGGGGCAAACCGTAAATCCCTGCGTCGCCATCGGGGGCTCCGGTATGGATGACCGAACCACAGTGTCGTTTAACATCCTCCAGGGCGGCCACGCCGGAATCTCGCAGATCGCCGACGATCCGCTCTTCACTCCCACCTTCAGCTACAACTGGATTTCGCAGTGGAAAGAGGATGCCGAAGCCCAGGGCGCTATCATCACTCGCTCCGGCACCATCACCGAGACCTACAACGTGCTCGTGGTCGAGAACTCCGATCCCGACCTCAACATGATCGGAAATCTCGCCTACAGCGACGACAACTGCAGCGCCTCCGTGGGGCAGGACCATAACACCATCTACGCTCCCTCCAATCCGACCGGCAATCCCAACATGAACTTTCTTTGGGGCGATGGTGGTACCAGTCCGTACACCTGCGTCATCAGCAGCTACGCGCGCTCCAACATCTCCTATGGCGGCAATCTGGGCTATGATAACGACAACAATTACAACACTTGGAATCTCAGCTCGGGCATCGAGTACGGCGGCGCGGCCGTGCATCATAATCTGGACTTCGGCGCCACCCAGGCGTCGTACGTGAACGTGCAAACCTCGCCCGGCTTCGATAACGGCTCCATACCGCATCCGAATTATGCACAATACGGAGATCTCAGTGTCGATCCCCGATTTCTGGACACTAGCCGCCGTCCCGCCGGATGGGATGCAGCATGCGGCGGTCCAGGCACCGACACCGACCTGTTCCTCAACCTGGCCCGCCGCAGCGGTTTCGGTGGAATTATGAATCCGTGCTACAGCATACCCGCGCTGTGGGGTTGGATTCGCCGTGGCTGGGCGCCGCTGAATCTCGCTCTCGTCGGAGCCGGCCACGATGGAAGTTACATTGGCGCGGTTCAACCGATCGGCCAGCGTCCGTAACTAGCGGGAGGTCGCCGCCGCCAGAAAAGCAAAAGCCCCGTCCAGGCAAATCAGCTTGGACGGGGCACAGCCGAAGACTGACAGCCGATAGCCGAAGACTGACAGCTGCTTCTTCCTATTCGCCCAATATTTGGAAGAAGCGAATGATCGACTCGATCCCGCGATGGAAATTCGGGATGTGGAACTTCTCATTGGGCGCGTGCAGATTGTCGTCCGGCAGCCCCATCCCCATCATGATGCTGGGAATCTTCAGGTCGTCGTCGAATTGAGTGACAATCGGAATCGATCCGCCCGAGCGAATATACACCGTGTCCTTCTTGAAGACATCGTGCATCGCTTCCACCGCGGCGCGCGCATATGGATTGTCCGTATTCACCACACAGGCCGGACCTTTGCTGTGAATCTTGATCTTCGTCTTGATCCCCTTCGGCGTGAGCTTCTGCACATAGTCGCTGTACTTCTTGAAGATGTCGTCCGCGTTCTGATTGGGCACCAGCCGCATCGACACCTTCGCCGACGCGCGCGCGGGAATGACGGTCTTCGCGCCCGGAGCGATGAATCCGCCGACAATGCCGTGAACCTCCAATGTCGGCCGTGCCCAGGTGCGATACAGCACCGAGTATCCCGGCTCGCCGGTCAGCACATCCGAGCCGACCTCCGCCTTGCGATAGTCTTCTTCATTGAACGGCAGCCGCTCCCACGCCTTCAGCTCGTCATCGGTCGGCTTCTGCACGGCATCGTAGAAGCCGGGGATCAGCACCTTGCCGTTCTCGTCTTTCAGTTTGCTGATGATCTCGATCAGCCCGAAGATTGCATTCGGCGCAGCACCGCCGTAAACGCCGGAGTGCAGGTCCGTCATCGCACCCTGCGCTTCGATTTCGGTGTAAACCAGACCGCGCAGCCCGACACACAGCGTAGGAAGATTGGGCGCGAAGAACTCAGTGTCGGTGACCAGCGCGAAGTCGGCTTTCAGCTTGCCGGTATTCGCGTTCTTCTTGACGTACTCCTCGATGCTCTCGCCGCCAACTTCTTCTTCGCCCTCAAAGATCACGCGCACGTTAATGGGCAGCTTGCCGTCGCCCGACTTGAACAGCGACTCATAGGCCTTCACCTGCATCCAGAGCTGGCCCTTGTCATCCACCGCGCCGCGCGCATAAATGTTCTGGTTGCGTTCGGCCGGCTCCGTCCAATTCTTTTTCGCCGCCTGCGCTTCTTCGCCCTTCACCTGGTACGCATCTTTATCGACAAACGGAGGCGACTTCCACTCGTCCAGCGGCTCCGCCGGCTGAACATCGAAGTGCGCATAGCACAGCGCAGTCGGCTTGCCGGCAGCGTGCAGCCAGTCGGCGTAGACCAGCGGATGTCCGTCGGTCTTGATGATCTCGACGTTCTCGAAGCCGATGCGCTTCAACTCACCGGCAACCTTCTCGGCGGCTTTGCGGACATCGTCTTTGCGATCGGGATCAGTCGAGACGCTGGGAATGCGGAGCAGGTCTTTTAACTCATTCACAAAACGTTGCTGATTATCGCGGGCAAAGGAAATTGCTGGGGATGCGGTTACTGTGGACATGAAGGTGTTCTCCCTCGGATTTCGATATTCCTGGTAGGCAGACCTTGAAGTATATCGCAGGGATGACATGGGTGCCCCAGAGCCTGCCCTGAGCTTGCCGAAGGGTCTGGCGTTTTCCAGACCTGGGGATTCCGTCACGAGTACGCTGAACGTAGTTGTTGGGAACGTGGGTACCCCAGGGTCTCGCGGGGTTCGAGACCTGGGTACCCGACAAACCATCACGCGGCTCGCTTCTCTTCGGAAGAAACCACAATCGGACCGCGGCGGCGCTGCGATGTGAGCACGATGACCACGATCATGGCGGCGATCATGGTGAGCGAAGAAACGATTCGCCCGAGCGCTAGTCCGCCCTCGGCGTGCGGCTTGGTGAGCGTATCGCCCAACGTGGCGCCCAAGGGTCGGGTCAAAATGTACGCCGCCCAGAACAGGACGCTGTCGGGAAGCCGAGTGAAGTAGTGCGCAGCGGCGACGAGGGCGATCAGCCCGAGAAACAATAGGGCTCCGCGCTCGAAGCCCAGTCCGAGGGTCGTCGCAGTGCAGTCGCCGATCGCCGTCCCCAAAGTATTCGAAACCAGGATCGTCAGCCAATAGAAGCTCTCGTCGGTACGGCTAGTGACGTTCTCGAATGCGATCCGGCCGGTCACAAGGCGCCAGATCAGCAGCACCGCGATCACGCCGCAGAACAGCATGATCGAAGACTTTACGTATCCCAGCCCGACGGTGCGGTCGAGGTAGTCCGACGTTGTGGTACCTACCGTCGTAGTGGCCACTACCACCGTCCAATAGAAGAACGGATGGTAGCGCCTGGAGCTTACCTGCGCGGCCATGGCCACGAGGAAGAAGCCCACCAGGATGAGGCTGCTGACGGCATAACCCAGGTTCAACGTCATAGACAGGGAATCGCCGCCGGTTTCGCCCACGGTAGTAGCCAGAATCTTGACGCACCAGAAGGCCAGCGTAACCTGCGGGACCTTGCTCCACATCGCTTCTTTAGACTCGAAAGATTTCGCCATGCTGAAAGCTCTGCCTGTTGCTGTGATTAAAATAAGTTGGATGCAGGTCATATCAACATAAATGCCTGATGAATTCCACTGTGCCGGGTGCCGGGTGCCCCATTCAAGGCCTTCGTTTGGCCTTGAGTGGGGTCTTTCGTGCGAACAACAAACAAAGTTGTGGTCGAGGTCCGGGTCAGCTCAGGTCCAGGGTTATCTTCAGCGCGGCTTCAATCTTCGCCATCGTACTTCGGTCGAATCTGCCGAGCGACCGCTTCAGCCGCGTCTTACTGATGGCCCGTATCTGCTCACAGACAACAATCGAATGTCTGGTGAGGCCGCCTGTACCAGACGACACCGGCACATGGCTGGGATAGACGTGCCGCTTATGCGCGGCATCGGTGAGGGCGACAACCACGACCACCGGACTGAAGCGATTGATGGCATCGCGGCTGACCACGACCACGGGCCTGGTTCCCGCCTGCTTCGGGGTTTCCGTCGGATCGAGGCTGGCGGTGAACACGTCGCCGCGCATTACCGTGGTGCCGTTCATCCCTGCTCACGCCCACGCAAGTGCGTCTCGTTCAGCCGGAGCGCCTCCCAGTCGCTGGCCTCAAAGTCCTCGGCCAGGCGCAGCGCTTCTTTCTGGTAAGCCGGGTCGTCCGCCATGCCCGCGAAAGCCGCATCGATCTGCCGCCGCTTGCGCATCTTCACATAGGCCGCCATGGCCGTGACGATTATGTCGTTCACACTGACCGATCGCCGCGACCCTCGTTCGTTTTCGCGTTCGGCGAGATCGCGTACCTCGTCGTAGAGCCTGACAGGCAGGCGGACAGTAGTGGTGCGCGTCTCTCTCTTCAAGGCCACAGCAATTCTCCTTCTGTATAGCGTATCAGATTGTGAATACAAAAGTGATGTCAGATAGAGTTTCATTTATGCTGACCAGGCGGCAGACGAGGCGACCCATGCAGTGGAAGATTCGTCAACCGAGCATTTCTCGCCGGGGCACCCCCGGTGCTGGTGTTCGAGTCGGATGACTCTCATGCAGGAGACGTCAAAATGTAAACGCGCGATGAATTTCGGCCTCGCACGGTAAGTCTGCCATGTACCCTGCTTCCGTTCCGCCGGCTTTGATGTTAGTTTCAATTCCTGCCCTCACTCTAAGGAGCATGGTCTTGCCTGCAACCGAAGCCAGCACCAATAACGTTTACGACCTGATCGTCGTCGGCAGCGGCCCGGCGGGACAGAAGGCGGCCATCTGCGCCGCCAAGATGCGCAAGAAAGTTGCGGTCATCGAGCGCAAGCGTACCATCGGCGGCGTCTGCGTGCATACCGGAACCATCCCCAGCAAGACCTTTCGCGAGGCCATCCTCTACCTCAGCGGATTGCGTCAGCGCAGTTTCTACGGCCGCGGCTATGCGCTGAAGGAAAACATTTCCATGCAGGACCTCGTCTTCCGCTCCGACGCGGTGATGGCGCGCGAGATCGAGGTCATCAAGTCGCAACTGCGGCGCAATCGCGTCGTGGTCTACGAGGGCAACGCGCGGTTCATCGACGCGCACAGCATGGAGGTCGCCAGCGAAGAAGGTTACACGCTGCTTCGCGGCAACAACTTCGTGCTCGCCTGCGGCACGCGACCGGCGCATAGTCCGGATATTCCCATTGACGGCAAGCGCATCTTCGACTCCGACCAGGTGCACGAACTGGAAGAGCTGCCGCGCGAGCTGATCGTCGTCGGCGCCGGCATCATCGGGCTGGAGTATGCCTCCATGTTCGCAGCCCTCGGCGTCAAAGTTACGCTGCTCGACCAGCGTCCCACAATGTTGGAGTTCGTCGATCACGAGGTCGTCGAAAGCCTCTGCTTCCAGTTGCGCCAACTGGGGACGGTGTTCCGCCTGGGCGAAAAAGTCGTGCAGCTCGGGTACAACGAGGAACGCGATCGCGTCTTCGCCAAGCTGGAAAGCGGCAAGACGGTGCATGGCTCGACTCTGCTCTACGCAGTGGGGCGCCAGGCCAACAGCGACATGCTGAACCTTGAAGCCATCGGCCTGGTGCCCGACGGACGTGGCAAGCTCGTAGTCAATCAGAATTTCCAGACTTCGGTGCCGCAACGTCTACGCCGCCGGCGATGTCATCGGATTTCCGGCATTAGCCAGCACCTCGATGGAACAGGGACGGCTCGCCAGTTGCCACATCTTCGGCGTCGCCGGCAGTATCCCGCCCAACTTGATTCCCTACGGCGTCTACACCATCCCTGAGATTTCCATGGTGGGCGCGACTGAAGAACAGCTCACGCGCGATAAGGTGGCCTACGAGACCGGCATCTCGCGCTACGCGGAGCTGGCGAAGGGGCAAATGCTGGGCGACGATCAGGGATTTCTCAAGCTGGTCTTCGACCCCGCAACCCTGAAGCTGCTGGGCGTGCACATCATCGGTGAACGCGCTGCGGAGATTGTGCATATCGGCCAGGCCGTGCTGGCCATGGGCGGAACGATTGAGTACTTCCGCGACACCGTCTTCAACTATCCCACATTGGCGGAGGCCTACAAAGTGGCAGCCCTGGACGGACTGAACAAATTGTGACGTGTCGCTGACGTCACTTGTGACGAGGCGTTGACGTCACAATTGGGGCGAGAAATTACGTTGCCAAGGCGCCGCGAGTCGAATTGTGCGTGCGCGCAGCATTTTGGAATCAACATAGTTAACACGTAGTTGCAGTTAACTGTTGACGTATCACTTAAGAAATTGTTCTACGTAGAACAATTTCGCGATCGCTTTGCGCCGCAATTTTCTGGCTGGAATCACACCTCGAAAATTCGATACACGGCCCCACTCCCTCGTGCCTGATTGATCCCCATCGCAACGTTGTACACCGGAGTTCCAGCCGTCGTTTTACCTTCCGGACTTCCAGCATGAGCGTGCCCATGCAATACCAGATCGGCGCCATGGCGATCGACAACTTCAGCCAGACGCGAACTGCCGAGGTAGGGAAAGATCTCCGGCGGCTCGCCCTTCACGGTGTCGCCGATGGGAGCGTAATGCAGAACGACAACGCGCTTCTGGGTGCGCAGTTGCGACAACGCGCGCTCCAGTTTTAGCGCCTCGTCGATCGCAGCTTGCACGAAGGCCTTGACCTCGGGCTCGCCGAACGCGGTGAGCGCGCCGCGCCCGAAGCCGCCGGGAAAGCCCTTCGTGCCGGCGAAGCCGACGCCATCGCGCTCATACGCCGTGCCGTCGAGAACTTTGATTCCCGCCTCGGTCATCATCTTCATCAGCTCCGAGGCGCGCCCGCTTTCATAATCGTGATTGCCGAGCACCGCGATAGTCGGAATGCGCAGGCGCACCAGAACATTCAGCAGCGATTCCATCTCTTCCGGTCGCCCGAAGTTGGTGAGGTCGCCTCCCAGCACCAGCACATCGGCGTCGTCGCGCACCCGGTTCATGTGGTCGCGCACGCGATCATGCACTTGTGGACTGAAGTGCAGGTCGGCGACCGCGGCAATCTTCATAGCTCGTCTTCTTCGTTATGCAGGCGCTGCGCAGGATCATCCTCGATCTTCGGTTCGCGCTGCATGCGTTGTTGCTGCAGCAGGTCCTCCATGCCCCATTCTTTCACGTCGATGGCAAACATCTTCTCGTCGATCAAGCTGCCGCGAAATTGCGTGGAAGACGGGGTATCCAGGCCGCGGCGCAAGCGCGACAGGAGCTCGTCCCAGACTGCGCGCGGCACAAAGTCCTGCTTCGCGGGATAGACATAGCGAAACAGAATCAGTTCCCACAACAACAGCTCCCAGTGTTCACCAACTAAGTGTAAGAGCCTCTGCCAATCCAGCCCGCCCTTGGTGCCGTACAGCACGTGCGCGATGTCGGCGCCATCGAAGCGCTCGCGAAAATTGACGAACAGCTTGGATGCGATCAATTCTTCCGGCGCAAGAACGCGTGTTGGAACACCTAAAATCACTGTCTCCGAGCTGCGATCGATCCAGGACTGATCGACGGTGATGATGGCGTTGCTCATGCCGGTGATAAGGTCGACGAAATAGCCGTCGCGATGCGCCTTCGCCAGCCAGACGGGATCGCGCACTTCGGTATCGAAGCCTTGCTCCTGCAGATGGCGCAGCGCCTCCGGCACAGCTTGCGGCGGCAGAAATAAATCGAGGTCTTTGGTATTGCGCCAGATGCCGGTGTGTTTCTGCAGCGCGAATGCGCCGGAGACCACGTAGGGCACGCGCGCCCGATTCAGGTGCTGCAACACTTCGCAGAACAGCGCGCGCTGCTCCGGAGGAAATATGGGAGGCACGGAACTGCTGACGGGTAGCTCGACTTCGGTGGCCACGGCTTTGGGTTGGATGACGCGAGACACCTCTAGCGTTGTTGCCAACGTGAAAAAGAGCAAACTCCTTCGTCGCGCGCGCCACCGCTTTCGCCTTGCATACTTGTGTCGCCCCACGGCATCATTCCTACGAAGCTGCGAAGCGAGGAGCCCATGGCCAAGCACGAGAGCGTGGTGGAAGTGGACGGCAGGAGCCTGACGCTGTCCAACCTCGATAAAGTCTTGTACCCCAATGTGGGATTCACCAAGGGACAGGTCATCGACTACTACGTGCGCATCGCGCCCGCACTGTTGCCGCACCTGGAAGGACGCCCGCTGACCATGAAGCGCTATCCCAACGGTGTGGGCGGAATGTTTTTCTACGAGAAGAATTGCCCGAGCCATCGTCCGGAGTGGGTGAAGACGGTGAAGGTGTGGAGCGGAGGCAACAATCGCTGGATGGATTACTGCCTGATCGAAGACATAGCTACTCTGGTGTGGGCCGCGAACCTTGCCGACCTGGAGCTGCACACCAGCCTCTCGCAAGGCAAAGAAATTTTGCGGCCGACGTTCATCGTCTTCGATCTCGATCCCGGCGCGCCGGCCAACATGGTGCAATGCTGCCAGGTGGGGCTGTGGGTGCGCGAAGTCTTCTCCAAGCTGGGACTGGAGAGCTTCGCCAAGACCTCGGGCTCGAAGGGCCTGCAAATCTATGTTCCGCTCAACGCCAATGTATCGTATGACGATACAAAACCGTTCGCGCACGAGTTGGCGCGCCGGCTGGAGCGCACGCATCCCGAGCACGTGGTCTCCGATATGAAGAAGGTCTTGCGCACGGGGAAAGTATTGGTCGACTGGAGCCAGAACGACGACCACAAGACGACGATATGCGTGTACTCGCTGCGCGCCAAGGAGCGGCCCACGGTTTCGACGCCGGTGGAATGGAAAGAGGTTGAGAGTTGCCTGAAGAAGGGCGACCCGAATCTGCTGGTCTTCGACGCGGAGCAGGTGCTGGCGCGGGTGAAGCAGCGCGGCGATCTCTTCGCGCCGGTGCTGAAGCTGAAGCAAAAGCTGCCGCCGTTGGCGGCGTTGCAGGAGATGGCGGAAGTTCCCGGATCTCCAACCCCGCGAGCCCCAGCAAGCTCAGGGCAGGCTCCGGGGCAGCCGGTCGAAACGGCCTCAGGCAAACCTCAACCTCTCACAACGAAATCCCCCAAAACGGGGCACACCACGGCACTAAAAACGACACGGCGTCACGCAAAAAAGAGTGCCTCCTCGCGCAAGCGCGGCTAGTGCGCGCGTTCGTTATCGTTGCATCAAAATCTTCTCGCCGGGAGTTCTCCTTCACGCTGTGCTCTCGGATGTGGGATCGCTATTTGTCAGCCGGGAGGGGATTTGAGTTGACCGCCTTGATTACAAAAAAAACTCTTTCTTAGTAGAAAACTGCTGCGTTTCGGGTGTAAAGTGCGGGCGTCAAAAAGAGTTCGAAGATCGCGCCGCATAGGAGGACGTGATGACCAACTCTGCTCCAGCTTCCACCTCAGCCTTAGTCATTCGCTTGCGTCGCCTGGCTTGCGCGCTTCCCATAATGTGTGTGCTAGCAGTAATGCCATGCGTCACAGCGCAGGCACAAAGCTACACCGTGTTACACGCTTTTTCCGGGCCGGAAGGAGCGGTCCCTTGGGCGGGCCTTACAGAAGACGCAGCGGGCAATCTCTACGGCACCACCTATGAAGGCGGCCTCAGAAACGCCTACTGCAGCCAGGGTTGCGGCACAGTTTTCAAGTTAGCGCACAAGGGTTCGGGCTGGGTGCTGACGACGCTGTACGCCTTTCAAGGTGGAAGCGACAGTGGATACCCATGGTCCAGGGTGATTTTTGGACCGGATGGCACTCTCTACGGTACAACCCATGGCGGCACCAGCAACACCGACGCGGGCTCGGTCTTCAACCTGCGACCGCCGGCGACCGTCTGCCGTTCGATAAGCTGTCCGTGGACGAAGACCATCCTCTACACCTTCACCGGCGAGACCGACGGAAATGGTCCTGGCTACGGCGACGTTATTTTCGACAACCAGGGCAACATCTACGGCACGACCGAGCGCGGCGGCCAGTATTTAGACTACGGAGCGGTCTTTGAGCTGACTAAGGAAAGCGGCGGTTGGACGGAAAGTGTCCTCCACAGCTTTAATCCGCAGCCGGGTGTCACGGACGGCTTTGATCCGGTGGGTGGGCTTGTCTTCGATAGTGCCGGCAATCTCTACGGCACGACTTCGCAGGGCGGCTTTTACGATCCTCAGGATCAACTCCTCGGGAGCGGTATTGTTTTCGAACTAACGCCGGCGGGCAATGGGTGGACGGAAACCGTGATCTATAGGTTCCTGGATAGCGGGGATGGCGGTCTTCCATTCGCCGGGCTCACGCCGGCAGTGATGGGCGGCGACCAGGTTTTCTTTGGAACCACCTATGCCGGAGGACAGGGAAATTGTGTTATCGGAACGATAAGTGGCTGCGGCGCCGTGTATGAGGTTCCTTATACCACGGATTACAGCTTCGCTCCTTACCAGAACGGGGGAGGCCCGGGTGGACCGGAAGCGCCCGTAACCGTCGATGCGGCTGGAAGGGTTTACGGTACGACTTACCAGGACGGCGCGAACGGCTGGGGGGCCGTCTTCGAATTGACGTACGAGGGCAATGGCTGGGCCTACAGCTCACTGCATGACTTCAATGGTACCGACGGAGGTCTCCCCATAAGCAACGTGCTGCTCGACAGCAGCGGAAACCTGTACGGAACGGCGAGCAATGGCAGCGCCACCAACTGCAACGGGCACGGATGCGGCGTCGTTTGGATGATAACGCCGTAGCGGCGTGCCCTAAGCGCTCGTCTTGCTTTTGCTTATTTGACGATAAACCCTCATTGCCAGCGACGGCGATGACCTCACGGTTGGAGGAAGCAGCAGGTCCCGTCGGAAGCAATGCGTGCTGTGGCAACAGTTACTTCTGGTCGGTTGCTCATCCGCGCGAAGCCAGGGCAATCAACAGTTGCAAAACAGACGCAGACAGGAGCGCACATATCCGGCTGGCAGCGCCCTGCGCTTGAGCACCGCGAGACTTTAGAGGACATTGTTCAAATACTGAGATTCATCTTCTGCAGCAGCGACTGGAAGCGAGGATGGCTGCGCAGGTTGCGGAAGAGGAACGAGCCCTTGATTCCGTAGATCGCACCCGAACGCCGTTCGAAGGCGCGTTCGAGCCAGTCAATGGCGGTATCGGCTTCTCCCAGGCCGGCATAAACGTAGGCGAAGTGATAGGGCGATACGAACTCATGGACGGCGCGATCCTGCAGGTCTTGCAGGATCTTCCTGGCGCGTTCAGCATTGCCGGCGATTGCATAAGCCTGCCCGAGCTGGGACAGGAACAGGGTAGAGCCAGGGGCCAGCGCCGATGCGTGCTCCAGAGAAGCGATGCCGGCCGCGTGGTCGCCGTGGAAAATCAAGGCCCAACCGAGATTGGAGTGAACCCGAGGCGCTGCCGGATCGTCGCGGAGTGAGCGGCGCGCTTCTTCCAGGGCCTCGTCGATGCGTCCCGCGCGTAACAGGGTGGTGGCGACATCGGTTTGGATCAGAATTGGATCAAGCTCACGGGCCCGGCGCACCTCCCGCAGGGCGTCGTCATATCGTTCCAGCGAGGTACAGAGCCAGCTGTAGTGGCCATGAGCTTCGGCGTTTCCCGGGCTGAGCTCGATGGCGGTCAGGAGGTCGCGCTCCGCACCTGGCCAATCAAAGTCAAAGACGAAACGGACGAACCCGGAGATGCCGTGGGCTTCCGCCAGTTGGTCGTCGATCTCTAAGGCGCGGGCGGCAGCGGCCCGGGCATTTCTTATGGTGTCCTCGGGCGAGCTGCCGGTAAAACCGTTAATACAAGACTCAGCGTACGCCTGTGCCATGCTTGCCCAGGCGAGGGCGAAAGATGGATCGCGGGCAATGGCGGCCTGATAATCGATGAGACATCGGCGGAAGCCCTCTTCGGTAAAGCGACAGAACCACTGGCGACCCCGAAGATAGAGTTCGTAAGCGGCGAAATCCTGAGTGGGCTGCCGGCCTACGCGCGCGCGTTCGTCATTCGAGAGCTGGGCGCGCAAGGCATTGGCGATGTTCAGCGCCACCTCCGACTGGATAGCGAATATGTCGGTGAGGTCGCGGTCGTAGGTATCCGCCCAGATGTGCTCGTCGGTATGAGCATCAATGAGCTGCGCGACGATACGCACGCGGTTGCCGGCGCGCCGGATGCTGCCTTCGACCACCGTTGCCGCACCTAGTTTCTCGCCGATCTCGCGCAGGCTGCGATCGCTCTTCTTGAATGCCATCACCGAAGTGCGCGAGATCACTTTCAGCGATCGAATCTTGGCCAGATGCGCGATCACGTCTTCGGTGATTCCGTCGGCGAAGAATTCGTTTTCGGAGTCGGCGCTCAGGTTCGAGAATGGCAGCACGGCAACCGAAGCGGCTGGCGGCCGAACGGCATGCAGGGTTTCGGCGGGAGCGAATGTGGTAAGTACGAACTCCAGATCGTGGGCCGACTGGAAGCGGGCCGAACGCTCTTTCTCCAGGCAACGCGCGATCACCCGGTCGAGGCTCGGGGGCAACTGGTGACGACGATGGCTCGGCGCCTCGGGTTTGTCGTGCAGTATGGCGGCCAGAGTTTCGATGGCATTGGAGCGGTGGAAAGCTCGCTCACCGGTCGCCATTTCGTAAAGAATGCAGCCAAAGGAGAAGAGGTCGGCGCGGGTATCGATCTGCTCGCAGCGCACCTGCTCAGGCGCCATGTATCCGACCGTGCCCAGGATGGTTCCGGCCTTCGTGCCATTGCCGAGCGTGGTCGCGTCTCCCAGCAGCGAGCCGGTGCCCGCCTGCTGGCGCGCCAAGCCGAAATCGAGCACCTTGACCCGAGCGCCCGGGGCCAGTTTGATGTTCTGGGGTTTCAGGTCGCGGTGCACGATCCCCTGGTCGTGAGCCGCCGTGAGCGCCTGCACAATCTGGATGGCGATCAACAGAGATTCCTCGATAGGCGGAATGCCCCTGGCCAGGAACTCGGCCAATGTGGGTCCCTCGACCAGCTCCATGACCAGCGCTCGGGTTTCGCCGCTCGCCAGGAAACCGTAGATCTGCGCGATGTTCGGATGGTTCAAGGAGGCCAGGAGGCGGGCCTCACGTTCCAGCCAGGCGCCGCGCTGCGGGTCCCGAGCGAACTCAGCGGGCAAGAATTTCAGTGCGACCTCGCGCCCCAACTGGAGGTCCCTGGCACGATAGACGACGCCCATGCCGCCTTCGCCCAACTTAGCAGTGATCTCGTAATTCCCGAGCCGGCTGCCGATCATGGGTCCCCACCTTGGAGCTGACGGCCTGAAAGCAATGAGTCGAAGCTAACACATCGCTAGTGAAATTCCTCATTTCTTCGACCAAGCCAATCTGAGCAAACCAGACGCGGCGGCTTGCCCGCCGGAGTCAGTGAGTGCGATGTTGGCGACAGGAACCCTTGCCCGCTGGAGTTCCGCCAGACGCCGGGTGTAGAGTTCCAACGTCAACGGTCGCATTCCGTGCAAGGAGACCAGCATGACGAACCCGGCACCAGCCTCCAGCCTCATCTTTTCCCTCGACCGGCGGGTCACAAACTTAATTCTCGCGTTCACAGGCGCGCTCATACTGATGGGACAACCCATGCGGGCGCAGTTCCAGGTGCTTCACTACTTCACTGGCGGAGCGGACGGGGCCACTCCGCCGGTCGGCTTGACCGCAGGCGGCCCAGGGGCACTTTACGGATCGGCGGGGGGCGGGCTCTACGGTAACGGCGTTGTGTTCAAGCTGACGCAGAGGGGTTCGGGTTGGACTTTGACCCCGCTTTACGAATTCACCGGGGGACATGACGGAGGCAGCCCAGCCGGGGTGGTCTTCGGCCCGGATGGGGCACTCTATGGCACGACGTACGGCGGCGGCAGCGCCGGGGACGGAACGATTTTTGAACTGCGGCCGCCGGTGAGAATATGCGAGAACATAATCTGCTATTGGAACGAAACCGTACGCTATTCCTTCACCGGACACCAGGATGGCGGCCTGCCCAAGTACGGCAATGTAATCTTCGATCAGGCGGGAAACATTTATGGTACGACGTCCTATTATGGCAATCCAAACGAACCCTGTGGAAACGTGTGGGAGTTGGAGCAATCAGGCGACCGATATCAAGTTCTCTACGACTTTACGGGCGGGCCTGACGGATGTATGCCGGCTTCGGGGGTGATCTTCGATACGGCTGGAAATCTGTATGGCAACACGCAAGGCAATGAACCTTACAACCCATCCGTTTACGAACTGTCGCCGTCCAACGGAAGCTGGCTGGAGACCACGTTAGGCGAGCTGCCGCAGAATATTGCTCCCTCCTATAACAGTCTGGTCATCGATCAGGCCGGAAATCTGTATGGCACGGGCGACGGTTACAACGGGGGTGAGCCCGGTGGCGTGTACGGGGCCAGTCCGTCGGGTGGGCTCTCTACGGTTTACACCTTTAGTGTGGGTTCGTGCAGGCCCTTTGCTGGGGTGACTCTGGGCCCGAACGGCAACCTATACGGCGTGTGCATGGAAGGCGGAGCCTTTGGCTACGGCTGGGTCTTCGAGATGCCGCCAAATTGTAATCAGAGGTGCACGCCCACCGATCTGCACGATTTCGACAACAACGATGGGGCGGTGGCTTATGGACCGGTGGTATTCGACGCCAGCGGGAATCTCTACGGTACCACCGGCGGAGGCGGCATCATGAGCCCGAACTGCTGGGAGTACGGCTGCGGTGTTATTTACGAGATAGCGGGCGTAGCGGATAGTCCACAGCAGTGAGGGGTTCTCGCTACTGGCGCAACATCGCCATACTATGTACTGTTGTCGCCAACTACGCACGCGGGTCATCGAAGGTACCATCATTTGGGAGCACCGATGCCCGCGAAGGCCCTGCGTCAAGAGCAACCGTCAATGGTCGCATTTAGTACGAAAGCCAGCATGACGACTCCGGCCCCACAGCTCACATCAGTTTTGAATCGCCGGGTGCGGTGTGGTTTACGAACTAATGCGCTCGGGGAGTAGTTGGCAGGAAAAAACTCTATATGCCTTTCAGGGAGCAGGCGACGGCGAACTACCTGTGGGGGGACTTATCTTCGATGGACATGGCAACCTCTACGGTACAACTGCGGAGGCGGGCTTGGGAGGTGGCACGGTTTTTGAATTAACCCCTTCCCACGGCACATGGATACTTACTACCTTGTATGCCTTTACTGACCGCGGAGGACCCATGAGTAGTCTAGCCATGGATGCGTCTGGGAATCTCTACGGTACGACAAGCGTTGGCGGCCCCTACGGCCTAGGCGCGGGCGGCGGAGGCGAGAACAAATCGAATTCCGAAGATGCCGTCGGCGGTTCGGGTGGTGGCGGCGGGGCAAGGTGACACCGCTCGGGGTGATCGAAGTGACCGACGCGGGCACGCGTTTCATCCGCTTCTTTGACTCGAAGATGGCCGCGCGACTGGTTGCCGGCGGAATCGTGCTTGGCTTCATGTTGCGCCGAGCCTTGCGCTGGCGAAGATAATCGTCTACAAACGCCTTGCAACTTCGCATGAAGCCGCTCGCCAAATCGGATCTTTTTCGCCTGCTGCCGTCGATTGACGATCTCCTGCGGGCGGAACAGTCACAGACCATACTTCAACGATGGGGCCACCCCGCGACTGTTGCAGCAGCGCGCGAGGTGAGCGCCGATCTGCGCGATCGCATTGCCACAGGCTTATTCGACGAGAAAAAGCTGAGGAGCGCTATCGAACACTTGTTTTCAACCATTCAGGATCACCTGCAACAGGGATTGGCATATTCCCTACGGCCGGTGATCAACGCGACGGGAGTTATTCTGCACACCAATCTTGGGCGCGCGCCGCTGGGAGACGCGGCATTGCAGCACGTGCTAGAAGTTTCGCGTGGCTACTCCAACCTGGAGTTCGATCTCGCAACCGGCGAGCGTGGCAAACGTGATGTTCATGTCGCTCGTCTGCTTGCGCAGCTCTTCAAGGCGATAGGGCGTGAAGTCTCGACCATCGTCGTCAACAACAACGCCGCTGCCGTGCTGCTGGCGCTGAACTCACTGGCCGAAGGCGGCGAGGTTATCGTCTCGCGCGGCGAGCTGGTGGAAATCGGCGGATCGTTTCGCATTCCCGACGTGATGGCGAAGTCGGGCGCGGTGCTGCGCGAAGTGGGCACAACCAATCGCACGCGCATTGGCGATTACGAGCAGGCAATCAGCGACCGCACTAAGCTGCTGCTCCGGGTTCATCGCTCGAACTTTCAGATCGTCGGCTTCACCGAACAGCCTTCGCTCGAAGAGCTGGCGGCGCTCGGACGCAAGCGCGGCGTTCCGGTGATGGAGGACCTCGGCAGCGGAGAGCTTTTCGATCTGCGCCAGGTCGGCATCGGCGGTGAGCCGATGATCGCCGACAGCCTGCGCGCCGGCATCGACATCGTGACTTATAGCGGCGACAAGCTGCTGGGCGGCCCGCAGGCGGGACTGATCAGCGGCGATCCTGAGCTGGTGAAGAAGATTCGCGGCAATCCGCTCTTTCGCGCGTTGCGCGTCGACAAGATGTTCTACGCCGCGCTAGAGGCGACGCTGCTGGCCTACCTGCGCGAGGACTACGACGCGATCCCGACGCTGCGCATGATGCGTATCAGCGAAGACGAACTGCAACAGCGGGCTGAGCACATTGCGCGGCAGTTGCGAACCAGTTCGCCTCAGCGTGCAATTGAAGTCGTGGAGTCCCGCTCGGTGCTGGGCGGCGGCTCGGCACCGGGTGCGACGCTGCCCTCGCGAGCGGTTTCCATTAAATGCGCTGTGTCATGCGACGAGATCATGAAGCGCTTGCGGCAATGGGAGACGCCGATCATCGCGCGCGTGGAGAACGATCACGTGCTACTGGATCTGCGAACGGTCGCGCCGGCGCAGGACGCTACCATTGCCGCCGCGCTGCAAGAGATCGCACCTAAAGCGTAATCCGCGAATTTGCCCGGCGATTCGCGCATTCGCTATAATCGAGGTCTGCCGAGCGGGAGTAACTCAGTGGTAGAGTGCGACCTTGCCAAGGTCGAAGTCGCGGGTTCAAATCCCGTCTCCCGCTCCAGACCTTTCAAGCACTTACACTTTAGGCTCTCAGCCGCTCGCGCACATTAACGCACGCTAGGTAGCTGAGGCCACTTCCAGAGTCCATTGATCTCGGCCGCCGTCAAAATGTCCGGAACGCGGCTGCGTTTGCCGCTCTGACGAACGAGTTTGATCGGATTGTGACCGATTGGCACAAACTCGTACCGTTGCATGTGCGTGAACAAGACGGAGAAGATATTCCTGATACGCTGCTTGGTCGGGTTCTCAAGCGGTTTACAAGCGGTTTATCGGTTTTCGTGCAACGGCAACGGTCTTGATGTCCAGCATCCGTGTGCTTTCCCATCGCGGCAAGAGTTTTGCTTCGTTGACCACGACCATTGCTGTTTGAGTCGTTCAGTTCGATGTCTTTGAAGTGTCTCGCGACGACTCCCACAGGTAAACGTTCACGATTAACGCTCATAATAGAGGATTAGTCGAGGCGGCGGGAGATCCCCGCCATTGCGGCCGGCGCTTCTACGGCGCGAGTACCTTGTCTATCGCAGAAAAGCCTGCGGGGGCACAGCTCACAGGCTGTAGAAGGGGCACAGCGATCTCGACGATAATGGCGCAAAACCCTACGAAAGGATGTCGCAATGAACGCTGCTCTGCTGTCGAATACCATGCCCGAGGGACCGGCGCCGCCGTCGAAGGAGCCACGCCATACCCGCTGGCAGGACGTTGCGCTCGAGCCACTCAAGCCATTGATCGACCGCCAACTCATCGTCGGCGACAACATAATGATCGCGCGCGTCCTGCTAAAAAAGGGTGCGGTGGTGCCAATGCACAGCCACCTGAACGAACAGGTCACCTATATCCTCGAAGGCGCGCTGAGGTTCTTGATTCAGGATAAGGAAATCGTCGTTGCGACGGGAGAAGTCCTGACCATACCTGCTGGCATGCCGCATGAGGCTGTGGCTCTGGAAGATACCGTGGACCTTGATGTTTTTACGCCACCACGCGTGGATTGGATGACGGGTGCAGACGCCTACTTGCGTGGCCGATAAAGGCGGTTCGGTTGTATGAACGACTGCCACTGTGCCACTTACTGAACCAAGACGATTTTGCCAAAGGCGCCTGGCTCCAGGATCTCCTTGTGCGCTCGAGGAGCCTCAGCGAGCGGCAGCTCTTTCCTTACGATCGGCCGTAGTGTCCCGTTCGCCAAACCGGAGATAAGGCCGGCGTGGATCTCGTTCTCTTCGGCTTCGGTGATACCCCACAACGTAAACGCGTGAATCGAACCACGGCGCGTCATAAGGTCTCGCGGCGTGATGGCGACGTCCCCGCGGCTGCCAATAACCACAACGCGGCCGTGAACAGCGAGTAGCTTCAGGTCATGGCCGAGGTTCACGTTCGCGAGCATTTCAAGAATGAGATCGACACCGCGCCCTCCGGTCGTCTTCTGGATCTGGTCCCGATAGTCCGGATTGGTGTGATCGAAAACGTGATCGGCCCCCTCGCGTTTCACCAGCTCGCGCCCCTTTTCCGTGCCCGCTGTACCCAGGACGGTCAGGCCGATGGCGCGCGCCATCTGAACCGCCGCAATGCCTACGCCGCCGCTGGCGCCATGAATCAGCACGGCTTCGCCAGCTTTCGCTCGGGTGCGCTGATACAGCGAGTGGTACGCCGTGCCGTACGGTACCCAAACGCCCGCTCCCTGGGCGTATGTAATCCTTGCTGGAAGCGGATGAACCTGACTCTCCATGGCCAGCGCATATTCCGCGTAGGCGCCGGACACAGTGTTCGCAACGTAGACACGGTCGCCGGGCTTGACGTTGCTTACCCCTTCGCCAACAGCTTCGACGACGCCGGCACCGTCGGAACCTGGGGTGTATGGCAATGGCGGCTTGATGGCATAGGTGCCGTTGCGCATATACGTGTCGTAAGGGTTCACTCCAGCCGCGTGGATTCGAACCAGAACCTGTCCGGTGCCGGCACACGGTGTAGAGATTTCTTCGAGCCTCAAGACTTCGGGACCGCCGAATTCATGAACAACGATGGCCTTCATTGTGGGCTCCAGAATAGTTGATTGTTACACCGCTTGTTGCAAGCGCGCCAGGGCATCTTATGCGATGGTAAGAACCGGCGAGACAGAGGCGACTGACGGGGTTCCGGCGCACGGTTTCGCCCCGGGCGACGGGTCGTTATCCCAGTAGGATCGGCAAAAGCACCCCCAAGCCCAGGGCGAGGAACCACAGTGCCGGCGCCGGCGTTCCTGCCGGGCGCAGCTTGCGCTGCTCGCGGATGGCATTGCGCGGATCGAGCAGCAGCCAGCGCTTATAGTGCCGCTCGAACAAGAGAAATACGAAGGCAGTGACGGCGCCGAAGATAAGGTGACCTATCAGAGAAGGCAGTAGAGCAGAAGCCGCGGACGGCCTCCAGTCGCAAACCCCTGTGAGTATGAGCGGCAACAGCGTCATCGGGCCCAGGTACCACCAGATGAGCCCGAAGAGCCAGCCCCAGCCCACGCCGGTTCCCAGGCTGGAAAACTCATTGCGAAATAAGACGCCGAAGGTCATGCCGATCAGGGCGCTAACCAGCAAATGCAGCCCCAGCCCATGAAGGTTGGTGAGACTTGTGTCGACTCCGGCGATCCTTGAAAGAACGCCGGTCTTCAGCATGATGGGGCTGGAGACGATACCACCGGCTAGTCCCGCCAGCGCGCCCCATCCGAGCGACTGCAACGTCTTCACGCCGGTGCCGCGCGCCTCGCGGTTCAGCGGGTCGGATTCGATGAACAGACGAATCCAGATCTTGTCGAAGGTGGCGTACGAGACGCCCAGGATTATGCCGTAAATGATATGTCCCACCAGCGCGCCAAAAATCGCAGAGCCCGCGTCGGCTGACCAATCCAGCCGGACGTGGGAGACCAGCGGCCAAAGCGTAAGTGGACCTAAGAACCACCACAGCATTCCGTAGCCAATGCCCCATCCCATGCAGGAGCCGTAGCCGCGTACATCGCGCTGAAACAGCAGGCCGAATAGCACGCCCATAAATGCGGCGATCGCGAACTGCAACGCCAGGCTCACGCCGCGCGAAGGCGTCTGCGCCAGTCCCGAAAGCAGAGGAAAGTAGTCGCCCGCCGACATCCAGCGATCAAAGATTGCGCCGCCCAGCACTCCGGCGAGTGCGCCCGCCACCAGCGCCCGTCGCCAATGAAATCGCTTGTCGGCGCTAGGCATCACAAAACCGCGACGGGCACCGAGGACCACTCCGACCGGCATTCCGAGGCAGACCAGATACGCCACCAGGCTGGGAAAGCGTTCGTTCGCATCGGCAAGCATGGCGACAGAATTCCGATGCCGGACAAGGAGTGGGGGCAAGCCCAGCGGGAAAATCAGCCACAGCAGAAACGCGGCTGCAAGTCCCCAGATCAAACCTGCTCCCGCAGTGTTCGCGCGACGGGCGAACAGCAAGGCAAACAGCAAGCCGAAAACCCCGCCGGTCAGGACCGCCTGGCTCGGGTGCGAAGGCAACGCGATTCTTCCCAGCAAGCCGCCGGCGAGCCCAATCGCTGCGCCCAGCACTGGCTCTGTCCATCTCGCGCGGCTGACATCGGGCGCCGGCGGCGCGACTGACTTCATTTGCGGCGAAGACATAATGTCTGCTCCTACTGAAGATCAATCGTCTGCACGATGTCCTTGGGAAAGAACAGCTCCACCGTCCAGTCCACCAGTACGCGCACCTTGCGTTCCAGGCCGGGGAGCTTGCCCAGATAAATGGCTCGCCACATCAGCCAGGCCAGCAGTCCGGAGAAACGTACCGATTTGCTGGGTATAAAGGGCACCGTCAGCTCCGCGCACGCGGTCTGATACCCGACCACGCATAACGCGCCGAGAGAATCGAAGTGAAAGCCCCGCCCCGGCTGACCTGCGATGGCGGCCCGGATGTTGCGCGCCAAGGCGGCGGCCTCGCGCAGAGCGAACTGTGCGGTCGGCGGACAGGGCTTGCCGTTCTTCGCGTCTACCACCGCGGCGCAATCTCCCAGCGCCCAAACGCCGGCATGATCAGGCACGCTAAGCATGCGATCAACCAGGACCGCACCGCGTTTGTCCGTCTCCAGGCCCAGCGACTTCACCAGCGGATTGGGAGCGGTACCGGCAGTCCATATTAGCGTTTCCGCCGGGATCTGGCCGTCGCTTAACTGCACACGTCCCGGCTGAGCATCGGCCAGGCGCGTGTTGAGCCGGAACTCCACACCGCGCGCTGCCATTCTCTGCTGCGCGTAGTTCGCCAGCGATTCGCTCAGCTCGGGGAGGATGCGCCCGCGCGAATGCACCAGCACTACGCGCACATCGCCATTGCTGAGGTTGGGATAATCGGCGAGGATGCCGCGCGCAAAGTCATTCAGCGCACCTGCCAGTTCCACGCCCGCGAATCCCCCGCCCGCGATCACGAAAGTGAGCAGCGACTTGCGCACGGCGGCATCGCTTTCGCGATCGGCGCGTTCGAACATCTCGATGACGTGATTGCGAATATGAATTGCATCGATGAGGCTCTTAAAGTCGAATGCGCGTTGCTGGACATTGGTTAGGCCAAGATAGTTGGAGACCGAGCCCAGGGCCAGAACCAGGTGGTCATAAGCAATCTCGCGCCGGCCAACTTCACCGGGCGAGGGCTCGAGGATCACGCGCTTGGTCTCCAGGTCAACAGAGGCAACGCGTCCGCGGATAAATTCCGTGCGGTGTAAGGACGTGCGCAGCGGGGTGCTGATGTGACTCGGCTCGAGGCTGCCGCCCGCGACCTCCGCCAGCATGGGCGTAAAGAGCAGCGCGTTGGTCTCGCTGACCACCGCGATGGAAACCGCAGGATTTGTCCGCAGCTCCTGCTCCAGACACTCGGCAGTTTTCATGCCGGCAAAGCCGCCGCCAAGAATCACGACGCGGGGTGGGTTAGCAGGCTGCTCCATTTGGGCCGCAGGCTCGGGCCCGAGCACGCGCTCCGCCGCATCGCTGAACAGCTGCGTGAGAACGCCGAGCGCGGTGCCGTACAGCACCCATGCGACCAGCGCCGGGAACTGCTGGCGCATTTGCTCAGCACTCCATTCCGGCATTTCTCCGTTGAGCAGTGGAAGCGCAACTACCGTGACCACTGCCCAAAGCGGCACGCCCAGGGCGCCTCCCAGCATCAGGGAATCGACGTAGGCGCTGCGGGCCGGCTCCATGCTTAAGGCGAATGCCACGCCCACCAGGACCGCGATTACCAGGGCTGGTCCGGGATGTTGCAGCGCTGGAAGCAGAAGAATGCACGCCAAGAGGCCCGCGGCGACACCGATCGACGTACGCCGAACCAATCGTTGCATGAGAGCCTTCCGTTCAAGAATTACGCGATTCCCGGCTCAGACTCATGGCCCTTGAAAACTTTCGCCCCTGTCAATTCCGGGAGTGCTAAGTAAAGCATATTTTTCCAGCCGTTAGCCGGGAAAATTACTGCCTATTGACTGTTGCGAACCGCTGGGCCGAACGCGCTTACTCCTGCTGCCAATTTTCGCATTTAGAGCATGACGCAAGCTGTCCCATGGTTGCGAGAGCAATACGCGGCCAGCGGATCCGACTGGTCATTGGTTTGACGTTCGGAGTGCATTGAACCGTTAGAGGTTCACCTTTCGCCAATCACAGTCTTATCCCCGGCATCCGGACACGGTGTATAGTTGGCTGTCCTCGGTCGGAGTATCGGAGTATAGGAATATGCTGACCTGGGGCGGGCGCAAATCGGGTATGAGCTCTTAGGGTGACTATGAATGCAACCCACGCGAAGGCGGTGCCGACTGATCTAGTCCACCACACCCCTGCCGCAAACGGGCTGGCACTTATCCGCGTGACGATTGGCACGATGTTTGTCTGGGTATTCTTCGAGAATTTGGGCAAGGGGCTCTACACGCCGGCGGGCTATGCAGGATTGATCCACTACTACATTGAAAAGGGTCACTCTCCGGCTGCATGGAAAGCCATCATGGGATTGGCGGCCAACCATGCTGCGCTAGCAGCTCCCATGCAAGCGATGGCCGAGATCTCCTTCGGCGTGCTGCTCGTGATCGGTCTGCTCACGCGCCCGGTCGCTTTTGTAGCCTTCTTGTACCTCGGCAGCCTGTGGATGTCGGAGTGGGGGACGGCATGGATATGGGAACTGCTGGTTCCTGTACTCGCATCACTTGGGCTCGCGATAGGACGCGCCGGCCGAGCGTGGGGCGTCGACGCGTGGCTGGCACAGCGCTGGCCGAACGCCCCGTGGTGGTGATCCAGGCCAGATCCAGTGCGCGTCTCCGTCATCATCCCCACGCATAATGAAGCGCAGGCCATCGGGCGCGTGCTCGCCAATCTCCCCAGCGATATCGTCACCGAAGTACTCGTCGTCGATAGCAACTCCACGGATGGAACACCCGAAATTGCCGAACGGATGGGAGCACGCGTCCTGCACGAACCGCGCCGAGGATACGGGCGCGCCTGTTTGACCGGGATCGCCGCGGCCAGTGCCCCCGACGTCATCGTGTTCCTGGACGGAGACTACAGCGATCGGCCCGATGAGTTGCCGCTTCTCCTGGCGCCCATCATCGAAGGCAGGGCAGACATCACGCTGGGTTCTCGCCTTGCGAAAAAAAATGTTCCCGGCGCGTTGCCGTGGCACTCCATGTTGGGTAATCGCCTGGCGGCGGCCATGATCCGGGTGTTGTATGGTCAGCGAATCAGCGATCTGGGTCCGTTTCGCGCCGCGCGTGCGGACGTGCTAGGCCAACTCGCGCTGGAAGAACCCACGTACGGCTGGGCAGTCGAGATGATCCTGAAGGGCGCGCTCGGCGGATTTCGGATTGTCGAGGTGCCAGTCAGCTACTATCCGCGTATTGGGAAATCCAAGATCAGTGGCACGTTGCGGGGCACTGTCGGAGCGGCGTGGTTCATCTTCAGCCGGATCGTGCGCTATTATTTCCGGCGCCGGATAGCATGACGCTGTCCGGCACAGCAACCTCTATGGAATCGAGAGATCGAGGTCACGGCGACTGCGCGCTGGTCATCATGGCCAAGGCTCCACGCCCCGGATCAGTCAAGACGCGTTTAGTGCAGAGCCTTCCAGTGGAAGCCGTCACTGCGCTCTATCGCTGTCTCCTTAGCGATACCTTGGCTCTGGCCCACTCATTATGTGACGTGAAGGTTGCGATGATGTGCCCCGCGTCAGATGTCCAAGAGCTGGAGCAGTTGGCCGGAGGTGCGACCAGTGTTGCGGCGCAACAAGGGGACGGCCTGGCGGCAGCCCTGGACTCCGTCTTTGCACAATTCGCGACGACCGGGCGGCAGCGCGTGATCGCCTTCAACAGCGACAGCCCGCACCTGCCTGTTTCCGTTCTCGCGAACGCATTCGAGATGCTCACCACGCACGACCTGGTTGTTGGACCGACGCATGACGGCGGCTATTATCTGGTTGGGGCGAAGGCCGCCCATACTGAGCTTTTCCATGGAGACGGGATGGGTACCAGGAGCGCACTCGACGCCCTGCTGGCGCGCGCTCGTCGGCTGCAGCTTTCCGTCGGCTTTACCGATCCGTTCTACGACATTGACGTGGAGGGCGACTTGGCCCGGCTTGCCGCGGAACTCCAGCTTGCTCCGGAGCGGGCGCCGCGAACCGCGGCGTGGCTGAAACGGTGGCAAGAGGTGCTGCCGCAACTGCGAAGTGCCGCCGAGGGCCTGTGAAGCTCACTCCATCTCACAGGCTGTACGGGCTCGGAGTTATTCAGCTTGCCGGGCTGACCATCTGCGCGCGCAACTTCAACGCTCAGGGCGAGGCATTTCCCCTCATCCCGCTGTCGGTCGCCGGCCTGGCGTATCTTCTCGCCATCCGGGAATTCTTCTGCACCCCAAACTTTCCAAAGCGGGTGATTGTGATCGGTCTGGTGTTGGCCGCGCTGTGGCACATTGCGTTTCTGACAATCCCGACAGGTTCCGATGACGATGTTCGCCGTTATGTCTGGGATGGCCGCATGCAACGGCTCGGCTATAACCCTTACGTTGTGGTACCCGCCGATCCTGCGTTCGCTGCCTTGCACACGGCCGAGACGCGCGCCTTAAACAATTCGAATGTACCCAGTCCATATCCACCGGGCGCTCAGCTCTTCTTTCGCGCCGTCACAGCGATTCATGAGTCTGCCTTTGCGCTACGACTAGCATTTGCGATTTGCAACCTTGCCATTGTTATCATCTTGCTCGATGTCTTGCGTCGTACAGGGCAAGCAGCGCACTGGATTCTGGCGTACGCCTGGAACCCGCTGCTGGCGACGGAGGTAGCGGGCAGCGGTCACATCGATATTCTAGGTGCACTGCTGCTGGTGGTGTCCTTCGCTGCTCTGCTACGCCGCTGGCGCACCGTTGCAGCTGTTTCGTTCGCGCTGGCAGTCGCCGTGAAATTTCTCCCGATTGTGCTGCTGCCGCTCTACTGGCGACGCATTCGCATTCGTGACGCTCTACTGGCCGCAGTCATCTTCTCACTGCTCTACCTGCCATTTCTCGATCATGGGCGAATTCCAATCGGGTCGCTCGGCACCTACATCCAGAGCTTTCGTTTCAACGATCCGGTGTTTGCAATGCTGGAGCGAGTGGCGGCGCCGCAAGTGGTAGTGGCACTTGCCGGCCTCGTCGGCTCTCTTATTGCAGTCTGGTTCAGAAGCAAGTCGCAGGCATTGTCTGCGGGCGCATTTGCATGGCCCATGGCCGCATCGCTTCTATGTGCGCCGGTCGTCTATCCGTGGTATTTGCTCTGGCTGCTGCCGTTCGTGCGATCGGTCGCCACGCTGCCGATCATCATCTGGACGGTGAGCATCATCCCCACGTACATCATCTGGCATCTGCGCACACTGGGACGCCCGTGGGTGCTTCCCGGCTGGATTGTGCTGCTGGAGTACGGATCCGTCGCAATAACGGGTGCAATCATCCTGTTGCGCCGAATCGCTCGACCGGGTGGGTCGAAGCGCCTGTCCGACTAGAGCAGTTTCGGGATTGGTATATCCAGGTAGAGCGAGCCTTTAGGCTCGCGTTCGGTGGATCGCCGGAGATAGGTTTTGCATTCCGCTGCCTTCGCAGCCGAATGCAAAACCGAGAATCAGAGGGCGGCCTTAACGCGGCGCTGAAGCGCCGCTCTACCAGGACACACCAAATCCGGAAACGCGCTAGCCGCGTTTTTTCAAAAACCGGCTACGCCAGCTCTGGAAATCGGCATAGCTGGCTTGGATGCCACCCACGGTTTTGCCGACGTAACCGCCCGTATCTTGTAACACCTGCTCGTCATCCAACATCCGTGGTTGAATTCACCAAGGAGGACATCCATGACCGGCTCACGCTGCAATGTAGCGATACGTCTTCTGACGGTATTTGGGGTACTCGTCCTTGCTGTAACTTCCTGGGCGCAGCAGCGCCCGCCCATCGTTGAAAAGCTCGCGAAGACTTATGGTCTCGACTCTTATGGGCAGGTCGATGCGATCCGCTATACGTGGAACGCACAGTTTCCGGGTGTGAATCTCTCTCGAACCTGGACCTGGGAACCGAAGACTGGTCAAATCACCTTTGAAGGAAAAGATAAGGACGGAAAGCCGGTGAAGGTCACTTACCTGCGCTCACAGCTCGGCAGCCAGCCGGCCAACGTGAAGGACGAAGTCGATCCGAACTTCCAAAATGACAACTATTGGCTGCTGTTTCCGCTCCATGTTTACTGGGATACCAGCGCCACCGTGACCGATGAAGGTATGCAGAAACTGCCGCTGGGGAAGGGTTCCGCGGACAAGGTTGTGGTGAAGTATCCTTCCGGTGTCGGCTATACTCCGGGTGATACCTGGACCCTCTACGTCGGCACCGACGGGCGAGTCGAAGAGTTCCAGTATGACCGCGGCGGTCCCAAGAAGCCCCGTGTTGTGATCACAACGTGGGCAGGCTACAAAATGGCAGGTCCTCTGCTCATCTCAACCGAGCACCGTGGCACCGCCGACGGCAAGCCGTTCCACCTTTGGTTCACGAATGTGGCCGTCAAGCTGGCGGGGTCAGATACCTGGATGGACGCGAAATAAGGTGCGAGTCTCTATCGGGCAATCACGACGGTAGTGCAGCAACTGCTCAGCTTGGGCAGGTCGCGGCTGGCGGCCATGCGGACCTCCAGAGTCGGCCGTTCTCCGCGAATAATCGGGCAATAACAGTCGGGTTGCAGCAGCGCATCCTGCAAGCGGCGCCGTCCGGCACATCCACCGTGGCAGGTGTCCCGGAGCTCGCACGGCTGGCATGCGTCGGGAATCGTTCGCGCTTGCTCGAAGGCCGCCGAGTTCAACACGCCGAGGCCGGTCGAGATCAACTCCGATAGCGGCTCGCCCGGTCCGGGCCAATAAACGCAGGGTTGTGTGGTGGCGCGTGGCGTCACCCGTACGGTGCTTACGCCACATCCTCCTCGAAGCGGTGGCAGCCCTGCCATCGCTCGCACCAGCGGTTCGCCAATCGCGATCACATCAGTCTCTGCAAAGAGGCGCCGGAATCCATCCCAGTACTCCTCGTAGGACAACGCAAAGATATCCGATCGCACCGCCTGATACACGTTCACGCGCAGAGGAGCGTCGAACTGCTTGGCCACTCGCGCTACCTCTGCCAGACGCAGGTAATTCGACTTCATCATGACCGCAATGATGGTCACCGGCACGCCCAGCTTCACACAGCGCCCTGCCTGTTCATGAATAAGCGCCCAGTTTCCCGGCCCGCGCTGCATATCCTGCTCCGCTTGGGTTGGGTAATCCAGAGAGAATTCGATGTCGTGAAAAGCCCGCAGTTCGCTGTCTTCCAGAACGGCGACGCTGTGACCGTTGGAAGTAATGGTGAGCTTGACGGGCCGGGTGCGCAGGTACGCCAGAATCGCCGTGAAGTCGGGATGCATTCCGTTCTCGCCCGTGCCCAGATTCACGGAACGGATGGGCAGCCGTTCCATCACGGACCCGACTTGTTCGAGGGTAAGGCGATCCACACGGGCTGGATCGCGATAGCAGAAGGCACAGGAGAGATCGCATTCATTCGTGAGCCCCAGCCCAAGCGAGATTCCGTCGACCGCGTTTGCTGTCATCTTCCCCTCAAAACCAAAGAAGAACGCTTGCTTACCCAAGTAGATGCTAGCCAGAATCGGTCACTAGGAAGATACTCTGTGAAGTCGGCTTTCGAAAAGCGATGAGCCGGCGAAGATCGACTCACCAATGGACATGGAAGACCATTACAACGTGCTATTTCTCTGCACGGGAAATTCAGCACGTTCGATTATGGCGGAGGCCATACTCAATCATCGCGGCAAGCCTCGCTGCAGGGCATACAGCGCAGGGAGCCATCCCGCTGGGAGCGTCCGTCCTGAAGCTTTGCGCGAGCTAAAGATGGCCAATTTCCCGACCGAGGGTCTGCGGAGCAAAAGCTGGGACGAATTTGCTGAGCCGGGTGCGCCTGTCATGCATTTTGTCTTTACTGTTTGCGACCGTGTGGCCGCACAAGTATGTCCGCTCTGGCCAGGCCAGCCGATGACGGCGCATTGGGGGATTCCGGAGCCCCCGGGCGCCGCAGCTAATCGGGAGGAGGTTCGACGAGCATTTCGGGAGGCATTCGTGATGCTGGAACGGCGCGTCGATCTGTTTCTCAGTCTGTCTATAGAGGCCCTTGACCGATCGACTATTCAACGAGAAATCGAGCGGATAGGCAGACATAGTTAACGTCGCCGGACTGGGCCTTGGAGATGAAGTCGCGCGAGATTTTCTCGACGCGGTAGCGGACTTGCTCAATTGCCGATTTCTCGGTGTCGCTCATAAGGTTCTACTCTCGGTTTTGCAATTTGAGCTGCAGGGTGCTACCGACCGGTTGTTCATGCGTGCGCACAACTCGCGCTCGCGCATCATCTGCGCCTGAATCCCCAGGCACCACCGTCCCCAGCGCGAACACCTGCGGGCTTCGTGCTTCTCCCAGTGGGCCTCGGGGTCTGCCAGAATTGCAACACTCAGCTTTTCATTTCAGCCATCTTCCGATAGCCCGTTAGTCGTCAGCTGCTTATAAACGGGCTTGTGGTTATGTACGTCAAGGCTTGTGCATCTGCGCCGGCTGGGCGTAGTAACCCGAGCGGGTTCGCGCCTCTAGTCCAGGTTTGTCGACCGTAACCTGGAGGGCATGATACTCGTTCGGACTATCACCGATAGCGCCCTCAAAAGAGAGGATATAGAAAGCGTTCGCGTCATTGACACACGTTGCGATCTCGCCAGCTAAATCGTTGCTGGTATTCAAAACCAGGCCGCCGCTTTGGTAAGCGAAAACCTGTAAAGCCACGTTTCCAATGCGCACCTGGTTCGCCGTCTTCACACCTTTTAGAAAATCCTTGTAGTAAGATTTTAGAACTCCGCCCCCGCTGCCCACCGGATTGACATTGTAAAGGGTGACGCGAGCGCGTCGTAGTCCTGCCGAAATCCCAACGATGGACTCGAAGAGCCCTTGCTGGTCCTTGGAGCTCAACTCCAAGCGTGGGGTAGAAAGAATCCTCCAACCTGGACTGATCCAGACCATCAGTTTTCGTCCTGGTCGTGTCGTTTGGTAGTCGATGATTTGCCCGAGCGTGCGAACCGACAGATTTACTCGCTCAACAGCTCCGAAAAGCCCTTGTGCTCGAGTGGGGCCGCGCAGAACGGTCTGGCGCTGCTTGAGTTCCGCTATTAGAGCTTTACCATCTCGCGAAGGTGTGCCCCCGGCCGCTCCAGACGTAGAAAAGAACACGAGCGATACCGGCCAGGCAAGCTTGCCATCGTTTTGACTCAGGAACTTTTCTACTTGTTGCCGCACGATCGCTACGTCATGAAGCGAAGTGTTGACTTCGTCAACTACCAGGACGACTTCGACCGGCGGGTCAGGTGTTGCGGTGGGGTTTTCCACCGCGCGAAATGAAGTTAGCTTTTGCGGTTGCTTGTCATCTAAAAGCGTGAAGTCCTGTTGTTGGAGACCGGGCTGCGCATGTCCGGATTGATCGGCTACGACTACATCGAGCGTGATCAGGTTATTCGCACCCGCCGTTGGACCCGACGCGATGACGCCGGGGTTATTCACATGACTATTCTGTGCGGCAGCCGCGGAAAAATAGCAAAAGCACAATAGACAGATCCAAATGCGTTGTCGCGTACTCATCTCAATTCACCTCGCTTCTGTACTCTACCGCAGGCTTTTCCTTGGCCCAGGTCCGTCGGGCTCACTCACGGGCGAAGCCTTAGGACTTGGGAGTCGTTTGACGGTTAGAAAATTGCCGTGTACCCATCCTGCGGCAAACTGCCGCGTTTTCGAGCGCTTATGTCGGCCGCGTCTTGCGCTGCTCTATTCGCTGTTAGCAGCGAAGGTTGACGATCCCTCTTGCTATGTTTTTCCAGCGGTGTTCCGGGCATACCGGCCCCTAAGCGCCATTCTGTGGAAATAAAATTCTGACCGATTCAACTCCGCGCAAATACCACGACGCCATTGGCCGGGATCACGATGTTTGCAGAAGCGGCAAAGCCATGCAACGGCGGACCCGCTGCAGTGATGCCTCCCCCGTTGCCGGCCACGATTGGATTCACAAAGTTATCGTAAACATCACTGTTAAAGACCTCGCGCCAAGGACCGGCGAATGGGAAACCAATTCCGTAGTTGTACCAGGTATCTTCGGCGAGAGTAGCCACGACAATCACGTCTTGCCCAGTCCCCGCCAGCCAGCGATGGAACGCGATCACGCGATTCTGGTCATGGACATGAAAAGGATTGACGTTATCGCCTCGCAAAGCCGGGTAATTCCAGCGTAAGCGGATCAAGTCTTGAGTAAATCGCAGATGATCAGCCCTCGCAGTATCGACCCCTGAATTCAAGCCAGCCCACCAGATCAGGTTGGACGAGGTTGGATCCCAACTCCATTGCTTGTCCTCCAAAAACTCCTGGCCCATGAAGATCTGGGGAATGCCGGGGGCAGTCAGCAACAAGCCGGTGGCAAACCGCGAGCGGCTGCGTGCATACCACGACTCGTGATTGAAGCCATCAGCAAGTGCTGGAATGCGCAGGTCGGTTCCCACTTTCACAATGTCGTGATTCTCGACGCACGGTACCGCTTGCCAGCCATGAGCAAACCCCTGAGGGTAGAGGGTGGAAGCGATAGCGTCGAAGTTGATGACGGCGCTCTGCCCGTAGGAAGCGGCCTGCACCGCACCGCGAACCGCGCTGCGGAGTCCGTCATGCTGCACAACATCAAACCCGGCGCCGCCGGCAGCGGTCGGCGTCACGATCGATTGCCACGACTTTGGATAGTTCCCGACTTCGCCCGGCCAAAACTCCGCGTTCTGCAACAACCGCGGCTTCACGTAACGCAGCGTATTCGTAAGGTTGCAGCAGAACGTCCATCCAGAATCGCAGTTCATTGAAATCAGGTCGCTGATTTCGTCGTAGCGAAATCCGTCGACGTGAAATTCGCCGATAAAGTGCAAAGCATTGTCGATAAGGAACTGGCAAACATCATTCTTCCAGAGGGCAAAGGAAAGTCCGCCAGTTCCGCGGTCCTGATCGGTGAAATACAAGCTGTCGTTGTTATTGCCGATGTCTTTAGCGCGGTCCCAGTAGTAGATACAGTTGTCGTCCAGTTGCCCATTCACCGTGAATCCGCCTGCATGGTTGTAGACCACGTCGAACACGACCGCTATGCCGTATATGTGGCAGAGATCGACCAGTGCCTTGAGTTGGGCGGGACCGGGAGTGATGTCCCGGAGGGTAAGCGGTGCGCAGTTCTTCGCAGCGAGCAAACCGTTAATGGCAGTTAAGTATCCACTTAGCGCAAGCGGATCGGTGACCACGTAGGGGAAGTCCGGAGAAAACAAATCAGCGCCGTTATAGCCCATCGACGGGTCCGTTTCCATTTCATCGATGGGCAGCGGCTGGAGGACATTGATGCCAAGTGCCAAAAGATATGGAATCTTGCCGATGACATCGAGGAAAGTTGATGCGGCGCCGGGTGCAGCCGGGTTGTAGGTTCCTATGTGCAGCTGGTAGATGATCATGTTGCTGAAGTCTGGCGTGACGAATGCCGCATCGTGCCAGGGATAGGCAGTGGCTGAACGGATCAGACTGTTGCAGTTGGGAAATGCCGATTCGGGCGCCAGCTCGCGGGCATACGGATCGCGCTTAGGGCCACTGCCGCCAGGGCCCACCACGACAAAAGTGTAAGGGTCGCCTTCCTGAGCAGCGCCGACAAACCCAGCCCAGTAGCTATTCGCATCCTTTGCTAGTAGGAGATTGTCGGTCTGTCCCGTCAGGGAGGAGCCGCCGAAAGTGCCGTTAACGTACACTGCGGTCGCCAGTGGTGCCCAGGCGCGGAACGTGGCTCCGCCCCCCGCAACCAGATTTGCGCCCATGGCAGTATTTGCCGAAATGTTGGCCTGAGAGATCATTAGGAGGCCCCTCCTGAGCTTGTGAGCGTGATAGCCAACTCATGCGAAACGAATCATCCGGGTCACCTGGCGCCGTCGCGTCGCGGGCGTCCCAGTGTGAACAGGTCCTGCGTTACCTGCAGAGTTATCATCAGGTTTTGTACAGAGTAGCGTTGTTGCCTGCTCAGAAGGTCATCTTTCGTCGTCCTGTCCTAATGAACAGTTACCCGTTCCGTCCTAGGCAGCAACGGGAACCAAGTCGTATCCCAGTTGTCGGGCCTGGCGGCGGAGGCAATTCTCCGTGCGCACCCGGCAGCGCTGCTCTGCGACGGCGAAATGCTCTCATTATAGGCTTCTCCGGTGCGCAACAGATGGAACACAATGCGCGCCAGCTTGTGCGCGGTGGCGGTGATGGCCTTAGAAGCTCCCAAGCGGCTGCGCATCCGGCGATAGTAGTTTCCCAGATAAGACTGGCTGCGGTGCAAAGCCTGCGCCGCTAAGCGCAAGGCGCGATTGAGCCGGTTTGTGGTCCGGCGGGTTCGCGCTGACAGCACCCGGCCGCCGCTCTTGTCGGTCTGCGGGTACAGTCCCAACCAGGAAACGAACGCCGCGGGGTTGGCGAACCGCGACACATCACGCCCAGCCTCGGCCAGCAAGGTATACACGCTGATGGCGTTCAGGCGGGGCACCGCGGTCGGATCCACGCCCAGAATGCGGTACAACTCGGCGTAGATCGAAACGAAACTCGTTCTTGCGCGGCCGGCGCGCGTTCGCCGGCTTGCAGGGATTGCTGTAAGGTGAACCGATGCATGGTGGCAGCAGACGGCTGATCTTCTTGGACTAGGCCGTTTCCGCAACCATCGTGGGTTTCGACACGAAAATGGGACAAGATGGTTCTGGACAGAAGGTCGATGAAGTCGTTAGCTGAACGGTTCTGCCGACATGCTGCTCACGTCGATCCGAGCTGATCACCGAGCCACAGCTTACCAACATTGTAGCGGTCCGAATCGGTCGTGGCGCTGTGAGCAATGTCGGCAATGAAGGCGACGGATGTACAGTCTACCGCCTTCCTGTTTTAGGGTGGAGGACCGCTTGTCTCTCCAGCACAGCTCGCGCACAATGGATGAGGTCTTATTGTGCGCGAGCCGTATTTTCAACAACTTGACTCGAAGACCCGTGCCGTGTAAGTTGTTGATGGGGTTGGTGAGTACAGACTTGCCAAGGTAGAAGTCGCGGGTTCAAATCCTGTCTCCCGCTCCAGATTTTGCCGCCCTCGCAGCTTTGGCGAGGGTTTTTCGCTAAGGGGCCCCGGTATGCGCCGCCCGCCGCGGCGGGGCTTGCTGGGGTTGATAGGCGGCGCGGTCGCCAAGTGGTAAGGCCGAGGTCTGCAAAACCTCTATCGGCGGTTCGATTCCGCCCCGCGCCTCCAGCACGCCGATCAGTAGGGCATCCGTTCAATTCCAGTGATAAATGTTATGCCCGGCACCGCCATGACTGAGAGGCGGTTGTCATTAGTGACAAAGAGATCGGTCCCAGCAGCAGCGGCGCAGGCAAGTTGAATAGCGTCCGCCGGTCGAATCTGCTCGCGAGAGCGAATTTCTGCATACCGCTTCGCGGCCTCTAATTCAAACGCAATCAATTCGATGGGTCCGTTGACAAAGAAGTTGAGGTAACTCTTCTCAAGGACAGAATTGCCCATCTCTCTGGGTTTGGTTACCGCCTCTCCGAGAGTCAGGTAGCTGGTCAGCAGTTCGTCTCCGCGCGCTACCATGCGCTGGCGGAACTCGATTACCCGGCCCGACCATTGCGGGTTGTGCTCAAACAAGTAGATGAAGAGATTGGTATCCCAAAAGACTCGGGCCATAGTGTTACCAGGCATCGCCACGAATTCGCTTATCCATCAACAGGGCGAACAAGTAGGAGTAGTCGATGAGGTCTTTGATTTCGGTTGTGCTGGTAAGCGGACAGCGGGCAATGGCCAGGTCAACTTGGGTTCGTGACAACTTGCGGTTGATGCGCCGCCCATCGCGAAAGAACCATATCCCGGCCCCCTCGACCTCATAGGTGAACGGCAGCTGCGTTGCGGTCCGAAACTCCTCTCCTTGATGGGTCTTGATTCGCTGCCAAACCGATTCCGGCGCGTCTTCCGCCGCGGCCCCCGATCGGCCCTTGAACGGCGCCGGAAGGTCCTCCGTACGAAGGCGGTCGACAAAACGATCTCCCGGCTCGTCTTCCCACAACTTCTTTCCCACTCCCAACATCGACAAAACTGGATCGCTGGCTTCGTGCAGTTGCGGCTGGGCCGCGCTCTTCGACTCCGTTTTGGGCATAAAACCTCCTACTCTCTATATACTCTATAGTGAGATAAGGCGAAGAGTCAAACGAAGCCGCATCGGTCACGCCCCCTCGTGACCTGCTTCACAGACCCAATGTTCGTGCCCTACTAGCCTTAGCTATCGGGGTCTGAATCAGCAGTAGCAACTTGGCATTTTCCAAGCCACAGCAGACTGGCCAATTCGCTTTGGCTGGTCGCTAGTTGCTAATTTCTGGGGTTTCCATGCCTCTCGTCAACGCCTTCTCCAAAGCCGTGGTGCGCGATTTCTCCATCGAAGAACTGGAAGATGCTTCCCGCCTGATGCGCGGCTACGATCTGGTAGCGCTGTGCGCCGCCGGATCGGGACACGCGGGCGGGACGCTCTCCATCATGGATATCGTCGCGGCCCTTTACCTCAAGGTCTGCCAAGCACGACCCCAACAATCCCGAGTGGCCGCATCGCGACCGCATTGTATGGTCGGCAGGACACAAGGCGCCGGCCTTGTATCTCGGCTTGGCGTTCGCCGGATACTTTCCCATCGAAGACGTGGTCACGTTGCGCAAGCTCTATTCGCCATTCCAGGGGCATCCGCACCGGCTGAAGCTGCCGGGCGTTGAAGTGTCGAGCGGCTCCCTCGGCCAAGGGCTCGGCATTGCTGTTGGCATGGCGCTGGCGGGCAAGCTCGACCACGACGAGCACGCCATCTTCTGCATCATGGGCGACGGCGAGCAGCAGGAAGGCAGCATCTGGGAAGCGGTGATGGAAGCGTCGCATTACAAGCTCGACAACCTGGTCGGCATCATCGACCGCAACCGGCTGCAGATCGATGGCTGGGTGAAAGACGTGATGAACGTCGAGCCGCTGGACGAGCGCTATCGCAGCTTCGGCTGGGAGGTCATCGAAGTTGACGGGCACGACATGCCGCAGGTCGTAGCGGCGCTGCAGAAGGCGAAGAGCGTGCCCGTGCTCGGCAAGCCCACGGTGATCATCGCGAACACCGTGAAGGGCAAGGGCGTCAGCTTCATGGAGAACGTCGCCGGCTGGCACGGCAAGGCGCCCAGCCATGACGAGCTGTTGAAGGGGCTCGACGAACTTGGCCTGAAGAACGTGATTGCTTATGATGCCCTTCTGAACAAGGCCAAGGAGTATCAGGCTGAGGTTGAAGATAAGCTTGCGGCCAAGATGCCGAGCTTCTCGCGCGACTATTGGTGGAACAGCGTCGCGCAGATGCGGGTGAAGATGGAGCCTACCCGCAAGGGCTTCGGGGTGTCGCTGAAAAACAATGGCGATGACGAGCGCGTGGTTTGCCTGGGCCTCGACATCTCGGGTTCCATCACCATCAGCGACTTCTATGCCGCGAACCCCGAGCGCAAGCAGCGCTGGATCAGCATGGGAATTGCCGAGCAGTCGGCCACTGCGGCGGCGGTGGGGCTGGCGCGCGACGGCAAGCTGCCGGTCTTCGGGACGTACGCGACGTTTGCAGCGGCGCGGAATCTCGATCAGATCCGCGTCTCCATCTGCTACGGCAACTTTAACGTGATGATCGCGGGAGCGCACGGCGGCGTCTCGGTCGGGCCGGATGGCGCAACTCATCAGGCGCTGGAAGATTTGTTCGCGATGTGCGGCTTGCCCAACATGTCGGTGGTCGTACCCTGCGATGCCATCGAGACGCGCAAAGCCACCGATTACCTGCTGCTGGAACACGTCGGGCCGAAGTACATCCGCTTCGCGCGCGAGGCCACGCCGATCGTCACGCGCGAAGAGACGCCGTTTGTGTTTGGCGTGGCGAACGTAATTCGCTTGCGCGACGAGGCGCCGGAGATGATCGACGCCTTCAGAACGGTGCTGGCAACCGAGTACTACAACGAGCACGAGGACCTCAGCATTATCGCGTGCGGGCCGATGGTGCCCGAGGCCATGCGTGCGGCGTGGATCTTGAAGCGCGAGTTCGGCTACGAGACTCGCGTGGTTAATATGCACACGATGAAGCCCATCGACGAGGCGACGATCGTCCGCGCGGCCAAAGAAACCGGCGTTATCGTGACCGCCGAGGAGCACCAAATTGGCGCACTCGCTTGGCGTGTGAGTGGTGCGATCACCGAGAGCCCGGAGTTGTTCGGAGTGCCAGTGATCACCGGCACCATCGGAGTGAAAGACCGCTTCGGCGACTCGGGCGCGCCATGGGAGCTGATCAAGGAGTTCGAAGTCAGCGCCGAACACATTGCGCAGAAGGCGCTCGACCTGCTCGCCGTTCGCGAAGCAAGAACCGACAAACAGGAGCGGCTGGCGCTGGTACATTAGTCCCTCGTTTTGTGGGCGGCCCGCTTCGGTGTTATCGTCAAAGCTGGTGCCTGCCTGGGCGCCTGTCCTGATGCTGTCGTCTGTCCATCGCCTCGCCTTTGCTGCGCTTTTCCTCGTGCTGTTGCCGGTCGCGCTACCCGCGCAGCAGGCCGTCGGACAACTCTATGCCACGGACGCCAGCGTCAAAGGCTCGGTAATCCTGGCCGGCTCGGGTACGAGCGTGCTCAGCGGCTCCTCGATACAGGCCGGCGCGCAAGCGGCCACGCTCAAGCTGGAGCGCGGCGGCAGTGTGCTGGTTTGTGAAGGTACCAAACTTTCCGTCACCGCTTCGCAAAGCGGACGCCAGCTGCTGTACAGCCTTAACACCGGTAACCTGGAACTGAATTATCCGCTGGGCACCGAAGCGGACACCCTGCTCACCCCTGACCTGCGGCTCATATTGCCCGGTCCCGGGACGGTTCATATTGCAGTGCAGGTAACGCCCCAGGGCGACACCTGCGTGCAGTCGTTGCCATGGAACGTGTCCGCGATCACCATTTCTGAAATGATGGGCGATGCCACATATCAGGTGAAGCCCGACGAAGCGGTCGTCTTCAAAGGCGGGCATCTGAACGAGGCCAGCCGTTCTCGGCAAAACTGCGGATGTTTGAGGTCGGTGCCGACGCAGGTGGCGCATGCGCCGGCCCCCGCTTCAACGTCAGCGCCGAAGTCTACGGGAACGGTAGCTTCTGCGCAGCCGAATCCCGCTCCAGTTTTGGCCGCCGCGCCACCGTTGCCGCCTCCTCCGCCGGAGCAACACCTGGCGGTCGAGGCGCCATTCATTTTCCACGGCAATGACCCCGCGCTCGATCTGAGCCCCAATGTCGCCGTGCTCCGACTGGAGAACAACAAGCTTGTGCAGCTTGAGCCGACGGTGCTGCCTCCGCCGAACCCGAAAAAGCAACCCGCGCCGGAGACACAGACAGCCAGGAAAGAATCGCATGGCTTCTTCAGCAAACTGGGGACATTTTTCGCGTCGATATTCCACTAGGGACTGTCTGGTTAGGTCCCTCAGCGGCCGCAATCGAAAGGGCCGAATTTACGGACGGTCTGAAGACCGTCCCTTTCAAAACCAGGCTCGATCAGAATTTTCCCAAGGGCGATGACAATCCTCTGATTTGGGCTGCGATGCCCGGTCCGGGCAGCTTCGTCGTCCATCGCGGTCTGGCTACCTGCCTTCTGCTAAACTTGCAGCTTCCCTATGCCCGACCAGCCGCGCGCCCGAATGTTCCTCTGGATCCTGCTGGGCGGAGGCGTGCTTGCGCTCCTGGTGGTCGGTATCTCCGCGACACTTTTCCTGTCGCTGCGCACAGAGCAGCAGGATGGCTTCTCCGGGTTTGGCGACAGGATCGGCGTGGTCGATCTGGAGGGAGTGATTCTTTCTCCCAAGGATACAGTCGAACAACTGCGCAAGTTTGCTGACGACAGCACCATCAAGGCAATCGTGCTGCACGTGAATTCACCGGGCGGAGGGGCGGCCGCGTCGGAGGAGATCTACCGCGAGGTGCTGCGCATACGCAATGAGAAGAAGAAGCGCATTGTGGCCTCGATCGAGACAGTGGGCGCCAGCGGCGCATACTACGTGGCGTCGGCCACCAATAAGATTTTCGCCGACAATGCCAGCATCGTCGGATCGATCGGCGTGATTGCCGAATGGTACAACTACGAAGAGTTGATCAAATGGGCCAAGCTGAAGGCGATCACCCTCAAGGCCGGCGAGTTCAAGGACACCGGTTCACCCACTCGCCCGATGACGCCGGAGGAACGCGCCTACCTGCAGGGCCTGATCGATAACATGCACACGCAGTTCATCCACAGCGTTGCCGTGGGCCGCAAGATGAAAGACGATGACGTGCGCGCGCTGGCGAACGGCAAAGTTTGGACCGGGCAGGAAGCTATGCCGCTGAAATTGGTGGACCAGATCGGAGACTTCCGCACCGCTATCGAGGACACCGCGAAATACGTCGGCATTAAGGGGGAGCCTTCTATCGTGCGTCCCGAGAAGCGCCGGCAAAGCCTGCTCGATCTGCTGTTTGGCGACGTCTCCGAATACCTGCCGGATCCGGCAAAGGCACTGCAAACCAATGTAGGCTTTTACTATCTTTGGAAATAGCACCCATGGGTTGCGAGAGCCGGAGCGGCCCGATTTGGTGGCGACACGACGCCACGCTCGTGGAGGCGAGGTGCCATTCCTGGGCTAGAGACGATTGTCAGGCTGGGAATAAAATCCTCCTTAAGTGGCACTTGCCAAGCATTATCCGATTTGAGAGTATCCGTTGTACTGGTAAGCTGGTTCGAGGTGCCTGACCGTGTGCTGTCGCGCGGGTCAGGTGACTGGTCCGTAACCCAGGGGCGTGCGAGATGACCAAGGCAGACTTGATCGACGAAGTTTCCCGCTTGACCGAGCTCACGCGCAAAGATAGCGAATTCATCGTCGAGACCATCTTCGAGAGCGTGGTGCGCTCCCTGCGCGCCGGCGACAAGATTGAGATACGCGGGTTTGGCAGCTTCCGCACGCGTCAGCGCAAGCCGCGCGTGGGGCGTAACCCCAAGACCGGCGACCGGGTCGAGGTGCCTGCCAAGAAGATCCCGTTCTTCAAGCCCAGCAAGGAGTTGAAGGACATGGTGAACAACTACGTCGAGGAGCATACCGCGCCGCCGCCGGCCCCGATGGCTTCGTCGGGCGAGGGCGGTGCGAGCAACGCGTAGTTCGTCTCTCCAGTTTCCTATCTGGAAATAAGGTGTCCCAGCCAAGCTCATCAGCGAGCGGCGTCGGGATATTCTTCCGAGCAACCCGTTGGTTGTGATAACGCCAACTATGAGCGGTTCCACACTCGGCAATGAGGTGGCGTTCTCCAGCCTGCCGGAGAACGCTCCTCGTTGTTTCTGGTCTTACTGTTGATTACAGTTGGCGCAGGTATACACCCCGTTTACCTGGAACCCTGAAACTGTCCCATAAGTTCCGTCCCACGGTCCGGTCGGGCTACCGAGGATATTCTGTGCGCCGTAGCCGTGCGGGTTTCCATAGGCCCACCACCATACGTCCTGCGAATTAGGATCGCTCTGCACGGCCACGATCCAGTAAGGGGTATTGGGCCGCAGGGTGCAGTTTTGGCTGCAGGTGAAGCTAACCAGGCCCGGCTGCGATGGAATGGAGCCCACCTGCGTCAGCTCGGTGATGATGGTCTCAGGAAGTCCGCCATCTCCACCCGTACCGCTTTCCAGGTACACGCTCACGGGATTGTTGTTCTGCGATTCAAATGTGCTTAAGGGGAGCTGAACATTTACCAGCGCAGCCGTGCCGGTGATGGTGAACTGTTCGCCGATCGCCTGATTACCGTAGCTGCTGCCGTTAACGAACAAGCCGTTGGTCGGGGACCACTGGCCCTGGGGGCTCAGACTGGTGTAGAGAATGGTGGTGTTACCGGCCGTAGCATTTACCGCGCACAGCATCGCGCTCATCGCGAGGGCCAGGCCGAAAATCAAGCTCTTCCGAAATGCGTACTTCATAGTTTCTCTTCTCCTTCGGAGTTGGGGAATGGTCGCAGCCCGTACTTCACTCGCGTAAAGCGTTCTTCTGCGAGGAGCCAATACTATCGAACGTTCGTTAGAGAATGTCTGCAAAGTTGCTGGAATAGACCAGGGCTATTAGGGCTTTTGCCTACGGCAACGCCACAAAATAGGGATTTCCTGCTTCACCTTCTGAAGTGCGTCTACTAAGATTGCGGGGATTTGGTAGCTTGCTTTTGGCGGGCGATGTTCCCGCTTGATGGGAGGACACAGTGATGAAACTGGATGAGATTGACTTTCGCATGCTGGAGATCTTGCAAACCGATGGGCGGATTCCGGTGTTGGAGCTGGCGGACAAGGTGGGTCTTTCGCCCACGCCGTGCTCGCGCCGGTTGCGACGTCTGGAGACGGAAGGGATTATCGCAAACTACTACGCCGCCCTGGATCCCAGGGCTATTGGCCTGGACGTAACCGCGTTTGTCAGTGTCCGCGTCCGGCATTCGCCCGAGCTGGCGGCGAAATTCACGGCAGCAATCCAAAAGATGCCGAATATTCGCGGATGTTATCGCCTCACCGGCAGCTATGATTACCTGTTGCGAATCCACGCAACCGACATGAATAGCCTTTCGCGTTGGCTACAGGACCGCTTGCATACGATTCCCTCCGTCCTCCACACCCACACCAGCATTGTCATGGAATCGATTAAGGACGAGCCTGTATTTCCTTTGGGGGCGTTAGCAGAACTGGAGCGCGAGACGGCGGTACGAGCACAAGCTGCCTCGCGGTGACGGAAATGGGGTCAGCGCCAGGGCTTAGGATTTTTCGCGCGACAGCCGTTAGTCAGCGCTGTGACGCATCTCGAGATCTGTAATTCTCTCCGGTCCCCTTGTCCTTCATGGTAAGGATTCCAATCTCAGGCCCTCTACGTGTCTGTGGTTGGGGAGTAGGTGGGAGATTACGCCAGAGTCCGGCACCATCTCCGAACGGGGGTCCTCGATTACGGTCGTAACGGTTGGGTATTTTGAGTGCAATGGCCTGGTAACAACACTTGATACGTGCGGGCCTGTGTTCAATTCGCCGGTTGTCGCGTCAAAGACATCCCATCGATCGGGGCATGGAAAAGGCAAAGGAGCAGGCGGATTCCTGATCTTGTGGAAAGAAGACATCTCGAAAGCCCTTGGGTTGGTCCTCCAGGGCGCCGGGCGACGATTGCCACGCAGGCCTCAGCACGAAGCGCGCCTACGCATCGACAGCTGAACCGAGTAACTGTTTCAGCGCCTGGACGTATGCGGCGAGAGCCTGGCGACCAGTTTCCGTAATGCGATAGACGGTCTGCGGCTTGCGCAACACGAACTTCTTCTTGATGGTCACGTATCCGGCTTTCTCGAGCTTGAGCAACTGGGCGCCCAGGTTGCCGTCCGTGGCCTGAGTCTTAGCGCGCAGCCAAGTAAACTCAGCCTGTTCGACGCCGCTGAGCAGCGAAAGCAGGGCTAGGCGCAGCCTGCCGTGAACCACGGGATCGAGCTCGGGCAACTCAGGCATGGGTTAAACCGCGCCGTTTGCGCACTTGCACTTCAGCGGTCATGCCGTAGATGCCGAACACGATCTGGCATAGAAAGATAGCGACCAGAAACACGCTGATACTCTGCACATCGCTGCCAAAGCAGGAAGCCACCGCCGTTACCCACCACACGCCCGCGCACGCTAACTGGATCTTCCACCGCAGAATGAGGCCAGAGGCTCCGTTGGCCATGCCAAGAATGGCCGATATCACGGCCACAAACAGATGCTGATCGGTCAACCTTCCACTCAGGCCGAGAGCCAAGAAGAGCAGAAACATCGAAATTCCGAGGGCGATCCAGATAGAAGCGATGGCCCGAGCAAGCGTCGTCTGCGGATGATTGGTGGCCTTCGAGGAAGCGCCAACCACCGTTACAATCACCGCGATCAACATAGTGGCCGGCCAAGCCCACGGGCTGCGACCCCACGCTGACCACGCGAGGGCGAGATAAAAAGCAACGCCCCACAGGACGAATGTCCATCCCCAACTCTCCGTGGTGCGTCGGCCCTCGGCGATCATCCGCTCGATGATGCTCAACCTCTCCTTCAAATCCTGTTCGGTGGTGTCGTCCAGCATGGTATTTTTCCTTTTCTCACGGCTGCTGTTGAAGCAACATTTCAACACTGCGATGCGGCGCAGCGCTGCCAACTGTCACCTCTGTGAATTCGTTCCACTCACCTTTGGCGGTCAACTGCATGTGATTCACAATGTGTGCCAGACCCGACGTAAAGCCCCAGGAAAAGCCGTGGTCCAGCACCGAAAGCTCCGTGTCGAGGTAGTGGCCATCGTTGTAGGCACGGAAGCGATAACTGCGGGATGTGTCGTCGTACGCAATCGTGGCCAAGGCGCTGAACATCACCTTGCCGCTGGCAGAGGTACTTCTGCCCTCAACGAGCAGCACGAGGCCGTCGAGCTTATACTCCACATTTTCCGTTTGGGTGAGATGAAGCGGTTCGCCCGTCCCGCGGACGATGGTGACGGGCCCGGACCAGTGACCGGACAGAAACGATAGTTTTCTCATGGCCTCGAGCTGCGCCTCGACACTGCTCGAAACGGGTTGTTGCGCGACGAGTGTGAGACCGAACAAAAGCGTGCATACTGCTGTTAGAAGCGTTGTGGGGCGGAAAAGCGAAATCGCGGTTTTCATCAGCAACTCCTGGGGCAGAAGACGACAGCAAGGGAAATCACTGTGCCCCAATCATAAATGGAGAGTACTCTATTTTATAGAGAACGTCAACAACAAATGAGTAGTTGGCGAAATATCGCCATAGCACCAGTGATTCTGCCTAGCTGCTCTTCGGCGGCTCCCACAGCTCCAGCCGGTTTCCCTCCGGATCGGTGATCCAGCCAAACTTTCCGTAATCGTGCTCTTCGACTTTTTCATCCACCTGTACGCCCTCGTCCAGCAAAGCCTTAAGCAGCTCGCGCAGATTATCGACGCGGAAGTTGATCATGAACGGCAACGGGCCCGACCCGAAGTAGTTGGTGTCGCCGGAAAAGATCGCTAAGACGCTAAAGGGAATTTCCGGCTGATCGACGCCGCGCCACGTGGCGCCCGCCGGCAGCGCTCTCGATGCCGAGGTGTTAGCGATACCGCTCGTAGAGCACTTGCGGATCGCGCGCCTTGAAGAAAATCCCACCCAGTCCAATGCCTCGTTTCATGCTTACATTCTTCTTTCAGCGTCCTACTAGTCCGTTGGCTTCACGCTGCGCATCGGCGAAGCCGGGGAGGTGTCGCGCCGTCTGAGACGCCATCGCTGCTTCCTGGTCACGGCCGCTGCGGTCCAGCGCACGCGCCAGCAGCACATATCCCAGGCTCGAGGGCCGAATTTCATCGGCGCGCTCGTAGAACTGTACGGCGGCGGCGAGGTCGCCCGAGTTTTGCGCCGCCGCTCCCAATCCCTGCCACGACCGTTCCAGGTCAGGAGAAAGCTGCACGGCGCGCTGGAAGCTGTCGCGCGCGTTGGCCTGGTCTCCCACGTACAGGTAAACGTAGCCGAGGTTGTTATACGCCCGTGCCAGTATGGCCACCTCAGTGACTTCGCTGATGCCCAGCTTGTAGGCTGCAATGGCTTGCGGCCAATGGTGGTTCTGTTGCTCGTAGCCGGCTATCCCTAGATGACCGAGTCCGTTGTGCGGGTCGATCTCCAGCGCGCGACGGAAATGCATCATCGCCGGTTCCAAGTCGTGGCCTTCAAACAGGGCCACACCCAGGTTGTCCTCGGCGACATAGTTTCCGGTCGTAGCCTCCGCCGCGTGGGACCACAGGCTGACATTGTCCCGCCAATACGTAAGCTGATGGCGCGTGACCGCCGCGAGAACCAAGAGCAGCGCCACGCTCATGGCCTTCGCCCACGCCGGAGAAACCTGACGCGCCGCCGCAAGGTCGGCCACGCCCCATGCGAACATCACGAACAGACCGATGAACGACAAATAGGCGTAACGGTCGGCCATGGCTTGCTCGCCGACTTGCACCAGCCCGATCATCGGCACCAGAGATCCCAGGAACCACAGCCAGCCGACGGTGAGATATCGGCGCTTCCGCGCTGCGATCACGATGCCGGTGATAGCCATCAACACGAGCATCGCAGTTAGCAGTTGCCATATCGCTGGCGAAGTTCGTGGGAAGGGATACAAGACGGCAAGCGACGATGGCCAGATCGCCTTGGCAACATAGCGCGCGTACGACATGACCGCGTTCTCCAGCCGAAGCGAGAACGGATATTGCGTCAACGATCGCACCGCATGTCCGGCCTGTTGAGCCTTCAGGGTTATGACAGCGCTGGCGGCGCTGATGGCAAGCAGCGGAAGCTTCTCCAGAAGCAAGAATCGCAGTTCGCTATTCGCTATTCGCTTTTCGCCAGAGGTTTCGTCCGTGCGACTCTGGCCAAAAGCGAACGGTGAATAGCGAAAAGCGAATCGCTCCAGCGGCCAATAGTCCCAAAGCAATAGCAGGAACGGCAGCGTAATCACCTGCGGCTTGGCCATCAATCCCAGGACGAACAGTAAACAAACCAACACATACCGGCCCACTCGGGGCTGCGCCACATAGCGGCGATAAGCAGCCAGCGCCAGCAGCAGAAAAAACATGCTCAGCAGGTTCTTGCGCTCTGCGACCCAGGCGACCGTCTCCACGTTGATCGGATGCAGTGCAAACAGACCTGCCACCAAGGCACTGCGGCCCGGGGCAGCCGGTCGCTTTCTCCAACAGCCAGAAGAGCAGCAGCACGTTGGCGATGTGAAAGAGCAGATTGATCTCGTGCGGGCCGGCCGGATCGGCGCCGAACATGTCGCTGTCGAGCGCATGCGAGAGCCAGGTCAGCGGATGCCAATTCGATGCGTAGTAGGTGGTGAACGCCCAGGCGACCGTCGCCGGGTTAAGCCCGTCCTGCACGTGCGGATTCCCGGTTACATAGGTATCGTCATCGAAGTTGGTGAAGGGGTAGCTTCTGGCGGGACTGTACGTGATGAAAGTAGCGAGAAGGAGTAGCAGGAGATAGAGCAGACGAACCCGCGACGCTCGTTTGGCGGATGCGGCGGTGATCGTGCTGGATCCCTTCGCCGCTGTTTTCCTTCGCTTCGCCAACCGCCGTCACCTTCAGGGAGAACGCGGCTCATTATATCCGGCTCTCTGGGAGGGTCGGAGTCCCGCAGCGTTGATCGCAAAAACGAAGGGCACGAAGCATTCCTCGTGCCCGTTGCCTTCTCTTATGAAAAAACGCCCTTAGGCTTTCGTGTTCTGCGTCTTCAGCACCTCGATGGCTTTGTTGAGCTGATCGTCAGGCTGATTGGCCTTGTTGCGCTCTTCCTGCGCCTGGTCTTCGGCGTTCTCGTCCTCGTCGGGCGCGATGAAGTCGTCGTTGTTATCGGCGACCAGGATGTTGGGCGTGACCGCCGTATCCTGCAATGCCTTGCCCGAGGGCGAGTAGTATTTTGCGACCGACAGAATCAGGGCGGCCCCATCGGGCATATCGATTACTTTCTGGACCGAGCCGGAACCGAATGTTTTATCGCCCACCACATCGCCGCGTGCGTTCTCCATGATGGCGGCAGCGACAATTTCCGCCGGACCCGCGGTTCCGCGGTTCACCAGCACCACCAGCGGCAGGTTGCTCGCAACCGCCTTCTGCGGATCGGCGTTGAAGGTCTGCTTGGGATATTTCTGCCCTTGCAAATAAGTGATGGTGCCGTGGTTCAGGAAGAGGTTGGCGGTCGCGACGCCTTCGTCCTCCTGGCCGTCACCGGAGTTGCGCAGGTCGAGGACGATCTTCTTGGCCCCATCCTTTTGCAGCGCTTTCAGCTTGTTAGCAATCTCCTGGGCGCGCCCTTTGGGGAAGTCGTCAACTTTGATATAGCCGATGCCGTCCGGCATCATCTTGTCCGTGATGGGCGGATCGGCGACGATAGCCAGCGTGACCGCCGATTTTACCGGTGTCGCCCGCCGCGGACGCACCACAGAAACGTTGACCACGGATCCCGGAGCGCCCGTGAGCCGGCCGTCGATCTCCGCCAGCGACATATCGCGCGTGGACTTGCCCTCGATCGCCTCCAGGATGTCGCCGCTGGCGATGTCCGCCTTATCGGCCGGACCGCCCGGGATGACCGAGATCACCGCCGCGTAGCCGTAGCGCTTGGAGATGGCCGCGCCAATATCGGCCTTGCCTTCCTTACGCGCCTTGTACTCCTTAAACTCGGTCGGGTCGAGATAGCTGGAGTTGGCGTCCAGCGATTCGAGCAGCCCATGCAGCGCGCCGTTGGTCACGGCAGAGATGTTCGGCTCCTCGACATACTCGGTGCGGATGCGCGACAGCACCTCGCTATAAACGCCGAGCTGGCGGTAGGAGCCGTCGTCGCTGGTGTTATCGGCGGCTCTAACTCCGAATTGGCCGAGCACGACGAACGAGGCGACAAGAAACGACAGGACGATAACAGTAAGCTTGGTGGTCTTCGACATGTGCAATTCGCTAATGGGAGGGATGCTGCCCGCAGGTCTCTCCTATTCTATCCCAGTTCGATGCCCCGATTGCCGGGAATGTTCCAGGAAATCGGCGCAGAAAGGCAGTTCCGGGCTAAGGGTTGGACGCTGAACGGCCAACAACGGTGAGCGGCGACGGAGGGACGGCACGTTCTCACCCTAACGCCTGCTAGAATCGCGCTCAATGGCCGAAAACAAGCTTCCCGATGGCAGAGGTTCTCCGCGAGTTCATACGGGGCTGTATGCTGCGTGTTTGGCGCGGAAGATTCACCGCGGAAGCCCGTAGGCAGTCGCGGCTGGTCGCCCACTCGCCCGACGAGGCTGAGGTCATGAACTGGATCCACGATGTGAGCGGCAACCAGCGATGAATCGAAAGCGCAGGACTAGGCCGCTGTCTCCCTGTTTGGATTGAATCGAACTATCCCGGCCAACTCCTTCCGCAGTTTCTTTCTGGCCTGATGCGCATCGTAATCGGACTGCATTCCCAGCCAAAAAGCCTCTGACGTTCCGAAGAACTTGCCCAGTCGCACCGCCGTATCGGCACTGATGCCTCTTTTCTCCAGGACAATGTCGTTGATGCGCGGAACCGGAACGTGAAGCTCGCGCGCCAGCCGATAGGACGTCATGCGCAGCGGCTTCAGATACTCCTCGCGCAGTATCTCTCCGGGGTGAATCGTCCAGGTTCTTTGCTTCTTGCTGCGGCGTCCTTTCCCAAGCTGGTCGATCATGGTCGTTTGACTCCTTTCGTGCAATGTCGTTCAAGCCCCTGGGCATCAGTGGTAATCGACGATCTCTACTCCGTAAGCATCACCGTGTTGGAAATGAAAACAGAGGCGGTAACGGTCGTTAATCCGAATGCTGTATTGTCCCTCGCGATCGCCCCTGAGAGCTTCCAGACGATTCCCCGGAGGCGAAGCTAAATCGCCAAGAGTGCGGGCGAGCTCTAGCTGAAAAAGCTTTCGCCTCGCCGCTGCGCGAATACTGACAGGAACAGCTTTGCTGCTCCCTTCTATGTAAAACTCCTCCGTTCGCGAATCGGCGAAGCTTCTGATCACACTGGGAATGGTAATATGTTCCGTTACTAACGTCAAATGTTAATATCGGGGAAGACCAGCGGGTATTCCACGACGACTTGGTCCTGTGGTGCTCTTCATTTATCTCCCTCACGGTCCCTGATAGACTTCTGTGTTCGCATCCAAAAGTCGAACGGGTGGACCAAAAGGAGACGAAAGCCGAACAAAGCATGGCCCGCACTCTCGACCAATCTCGCGCTCTGCACAAACGAGCCGAGCAGCTTATCCCTGGCGGGGTCAACTCGCCGGTCCGCGCCTTCCGGTCGGTGGGCAGCGAGCCGCCGTTCCTTGTCCGCGGCGAGGGCGCGCATGTCTGGGATGCCGACGGCAATCGCTATATCGACTACGTCGGCTCGTGGGGCCCGCTGATCCTGGGGCACGCCGATCCCGACGTGGTCGAAGCAGTCATTCAGGCGGCTTGCAAGGGCACCAGCTTCGGCGCATCCACGCCATCCGAAGCCGATCTCGCTGAGCTAGTGATCGAGGCCTTCCCGGCGATCGAGAAGGTGCGCTTCGTCAGCTCGGGCACCGAGGCGACGATGTCAGCGATCCGGCTAGCTCGCGCGGCGACCGGCCGCAAGATGATCGTGAAGTTTGAAGGCTGCTACCACGGCCACAGCGACGCGCTGCTGGTGAAGGCCGGCTCCGGCGTGGCGACGCTCGGCATTCCGGGCTCGGCGGGCGTGCCGGAGGAGTTTGTCGAATTCACCCTGGCGCTGCCCTACAACAATGTCCCTGCTGTGCAGGCGGCGTTCGACAAGTTCAAGGGGCAGATCGCCTGCGTGATCGTCGAGCCGGTGGTCGGCAACATGGGATGCGTGCCGCCGACGCCTGGATATTTGCAGGCGCTGCGTATCATCACCGAGCGCGACGGCGCGTTGCTCATCTTCGACGAGGTGATGACCGGATTTCGCCTCGCCTTCGGCGGTGCCTCCGAGCTATATAACGTCAAGCCCGATCTCACCACGCTGGGCAAGATTATCGGCGGAGGACTGCCCGTCGGCGCTTACGGCGGCCCGGCGAAGCTCATGGACATGATCGCTCCGGTCGGCCCGGTGTATCAGGCGGGAACGCTCAGCGGCAATCCGCTGGCTATGGCCGCCGGCATTGCGACGCTGTGCCAGTTGAAGTCCAATCGCGAGCAGTTCTACCGGCAGCTCGACGAGATGAGCGGGAAGCTCGTCGCCGGCGTTCTGCAGGCCGCCGCAGAATCAGGGATCGCTATGACCGCCAATCGCGTCGGCTCGATGTTCACGTTCTTCTTCACCAACCGCCAGGTTACGGATTGGGAGAGCGCGGCCACTTGCGACACAGCCAAGTTCGGACGCTTTCACGGCGCCATGATGAATGCGGGAGTCTGGCTTCCGCCGTCGCAATTCGAGGCGGCGTTTCTCAGCACTGCTCATACCAACGGCGACATTGACGATACCATTGCCGCTGCGCGTGAGGCGCTGGCCCTGGCATGATTCTGGTCATCGACAATTACGACTCCTTCACCTACAACCTCGTCCAGTACATCGGCGAGCTGGGAAACGAGGTAGCCGTCCATCGCAATAACGAAATCAGCCTCGACGAGATCGAAGCGCTGCGTCCCGAGCGCATCGTCATCTCCCCCGGCCCATGCACTCCGCATGAAGCGGGAATCAGCCTCGACGTAATTCGCCGCTTCGCCGGGCAAATGCCCATATTGGGGGTTTGCCTCGGGCATCAGGCCATCGGCGAGGCCTTTGGCGGGAAGGTCGTGCGCGCGGCCAACCTGATGCACGGCAAAACCAGTTCGGTCGAGCATGACGGTAAGACCGTCTTTCGTAATATTCCTTCGCCGATAACCGCGACGCGTTACCACTCCCTTATCGTGGAAGAAAAGAGTCTTCCGGACGAGTTGGAGATCTCCGCCACCTGCCGGGACCGGGATGGAACGCGCGTCATTATGGGGCTGCGCCACAGGACGTTCCCCGTCGAAGGCGTGCAGTTCCACCCGGAAAGCGTCTTGACCGATCAGGGAAAACAACTCGTGCGAAATTTCCTTAGCCTCTAGTCTGTCCTCGACAGGTATTACGGGACAGCGGTATAGTGCCTTGAGAGATTACGAGCACGGATTGTCCCCCTTTTCTGCGACTCAAGCCGGTCCGCTTACGCGTCGAACACGCGTTGCAAGAGGATGCGGATTCCCCTACAGCATGCGGCGAGCGCCAAACGCCTGGTCGGTCCGGTTGAAGGACTGCCCTCAGTTCGCCCAAGGCATCGCCGTGATAAGAGGACTACGTGAAATAGGTTGAATCCAGTGGCCCAAACCAAAGTTATTGCCCTTCAACCGCGGAGTGAGCGCACGTCCAATGCCGTAGAGCTCTGCGGCATCCGCAAAACCTACGACCAGTTTGTTGCCGTCGATCATCTTTACATGAGCATTCGCGAGGGTAGCGTGTACGGGCTGCTCGGCCCGAACGGCGCCGGCAAAACTTCAACCATCCGCATGATGATCGGCATCACCATGCCGGACGACGGCCAGGTGCGGGTGTTTGGCGAACCGTTTCACCGCGAACAGCTTCGCCGTATCGGCTACATGCCCGAAGAACGCGGGCTGTACAAGCGCATGAAGGTGCTGGATCATCTCGTGCTGCTGGGGCGGTTGCATCATCTGACCGAGCGCGAGGCGCGCATCCGATCGGTGGAATGGTGCGAGCGCCTGCAGATTGCCGAGTGGACGCACAAAAAGGTGGAAGAGCTTTCCAAGGGAATGCAGCAGAAGGTCCAATTCATCGCGACCCTGCTGCATGGCCCCGACCTCATCATCATGGATGAGCCTTTTTCCGGCCTCGATCCGGCCAATGCCGTCATGCTGAAGGACGTGCTCATCGAGTTGAAGAAGGCGGGCAAGACCATCCTTTTCTCTACCCACAGCATGGCCCAGGCGGAACGCCTGTGCGACGGCATCTGCCTCATCGATCATGGGCGCGCCATTCTGGAAGGCGACTTGAAGAAGATCAAAGCGAGTTACGGCAAGAACCATGTGCAGATCGAGTGCGAGAGCGATCCCCACCTGGACGACTGCCCGCTGGTGCAGGCCGTCAACAATTATGGCAACTACGTGGAGGTGCGGTTGAGGCCCGAGGCCGATCCGCAAGAATTGCTGCGCCTGGCGGCCGACCGGGTGCGCATCAGTCGCTTCGAGCTGCTGGAACCTTCTTTGGAAGAAATTTTTATCGACCAGGTAGGCAAGCATGACTAACGTCTGGACGCTGGTGAAGCGCGAATACCTGGAGCGGGTGCGTTCCCGCTCGTTCCTGATTTTCACCCTGCTCATGCCGGCAATCATGGCCGGAGTTGTCCTTATTCCGGCGAAGCTGGCGCAGATGAACACCGGCGGCGAACGCAAGATCGTGATCGTCGCCAGCAACGCAAAACTGGCCAGCGTGGTGGGCCATGAGCTGGGAAATGCCAAGACCCAGGCCGACCCTGCAGAACTGGGACAAGCAGGGCCGCCAACCGTGTATTCCATCCAGGTGGACACGGACACCAGCGAAGCCGAGCGCGCCCGTTTGGGCCAGCAGGTAAGCGCGGGCAGGATCACCGGCTTTTTGTGGCTCACCGATGCTGCCCTGGCTGAACACAAGGTGGTCTACAACACCAAGGACGCCGCCGACTTCGGCCAGGCGCGCGAGCTGCGCAACGCGATTAGCACCGGGATTGCCCGTTTTCGCCTGTCGCAAAAGGGAATGAGCGGAACCGAAATCGATGCGACTTTTGGCCCCCATCACCCTGGATACCATCCGCATTGAAAAGGGCCGCGAAGGCGCCAGCGGTACGGCCGTGTTTCTCACCGCCTTCGCTATGGTGACGCTGCTGTATATGGTGGTGCTCATCTATGGTCTGGCGGTAATGCGCTCGGTGATTGAAGAGAAAAGCACGCGCATTCTGGAGGTCCTGCTCTCCACGGTCACGTCCAAGGAGTTGCTGGCGGGGAAAATCGTTGGTGTGGGTGCCGTAGGGCTGACGCAGATCGTGGTCTGGGTAGTTTTCGCCCTGATTTTCTCGGTTCCGGGGCTGGTCGCGGCTAAATCGTTCCTGGGTGAGGTCCACATCCCGGCAGCGGCGATCGTGGCTTTCGCCATCTTCTTCCTGCTGGGCTATCTGCTCTACAGCGCGATGTATGCGGCCATCGGATCCATGGTCAATACTGACCAGGAGGCGCAGCAGATGCAGTGGCCGGCGCTGATCCCGCTGGTGCTCGGGGTGGTCCTGATGAACGCCGTGATCCAGCATCCCAACTCGGCGCTGGCGTTCTGGCTGTCGATGGTGCCATTCTTTGCGCCCATTCTCATGCTGCTGCGCATTGTCACCGAGCAGCCGCCGCTCTGGCAGATTTTCTTGTGCATCGCCATTATGCTGGCCACCATCTACGGCCTGCTGGCGCTGGCCTCGCGCATCTATCGCGTGGGGATTCTGATGTACGGCAAGCGACCGACCTGGCCCGAGTTGCGGCGCTGGCTGCGGTACGCAGGATAAGGTGTTTTTCGAGCTTTAGTGCCAAAATAGCGCCTGAAATCCTTCCTGCTGGAAGTGGCGATCGTTGGTCAGAACCTCACTGATGCCCTCACGCCGCATTGTCTGCATTGAAATACAGTCGGTCAGGCTGTAGCCTTTGTCGGGCCGGGCGCGGTAAAGCTCCAGGCCCGCAAGGAAGGACGCGCGCGTTTGCGGCATTACGCGGATATCTATTGCTCCTAGAATCGTCTGCACCGTTTTGGCTGCTCTGATTCTTGACTGCGAGTCTGCGCCGAAGAAATTCAGGAATTCAGTCAGGACCTCGTCTGTGGTGACTATAAGCATCCCCGCTTGCTGCCTGGAAAACTCTAGAACTTTTCGCCGGGCCGCGTCGCGGGGACTGTACAGTGCGATCCAATAGAAGGCGTCAGCAAAGAGGGGTTTCACTGGTTCCGCTTGGGCCAGCCGTAGAGATAATGATCGTGCTCGCTTGCGCCGTCGGTAGGTAAGCGCTGCAAAACCTCTTCCGGCACGTCCTGCATAGCCTCCGCGACGATTTGCCAAGCCGGCCGATTGTCCGCAGGCTGCGCTTCGGGCAGCCGAGGCTGAGCATACCTTTCCGCAACCCGTTGCAGCCAGGCCTCCACACTCAGACCCTCTTCTTCGGCTTGGGCCTTCAGGGCAGCGGCTTGTTCGTCAGACAATTCGATGGTAATCGTCATGGCAACACCCTCAAGCAAGTATAAGTCATCGATTGTCTCGGCGGCTCACCTGTTCTTGCCATGACATGCAGGCTGTAGAATTCCGATGTGCCCGATGAAGCCCGCGTTGCGCCCCGCTTCAGTCTCCTGCAGCGCGTACAGCTCACGCTCGTGTCTTGGCTCGTTCCCGCACTCCTGGCCTTGATCGGCTGCACCTTGCGCATGACGATCAGCTATGAGGAAGGTGCGGTTGAAAGTCCCGACCATATCTACCCCGGCATCTTCGCTTTCTGGCATTGCTGCGTCTTGCCGGCTGCGTGGCTGTTTCGCCGGCGGCGTATCGCCGTTATGACCAGCCGGAGCCTCGACGGCGAGTTCATCGCGCGCGTGATTCGGCGCTTTGGATTCGTCCCGGTGCGGGGATCGAGCACCCGTGGCGGCCAGCGCGCCCTGCTCGAAATGGGCCGAATGCTGGCCGACAGCCAGGCGGTTGCGTTCACCATCGACGGGCCGCGCGGCCCGCGCTTTGTCGCCAAGAAAGGCCCGGTGCTGCTGGCGCGCACCAGCGGCGCGCCGATCACCGCGTTTTATGTCGCGGTCCAGCAGGCGTGGGTGTTAAACACCTGGGACAAGCTGCTGATCCCCAAACCCTTCTCGCGGATTCTGGTGTGCGTCGCACGGAAGATCTTCGTCCCTCACGATGCTGACGATGCCGCGATGGAGAGATATCACGCGGAGATGCAGGCCGCGCTGGAGCGGGTGACAGACTTCGCCGAGGCGCAGTTTGCTTCACGGGCATAGGAGAGACTACCGAGCCGTCGCTATGTGGGGAAGCGCTCAGCGTGTAAGCGCCAAGCTCCGATATCATGGTTTCGTGGCCTCGTAAGCACAGAGTAATTCCTACGGACTTGCAATGTCTGATGCTTTCATCTGCGACGTAATCCGGACACCGTTCGGGCGCTATGGCGGCGCGCTGGCGAGTGTCCGCACCGACGATCTCGCCGCCATTCCGCTCAAGGCGCTGCTCGATCGCAACTCTTCCCTTGATCCGAGCGCAATCGATGACGTGATCCTGGGCTGCGCCAATCAGGCCGGCGAAGACAATCGCAATGTGGCGCGCATGGCGCTGCTGCTGGCGGGATTGCCGCAGACCGTCCCGGGCAGTACGGTGAATCGGCTTTGCGGCTCCAGTCTGGACGCCGTTTCCATCGCTGCCCGCGCGATTAAAACAGGCGAGGCGGCGCTGATGATTGCCGGCGGTGTCGAGAGCATGTCGCGCGCGCCTTTCGTGATGGGCAAAGCGGAAGCGGCTTTCTCGCGCGCCATGAAGCTGGAGGACACCACACTGGGATGGCGCTTCGTCAATCCCGTGATGAAACAGCTTTATGGAACGGACTCGATGGGTGAGACGGGCGAGAACGTCGCGCAGGAATTCAAGATTTCGCGCCCGGACCAGGACGCGTTTGCCTATCGCAGCCAACAACGCGCGGCAGCGGCCATGAAGAGCGGCCAATTGGCGGAGGAGATCGTTGCCGTAACGACAAAGCCTGCAAAAGGTCCGCAGATCGTGGTCGATAAGGATGAGCATCCCCGCCCGGAAACGACCCTGGAAGCTTTGGCCGCGCTGAAGCCGGTCATCAAGCCTGGCGGCACGATTACTGCCGGCAATGCGTCGGGCGTGAACGACGGCGCGGGCGCGGTGTTGCTGGCGTCGGAAGCGGCGGCGAAGCGTTACGGTCTGGAGCCGAAAGCGCGTGTCGTGGCTGCCGCGGTTGCGGGAGTCGCGCCCCGCATCATGGGCATGGGTCCGGTTCCGGCAACGCGCAAAGCACTGGCGCTCGCGCGACTCACGATCGCCGATATGAGCGTGATCGAGTTGAATGAGGCATTCGCCTCGCAGGCACTGGCGGTGCTGCGCGATCTCGGAATTCCCGATGACGCGGCACACGTGAACCCCAACGGCGGAGCAATTGCGCTGGGTCATCCGTTGGGTGCTAGCGGAGCGCGGCTGGTCACTGCGGCCGCGCTGCAGTTGCAACGCACCGCCGGCCGCTACGCATTGTGCACCATGTGCATCGGCGTGGGGCAGGGCATTGCAATGGTGCTGGAGCGGGTATAGGCGCCCGCAAACAAAGCAACCGGCAACCTATTTCTGGCCGGCCAGATCGTAATCAACCATCTCCTTCACCGCGTCGTAGGGCATGCTGTTGGCGGAGAAGCCAACGATCCTGCGTCCGTCGATGAAGAAGGTGGGCGTGCTGGTCACGTCGAGCTTTTCTCCAAGCGCCATCGATTCGCGAACCTGCTTCTCCGTTTCCGGCTTGGCTACACAGGCTGCGACCTCATCGGGATTGCCGCCGGAATCTTTCACATAGCCTTTCAGCATCTGCTCGACATTCTGCTCGTTGATTTCAGACTGGTGGTCGTAAACAGTCGCTATGAATTTCCATGTCGCGTCGTTGTTCTCGTGCGCAAGGCAGTCGACATATTTCGCGCCCGTCATTGCCCATTTGTGGATCGTTTCCAGCGGATAGTTCTGAAAGATCAGTCTCGCCTTAGGTTCTTCTTCCATCAGCTTAGTGATATTAGGCTGCGCAGCTTTGCACGCCGGACATTCCAAATCGCCAAATTCGACGACAGTGATCGCCGCATCCTTGGCGCCATGTACCGGGCCATTCGCTGCCTTCAACGCTTCACGCGTCTGGGCGAAGGGATCGGAGCCGAAAGGCACAAGATCGCCGGTGAAGGCGTACTTCTGGTCGGGCGTGATGTAGATGCGAGTTGTCTGCTGGCCCTTGGGCGTGCTGAAGACCACGGTAGCTAGCGAAATGCCCGGCGCTTCGGATGGTTTAATCTCCACAACTTTCCAGGTCAGCTCCTGGTTCCAGCCGAACATTTTCTTCAGAAAATCATTGACGGTAGCTTCGCTGGGCAGAAAGGTATTGGACGCGGTGGTTGATTTAGCTGGAGCGGCTGGCTTACTCGTAGTCTGTGCGAAACCATAGAGGCTTCCAAGACAGAGGGTAGCGATGAGAAACAGAGGTGTAGATCGATTCATAGTTCCTTTTCAGGGTGACTAGTGATTCACCCTGCATTGTGCCGCCCCTGAAAGGGGGCTCATATCTAATTGCAGTCTACCCAGCGCTGAAGCGCTGGGCTAACATCTTCCGCGCCTACGGCGTTCGATTTTCGCCTCGCCTGCCACAGCGCAAAGAGGTTTCAAGGAAGCTAGTCGCTAATTGCTAGTTGCTAATTGCTAGCTTATCCACATGCTTCCAGCTTTGCGGCTATCGGATAGCGTCTTCCAAACCCAAAAGCTTTTTCCGAGATCTTCAACCCTGGCGCTGCCTGCTGGCGCTTGTACTCGCTCTTATCCACCATGCATGTAACCTTGCGCACTAGCTCGATAGGATATCCATGCGCTGCCGCAATCGCCTCCGGAGCTTTATTGTCCTCGACGTACTCTTCCAGGACCGTGTCGAGCAGCTCATAGGACGGCAGCGAGTCACTGTCTTTCTGCCCCGGAGCGAGCTCCGCTGAGGGCGCCTTTTCGATGGTCGATCTTGGGATCACCGGTGAACGCGCGTTCACGTACTCCGCCAGGCGATAGACCAGCGTCTTGGGAACGTCGGAGATCACCGCCAGCCCTCCGCACATATCGCCGTAAAGCGTGCAATAGCCCACGCCCAGCTCCGACTTGTTCCCCGTGGTCAGCAGCAAGCAGCCCAGTTGATTGGAAACCCCCATCAGCAGCGAGCCGCGTATGCGCGCCTGCAGGTTTTCCTCGGTCAGGCCGCACTCCGCTCCGGCGAACACCGGCGCCAAAGCTTTGCGATATGCGTTGAAAATATCGCCGATGGGCGCGAGCTCGAAACGAATGCCCAGATTGCGCGCCAGCTCTGCCGCATCGTCAATGCTGCCTTGGGATGAGTACGGCCCGGGCATGCCTACGCCGATCACGTTTTCGTGCCCTAGCGCATCCACGGCAATACACGCGGTCAGCGCCGAATCAACGCCGCCGCTCAAGCCGAGCACCACGCGCCGGAAGCCGCATTTGTGCACGTAGTCGCGTAGACCGAGCACCAGTGCGGAATAGGCGCTCGATTCCAATCCGTCATCCTGGTCGTGAACGTCGCCGCGCAGCGACTCGGTATCGAAGCAAACCAAATCCTCTTCAAATGATTTCGCCCGCGCGATGACGGTGCCGTCAGGCCCGAGCGCGAAGCTGGAGCCGTCGAACACCAGGCTGTCGTTGCCGCCGATCTGGTTGACCATCGCAACCGGCACACGGTAGTTGCGAGCGATGGCAGCCAGCATGTCGCGCCGCAATTGGCGTTTGCGCAGATAGAAGGGCGAGGCGGAGATGTTCAGCAGCACCTTACCGCCGGCGCCGATCAAGTCTTCCACCGGGTCGACGCCATAGAGTCGCCGGTCCCAGAAGTGCTTGTCATTCCAGGCGTCTTCGCAAATGGTGAGCGCGACCGGCGTTTGGCCGGAGCAGAATAGCTCCTGACGCTCAGCGGGCGCGAAGTTGCGCATTTCGTCGAAAACGTCGTAGGTCGGCAGCAGCCGCTTCGACTGCACAAAAGCGATCTCGCCGTCGCGCAGCAGCGCGGCCGAGTTCTTCACCGACTTTCCGGTGCCTGCGTTCGCGGCGGTGACCAGGCCGCAAATCACCGCAATACCTGGCGTCGCGTCTGCGATCGCCCGCGCGGTATCCCAGTTTCGCTGCACAAACCACGGCCGCTCGACCAAGTCGCGCGGCGGATAGCCACAGATGGAGAGCTCGGGAAAAAGAATGAGTTCGGCGCCGGAGCTGCGCGCGCGTCGGGCGTAATCGATAATCTTGGCCGAGTTGCCGGCGAAATCGCCGACCGTGGTATTGATCTGCCCGAGCGCAATCCTCACGTTAGTAGTGTACGGGGGCAGCGGCGAAGCGCCAAGTTGAGTTGCGCGCGCCAGCGACGCCAACAGCATCTTTTTCGTATGTAAGTAAGATATATGTCACTATGGCCGTAGTGTGATGGACATTCAGGAATACCTGGATGTAGATGCTCCAAGATAATGTCACCCCATTTGCGGGCGGGACCAAGCACGTTCAGCAGAAGGACATCGAGCAACCCCTTGGCCGTTGGAGAGACTTCGTCGAGGATAAAAGCGTAAGAATGTCGCTGCTTACGACACGAGATACGAATTTCCTTCCTCTTCGCGCGCCCGAATCCCCTCCGGCAATGCTCCCCCGTTGTACTCCGCCATGCGGTTCTTCCATTTCAGAAACTCGCCGATGGTTTGCGGCTCGATGCGGACCTCCACTCGCCGCAGGCTTGCGAGCAGCAGGTTCATCTCCTTCATCAGTCCAACGTGAGTTCGCAGGTCGGCTTTGCCCGGCTTTGTTACGAGCCGTACCTCGCGGCCTCTGCACTCCAGCAGCCCCCAATGCTTGGGCAGTTCACTGGGAGCAATAATTCCCGCGGGCGCCATGTAGAGGCGTTTGCTGCCCAATCCGTCTTCGGGAGCCAGCCGAAACGGCTTATACGCGTCGGCCAGAAAGTCGCTGCGCGAAACCTTGCATTCCACCAGCACCGACTGGCACGAAGCCTTCCAGCCGATCACGTCGGGAACTTCGCCGGTCGCACAATACTGCTCCGACAATACGATGCCACATCCATATCTGGAGCGCAGCCACTCCGCCGCACGCGCCACCAGGTGCTCGTGCTTCATCTGCGCCGATGGTTTCGCCATGATGACGTTGTACCGCCAAACGCATTTCCTGGGGAGTAACTGCCGAGGGGCAGGGTGGAAATGGGACTCGGCTGAGGCCGCTTAGGTAAGATCGACTCGTAGCATTCGCGTCCCGAGTGCGAGAGACGAAAATTGCAACTGCAGATCGAAAAGCTGGTTTATGGCGGAGACGGTTTGGCGCGACTGCCGGCTGACGAACACGGCCGCGGCAAGGCTGTCTTCGTTCCTTTGGTCATTCCGGGCGAGAGCGTTGAAGCCACCGTGGTCGAGAGCCGGGGCGGGTTCAGCCGCGCCACACTGCAGCGCGTGCTTGCACCTTCGCCGGAACGCATCGAGCCGGGGTGTCCGTACTTCGGCCGCTGCGGCGGATGCCATTACCAGCACATGGACTACGCGGCCCAGCTTCGCTCGAAGACAGAAATCCTGCGCGAAACCTTGCGGCGCACTGCCAAGCTGGAGCTGCAAGAAAATATCGCGGTACACGCTTCCGAGCCATGGGCCTATCGCAATCGCACGCGCATGCGGGTGCACCACGATCCGCAGTTCGCATTGGGATATTTCCGTTGCGGCTCGCATACACTGCTGCCGGTTGAGACGTGCCCCATCAGCTCAGCGCTGATCAATCGCGCCATTGCGGCGGTATGGGCGCTGGGTCGCGAAGGCGCAGTACCCCAATCTGTGCATGGCATGCAGTTCTTCGCGAACCATGACGACACCAGGATTCTGGTCGAAGCCTACGTTCATTCCGGCATGGACGCGAAAGACCTACAGCCATTTGCTGCGGCGCTTCATCGCTCAATTGCCGAAGTTGCAGGAGTCGTGGTGTTTCCGGCAACGTCAGTGGAGGACGATTCGCGCCAGCGCGCCCCGCTCACCGCGACTCGCGGTGAGGCCTCGGAAGCCATCGGCGAAAGCGACCTTCTGTACCACGCCGCTGGAGCTGACTATCGCGTTAGCGGCGGATCGTTCTTCCAGACCAACCGCTTTCTAATCGACAAGCTGGTCGAAGTCGTTGTCGGTAAGCATACTGGCCGTTCGGCGGTGGAACTCTATGCCGGCGCCGGATTATTCACGCAGCACCTGGCCCGCAATTTTGATCACGTGATCGCCGTGGAAGCCTCGCCGCACTCCTTCGCAGACCTTCGCCATAACGTTCCCGGCAACGTGAAATGCATTCGCATGACGACCGAGGCGTTTCTTGCCGAACGTGCCGCGAAGCTCGCGCCCGACCTGGTGGTCGTCGATCCGCCCCGCGCGGGTCTGGGCGAAACCGCGAGCAAAACGCTGTGCCGCATGTCCGCCTCCCGTGTGACCTACGTCTCCTGCGATCCGGCAACTCTCTCGCGCGACCTGCGGGTGCTGCTAGAATCGGGCTACCGGGTTGAGCAGGCGCACCTGGTGGACTTGTTTCCGCAGACCTATCACATGGAAACGGTGCTGCACCTGGCGCGCTAGCCCGACGACCCTCGCCTGGAACCAGGTTCACAGTTTTGAATTCCGTGGTGGAGGCTGTGATGTACGCGATCGCCATACTTCGTTACCGCAAACCGATGGAAGAAGTGGCTAAGCATGTGGATTCGCACCGCGCCTATTGCCAGGGCCTGAAGCAGGAGGGACTCCTCATCGCCTCCGGGCCGCTGCTGCCGCGCAATGGTGGGGCGATGCTGCTGCGGGTCCCCGATGACGAAGCGCAAGCGACGCTGGACAGCATTCGCGACAACGATCCGTATACGCGTTTCGGACTCGCGCAATACGAACTGTGTCCATGGACCCCGGTGTTCGGTGCAGAGGACCTGGACCGCTTGTAACCTTCCCATCGGCGCGGTCAGCCCAGCAGGGCCTGTGGCGCTGCTGACGGTAGGTGGCCAACGGCGCGCGAGTCGGGACTCGGGCGAGATGTGTCCACGACTTTAGTTGGCGAACCAGCCGTGCGCGCCGGCGCGCAAGCGTTGCCGGCGCATAGCGGTAGCCGATCTGCCAAGGCGCTGATACGGCCCTACTGCGGCGGGCAGGAGCCGCTCTTTCTGGCAGCTCTTGCATTCTCCGCCGGAATTGTCGCTGCCAATTGCCTGTGGCGATCTCCCTGGATCTGGCTGATCGGTTTTCTCGTCGCCGCTCTCGCCGCGGCTTTCGCGCTTCGCCGCTCTCCCCAACTTGCGTTCGCTCTCGCACTCGATCGCAATCGTCCCGCTGGGCGGCTTCTACCTGCAGGCGCGTGACGCCGCCCAGCCGGCGCTGGCCGATAATCTACAGCCTTTCGCTACCGGCGAAAACGCGGTCGACGTCACCGCTCACGTCATTCGCGAAGGCTTGCTTCGCGACAGCCCCTACGGTGGCAAGCAGGAATCCGTGGATGTTGAAAGCGAATCGATTCGCGGCGACGACCGCGTGTTGAATGAGCCGGTCGGCATCCGGCTCACCGTGTATAGCAAGAAAAGTGAAGAGGCCGAGGCCGGCGATGCGGGCGGCGAATCCCCGCTCCGCGTGTACCGCTACGGACAGAGGCTACACTTCATCGCCAAGCTGCGCGTGCCGCGGAATTATCGGAACCCCGGTGCTATGGACGTTGCGGGCTATTTCGCCTTGCAGGGGATTCGCCTGACCGGCTCTGCGCATGCCAACAAGGTCGAGGTGCTGCCCGGATTTGTAGGCAGCCGCTTTGGCTACTGGCGCAGCCGTGCGCGCCGCAGTGCGCTGGAGCATATCGCACAGCTCTGGCCGGGTGAACGCGGCGAGTTGATGCAGGCGGCGCTGATTGCCGGGCGAGCCTTCTTCGGACGCGAGATCAAGAGCGATTTCCAGCGCACCGGGACCTATCACATTCTGGTGGTCTCCGGAATCAACGTTGGAATTCTGGCGTTCGCGCTTTTCTGGACACTCCGCAGATTGTGCCTGAAAGAAACCTGGGCGACGTTGCTCACCCTCTTGCTCGCCTGGAGTTACGCATTGCTCGCCGATCTCGGCTCGCCCATCGTGCGCGCAACCGTCACGCTCACCATTTATCTGCTCACCCGGCTGCTGTTTCGCGACCGCGCAGGGCTCAACGCGCTCGGCATCGCAGCCTTGGGCATGCTGGTGGTGAATCCTCGCACGCTCTTCGAGGCCAGCTTTCAGCTTACGTTTCTTTCCGTGATCGCCGTGGCAGGAATCGCCGTCCCTATCCTGCGCCGCACAATTTATCCACTGCAGATGGGGCTGCGAAATTTGGACTCGCCGGAATACGACTTCTCGCACCCCACTCGCGCGGCGCAGTTCCGCGTTGAGGTGCGCCTGGTGCGCGGCGCGCTGCAGGAAGTCGTCGGACGTCGCGTGGCGACATGGTTGGTGGTCGGCATCACTGGCTGCATTCTGATGGCCGCGCAACTGCTATTCGTCTCGACCATCATTCAGGTCGCATTGGCGCTGCCGATGGCCTGGTACTTTCATCGCGCGACCACGATGGCGCTACCGGCGAACGCACTGCTCATTCCCATTGCGTCGGTGCTGTTGCCGAGCGCGGTGCTGGCCGTCGCACTCTCCTACGTATCGCCTTGGCTGGCACATCTTCCGGGAGCGGTGGCCGCGTACTCGCTTGACGCTCTCACCGGCACGGTTCGCACCATCGGCCACTTCCGCGTCGCAGATGTACGCGTGCCCACGCCAGCGTTGGCCGTTTCCGTTGCAGCGGCGCTGGCGTTCGCCTTGGCGCTGGTGTTGGCGCGCAGGCGCATTTTTGCGGCGATCGGCGTCGCTGCGCTATTTCTATCGGCCGCCTGGATTGTGCTCTTTCCGCCCGCGCCGCAGTGGCGCCCCGGAGTCTTTGAGATCACAGCCATCGACGTGGGCCAGGGAGACTCGATCCTGCTGATCACGCCGCAAGGCAAGACCCTTTTGATGGACGCCGGCGGCATGCCGGGAAACTTGCGATCGGATTTCGACGTAGGCGAAGAGGTCGTCTCGACCTATTTATGGTCGCGCGGGATTCGCCGTCTGGATGTGGTTGCCGCCTCGCATGCCCACAGCGATCACATCGGCGGCATGCGCAGCGTCATCGCAAATTTTCAGCCGCGAGAGTTATGGTATGGCGTTGAGTCGCCCGCGCCGGGTTTTCTCGAAGTCGAGCAAACGTCGCGGGCGTTTCATCTGCAGTCGCGCCAGTTTTCTGCAGGTGACTCATTCAACTTCGGAGGCGTTCACATTCGCGTCTTGAATCCGCAGCCCGGATGGGAGGCGGGTGGTCCTGCGCAAGCCGACGACGAATCGCTGGTGCTGCGCTTGCAATACGGCGCGACCTCCGCGCTGCTGGTCGGCGATGCCCACAAGCGGATCGAGGACCTCATGGTGAACGAATCGCCGCAAGCCGACCTGCTGAAGATCGGGCATCATGGCAGTGCCACATCCAGCTCGCCGGAGTTCTTGCGGGCGGTGAATCCGCGCTTTGCCGTGGCTTCGGCAGGCTTCTACAACTCGTTCCGGCATCCTCGGCCGGAGGTGATGAAGCGCTACGGGGATGCGCACATCACCACCTACCGCACCGATCTCGCCGGCGCGGTTTCATTCTATCTTGACGGCAAAACGGTGACGGCTAGGCCGGTTCCTCGCTGACCGCCTCGTCGGCATCAGTGGTGGGATTGTTGCGGTAAGCCTCAATCGTTGCGACGGCCTCATCTGCCTGGTCCGGGCGCACCAGAATGATGACTCCACCCACGCCGGGCAGAATGTCCTGCGGAGCTTCGCGGTTCTGGATCATGGCTTCCATTCCCGCCGACTCCAGCAGGCCGCGCACCACCATTGCCTCGGATTCCTCATCGGTGTCGAATACCTTCACCAGTTCCTCGTGACCTTCTTTCGCCTCTGCCATAGCTCCTCCGAAGCTTCCGTGTTAATGCGGGTTCGATTGCCCTGCAATGTTCGATTCGCGGCTGCATTCGCGCCGTTTCGTTGTATGATGCCGTCCATCGCAACCCAAGAACCGGGCTAGGGCCGAATTCAGCCTGCTCCTGGGCGCTGCGCAACGGGAACAGCGCGACGAACATCAAATTGTAACGGAAACCAAGCGGCACGGCCTGGCAACCCGCGTCGTGGCTGGTCTCCTCGAAGAGGAACTCATGGGGCTATCGGAACGCAAGGAAGTTGGCGCATTGCCACAGGCCGCAAGCAGCCAGGAGCAGGAAGACGAACGCCGCAAGCTGCGCCGCCTGCAGATCATGATGAACATGGTGATGTCGGTGATCAGCCAGGACGAGGAGCTTACGGTGGAAGAGGCTGCGGAACTCGCCGCCAACGCGAAGCGCGCCGCGCTCGCCATGTTCCCCGACAAGGAGTTCGCTTACGACATCCTCTACCGGCCGCGCCTGCAGCGCCTGATTTCGGAGCGGTTCCGCGTGCAGTGAGGTTTCAGCACGGAGCACAAACTTTCAACTCCGTGTCTCCGTGTTCTCCGTGGTGAAAAAAAAGGCCGCTCGAAGCCAGTTCGGCGTCATTTGCTGACGCTAGCCAGATAAACCGTCACCGTGCCCCACAAGAGCTTCACCCGCATCTGCACCGGCAGGTGACGCCCATCGTCGCTGTACCAAATCCAGATTCGCCCTTTGTTCTTCAGCAGCGCGCCGGAATCGCCCTCCGGACCAACCCGAACGGTCTTGAAGTCACCCGCCGGCGTCTTGATCTCTTCACGCGCTTCCACGTGCGCCTGGGCGGTAACCGTCGTGCCGCCATCGTTGACGGGGAAAATGTACGTATCGCCCGGCTGCAAGGGAAGGCTGGCCACATACAGAATCCCGGAAAGGATGTCAGTCACGCAGCCGGGAATATCGTTTTCGGTCTTCTTCTGCTGATTGTCTTTGAGGTTGCGCTCCTCCAACACTGCCTTGCCGCGCGCGTAGTCGTAGGTGACCACCGTTTCGCGTTGTCGCGCGCCCTCCTCGGTGTGCTTGATCACCTTGTAGGAGCACAGCTTGCCGGCGTCAAAATACGTATTCAAGCGGTCCTGCACGCGATACAGCATGGTGACCACACCGGAAGAATCGGCGGTCGCGGATATATGGTTCTGCTTGCCGGACTGCTCGATGCGCAGAGTCGCGATGCCGGCGGGGACAAAGCGCCACTCACCCTCGTAATGAAGCGTCTGTCCGTAGGGAAATTGGAATCCCTGCCTTAGCGGCTGAATACGCGATGCGACCCCGGGTTGCGAGTCCGCTGCTGCATGGCCCGGCGGCATGTTGCTCGTGCCGCCGTAAGCCAGCATTGCGCCAAACAATGCGGCCGCGAGTACGAATCGGATGCGATAAATGAAAGCCCTCAACGTGATCCTGGAAACCACAGAAGTTTCGCGACCAAAACCAACAGCATGGCGGCCGCGCCGAGCAGGGCCTTGTACTCGCGATGCCGAAAGTATAACTCACCAGAAAAGCGTTGAGTTAGGTCCCGGAAGCGAAGCGATCGCGGCAACAAGCTCGGGACTTGCCGGGTGTACTCGGCGTATCCGGAGAAGTGTTGGCGCAAATAATTCTGTTCGTCGCGAATGACCGGCAGATAGATCGCAAGGAAAAAAAGCACCAGCACCATGCCGACCCAGATGTCGCGGGCGGCGATGGCGAAGCCTATGCCGATGATGATCGAGCCCAGATAAAGGGGATTGCGCACGTAGGCATACGGGCCAGTCATGGTCAACTCGCGGTTTTTCTGGACGTGTCCCGACGCGAGGGCCCGAAGCGCCAATCCAACCGCAGCGACGGCCATCCCGACCCACAAACTCCACCAGCTCGGCTGCGCCCGCCAGATATAGAATGCGGCGAACGCGAACCCCAGCGGCACTCGCATACGGCGCGCTTTTCGCCTCCAAATCTGGGCCGAGGTCGTGGTTGCGGCATCAGCCACCGCCGGCTCCGAGCGAATAGGAGATTGGGAACTCACTGCGATGGCTTGCCTCCGCTGCTCTTATCCAATTGCGCGATGAAGGCGGACGTGGAATGTTCTTTGGCATCGCCTACGATCTCTACTCGGCCGCCGCAGGCCAGCACCGCATCGCGTTCGGGAACGCTCTCACGAGTGTAGTCGGTGCCCTTGGCTTGAACATCGGGTCGAATTTCGCGGATCAGCGCGCGCACATCCGGCTCATCGAATATGACGACGGCATCAACGTCGGAGAGTGCGGCCACGATTTCCGCGCGCTCTTCTTCAGGCATCAGCGGCCGGGGTTCGCCCTTGATGCGCCGGACGCTCTCGTCCGAGTTCAATGCCACGATAAGCTTGCCACCAAGCGCCTTCGCCCCACGCAAATAACGAATGTGCCCGACGTGCAGCAGATCGAAACAGCCATTGGTGAGCACAATCTGCTCGCCCGCATTGCGCCATTCTGCGACGCACTGCCGCAATCTCTCGCGGGAAAGGATTTTGCAAATTTGGGGCATGATCGCTCTCTCGAGTTGTCATCCTGAGGAGGCCTTTAGGCCGACGTGAGGATCTGCGGGTCCGCGCGATGTCCATTCCACTGCGGGCAAACCGCAGATCCCTCGGCTCCGCTCCGGATGACAAACCTGAGAAGAGCGCTCGCGACTCAAAACTACAAACTCGATATTGCCTCCAGCAATTCCTTATTAGAAGCCGTCGCGGTGCCGCGTTTCATCACCACGATGCCGCCGGCGATGTTTGCCAGTTGCGCCGCGGAAGCGGTATTCGCTCCGGCAGCAAGCGCGGCGGTGAACGTCGCAATCACGGTATCGCCCGCACCGGTCACGTCCACCACTTGGTCGGAGCCATAAATCGGGATCACCAGCGGCTTCTTATCTTTTTCGAAGGCCACCATTCCGTCGCGGCCGCGCGTAATCACCAGCGATTCCAGCGCCAGCTCGTGCAGCAGGCGTTCGCCGGTTCCGAAGAGCGCCTCATCGTCATGCCCGATCTTGATGCGCAGCGCTTCCTCTACCTCCGGCTCATTCGGGGTTGCCGCGGTTGCGCCCTCGTAGTCGAGAAGCCGGTAACGCGAATCAACCGTAATAGGCTTGTTCTCCAGGCAGCCGTTCGACTTTATGAACGCCAGCAGCCGCGGCGTTGCCGCACCATAGCCGTAATCGGAAACCAGCAGCGCGTCCGACGCTGTGGCATATTCGCGCGCTGCATTCACCAGACTGAGCAGTGCGGGATGAAGCTCGCCCAGCGGCTCCGCTTCGCGGTCAACCCGCACCACCTGTTGCCGGCCGGTATGCGACATGCCCGCCAGAATGCGGGTCTTGGTGGTGGTCGTGTGCCCCTTCAGCCGCTGAATGCCGCTGGTGGAAATCTTGTTTTCTTTGAAACGCTCCAGCAGCAAACCGCCGGCTTCGTCGTCGCCCACAACGCCCACGGGCAGAACGTTCACGCCCAGCGCCGCCAGGTTCATGATGGCGTTGGCTCCCCCTCCGGGTACCACGGTACGCTCGCGATGCTTCAGGATAAGCACAGGCGCCTCGCGCGACACGCGAGCGATTTCGCCGAAGACGAACTCGTCGGCGACCAGGTCCCCCAATACGGTCACCGAGACCTCCGGAAACGTGCGAACGATTTTTTTCCAGCGTTCTGTGTCGCTAGGCTGCTTGTTCATGCAAAGAAACGCCCGGTGCGGAAAACGTCCACCGGGCAAAGTGTGACCTTAAATTGTCTCATGCGGATGGAGCATTTCGCTGTGCAATCCGCGCCAGCAGCAAGTCAATTGCGGCTTCCGGGGACTGCAACCGGAGCTGAACGGGAACGACATGCAGCGCGGAAAGCTCGGAGATGAGTGGTCCCAGGTTGATCGCGTCCTTTTCAGTAGTAACAAATGCCGAGGCGCCACATCGCTTGCCGAAGCTCAGCAGCTTGCGAACATCCGACTTCGTGTAGGCGTGATGATCGGCGAAGGATTTCGTGCCGGCTATGGTAAGACCTGCGGAAGCGAGATCGGCGAAGAAGTTGCCGGGCCGGGCAATGCCGCAGAATGCAAAGCAGGAAGTGTTGAGCTTGGGTGCAACGATCTCCCGCGAAGCCTGCCAGACCTGCTGATTTCCTAGCGGCAAGCCGTCCGGGTTCGCGCCGTTGGTCAGCACAACGGCATCGGCGCGCGACAACGACGAGAGCGGCTCGCGCAGGCGTCCCGCAGGCAGCAGAGTATCCTGCGCATCGCTCGGCGTGATCAGCACGATGTCGAACGTCGCGCGCGAGTCGACGATGCTGGAAGCCGTCGTCCAGCAGGTGCAGTTGCGCGCCGAATTTCCGCTCGGCGAATTGCCCGGCCTGGTAACGCTCCTCGCCCACAATGACCGGCACGCCCAGCTTGCGCGCAATCAACAGCGGCTCGTCTCCAAATTCGCGCGCCGAGCCCTGGGGATCGACGAGCGCCACTCCTCGCGTGGCGCGCCCGTACCCGCGCGAGAGCACATCGAACGCGATGCCGCGCTGCTGCAATAATTCTCCGAGCGCAATCAGGAACGGCGTCTTGCCCGATCCCCCGACCGTCAGATTGCCGATGCTGACCACCGGCCCCCGAAGTTTCCGAATGCGCAGCTTGCTGCGATCGTAGAGCCTGTTGCGCGTCCCCACGACTGCGCCATACAGCGCTGCCAGCGGATTCACGCCCGGCTCTCCGAGTGCACCTCGGTCGCTGCTACTGATGGAGTCAATAGGTTCAGGAGCGCGCTAACGGTCTTCTCCGTTGCTCCTTGCTGCGAACGCATGACCTCGAGCGCGCGAGCACCGAGCGCGGCGCGCTCGTCAGGGTCTTGCAAAAGCTGGAGCACGACCGAAGCCAACGAGTGCGGTGTGACCACGCGCAGCGCATCCGCTCGCCGAAAAATCTCGATGATATCGCGGAAGTTTTCTGTCGACGGCCCCACCAGGATCGCTTTGCCGAACTGCGCCGCCTCAACAACATTGTGGCCGCCACCTGGCACCAGGCTGCCCCCGACGAACGCCAGGTCGGCTACTTCATATATCGCCGCGAGCTCACCAATGCTGTCGAGTAGGAAGACGCCGGGCGCGATCGAACTCGCTCCATCCCAGCGCGAGCGGCGCTGATACGGCATGCCCGACCGCGAAATCATCTCGGCCACTCGGTCGAAGCGTTCGGGATGACGTGGCGCCAACACCAGAAGCGCGCTGCGGTAGCGCGATTGCACCTCCCGGAACACATCGAGCAGCATGGCCTCCTCGCCTTCTAAAGTGCTGCCGGCCGCAATCACAGGCCGAACTTCCTCGCGGCGCACGGCTTCCGCAAATGCTGCCACAATGTGACACTTCTCCGGCATTTTGACTTCGAACTTCAGATTACCGCTGACCTGCACGCGCTCGGGGAATGCTCCAATCCGAACCAGCCGGCGTCCGTCTTCATCGCTCTGCGCCAGAAAAAGATTGACGTTCCGCATCATCGGCCGCAGCAATCTGCGAAAACGAAGATAGCCGGGAAACGAGCGGTCGGAAATACGCGCGTTGACCACGGCAACATTCGCACCCGAAATTTGCGCCCAACGCAGCAGATTGGGCCAGAATTCGCTTTCCGCCAGCACCAGCAGCTTCGGCCGCAACGTTTGAAAATACGGACGCACAGCGAACGGCAGGTCGAGCGGCAGATAGAAAACATTTTCTTCACCGAAGAGCTTCCGCGCCAGCCTCTGCCCCGAGTCCGTCGTGGTGGAGACCACAATGCGCCATCGCGGGAGTTCCCTCTTGAGTTGCTCAATGATGTGAGTTACGGCGAGCACCTCGCCGACGGACACGGCATGTATCCAAATCGTCTGCTCGCCCGGACGACGAAGAAGCCGGTCAGGCACTCTGCCCAGGCGCTCGCTCCAGCCGGTGCGGTACTTGCCGTGACGCCACATCTGCAGCAGCCACCACGGCGTGCTGACGATCAGCGCCAAGAACAAGAGCAGGCTATAGAGCGAATACACGCTGCGATTGTAAAGGGTTTTTCCCCGGGTCACGACCTGAGCGGTATTACAGTGGCGTGGAGCGCGTCTTCACAGGCTGCTGAAACTCGAGAAGCAGAGAGAAGGGCGTGCGGAATTGCTGCCCACGAAGAGCGGGTCCCTCGCCAACCCCTCAATACCCTGTGAGTGTCGAACCGCAGTGCTCCCCTTTGCACCGCCTCAGCTTCAGAACAGCAGCAGGTGCTTCTTCTTCTTTTTCTTCGACGAGCTCTCCGTGTCTGAATTAGCCGCTGGAGCTTGCTGTTGTGTGGACGAGCTGGCCGACGCCTGCTGCGTGCTGCTGCTGGAGCTGGCACCGGCCACTTCATTGACCTGCGTCGGCGGCAGAGGAGGCGCAGGCGCGGCTGCCGCAGTATTTGCCGGCGCCAGATCGTTGTTCATATCGCTGCCCGCCGCCGGAGCAGCGGCATTCGCTCCATTGCCCGCCGCAGAGGACCCGCTCGCCGCCGCATCGGGAGCCGTCGTACCAGGGATCGGTTCAGAACGCGGCACCGGCGCGTTTTCTGCCGGCGCAGTCCCAGGATTCACCTGCTCCACGCTGACACGATTTCCGCCCCCCACGTCGCCGGCAGCGGCGACAATCGCGTTCGCCTGGCGCACCAGATCCGGTGCACTGGCCTGTTTGGGATCCACCAGCGTAGGCTCACCGACTTTGGTGGCCTCGGATACGTCCGGCCCGCGATGGAAGTTCTCCATCACCTTGCCAACCGTTCCCAGCGAGAGGCGGCTGGCGATTTCCTTCTTGTCCTGGGCGATGGCTTCGGGAGTCGCCTTGGGGACAGGCTGCTTCATCGCCTCCAGCCGCTTGCGCGCATCCGCGGCCCGGGGCTCCAGCGGATATCGCGTCAGGATGCGGTCATAGGCGGCCACGGCGTCCTGGTCGTACTCTTTGATCAGCGCGCCTTTCTTGGCTTCCGGCAATCTGGTACGGCGGATCAAATCGGTTTCCTTCTCGTACGCACTGCCCAATTCAAACAGCGCCTCATCGGCATCGCTGTAGAGCGGGTAAGTGTCGCTCACCGACTTCAGGCGTGCGATGGCTGCCGGGTAGCTGTCGCGCAAGTAATAGAAGTGTCCAATCAAGTATTCGCGGCGCGCCAGGATCTCCTGCACCTCCAGCAAACGCTCCTTGGCCTGCGGGACAAGCGGGCTGTCGGGGAATTGGAGGATCATCTGGCGATACTCTTCTTCGGCGCGCCGCGCGTGGGTGGGATCGCGGTCGGCCTTCTCCATTTCGTTGAAATGGATGTTGGCGATCTTCATCTGCGCCTCAGCCGCTTCGGGCATATTGGGGAAGAAGGTGATGAAGTCCTTGTACTCGCTCTCCGCCTGTGCCATGGCGGCGGCGCCGCCCTCTTGATACCAGGAGTCGCCGATGGCCAGCTTGGCGCGCGCTATGTACTCCGAATCCGGATAGGTATTGATCAGGGTCTGCAGGCTCAGCCGCGCAACGTCGTACTTCCCGTGCTTCATCGCGTCTTCGGCGCGGTCGAACAGCACTTTGTCGGGCTGTTTGGAATCGACGTTGGCGATTGGGTTGGCGGCCTTCTTGCTCTTCTTTTTCTTGCTGCTGGAGTGCTGCGGCGCAGTTGCCGTCTTGCTGTTGGAAGCCTGAGGCTGCGCCGCCTGCGTGCCATTCGCGCTGGAATCCTGCGTGGTGCTCGGGGCCGGGGTTGCTGTACTACTCTGGGCCTGCGCCGCGTTTGTGTCCTGTGCCGCGCAGCAAAGCGAAAACAGCACGAACCCCGTTGCGGTACTCAAAACTACTCGACGAAACATCCAAACCACCTTCTGGGAACGTTTGTATCCTTGCGCAAGACCTGCCCGTCCTACGCGCTCTGCATCATGGCGCCCTGCGCCACTTTCAGCAACTCCTGCACATTGCGCCCGGGATCGCCCTTACCAAACACGTGGCTGCCGGCGACGAACAGTTCCACCCCCGCGCGCGCGGCCGCCCCGATCGTCTCCAGGTCGATGCCGCCATCCATCTCAATGCGGAAATTGACCCCCTTCGCACTGCGCATGGTCGCGAGTTTGCGCGCCTTCTCCAGCGTCGCGGGAATGAACTTCTGTCCCCCAAAGCCCGGATTCACCGACATCACCAGCACATGGTGCACGATGTCCAGTACCTCGCCCAGCGTCTGCACCGGCGTCGCCGGATTGATGACCACGCCGGCTTTCATCCCGTGACTCAGGATCAGCTCCAGCGTGCGATTCAGGTGGACGCAGACCTCCTGGTGTACCGAGACCCAGTTCGCGCCGGCATCGGCGAACGCCTCAATATATTCGTCGGGATTCTCGATCATCAGATGGCAATCGAGCGGAACATCCACCACCTTGCGCAGCGACGCGACCACCAGCGGTCCGATGGTGATGTTGGGCACGAAATGTCCGTCCATCACATCGACATGCAGAAGCGTGGCGCCGCCGCGAATCGCCGCGTTGGCGTCTTCACCCAGGCGGGCGAAATCGCACGACAAAATGGAGGGCGCTATCTCAATCAAGGCACAGTTCTCTCGCGAGGTATTCAGCCGTGATTTTACCACGAGGGCGGCTGAATGCCGGGGGTTGTGACCGGTGCTGTGCAGCTCGGGATCGGGAGTTCCGCGAGCTTCCATTGGCTTTCCAGCCCGCTCAAGCTGATGAGATTCACCACGGAGGCACGGGAGAACACGGAGGAGATTTGGCCTAAACAAACTGCGTGCCCTCCGTGTCTCCGTGGTGAAAATGATTTTTCGACGGAGCTCCGCCGCTGACGTTGTTTGACATGCGCGGCATAGGCCCCTACTCTTTTTCTTTCGCCCGGCAACGAAAGCAAAGGCACGACCCGTTCTGATGAAAGTACTCGTCCTCGGCAGCGGTGGCCGCGAGCACGCGCTGGTATGGAAGCTGCGGCAATCGCCGCGCATCAGCAAGCTCTATTGCGCCCCGGGCAACGGAGGCATCGCCGCCGACGCCGAATGTGTCTCCGCCGACCTCAAAGACGTGCAGTCGCTGGTGCAGCTTGCCAACCGGCTACGCCCTGACCTTACCGTAGTGGGGCCGGAGCTGCCGCTGGCGTTGGGCGTCGCCGACGAATTCCAAAGCCGGGGCTGGCCCATTTTCGGCCCCACCCGCGCCGCCGCCCGGCTGGAGTCCAGCAAAAGCTTCGCCAAGGAATTCATGCAGCGGCATCGCATTCCCACCGCGAAGTACTCGGTGTGTACAAGCTCGCAGCAAGTCGCCGAGGCGCTGAAGCTGTTTCACGCGCCCATCGTGGTCAAGGCTGACGGGCTCGCCGCCGGCAAAGGCGTCGCCATCGCGCCATCGAAGGATGAAGCTCAGCGCATCGCCGACGAAATGCTCGCGGGCAAGATGCTGGGCGACGCGGGCAATCGCGTGGTGCTGGAGGAATGCCTCCAGGGCGAGGAACTGTCATTCTTGGTCATGAGCGATGGCGAGCGCGTGGTTCCGCTGGTAGCGACGCAGGACCACAAGCGCGTCTTCGACAACGACCAGGGCCCGAACACCGGCGGCATGGGGGCGTACTCCACCGACCAGATCATCGACGCGCAGATGCGCGATTGGCTGATGGCCCACATCGCCCGGCCCGTGATCGCGGGCATGCGCGCCGAGGGTGCCGAGTATAAAGGCATTCTTTACTGCGGCATCATGATGACCGCAACCGGCCCCATGGTCCTGGAATTCAACTGCCGCTTTGGCGATCCCGAAACCCAGCCCATCATGATGCGCCTGGAAAGCGACCTGCTGGAGGCAATTGACGCGGCGGTCGCAGGCCGTGCCAGCGACGGTGACTTTCGCTGGTCGCCGGACCCGGCCGTCTGCGTGGTGATGGCCTCGGGCGGATATCCCAGTGGGTTCGAGGCGGGCAAGCCGATCAGCGGCATCGAAGAAGCCGATCGGATGTACGGCGTGAAGGTCTTTCACGCCGGCACCAACCGGCGCGATAGTGAGTATTACAGCTCCGGCGGGCGGGTTCTGGGTGTGACCGCGCGCGGCAAGGACCTGCCGGACGCGGTCGAGCGTGCCTACGATGCGGTGATGAAAATTCGTTTCCAGGGTATGCACTATCGCAAGGACATCGCCGCTCGCGGGCTGAAACATCTGCGAGCAGGGAAATAAGACTTCACTATGAACGAAAATCCTCTCGTCTCCATCGTTATGGGCAGCGACTCCGACCTCGAGATCATGAATGAGGCCGCGAAGATCCTCGCCGAGTTCGGCATCGCCCACGAAATCGACATCACCTCGGCGCACCGCTCGCCGGCGCGCACCAGCGAGTACTCGCGCGCGCTGAAGGGGCGTGGCGTGAAAGTGGTCATCGCGGGCGCAGGCGGCGCAGCGCATCTGGCCGGGGTCATCGCCGCCGAGACCACGCTGCCGGTCATTGCCGTGCCCATTCCATCTACCTCGCTGCTCGGCCTCGACTCGCTGCTCGCGATGGTGCAGATGCCGGCTGGCATTCCCGTGGCGACGGTCGCGATCGGCAAGCCGGGAGCGACCAACGCCGGCATTCTGGCCGCCCAGATCATCGCAACCGCGGACGAAGGCGTTGCCAGGAAGCTCGATGCGTACAAGAAAAAGCTCGCCGATGGCGTGGAAGCCAAATCGCGCAAGCTGAAGGAAAGCAGAAAGGAATAGCCCACTTCGCGCCGGCGTGATCGGAACGCATTTCGATTCTTACCACGGAGCGCACGGGACCGCGAAAGTCAAGCACGCTCTGTGCGCTCCGTGTTCTCCGTGGTGTATTCCGCCGATCCGAATCACCCACAACAGGTTGCCAGTTCCCGCCACAATCCTGTAACGTTCCGCAAGTGGATCACTCCTGCTACCGATGCCACGCTGAGATCCCGGAAAGCACGGCATTCTGCCCCCACTGCGGCGCGCCCCAGATTCGCGTCGTCACCCCTGAACCCTCCGCGGAAGAACAAGCTTCCGGCCCTTCCAACCTCCCTGAACAAGTTGTCCCCCCGGTTGCGCAGACTGGCCCGCCGCCAGCATGGACGCCGAGCGACGTAGGCTATCCACTCTTACCGGGCATGATTCAGTGGCGCCTGGCGCGCCGGGACGCTTTGTTATGCGGCGTGGGCGCAGCGGTACTTTTCGTTGTAACCGTTCCCGCCATCCGCATGGCAGGAGTGGTGTGGATGCTGGTCGGCGGCGCGATGATGGTGCCGTTGTACCGCCGCCGCATACCGGGGACGACCATCACGCCAGGCATGGGAATGAGGCTGGGCGCACTGGCTGGGGTTTTCGGTTTTCTGTTCAACGCGGTTACGTCCTTGATTTCCTTCGTCGCGCTGCGCAACACGGGAAGCATTCGCCACGCCATGGAAGAGCAGATGCAAACTCAACTGGCGGGCAACTCCGATCCCCAGGCGCAGCACATGATGCAGAACCTGCTCGATTACATGAGCACGCCGCAAGGCGCAGCCACCATGATTGCGATCTTTCTGCTGATCTTCGGCATCGTCTTCGTGTTGCTTTCCGCGGCCGGTGGCGCTCTGGGCGCTTCCTTTTTCGCTCCGCGCCGTCAGGGCCGCTAGAGTCGGCGGACAGTTGCTCCGCCGCTGCTTGGTGCGTATGATTGCCAGCGGCATGGCGAAAGTCTCCACCCACTCTCCCAATCTCCGCGAAAAATCGCAGCTCCTGTCGGGATCGGAAATCGAACGCACCTTGGTTCGCTTGGCGCACGAGATCGTCGAGAAGAACAATGGTGTTTCCAACCTTGGGCTGGTGGGAATCATTCGTCGCGGTGTGCCGCTGGCGCAGCGGCTGGCCAAGATTCTCAGCCGCATCGAGAAGACGCCGGTGGACGTGGGCACACTGGACACTGCTCCCTATCGCGATGATCTTGCAATCGTCAGTCACCACGCGCAAGCGAAGGCGAGCACGATTGGCTTCGATATCCAGGACAAGTACATCGTGCTGGTGGATGACGTGCTCTATACCGGGCGCACGGCGCGCGCTGCCATGGACGCGCTGTTCGATCACGGCCGGCCGCGCCGCATTCAACTGTGCGTGCTCATCGACCGCGGGCATCGCGAGTTGCCCATCGAGGCCAGCTTCGTCGGGCGCACCATTCAGACCTCGCCCGACGAGATCATCGAAGTGAAGCTGCAAGAGAGCGATGGCGCCGACAAGGTGCTGTTGCTGGAGCGGACGCCCGAAGCGCAATGAAGCCACTGGGTTCGCTGCTGAGTATCAACCAGCTTACGACCGGGCAGATCGAATCGATCCTGGCGTTGGCCCGGCGCATGGATCCCAGCCGGCCCTCGCAGCTGCTGCGCGGCAAGCGGGTGGTTCTGCTCTTCTACGAAGCTTCCACCCGCACGCGCACGTCATTCGACTTCGCGGCCAAGTCGCTGGGCGCAATGACGACGCTGGTTACCGCTACCTCGTCGAGCATCGAGAAGGGCGAATCGCTGATCGATACCGGCTGGACGATCGAGGCCATCGGCGCGGACGTGATCGTGATGCGCCATCCCAATAGCGGATCGGCGCACTTGCTCGCGCGCTACATGTCGGTGCCGGTAGTGAACGCGGGCGACGGTATGCACCAGCACCCGTCGCAGGCGCTGCTGGACGCGCTGACCATTCTGAATCACAAGCAGCGGCTGCGCGGATTGCGCGTGGTGATTGTCGGCGATGTTTACCACAGCCGCGTGGCGCGCTCGAATGCGGAGTTGCTGTCGCGCTTCGGAGCGGAGGTGATCTTCTGCGGGCCGCCGGACTTCGTGCCCGAGGTTGCGGCTACACTGGCGCCGAGTGTGAGTGTGAGTCACAACCTGAATGCAGCATTGCAGGGGGCAGACGTAGTCATGGCGCTGCGCGTTCAGAAGGAGCGAATTACAGGACACCATCACAGCGTCGAAGAATACGTTGCGCATTATCAGGTGACGCCGCAGCGCATGAAGCTCGCCAAGCCGGATGCGATTCTGATGCATCCCGGCCCGGTCATTCGCGGCATGGAGCTCACCAGCGAGGTCGCCGACGGGCCGCAGTCCTGCATTCACGAACAAGTGCGCAACGGCGTGAAAACGCGCATGGCAATTCTAGCTATGGTGCTGGGCGCAAAGTGAGGCAAACGGAGTTCACCGCGGAGGCACAGAGATCACGGAGAAGACCCGATCCAAAAAACTCCGTGCCCTCCCAGCATCTCATCATTATGAGGCTGAGGCACCAGTGGGAACGGCTGTAGATCTCGGCACGGTTGCGCCGGCATTCGGACAAGCAGGAGGAGGCGTGGAAGCTTATTTCCCCCGTGCGGTTGTCAACGCTAAAGTCCCACCAACTCCTCCGTCAAGACTACCCGACGAGTGACCTTTGCATACACTGGGTTAACTACGTACGCGGGATCGACCGACCATTCCGTTCCCATCCCACCCAGGGCCGTACTTGCATTCAAACTGTCACGTACTTGCCCGTTTCCAGCACACGCGCGGCGATCTTCTCCTGGAGAGCAATCACGTTCACCGGCTCGTGCTTCGCCAGGCGGCGAACAATAGCCATCTGCGTGCGCAGCATATCGCCTTCGGCAACCGCCGCGACAACCTTCTTCGCCGCAGCTTCCAGCCTGCCAAACGCGCCTTCCAGATACACCTGCGTCATCGCGACAACCAGAGCGGCTTTCTGCTCGCCTTGCGCTTCGACGCACTTGCGCGCGCGCAGCAGCGCGGAGTCCATGGCGAACGCCTCGATCACCATGTCGGCGATGCCGCCCATGACCTCCTGCTGGTCCGCGAGCTTCTGCATGTATTTCTGCGAGGCTGCGCCGGCCACCAGCATCGCCAGCTTCTTCGCGTTCTCCACCAGCTTGCGCTCAGCGGCAAGCGTGCCTTCGAGTTCCTCGCCGGATGGCCCAGCCATCACCTCGTCCATCACCTTCTTGATTGCCGGCAGCAGCGCGAGTTGCCCACTCATGGCGCGCTTCAGCAGCCAACCGGTGATGATGAGACGGTTGATTTCGTTGGTGCCCTCGAAGATGCGGTTCACGCGGGAATCGCGATAGGCGCGCTCGGCGGGATACTCCTCGACGAAGCCGTAGCCGCCGTAAATCTGCACCGTCTCGTCGACTACCATGTCCAGCATCTCCGAGCCCCAGACCTTAATGATCGAGCATTCGACCGCATACTCCTCGATCGACTTGCGGATGGTCTCGGGATTCTTGTCGATGTCTGCTAGCGCGGTGTCCATCATTCCGACGGTGCGGTAGACCATCGACTCGCCGGTGTAGATGCCGACCGCCATCTGCGCAATCTTTTCGCGAATGAGACCGAACTCGGCAATGCTCTTCGTGAACGCCTTGCGCTGCTTGGCGTAGGCGATGGCGTTTTGCAACGCCGTGCGCGCGCCGCCCACGCAGCCCGCGCCCAGCTTGAAGCGGCCGACATTCAGGATATTGAAGGCGATAATGTGTCCCTTGCCGACCTCGCCGAGCACGTTCTCCACCGGCACTTTGCAATCGTTAAGAATGAGCGGCGCGGTGGACGAGCCGCGGATGCCCATCTTCTTCTCTTCGGCGCCAACGGAAAATCCGGGGAAATCTTTCTCGATCAGGAACGCCGTGAACTTCTCGCCGTCAACTTTGGCGAAGACGGTGAACAGGTCGGCGAAGTGGGCGTTGGTGATCCACATCTTCTCGCCATTCAGGATGTAGTGCTTGCCATCGGGCGAGAGCACGGCCTTGGTGCGGGAGTTCAGCGCGTCGGAGCCGCTGGTGCTCTCCGACAGTGCGTAGGCGCCGATCATCTCGGCCGAGGCCAGCTTGGGCAAGTACTTCTTCTTCTGCTCTTCGGTGCCGAAGAAGACGATGGGCAGCGTGCCGATGCCGGCGTGGCCGCCCATGGAGACCACGAAACTGCCGCACTTGGCCATGTATTCGGCGATGATGGCGGACGAAACCTTGTCCATGTCTGAGCCGCCGTACTCAGCGGGCACGTCGGCATTGGTCAGGCCCATGTCGCTGGCTTTCTTCAGCAGCTCACGCGTCACCTCCCATTCTTTGTGCTCGATCTTTTCGACGGCAGGGAGAACTTCGTTGGTCGCGAACTCGTCGGCGAGCTTCGCCACCATCTGCTGATCTTCGTTGAAGTCTTCGGGGGTGAAGACGTTGTCGAGTTGGTGATCTTCGAGCAGAAAACTTCCGCCCGTAGTTTTCGTCTTGGGAGCTACTGTAGTCGTCGCCATAAATCCTCGCTTTTCGCTCTTTGCTTAAGGCACTCTCTTCATATCTGCTCACCGTTTGCTTCTGGCGAATGGCGAAAAGCGAACGGCGAATAGCGGCTCTACTGCAAATTCTCGAAGATGCCTGCCGCACCCATGCCGCCGCCAACGCACATGGTCACCATGCCGTAGCGTCCTCGCCGCGGCGAGCGGCGCTTCAGTTCGCGGATGATCGTTGCGGTCAGCTTCGCGCCGGTGCAGCCCAGCGGATGTCCCAGCGCGATCGCGCCGCCGTTGACGTTGATGCGCTCGGGATCGAGCTTGCCTTCCTGAATCACCGCCAGCGATTGCGCCGCGAATGCCTCGTTCAACTCGATCACATCGATGTCGTCGAGCTTCAATACCGGCCATCTTCAGCGCCTTCGGAATTGCGAATACCGGCCCGATGCCCATCTCTTCCGGTTTGTATCCAGCGGTCGCAAAGCTGACGTAGCGCACCAGCGGCTTCAGTCCCAGCGCCTTCGCCCGCTCCGCCGACATGACGATCGCAGCCGCCGCGCCGTCCGACATCTGCGACGAGTTGCCGGCCGTGACCGTGCCCTTCGCGTGAAATGCCGGCTTCAGCGCCAGCAACGCTTCCAGTGATGTGTCGGCGCGCGGGCCCTCGTCCATCTTGAAGACGATGTCGGTACGCTTCGGCTTGCTGCCGTTCGGCGTGGTGAAGCTGACCGGCACGGGAACGAGTTCGTCATCGAATTTGCCCGCCTGGATCGCCGCGATCGCTTTCTTATGACTCGCGACCGAGAACTCGTCCTGCATCTCGCGGCTGATGTTGAAGCGCTTCGCCAGTCGCTCGGCAGTCAGCCCCATCGAGAGATACGCGTCGGGATAGTTCGACACCAGCCAGGGATTGGCCGAAACCTTGTTGCCGCCCATGGGGATCATGGTCATCGACTCGACCCCGCCGGCGACGATGGTCTCCGCGCCTCCGGCCATAATGCGCTCGGCTGCCATGGCGATCGACTGCAAGCCCGACGAGCAGAAACGATTAATCGTCATCGCCGAAACTTCGACCGGCAGACCCGCGCGCAGCGACGCAATGCGGGCGACGTTCATGCCCTGCTCAGCTTCGGGCATGGCGCAGCCGAGAATCACGTCCTCGATCTCTTTCGGATCGACGGGCAGGCACGCGCTCCAGCGCGCCCCTGATGGCCACCGCGGCCAGATCGTCGGGACGCGTCGCCCGCAGTGTTCCTTTGTAAGCTTTGCCGACCGGCGTCCGGACGGCGGATACGATTACAACATCGCGCATGTTTAACCCCAGCAATTAGCAACTAGCGGTTAGCAACTAGTTTCTCAGCGTCTTCCCCGTCTTCAGCGTGTACTGGATCCGCTCCTGCGTTTTCTTCTCACCGCAGAGCGACTTGAACGCTTCGCGCTCCAGGTCGAGCAGATATTGTTCGCTGACCGGCGTCCCCGGATTCACCGCGCCACCGCACAGAACCTCCGCGACTTTGTTGCCGATCTTCACTTCGTGATCCGTGATGAACTCGCCCTCGTGCATTATGTGCACGCCGAGCTCCAGCGTCGCCAGAATGCTCTCGCCGGGCGCGGGAATATCGGTGCGCGGCACGGGCGCGCGATAGCCTTCGTGTACCAGCTCCAGCGCACGTTCTTTGGCGTCGGTCAGCACGCGCTCCCGATTCATAGTGATGTCATCGCCCGAGGAAAGGAATCCGAGATTGCGCGCCTCGAAGGCCGACATCGAGACCTTCGCCATCGCCACCGTTTCGAAGGCCTGCTTCATGGCCTCCATCAGCTCGACGCTCTCGCCGCGACCTGCAGGCCGGATGTGCGTGGCCTTGTCGATAGCGCGCAGCGTCATCTCCTTGCAGCCGCCCCCGCCGGGCAAGCAGGCCAACGCCGACTTCGACCAGCCCGCAGTAGAACTCCGCATGAGGCTGACGCGCCGAGCCATGCAGCGTGACTTCACAGCCGCCACCCAGCGTCATCCCGAACGGCGCAACCACCACCGGCTTTGGTGAAAACTTGATGACCTGGGTCATGCCCTGGAATTGACGGATGGCAAGATCGACCTCGTCCCACTCTTCTTCCTGCACGGCCATCAGCAGCATCATGATATTCGCGCCAACGGAGAAGTTTGCGGCGTCGTTGGTGATCACGAACGCGTCGAAGTTATCGCCCGCGCCTCCCGGCTTCAGCGTCTGCGTGATCATCTGCACGATGTCGCCGCCGAGCGCATTCATCTTTGAATGGAACTCGATGCAGCCCACGCCGTCTCCGATATCGATCAGCGAAGCCCCCGCGTTCTTCTTCACGACCAGCCCTGACTTTTTCGCTACCGTGACCGACCACACCCCGGCGGGAACTTTCTCCGGCTGATAGTGGCCGCTGCGAATATCGAAGTACGCTCGCCCGCTCGCCGACTTTGCGTCATCCGCGTACCACTTGTCATTTCCCGAGACGAGCAGCTTCTGCACATTCGGCGACACCGGCTTGCCTTCGACTTCCATCCGCTTCACGGTTTTCGCGACGCCCGCCGCGTCCCACAGTTCAAACGGCCCCATCTCCCAGTTGAAGCCCAGCTTCATGGCGCGATCGATCTCGACAATCGAGTCGGCGATCTCGCCAATGCGATTCGCGGCGTAAGTCCATAGGTCAGACAGCGCTGACCACAGAAAGACGCTCGGCTTTGTCTTTGGAGGGCGCCAGCAGCATGCGCAGGCGCTCCGGCAGGTCCTCCACGGTTTTCGCCATTTCCAGCGCCGGGAACTTCGGTCGCTGCGAGGGGCGATACTCCATCGTCTTCCAGTCGAGCGCGAAGATTTCGCTCTTGCCGTCCTGCTTGCTCTTGCGATAGAAACCGCCCTTGGTTTTGTCGCCCAGCCATTTGCGCTCCAGCATCTGCAGGAAAAAGTCCGGGAGCTTCAGATCGCTGCGCTCGTCGTGAATATTGGCGGTCGCGTTGCGCACGACGTGGCCGAGAATATCGAGCCCCACGAGATCGGTCAGTCGGAAGGTCGCCGTCTTCGGCCAGCCCACGGCGGTGCCGGTGAGCGCGTCCACTTCCTCGATCCTGAGGTCCATCTCCTGCATCAGGCGCATGACATTCAGCGCTGAGAACGTTCCGATGCGGTTGGCGATAAAGTTTGGCGTGTCCTTGGCGTGCACCACGCCTTTGCCCAGGTGCAGATCGCAGAACTGCGAGATTGTCTCCATTGCCGCAGGGTCGGCATCGGGCGTCGGAATCAACTCCAGCAGCCGCATGTAGCGCGGCGGATTGAAGAAGTGCGTCCCAAACCAGTTGCGGCGGAATTCCTCGGGAAAGCCTTCGACGATCTTCGCCACCGGCAGTCCGCTGGTATTCGTCGTGATGATCGTGCCCGGCTTGCGAATGGCTTCAATCCTGCGAAGCAGGCTGCGCTTGATCTCCAGGTCTTCGATTACGGCCTCGATGATCCAGTCAACGTCGGCAAGCTTCTGCAGATCGTCTTCGAAGTTCCCGATGGTGACCAGCCGCGCCAATGATGGCTCAAAGAATGCAGCCGGTTTCGATTTGACTGCGGCTTCCAACCCTGCGGCAGCGATCCGGTTACGCGCCGGGCCGTCCGCATCGGGAGGAACGATATCGAGCAGATAAGAAGGCACACCCGCATTGGCCAGGTGCGCGGATATGCGAGCGCCCATGGTGCCCGCGCCCAAAACGGCTACTTTCTCAATCCGTCTGCGCATGAAGATCTATAACTCCGATGAAGTCCTGCGATGTCGTTCAGAACCTCCGAGGCGTACTGCACCCACGGTCATTTACTCCCGCTAACCCAACAGGTCCGAGTATGTGAATGTCGATTGAGATTCAGGTAAATCGCTGCTGGCTTCCACTGGCCGGCAAACAAGCTCTCCTCATCACGGTCTACAGCTCAAAACGGCCCACAAACACAAGCAGCGCGCGCCGTAAGATGTGGGGTGAGGATGGCAACGACGCGCGCCGTATTAAGTTGGATTAAGCCTACTGAATGAGGATTCATTCAGTCAACAGAAATCTTCGAAATTTTCAGCTTTTTTCTTGGCTTAGGAAATCAGTTTGGCCAGCACAAACGCCGCTCCGGCAGCAAGTCCTCCAATTACAATGGTTTGAGCTGCGGACCGGCCGGCTCTGGCCCCGGTAAAGCGTCCTTTGATGTAGCCAAAAACGCCCAAGGCGATCAGAGTTACCAGCACCGACCAGCCCAGCGCGTGGCGCGCACTGTGCAGCGCCATATACGGCGACAGCGGGATGAACCCCCGCCGATATAGGAGGCAGCTATGGTCAGAGCGCTCTGCACGGCACGCTTGGGATCGGGCTCCTCCAGCCCCAGCTCAAAGCGCATCATGAAATCGACCCACTGCTTGGGCTTGCGCGTCAGCGCCTGCACCACGGGGCCGCTCTCCTCGCGCGAGAGGCCGTAATCGGCGAAGACATTCTGCACCTCGCGCGCCTCCTCCTCGGGGATCTCCTCTACCTCGCGCGCCTCGCGTTGCCGTTCGCTCGCGTAGTGCTCGGCGTCGCTCTTGGCGGCGAGATAACCGCCCAGGCCCATGGCGATCGATCCCGCGGCGATCTCGGCCAGTCCGGCGACGACCACAATGTGACTGTTGTCGACGGCGCCCGAAAGTCCTGCCGCCAGCGCAAATGGGACGGTGAGGCCGTCAGACATCCCGATAACCACATCGCGCACGACTTCGCCCGCGGTGAAATGGCGTTCAACATGAGGCGTTTGGGGCATGGTTTTCCAGCTCGGGATGAGCGCTGACATATTCGAGAGCGCGCTCGGCCATCTCGCGCTCACCTTTGTAGCTAAGTTTTGCGGGCGCTTCGTCTAAAGGTACCCAGAAGGCTCGCTGCACCTCGATCCGCATCTCCGGCGAGATATTCCCCAGCCTCCCGGCGCGGTACTGCAGCAGATAGAAGCTCACGATCTTGAACACCCGTGCGCGATCACCCCAGTTGCGCACGTAAACGTATTTGATATCGGCCAGCTTGGCGATGAGCTCGGCGCGTACCCCGGTTTCTTCCTCCACTTCGCGTAGCGCAGTCTGTTCCGGCTTTTCGCCCTGATCGATAGCGCCTTTGGGCAACGCGCGTATGACAGGCTGCTGCCTCTTTTGGCCCGTGGACTTCGACGCCATTTTTTTCGGCCGTTCCACATGCGGTTCGATCATGGCGATAAACCAGCGGCCGCGCATCTTGCGCAGTACTACGCCGCCGGCCGAAAACTCGCGCACCATCGCGTCCGCCTCCGAGAACCGCTAGTTTCGCAGAGAAGGGCGGTGGCTGGCAACGAGTATGTTGTGCTGAACACGCTACGCTGGTGACATATGCCGTATTCAATACTGGTATCGAGTACGGTAAAATGAGCGGCATGAGTACCCTGCGCAAAATCACGATCGAGGTACCTGCCGAACTGCTGGAGCGAGCGCAAAGGGCGGAAGGCCAAGGGATCACCCAAACGGTCCGCACGGGATTACAATTGGTCGCAGCATCGCAGACATACGCGCGCCTGCGCGCTCTGCGAGGCAAGGTCAAGTTCAGCCGCACAGTGGACGAGCTGAAGGCCGATCGATGATCGCCGCCGATACGAGCACCTGGATCGCCTTCCTGGAGGGAAGCAAGGGCAGCGATGTTCAAGCGCTCGATCAGGCTTTGGCCAATCGGCAGGTCTTGATGGTCCCGGTTGTGTTGACCGAGCTGCTGGGCGATCCCAATCTTCCAGCCACTGTCGCCAAGACTCTATCAGACCTTCCTGCGATCGAATTGCAACCGGGCTTTTGGGAGCGCGCGGGCGTACTGCATGCAAAAGTGATAGCGAAACGCCGTAAAGCCCGGCTCGGGGACGCGCTCATCGCGCAGCTTTGTATCGAACGCGGCGTCCCGTTGCTTACGCGGGATCGCGATTTCCGGGCATTTGCGGCCGCGGCGAACCTTGTGCTGGCGGTCCCATAATCACGCCTGCCCCAGCAACTCGCGAGCAATCCTGGCATACAGCTCCACTGCGTCGAGCAGTTGTTTCTTCTCGATGTACTCGCCTTCCGTGTGCGCGACATGGATCGAGCCGGGGCCGATCAGCAGCGGTTTGCCCCAGCGCGTGAGGGCAGGGATATCGGTGGTGAATTTCGCCACCATCGTCTCGATGCCGGGAACCGAGCCGAGTTCCATGTAAGGAATCTCCAGCTTGAAGTTGGCTTCGGCTTTTCCGGCGACCGCGTTGGCGATCTGATCCCGCAGTTCTTGCGCGGGACCGACCAGGCGAAACAATAGCTGCGCCACTGCACTGTCGGGGATCACATTGGGCGCGCGCCCGCCTTCGATCATGCCGATGTTGAGCGTACAAGGCCCGGCTTTGGGGTTCGTCGGCAGCTTGAGCTTGCGGACCTCGTGCAGCGCATCCAGCAGCTTTTCGATGGCCGATTCGCCCAACTCGGGATAAGCCGAATGCGCCATCTTGCCGCGCGCCACCAGTTCCACACGCAACGTTCCTTTCGAGGCCACAGCCAGACGGTTCTCCGTCGGCTCTCCATTGATCAGGAACTTCACGCCGCGCGGCTGCTGGTTTGCGATCTGCGCTCCCTGGCTATCACGCTCCTCACCCGATAAGAAACAGGAGGCCAACGTGAACGCCCTCGGCCTTCAATTTCTCCGCCGCCGCAATCTGGGCCACGATGATTCCCTTTGCGTCGCATGACCCGCGTCCGCAGATGCGGTCCGGCGTCTCGGACGAGGGGATGAACGGGGGCACCGTGTCCATGTGCGTCGAAAGTGCGAGCGCAGGGTGAGCATGGCCGGGAACCGTGGCCCAGATGTTGAAGCGATCGCCCTCCACCGGCATGCGCTCGGCGCTGTAGCCGAGCTTCTGTAATTCCTCCCCGAGGGCGTGGCTGACTGCGCCTTCCATTCCGGTTGTGGATTCAATGTCGATGAGCTTGCGGGTGAGGGCGAAAAGATCCATCCCGGAAGCATAGAGCATTTCGCAGCCTTGAGTCACAAAGAGCCGAGGCGGAACAGCTCTATGCGGAGCGCCAGACAGCGCGGCCAGGGCGGGTGCACTCGTCACGCCGGGCCGTGACCAGGGTCACAGGCAGCGGCCATCCCCCGGCCTAGACTGAAATTGAAAATGATTTTCAATTTCATTAACGAAGGCATCCGGTCTTTCCCCGGGGAAAAGCTCCCGTGAATTCCTATCGCATATCCAGGCCCTGCAGTCTTACGGAAATTCTTATCGTCCTTCTGTTCGCTTTCAGTACTACCTGTTTCGCGGCCGACGGCGGTAGCGTCGCGGGCACGGTTTCCGACCCCAGCGGCGCCGTGATTCCCGGCGCCCGTGTCGTCCTTCAGGCCGCCGCAATTGGCGGTGAACTCGCCGCTACATCCGGCGAGGACGGCTCCTATTCATTCAGCGGAGTGGCTCCGGGCCATTACGAGCTCCGGATCGAGGCGCCCGGCTTCAAGACCTATGGCGAGGACGACATCGATGTCGACGCTCACGTCACCTTCCGCGCTGATGCCGTGCTCGCGCTCGCATCGCAAGCCGAGGCCGTCGAAGTCACCTCCAGCCCGTTGCAGATGGACCTGTCATCGACCGAGTCCGGCGGTTCGATCTCCTCGAAAACCATGACCGCGGTCCCGCTGAACGGACGCAGCTTTACCGACCTGCTGGCCATGCAGCCCGGAGTCATTCCGGCGAGCTCCGCGCAACCCAACGCAGTCGTCATGTCCGGTTGCACCACCACGCCGCCTTCGGGCGATCTCAACGGAGGAAACCTTTCGGTCAGTGGTCAGCGCGAGACCGCCAACGGCTTCACGGTTAACGGCAGCGTCGTCGAGGAAGACTTTAACAACGGGACAGCCGTCGTGCCCATGCTCGACGCGATTGAGGATTTCCGCGTTCTCACTAACAACTTCGACGCGGAGTACGGCAACTACAGCGGCGGCCAGGTGGTAGTCAACACCAAGTCAGGTTCGAATCAGATCCACGGCAATCTCTTTGAGTTCTTCCGCAATACCGATCTCGACGCGCGCAATTACTTCGCGACCACGCGCGCGGCTTACAACCGTAACCAATATGGCGGCACGCTCGGTGGTCCGGTGCGCAAGGACAAAGCTTACTTCTTCGTCGATTATCAGGGCACGCAGATGAAGCAGGGCCAGGAGACGGGCGATATCGTCGTGCCCAGCCTGGCTGACCGTCAGGGCGACTTGTCCGATCTGGCCAGCCAGTTAACGGGAAAAGTGAGCACGCAATACTGGGCGAATCAGTTGTCGCAGAAGCTCGGGTACAGCGTTTCCGCGGGCGAGCCTTATTACACCTCTGGCTGCACCAATCCTGCGCAGTGTGTCTTTCCCGACGCGAAAATTCCGGTTGCGCTGTGGTCCGCTCCGGCCAAGTCGCTTCTGCCCTACATACCGCAGCCGAATGTAGGCGAGGACCTATTCTCCGACTCCTCGCAAAACGAAACTCTGGGGGACAGCAAGGGCGCGGTTCGCTTTGACGTGAACACCGCCCGCTTCGGCAATCTGTCCGCCTATTACCTCATCGATCAGTACTCGCTCAACAATCCCTATCCTACGCAGCAAGGCGGAGCGAATGTGCCCGGTTTCAACGCCCTCTCCAGCGGGCGGGCGCAATTGATCAGCTTCGGCTCGACCAAGGCGATTGACGCCAACACCGTGAACGAAGCCCACTTCAGCTACCTGCGTTTTGCCAACGTCATCGGCCAGCCGATTGGAGGCGTGGGCCCCACTCTGGCGTCGCAAGGGTTCGTGGAAGGCGGAGGCACACTCGGCATTATTCCGCTAAACCCAGGCATCGAGGGAATCGAAAATGTAGCCTTCAACGATTTCACCATCGGCGTCGACACCACCGGCGAGACGCAGGTCAACAATACGTATAGCTGGAGCGATAGCCTCTCCCATGTCTTCGGGAAGCACACGGTAAAGCTGGGCGGCGGCTTTCATTACGATCAGATCAACATCAACTCCAATTCCATCAACAATGGTTCGTTCGTATTTCAGGGTACGGAGACCGGTTCCGATTTCGCCGATTACCTGCTCGGCATCGCCACTACCTACGAGCAGGGCGATGCTCGTCCGTTTTATCTTCGCAATCACTACATCGGCGCGTTTGCGCAAGATAGCTGGCGCGTAACTTCAAACCTCGTGCTGAACTATGGTCTGCGCTGGGACGTTTTGCCGCCGTGGCATGAAAAATACAACCAACTGCAAACTTTCGTCCTGGGCGAGCAGTCGAAGGTGTACCCCAATGCACCCCAGGGCATCGTTTTCCCCGGTGATCCTGGCATCCCTTCGACGCTAGCTCCCACAAAGTGGGACAACTTCGCCCCACGCTTCGGCATTTCCTATTCGCCCGGTTTCAGCAACGGAATTCTCGGAAGCATCTTCGGAGGTGCAGGCAAGAGCAGCATTCGCGCCGGTTACGGGATGTTCTATACCGCCTTTGAAGGGCTGTCGGCCGGCATCATGAGTGCCAACGCACCCTACGGATACGATTACGACAGCACCGGAGGGCGCCCCTACTTCAACCAGCCCTTCGTTTCCGCCACTACCGGCCTCAGCAACGGCCAACCGTTTCCGTCACCGTGGCCGCCGTTCGGAGCGTCGGGCAGTAATCCGAACAGCTCCGTGGATTGGTCACGATACGAGCCCATCACCGGCGATCCGGCCTTTTACTACCGCAATACGTCTCCATACGCGGAAAGCTATACCTTCTCCTGGGAGCGTGAGCTGACCAGCAAGACCTTCATGAAGGTGGGATATGTCGGCTCGCAAGCGCATCACTTGCTGGTGCTCACCTCGGCAAACCCGGGCGACGCGAACGCATGCCTGAGCGTCAGCCAGCCCAACGAGGTGATGCCAGGTACGCCGACCTGCGGCCCGTTCAGCGAAGGCGGCGTCTTCACCACGGCCCGACGGCGCGCAGGTTGTAGCGCGCGGTCCATACAGCGCAGACTTCGACGCGATCACCTACCAAAAGACCGTTGGCTTTTCCAACTACAACGCATTGGAGTTCTCGCTGCGCCACAGCAGCCGCACCCTGGAGCTGACCGCGGGCTATACCTACAGCAAGTCGCTCGACGACTCATCCAGCCTCTCCGAGCCGGTCTATCCCTTCGATCCTGCACTGACCAAGGCAATCTCCGCCTTCGACCTGCGCCACAACTTCGTGCTTGGCTACCGGTATCTTCTGCCATTCAATTCGTTGTTGCGCGCCAACAATCGCTGGATGGACGGCTGGTGGCTCTCCGGTATCACTCACCTGGCCACCGGCCTGCCGGTCACGCTCTACAACAACACCGATAGCTCGCTACTGGGATCCATGCCGAACGGCATCAACAACAATGGAGTGGACACTCCTGAGTTGGTTGCGGGCAATCTGGAGATCAACACCAACCCGCGCAACGGGCAAGCGGCGTTCAACACCGCGCTGTTCAGCGTGCCCGCGCTAGGCACAATCGGCAATGCGCCGCGTCGCTTCTTCTATGGCCCGGGTATGGCGAATTTCGATATGGCCCTGCAGAAAGACTTTTCGGTAACGGAGCGGAAGGTGCTGCAGTTCCGCGTCGAAGCCTTCAACGTCTTTAATCATGCGCAATTTTTTGGCGCGGACGCGGTGAACGGAAACATCAGCAGCACGGGATTCGGTCAGATCGTAAACGCCATGCCGCCGCGCCAGGTGCAGTTGGCGTTGAAGCTTGCGTTCTGAAGTCGTCTCGGCCCGGATTCTCCTATTTGGGCGCGCCGCTCAGTCCGGCCCACTTCTCCAGCAGGCCGAGGGTTGCGGCATAGTCGAGATCGTCCCAACCTTCCTCGCTCGACAGCTCATAAATCTCGTCGACGGTTTCCAGCGCCGGCAGCTTGACCCGGTTTTCCTTGGCCGTTTCGAGCATGAGGTGAATGTCTTTGTGCATCAGGCGAAGCGGAAAGTTCGGAGTGTAGTCGTGGCGCAGGACGAACGGAGCTTTGTAATCGATTGCGCCGGAACGCACCATGGAGGCCTGGATCAGTTCGATCAGCTTGTGCGGCTCGACCCCCAGCTTGCGCGCCAGAACGAAGGCCTCGGCAAAGCCCTCATAGATGAGGGCAAGCATGAGGTTCATACCGAGCTTCGCCGCCTGCCCTTTGCCATTACTCCCGATGTGGATCACCTGCTTGCCCATGGCCTTGAATAGCGGATCGAGATATTGCACCGGCTCGGCTGCGCCGCCCACGATAAACACCAGTTGCCCGTTTTCCGCGAAAATCTTGGAGCCCGTAACCGGCGCGTCGACCCAATGCACACCACGCTCGTTGACCCGTTCCGCGAAGCGCACGGTTGCGGAGGGCGAGATGGTGCTGGAATCGACCACGATCGCGCCTTCGCGCAGGGACTGCAAGGCGCCATCGTCGCCAAAGATCACGCGTTCGACGGCGTTGGTGTCGGCAACGCAGCTCCAAACCACCTCCGCTTCTTTGGCTGCATCCGCGGGAGATACGGCTGTGGTCGCGCCATCCACATGCTGGCGCGCGGTGCGGTTCCACACCGAAACCTCATTTCCCGCCGCCACCAGCCGCGACGCCATCGGTCGTCCCATGATGCCCAAACCCAGGAAGGCAATCTTCATGCGCTGCTCCTTTAACAGTCCCGTTATTTTTTGCGGATCCGAAACGCCCTGCAACATTCGGCGCGAATACCCGAAACTAATGATTTAAGCTGAGTGGAACAGTAAGGTCAAGGAAGAGATTGACCCAAACAAGAAAGACGTGCCGCCAGCCAGACGGCACGTCCGCGAGCCGCTTCAGCAATTTCTGGTTGGAAGTTTACTGAAGCTCCCGCTCGTTTCGCTAATGATGGCTAGGCAGTTGCCGCCTCCACCTTGATGGTCCGCGCTGGGCGTTTATGCGTACGATGCGCGGTCGTCTTTGCCGTGTGCTTGGTCTCCGGGCGATTCATGACGGTATCGATAAGCGCCTTCTCCGCGGTGACGAAGTTCTTCACGCCTTCGCGGGTGAGGTCGGGCATGGGAATGAACGGAAAGGGAGCGATCATGTTTACCGCTCGTCCCGCCGCTTTCATACTGGCATTTACCTGCTGTCCGGCTACGTCCATCAGCTTCTTCTGGGCTTCGATGAACGCGTCCGTCGCCTCCTCGGCCATCTTCGACAACTCCGTCTTTTTCGTCTTCCGGGTTGTTTCTTTGCCGCTGGTGGCCTTGTTGGTCTCTTCGGCGATCACGTCAAGAAACTTCTTCTGGGCGTGGACAAACTCGTCCATGGCGTCGCGTGCCATCTCTACCAGGTTGCCCGGATCGAAGGGCTTGCCGGCTTTCACGGCGGTGAGCCAGGTGTGCGTTTGCTTGTTCGCCATCTTCAGGAAATCCTGTTGCATTTCTACAAACGTATTGAAGCCGCGTTGCGCCAGTTCGGTGATGGCCACCGCGGTGGTGCTGCCGGAGACGCGCTCCTTCACGCCTTCGGTCAGGATGTCGTGCTCCCGCTGCGCGAGCTCCAATAACAGTTTCTGGCCTTCGATGAAATTGGTCATGGCTTCGCCGGCCAGCTCGCTCGCGACCTCGGCGGGACAAAATTCGGGATCTTTGAAGCGGCTGCGGACCATGCTCATGACGTTGGCGTTCTGGCTCATCGCCAGATCCACCAGGATGCGCTGGGTGGCGAAGAAATTTTCGACGCCCTGCTGCACCCAACCCGACAGCAGAGAAACAAAGGATGAATCCCCGGTGTGGACGGTGGAGGATTCGGTTTTTCCATTCCTGGGCATTATGACCTCCAAATTGCTGCATTGCAGCATCAGCTAGAATGTAGAATTCCTGAGAGGCCATGTCAAGGACTTTAAGATATTTTGTGCGCTGCAACAGGAGGCTGGAGTCGTGAATTCCGCTAAGATCGTCATCAAGAAATACGCAAATCGCAGACTTTATGACACTTCCAGCAGCCGCTATATCAATCTTGAGGACATTGGGGCGCTGGTCCGAAACGGGAAAGACGTGCAGGTTGTGGATGCGAGTACGGGCGAAGATCTAACGCGGGTTACGCTGACGCAGATTATCGTCGAGGACGCGCGCGACCAGCCCTCGGGCCTGCCGTTGGAATTGCTGCGCCAGCTCATCGTGGCCTCGGACCGCGTGGGCCAGGAGTTCATCATGTGGTATTTGAACTCCGCGTTCGATGCATACAAGAAGGCGCAGAGCTCGTTGCAGAGCCGTTTGACCGAGATGCAATCGGCGGCGCTTTCGCCGCTGCAGACGGTGAAGAGTTTCTTGCAAAGCACGCGCGCGGAAAAGAGCGGCGACGGTGAAAGTGAAGAAATGCGAGAACTTCGCGAAAGAATTGCAGAGCTCGAGGCGAAGGAACACAAGCCGGTAAAGAGAAGGACGGCACGCAGGTCGAGCCCGCGAAAGAAGTCCCCAGGAAGAATGTGACAGTCCTCGCGCGCAGCACACGCGCGTGTGCGCAACAACCTTGACAAGCAAAACGGAGCGGTACACGATGCGCGTAGTGGCGGACAAAGTCCTTGGTTTGGCAATGACGGGCGGTGGTGCGCGGGGAGCCTATCAGGCGGGCGTTCTCCAGCGGATTGGGGAGATACCGCGCGTGCAAAGCCACGGCAATCCTTTCCCCATCATTGGTGGCGCGTCGGCTGGCGCCATCAACGGCGCCGCACTTGCCGCCGGGAGCAATGAGTTTTCCCAGACGACCAAGCTCGTCGCCGAACTGTGGGCCAACCTGAAACCTTCCAACGTCTTCCGCTGCGACCTCGTGTCCCAAGCCCACAATTCGCTGATCTGGCTTCTCGACTTGTCCTTCGGGGGCATGATGGGCGGCGGTAATGCCCGCTCGTTTCTGGATGCCAGTCCGCTGCGGCGCTTTCTCAACTCGCGTCTCGACTGCAGCCGCATCCAGGAGAACATCCGGCGCGGTCATCTCTACGCCCTGACCATCTCCGCCACTAATTACAACTCGGGGATGAGCTATCTTTTTATTCAGGGGAAACGCGGTCACCCTATCTGGAACCGCAGCCGGCGGGTGACGCTGGCCACAAAAATCACCATCGACCACATCTGCGCCTCGGCCGCGATCCCGCTGGTCTTCCAGCCGGTGCGACTGGAAACCGCCCATGGCGTCGCCTATTTCGGCGATGGATGCTTGCGCTTGCAGCAACCGCTCAGTCCTATTATTCGTTTGGGCGCGGAGAAGATTTTTGCCATCGGGGTTCGCTGCGAGAACCTCGAGCATCAGGACCAGACGTCCGGGATGAAAGACCCCTCGCTGGCGCAAGTCATGGGCGTGCTCTTCAACGTCATGTTTCTCGACCACCTCGCCACCGACATCGAACATCTGGAGCGGCTGAACCAGTTGCTGGAAGAAGGGCAAATTGCCCAAGCCGGACTGAACGGATGCGAGCGGATGCGTCCTCTCGAAGTTATGCTGGTGGCACCTTCGACAGACCTGACGGAGGTTGCCGCGCAGCATCAGAAGGACATGCCCTACCTCATCCAGTACTTCGTCAATGGGCTGGCGCGCGATGCCGCCTCCTGCTCCGACCTGATGAGCTATCTGTTGTTCACCTCGAAATACACGCGGGAGCTGATCGATCTCGGTTATAGGGATGCTGACGAGCAGATCGAGGAGATCGAGGATTACCTTTTCGACGACGACGAAAAACCGGTTGCCCCATCGCGGACTTCCAAATCAAAGGGAGTGGAATCGACCGCTAAGTGAAGCGGAGTTGCAGCCCAGGCACGGTGTTCCATGGTGCAGACCGCCAATATGGTTGCGCTGAAGCCGCGAACTCTGTTCGCCTTCACCGACTACATTGGCACGGCCGAAGAGGCCATGGAAGCATCGCTGAACGGCCGCAGCGCCTTCCTCTGGTCGGACCTAAACCATGAGCGTTCGCAGCAGGTTCGAAGGCGCAACATTGTCGCGCAGCTTTGGGCCGGTGACGGGCCGCTCAAGGTGCCCAACGGACTGATTCATGATTGGGTCGGCGCGGCCTTAGCTCCCAACGTGACCGTTGAGCAGGTCCTCAGCCTGGTGCAGAACTACGACAATCATAAGTACATCTATCAGCCAGAGGTCATGGACTCCAAGCTGCTGAGCCAGCAGGGTACTGACTTCAAGATCTTTCTGCGCCTGCTGAAGAAAAAGGTCATCACGGTCGTGCTCGACACCGATCACGATGTGCATTATTCGGCCGTCGAGGCGAAGCGATGGGTCTGCCGCTCCTATACCACGCGTATTGCCGAGGTCGAAGATGCAGGTACTGAAAAAGAAAAAGTGCTCGAACCCGACACTGGTTACGGCTTTCTGTGGAGGCTGTATTCGTATTGGAAATTCGACGAAAAAAAAGACGGCGAAGGCGTTTACATCGAGTGCCGCGCCATTTCCCTGACGCGTGACATACCGCTGGGGCTGGGATGGATCATTGATCCTATCGTCCGCAAACTACCGCAGGAATCCCTGATTCACACGCTGGAATGCACCTGCAAAGCGCTGGCTTCGTCCTAGTCTCCCGAACCGGAGAAGGCATCTTTATCGAGTCGCTTCTCGGAGGGCACAGTGGCGCCAATCCTACATCGGTGGATTACGCCGCGCGCTGTTCACCGGAGAGGAATACCGCTTTGCCCCCGCAATCTTCCAGCACCTTGCGAGCGGTGTGCGCCATGCCCACGCTGTCGCAGTGCACCGAGAGGAGGATGCGTCCGCGTTTGATCTCCTCTTCGTAGCGCTTGGCCTCGAGCTCAGGAACACCCAGTCCGATCAAGGCTCCAGCGATGCCGCCGACGGCACTACCGACGCCCGCTCCGGCCAGGGCCGCGACGATAGGACCAGCAGCAATGAGAGGACCCACGCCGGGAATGGCGAGAGTTCCAATACCGACGAGCCATCCCAACACGCCGCCCACCACCAGGCCAGTACCGCCGCCCGCCAACGCACCCTCGGGGGCTTTGGTGTTCTTCTCGATGGCGAACTCCTGGTTGAGCTCGCGGTCGGGGAAGACAACCGAGATGTCACCGCTGTTGAAGCCGTCCTTCCGCAGGCGGTCCACCGCTTTTTCCGCTTCGTCGCGGTCGGCGAACACGCCGTACACTCCGGTGGACCGCGCGCCGATTGTCGTGGTGTCGGGCGCCGCTGATGCAGGGGCATGTTTCTGGACTACCACGCCGCGTGAAAAGCGATCATGCAGGCGCTCTCGTAAGCCGGCAACACGAGGGCTTACCCGCACCCGGCTGGGATCGGAATCGTAACGCCAAAGCCGCCGATAATCGGATTCGTAGTTGGCGAAAGTGGCATCCGACGCCAGAGTGTCGTCCCGGAACTCCGGCAAGTCTTGCGCGTCCTGCTGCCGTAGGTTGGCGTAGAGGTCATCGCCCTCGCCGAATGCATAAACCTGGCCGGCGGGAAGAACGAATCGGCGTGACTGCAGCCAGCCTGCATCCACCACCAGATAACGCAGGTCTCCGGAGCGGTCATCGATCAATGCATCGTCAACTTTGCCGAGCTTCTCGTTGTTCGGTCCATAGACATTCGTACCCCGAAGATCGCCCAGATAATCCCGTCCCAGATCGCCAGCTTTTTTCAGCATGAGCCCCTCGCATTCGTTTGTGGTCGGCTCTAGATAAGAGCCGAATTGACGAGAGGAGGTTGTACGGAATGAAGATGCGCGATTGAGCTCTGGCTGGACAATGTGACCCTCACGGCGCAGTGGGTTGGCAAGAAAAAGGGGCTCCGCTAGAGAGCCCCTTGCCGCTTCGCTCGATAGCTGGCGGTTACCAGATGGTGAGCGTCGCGTTATCGATCCACTCGCCGTAGCCGCCGCCCTCGGCGTTGTCATCGAGCTGCCACTGCACGCCCAGGTTGTTGCTCCAATCCAAATACTTGGCCGTGCCCGTGTAATTCACGGTGTGGCTCTGTCCGTCGACCACCAGAACATGGTAGGTGTACTGGTGCGCACTGGGATTCGTTGTCATGTACCACTGGATGTGATGCCAGGTGTTCGGTGCGAACTTCGGACAGGAGATTGAAGTGGGTATCCAGTGACCGGTGGATTCGTTCCAGGTGTCCCAGACGTGCTGGCCGTAGTCGCATTGACTGCCGATCATGTAGTTGTATCCGCTGATGAACTGGAAGGCATCGAACTCCAGTGCCTGGCCGTAGCTTTCCGATTCGCTATCCACATAGAAGTAAAAGTCCCACAGGAAGTTGCGAACGTTGTTGTTGGCTCCGAGCTTCTGCGTCCACAACGTGTTGCCCCAAACGCCATCATTGTAAAACTCGGTGCTGGAGCCGTCCCGCGACGGCGTGCGTTGGAATTGCGCTATCCAGTCAGTGCCCTCGCCGCTTCCGCCGGAGCAGGACGACTCGTGGCATATGGACCAGTTGCTGCGGTTCTGGATGTTATTAAAGACGATCGAGCCCGGTGGCGGGGTGGGCAATCCATTGCCGCCGCCACCACCACCGCCGCCGTTATTGGTCACCGTGATCGTTTGCCAAACGTCACCGTAAGCTCCGGTGCTGTCCCAGGCGCGAGTCACCAACTGATGGGTTCCCGTCGACGCGTTGATGCTGGCGCTGATGGAATTCGTTTGCCCGCCTGTGTAAACGTTATTGCCATCCAGGTATACGTGCCACCCGACGATCTCGTAATGACTGGTGGCGTTGGCCGCGAGGTGAAAAGGAGTGCCGACTTGCGAATTATTAGTGGGTGTCGAGACGGTGACCGTTGGGGCAGCTGTAGCGGCGATTGACAAGCTCAGGAGCGCGGCTGTCAACAGGAGTAAATACTTCATTAGGGGATTCCCTCCGTTGAATTTGGCCAAACGATGTAGCGCGCATGGCCGCACACGCAGCAAGCAGCCGATGACTGAGTATCGCGGCACTCTCGCCGGAGACACATCGGGCGTTCTTCTTAGAAAAGTGACTTACTTTGACTGCGACGATTCAGAGTTGAACTAAGGACGAAAGGCAGTTTGCAGTTTCGAGTTTCAAGTTTGCGTGATGAAGACAGACGAGGGACAAACTGGGCCAAGCCTCGGGATCAAAACTCAAAGCCGAAAACTTGAAACTGGAAACTCGAAACTGATTTAAGATTTTCCCGATGGTTACTTTCGTTGTGCTGCGAATCGTAGCGGTGGTTCTGCTCGTCGCGGCAAACGCTTTCTTCGTGGCCGCCGAGTTCGCCCTGGTCAGCGTCCGCGAAACCCGCCTGCAACAGATGATCGCGTCGCACCGCATCGGCGCGCGCACCGTCCAGAAGCTCCATCAAAGGCTCGACCATGTCCTGAATGCCGTGCAGTTCGGCGTCACCGTTTCCAGTCTTGCCCTGGGCTGGATCGGCGAAGCCTCCATTGCCCGCATGCTGGAGCCGCTCTTCCGCTCGCTGCCGCATGCGAAGTTTTACGCCCATGGAGTCGCGGTGGCGCTGGCATTTATGCTCATCACCTATCTGGTGGTGATCCTGGGTGAGGTCGTTCCCAAATCCATTGCGCTGCAGCGCACCGAACGCGTGGCCCTGACGGTCGCCGCGCCGATGGATTTTTTCATGACTGTGGCCGCTCCGTTTCTGGCTTTTATGACCGCCTCGACCCATGTGGCCCTCAAAGCGTTCGGTATGCGGCCGGTGCGCGAAGCAGGTGTACATTCACCGGAGGAGCTGAAGCTGATTGTCTCGGCGAATCGCCGGCTGGGATTGCTCGCGCCGACGCAGGAAGAGATGATTCATCGCGCGCTTGACCTGGAGAACATCCTGGTGCGCGAGATCATGGTGCCGCGGCCCGACATCTTCTCGCTAGCGGCCAACCTCTCGCTGGAAGAGGCGCTGCAGCGGGTCGTCGATGAACAGCATTCGCGCGTTCCGGTGTACGATCCCCTGCGCGGTCCCGAGCACATCATCGGCGTGCTTTATGCCAAGGACTTAATGCGCTGGCTGCGTTATCGCGTGAACCGCACGGCCTCGGGCAGGTCGATCAACCGGCCCAGCGGACTGGAGATCCGCCACATCATGCGCGAGGTGCTCGTCGTTCCCGAAACCAAGCCGCTTCCCGATTTGCTGAGCGAATTCAAAGCCCGCAAGCGCCATCTCGCGGTCGTGGTGGACGAGTTCGGATCGACGGCCGGCCTGGTGACGGTTGAGGATGTGTTGGAGCAATTGGTGGGCGAGATTGAAGACGAGTTCGACATCGCCGAACCGGCCCTCACGCCCGGTGCCGCTTCGATGACGCTCGACGGGTCGGTCAGCCTGCGCGACCTGGAATCGCAGTATCACATCGCGCTGCCACGCGACGAAGGTTTCGAGACGCTCGCCGGATTCGTGCTGACGCGGCTGCAAAAAATCCCGGCGGTGGGCGACAGCTTTGAGTACGAAGGCCGTCGCTTTACGGTTGCGAGCATGGACGGCCTGCGCGTTGACAGCGTCAGAATCGACGCTCCACAGCCGCACACTCAACCGCAATCCTTGCCGGCAACTCCGGTCGCGAGCTGATGCTGCGCTACGTCTTCTCCCGCCTGCTGTACATGCTGCCGGTGGTCTGGCTGGTGGTCTCGTTTGTCTTCCTGTTGATTCACCTTGTGCCCGGTGATCCCATTCAGCAGATGTTGGGCGAGGGAGCTGCCGCTACCGACATCGCCGCCGCGCGTCATGCCTACGGCCTCGATGTTCCGCTCGGACAGCAATACGTGAACTACTGGAGCGGGATTCTGCATGGCGACCTGGGGCGTTCGTTGCGGATGAACCAGAGCGTCGAGCGCCTCATCGTTCAGGCTTACCCTTACACCATCGAGCTCACGCTGGCGGCGCTGGTGTTTGCGCTCGGGCTTTCTATTCCCGCCGGTGTGCGTTCGGGGCTGCATCGCAATCGCTGGGACGACCGCGTGCTCAGCTTGGTTTCGCTGCTGGGGCTCTCGTTTCCGAATTTTGCGCTGGGGCCCATTCTGATTCTGTTCTTCGCCATCGAGTTGGGATGGCTGCCGGTCTCCGGTTCCGGTTCCTTGGCACATCTCATTCTTCCCGCCATCACCATGGGCGGCGCGTTGGCCGCAATCCTCACTCGCATGGTGCGCACCTCAATGCTGGAAGAACTGGGGCAGGACTACATCCGAACGGCGCGTGCCAAAGGCCTACCGGAACGGACCGTGGTTTATCGTCATGCGCTGCGCAATGCCATGATCCCGATTCTCACCGTTGTGGGCCTGCAGTTCGGGGCGTTGCTCGCCGGCGCGATTGTTACGGAGACGATTTTCTCCTGGCCGGGAATTGGAAGGCTGACGATCAGCGCGATCTCCAATCGCGATTACTACCTGGTGCAAGGCTGCATTCTGGCGATCGGGCTCACCTACGTGGTGGTAAACTTCCTGACCGATCTGCTGTACTCGGCCTTCAATCCCAGAATCCGGCAGTGAGAGGCGTTTCAAGTTTCGAGATCGAGCTCAGGCCTGAGCTTCGCACGCGTGCCTGAGCAGTTAAAAACTTGAACTTGAAATTTAAAACTTGAAACTCGAAACTGCCTCATCGGCATCTCTTCCTCTAACCTGGAGGCCGACATGAGTATGAGTGGCAAGCTGCACAATACGGAGGAGCACGGAGCGAAAGCCACCCACCGCGGGACAGAACACCTGAAAGCCGCCATCCACAATGTCACGGCGGGCATTCGCAAGCTGCAAGCCAGCCGCGCCCCAGCCCGTCCTGTGTCGAGCCACGCCGATCCCGAACAGGATCGCGAAAGCCCGTCCAATTCCAAAGTCCGCACGGGAATTGTCTCGGTAAACGGGCGAGATGTAGGCGAGATGCGCTGCACCGGCGGTCGCCGCCCGGCATGATCCGTTTCGCTAGCCTTCACGACAGACTCTTACCTTCGACAATCGCGGCTGGGTTATGGCTGACCAGCAACTCAGCGACCTCCGCATTGGCCAGCTTCGTTATCGCGTGGCGCGCCTCCGAAAGGATCGGCTTTCGCCTGAGGGTGTCGTGGGCATCGCTGGCGATGACGTGAATGGCGTCGCGCTCGAGCAGCCACTGCGCCATCTTCTGCGAAGCCTTGCCCCAGGCGCCCGTGACCGCATTGGCCGTCACCTGCACCAGGCAGCCTTGCTCAACCAGCGCTGGCACCGCTTCCGGTTTTTTCAGCAGTACCTGGTTGCGCTCCGGATGCGTGATGATGGGAACGATGCCGCGGCTGCGCAGCGCGAAGATGTCGTCCTTAACGCTCGGCGGAATGCCGTAATCGCTGAACTCAATCAGCAGATATTGCGTCTCGCCGATGGTATAACGCTGCGGATGGTCGAGCGCGTCTCGAACATTTTCATAGGAGAAGTGGAAGTCGCAACCCAGGCTGAACGTCAGCTTGCCGTCGGCTGCGTCGCGAAGTTGTCCCAGCATCTCGGTGTAACGTTCGCGATGATACGGATAACGATGGTTGGCGTGCGGCGTAGCGACGATATGGGTGATGCCGTCTTCGCCGGCCATCCGGCACATCTCCGCTGTCATCTCCCAGGAGTGCGAACCGTCGTCAATCCCAGGCAGGATGTGGCAATGGATGTCGACCATGTCAAGTCGGTTTCCAGTTTCAAGTTTCGAGTTTCCAGTTTCGAGTCAAGTCAGTTTCGAGTTTCGAGTTTCGGTTCAGCTGTTGCACCCATGCCTATTGGCTGAAAACAGTAGCGAGCCTGCCGGCCGCCAACCTGAAACTCGAAACTAGAAACTCGAAACTGTTTCTAATGCTGGATGAAGTCGGTCATCTTCTCATAGGCCTCGCTCAACACATGCTCGGGCGGCAGGAAAACGATGCGAATGTGCCGTGTGCCCGGCTTCTCGCCGAAGCCGGAGCCGTGCACCACCAGCACATGCTTCTGCTTCAGCAATTCCGTGACAAAGGTCAGGTCATCCTCGGGAATGTGCAGCGTGGGATACGCATAGAACGCGCCCTTGGGAGCGACCAGCTTCACCTGCGGAGCGCGTCTCGCCCACTGCATGGTGATCTCCGCGCGCCGGCGCAGTTTGCTTAACATCTGTTCCAAATGGTCCTGCGGGCCCTCGAGCGCGGGCTTGATCGCATATTGAAATGGATGCGGGGCGCACAGCCGCGCACGCAGCAGACGGTGCACAGCTTCCATGTAAGGATGCAGAAGCTCGTGCGGGCCGCTTGCGATTGCCCATCCGATGCGCCAGCCGGGAACCAGGTACGCTTTCGAAAGGCCGTTGAAGGTCACGACGGGAACGTCGGTCGCCAGCGTCGCAATGGAGACATGCCGGGCGCCGGGGTCGAAGATCAGCTTGTCGTAGATTTCGTCGGCAAAGACGATCAAATTGTGCCGTCGCGCCAGCTCCAGAATCCGTTCCAACGTGTGGCGCGAATACACCGCGCCGGTGGGATTGTTAGGCGTGATCAGCAAAATGGCGCGCGTGCGCGAGTTGATCTTGCGCGCAATTTCCTCGACGTCGGGCTCCCAGCCATTGTCCTCATCCAGGTCATAGGCGTTCACCGGACAATCCAGCTTGGCCAAGATTGCCCCGTACAGCGGATACTCTGGGCTGGGCGTCAGCACGTTGTCACCGGGATTGAGCAGCGCGGTCAGGCAACTGTCGATGACCTCGCCGCTGCCGTAGCCGATGAAGATGCTCTGGATATCGCGAAAACCGTCGCGCTCCGCCTGATCGCGAATGGCTCGAATGGCCGATGGCAGTCCCAGCGATTCGGCATAGCCGTTGTGGCCATCGACCATCGCCTTCAGCACCGCTTCGATCATGTGCGGCGGAGTGTGAAAATCGAACTTGCACGGATCGCCGATGTTCAGGTAAAGAATCTTGTGGCCTTCGCGCGCCACCTCCTCGGCAGTGACCACCACATCGCGAATCGCGTAGCGCACATTCATCATCCGACTCGCGGCCATCACTTCCGCTACGGCTTTCGTGACCATAATTGGCATCCTTCGAGCTGCCGACCGTCGCTTCATGAGGGCAGCAAACCATAATTTTGACACGAGCGGCGGCTTTGTAACATCAACTTCCAGCGTTTGCTCCAGCACTCGCAACTCCGACCATGTCAGCTCTCATCGGCCTTTAACCGAATCTCACTACGCCGCTGGCCGCCCAATGACGAATAAAGGCCGGTCCAGAGTCGGTCAGCGCTCAGAGTTACTCTTCAGAGTTGCTTTGCGACGGCAGCAGCTTTTGACAATTTTAGTGTCCAACCGCTGGACTCCAGGTATACAATCAGCCCCACAACGGGCGCATCGTGGGGTGACGGCTCGCAGATTACCCGCGCTCCAGCCGAACGTTGGCGGATTTCCAGGCTGGTGTGCAACCCGTCCTTTGTTCAGCAAATCCTAGTTTCGGCTGCGGCTCTCGGGAGGTCATATGAGGTACCGCTGGCTCGCTCCCCTCGTTTCCATTCCATTTCTCCTCTGTAGTGTGCAGGCCCAGTTTCGCGGCGGTATGGGTACCGGAAACACTGACGTGGGCAACGTTCATATTCATGTAGTCTTTCCCAATGATCGCAGCGCCGGCCCTTACCTGCTGGTGCGCTTGCTGGGGTCCGGCGACACTACCGTCGCCACAACATACACGAATGACAGTGGCGAGGCGGACTTCGGGGCCGTTCGCGTTGGAGATTACCGTGTCGAGATCAGCGGAGACGGCATTCAGTCAACCACCAGCGATGCCTTCGAGGTCGATGAACGCAAAATGACCCAGGCGCAGTACATCGTCGTGCGCCAGGTGGAAGACTCCGGGCCTAAACCCGTGTCGGCCCATTCCGCCATGGTGTCAGCGGCTGACCTGAAGGTCCCGCCCAAAGCACGCAAAGAGCTCGACAAGGCCAACGAGGCGATGGCCCTGCAGGAATACAAAAAGGCCAAAGAGCACCTCGATAAGGCGCTGGCTCTCGACCCCGACTACGCGACCGCCTATAACAATTTGAGCGTGCTCTACGCCAGGATGAACGATCTTCCCAGCGAGGAGCAAGCGCTGAAGAAATCGATCAGCCTGGACGAACACTTTGCTCCCGCGCTGCTGAACTACGGCAAATTGTGCCTGCGCCAGAAGGATTTTCCGCAAGCCGAGACGCTGTTGCAGAAGGAAGTCGCTTTAGACCCGGACAATCCGGAGAGCTTATTGCTGCTGGCCGATGCGCAATACATGAACCGCCACTTTGCCGCCGCTATTGTTACCGCGGACTCGGCACACTCTTCCGTGCGCGAGCACCCATCTTTTGTGCATTACATCGCGGGCCGCGCCTACCAGCAGGAGAACCGGCAGCAAGAGGCGCTGGCCGAGTTTCAGACCTTCCTCAAGGAGGAGCCGAAAGGTCCGCGCGCCGATCACGTGCGCGCTGACGTTGCCAGGATTGAGAGCACCAATCAGCCGGTGGCGGCACAGCCGCCCGCAGCGCAATAGCGGAAAGACTTCTATCGCGAGCCGCTTGCTTACTTGACAGTTGATGACGGGCCGCGTCGGCGCAACTTACTGGCTCCGAAATCCCAGCCGCCGCTTACGACTCGCTATCCTTCATCTTGAGCCGGCTCTTGTTTTGCTCCAGGAATTCCCGGATCTGCTCGGCATGGTCGAGCAGCCGCACCCATTGCTCGTAATAAAGCGTCACGGGAAAACGACCCAACCCATACATGCTGACGCCGCCCTTTTCGCTGACCTTGAAATCGATGGCGCCGCGCTTGCGTCCCTGGACCTGCTTTTCCAGCTCCGCTATTTTAGCTTTCAGCTCGTCATAACTCGGTTCCGACATGATGCCACCCGTAGAAGAATTTATGCAGCCTGGGCCCGTGCCGGCGCCCGTATCGCCATCTTATCCAAATCGCGGCGTGCTTGTTTGTGATCTTCGACCGCGAGCGATGAGCGGGAGCTATCCAGCCGGATAGTTGTCATCCGTATCAGATAGCTTTCTCCGCATGCCCGTACCTCTGCTGCACGAGCATCCTGCGCAGTCCTCCCGAACCGAGCAAGCCAACTTCCAGCGCAGCAACGCGTTGCAACTTCGAGGAGTTTCTCTGCCGCTAAGTGCCGGTTTGGAGCCGAATTTGCCAATACAGTGGCAGCCATCGATAAAGGAGAGAAAAATGAAATCCCTTCGGTCCTTGCTGCTTGTAATCGCAATCGGTTCCGTTTCCCTGCTTCCGGCCCTAGCATACGGTCAGCAGGAGGTCGACCCCGATCATTTTGACCAACCAGTGGCCAAGGCCAGCATTGCAAAGCCGCATACTCCTAAGGCGGTAGCCTCGCGTCATCATTCGCAAGCTGGTCACGCAAGACTCGCCAGCAAGTCGCACCACACCGCGCACACCGCCAGCTGATTAGGCAGGCGATGTTCAGGTCAAGTCGATTGCCAACACCACCTGGTTGTGACCGAGCAGTCGGCTGAAAAAATCGCCGCCGATTTTCAGCCATCCGTACTTGCGCCGCAGCAGTTGCTGGCCGTGCACCGACTCGTCGGCGGTGCAAATACGGGCACGAGCGTCAACCCATGCTCCTCTCAAATCGCCGCGAAAGTTGCACGGGGCCACGCGCACCTTGGGATTATTTCGAATGCGCTTGACCTTGCCCGCCTCCGCTTCCGAATAGATATAGAAGATCGACCGCTCAGGTTGCTGCGCAAACCACACCGGAGTCCGCACTCCAACCCCGGTCTTGCGAAAGGTTTCCAGGCTCAGATACTTGGCGCGCGCGAATTGTGCAACAGCATCGGTCATCATCACCACTCAAGCGAATTGCGAACAGCGAACGGTAGTTACTCATACACCGAGCAGCCGCATCCCGGCGAGGGCACGTGCACCTTCAAAAAGTCGGAGACACGCTGGTAGGCATCGATCTGGTTCTCCACTCGCGCGAAACCGTGGCCCTTCATCCTGGTAGATCTTCAACTGCACCGTGCCGCCGTGCTTCTTCACCGCATCGGCGACTTGCTGTGACTCCTCCGACGGACAACGGGGATCGTTGCCTCCCGCCAACAGCAGCAGCGGCGCCTTGATCTGATCAACGAAGTTAATGGGCGAACGGTCTTCGTAGAGCGCCTTGTTCTTCACCGGATCGCCCATGGTCGCCAAATCGTATTCGCGCAAGCTGGGGTCTTCATTGGCGATCTCGGTGAACCAGTTCACGAAGGGCACAATCGGGACGCCAGCGGCCCACATGCCAGGGGCTTTGGTTACGGCCATCATGCTGAGATAGCCGCCATAGCTGCCGCCCATCACAATCAGCTTCTTGGGATCGACAAAACCGCTCTTCTTGATCCACTCAGCCGCGTCGAACACGTCGTTCAATTCCTGACCGCCGGCGTCGCCCAGGTTCGCATCATTGAACGCTTTGCCATAGCCGGTCGAGCCGCGATAATTCGGCGCGATCACCAGATATCCCTGGTTCACGATGTACTGAATGAAGCGATTGAACGAATCGACCGATTGCGCTGCCGGGCCGCCATGAATGTAAACAATCGCCGGAAACTTGCCATTGCGCTGGATGTTATTGGGAACATAAGCGAACGCTGAGATGGTCCATTTGCCATCGCGGCTGGCGTAATGCACCAGATACGGTTCGACCATGTCGGCGCTGCGCAGACCACCGACCAGCGCATGCGTGATCTGCTGCGACTGCTGCGACGCGATGCCATACACCCACAGATCGCGGGGAGCATTCGCCCCGTTATGAACGTACATCAGCCGCGATCCGTCGCGCGTGAACCCGGTGGGATTGCCGCCCAGCGAGTTCACCCCCGGCTCGATGGGCAACACCTGTGCATGACGCGTCGCCAGTTCGTACACGTAGATATTCGTCCTGCCATCGACGTTGGTCGTCCAGGTAAGCGATTTTCCATCGGGCGCAAAACTGCCGGCGCTCAGCTCCCATTTTTCGTCCGTGAGCCAGTCGATCTTCTTGGTCGCGATATTCAGCACTCCCACATTGTCGTACCCGTTGTGCGCGTCGGAGGTGATGAGCACGCTCTTGCCATCGGGCGAAATGTCGGCGGCAAAATAATTCTGCCGGCCTTCATGCGGCGTCAGGTTGGTGCTCTGGCCGCTGGACAAATCGACCAGGAAGACGTTGGCGTCCTTGCCGGTCGCGTGCGACTGCGTGTAGACCATGAACTTGCCGTCGCGCGAGAAGACCGGATTGCTGTTGCTCAACTCTTTCGGCGTATTCCTGGTCAGATGAGTGACATGGCGCGTGGTAATGTCGATCATCTCGATCTCGTAGCTCGCCCCGGTTTTCGGTTTGGTCGCGTAGGCGAGCTGTTTGCCGTCGGGCGACCACGCCGGCTCGATTTCGGATGACTCCGGCGAAAGGGTCAGGTTCGTCACCTCGCCGCTCTTCGGCGAAACCAGAAAGATGTCCCACTGCTCGTCGCCATCGTGGTCGGAGCTGTAGGCGATCCAGTTGCCGTCGGGCGACCACGCCGGGTGGGTCTGGCGCTGATCGCTGATGGTCAACTGCGTCGGCCAGCCGCCCGTGGCTGGCACCAGCCAAAGGTTGTCGCGTCCGCTGATGTTCGCGATGAAGGCCACCTGCTTGCCATCGGGCGACCACGTCGAGCCGCCGATCGCGCGCGTCATATACAGCTTCTCGACGGAGAAGGTCTGCATGTCGGGCACGGTCTTGCTCTCGAGCTTGGTGGGATCGGTGATGGCCGGCGGCACGGCGCCGGGGTCCCCGACGACCGCCGATTTTGCGGTTGTCGGAGTGGAGGTGAGCGGTTGCTGGGCAAGTGCGGTCAAGGGCGTCATAGCGAGAACGATCAGGGGAAAAATGAGTTTCAAGTTTCCAGTTTCCAGTTTCAGTAAACGAGAACCACAGAGTTCATCGTTAGAGGGTGTCTCGATTCTATTCGACGGACGGCGGGGAATAAACTTGAGCGGGCGCCAGAACGACATTGTCGATCAAACGTGTCTTGCCGAACCAGGCCGCGACGGCAACTAGCGCTCCGCGTGCAACGTCGGCGATCAGGTCCAGCGTTTCGGGATGGACGATGGCGAAATAATCCAGCCGCGCGCCAGGCTCTTCGCCGATAACGCCCATACCGATCTCCCGCAACTTCTCTGCATCGCGCTCGCCGCGATCCGCCGCAGTCTGCACCCGCATCAGCGCGCGATGCAAGACCACCGCCTGCCGCCGCTCCTCGACGGTGAGATAGACGTTGCGCGAGCTCATCGCCAGTCCATCCGGTTCGCGGACGATGGGACAGACCACCATCTCGACATCCATATCGAGGTCGCGCACCATGCGGCGCAGCACCGTAACCTGCACGGCATCTTTTTGCCCGAAGAAGGCATAATCCGGCCGCACGATCTCGAACAGCTTGGCCACCACGGTTGCCACTCCGCGAAAATGTCCGGGCCGCGACGCGCCATCCAGCTTGTCGCTCAAGCCTTCGACGACGACATAGGTCTTAGCCTGGTCCGCTTGTACTCCAGTGGTGGGTGCTGGGTGCCCCAGAGCCTGCCCTGAGCTTGCCGAAGGGTTCGCGTCCTTCTTTTGGACGCTAACCTGGGTCCCATACATCTCGTCGGCGGTGGGCACAAAGAGCAACGCCACTCCGAGTTTGTCTAACATCGCCGCATCGCGTTCCAGCGTGCGCGGATACTTGTCCAGGTCCTCGGTAGGCCCGAACTGCAGGGGGTTGACGAAGATGGACACCGCGGTCACGTCGCATCGCGCCTGGCTGGCAAGCACCAGAGAGAAATGTCCCTCGTGCAGCGCGCCCATCGTCGGCACCAAGCCCAGCGTCTTGCCTGACCTTGTGATCTGGCGGCAAGCCGCTTTCATCGCAGCGATGGTCGGTATCTGCTTCACGGCCGCTCCTGAGGCTGCGAGCTTTGCGGCGGTGACGAGGCAGAACCGGATGGATTGCCGGGCGAACTCTCGGTGGGCGTTTGCGGCTGCGCTTCAGATACCGTCCAGCTCGCCAGGACCTCTTTCAGTGCAGGCTCCAGCCGCGTCAAATGCTCGGGCGCGCACTTGAGCGCGACGGAGTAGATCTCGTTCTCCGCGCCTTGGATGAAGACCAGCTCTTCAATCCAGTCGCGCCCGGTGGCGTTCTCGCGATAGCGCGTCTTCAGCATCTGCGCGGGATCGTGATCGACGGTAAGCTCGCGGCGTTGCAGCGTCTCGAAGTTCTGGCCGGCCTCGCGCATGGCGGTGGTTGTGTGCTCAATGACGTTATTGAGGGCGTCGCCGCTTTCGCTGGAGGGCGCGACCAGAGCCACGGTGATCGCGTCCCACAGCGCGCGATCGCCCTTCTGTTCCGGCGCGATCACGACGCCGTTGCCGTTGAACACTTCGCCAAGTTCGGTCCACGTGCCTGGATAGCGGAAGCAAAATCCGCCGGTCGCGATGGCAATACTTTTTCGAGGGAGCGGGCGCTCGATGAGCAGGAGCAGAGCTTTGTCCGAAGGCCACGGACAGAGTGCTCAACGCAATCAGGATATAAGTCGCCGCGCGAAACGCCACCTGCATGTTTCTATACTTGCACGGCGCGCTTGTGCTCGGCGATGGTCTCGAGCGCGGACAGAGTTTCCTTGGGCAGGTGATACGACTCGGCGTCGGAGGGATAGCCGCCCGCTTTCACGTCATCTTTGAACGCCAGTAGGGCATTCGAAATCACCGAGCCCACATCGGCGTAGCGGCGCACGAATTTGGCGGGAGGCGCGAAGGTCAAACCGAGCAGATCGTGAAAGACCAGAACTTGGCCGTCGCACTCCGGACCGGCGCCGATGCCGATGGTCGGGATCTCGAGTTCGCGCGTGATCATGGTGGCGACTTCGCGCGGAATCCCTTCCAGCACAATGCAGCAGGCTCCGGCACGCTCCACTGCGAGCGCATCGTGCATGAGTTGTTCGACCGCTTGCAGCGTCTTGCCTTGCACCTTGTAGCCGCCCATGGCGTGCACGGATTGCGGCGTCAGCCCGACGTGGCCGACGACGGGGATCTCCGCGTCAACCATGCGTGCGATGAGGCGTGCGCGCTTCTCGCCGCCTTCGATCTTCACCGCCTCCGCGCCCGCGTCTTTAATGAAGCGCGCGGCGTTCCGCAGCGAGTCGCGCTGGCTGATGTGAAACGAGGCGAACGGCATATCAGCAACCAGAAAGGCGCGCTTCACCCCGCGGCGCACAGCGCGCGTGTGATGCAGCATCTCCTGCATGGTGACCGGCAGGGTGTTCTCGTAGCCCAGCATCACCATGCCCAGCGAGTCGCCCACGAGGACCATGTCAATTCCGGCCTCGTCGACCAGGCGCGCGCTGGCATAGTCGTAGGCGGTCAGGCAGGTGATGATCTCGTGGCGTTGTTTCTTGTCGAGGAGAGTGGAAGCGGTGATTTTGGCGCGGAAGTCGCCGGTGGTGATGCTCACGATGTCCTCCAGTGCAGCTCCGCGGGGCGGATGCCGCCTGTGTCTCGTCACAGCAGGATGTGATTGCGTGGGGAGACGATTGAATTATACGCCTTCTCGCCTGCCGCTATTCGCTATTCGCCTTTCGCCAGAGGCTATCGGAAGCCTCTGCAAATGAAGGGAAGCAATGAGGCCACAGATCTCTGGGGCAGAAGCTGCTTCTGGCGAGGAGCGAAATGCGAAGAGCGGTTATCTCCCATACAGCTCCGATTCTGACAGCACTGGTGCGGCGTTTCCTGCCTGGTGCGCGCGGGCGCCCGCCCCGAACATGGGACCACGCGCCGGCATGGAGGGCGCGAATTTCAGGAAGCCGAGCGCTTCGGGCACATCGTCATAGATGGCCTCCATGCCGCCGGTCATCAGGTAGGTTTCGTGCCAGAAGCCGGTGCCGCCGGAATCGCGCAGGAACGCTTTCCACCACTCGCGATGCGGCTCCGAGCGCGTCCATGCCAGCAGCGAATCGATATCGCGCCAGTATTGCCGAATGCCGGCATGTGCCGGAAACAATGAGAAGAGAAACACCTCGTGCGCCAGCAGGCCTTCCGGCTGCGCCTCGGCCGAGGCGGCAATCTTCGGCCCGAAGCCGAACAGCGTCTTCAGTCCCGTGAGCCGATTCACCCGCATGCCCAGATAAATAACGACCAGGTCTGGGATACTGCGAGAGGTCTACCGTGCGGCGATCAACTTTGGTCGGCATGTTGATACAGATTCGCAGATCGCGGGGCGGGTTTCCGATTTCGAGGCCGCTAGCACCGACCTGTTGCCGCGCTTCTCAGCCGCAAGAATCAGTCGAGGAGCTCGCGGAGCGGGCGCAATAAACTGCTTGCGGCATGCGACTGCGCCTGGCCGCAACAAACCTGCAGACCATCCCAAAGTGACTTGCATCATGCAAGTTAATTTTGGTAGCGTGCTTGGAAAATGCCTGGGACGGCGAAGTCGAAGCACCGGTCGGGATGTCCGGTGAGTGTCTCGCTGGAAGTGTTTGGCGACCGCTGGTCACTGCTGATTGTGCGCGACATGATGATCCGCGGCTTCCGCACGTTCAAGGATTTCCAGAACTCGGGCGAGGGAATTGCGACCAACGTTTTGTCGCAACGCCTGCGCAGGCTGAAAGCGGCGGGGATCATCCGCGGCGAGGCCGAGCGAACGGATGGGCGGCGCATCAACTATCGGCTGACGGAGAAGGGAATCGAGCTGGCGCCCGTGCTTCTGGAATTGCTGATCTGGGGCGCGCGGCATGAGAACACAGGAGCGCCATGCGCGATGATTGAGCGCCTGGCGCAGCATCGCGCTGAGATTCTTGCCGAAGTGCGGCGGCGCTGGCGCGAACGCGATCCGGAACCGCTACAGGCGAAGACAGGACAGTGGCTATGGCCGTAGTTCATTACCGCAAGAAAACCGGCATGCGACGCCTCCTGGTCAAGAACCACATGAGCCTCAACGGCTTCTTCGAAGGGCCGAATAAGGAGATCGACTGGTTCGGCTTCGACCAGGAGCAATTCCAAGATTCTGTCGATCTGCTGAATTCGGTCGATACCCTGCTGTTTGGCCGCACCACCTACGAGATGATGAAGGCCTACTGGACGGTGGCGCCGCCCGATCCGATCTGTAAGAAGATGAATAGCCTGTCGAAGATCGTTTTCTCGTCGACGCTGCAAAAGTGCGGACTGGAACAACACCCGCGTGATGAATGGCGACATCGGCGAAGAAGCTTTACGGCTGAAGGAACAGCAGGGCGGCGACATGGTCGTACTCGGCAGCGGCCAGCTGGCATCGTTGCTGCTGGAGCGCGGCTTGGTTGACGAATATCGCGTCTACGTCGCCCCAATCGTCATGGGGCGGGGCAATCCGCTGTTCCAGCAAATCAGCGAAAGAGTCAACCTCAAACTGGTGGGCACAAAACCATTCAACTCGGGAGTGGTCATGCTCGCGTATCAAAAAGCCGACTGAAATCCGCTTAGCCAAAGGAGTGGTTATGGAAAAGATGTCAGTAAGAGCAAAAATGGCAATCGTGAGCGCATCAGCAATCCTGATGCTGGTTGGTGTTCTGACGCCGGCTTACGGAGCAGCGGCGCCGGATGCCAAGCCGCAGTACACCAGCATGGCGCCGCTTCATCTCTATCTCGACGATCGCGATACCGAGATCGCAATGGCGCGCAGCGCAGCGCCCGAAGAGATCGCGCGCGACGCGACCGTCATGGTGCTGACCGAGCATGGCTACGTGACCGCGGTGCAAGGCAAGAATGGTTTCGTTTGCGTCGTGGAGCGAGCGTGGATGTCTCCCGATGATTCTCCTAACTTCTGGAATCCCAAGATGCGTGGACCGGTTTGCTTCAATCCTCCAGCGGCACGATCGATCCTGCCGACTACTCTGGAAAGGACCAAGCTGGCTATCGCCGGTAAATCGAAGTCCGAGATCGTCGCCGCCAACAAGCAGGCCTACGACAAGAAAGAGCTGCCCCCGCTGGAGCCGGGCTCCATGAGCTACATGATGTCAAAGCGGGGGTGTCTGACCGCGAACTGCGGTAACCTCGCCCACGTGATGATTTACACGCCGCACATGGATCCTAAGGAATGGGGAGCGGATCTTCCCAACTCGCCCGTCATTCTAAACCCGCAGTTCAAGGATGTTGAGCCCATCGATGTGTGGGTGATTCCGGTGGGGAAATGGTCGGACGGAACCCCGGCGCCGGTAATGTAGAGGGGCTAGCAACTAGCGACTAGCAATTAGCTTCTAGCTACCACTTTGCGTTTGCAATCTCGATCGGCTAGTTTCATTTCATTGCTTTTGATGATAGCTAGTTGCTAGCTGCTAATTGCTAAACAAGGAGCGACGATGAGCAAAGTACGCGTGCTGGTTGGTACCCACAAGGGCGCATTCATTCTGGAGTCGGATGGCAAGCGGCAAAACTGGAGCGTCAGCGGGCCGCTTTTCGCGGGCTGGGAGGTCTATCACATGAAGGGCTCGCCCGCCGATCCGAACCGCATCTTCGCCTCGCAGACCAGCAGTTGGTCCGGACAGGTCATCCAGCGCTCCAGCGACGGCGGCAGAACCTGGGAGACCCCCGGCGGTGGGCTGGGAAAATCGCCTCAGGGTTGGCCCATCGGTGAGAGCAACAAGTTCGTCTACGACACCTCGGCGGAAACCGGCGCACCGCTCACTACGCACCAGTTTTATGACGGCACGCAGCATCCGTGGGAGTTCAAGCGGGTCTGGCATCTGGAGCCGTCGCTCACCGATCCCGAGACGGTTTACGCAGGCATCGAAGATGCGGCCATCTTCCGCTCCACTGACGGGGCGCGTAGCTGGCAGGAGATGCCGGGCCTGCGCGGCCACGGCACCGGCCCATATTGGCAGCCGGGCGCAGGCGGCATGTGCCTGCACACCATCATTCTCGACCGCAGCGATCCCGGCCGAATGTACATCGCGATTTCCGCCGCGGGCGCATTCCGCACCGACGACGGCGGCCAGACCTGGAAGCCCATCAACCGCGGCCTGCGCTCGCAGTTCTTGCCCGATCAGGATTCCGAGGTCGGCCATTGCGTACATCACGTCACCATGCATCCGTCGCGGCCGGATGTACTGTTCATGCAGAAGCACTGGGACGTGATGCGCAGCGACGACGCCGGCGACAACTGGCGCGAGGTCAGCGGGAACCTGCCGACCGACTTCGGCTTCGTGATCGACGTTCACGCGCACGAGCCGGAGACGATCTACGTCGTGCCCATCAAGAGCGATGCCGAGCACTTTCCACCGGAGGGCAAGCTGCGCGTTTACCGCAGCCGCAGCGGCGGCAACGAGTGGGAGGCGCTGACTAACGGCCTGCCGCAGAGCGACTGCTACGTCAACGTGCTGCGCGACGCCATGTCGATTGACTCGCTCGACTCCTGCGGCGTGTATTTCGGCACCACCGGCGGGCAGGTCTATTGTTCGCCCGACGCCGGCGATACCTGGTCGCCGATCGTTCGCGATCTTCCTGCGGTGCTCTCGGTCGAGGTGCAGACGCTGCCATGATTCGCGTCGTGATTCCGCCGCATCTGCGAACCCTGGCGCATGTCGATGGCGAGGTGCAGCTTGAAATCGAGGGCGCGGTGACGCAGCGGTCGGTGCTCGACGCCCTCGAAGCGCGCTATCCCATGCTGTGCGGCACCATCCGCGACCACGCCACGCGGCAGCGCCGGCCGTTTCTGCGCTTTTTCGCGTGCGAAGAGGACCTGTCGCACGAGTCGCCGGATACTCCGCTGCCCGATGCGGTAGCCAATGGCCGGGAGCCGTTTCTGATTGTGGGCGCGATCGCCGGGGGATAGAGACTCGGTTGCGAACACGAGAATGTCTGCTTTGCCCGAACCTGCGGCAGCTCCTCCTAGCCACCACGCCTCAGCCAGGGGCATCACATTCAGGAGAAATCATAGGCGGCAAGCGAGGTTTACTATGACTCGTAAGTTACTTCCTGTTCTGCTGTTCGTGCTACCCGCGCTGGTGTTTGCCCAGCAGCAGTCCGCGCCTCCCACGCCGGCGCCGCAAAACAGCGTAATCCCCGTCGTGCTGACGAAGTCGTTGGATGCGAAGAAGCTCAAAACCGGCGACGAGGTTTCAGCGAAGACGTCGGTCGCGCTGGAGGGCGACGGCATGACGATCCCGAACGGAAGCAAAGTGATCGGCCATGTGACGCAGGCGCAGGCGCGCTCCAAGGGCGATCCGCAATCCTCGCTGGGAATTGTTTTCGACAAGGTCGAGCTGCCAGGCGGTAAGGAGTGGCCGATCCAGGGTCAGATCCAGGCCGTGGCGGCGAGTCCCACGCCCCAACCTACCGTGGGCCCACCACTAGGCGGGGGCACGATCGCCAAGCAAGGCCCCGGCGATCTGGGAAACACTGTGCCCGGCCCAACCTCGAGCCTCGGGAATATCCAGCCATATAATCCGGGTTCGGCCAACCATCAAGGACCGCAGTTGAGCCCCAGTGCGCACGGAGTGGTCGGCATCAGGCATCTCGAACTCGATAAAGACTCGGTGCTGCTGACCACCGACAAGGACCTGAAACTGGAAAGCGGCACGCAACTGTTGATTCGCTCGGAAATTCATTCACCCGGGCAGTGAAATTCTGCTCCCGCCTTGCGCGCCGCCAATGCCGCCCGAATACCTAGAAGCGAACGTCCGCTACTTAGAAGCGTTGGCAGCGAATTCTAAGTAGTCTCTGGACAAAGAAAGCTGGCTTCCTGCCGCGATTTGCTTAGGTCAATCAGTACCCCAAACATGGATCAACAAAGCTGATTCAATTCAGTTCTCGATGCAAGAACTAGTTCCAGTACTAGGCGCTGGCATGTAATCCCAAGTAGTGCCTGAAAGCAAAGTTCCTAAGGTAAAAACCCTTTGCAAACTAGGTCCAACTACGGGTTTCTCCAGAGTTGATGCCTCCCTAGTCTGAGGCCAGTGCACAAGCACGAAGCACAAACTTGAGGAGAAAAAGCTTGAAAAAGTACCTTGGAATCGCAGCGCTGCTATGCGCACTGAGCACGCTCTCCCTGGCCGGAGATACCACCTACAATCAAGTTCAGGCCATGTCGGGATGGCAGACCTGCGATAGTTGCGCCGGAAGCGGACCCGTGAACCACTCCATGGCGCAGCACATCAGAACTCCGGCCATGACCGGCAATTCCACCAAGTATTCGCTGGGCGGAAATTCGCCCTATCACAATGCCATCTGGTGGAAACAACTCGGACCTAATGCCAACGCCAGCCACTTCATTTACGACCTGTACTTTTATTTGACTACACCCGGCGCGGCGCAGGCGCTGGAGTTCGACATGAACCAGTCAGTCGGCGGAAAGAAGTTCATCTTCGGCACGGAATGCAATATTCGGGGAGGGAACCACTGGGACGTCTGGAATACCGCCGGCGGCCGCTGGGTCAATACCGGCATAGGGTGCTCGCAACCGCCGGCCTATCAGTGGAACCATCTGGTGCTGGAGTTCCAGCGTAACGGCAGCCAGACCACCTTCCTTTCGGTAACGTTGAATGGCCACAAGAGCTATATCAATCGCAGCTACAACGTATATGGCGTCAACGCGCAGGAGTTGAACGCGGCCGTGCAGCTCGACGGCGATTACAACCAGCAGAACTACTCCGAGTGGGTCGACAAGATGACGGTCACGGCCTGGTAAGCTCTTCTCGTTGGGTGGAAGACGGGGCTGCCCAGCAATGACCCCGAGATTCACCGCGGAGACACGGAGGGCACAGGGTTTTGTTGAATTCGATTTTCCGTGATCTCAGTGCCTTCGTGGTGAGTGATTTTCGACGGAGTGGCAGGAACCACAAAAGGCGCCGTTTTATGGGCGCCTGCCTACGTATGCGAGATAAGAAATGGAAAAGGCTGTGACATTGGTTATGGTCTAGCCGCCAACTCCTGCGAGGGAGCCACCGGCGTGGACGCATGTACCGTCACAGCCCTTGGTGCGATCTCCGCTTTCGCGGCTCCAGACCCCGGCTGACACCTCGCAGTGCAGTCGGATTTTTCGGGTCTGGCGGTTGCCGCCGGTCACCCGGCTGAACCGATCACCCAGCGTACTTCGGACTGGCTACGATTTGTTGCCCGCCCTTTTCTGCCGTCGACGAGAGTGATCCTAACCCATGATTCCCAATTGTCAACGCCCAAGGTTTGTGCAAATCGAATTAATCGTCATGTGGAAATTGTTTTTCTAAGCGACACAATTCAGCCGAGTTGCGGACAGCTTCACGCAATTTTCAAGCCTGGTTCACATGTTTTGCACAGAAATCCGGCATAGTTTTATGTAGAACCAAGTCAGTTTCTTGACGGAATCGGATTTGTGCCGCATCTTGGAAGAACAGGGAGCGAATGCCTGATCTGGTAGCTTACGTGGACGGCGGATCGCACGGAAACCCCGGCCCCTCGGGAATTGGCGTCATTATTGAAGGCCCCGAAGGCGAGACCGTCCGCATCGCCAAGTGGATTGGGCACCAGGACAACAACGTCGCCGAATATCTCGCGCTGCTGGAAGCCTTGCAGCACGCGGTCGCGGTGAATGCCCGCACTCTGCATGTGTTTTCCGATTCGGAAGTGATCGTCAAGCAGATGACGGGCGAGTACGCCTGCCACAGCCCGCGTCTGCACTCGCTGAACTGGACCTGCCGCAAGCTGGCCCGCGCGGTTGAGTTTTCCATCGCCTACATCCCGCGCGAGCACAATCGCGAAGCCAATCGCCTGGCGCACAAAGGGGCGAACTCGCGCAAGCGCGACTAGACGTTAACCAATTGGGTGGAGCACGACTTCGGGTGTGCCAATAGAGCTGTGTTTTTCGGCTCAGTCAGTGCCTCACCGGCATTGACATTGGCGCTGGTAACGGGGGGAATGGCAGCAGAAGAAGGTGAAGATTGTGGTCCAATGCGCCTGAATCGGCGACTGGGGGCGCTAAATTGTGACCGGAAAGGGTGCAAATACCGAGAAATCGGACCGTCGCGATGGCATGCACAAAAACGGGTATCCACATGCCGTTCACGGAGTCAAATTGGACGGTGATGTGGAGATTTGTGATCCAGAAAGAGGGACTCTTGACCGGAACGCCCACAATCTGCCGAATGTGGTAGGTCTTGGCGTCCACCCAGATGTCGCCGAGGAAGAGCCCTGCTTCCTTACGTTTCGGAATAATGTGCAGAATGTACTCTGGAGTGTTTCCAAAGTTTTGCTCGGCCACAAAAGCGAAGTCATAATTGGACCGGCTGATGTCGCCTTTACTTCCTGCCTTGGCAGAATCTACTTCCTGTTTCAAAATGCCATCTACGATCTTTGTACCTTTTGAGCTACCCTGCTTCTCGGTGATTTTAAAGGTTTTGGTATCAGGAGGAACAAAACTGATGTCAGCGGTTACTTCCGAGTAAGGCTTTGGATCATCGCCCCGGAACACCTTATACTGGCGGATTACTTCGTAGGGCCGCGAGAGGGCAGGATTCTGCTCCTCGGTTTTCTCCAAAGAGTCCAGAATCAAGTTCAGGTTCGGCGGACTTCCCGTTAATTCTTGCGCATTTAATGAATAGGACCACATCCATAATGTTCCTAGCAGAGCGAGAAGTACAAACGAACGGCATCGATTCGCCATCTTCCAAGCGATTACGCACCCTCGTTCGTTTTCCGCCGTATAGGAAGGCAGGCAGCGCTCACTTGCCGACATGAATGTTGGAGAAAGCCTGGAAAAGTCCAAACAAGTTCAGAATCCAGATGACGACCGCGATGACTACCACCGCGTTGAGGATCGACTTGATCGTCGATTGCATAGGAATAAAGCGATTCACCAACCACAAAAGAACGCCCACCACGATGAGAACAATTACGACTTGGAGCAAAGGCATGTCGATGACCTCTTCCTTGTGTTTTTAGTTGTGCCGGGTCCAATTTCTGTTGCTTCCTGCTTTTCGACTTTTCGACTCCCAGGTCTTCCAGGCGATAGTGAGCTCTCGTTCGCGTATCGACTGCTGACGCGGAAATGGCTTGCAGCGTTAAGCTCACTTTCAGGGTCAGGATTGAGATCGAACAATGTGACTTTAAGAAGCTGCCGCCAGTTGTGAGATGGTGGTCTGTCGCTATCGGAAACCTGAGCTTATGTTTTTATGTTGGACTGGCATCGTGTAACGCTGAAGTGGAAAAGAACGAGGAACGCTGATCTTCCTGAAGCGGCTCTCCGACGTGGATCGGCACCTTTTCAAGCATGGGTAAGCCGTCCTCAATCTCACTTGCATTTGCACAGCTGAAGCCGTGCGCCACCCGTGCGGCTCCGTGAGCACCACCGTCCCCTGTGACCCCTATCACTGCGGGCGACCCCCGAAAAGCACAGCATGGAGCTTGGCATACGGGTGCCTCAGGTCCGGCTGTTTCCAGACCTGGGTACGTGCGAATCGATGGTTACCCAGGTCTGGAAAAGCGCCAGACCCGGGGCACCCATGACTTACGGAGCAAGCTGCCATGCCCACCAAAACCATCATCGAGCCGTTCCGCATCAAGAGCGTCGAGCCCATCCGCTGGACCACGCGCGAGCAGCGCGAAGAACTGCTGCGCGCCGCGCATTACAACCTGTTTCTGTTGCCCGCCGATGACGTGCTGATCGATCTGCTGACCGACTCGGGCACCGGCGCCATGTCCACCGGGCAGTGGGCGGCCATCATGCAGGGCGACGAGAGCTACGCCGGCAGCCGCAGTTTCACCCGCTTTCGCGAATCCATTCAAGACATCTTCGGCTACCAGCATGTGATTCCGACTCACCAGGGCCGCGCCGCCGAGCGCATCCTGTTCAGCGTGGCATGCAAGAAGGGGGACATCGTCCCCAACAACACCCACTTCGACACCACGCGCGCCAACATCGAGTTCATTGGCGCCGAGGCGGTTGACCTGCCGATCCCCGTGGCGAGCCAGCCGGCCGCGTGGCATCCCTTCAAGGGCAACATGGACGTGGCCGCACTGGAAGAGCTGCTTGCGCGCGTCGGGCGCGAGCACATTCCGCTGGTGATGCTCACCATCACCAACAACTCCGGGGGCGGCCAGCCCGTCTCGATGGAGAACGCGCGCGCCGTGAGCACCGTCTGCCGCAAGCATGGCATCCCGCTCTACTTCGACGCCTGCCGCTTCGCCGAAAACGCCTGGTTCATCAAATTGCGCGAGCAAGGCTACGAGCACAAGACGCCGAAAGCGATCGCGCAGGAGATGTTCGCGCTGGGCGACGGCTGCACCATGTCGGCCAAGAAAGACGGTATGGCGAACATCGGCGGATTTCTGTGCACCAACGATGGCGTCCTCGCCGCGCAGGAGAAAGATCTGCTGATCCTGACTGAGGGATATCCCACATACGGCGGACTCGCCGGCCGCGACCTCGAAGCCATCGCCGTCGGCGTGCAGGAGTCGCTGGAAGAGGACTACCTGCGTTACCGTATCGCCTCAACGGGATATCTCGGCGACCACATCGCGAAAGAGGGCGTGCCCATCGTGCAGCCGCCGGGCGGACACGCAATTTATCTCGACGCGCGCGCGTTCCTGCCGCACATTCCGCTCGAGGAATTTCCCGGCGTCGCGCTCGCGGCTGAGTTGTATCTGGAGGGCGGGATCCGCTCGGTCGAAATCGGCACCCTGATGTTCGGCAAAGCCGCGAAGTGGGACCTGGTGCGCCTGGCCATCCCGCGCCGCGTCTACACCCAGAGCCACATTGATTATGTAATCGAGGTGGTCCTGAGCGTCTGGCAGCGCCGCGCCGAAATTTGCGGGCTGCGCCTCACCTACGAAGCGCCGTTCCTGCGCCACTTCACAGCCTATCTGGAGCCGGTGGAGGCAAGACAGCTCGTTGATTGCGTAACTCAGACCCGAGACTAAGCCTGCTGACGAAAGCGCCTGAATCCCGCAACGCTCATCCGCCTGGCCCCTGATTCAAAGACCGAAGCTGAATTGTCTGAAAACTTCTTGCATTACTATTTCGATTGTTGTAGAAATACGGTTAAGGATGAAGCGGCAGGTTCTTGAGCGAAACGGAGTGACGGTGCCAAAAAACAGCTTCCCGGAAATCACGAAATTTGCCGACATGCTCGCCGCAATGGGAACCGAGCCACGCCTGCGCATCATGCGCCTGCTGCTGTCTGCCCACCCCGAAGGCATGGTGGTGGGCGATATTGGCAATGAGTTGGATATTCCCAGCTCGACGCTGTCGCACCATCTGGAAAAGCTGAAGAACGAAGAGCTCGTCAAGGTTCGGCGAGAAGGAACTTTCCTGTGGTACACCGCCAACACCGTTGCCCTGGAAGAGCTACTGAAGTTCCTCTACGCCGAATGCTGCACGCGTAATAAGGCGGTCAAACCCGAACGAATTGTAACCATTTGCAAGTAGGAGATCAGGTATGAGCAACGACAATATTAAGGATGTTGTTAAGGAGAGATACGGGCAAGCCGCGTTGCGGGTCAACAGCGGCGGCAGTTCCTGCTGTGGGGCATCGGCCGCGGTCGATGCCTGTTGTGACCCTATCACCAGCAACCTCTACGATGCCGCACAAGCGAGTCAGATACCCGAAGCAGCCCTGCGGGCGTCGTTAGGTTGCGGTAATCCCACGCTGCTGGCCCAACTTAAGGAAGGCGAGATCGTGCTGGACCTTGGCTCCGGCGGCGGTATTGATGTGCTGCTGTCTGCGAAGCGAGTTGGCCCAACCGGCAAGGCATACGGGCTGGACATGACCGACGAGATGCTGGCGCTCGCCCGCGAAAACCAGCGCAAAGCCGGCGTCGAGAATGTCGAGTTCCTCAAGGGCGAGATCGAGAGCATCCCGCTGCCCGACAACTCCGTCGATGTCATCATCTCGAATTGCGTCATCAATCTCTCGGCGGACAAGGGCCGCGTGCTGCGCGAAGCCCTGCGCGTGCTGAAACCGGGCGGCCGCTTTGCGGTCTCTGATATCGTTCTGCGCGCCGAGGTTCCTGAGGCGGTACGCAGAAGCGTGTCGCTGTGGGTAGGCTGTATCGCGGGTGCCTTGCAGGATTTCGAGTACAGGGCGAAGCTCTCCGAAGCGGGCTTCGAGGGAATCGAGATCGAACCGACCCGGATTTACAGGATCGAAGATGCGCGTGCTTTCCTGACCAGCGAGGGCATCGACGTGGACGCCATCGCGCCTGAAGTGGACGGCAAGTTCATGAGTGCATTCGTGAGGGCGACTAAGCCACGGCCGGCGGCAAAGGGAGCGTGAGCGTATGGCAACGCACTACAACGTTCTGTTCCTCTGCACCGGCAATTCAGCCCGCTCCATCATGGCTGAGGCAATTCTGAACTTCCGCGGCAGGCCGAACTTCACCGCTTTCAGCGCCGGGAGTCATCCTGGCGGGAGTGTGCGTCCCGAGGCGCTGCACCAGCTTGAACTGGCGCACATTTCGGGGGCCGGGCTGCGCAGCAAGAGCTGGGACGAATTTGCCGCGCCCAACGCGCCGCAACTGGATTTTGTGTTTACCGTATGCGACAACGCCGCGAAGGAAGTTTGTCCACTCTGGCCTGGCCAGCCCATGACTGCCCACTGGGGTGTCCCCGATCCGGCCGCCGTGCAGGGCACATCAGACGAAGTGGAACGCGCCTACCGTGACGCGTTCATGATGCTGGACCGCCGAATCGGTTTGTTTCTCGCACTGCCGCTGGCGAGCATCGATAAGCTGGCCCTGAAAAAAGCCCTCGACAATATTGCGGGGACCTCCGGCGCCGCGGCTGCACTCGCGCGAGAGGAAAGGCAGTTATGAACCAGCGCCGTCAGCTCGGTTTTCTCGACCGCTATCTTACCGTCTGGATTTTTGCGGCGATGGCCTTTGGAGTTGGCCTGGGATGGCTGGTCCCCGGTGTCGTGCCATTCCTCAACCGCTTCAGCCTTGGCACCACATCGATTCCCATTGCAGTCGGGTTGATCGTCATGATGTACCCGCCATTCACCAAAGTACGCTACGAAGAACTGCCCGAGGTCTTCCGTAACAAGAAGGTGCTGGGACTTTCGCTTGTGCAGAACTGGGTAGTGGGGCCGATCCTGATGTTCGTGCTGGCGATTGTATTCCTGCGCGGCTATCCCGAGTATATGGCGGGCCTGATCATGATTGGCCTGGCGCGTTGCATCGCGATGGTGATCGTGTGGAATGAGCTGGCGAAAGGCGACACCGATTACGCCGCTGGTCTGGTTGCGTTCAACTCGCTCTTCCAGGTCTTGTTTTATTCCCTATACGCCTGGATTTTCATTACTGTGCTGCCGGCGCAACTTGGCCTGAAAGGCGCCGTCGTGAATGTCTCGATTGCGGAGATCGCCAAGAGCGTCTTCATTTACCTGGGAATCCCGTTCCTGGCGGGCTTTCTCACCCGCTGGTGGCTGCGCCGCGCGAAGGGCCGGGAGTGGTATGACGGCAGCTTTGTGCCGCGCGTAAGTCCGCTCACCTTGATCGCGCTGCTCTTCACCATCGTAGTGATGTTCTCTCTGAAGGGGCAATACATCGTGCGCCTGCCGCTCGACGTGGTGCGCATCGCGATACCGCTGCTGATCTACTTCGTCGTGATGTTCCTGGTGTCGTTCTACATGGGACACAAACTTGGGGCAGACTACTCAAAGACGACTACCCTGGCATTTACGGCCGCGTCCAACAATTTTGAACTGGCGATTGCAGTGGCCGTGTCGGTCTTTGGTATCAATTCGGGAGCAGCCTTTGCCGCAGTGATTGGGCCGCTGGTCGAAGTGCCGGTCATGATCGGCTTGGTGAACGTGGCATTCTACTTCCAGCGAAGATACTTCGCCGCTGCAACTAGCGAGACCATGCTGACCGTCATGACTGAACCGCAGTAGTCACTTATTGCGGCCGTCGCCGGTGGTACACCGCGAACTCGTAGCCGGGATTCGGCGGGAACAGCTCGTTGATCTTGCGCAGGCGCTCGGCCAGCGCCTCGGGCTTGAGCAGGGGATAGTCACGCTCGCGCAGGTCCTGATAGTCCACGTCCAGGTAGAGCGAGAGCAAATACACGGCAATTGCGTCGGAGAAGACGGCCAGCAGATACTCGTGGCGCGCCTTTTCCGCCTCGGGACCGCTGGTGGTCGCCACCTTGCGCAACTCGTAGGCGTCGAGCGAGGTCTCGCCGCGGGCCCGGCTTTCCACCTGCTTCCAGACCACGTCGGCGAACTCCTGCGAGACACCGACCTGGTCCACGAAGTTGTGGCCCACGTTGATGAAGAACTCGAAGGCGATGGCAAAGTTGTCTTCCATCAGGCGGGTGGAGATGAACACGCACTGCGAATCACCCAGCGTCTGATTGCGATGGCAAACGGCGCTGTCGGAGAGTTGCACGTCGTAGCGATCCGCAATCATCGTCTCTTCGCCCATATTGAGCGTGAGCGGGACGAAGTAATAGGCCTTGCGGTTGAGCGCGGCGGCGATGGTGCGCGGCACGGCGTTCACCATGCGCTCCAGGTCGGCGGTCCCGGTGTTCACCTCGCCCATCACCGAGTAGCAGATGCCGTTGGGGGCCTGCGTGACCGGGGCAAGCCGCACCACCTCAGCGGGCGTGCGGGTGACAGCTTGGGATGTCGAGGACATGAAAGATCGATTGTAACGCAACCGCCGGAGCCGGCGCGGCGCCGGCGCCAGTGCAAGCAGCAGTACCCGCGCCCAACGAGAGCACCTGTTTCAGCCGGTTTTGTGCTATATCTTGCTCAACCAAGCTGGCTTTCGCGGGAGGATCGCGATGCCGTTCTTCGCACGAGCACAGTGGGGTGGTTTCCGACCGAGAGGCCGACACTCGCCCCTAGTGCAGCGCTGCCGCCGTTTGCTGGCAGGCTGCGGTCTGCTGATCCTCTGTGCCGTCGCCGCGCCGGCCCAGGTACTCTCGCCGCCACCGCAACTGGCGCCGACGGTCGCCGCCCTCAACGCCCTGCATGAATGCAGCAAGAACGCCGCCAGTAAAGCAGGCGGCATTGCCGCCGACATCGATAACGCGCAGCAGCAGCTTTTTTACGGGCTCGCCAAGGGCGGTTACGCCGATTCCTTCGGCTCCGGTGGAGGCGGCGGCGGTTACGGCAACGGCGGATACAAGCGCAATGGCGAGTGGTTGTTGATTCCGCCGCCGAAGGAATACGTCGCCGACCTGGCTCACGAAGCGCAATGGTGCCTTGAAGTGGCCAACATCCTGAACACCGATCCCACCAAGACCGAAGCCGCCAAGCAGGTGCTCAGCAGCATCGCGAAGGACCTGGAAATCAAAGTCAGAGACTGCAAGGACTGGGGCGCGGGCCGGCTGGTTACGGTTATCGCCAGCACCATCAGAAACGGGCAGCCCGATCCCGGCTGGACGGTGATGTACAAGTGGGTGTCGGTGAGCGGCCTGAACTCCCTGGAGCTGTCGTTCCCCAAGGTCAGCACTCCGACGTCGCAGGGAGTGCCCCCGGGAATCTACTCCGTGTACGCGACCAAGCAGGTGGGAAGCTCCACGGTGAAGACTACGCCGGTAACCGTATCGGCGTTTCAGAATCAGAAGGTGAAATGCGAAATCCCAGTCCCATAACGCACCCCGCCGGCAACTTGGAGCCGCAAACGCCAGTGCGCCTGGCCGCCTTCGCCAAGTTCTTCAAGGCGTACATGGGAACGGCGTCGGTGGTGACCGCCTCACTGCCCATCCCGGTTGCGGCGTTCCATCTCATCCCGACGTACGCGGCGCAGGAGAAGTTTCTCTCCGTCTATACCTCGCTATTTTGCTTTCTCATGCTGGCCTACCTGTTCTACATACGGCATTGGCTGGGAAGGTTGATGTTTTCCACGAGTCCCGACGGACACGTGGTACTGCGATCCTTTCTGGCCTTCGTGCCGTTGCTGCTTATCTTGTCGTCCCTCGGCCTGGTTGCGCTCTACCACTACTACCTCACACAATCCTTGCAGGTGTTTACGCAGCAAGGCGTGATGAACCGCACCACCGAAATCCTGGGGAAGGCGGACTATCGCGAGATCCCCTACAGCCTGCAACTGACGGCCTGCTATCTCGGCATGTTCCTGACCGCTGAGTCGGCTTTCATTCTGATGGCCTTGCGGGAGTATCTGCAGGACGTGCTCCATATTGCCGACGCCTCGCTGCTGCGCATCCACCGTCCGCGAAGCCGGAAGAAGGACGAGGTCGTACTCACGACCGTGCAGGAGACAGAGAAAGTGCGCCATGCCGGCAGCAGCTCCGCTTCATGAGCTCCCTCCGGCGCTGACACGGGCTCCATCGGTGCAGTAAAATTCTCGGCAGTATGATGTACGCTGCAGTTGCGAATGACGGCCGACGTTCGAAGCTCTCTGTCGCTTTCGCCTCGGTCATGCGCGTGCTGTTCGCCACGCTGCTGTTCACCGCCGGGGGCATGGCGGTGGGCCTGTTCTGCGGTATCGTCGGCACCGTGGTTTATGGCATGATTAAGGGAGGCCAGATCGAGATGACCAACGCCTACCGACATGTCGCCATCCCTATTGCGATCCTCGCCGGCGCCGTCGCGCTCGTCGGGTCGGCGGTCCTCGAAGCGCGCGCCCGCCGAACACGAACATCCCGGTAGCGCAGCCCGCGCGTTCTCCTTATCGTCCTACAAAGCTAAAATAACCAGAGCGACAGGTAGCCTTACCGCCATTTCGCAATCATGCCCGGACTTGACTGATCACTGGCCACTGGCCACTGACGACTGGAACAACATCATGGCTGAAACCATTCATGTGAAATTGCCCGACGGCAGCGTCAAAGACGTGCCGCGCGGGACCTCCGCACTCGATATCGCCAAGAGCATCAGCCCGCGTCTGGCCGACGCCGCATTGGCCGCGCAGATCAAGCCGCTGTCGTCGAACGGCAGCGGCGGCAACGGCCATCACCCGGCGTCTTCGGAAACGAGCGAGGCCACCGGCGCGGCCGCGGCTGCACCGGTCTCGGCGCACGCTCCTTCCGCCGACGGCCCCCGCCTGGTCGATCTCGCACGTCCGCTGGAACAGGATGCCGAACTCCGCATCCTCACCGATCGCGATCCCGAGGCGCTGGAAGTCTATCGGCACTCGTCGGCGCACCTGATGGCCGCCGCCGTTCTCGAGCTCTTCCCCGAGACCAAGCTCGGCCACGGCCCGGCGACCGAGTCCGGTTTCTTCTACGACTTCTATCGCGAGAAGCCGTTCACGCCCGAGGACCTCCAGGCTATCGAGAAGAAGATGCAGGAGCTGGTGAAGCAGGACCTGCCCTACGCGCGCGAATTTCTGCCGCGCCAGGAGGGCCTGGAGCGCTTTAAGTCGGAAGGTGACTTCATGAAGTGCCACTTCATCGAGCAGTTCACCGCGCCCGACGAGACGATTTCGATTTACAAGACCGGCAAGTTCACCGACTTCTGCCGTGGGCCGCACATCCCGTCCACCGGCCGCATCAAGGCGTTCAAGCTGCTCAACATCGCCGGCGCCTACTGGCTGGGTGACGAGAAGAACCCGCAGCTCCAGCGCATCTACGGCACGTCGTTCTTCTCGAAGAAGGAGCTCGACGACTACCTGCACAAGCTGGAAGAAGCCAAGAAGCGCGACCATCGCGTGCTCGGCAAGCAGCTCGATCTGTTCTCTATCCAGGAGCTCGCCGGGCCGGGGCTGATCTTCTGGCATCCCAAGGGCGGCCTCATCCGCAAGGAGATGGAAGACTGGATGCGCAACGAGTACCTGAAGCGCGGCTACTCGCTGGTCTGCACGCCGCACGTGGCGCGCGTCGATCTGTGGAAGATCTCCGGCCACGAAGGCTACTACGCGCAAAACATGTTCACGCCCATGGAACTGGACGATGCGAACTATCGCATGAAGCCGATGAACTGTCCGTTCCACGTGCTCATCTTTAAGGACTCGCTGAAATCGTATCGCGACCTGCCGGTGCGGCTGGGCGAGCTCGGCACCGTCTATCGCTACGAGCGCTCGGGGGTGATGCACGGGCTGCTGCGCGTGCGCGGCTTCACTCAGGATGACGCGCACATCTTCTGCACGCCGGAACAGATTGAAGACGAGGTCGACGGTTGCATAGACTTCGCCCTGGCCGTGCTGCACACCTACGGCTTCGAGCAGTATCAGGTGGAGCTTTCCACCTGGGACCCGAACGACCGCAAGAACTTCATCGGCAGCGACGAACAGTGGCAATCGTCAGAGGCTTCGCTGAAGAACGTACTGGAGCGGCGAGGCATCCCGTACAAACTCATTCCCGGCGAGGCGGCATTCTACGGGCCGAAGATCGACATCAAGTTAGTCGATGCGATCGGCCGCCTGTGGCAGCTCTGCACCGTGCAGTTCGACTGGAACCTGCCGCAGCGCTTCGATCTGGAGTACGTCGGCGAGGACGGCAAGCGCCATCAGCCGCTGATGGTTCACCGCGCGCTGTACGGCTCCATCGAGCGCTTCTTCGGCGTGCTCATTGAGCACTACGCCGGAGCGTTTCCGGTATGGCTGTCGCCGACGCAGGTCGTCGTCATCCCCATCGGCGAAAAGCATCACGCCTACGCGAACGAAGTCGGCGAGAAGCTCAAGGCCGCCGGCGTGCGCGTGCACGTCGACCTGCGCAACGAAAAGATGAACGCCAAAATCCGCGAGCACGCCATGCAGAAAGTCCCGTTCCAGCTCGTCGTCGGCGACAAAGAAATGGAATCCGGCGAGGTCAACGTCCGCGTCCGCGGCCAGGAAAAAGCCGAGGGATCGGTGAAGGTGGAGGCGTTCGTGGAGCGAGTGAAGGGGCTGATCGAGAGTAAGAGCGCGACGCTGTAGACTTGCGGGTTATAGAACTTCCTGTTCTCACTTCGGAACTGGTTTGCGAATTGCCTTATTGGCGAGGTCCCGCAGGTGTCTTGCGATAGAGTCTTTCTTGCTGTTAGGCCAAGTAGCGTAACCTCCCAGGACACAATGAGCATCAGCAAACTCGCCCCAGTTTGGTTCTGCTACAAGACTCACCGACAATTCAAGATCCACTACTTCGCCGACTCCGACCCGAGCAACGCCCTGTGTCGGTTTCAGTTCGCAAAATCTCTCGAACGACCTACTCTGGATGATGCTTTCGATTCCGACCGAGATTTCGCGATCGCGACGGAGGCTAAAAACACCGCTATTAAGTGAGCCATCGGGGTTCGCGTTATTAGGATGAATGAAGCGATACAACCCTCTTCGCGAACGAGGCTCGCGTGCGAATCGCTCACGCCCTAAGCCACTCCAGTTCAGGCCAACCTCAACCGCAGAGATCTGCGCATAGCGCACTGAGTCGATAGAATCGCGTGGCTCCCAGCGCTGTGCTTCAACGGTTTGCTGTTGAACTCAGAAAAAGCTCTTTGCCGCCCATTGCCCAGTCGAATCGAATCGCTCCATCGGCCAAGGGCACTGAGGTTGGAATGGAGTTGATGCGCGACCGTACAGCGAAATCGGCGATACTCTCGAAGACTCGTTTTGCCGATAACAATGTTTGCTCCGTCGGGCATACCGCGCCTTCTCCATCCCAATTCTCGGTAAGCATGGCGTAGTCGCTCACACGCTGCCGCAGCCCAGATGCCCGTGGAGACGCCCGACTTGTAGCGCGTCCCCTATGTCGGCGTATATGGCCCCAGTTGGCCTGCACGAAACCAGGGTATTGTACGAAGCTAGCAAAGGGGAGGCTGGACTACCGATGGTTAGGCCGCCGGCCAATATCACTACGCTGATCAGTGGCACGGGTTTTGCACACTTCAAGTTTGTCGGGACGACCTCCGCCGTCTCGGATAGAAGTGGCGGGCGCACAACATTCGTCTGGTAAGCGAGAAGGCCTTGGCTGCACAACTCAGATGAGAGTTCATTTGAGAGCGCTTGGTCGCGATCATAGGCACGCAGGTAGGTTAGTGCGCTCATCGCCGCCTCCCCCACTTGGTGTGGGCTTCCTCTGTAGTCAGGTCAGTGAATCCTCGTACAATCCATTCGTGGGCTGTCTCGAACCAATTCCTCAGATCGTACGCCGCAGACGCCGAGCCAACGCATCCCATGTTCAGCACGACAATGTCATCCTGGTCACGCCTAGCGTGGCTCAGGTTCGCGTTCAAATTTCCTTTGCCTTCAGGAAGGGTGAACTGCCACATAGCAGATAAAGAGGTCGGCTGCGGCAGGAATTCAGGTCTAACGCCCTCCCACTTGTACATCTTCACACTCCGCGCGACGTTCGTTGCGAAGTCTCGGGCTGTCGCATCAATGTGATTCACGTACGTCAATTCGTACATCTTCGGCTTTACAGAGCCGAGCCCAATCGAAGTGGCGAATGTAACAAGCTCATTCCAGAATCCCTCGAACTTCGCGAATATATTTGGATATCGAGGGTACTCATCAGAATTCTTGGTCTTGCGCCAGTTTAGGTGAAATCGCGAGTCTTGGAGCTGTATTACATAATGATTGTCTGCAGAAATCAGCATCATTCGACGCAGAGGTGGCAGCGGGAGTATCTCAAGAGTAAACCCCTCGCCAGTGTCGGGTAGCGGAGGAGCGTCGTGCGACGTTGGGAACTCCTCCCGTACGATGTCCCAGAAACGCCCAAAGTGTCCAGTCTGTAGAATCACTCTCTCGAATTGGACGCCGGCCACGACTTCCAACACCGGAGGATTGTCGTATTCGGGCAGAGGCCTACTCATAGTCCCCTTGTCAATATCAATTAGATGTGTCTCCCTACGGAATGTAACCTTCTATCACATCATGATAACCCGTGTGAACTGGTTTTGGTCGGTCCTGCGGCTGTGAAGTGTGGTTTCGATTGCGAAGCTCGGCCGAGACTGAATGCGATCGAGAATCCATTGCTCAAATTCGCGATTAACCTTCGCGCGAATTTCGGCGGAGATGGTCGTCTGCGTTGAACCAATCGACTTTGAAAGATGAAACTGGAAAACGGCTGCTCTTTCCGCTGCCGGACGGCCCGGCGACGACGATCATTCGCGGACGAGGCAAGCTTTACCCGCCGAAGTCCGTGCCTGCATCCTCGCGCATATCCTCGGGGAGATCGTGCTTCAAAAGATTGCCCTTCTCATCGATAATCCCCAAGCGAATCGATTCTTCGCGCTGTGCTGCGTAAATCTTGTTGCCCGCCTCTAACACTTGAGCGGTCAGTGCGCGCAGTGCCTCGTCGTTGTCGAAGTCGATCGAGTCCAGCGACAGTGGCTTCGTGGCTTCCATATCGACTTCATTATAGGCCCGTTCCGTGCGCGAGCCGAAATGAAAGCGGCGGGTCGCGCTGTGAACGTTCTCAGCAAGACCGGCGAGTTTCGTCTGAATTGGTCTGGAATATCAAGGGGGCTGACTTCGCCTTACGCATGGTAAGATACGTTGATGGAAAAGGTTACCGTCTCCTCGAAAGGCCAAATCGCCATCCCCAAGCAGGTACGCGACGCCCTCAATCTTACCGAGGGCTCGAAGTTGACACTTGAAGTTCGCGGGCATGAGATCGTGCTATCGAAAGGCGATGCCTGGAGAAAGCTTAAGGGCGCCGCTGCTGATGTTCCCGACTTGATGGAAAAGTTCGCCGCCTTCCGGAAGGAGGAGCGCGAACGTGAAGACTCGGGTTCTTGATACCTGGCCCATTCTCGAGTGGATGAATCGCAGGCAACCTGCGACGGACGCAGTCGAAAGGCTATTGGACGAATCTCTTGCGGGCAGTGCGCGGCTATTCATGAGCGCTATCAATGCCGGCGAGGTGTATTACTTCCTTCGGAAAACCCACAGCGAAAGGATCGCCGAGTCATGGCGCGAACTATCGGCAACGTGTACCTGCAACGATTGAAGTACCAACCGCCGGCGAGATCTGGGACGCGGCTCTCCTCAAAGGGCAATACCCAATTGCATACGCCGACGCCTTCGCCGCAGCACTAGCACAGAAATATCGCTGTCCGCTGGTGACCGGAGACCCGGAGTTTCGATCTATTCCAAACTTGGAGCTGGACTGGATCGGGCGCGCTACATCGTAGTCGAGTTCAGTCCGTCCCCTCTCGTCTTGCCCCAAAATACTTTCGAATGCCTATCGTGTTGTACTGTCCCCAGGGGCCGTTCGCGCCCAGCCATGCCCCGCCGAGCGGCTGGTCGCGCGAGCCGAAGCGCACGATGGTCGGATGGTTGGTGTAGCGGAACTGGAAGTGCTTGGGCAAATCGACACCCACGCCCCACTTCACTTCCATGCCGATCCCCGTCCACGACCAGGTATAGCGGACCTGAGGCAGGTTGTTGCCGAAGAGGAAATTCGGCTCGTAGAAAACCATCAGGCGCCGCGCGATCGTTCTTCCAATTGGATAAAGTTCAAGATTTCCCGAAATCTGGTAGCGCGCGAAGGCGCTGCAGGGAGCGTTCACGCCTCCATACTGAGGCGCGCCAGCGTTGGCGGCGCACAGGTTGGGATCAATCTCATTGTGCGGCGGCGCAATGTCGAACTGCGCCCATCCCCAGTACCAATTCTTGGGAAAGAACAGGCGCTCGCCGGATTGCGACGCGGCCGGAGGAGTGGTTTGCGTGGTGGTGGCCGTTTCAGTAGCAGTTTGGGACCAGGCAGCGCAAGAACAGAGAGAGATAAGCAGGGACGCCAGCAGGCGCTTCATTGAGCCTCCGCGAAAGTTAGTGCTGGAAACGCTCTGACAGCATATTCGCTCGCACTCGAATGCGAAAGTATTTTTGAACCAACCGACAACGGACAACTGACAACCGAGAACTGCCTCGTGTTATCCTCCGCCAACGCATGTCTTACCGCTCCAGCGCCACCGCCGCCCTGTTGCTGCTCACGGCGCTGAATTTTCTTAACTACATCGACCGCAACATCCTGTACGCGGTGCAGCCGCTCATTCAGCACGAGTTCGCGCTCAACGACGAGCAGGTCGGATTCCTGACTTCGGCGTTTTTCGTCTGCTACATGGTGGCGGCGCCGCTGATCACGCCTTTGGCGGACCGCTATTCGCGGCGCTGGATCATCGCGATTGGCGCGTTCGTCTGGAGCGCGGCCACGCTGCTCAGCGCAGTCACGCACAACTACGATGAACTGCTGCTGCGACACGTCATTGTCGGTATCGGCGAGGCGACCTTCGTTGCCATCTCGCCGGCGCTGCTCGCCGATTTGTATCCGGAGAACATTCGCGGGCGCGTGATGGGCCTTTTCTATCTGGCGACGCCGGTGGGCAGCGCGCTGGGGTACATCGTTGGCGGATATCTCGGACACCATTACGGATGGCGCGCGCCGTTCATGGTTTCAGCGCTTCCGGGGTTTGTGCTGGGCGCTGCCGTGCTCGGATTGCGGGAGCCGAAACGCGGCGCAAGCGATCACCTGGCCGACAGCTTCGAGCGCGGTTCGCTGCGCGGGCTGCTGCGGAACAAGGCGTACTGGACGATCACGCTCGGCGCCGCCATGATGACCTTCGCCATCGGCGGACTGCAGGTGTGGATGCCAACCTTTCTGGTGCGCATGAGGCACCTGCCGCTGGACCGCGCCAATACCATCTTCGGCGGAATGACCGTGGTCTCCGGGACAGTGGCAACGCTGCTGGGCGGATGGCTCGGCGACCGGCTTTTGCGGCGCACGCCCGCCGCGTATCAATTGGTTTCGGGGGTGGGCATGGCGCTCGCGATTCCGGCGATCGTGATCGCCATTTTCAACCACGGCCCGGCTATGTTCCCCGCGATCTTTGTTGGCGAGTTCTTTCTGTTGCTGAATACCGCACCGCTGAACGCGGCGTTGGTGAACTCCGTCAGCGCGCGCATTCGAGCGACCGCACTCGCCGTGAATGTCTTCACGATTCATTTGCTGGGCGACGCCTTCTCGCCCACGCTGATCGGCTATATCTCGGACAAAACCAATCTCGAGATCGGACTGACTTCGATGATTGCCGCCGTGGCAATCTCAGCGGGTGTGCTGTTTTACGGAATGCGTTTTGCGCCGAAAATCAGCAGCAAGCAATTAAAATCCACCTTAGCATTTGGCACTTAGCATTTGGCACTTAGCATTTGGCACTTAGCATTTGGCACTTAGCATTTGGCAATTGGCATTTAGAGCAGTTTCAGGATTGGCGTATCCGGGTAGAGCGAGCCTTTAGGCTCGCGTTCGGCGGATCGACGGAGACAGGTTTTGCACTCCGCTGCCTTCGCAGCGGAATGCAAAACCGAGGATCTGAGGGCGGCCTTAACGCGGCGCTGAAGCGCCGCTCTACCCGGACGCACCAAATCCGGAGACGCTATAGCCAAGTGTGCTTTGTGCCAGCAAAAGCCTGATCGCTCACTAATCCCTAATTGCTAATTGCTGATTACTTTGTCGGCTCCATGTGCAGCGCATTGTTGAAGCGATTGAAGTAGTTGAACAGCCCGATGGCTGCCAGCAATTCGATGATCTCGCCTTCGTCGTAGTATTTGCGCAGCTCGTTCCAGAAGGCGTCGTCGACCCCGTTGGAATCGCGCGTCACCCGTTCGGCCAACTCCAGCGCGGCTTTCTCGGCATCGGTGAAGTCGGATCGGTTGCGAAAATTCGCCAGATCGCTGAGCTGCTCCTCGCTCCAGCCGTGCCGCCTTGCCAAGGCGGTGTGCGAGGCCAGTCAATATTCGCAATGGTTGAGTTGCGAGGTGCGGACGATCACCAGTTCCTTCAGCTTGGCGGGCACGGTTCCGGTGTTCATCACCGCGCGGAAGTGCGCGATCATGGTGCGAAAGATTTCCGGCCGGTGCGCGACGGTGCGAAACATATTGGGCACGTTGCCGCGCTCCTGGAGATAGGCGTCGTAAATCTTGCCGGTTTCGGGATCGACTTGGTCTTTTTCGAGACGTGCGATGCGAGACATGACTCCATTGTAGACCCGCGATTTGCGTCTCAATCACGTAGCGCAAAGGGGAGAAAAACGAAAGACCCGGAGCGCTCCCACTCCGGGTCTCTCCATCGCGTGATGTAGCGGGCTCACCTCTACGCTCACGGTCTCCGGGCCATCGGAGAACCAGCTTCGCGCCATGTCGAGCTTCCCATTTGCTCGACTCACCGCCAATCGAGATCGTCGATGGCGTTTGAGAGGCTACGAATGCAAGTGATGTAGCAAGCGGCGTGCCACGAAGGTGATAGGAGAAGAGCTTTTCTTCGGTCCTGCGTTTCCAGCAACTTACAAACTTGCAACGGGTCGATTCAAACTTCCTGTGATCTCGCTGTAATAATGACCGCGTGAGTCTACTATCCAAATTGTTAGTTCAAACTATCCGTTTGGTTTCAGCATTGTAGTAGGCTGCCTCGGTAGCTGAAATCCTCGGCTTCGCTGGACGTAGTTCCACTTTGGCATTACTCTCGAACTGCTGCTGCATCGGGAGGCAATTTTGGACTCCAGGGTGGTGGTTATCTCGGGGCCGTCCAAGGGGTCGGTGGTCCGGCTGAAGAGCGACCAGCTTTCGGTTGGCCGTGATTCGGCCAATCATCTCTGCCTGCGCGACCGCGCTGTCTCCCGCCGGCACTTCACCATCAGCAAGACCGATGTTGCCTTCCACCTGGTAGATCTCGATAGCCACAACGGCACCTTCGTCAACGGCATCCCGGTGCGCCGCAAACTGCTGTCTCACGGCGACACCATTCGCGTAGGCCGCTGCGAACTCGTCTTCCTGATCACCGAAGACGAAGGCCAGGTCCAGGCGGAAGTGCAGTTCAAGGAGCAAGGCCTGGACGAGGCGCTGTCCACGACCAACGTGCGGGCCTATCGCTCGGTTCCACAAGGCGGGACCGATGTGGGGCGTATGGCGCGCGACCTCAACGCACTCTTCAAAATCGCCAACAGCATCAACTCTATCCGCGAACTTGATCCGCTGCAGCACCGGCTGCTGGAGCTGATTGGCGAGGTCATTCCGGCGGATTCCGCTGCGGTGGTGATGTTGCGCCACGGCGATGAGGAACCAACTTCCAGCAGCCTGTGGCACCGTCGCCCGGGCAGGGATTCGATTCGTATCCGGCGGGAGCTGGTGCAGCGCGTGTTGTGGGAGCGCACTCCACTGCTCATCGACGCCCACAATGGCGACGAGAGCGTGCTTTGCGTTCCGCTGGTGGGCGTGGAACGGGCGGTTGGCGTGCTGTACATGATTGCCGACAAGAAAGATACCTTCCAGGACGATCATGTGCACTTTGTGAGCTCGGTGGCAGGCATTGCGGCGGTGACTCTGGAGAATGTGCTGGCGACCGAGGCGCTGCGCAACGAAAACCGCCGTTTACAGGCGGAGCTTGAACTGGAAGACGTGCTGATTGGCGAGAGCAAGCAGATGCGCGGTGTGCTGAACTTCATTTCCCGCGTGGCCCGCAGCGACTCCACGGTTCTGATTCGCGGCGAGAGCGGGACGGGCAAGGAATTGGTCGCGCGCGCCCTTCATCGCAACAGCACGCGCGCCGACAAGCCTTTTGTGGCCATCAATTGCGCCGCCATCCCCGAGGCACTGCTGGAGAGCGAGCTGTTCGGACATGAGAAGGGCTCGTTCACCGGCGCTATTGCCATGAAGAAGGGCAAGCTGGAGGTGGCCGAGGGGGGCACGATTTTTCTCGACGAAATCGGCGAGCTGGCGCCGATGCTGCAAGCGAAAATCCTGCGCGCCTTGCAGGAGCACGAATTCGAGCGCGTCGGCGGAACCCGCCCCCTGAAGCTGAACGCGCGCGTGATCGCGGCCACCAACAAAATCCTGGAAGAGGCGATCAAGGCGGGGGAGTTTCGCCAGGACCTCTACTATCGCTTGAACGTGGTTTCTGTGGTGGTTCCGCCGCTGCGCGAGCGTCCCGACGATATTGCGCTGCTGGCCATGTACTTCGCTGCGCGATATTCGGAGAAATGCAACCGGCCGCTGAAGGGGATTTCGTCTGAGGCGCGCGGGTTGCTGATGAGCTATAGCTGGCCGGGCAACGTTCGCGAGCTGGAGAACGCCATCGAGCGCGCCATTGTTTTGGGAATCGGCGACGAGATCGTTCCCGAAGACCTGCCGGACACCCTGCTGGAAGTGCAAACGGCTGAAGGGAGCAGCGGGACCTATTACGACCGGATCAACGATCTGAAGAAGCGCATGATCGTGGACGCGGTGAAGCAAACCAAGGGCAGCTACACGGAAGCCGCCAAGCTGCTGGGGGTTCACCCCAACTACCTGCATCGCCTGATTCGCAATCTGGATATCAAATCGGACCTGAGGAAAGAGAGCGAAGATTAGACAGATCACACCTGGATCGGGGCGAGCCGCGAGATAATGTGCGCTGGATTGCGGTAGCATATCTGAAGTGGTTGCATGAATACCCCAATCCTCCGGCAGGTCGCTGCTTTCGCGTTGCTGATTCTGTTCGGCGCGCCGGCTTACGGGCAGCAACGCGCGGCGTTGACGCCGCCTCCGCAAATTGAACCATCCCCTCCCGCTCCCATCGTCGCAGGACCGGTGCTGCCGCTGTACCGCGCGCTGCGAGATGTCGGCCTCGACCCGCAGCGGGTCTACAAAATTCGCGAGGCGGAGCTCGACCGCGAAGACATTCACCTTTCGCTCAACGACGGAACGATTGCCTTCACGCAAGCGGTGGATGGCCGCATCACGGGCGCATATTTTGAGGGCGACGGCGAAGTGCTGGTGCGTCCACCGGATCGCATGGAGCGTGCGTCGCTGGGCCTGTTCATCAACGCTGGCGTGCTGGAGGAAAGATTTTCGTCGGCGTATTTGCGCTTCAACGACGACACCGCCAGGGAACTGACGCCATTCTTACGGCCACCGGAGGATGCGGCCGACTTCATCGCACGCAATAACGGCCGGGCCCGCGCCCTGGCCGAATCCGACGCCATGCGGCTGTGCATTTCGTTCACCAGCCCGGCCGCAGTGGCCGCTCCGGGCGAGGCTCCTCCCGTTCCCGATCGCCTGTTGCACGTTCGCGTCGCGGGAGAGCACTACGGCGTCTTCGATGTCTTCTTTGATACCCGTAGCCCCGAGCAGATCGTGGTGGGCAACGCCTCCGCTCACGAGAAAGAAACCTATTACGACCTGTGGATGAGCTTCCCCATGCGCTCGTTGCGCAAGACGCCGCTGTCGGACACCCGCTTCGGCGGGCCCAGCGGGCCGATGTGGACGCCGCATGTCTTGTCCATCGGCAAGTACACCATCGACGCGACCCTCGATCCCTCGCGCACGCTTTCCGCCGACGCCACGCTCGACATTGACGTGAAGGAAGGCGGCCCGCGCATCGTGCTCTTCGAGCTGTCGCGCTATCTGCAGGTCAAGCGCGTGGAGTACCAGGGCCAGGCGCTGGAGTTCATGCAGAATGAAGCCGTCGAGGGCAGCGAGCTATCGCGCCGCGGCAACGACACCATCGCGGTCGTGTTTCCAGCCCCATTGCAGCCGGGCGCGCATTTTCCGCTGCGCTTCAGCTACACCGGCTCGGTGCTGTCCGATGCCGGAGGCGGGCTGCTCTATGTGGGCGCGCGCGGCACGTGGTATCCCAACCGCGGCATCGCGATGGCCAATTACGACCTGAGTTTTCGCTGGCCGCAGCCGTGGTCGCTCATTGCTACGGGCAAGCGGGTTTCGCTGCAACGCGAGGGCGATGGTTTCGTCGGCCACTGGGTGAGCGAGCAGCCCATCCCGATTGCGGGCTTCAATCTCGGCGAATACATCGAGAGCAGCGCCAAGGAGCAGGGCATCGAGGTCGATGCTTACGCCGCGCGTGGTACGGAAAACCAGCGTTCCACCGCCAGTGCAGCTAATGGCTCATCGCAATTGCTCTCGCCGCACGCACCGGGAACGGTCGAGCCGGTACCCTTGCCGCCATCGCTACAGAATCCAGCCGGCACGGGAGAATCGTTGGCCGAACGCGCCGCGGAAACGCTGTCCAGCGAATCGCAGATGCTGGGCCCGTATCCCTTCAGCTCGCTTTCCTTGACGGAAAATCCCAGCGCCGAAAGTCAGGGATGGCCGGGGCTGATATTTCTTTCCAGCTATGCCTATCTGCAACCTGACCAGTTGCGCGCCATGAGCCTGTCCGCGGCGGACGCAATCATCTATAGCGAAGTGATGATGCCGCACGAGCTGGCACACCAGTGGTACGGCGACCAGGTGACGTGGGCGAGCTATCACGAACAGTGGCTGCTGGAAGGTTTTGCGAATTACGTTTCGCTGCTGCTGCTGGAGCGCTCGCAGCCCAGTGACGTTCAGCTTACGCTGGAGAACTACCGGCAGATCCTGGCCAGCCGTTCGCGCGAAGGCCGCAGAATCGTTGAGGCCGGCCCGGTGACGCTGGGCAGCCGGCTGTCGTCATCGCACTTCCCCAACGGCTACGAGGTCATCACTTACGGACGTGGCACCTGGCTGATGCATATGCTGCGCTGGATGCTGCGCGACGCTTCGCGCACGCCGGCGAATCCCTCCGGCGACGATACCGCCTTTCTCGCATGCTGCGTGGCCTGGTGCAGCAGTACCAGGGAAAAGAGATTACGAATACCGACTTCGAAGAGGCGGTCGAGGCGGTGCTGCCGAAGTCGTTGTGGTTTGAGAATCGCAAGTCGCTGGACTGGTTCTTCGATGGTTGGGTGAACGGCACGGCATTTCCGCAGCTCGAATTGTCAGGCGCGAAGGTTGTTCACACCGCTAAGGGAACGACCGCCAGCGGCGTCATACACCAGAATTCGGCGCCGTTCGACCTGGTCACCAGCGTGCCGGTATTTGGCGTTACCGGAGACGGCCAGATTTATCTTGGCCGCGTCTTCGCCGAGGGCGCCGAAACGCACTTTAGCTTGCCTGCGCCGGCGGGGGTAAAGCAATTGTTGCTCGATCCCTACCACACCGTGCTGACGGAACCATAGCGAGCAAGACGGGCCCACCCGGCGATAGGGCGAGCCCGGTCGCTATGCGTTGCTAATCATTAGCAGCACTGGCCGCCGCAGCAGTCGGCGCCGCAGTCGCCGGACGCGCAATCGCCGCAGCAGGTGCCCGTGCAATGGTCGCAGCAGGAACAGGTGACAGCGGTCTGGGCCCGGGTGGTCGTGGTGACGGTTTGCGCCATCGCGGGCAGTGCGAAGACGATCAGGCAAAGAGCGAGCTGTAATTTCGATTTCATTTTTTTTGTCCTCAGAATTCCTGGTTGGGCGGAGACATCGCTCCGCGAGTCCGTGCGCACGGCGGTTCACGAGCCGCCGCAGAATGCAGGCTACGACCGGCGCAACCGCGCTAGGCGTGGCCCTTGGTGCGCGTGGGCTTTTAAATCCTGAGGTCGGTCTTTTTCTCAGCGACAGGTTTGAGGTAGGAGACGCTGGTCTCCGAGTTGAAGCGAAGTGAGCGGTCCGTCAGCGATGCGGAAGAGAAGAGCGCTGACGCGATGTAGGCCAGCGCGTGCTTCGGACCGTTGTTTCCCGACAGGAACGATTCGGCCGGCAGAATCGCGCCGCTATCGCCCGCGGCGCAGCAGGCCGGCGTATCGGTTGGCGCCTTAAGCGGCGCGCTATGCCTCGGACAGCACGGTTTCAATCCGGAGACCGTCGGCAGAACTGCTCGCGGCGATGCCTGCTGAACGTGCGCCGCGTGATACGGACAGCCCGGCGTGGCCGTACAAGCGAGCTCGGCAACAGCGGGGTCGGCCCAGAGCACGGCACAAATCGCCAGCGCCATGACCAGACGCGACCGCAATGTACGAGCCAAGCTCATAGTGAGTAGCTTACACCCGCTTGGACGCGGCGGTGTGGGCATTCGTCACCAGGCGCGGGTCGTCCGCCACACCAAACTTGAAGACATCCGCCGCCTTACGCTGCGGCAGTGCGGCTGCGGCTCAGCACAACATAGCGCTCCGCCGCCATCAGGATACCGCGCAGGTCGTCGCTCTGGCAGCAATCGACCGCGCCCATGGCCAGCGCCTCGGCCCACATGCGGTCGTCGGCCAGACGATGGACCGCGACGAACGCGGTTGCGGGAAATTCACGGCACAATTCCTTCAGCTCGGGAAGGCCGATGAGTTCGAGGTCGACGACGGCAAACGGCGCACGGAAGCGCGCGACCGACGAGCGCAGCTCGAAGGCTGAACGTGCGACCAGCAGGTTGCGGAACTCTTTGGTGAGCGAGCCAGCCAGGTACTGCGCGGCACCTGGGTCACGATGGGCGAGAACTGCATTGATAGGCCGCATGGCAAACTCCTCGAATAAAAAGGATGAGGGACGGCGTTGCCATCCTGTAATGCTTTGGCCTTAAGAAACACGCACCCTGCGGTGCAACTTGCGTTAAGAGAAGATCCGCCCCTACTTTCCTGGGGTCTGTTGAGTCGCGGGTTGGAAAGGTTCCGGTTGAAGCTTGCCGTCGCGCTTAAGCAGAATCTCAACTTTGCCTTCGGCGTCTTCCAGTTCCTTCCGGCAAGAACCTGAGAGCTTCATGCCCTCGTCGAAGAGTTCCAACGCGCGGTCGAGCGGGACATCGCCCTTCTCCAGTTCGCCCACAATCTTTTCCAGGCGGTCCAGGCACTCTTCAAACTTCGGCAATCGCTACTCCCTGAGGGAAATTGTATTGCAAATCCCGGGTTGCGCAATGACAATTTCGAGAAATTGAGAGTAGAAGCTGGCGCCTAGCGGCTCCACGTGGTTCCATTGTCCCAGTTGATTTGGCCGCCGTTACGGGTGAGTGTGCCATTGATTGTGGTTCCTCCCCAGTTCGCAGTAATGTTCTTCGATCCCAGGAACTTTCCCTGCGCGGTCTGTCCGATTTCGTTCGTAAAGGTGAGACCGCTTCGGGTCTGTTGAATCGAGCAAGTCTTTGCGCGGTTGCCGTCGCGATACCACGTACCCTGCAGGTTGGGGAGCCGGCCGTAGTGTCCGCCGCCTCCGCTGCTTCCTCCACCATTGCATTTCGCCCAAAAGGTTCCATTGTCCCAGTCGATGCGGGTGCCGTCACTGCTCAAGGTGCCCCGCACGAACTGCCATTCCATGGCAGTGATGACATTCCCTCGTATGTTCCCCGTCGCAGTGCTTCCTTGTTCATTGGTCAATTTGTAAAACGGACGGTCGATTGCAATCGAGGTCGGCTTCGACCGGTCACCCTGAGCGCACCATTGACCCACAAACCCACCCCCATCCTGGGCCGCGCTAGAGGTCGCCAGCAAACTAGCCAACGCAAGAGATGCAGCTGCCAAAGCCCACGGAGACCCGCTCCAGTTGATGCGCCCTGCCGGTTTCATAAACCCTCCCACGAAGAATTCTTCAGGCCCGCTGCCGATGGGATGAAGTGTCAAAGTCCTTCGCGACGATTCTTTTTTGTGCGCTGCACGTCGTGTGGCTGATTCTACAGGGACAGGAACGGATTGCTTTCGCGCTCTTCGCCGATAGTGGTCAGCGGGCCGTGGCCGGGGACGACGATGGTCTCATCCGGCAACGCCATCACCGGCCCATGCAGCGAGCGCATGATCTTTTCGTACGAGCCGCCGGGCAGGTCGGTGCGGCCGATGGAGCCGGCGAACAGTGTGTCCCCGGCGAGCAGCTTCTTTTCCGGCGCGAAGTAGAGGCAGATGCTGCCTTCGGTGTGGCCGGGAGTGTGCAAAACGTCGGCGCTCAGGCTGCCGGCTTGGACCTTGTCGCCAGTCGTCACGCTGGAATCGATCTCCACGGCTCCGGGCGCGCGCATGCCGATCCATGCTGCCTGAACGTCCAACATCTTGAGCAGCGCGTAATCGTTCTGGTTGAGCAGGATGGGCGCTCCGGTCAGCCGCTTCAGCTTCATGGCGCCGCCCACGTGATCGATATGCGCGTGGGTAACGACAATCTGCTTCACCGTGAGGCCGTGCCGCTGCACTGCGGCCATGACCTCATCGATGTCGTCACCAGGATCGATGACCATGGCTTCTTTCGATTGCTCATCGCCGATGACTGAGCAATTGCACTGCAGCGGGCCGACAGGGAAGATTTCGTGGATCATGAGTAAAGGATAACGGTAGAGCGGGCCTTCAGGCCCGCGTTCCACAAGTCTTTTTGATCGGGAATTCGGCTTCAGCCGACGCCAGAGCGGTTCCTGGAGAGGGAGGCTTGCGACGCGGCGCTGCCCTGAGCGCGGTCCAAGGGCGCCGCTCTACCCGGCTGGACATGGAAAAAAGTGAGCGCCGCGTGAGCGGCGACAGGAGTTTCGTAACCGCCTCGGTAAGCGCCGGGTCCGAGTGGAAAATGGGCCGAGCCGCGGAGCCGGGTTTCCCGCTTCGCGCTTCTATTGCGCGAAATGGGGTGGGCCAGCGGCGACACCAGGCCCCGACACCCTCTCCTTAGCCGCTGAGGGCGATCGGCAGCTTGTTCCGAGTCTCCCAAAGACTAACGCCATTTCGAGGCACTCGACGCTTCTCATCCCGTTGGCATTGACTTTGCACCGCGATTCGAACCAGAATTGTGGGCCCGATTTCTCCAGCTGAATGGTCTTCGAGGAGCGAATATGACAAAAGCTATCTGCGCCCGACACTCCACACCACTAATCTTGGGACTTTGCCTGGTGCTAACCGCCGGTTTGGCGAATGTTCAGGCATGGGGCCAGGACAGTTCCGCAAACACAATACAAGGGGCATTCCCTTGTGCACTCGAAAAGGCGCTGGACTCGAAAAAAGCGAAGGATGGAGATCCTGTCGTTTGTCAGACGTCCAAGGCGTTCCATGACTCAAGCGGCAAATTCATGCCGAGCGGGACCAAGATCATGGGTCACGTGACTGAGGCGCAGGCGCGCTCTAAAGGTGATGCGCAGTCCTCGCTCGCCATGGTCTTCGACAAGATCGAGCTAAGCAAGGGCAACGACGTTCCCATCAAAGGTACCCTTCAGGCAGTGGGGCCAGGCTTCCGTGGCGGCCCGGACACCGGGCCGGCAACTGAGCCGGGCCTGCACGGCGGCGCTGCCTTGGCAACGCAGGGTCAAACCATGGGCCAGGAGGGCGGAACGCATGCCACTGCCGCCGGCCCGCTGAGCGGCGATACCAAGGGCGCAATTGGCATGAAGGGCCTCGATATGGGGGACAACTCCGTGCTCACCTCTACCGGCAAGGAAGTCAAGCTCGACGCGGGGACGCAGATGGTGGTTCGCGCCGAGTAGGGCCGCCGGCAACGCTGCGCAGATTCCCAAGGAGGTATGTATGCCGGGAACGATTCGCGCTAGATACTTCGTGTCCGCCATTCCAGGAATTTGCCTTTTGCTAATCACCGGCTTGGCCCACGCGCAAGCCGATAGTCAGGGACAGGCGAATGCGCCCTCCGCCATAACCGGCAGCATACCCGCACTGCTTTCCAAAGCAATCGATTCCAAGAAAGCGAAGGAAGGAGACCCGGTAATCTGCCAAACTGCAGGCACCGTCCACGACCAGACCGGCAGATTGATCACAAGTGGAACCAGGGTTATCGGCCACGTGACCCAGGCGCAAGCCCGCTCCAAAGGCGACGCGCAGTCGTCACTTGCGATCATGTTCGACAAAGTTATGGTCGGAAAGAATGAAGAGATTCCAATCAAGGGTACGCTTCAGGCAATCGGGCCCGCTCTCGACATCAGCGGGCCGAACAGCGCTTCGGGGTATTCGCAGGGCCCCGGCGCGCGGCAAGGCGGCGGCGCGGCGACCACCGCGCCTCCACAGCCGGGCGTGCAGGGTTTTCCAATTGACAGCGGCACCAAGGCACTCCTGACTTCGCAGTCCAAGGGAGCACTGGGGGTGAAGAACCTGCAACTGGGCGACGACGGCGTGGTGACCTCGCCCGCCAAAGAGGTCAAGCTGGACGCCGGAACGCAAATGATGATTCGCGTTCCGTAGGCAGCCGATGCTGCCGGCAGCCTTGGGTTCAAGAGATCGATTATGCGCCGTTCGATACTACCGATGATCATACTGGTGCTGGCGAGCGCCTCTTCCGCGCAGAACGCCGGCAGCTTCGACGGCCACTGGCTGACGACCGTCTCCTGCGCGAACTACCGCGACGCCCTCGGCTACTCCTACCAGTTTGTCAGCACGGTGAAGGACGGCGCGTTGCACGGCCTGCACGGTACCGAAGGCCAGCCCGGCTCGCTGGTTATTGATGGGACGATTGCGCCCGACGGCAAGGCATCGCTCTATGCCAAAGGCCGCACCGGCTCGAAGGAATACGTGCCCGGACGCGACACGCCGCGCGGTACGGAATACGGCTACAACATCGAAGCGCAATTCGAGGGCGCATCGGGAAGCGGAAAGCGCGTCGAGGGCCGTCCCTGCTCCTTCAAGTTCGCCAAGCAGTAGATACCGCTCCCGCTACTGGATGCACCGGTTGGTCTTGTCATCTGGCCACTGGCCACTGGTTTACCCCGGAGGCCAGGTCAAATCCCGTCCGCCGAGCAGGTGCAGATGCAGGTGGAAGACCGATTGTCCGGAGCGCGGGCCGACGTTATACACCGTGCGATATCCGTCCTCGATGCCGCGCTCGCGGCCAATTTTCGCCGCAATCAACTGGCAGTAGCCGATGATCTCGGCATCTTCCGCGCTCGCTTTGTCGAGTCCCACAATGTGAGACTTAGGAACAATAAGCACGTGCGTCGGCGCTTTGGGATTGACGTCCTCGAAGACGTACACCTTGTCGTCTTCGTAGACCTTCTTGGAGGGAATCTTGCCGGCAATGATTTTGCAGAAGAGGCAGTCGTCCATGGTCAGATATTAGAGCAGATTGACGGTCTTCGTCCTCGGGTGCCCCACGCATTCGTTCTTTTCGAATGAGTGGGAATCTACAATCCCCTCATGCGCGCCGTCTCCACCACGCAACACCTGCCCTATCGTGGACGGCTGGCGCCCTCCCCGACGGGGCTGCTGCACATCGGGCACGCCTGCACCTTCTGGACCGCGTACCAGCGCGCGCTGGCCAATCGCGGCACGCTGGTATTGCGCAACGAAGACCTCGACCCGCAGCGCTCGAAACTGGAGTTTGCGCGGGCCATGATGGAAGACCTGCACTGGCTCGGCATCGGCTGGCAGGAAGGACCGGACGTTGGCGGGCCGTTCGCGCCCTATGCGCAGAGCGCGCGGCGCGATCTCTACCTCGACACCTGGCGCAAGCTGCGCGATGCCGAATGCATCTATCCCTGCAACTGCTCGCGCAAGGACCTGGCCCATTCGGCCGCGGCTCCCAACGACGAGGGCGACGATGAGCCGTTGTATCCAGGCCGCTGCCGCGAAAAGCTCGGCGCAGCGAAAACGTACGATACGCCGCAGGGCGTGAACTGGCGGTTCCTGGTTCCCGATGGAGAGGCGATCGAGTTCGACGATCTGCGCCAGGGTCGGCAACGCTTCATCGCCGGACGCGACTTCGGCGACTTCGTGATCTGGCGGCGCGACGATGTGCCGGCCTATCAGCTTGCGGTCGTGGCCGATGATGCGGCTATGCGAATCACGGAAGTGGTGCGCGGCGCCGATCTGCTGAAGTCTACCGCGCGGCAGTTGCTGCTGATTCGCGCGCTCGCATTGTCGGTTCCCGCTTACTACCACTGCGATCTCATGCGCGACCAGCAGGGTGTACGCCTGGCCAAGCGCCACGACGCGCTAAGCCTGCGCGCGCTTCGCGAACAAGGCCGCACGCCCGGCGACGTTCTAGGAATATGCGGAGGTCAATTCTCAAGATGGCAACAGGAGATCATGAATTGCTAATTGCTAATTGTTCGCGACTCGGTGTATTGTCTCCGGTTCGGAGTGCGACACGATGCGCGTGAAGTGGGTTGCCATCATGGTTGCCGCCGTGGCCGACTGGCTGCTCGGCGCGGTGTGGTTCACGGTCTTCGCCAAACAGTGGAGGGCCGGCATTCGCATGCCTGCCGATGAACTCCAGGCCACGATGGCGCATCCGAATTTCTGGCCGTTTCTGATTGCGTTCCTGTGCAGCATGCTCATGGCCTATGCCATCGCCAGAGTGGCGGCCAACGCGGAAACGGCAGGGCTCTTTAGCGGCATCGTCGCCGGCATCCTGGTTGGCCTGGCCGCAGCCGCTGCCATGGTCACGGAGATGGTCTTTGAAATTCGCACCGGCTCATTCATTCTGATCTCCGCCGGCTATCCGCTGGTGGGATGCATTCTGATGGGCATCATCATCGGCGCGTGGAGGAACAAGGCCGTTCCCGGCGTGCGCCGCACGGCTTCTACATCATGACGAAAATTTCAGGCAGCATCGTCAGCGGATATCTGAAAGCGTTGAGCGGCCTCGAGCAGTTGCCGGGGCCGGATGGGCAGCGCTACATCGAACTGTTTCGGCATGGGACGCTCAGCGTCGAACTCTACGCGCCGCGCCTCACCGATCCGCAGACTCCTCACACCCGCGACGAAATCTACGTCATCATCAGCGGTAGCGGACGTTTTCACCGCGCCGCCGAGGAAACCTCATTCGGCTCCGGCGATGTACTGTTCGTGCCCGCCGGCGAGGAACATCGCTTCGTCGAATTCAGCGACGACTTTGCCACCTGGGTCTTCTTCTATGGCCCCGAGGGCGGCGAAGCCAGCGCCCCAAAGCTGGCCTCTTAACTCCTGCTGCAACCCAACCGCGCGCTTTCGAAATCTTTGATCTTGTAGTCTGCTTACCGTCGCCTGTCTCGCGTCCCCAGCGACACATCACGGAAATCCCGGGATGGCGGTTTACGCGCGTCGTCTTCTATACAATGTCTCAGCTTAAGAGGTCCACATGCGCAGAACGCTGACTGGCTGCATACTTCCATTTTTCCTTTTGGCGGCGTCCGTTTCGCTCGCGGCTGCGAAAGAGAAGGTGGTTGATCTGACCGCGGCGGACGGCACCAGGCTGAAGGCGACGTACTTTTCTGCCGGCAAGCCCGGCCCCGGCGTACTCCTGTTGCACCAGTGCAACCGCGATCGCCAGGCCTGGTACGGTCTGGCGGACCAGCTTGTCGCTGCCGGCATCAATGTTCTCGCTCTGGATTATCGCGGCTTCGGCGAGAGCGGTGGAGTGCCGCACCAAAAAGCAACGCAACCGGAAGCGATCGCCGAGCAGACGAAGTGGCCCGACGATATCGATATTGCATTTCGGTATTTGCAATCGCAGCCGGGCGTCGCGCACGACACCATCGGCGTAAGTGGCGCCAGTTGTGGAGTCGGAAACTCCCTCACGGCCGCGATGCGCCATCCCGAAGTGCGCTCGATGGTGCTGCTCTCCGGTAACACGAATTATGTGGGACGCCAGTTCCTGCGCAACGACAACAAGGTTCCCGCGTTTTTCGCTTATGCGGATGACGACGAGTTTCCACCCAGCGCGCTGTCCGTTCAGTGGCTGTACTTCATCACCGCTGATCCCGGCAAGAAGCTGGTGCATTACGCGAACGGCGGACACGGCACGGAGATCTTCCAGGCCCATCCTGAGCTAATGGCCGCGATCACCGAGTGGTACGTAACTACGCTGATCAAAACTCCGGGGCAGGCGCCGGCGGCAAAGGAATCAGCAGCGCTCCCGCCGCAGGTGCAAGTGCTCAACACCATCGATGAGCAGGGCGGCGCGGCGAAAGTGCAAGCGCAATTGCAGGCAGCTCGCCGGCACGATCCCAAAGCCGAGCTTTTCGACGAGACGGTGGTCAACCTCATGGGCTACGAACACATGCAGAACGGCGAGATGGAGTACGCTGTCGAAATCTTCAAGCTGAATGTCGTGGCCTACCCGAACTCGCCGAATGTGTACGACAGTCTCGGCGATGCTTACTTCGCCACCGGACAGAAGGAACTGGCGCGCGCAAATGCGAAGCAGGCGTTGGAGCTGTTGCCGTCGGACACAACCGATCCGCAACCACGCAAGGACGCAATCAAGGCCAGCGCCGAAGGCAAGCTGAAACAGCTCGGCTATGCATCGCAGTAAGGCTTGGAGCGGGAGACGGGGATCGAACCCGCGACCAACGGCTTGGGAAGCCGTGACTCTACCACTGAGTTACTCCCGCTCAATTGCAAAGAACTCGACGACGGAAAAGACCCCGAGCTCTTCGACTTCGCTCAGAGTTGGGATTCATACACCCTGCAAAACGCTCAAGTTTACCACCGCGCAAATGACGGATGAAAGAGTGCAGCCTCACAGCTATGCGGTATTCGTTTCTCTGAAACGAAAAGCCGGTATCTGGCAGCTTTTCTTGCCTTTTTTGATCCGCAAAATTGTTCCAGGAGTGTTCTACAAAAATGTTCTACGTAGAACATTTTTCGCGCGTGTAAGTGTCTGCGGCTCATTAGTTTAGCGTGCCCCACATTGGTGGCGTAACTAAGGCCTCCCGAAAAGTAACCATACTGCCGTGAATCCAGACTCAGCCGCTGCTAAGGTTGCCGAAGGTCACTGCAGCTTTCGCCGCCCGACAAGCGGCCCAGTTCCAACGCAAACTTGCTTTCAGCGGAACATACGACGGATTCACTCATACCTTGCCTGGCTTCTTCGGGATCGACGCCGCGCCATAGCTTGTAGTAGGTAATGCCGAGGTTATTGGAAGCCGATTTCAATGCATAGGAAACGGCTTTATCTGCAGGGGTTTGAATGTACGAATCCGCTTTCTTGATCCCGGAGTCAATTTCGTCGAACCGGGCAGCCGGTATGATGGCTCCTCGTTTTAAGGCTGACGTACGCACACGTTCGATTGCGTCCGGAATGCTTATAGCCATCTTGCGGTAATTATCCGACAGACGCCTTTGTAGTAGATCGTTCTCACAATTAGAGTCTTGAGCTTCCGGCAGACTGACGATCAGTTCGTGATCGCCTGAAATCATAGCGGCATGGAGCGGCTCCTGGAGCGCTGGTATGCTCACGAACAGCTTGCCATTCCTGACCAGCAGTTCGTCACGGCTGATTCGCTTGCCGGCGATGATGACTTGAGGAATGTAGGGTTGTGTGGAGTTAGATTTGCCGGCTCGACCCGACAAGATGTCGGTGGCGCCAATAAGAAATATCGAGAAGATCGATGAAATAACCAGCAGCTTCACGGCATGCCTCGTTCCGCCCGGCGAACTTGTCGACGCGGCCAGACTTCTCTCATTTTGAGACTAATAGGCTCCGTACCCCCTACTCAGTGACAGCGGTCACAGGATCGCCGTGGGAAAGCGCACAAACTTGGGTGGGCACCGGCACCGGCAAGAGTGTTGCCTGTAGCATCCTGCAAGTTGCCAGCGGGGTACGCGGGCCGTTATACTTTGAGTTTGCCCTATCTAACTTTTTGTCAGTGAGGAGCGCCGTTTTTCGTCATGCCGAAGCGCACATTCCAACCCAACCGTCGTCGCCGCTCAAAGACGCACGGTTTTCGTTCTCGCATGAAGACCAAGAGCGGCCGGGCGGTGCTGTCGCGCCGTCGCGCCAAGGGGCGCAAGCGCGTCTCCGTCAAGCCTGGCTTCCGCGAGTAGGCCAAAGATCCGGACCCTTTCTGCACGATCGCCAACATGCCATAAAATCGTACGTTGCAGCGATTTTAGCCGTGCCGGTTGTGTAGGTGTCGGTCGCGACGAGGGCTGAATGTCCGCCAAGGTGTCCGCCTCCGGCAGTGAGGTTCCGAACTCGGCGGGCCCGCCATTGGCGCGAGGCGGTGGAAAGCCGAACCGCCTGCTGAAACATGCCGACTTCCAACGGGTGTATCAGAACGGACGGCGGCAGTTCACGGGCAACATGACGGTGTTTTTTCTGCGGCGGCAGAGCGAAGTCGACCGCGGGCCGCGCGTGGGATTTACCGTGGGCAAGGTGCTGGGCGGAGCGGTCGAGCGCAATCGCATCAAGCGCCGCATGCGGGAAGCGGTGCGGCTTTCGCCGGCGGCGTGCGCCGGGCCGGTGGACATTGTGTTCCATCCGCGCAAGAGCGTTTTGGAGTTGCCGTTCGCGGAGTTGTTGAGCGAGGTCGCGCGGGGCTTGCGCCTGGCGGAACAGCGCGCCCGAGTGGCGGAAGCGGAGAGATGAAGCAGGCGATGCAATTCGCGTTGCGTGGGTATAAGCGATGGATCTCGCCTATGCTGCCGCACGCCTGCCGCTTTGTGCCGACCTGCTCGGAGTATGCGATGGAAGCCATCGAGCGGCATGGTGCAGCGCGAGGCAGTTTGCTGGCGGTCGCGCGAGTGCTGCGCTGCCATCCGTTGGCGCGGGCAGGATATGATCCGGTGCCGCCGACGGTGGAAGGGCAGGGCTTCAGCCCTGCCGCAAACGATCTCAAAAATGCGGGGCTTCAGCCCCGGTCGCCGTGGCTAAAGCCGATCTTCAACACGTACCGGTTCGCCGGGCTGAAGCCCGGCGCTTCCACCCCTAGCGCGGAACGGAACTGACACTTGGCCGAATATCGCAATCCCCAGCAAGAGCCCGGCGGCGGCGGTGGCGACAAGCGCATGCTGATGGTCTTTGCCGCCCTGTTTGCGGCGATCATCGTCTTCCAGGCTTTCTTTTTCAAGAAGCCGCCTGCACCCAAGCCCAACGAAAGCAAAGCCCGCGCAGAGCAGTGCGCCGGCTCCATCGCCGGCCGCGCCTGCGGCGGCTCCGTCTAAATCGAAGGCAAAGGCCGGAGCGCACGCCGCTACTCAGGTGGCGCCGAGCACGCCAGGCAAAGCGGCAAGCAACGAACTTCAGACCGTAGTCGAGAACGACCTCTACCGCATCACTTTCACCAACCAGGGCGCGGTGGTGAAGTCGTGGATATTGAAGAAGTACAAGGATGAGGACGGCAAGCCGCTGGACCTGGTGAACCGGGCGGCGGCTGAGAAGTTCGGCTATCCGCTTATTCTCTACACCTACGACCCGGCGCTAAGCGAGCAGATCAACAAGAACGCGCTCTACGTGCCCAGCGCGACGGGCACCATGAAGGCGCCCGGCGAATTGACCTTCGAGTACGCCGACGACAGCGTCACCGTGCGCAAGAGCTTCTTCTTCGGCAACCAGTACGTCATCTCCCTCGAAACTGAGGTCACGCAAAACGGCAAGACGGTGGCGGCCTATCCGGCGTGGCCGGGGGGGATGGGTGACGAGACGACGGCGCCGGGGTACGCGTCGGAACGTGTGGAGTACATGGCCGACGGCAAGGTGGAGCGGCTTGCGGCCAAGAAGGTCAGCGGCGGCAACACCATTCGAGGCCCCTTCAACTGGGCGGGCTCGCAGGACCAGTTCTTCGCGGCCATCTTCCTGCCTGACAATCCCGACACGGCGGTGATGGTCACGCTGCACAACACGCTGGCGCTGCCCAAAGATCCGAAGAAGCCGAATCCGAATGAGCTTGTCCACTACGAGGTGCTGGGCGCGGCCGTCGGCGATACGAGCGGCGTGACCAAGGCACGGCTATTTGTCGGGCCGAAGGCGCTGAACATTCTGGAATCGATACGCTCCAACACCGCGCCCGGCCAGATGAACGGCCCCGACCTGCGCAACGTGGTCGACTTCGGCTTCTTCAGCCTGATCGCGCGGCCGCTGTTCATATGGCTGAAGTGGACGCACGATCACATGGCCAGCAATTGGGGCCTCTGCATTGTCATCCTGACCATCTGTATCAATCTGGCGCTGCTGCCGCTGCGCATCACCAGCACCAAATCGGCGCTGAAGATGCAAAAGCTGCAGCCGCAGATGAAGGCCATCCAGGAGAAGTACAAGAAGCTCCCCATGAAAGATCCCAAGCGGCAGGAGATGAACGCCGAAATTGGGGAGCTATACAAGCGCGAGGGCGTGAATCCCGCGGGCGGCTGCCTGCCGCTGGTGATTCAGATGCCGTTTCTGTTCGCGTTCTATACCATGTTGCAGAACGCGATTGAGCTGCGCCAGGCGCCGTTCCTGTGGCTGCACGATCTGGCCGCGCCCGACAAGCTGTTCATCATGCCGGTGCTGATCGTGATCAGCACGTTTGCGATGCAGAAGATGACGCCCAGCGCGGGCATGGACCCCAAGCAGCAGCAGATGATGACCCTGATGATGCCGCTGATGATCGGCTGGTTCAGCTTCAATTTACCGTCGGGCCTAAGCGTGTATTGGATTGTGGGCAATATCATTTTGATGATTCAGCAGTACGTGATCAACCAGTCGCATCTGGGCCAGGAGCTGCGTGCCGAGCAGGAGAAGCGCGCGCGTAAGAAGGCGATGAAGTAGCTGGCTTTCACCGCGGAAACACGGAGGACACGGAATTTTCTTTTCTACATGTGAGCCGGACAGCGCACGACGGATTGCAATCCTTTGTTATTCCGTGCGTTCCGTGCCTCCGTGGTGAACACAAATATGCCGATTGCCGACAAAATCGCCGCCGCCAAGAAAATCAGCGAATTTCTCAACGCCCTATTCGCCGCGGGTGACTTCCGTCTGCGCTACAAAATTACCGTCGACCCGCCGATTGCCGATCGCGAATGGGAGCGTCCCGACATCCTGGTGGAACTCTCCGGCTCGGATAGCCCGCTGGTGCTGGAGAATGGCGGCGAGCTGTTGCGCGCCTTCGAGCACGTCTCGCTGGAGATGCTGCGTCTTGCGCCCGACGAGCACGAGAAGATCAGCTTCGACTGCCAGAACTTTCGTGCCGCGCGGCTGCAGGAACTTCGCATGGCCGCCGACGTCGCCGCCGAACGCGTGCGCGAAACCGGCATGCCGTATGCCTTCGCGCCTATGTCATCGCGCGAGCGGCGCATCGTCCATCTGGCAATGCGGAACCTGGAAGACCTGCGGACCGAGAGCGCGGGCGAGGCCGCCGAACGGCACGTCATCGTTTATCCCAAGGACTACAAAGGCAAGCCGCCGGCGATGCCGGTGTCGCGAAGGCGGTAGTTCCGATCGCTTTCGCTTTCGCCATTCGCCATTCGCTTTTCGCCAGAAGCAGACGCGAACTAGTGTTGCGACAGAGGTCCTTCGACCCCGGCGCGCAACCGAGCGCGCCTCCGCTCAGGATGACACAGCTTGGCGAGCCGTTCTGGCGAAAAGCGATTGGCGAATGGCGAATGGCGATTATCCAAGCAGTGCAATCGTCAATAATGAATTCCATGCACCTCGACGACACCATCGTCGCCATTGCTACTCCTCCAGGACGCGGCGGGATTGGCGTGGTGCGGCTGTCCGGGCCTGAGGCGATCAAGATCGCACGTCCTATGTTGCGCCTGGCACACGGCCACGAGCTCGAAGCCGGGCGTGCGCATTTCGGCGAGCTGATCGAACCCACAACCGGCGAGCGCATCGACGAGGTCGTCACTACCTTCTTCGCCAAGCCGCATTCCTACACTACCGACGATGTGGTTGAGATCTCCTGCCATGGCTCGCCCGTGGTGCTGCGCCACGTGGTGGAGATGGCGATTGCCTCCGGAGCCCGGCTGGCCGAGCCCGGCGAGTTCACCATGCGCGCGTTTCTCAATGGCCGCATCGACCTGACGCAAGCCGAAGCGGTGCGCGACCTGATCGAGTCGCAGACGCTGTACCAGGCGCAGGTGGCGGCGCGGCAGTTGGAGGGTGCGCTCTCGAAGCGCTTGCAGCCCATCAAGCAGTGGCTTATGGAGCTGATTGCCACCATGGAAGCCGGCGTTGACTTCGCCGAGGATGACGTCGCGGTCATCTCCGAGGAACAGATTCTTTCGCGCATCGCCGCGATTCGCGCACCGCTGCAGGAGCTGCTGGCATCGTTCGCCTTCGGCAAAGTGGTGCACGAGGGGCTGACACTCGCCATTGTCGGGCGGCCGAATGTGGGCAAATCCAGCCTGTTCAACCGCCTGGTGGAGCGCGAGCGTGCCATCGTCACGGCGACGCCGGGCACCACCCGCGACCTGGTGAGTGAAACGGTTGCGATCGGCGGCATTCCCGTGCGATTGGTCGACACGGCTGGCATTCGCACCGCGCTGGACGAGGCCGAAAGCATTGGCGTACGCAAATCGATGGAGGCGCTGGCGGAGGCAGATGTAGCTCTCATCGTGCTTGATCCCACCACGGAAGGCGTCAACGACCCGCATTTTGGCGAACTTCTGGAAAAGAGTGACGGTCGCGTGCGGGTGGTGGTGGTAAACAAAATCGATCTTCTACAAGACCGAGTCGCCGGAATTCGATTTCCGCATACGGCAGATCGTTCATTTGTGGCGCCTGATTGGATTGCGACTTCCGCTCTCACTGGCGAGGGCATCCCGGAGTTGCGCGACAAGATTCTGCAACTCGTCAGCGGAGGGAGCCCGCAGCAGGAGAGCGGTTTCCTCACCAACATCCGCCAGAAGCAGTTAGTGACGGATGCCATCGCTGCGCTCGACCGCGCCTCAGGCGCCGTGCCAATTCATATTCCGCACGAGATGGTTCTGCTCGATCTCTACAGCGCGCTGCGCCCGCTGGACGACATCACCGGCGCCACCACCGCCGACGACATCCTCAACCTGATCTTCAGTTCGTTCTGCATCGGGAAGTGACGAGCCACTTGACAACAAATGGCTAGCTAATTAGATTAGCTAATCATGAAGTGCCACACCGTTCACGAGGCCAAGACCAACCTTTCCAAGCTGATCGAGCAGGCCTGCAACGGCGAAGAGGTCATCATTGCCCGGGGCAAGAAGCCGGTAGTGAAACTGGTGCCCATCGCAAGCGGTGTGAAGAAGCGGGTGCCGGGCGGTTTTGAAGGGAAGATCTCCTGGACGCCGGATGCGTTCGATCCTCTCACTCCGGAAGAGATGCGTCTGCTGGGCTTCGAATTCGAATGAACCTGCTGCTTGATACCCATGCCCTACTCTGGTGGCTTGGCGAGCCGGAGCGTGTCAGTAGGGTTGCGCGAGCCGCATTGGAGGACCCGAATTACCGCATCTACGTATCGGCGGCGGTTGCGTGGGAAATGGCCATTAAGGTGAACCTGGGCAAGCTGGATGCGCAAGAGGTCGTTGGAGATTTTAAGCGCGTTCTCTATGCAAAAGGCTTCTACCGTCTGGCCATCTCAACCGACCACGCACTACGTGCCGGAATGCTGCCGCTGCACCACGCCGATCCTTTCGATCGCATGCTGGTGGCGCAAGCGCAGGCGCTGAACTGCCCTATCGTGAGCGCCGACGCTCGTCTGGATTCCTACGGTGTGCGACGCATCTGGTAGGCGCGTTCTTGCGCTCGATTTCTGCGATACTAGAAATAGCCCGCTACAACTTTAGGCGCCGAGCGTTTGCGAGCTGCGCGGGCACAATTCTTATGTCAGCAGCCGACCCCAAATCCGTCAAAGTCAACGTCACCACCGGCACCGGGATGGAGATCGAGTGGAACGACGGGCATTTCAGCGCGTACAGCTTTCCGTTCCTGCGCGATGCCTGCCCCTGCGCGCTGTGCAATGAAGAGCGCGAGAAAGATGGCCGCCAGCCGGGCGACCCACTGAAGCCGGTTGCCGGGCAGTTGCCCATGTTCAAGGCGGCGGCGCGACCCACAGAAGTGAAGCCGGTAGGCAAGTACGCCATCAGCTTCACCTGGAACGATGGCCACCAGCACGGCATCTATTCCTGGCAGTTCCTGCGCGAACATTGTCCCTGCCAGGAGTGCAAGGCGCGCCGCGCCATGGAAGCGCCGGCGGTAGGGAGCAAGCCGAACTGACGCGGTCCGCAATAAGATTTGCGAAAGTTTTCCTATCCTGGAATCGCCAGTGTTTATACGGCTCTGCGAGAATTCTGGCAAAATCCTCCGGGAAAGTTGCAGGCCTGGGGGTTGCATCGGGCGAGCGAGTCTGGTATAAAAATGAAGTCAGCAGGGAGCGTTGCTGTCGCTGGAAAGCGTGAGCGATTTTGAATCGTTCGGCTGAGTCTGGCGTCTAACAGATATCGCTTCTTACAAGCTGCCCCGGCCACGGGGCTGGATGCTGGGCCAAGATGCTCGGCAGGGTTAGCGGGAATCCGAAAACCTCCAGAACAAGATCTTTAATCAGTTTGAACGCTCTGGTGCCTTCGTGCGCTGAAATATTTGTGCCCAAGGCAGGCCGGAGCGGCATGTTGCGCGTTTTGCTTCGCGTGAATCGCCGGAAGGAAAGGCGGTTCACCACGGAAGCACGGAAAACACGGAACCTTGGAGACTTAGGTCCTTCCGTGTATTCAGTGATTCAGTGGTGAAAACGAACCGGCGAATCACAGCGTTGAGCGCCGGTGCTCCCCGTAGCCCATGAGGTACTCGGGTTGACAGCACGGA
>CAVQLZ010000014.1:237500-252538 GCA_963713465.1 uncultured Acidobacteriaceae bacterium
ACCGGGTCGAGTCGATCGAGGGCTTGAATGGCGGTTTTTTCGTTGACACAGAAGACGGCTGCGTGCTGCGGCGGATTCAGGTACAGGCCGATGATGTCGGCGGCTTTGCGTTCGAACTCGGGGTCGTCGCTGGCCATGTAGCGCTGCAGACGGTGAGGTTTGAGACCCGCTTCCTTCCAGACCCGATGCACGGCATCTTTGCTGACGCCCAGAGCGACCGCCAGTTTGCGACAACTCCAATGCGTGGAGCCGTCGCCGGGTTTCTTGCGCGTGGCGGAAAGGATCCGGGCGCGCAAGCTAGCCGTCAGAACCGTGGCCTTCTGGCCGGGATGATAGGTGTCGAGTCCATCGATCCCGGACTGGAGGAACCGCTGTTTCCAGCGAATGATAGTAGGCGCACTGGTTTGCAGGCATCGTTTGATGGTGTTGAAGGAAGCGCCTTCGGCCAGCATCAGGATGAGCTTGGCGCGAAAGACGTACCCGGCAGGCAAAGAACGCGATTGCGCAATGCTGCTGAGTTCGGAATGTTGGTCACTGGTGAGGAAGACTCCGCTGTCTATCGCCATACCAACTTAGAAGCTTAACAGCTAGTAATGGTTACTTTGCGACAGTTCACTAGTTACTAGCAACTAGTAACTAGCGAGGGCCTGTAGCTCAGCTGGCTAGAGCGCACCCCTGATAAGGGTGAGGTCGGTAGTTCGACTCTACCCAGGCCCACCAAAATCAGTGGTTAGTGGATAGTGGTCAGTGGAATAGAAAACACTGGCAACTGACCTACTGGCCATCGGCAACTGATATGGGGCTGTAGCTCAGCTGGGAGAGCACCTGGTTTGCAACCAGGGGGTCACCGGTTCGATCCCGGTCAGCTCCACCAGAATAATAATCAGCGTTCAACATCTAGTTGCCATTTGTCAGCGATGACAATTGGGAACTGGCGGCTGAAAGCTGCTTTCCCGCTCCAGAGTGGGACGCCGCAAGGCGCAACGATTTTTGACAACTGAATAGCATTGGGTAACTACAAGGCGAGTAGAGAGTAAGTTTTATGAGTGCCTTAGAAACTGCTGGTGTTTCCACGGCAAGCAATACCGTGGGGGCGATGAGCAGATAAGGGTCATAAGGTTACTGGGCGCGGAGCGGCCGCAAGGCTGCTGTGAGCTGAGTAAATTTTATGGTCAAGCTACTAAGGGCGCATGGTGGATGCCTTGGCAGAAGCAGGCGATGAAGGACGTGGCAAGCTGCGATAAGCCTCGGGGAGCCGCAAGTAGGCATTGATCCGGGGATTTCCGAATGGGGAAACCCTATACGGTAAAACCGTATAACGGCCCGATAAATTCATAGTCGGGTACGAGCAAACCCAGGGAAGTGAACCATCTCAGTACCTGGAGGAAAAGAAAACAACAGTGATTCCGATAGTAGTGGCGAGCGAACTCGGAACAGCCCAAACCTGATTCACCTTCGGGTGGTTCAGGGGTTGTAGGGTCCGCAACAGTAGAGTTACCAATCCAGTCGTTAGTCGAAGCCCTCTGGAAAGGGGCGCCATAGCGTGTGATAGCCACGTAGACGAAAACGAGCTGGACTCGAAGCGGATACCTGAGTAAGGCGGGGCACGTGAAACCCTGTCTGAATCTACGGAGACCATTCCGTAAGGCTAAATACTAGCTTCTGACCGATAGTGAACCAGTACCGTGAGGGAAAGGTGAAAAGAACCCCAGCGAGGGGAGTGAAATAGTACCTGAAACCGTGTGCCTACAAGCAGTGGGAGGACTATGGTCGCAAGACAATGTCTGACCGCGTGCCTATTGCATAATGAGCCGGCTAGTTATTCTTGTCAGCAAGGTTAAGCGTAAGCGAGCCGTAGCGAAAGCGAGTCCTAATAGGGCGTTCAGTTGGCAGGAATAGACGCGAAGCGGGATGATCTACCCTTGGCCAGGTTGAAAGTGGGGTAACACCCACTGGAGGACCGAACCGGTGTTTGTTGAAAAAAGCTCGGATGAGCTGAGGGTAGGGGTGAAAGGCTAATCAAATTCCGTGATAGCTCGTTCTCTCCGAAATAGCTTTAGGGCTAGCCTCGTATGATTTGCAGCGGTGGTAGAGATCTGGATGGACTAGGGGGCTTTCCAGCTTACTGAATCCAACCAAACTTCGAATGCCGTGGACAACTAGTACGGGAGTCAGACAGCGGGGGCTAAGCTTCGTTGTCGAGAGGGAAACAGCCCAGATCGCCTGCTAAGGTCCCCAAGTCTCAGTTAAGTGGGAAAGGATGTCGGAACGCCCAGACAGCCAGGAGGTTGGCTTAGAAGCAGCCATCCTTTAAAGAAAGCGTAATAGCTCACTGGTCAAGCGGTCCGGTGCCGACAATTCAACGGGGCTTAAACTGAGCACCGAAGCAGCGGATGCATGGCGTCAAGCCATGCGTGGTAGGAGAGCATTCCCAACAGTTTGAAGCGGGATCGTAAGGACCCGTCGACGGTTGCGAAGAGACCCTGCCGGCATAAGTAGCGATAACGGAGGTGAGAACCCTCCGCGCCGAAAGTCTAAGGTTTCCTGAGGAAGGTTAATCCGCTCAGGGTTAGTCGGTCCCTAAGGCGAGGCCGAAAGGCGTAGTCGATGGACATCCGGTTAATATTCCGGAACTCCCTTTGGTTCGTTATTACGATGGGGTGACGCAGAAGGATAAGTGCAGCCTGTTATGGCTATCAGGTTCGATGCGTGTAAGCCGGTTTCTCCAGGCAAATCCGGAGAGACATTAACGGTGAGACGCAGAGGAGTAGTCCGTATGGACGAAACGCACTGAGTTCACGCTGCCAAGAAAAACCTCTAAGGAGAACCGACGGGAACCGTACCTCAAACCGACACAGGTAGACGAGGAGAATATCCAAAGGCGCTCGGGAGAACGCTCGTTCAGGAACTCGGCAAATTGACCCCGTAACTTCGGGAGAAGGGGTGCCCCGGTAACGTGTCAAAAGCGTGAGGGGGCCGCAGTGAAACGCGCACGGCGACTGTTTAACAAAAACACAGGTCTCTGCAAAGTCGAAAACGACGTATAGGGGCTGACGCCTGCCCGGTGCCGGAAGGTTAAAGGGAGCGGTCAACCGCAAGGTGAAGCTGCGAACTGAAGCCCCGGTGAACGGCGGCCGTAACTATAACGGTCCTAAGGTAGCGAAATTCCTTGTCGGGTAAGTTCCGACCTGCACGAATGGCGTAACGATCGTGCGACTGTCTTAACGAGCGACTCGGCGAACTTGTAGTACCGGTGAAGATGCCGGTTACCCGCATCTAGACGGAAAGACCCCGTGCACCTTTACTATACCTTCACTATGAACTATGGCACTTGCTGCGCAGGATAGGTGGGAGGCTTTGAATTCAGGCTCTCGGGCTTGGAGGAGCCAACGGTGAGATACCACCCTGCGAGTTCTGTGGTTCTAACCTACTCCCGTGATCCGGGAGAGGGACATAGTGAGGCGGGTAGTTTGACTGGGGCGGTCGCCTCCTAAACTGTAACGGAGGCGCGCGAAGCTACGCTCAGGCTGTTTGGAAATCAGCCGTCGAGTGCAAAGGCATAAGCGTGGTTGACTGCGAGTCCAACGAGACGAGCAGGTGCGAAAGCAGGCCTTAGTGATCCGGTGGTTCTGTATGGAAGGGCCATCGCTCAACGGATAAAAGGTACGCCGGGGATAACAGGCTGATCGGAGCCAAGAGTTCATATCGACGCTCCGGTTTGGCACCTCGATGTCGGCTCATCGCATCCTGGAGCTGTAGAAGGTTCCAAGGGTTAGGCTGTTCGCCTATTAAAGCGGTACGTGAGCTGGGTTCAGAACGTCGCGAGACAGTTCGGTCCCTATCTGATGTGGGCGTAGGAGATTTGCGAGGACCTGTCCTTAGTACGAGAGGACCGGGATGGACGAACCTCTTGTGTTCCAGCTGTCATGCCAATGGCACGGCTGGGTAGCGAAGTTCGGTTGTGATAAACGCTGAATGCATATAAGCGTGAAGCACTCCTCAAGATGAGATCTCCCAACCCAAAAGGGTGATGAAGGGCACACGAAGACTACGTGTTTGATAGGCTGGATGTGAACGCACAGTGATGTGTGAAGCTTACCAGTACTAATCGCCCGTTCGGCTTGACCATAAAATTTACTTGGCTACACGTGTTACCTCTATTCCGCGCAGAAACTGGTGCGCCATAGAGTGACCTCGTGCACGCTGAAGAACTTGTCAGCGTGCGGAGCTCGACGGAGCTCCAGCCTTAAATTTTCAATACTCGAAATGAAAGTCCTGATGCTATTCAGTTGTGAGAAATCAGTTGCCAGTGGTCGGTTGACCCGGGGTAGAGCGAACCTTTAGGTTCGCGTCGCCACGGCTCTCATAGATTGTCATCCCGAGCGAAAGCGAGGGATCTGCGGTTCGGGGCTTTAGCCCCCTACAGCAGCCAGTTCTTTACAAGTTTGGCGCAATAGGCCGTGCGTGTAACTCACGCCTGCGGCCCAGATGCAGCAATGCACGCGCCTGCGAAGCCGGTGATCTTACCGCGGGGGAAACACCCGTTCCCATCCCGAACACGGAAGTTAAGCCCCGCTGGGCCGATTGTACTGCACGCGTAAGTGTGTGGGAGAGTAGGTCGTCGCCGACATAAATAACGGCCTCACGTGAATAACGTGGGGCCGTTTCCTTTTGTGTCCTATTTGCCGGCTCCTTTTCTTGATGGTGTCATCCTGAGCGGAGGCGCGCGTCGTTTGCGCGCCGGAGTCGAAGGACCCCTATAATGGCAGCCATGGCGGCGAGGCTGATCCATCCCGGCGAGCACCTGGCCGAAGAGCCTCAAGCAACTGGGCATGAGCGCGGCCGGGCTGGCGCGCAACTTGGACGTGCCCACCAACCGCATCACCGCCATCCTGCACGGCCAGCGCTCCATCACCGGCGACACGGCGCTGCGCCTGGGACATTTCTTCGGCACCGCTCCCGAGTTCTGGCTCAACCTGCAGAGTATCTTTGAGCTGCCTGGACAGAGGTTGTTCCGTTGTCATCCAGAGCGGACCTGCTTCAGCGGGGCCGACCGAATCTGCGGCCTCGCGAGTGGATTACAATTGTGGGATCAGGGATCGCCTCCCACCTTGATGTGGTCCGCCGTTCGCTACTAATATCTGGGCGGGATGTGGACCGTGGTTCGCACGAATATGGGCGAGACTACATTCTCTAGCAAGGCACCATCTGCGACCGTCGAGCAGATTCGGGCTCGCGCAAGTGTGGAGGGCTATTTTGTCTTCACCACGGACCCCAGGGAGCAAACATTAGCTCTAGCGCGGCGTTTGGGCGCGCTACATCCTCACACAATCTCAAGGCCTGTTTTTCGGCTCAAACCGACATCTCAAGACAGCGCTAGGCCCAACTCCATGTCCACTGTTGTTGGGTTAGCCGCACAACCACCCCATACGGACTGCGCATATCTGTCCGAACCACCAAGATGGGTATTACTGCGGTCGAGCCAATCGGACGCAACGAAGACGCCAACTCTGATCTGGGATGTACGTTCAATCATCAAGAGCCAAGCTCCGAGCGCATTTGGAGGCGGGTTATGGTTGATCAAAACGGGTAAGAGGTCGTACTATACTGCGATTCTGTCTCTGCTTAGGGAAGGTGCCTACCGGCTTCGTTACGATCCCTGCTGTATGTCTCCGGCCAATGAGGAAGCACGACGGGAATCAAGAATGTTGGATGACTATTTTAAGAAACAACATCCGGCGCAAATTTTTTGGCAGCACGGATTGTGCCTGCTTATCGATAATTTCACCTCCGTCCACGCCAGAGCACGCGTATGCAGAGGATCCAGTCTAAAACGTGAACTGGAGAGGTGCTATTTGGCTTAAGGTTCATCGCATGGACTGGTCCGAGGATACTCTATATGGGAAAGCGAAGCACTACATCGCCATGGCGTTGGAGGAGGACCTTGAGTCAGAACTTCATCCGCTGTGGACGATAATTGCGCTCGAGCTCCTTTGCCGTGCTGCACTTGCTCATGTGAACGTTGCCTTGTTGGCCGACCCTCGTGAGGGGCATAATCTCCTATATGCGTGCGGAGTAGTCGGCCCAAAGAGTCCCAAGAGCATTCCGGCCAAGGCCCTATTCGAACGATGCCGGGCTGTACTTGCCCCTTCATTTACCGCCGACATTGAAGCGAATTGTTTGAGGCTTATCGAGCTACGCAATGCTGAGCTACACAGCGGCAAACTGGCGTTTCGCGACCTCAACAATAATGATTGGTTGCCCCAAGTTTACGAGGTGATCTCGATAGTACTGCGGTTCCTTGGCCGAACATTCGAAGACTTTCTTGGACGAGAGAACGCAGATTTCGGAAAGAAAATTGTCGCCAATTTTTCTAAGGAGACCAAAATAGCGGCACAAAGAAAAGTTGGAAAAGCTAAGGCTGAGTTCGGAAAACTCGACAAAAAGCAGCAAAAACAGTTAGTTCGGGATGGTTCGGCTAAGGCCAAAGAGTTTGTACAACGGAATAGCTTGGCAAAAGTGACCGAGTGTCCCGCTTGTGGTGCTGACGGCATAGTGCGTGGGGAGATCACTGGACGGGGTGAACCGGCCCTTAGAGATAACAACATCCTGATCGAGGCACGGATATTGCCCTCCCGGTTCGGCTGTGCAGCGTGTCGTCTACAGCTCTCAAGCTCGGGCGAGTTACAACAGGCTGGAATCGGTCAGGTCTACACTCATCCGGAATACGTTGATGTGGTGGAGTTCTTTGGTATTGACCCGCGCGAATATCTGGATGAGGGCGATAACGATTTCGACTACCAGAATGACTAGAGGCTTTGTGGCGAAGGGTGTGCCATACCGCTTCGCGGGACTGGTCTCTTGGCGGGTGGGCCACAGCCTACGATGTAGGTGCCCGATCCGAGCTTCGTTTGCTCGGGTGGGGCTTTTCGTTTCGTGGTGACAAACGCGTGACGTTCAATCCGATCCGGCGCCGGGTTATGCCGTCCCTGAAGGGACTCGGGATCTGTATATAAACCGTACCCAGCCTTGAAAGGCTGGGCTATGATCTGCCGTCCCGCATCCCACCCCAACAACCGCAACAGCGGCGGTCGTTGGGGACCCCGGCTGCGCGGGACTCGGCTCATTGCAAATCCAGGGAGTGGACTCGAAAATCGAGCTATCGAGTTGGTCGGGAAGGTGGATTCGCTCTGGGAGCGGGCGCTCCGCGGAGCAGGCCTTCGGTGCTGATGTCTTCGTCGATGTCCGGCCAATGGATGCCGTAGCCGCCGCCGGCAATTTTCCAGTTGCGGCGCTGTTCGGCGGTGGCATGGAACAGTCTGGGATACCAGGCCAGCGGGGCTGAGATGGTGCGGCCGTCCTTCAGGCGTACGCTCAGGGAGTCCTCATCAAAGGACACGTCGGCAACACGTTCATCGGCCGCTATCGCCAAAATACCCACGCCATGCCTCCAGAAGGCGATCCTGGTTCGCCTGCACCAGCGATTCTATCGTGTTTACCTCGCGCGCACTAAAGCCAAAGTTCCTCGCCAGCGCCACCGGATCGAGCCAGAATTTCGCCGAGAGATCCTCGCGGTCAATATGGACATGCGGCGGCTCGTTAGGTTCGTGGCTGTAGAAGTAAAAACGATACGGCCCTGACCGGATGACTGTTGGCATACGAGATGACCAGAGGCATTGTAGCGAATCGCCGCGTTCTTCCGTCCCTGAAGGGACTCGAAATTCGGGCAACCCAGCGCTGGCCATGATCTGCCGTCCCGCTCCGGCTGGACTGCGATACTGCTGGACTATATTATGCCGTCGCGCTTGGCGGGACTGCGATACTGCGGGCTATCCTCTGCCGTCCCGCTTCGCGGGACTGCGATACCGCCGGGCTATTTACGACGTGTCACTTCGCGGGACCGGCCCATCCAAAGGAGTTGCTGGTGCGCAACGCTGTCGTTTCCGTAGGCTACTGCCGCGCGAAGGTCTTCTGCGGTCAGCCCGAATAGTCGTCCAGCAGGTCAGCGTCGCAGGCGCGCTCGGTGACCGGAAACTACACTTACTTGCCATCCATTTCGGGAGTTGGCGGTTACCGTCGTTTCAGACCCTGCGTTTTGTCCTCACTCCGACTCCTATCCATCCAATAAACTGAAAATGCCGGAGGCCTTCCCGCCCAACGCCTTCCGCGTTGCCGGTGCTTCGGCACCCGGATTTCCGGGTCCGCCAGTAAGGTTGCAACTTGCGGCGGCAACGATCTTTGCCAATTTGCGCAGAACACCTAGAAACCTTAGTTACCATACATAACATTTGTTTTTAATAAGTTATCGAAGTTTCGGTAACCTAGGCCGGGGAGGAGGGGTATGGTTACGTTACTCGACTAAAGCGGCGGGTAGCCCAGCTGCAAATCTGGGAGGCCGGTGGCCTAGCCTGTAATGTGGGTGCCCATCTGAGCTTCGTTTGCTCGCGTGGGGCTTTCGTTTCGTGGCCACAAACGCGGTGACATCAATCCGACTCGGCGCCGAGTTGTGCCGTCCCTGGAGGGACTCGGGTTCTGATGGGCTCGTCTACCCAGCCTGGAAAGGCTGGGCTACGATCTGCCGTCCCGCTGCGCGGGACTCGGGTCTATACAGCGGGCAGCTTGCGCAGTCCGAAGTGCTTCCTAATTCTTGTCCGGAGGTGCGACAACATGCCTGCCAAGAAGATCGCCAAGAATACCAAGAGGAGTGCGAAGCGGAAGCGATGGTCGGCGGCCGTCACGACTGACTCCACCCATCCTCCGGAAGGGCTGTTCAACCGGAGCGCAGCCACCATTGCGCGGAGTCTGGCATCGAAAAGGGTTTCGCCCAAAGGGCCAGGCTCGGGAATGCGGATGCTGACCTTCTACATCAACCGCGCAGGGCACAATCTCAGCGCAGAGCGGCGGGCCGAACTGGAGAAGGCCAAGGAGTTGCTGTCGAAGCGCATAGCCCGCGAGAAAGCGCGACAATCCCCTCGAAAGCTCAAAGGATAGTCTTGAATCGGCACCTCATCCCGTTCTCGTTACCGAGTGGTTTTGGCGGGTGACGCAGCCTACAATGTGGGTGCCCCATCCGAGCTTCGTTCAATCCCAGATGCAGCCAAAGCCGGTGGCGGGTTATGATGTTTAGCGGTTTTTCCCTGGGGATGTACTCATGATTAATGGCAAACGTGTGGCCGTCGTGATGCCCGCCTACAACGCCGAAAAGACGCTGGAGGCGACCGTCCGCGAGATACCCGAGATCGTCGACACCCGCATTCTGGTGGACGACTACAGCAAGGACCAGACCGTGGCGGTGGCGAAAAAGCTGGGCCTGCTGGTGTTCGTGCACGACAAGAACTACGGCTACGGGCGCAACCAGCAGACCTGCTATCGCGAGGCGCTGGGCGCGGGCGCCGACGTGGTCATCATGGTGCACCCCGATTATCAGTACACGCCCCTGCTGATCACGGCCATGGCCAGCATGGTCGCCTACGAGGTTTACGACGTAGTGCTGGGCTCGCGCATTATCGGTGGCCAGGCGCTGCACGGCGGCATGCCGTTGTACAAATACATCTCCAACCGCTTCCTCACCGCCTTCGAGAATATGTTCCTGGGCGTCAAGCTGTCCGAATATCACACCGGCTATCGCGCCTTCAGCAGCCAGGTGCTCACCACGCTGCCGCTGCTGGAGAACTCGTCCGATTTCGTCTTCGACAACCAGATGCTGGCGCAATGCGTGCACTTCGGTTTTCGCATCGGCGAGGTGTCGTGTCCCACCAAGTATTTTGCCGAGGCCTCGTCGATCAACTTTCGCCGCAGCGTGAAGTACGGCTTCGGCGTGCTGGGCACCTCGCTGGAATACAAGTTCAACAAGTGGGGACTGATTCGCCAGCCCAGGTTCAGCGCACAAGGTAAAAAGCTGGAACTGCCGCCGGAAATGGCGCGAGCATCATCGATGGTCGGCAGCCGATAGTTTTCGAAGGACCTCGAAATATTCGTCGGTGTCCATCCCGCGTGGAGGCCCTTTGGCTGCAACTTTCCTGCACTCCGGCTCGTACTATCTCTTGGGCGGGTCCGTCCAACGGTAAAATGCTGTTAACGGCTTAACCATCCCACTCATTCGACAACCGCGAGAGAGTGGGGTGCGCCCGTATTCCCGATGACCTCGACTTCGCAGCAACGGCGATTGGCGCGCGCGCATTTCCTGCGCGAACCGACGATGATCGCATTGGAAACCATGCGCACGCACAAGCTGCGCTCGTTCCTGATGCTGCTGGGTGTCATTCTCTCGGTTTCAACGCTGATCCTGGTGGTAGCGCTGATCGCCGGCATGAACCAATACTTCGCCACGCGCATCGCGAATCTCGGGTCGAACGTTTTCCTGGTCCTAAAATTCGGCATCATCAGCGACTCGAAGGAGATGCTCAAGGCCGAACGGCGCAATCGCGATATCACGTGGGAAGACTACGAGGCGTTGCGCGACAACTTGAAATTGCCCCAGGCGGTCGGTGTGCAGGCGGATGGGATAGCCAATGTGCACAGCGAGCGGCAAAGCCTGGAGGACGTCGATTTGCGGGGCGTGACCGCCAACATCGGCGACATGGACGTCGAAGAGGTCGCGACCGGCCGCTATATCACCGACACCGACAACGAGCATCGCGATCTGGTTTGCATGATCGGCGCCGACGTGGCGGAGAAGCTGTTCGCCAATACCGACCCAATCGGCAAAGTCCTCACCATTGACGGGCAGGAGTTTCAGATCGTTGGCGTGGCCAAGCGCATCGGCAACGCTTTCGGCCAGTCGCGCGACAATTTTGTCTACATCCCGGTCGCGACCTGGCTGAAAATCTACGGGCGCAATACTTCGCTGCATATCAACATCCAGGCGCGCGGCCCTGAGTGGATGGCGCGCACCGAGGAGGAAGCGCGAGTGCTGATGCGCGCGCGCCGCCATCTTGGCCCCAACGATGAGGACAACTTTGCGGTACTCGGCAGCGATAGCCTGATGAGTTTGTGGAAGAACCTTACCGGCACGCTCGCGTCAGGAATGGTGGGACTGGTTTCCATCTTCCTGGTCATTGGCGGTGTGGTCATCATGAATGTCATGCTGGCATCGGTGACCGAGCGAACACGTGAGATCGGGATCCGCAAGTCGCTGGGTGCGAAGCGCCGCGATATCCTGCTGCAGTTTCTGGTGGAGTCCACGGTGATGACGCTGGTGGGCGGTGCCATCGGCGTTTTCATTGCGTGGATGCTGGCCGTCATTGTGCGCAGCGCAACGCCGGTGCCGATGACGGTCCCGTTCTCCGCGGTCGCAGTAGCGATCACGATCTCCTCCGCGGTGGGCGTATTTTTTGGGGTTTATCCCGCGCGCAAGGCCGCGCGGCTGGATCCGATCGAGGCGTTGCGGTACGAAAATTAGTTGTCAGTTGTCGGTTGTCCGTTCAGACCGGCTGCTGCTCACTGACAACCGGCAACTGACAACCGACAACCGATAACATGCTCTTAGGAATCAACGCGCGCATGGCCCTCGAAACGGTGCACGAGCACAAGACGCGCTCGTTTCTCACCGTGCTGGGCGTGGTCATCGGTGTGGCCGCGATGATCTTTGTGGCCTCCATGCTGGTGGGTGTCAGCCGCGACATCGGGGGCTATCTTGACGACTACGGCACCAACACGCTGTTCATCTTCCGCTGGGACTTCGCCATCCACGTCGGACGCATGAGCTCGGAGGAACGCAACCGCAAGCCGCTCACGCTGGCAGACGCGCAGGCCATCCTTGCCGAGTGTCCGCACGTTAAGGCGGTTACCGTGGAAGTGATGCCGCTTATCAATCCTGATCAGCAGCGGCCTCCGCTGCGCGTGGCGCGCTACGCCGGGCACGAAATCACCGATCTCGACTACACAGGTACGAACAGCGCCTATCAGGACGTGTACAACGCTCATGTCCGGCAGGGCCGCTTCTTCACCGACTTCGAAGACGAGCACCGCGTAGACGTCGCCGTGATTGGCGACGAAATCGATAAGAACTTCTTCCCCGCGCACGACGCCATCGGCAAAACCATCCTGGTGGATGGCATTTCCTACAAGGTGATCGGCGTCTTCGACAAGCGCAAAGGCCAGCTCTTCAAGGACGAGAGCGCCGATCGTACGGTGAAGGTTCCGTACCACTCCTACAAAAAGCATTACCCCGCAGACGATGAGCACTTCATTGGCGCCGAAGCCTATCCCGGCTACAAGGACGCTGCCGAGGACGAGATTCGCGGCCTCTTGCGCCGCCGCCGCAACGTGCCGTTCAACAAGCCGGACAACTTCGGCATTACGACCGCACAGGCGCTGGCCGACAACTTCCGCCAGATCATGAGCACGGTCGCGTTGATGACCATCATCGTCAGCTCCATCGGCTTGCTGGTGGGCGGCGTCGGAGTGATGAACATCATGCTGATGTCGGTGACCGAGCGCACGCACGAGATCGGGGTCCGCAAAGCCATTGGCGCGCGGCGCGGCGATGTCATTCGCCAGTTCCTGACCGAAGCCATCGTCCTCACTGGCCTGGGCGGATTGGCCGGCGTAATCGTGGGCGTTGCCGCCGCGTCAGTCCTCCCGCTCATCTTTCCCTCCATGCCAACCTCGGTACCGATCTGGGCGATCTTCGCCGCCGTGCTGATGGCCATGAGTGTGGGATTGTTCTTCGGGATGTACCCCGCGGTGAAGGCGTCGCGGCTCGATCCGGTGGAATCGCTGCGCTACGAATGACCGCGCTTGCCTGCCGCACTCATTCGCGGTTTTCGAATGAGTGGGACACGGAGTGACTGCTACAATCATCGCATGCCTTTCCGCGGACCCGAGACCAATCACCAGAAGGGAAGAACGCCACCTCCGGACGACACTCATCAGGAAGCGGCCTATCTGAAGATGCTGGGCGAAAAGCAGCGCCCGGTGCGCATCAAGCTGATGGACGGCGAAGTGGTGCGCGGCTGGATCGAATACTACGACCGCCGCATGGTGCGCCTCACGCGCGACGGTGCGCCCAACCTGTTCATCTTCAAGCACGAGATCGCCTACATCGCGGAGGATGTCGCGCGCAAGCCGCGTCCTGAATCCAGCGCGCGGCCGCAGGACGGCAACTCGTCCAACGGCGGCCAATGAGCCGCTATCTTCTCGACGTTGAGGCGATTGCGCGCGAAGCTGGCGCTTTACTGATGGGCCATTTCGCGCGGCACGTCACCATCGAGTACAAAGGTGAAGTCGATCTGGTCACCATCGCCGACCGCACTTCGGAAGAGTTGATCGTCAATCGGTTGCGCGCGCGCTGGCCCGAGCACGGCATTGTGGCCGAAGAGGGCACACGCAGCGATCCCGGCGCGGAATATCGCTGGTACGTCGATCCGCTGGATGGCACCACCAACTTCGCGCACGGCTACCCGGTCTTCTGCGTCTCGATTGCGCTGGTCAGGCAGGATGGTCAGCTTGAAATCGGGGTGCTCTACGATCCCACTCGCGATGAGATGTTCGCCGCCGCGCGCGGCGCCGGCGCAACCCTGAATGGCAAGCCGATGCAGGTTTCGAAAACGCCGCGTCTTGCCGAATCGCTGCTCGGCACCGGATTCCCCAGCCACAAGCGTCACCAGAATCCCAACATCCACTTCTACCACCAGATCACGCTACGTTCGCATGGTGTGCGGCGCGCGGGCTCGGCTGCGCTCGACCTGGCGAATGTCGCCTGCGGGCGCTACGACGGTTTTTGGGAGTTCAATTTGAATCCCTGGGACACCGCTGCCGGCGTGCTGCTGGTGGCGGAAGCCGGCGGCAAAGTGACGCGCTTCGACGGCACGCCCTTTCGCCTCGACAGCCGCGAGGTGCTCGGCAGCAACGGCCTGATTCACGATGAGCTGATCGGAAACTTCGAAGAGATCTTCGCCGGCCGTGGACTGGAGGAGCTACCATCCGTGCCGGAGTATGTGAAGACGCGCGAGTAGAGCGGCTCAAGATATCAACCCACTGCAACGCCCGTTAATGTACGCCGGCCAGCATCTCGCGAAAGTAATCGTCGGAGAAGTCAAGTTCAATCGACCGGCGCTTCAGAAGGTAGGGATCGGTTGAAGTGGAGCAGGAACCGGATAGGACAGTTGCCGCCGACAAAAATCCACATCTCTTCACCGCCGCGACAATGGTCTCGTTGAAGTCACCGTTGGGATAGGCGAAATGGATCACCGGGCATTGCAACTCTTCTTCAATGCGCCGTTTGGATTCGGCCACTTCCGCATACACCGAGCGCGCGTCTTCCAGAGCAGTCAGTATGGGATGGGTGGTGGAGTGACCGCCAAATTCCACGCCCGCGTTCTTCAGCATGCGGACCTCATCCCACGTCAGGGCTGCATACTGCGGAGGGGCCGGCTGCGGCAGCTCGACCGCCAGCGTCTGAGGCAGGCGCTCCAATACTGCCACCCGCGTGCGGTTTGGGACTCGCGTGAGCGCCAAGCACAGCTCCGCATAGGCGCTCTGTCGTTCTGCATCACTTCGCAGCGGCAATGGCCGATGCTGGTTTTCTCCAGCCAAACCATCGTCGAAGTACGGTTTGGTTGTGCGCTGTAATGCGTATTCCAACTGGTCCCACCACGGCCACAGCCGGCCGTCGATGAAATCACTGATGAGGTACACCGTTACAGGAAGCTGGTACTCCTGGAAAAGCGGGAATGCGACAGACAGAAAATCCCGATACCCGTCATCCACGGTGATGGCCATGGCCCTGGGTGGAAGCGTAGCCTGCCCGCTGAGCGCCCGCTGGACTTGCGACAGGGAGACAGGATGGAAGTGTTTCCGGATGTAGCTAAACTGTCGTCTGAGAACGCCGACAGTATCGATCCCCTGAATGTCGCCGAAGCGATGATAGGTGAGAATCTGAAAAGAACTGCGGTGATACCAAAACAGCGCCTGCAATCCGCCAAGCCTATGCAGAGTTAGCCGGGCGAGGTTCTTGATGGGATTATGGGCTGCGTTCATCCGAGGGTCGGCCAGGGAAGTCAGGATAAGTTGGTATCCTGCGGAGTGTAGATGGT
>CAVQLZ010000015.1:0-52311 GCA_963713465.1 uncultured Acidobacteriaceae bacterium
CAAGTGCCAACAGCTAGCTGCTACCTTACGTTGGCACCCGCAGCAACATGTATCCGCCGGCAAGGGCGAAGATGAGATCGGGCGCCCAGGCCGCCAGCAAAGCCGGAAGCTGATTGGCATCGCCCATCGCCTCGAACAATCCCAACGTCATCCAGTAGACCACGGCGATGCCAATCGCCACCGCAACCCCGACGAGCGCTCCACCGCGCCGGCCGGAGGCGGAGAACGGAATTGCGAGCACCGCCATCACCAGTGCAATCACCGGGAACGCGATCTTCTTTTGCAATTGCACCTTCAGGCGGACGGTATCGAAGCCGCTCTGCTGCAGGTCATCGATGTATCGCCGCAGCTCCTCATAGTTCATCTCCGACGACTGCTTCACTTCCTTCTTAAAGTAACTCGGGTCTTCGTGAAGTTCCTTAAAAGTCGCGACCTCAAAGGTGCGGTAGTCCTCAATCGACGAGCCACGCAGGGTGCGGACCCATCCCTGCTCGAACACCCACTTGTGCAGCCCCGGCTCCCAATGTGCGCGATCGGCGTAGATGCGCCGCGTAAGTTGAAAGGTGTTGGGATCGAACTCGAAGATGGAGATTCCGCCGAAGGCGTTCGACTCGGCATCGAAGATGCGATAGTAATAAATTTCGTTGCTCTGCCCGAAGATCCATTTGCGATCGGCTTGCAGGTAGGTTTGCGCGGGCTTGCCCTTGATCTCGTTGCGCAGGATCTCCTGCTCGCGATTGGTGTGCGGAATGTAGAGCTGGTCGAACACAAACAGCGAGCTGGCGAATACCGCGCTCAAGATGATGACGGGCAGGGTGGCGCGATAGATGCTGAAGCCGCTGGCCTTCATGGCGATCAGCTCGCTCGATTTGTCGAGCAGGCCGAAGGTGATCAGCACCGCCAGCAGCACCGCCATGGGCGCCATCAGGTAGAGCAGCGATGGACTGAGGTTCCACAGGTACTCGGCAACCGTGACCAGCGGCACGCGATTGCGCACGATGTCGGTCAGCAGTTCGAAGAACGTAAACACCAGCGCCAGCACCAGGAAGCTCGCCAGGATCATGGTGAGATACAGCGCGAAATCGCGCAGGATCATGTCGTCGACAATCAGCGGAAAGCGCGCGCTGAAACGGCGGCGATGGTGGGAAGGTTCGCCACTTCTGGCCAAGCTGCGTTCACTGCGGCGGCGCGCGCCGATCGCGTGCAGCTTCTGCCCCAGCGTTTTCCAAAAACCTGCGAGGTTGGCGATCTCGATGGGCATGCGATCGACGCGCCACAGCAAAAACACTCCGCAGATGAAGAAGAAGATGTTGCCCATCCAGGAGCCGAACCACGGCGACATCTTGCCCTGGCGCGCCATCTGCACCCCGATCAGCGAGAAGAAGTAGTAGACGATGACGAGGAGAATGGTGAGCACGAATCCGGTGCTCTTGCCGCCTTTGCGCGCCGAAAGTCCCAGCGGAATGCCGACCATCGCCAGCACCAGACACGCCATGGGCAACGCGAAGCGGCGATGGAATTCCAATTCGTAATAGCGCGCCTTGATCAGATCGTAGCTGTAGCTGCCGGGGTCGGACTGGCGAACCAGTTGTGCGGCCCGGCGTTCGCGCGCGGCATTGCTTAACAGTGCGCGCAAGCTAATCTCATTCACCGGCAGCAAGTCGTGCGGCTTATCGTCGCTGGGTATGGCAATGGGAATCTCCGTGTTGTCGAAGGTCGTGATCGAATATTGATCTTTGACTTTGGGAACGATCTGCTGCTGGGTGCCGTCCTCCAAATGGAAGCGCAGCTTGTCGGGACCATCGCTCAGCAACGCGCCCCGTTGCGCGAGCGTGATGTTGGGCGAAGCCGGATCGCTGATGTCGGCCAGAAATATGCCGCGCCACAGCGCCTGATTATGCGAGGGGATGACGTCCTGCACGTAGAGAACGATGTTCTTGAAGCCCTCGTAGAAAACGCGGGGCTGCACCTCGAACGACGCCTGCGAGGACTTCAGTCGGTCCTGCAGGTGATCGAGTGCGGTGGCCGATTTGGGCGCCAGATAGATGGTGTTGAACAGCCCCAACATCAACGCGCCGATGGCGAACAGCGAGACCGCACGCAGAAACATGCCCACGCCCATGCCGCTGGCGCGCATCGCCGTCAGTTCGCTGTCGGCGGCCATGCGGCTGAGCCCAACCAGAATGCCGACGAGCACGCCCATGGGCAGAGTGAGCGTGAAGGTGGTGGGCAGAGTGTAGAGGAAGATTTCGGCAACGCTGGGCAGGGGCGCGCTGTTGCGCACGATGAGCTCGAACAGCCGCCCGAGATCGCGCATGAAGATGATGAACGTGAACAGCCCGATGCCGATCAGGGCATGGGAAGCGACCTCTTTCAGGATGTAGCGGGTGAGAATGCGCACAACGTTCTAGTTTACCGGATGTGATCACCACGGAGGCACGGAGAACACGGAGAACACCTGAAGACATTTCTTGTACAGGGTGCCCCAGAGCCTGCCCTGAGCCCTGCCGAAGGGTCTCGCGCGGTTCGAGACTTGGGACTCCGTGTTAACAAGCCGCCCGGGTCTCGAAAGCCGCGAGACCCGGGGCACCCAGCGATGATGGCAACACCCCTAGGTTACTCTGGCGAGATTTCCCACACCACGCCGCAGCCGTCGTCGCCCTGGCTGGTACAGGTATCAAGGAACCCGCCATTTGTAGCGGTGCCGTAGAGATTGCCCTCGGCATCGATCGCAACCGGACCATAGGGATGCTGTCCGTCTGTGCCGTCCATGAAATCGTATAGCAGGGTATAGGTATAGCCGTTGAGCGAGGGCGTCAGCTTGAAAACGCAGCCATTGCCGTCGTCGCAGATGGCTGCGGTCCCATAAATATTTCCCGCAGCATCCGTGGTGAGAGCGTTCTCTACCACACCCTGCTCGAGGGTAAACGTATACAGCAAGTCGACGCTCCAGTTATTGGAGGCCAGCAGCTTAATCACCGTGCCTCGGTCATAGAAACCGCCGTAGTAGTTTCCTAGAAGAAGGTTACCGGCGGAATCGAAGATCAAAGCCTGGGGAAAGCAGCCGGGGTTGGGGCCACTAATACATTGGAACGACTGCAAAATATTTGCCGTCCAGCCGGCCTGCGATTGGACCAGTTGGTAGACGGTGCCGCCAACCTGAGCATTGGAGAATGAGGTAGTGCCATAGAGATTTCCGGAGGCGTCCATGATGAGACCGGTATATGGGCTGGCAAGAGCGTCCGGGTCTTTATTGAAGTTATAGATAATGCTCTCCGAATAGCCGCCCTGGGTAGGCGCGAGTTCATAGGCAGCACCATAGCCATTGACACCGCCATATACCGTGGTGCCGTAGATGTCTCCTGCAGTGTTGAAGACGAGATTGCCGTTGTACGGATTCGCTCCGTCGGGAGTGCCGGCAAATGTATACAACAGGTTTTCGTTCCACGGGCAAAGCGGAGTTGGGCAGAATGTCGCCGGAGGCCGCAGCCGAAACACCGTGCCGCAACCGTTTTCGTATGGCGAACAGCCTCCATTGTTAACGATGCCTCCACCCGTAGTGGTGCCATACAGCGCACCGTCGGGGCCGAAAACCACTCCCGCGGGATAGTTTCCGTCGGGCGGGCCCTGAAATTTGTATAGCGTCGCGTAGAGCCAGTCGGAGCCGTGCTTGGTCAGCTTGTATACGGTGCCGCATCCGGTGGCAGTTCCCAAAGCGGTGCAGCCGTTTCCGTCGATGCCCCCGTCATACGTGATGCCGTAAAGATTGCCGGCCTGGTCGAGGACGACTCCGTTGGCAGGGTGAGCTCCGTCAGGCGATCCGGTGAAGGTGTGGAGCACCCTGAGGGTCTGGGCGTGCGCGGGTTGCAGTGTGACTAGCGTGAGCGCGCACAACAGAGCGAGCACAAAGCTCCGCACGGGCAGGTGTAGGTGAAAAGGAATGGGGATCGCTGGGCTGGATGCGTCATCATGATGTCCTTTCTTGAGGGTCGGACGGTGACGTTTTGGACGCTGGGATTTTATACCGGATTATTCCCGCAATGCGGCGGAAGAACGCGGGGTGGCCCGCTCTTGGGCCACGCGCCCGCTTTCAGCTATGGAGAAATCTCCCAGACCACGCCCTTCCCGTTCGCGCCCTGACCGGAAGCTCCGCCCTGTGAAGTGGTGCCGTAGATGTTGCCTTGGGCATCGACTACGGGTGCGACCGTAGGCATGGAACCATCGTCCCCACCGGAGAAGTCGTAGAGATCGGTGTAGTTCCAGCAGCAGGTCAGCTTGAATACGTTGCCATGAAAATATTGTCCACCGTCACTGGTTGTGCCGTAGAGATTCCCTGATGCGTCGGTGGACACGCTGACTCCAGTGCCGGGGATACCGTTATGCCCGAAAGTTGCCAAAAGGGAGGGGTTCCAACCCGGTGGAGAGAGTTGATCGACGTCGGTGTTCAAGTAGTCGCAGGGAGGCCCGCTGAGAAAGCTGGACGGTCGGCTGTAATAGCTGGATCTGCCGTAGCTGATATAGCTGATCGTGACGTACAGGTTGCCCGCCTGGTCTGCGACCAGGCTTTGAGGAGGGCCTGGATCGTTCATGAAGTTGTGAAGGACCTGGTAGCCTCCCGCTGTCGTGTATAAGACGCTTACCCCGGGCGCGGAGCTGCTAGTGACGGAGCCGAGGGTGATGCCGTACAGGCCATCAGAACCCTGGACTACTGCTGTCGGAAAACCGCCGTCGCCGGGGAACGCAGGAAAAGCGTGCAGCACCTGTAGGCCGCCATTGGTAAACTCGTAGAGCGTACCGCCGCCGTTTGCCCCTCCCACGGTAGCAGTTCCATAGACATTGTTCGCGCTGTCAACCACAATGCTCCCCTGTGGATTCGCACCATCGCTGCCGCCGGTGAACTCGTATAGCAGAGTCTCCAGCCAATTGCTAAAAACACTCGGCAAGACATTTCCGGGGGGAGATAGGCTGAAGAGGGTGCCGTCGCCTTGGCCTCCACCAGCGGATGTACCAAAGAGGGTGCCAGCGGCGCCAAGGACGAGGGTGCTGGAGGGACCGTTATTCGCGGGGAACGAATAAAGGCGATTGAAAAGCCAACCGGAAGCGCCGGGAGCGAGCTTGAACGCCGTACCTTGTCCGAATAGACCACCAGCGTTGGTCGCCCCGTACAGATTACCCGCAACATCGATCACCAAACCTTGGGGAGAGCCGCCGTCTGCGGCGCCCGTGAAATTGTAGAGCACGCGGTAGCTCTGGGTGGGCGAGGGCGGAACGGTCACAACCTTCGCCGCGTTCGCCGGCCTCTCCTCTACCCGGCTGACACAGGTGCTACCCAGAACGCTGAAGGCCTCCGATGGGATAGTGCCCACCGAGTTCTCTGAGGCCGACGACGGACAGCCCTGAGAGTCGCAGCCGCTGCCCGAGTTCTCATCCCAATAGACCGGGTCGCCGGTATTGACCACAGCATTGGCCAGGTTCACCCAGTAAGTCCCGGCTGCGAGATTTGGACCACTGAAGTTGTCGCTGCTTTCGGTGCAAATGTTGAAGCCGTACTGATTGCCGCTGCAGCCGCTCTGAGTGAAGTTGACCACCTCGTTGAAGTAAGTCGTCCCGCCGAACTCGGATGAGGTGATCGAAATCTGGACCGACTCAAGAACGTCGCCCGGGGTTAGCCAGGCGCCGAAATTCATACCATTGATAGGCCCCGCGCCACCCTGGATGGTCAGAGTGTCGCTAACGACAAATCCGGAGTTGATTGTCCAGGCATCGGTGGTGCCGTTGATGGGACCGTTGTCGTAGATAACGCCAAATTGCGGCGGCCCACTACGAGATGCTTGGCGCGCCAGCGGGTTCGCCCGCGATGCCGGCGCATGGGCTGGATGCGCAAGTCGCGACGCGAATTGCGGCAGCTTTGCCGCTTCACGGGCGCTCGCCGGAACGTTCTGGGCAGGCGCCGCGGCGCCCACGATTACGCTGAATATCGCCAGCAACAGGACCCTGGAGATGCGAGCATTCCTGTGGGCAGCCATAGGCCTCCTTTAGATTTCGGCGAAGCGAAGGTGGTGAGCAGAAGCCATGGCCGGCTCCTTACTCCACTATCGGGAGCGGATGCAATGCGCGAGGAGGAGAAGAAGGGTCTTGTTCTCGCCCAGACCATCAGCCGTTGAGGAGAAAACAGGCCGAACAGTCTCATTCCTCGAGGGCCCGGCATATTGTGATTCCGGGAATGGGTCCTGTCAACGCTAAATGACGCCGAGTGACGTAGCGGGGACACGGGCTTCACCAGGGACAAAAGGCCCACCCATTCGGCAGGCTAAGGGCAGGCTCCGAGTCAACGATGCTCGGATGAGGCGCCCGCGCTCCGGAGCGTGTCGTCTCCCACCCTTTCCCAAAACATGGGAAAGGATGGGACACCCATGATTCATTTCGTCCCACTGCTCGCTGCGCCGGTCCCATCCTCGTGCTACCCTCTTGGGTTGCCTGTCGTCTATCCCAATTGCCGTATCTGCTTGCATCCTCTTCGTTCGGAGCCAACCGTGAGATTTCTCTTGCATTCCCTGACTTCAGCCGTTCGCGCTGCCGCCCTCTTATCTATCCTCTATCGCGTTGTTGACGCTGCTTCCCGCAGTCGCGCAGGAAGCGGCTAAGCCGCAAACCCACGGTATCGACGTGGCCAACATGGAACGCTCGCTCACGCCGGGCGACCAGTGGTATCTGTACTGCAACGGTGACTGGATCAAGCGCACCGAGCTTCCGCCCGATCGTGCTCGCATCGGCGTGTTTTCGCAACTCGACGACCTGAGCAACAAGCGCACGGCGGCATTGATTGAGGAGATTGCCAAGAGCAATCCTGCCGCCGGTACGGGCCAGCGCAAGATCGCCGATCTCTACAACTCCTATATGGATGAGTCCGGGATCGACGCCAAGGGGATTACGCCGATTAAGGCGATGCTGAAAGACATCGCGGGCATCAGCAATAAGAAGGATCTGGCGTTCGCGCTGGGGCGGACGCTGCGCGCTGACGTTGACGCGCTGAACAACACCAACTTCCACACGACGCACCTGTTCGGACTGTGGGTTGCGCCGGGATTCAACGACTCCGAGCACTACGCTGCGTATTTGTTGCAGGGCGGCGTGCAGCTTCCCGATCGTGAGTATTACTTCGACGACACCGAGCACATGAAGGAAGTACGCGCTAAGTATCAGACGCACGTGGCGACGATGCTGAAGTTGGCGGGTTTCGATGACACCGACGCGCGCGCCCAGCGCATCATGGCGCTGGAGCATGAGATTGCGTCGAAGCACCTCACGCTGGCGGAGAACGACGACATACACAAGGCCAACAACACCTGGACGCAGGCGGATTTCAACTCCAAGGCGCCCGGCTTGGATTGGGCGGAGTACTTCCGCGGCGCGGGATTGACGAAGCAGGCCAGCTTCATCGTGTGGCAGCCGACGGCGTTTGCCGGCGAGTCGGCGCTGGTGCAATCGGAGCCGCTGGAGACGTGGAAAGACTGGATGGCGTATCACCTGATCGAGGAGTACGCGCCGTACCTCGCGAAGCCTATTGCGGACGAGAACTTTGCCTTCTTCGGCGCGACACTTTCGGGCGCGCAACAGCAGCGTCCGCGCTGGCAGCGCGGCGTGGTCGTGGTGAACCGCTACGTCGGCGACGACGTGGGCAAGATTTACGCGCAGCGCTACTTCCCACCAGAGGCGAAGGAGCAGGCGCAGGCGATGGTGACGAACATCATTGCGGCCTTCCGCAAGCGCATCGATGCGCTCTCGTGGATGGCGGCATCGACCAAGGCGGAGGCGCAGGAGAAGCTCACGACGCTGTATGTCGGCATCGGCTATCCGGAGAGCTGGATCGACTACTCGGCCTACGAAGTGAAGCCCGACGATCTGTTTGGAAATGTCTGGCGGGGCAGGCTGTTTCAGTATGACCGCGAGGTGGCGCGCCTGGGCAAGCAGATCGATCGCCACGAATGGTCGATGACGCCACAGACGGTCAACGCGGTGAACCTGCCGCTGCAGAACGCGTTGAACTTCCCGGCGGCGATCTTGCAGCCGCCGTTCTTCGATCCGCAGGCGCCGGCGGCGTCGAACTATGGCGCGATCGGTTCGATCATCGGACACGAGATCAGCCATACCTTCGACAGCGAGGGCAGCGCCTTCGACTCGAAGGGTCGCGTGCGCAACTGGTGGACCGACGCCGACCTGGCGCACTTCGAAGCGGCCACGGACAAACTAGCGGCGCAATATGACACGTACTCTCCGTTCCCCGATCTGCATGTGAAGGGCAAGCAGACGCTGGCGGAGAACATCGCCGACCTGGCCGGAATCGCCGCTTCGCACGATGGCTTCATCGCGTCGCTGAACGGGAAACCGGCCCCAACGCATGAGGGCTTCACCGGCGATCAGCAGTTCTTCATCGCCTTCGGGCAGAACTATGCGAGCAAAGGGCGCGATGCCGCGCTGCGCCAGCAGGTGATGGTGGATTCGCACTCGCCGGCGCAGTATCGCGCCGACACGGTGCGCAACATCGATGCCTGGTATTCGAACTTTGACGTGAAGCCGGGCCAGACGCTGTACCTGACGCCGGAGGAGCGGGTGCGGATCTGGTGATAAGCATTTGTGCTACACTATCCTTATAGTTGTGCTACGGAGACTTGGCCGTGAATAAAAGCACTGGGGTGGTGAAGAAGGCGCCGCGCCACTTTGCCGATGCGCTAGCCATAGCCACTGAGAAGGGTTTATTAGAAGGTGGACGGACCAAACTCGTGCGGGGACGAATGCCGCCGGCTCTGGTCGCGAGAGCGAAGGCACGAACGGGTGTGCATTCGGACACGAAGCTGATTGAGGTCGCGTTAGCAAATCTAGCCGTGGCTGACGAGTACGCAGACTGGCTTCTGGCGCAGAGGGGAGCTATCGGCAAGGACATCGACCTTGAGTTCTGAGCTCCAGAGGGTCCTGCGCCGCCTCAAACCCGAGAAGCGGCTGGAACACCTGGAGCGCCGAAACGAACGTGACCTTCCTTTTCTCGACCGCGTCGGCGAGATACCGCGGAAACTGCTGTACGACACCACGGTGTATATTGATGTCCTTCAAGATCGATTTCCCCGAGCGGAAGAACTCGCATTGCGGGCCGCGGATGTCTGGCACTCGACGGTGACGGAGGCGGAACTGGTCGCGGCCGCCGGACTCTTGCAACCCAATCATCCCGAGACGGCAGCCACCGTAAAGGCGATCATTGCGACGGTCGAGCGCAGACCTTCACATCGCATAGTTGTTCCCGACCGGGAGATATGGATGGAGGCCGGTATCTTGTCCGGGATGCTTGCCCGTCTGCAAAACTATGCCTCGTCCGATCGTCGCCGGGCGATGAATGACGCGTTGCTGTTGGCCACCGCAAGGAAGTATGGCCTCACGGTCTTGACCCGCAATGTCGTGGATTTCGACTGGCTACAGCAGCTGGAGCCGACGGCGCGTGTCCTCCTTTATGAGCGACGGTAAGAGGAAGCCTGGTTCTGGCCCGTATTTTCCCGTAGTCGTCCGTCGCGGCGACAGCACCAGATGGCACGCGAACCGCGGGTTCACGGCCGCGGCTAAGACGAATCGCGCCGCTCCGCCGCTTTTTCAAGCGATGATAGCCGGATCCGGAAAACTGCTTTATCTCCCGAATCTCCTGCAATATTCCCGTAACCAACCTATGTTACTAGCGTCCGTACCAAAGTCGCTGACTTCTTACGCCAGACATGCTCTAATTCTGATTAGGCCTCGGCTGTGGGTTGTGTGGCGCAAATTGGCATCCGGCCCCTGCACAGGCCTGAATTTGTGTCCCAGCGGAGCGCACCTGCATCCAAATGGTCAAGACGTGTTGTTGCGAGCGTGCAATCTAAAGAAGGTTTTCCGCTCCGGCGACTCGGATTTAGTGCTCTTTGAGAACTTGTCGTTGCAGGTCATGGCCGGGGAGATGCTGGCCATTGTTGGCGAATCGGGAACGGGAAAGAGTACCTTATTGCACATCCTCGGAGCGCTTGATAGCGCTTCCGAAGGTGACGTATACTTCGCCCAATTGCTGTTGAGCCGTCTCTCGGAGGAAAGTGCTGCTGAGTTCCGCAGCCGCGAGCTCGGGTTCGTGTGGCAGTTCCATTATCTGCTGCCGGAGTTCACCGCAGCAGAGAACGTGGCGATGCCGTTGCTGATGCGCGGTGTCAAGCGGCGAGAGGCGGAACAACAGGCCCTGCACTGGTTGCAGGAAGTGGGATTACAGGACCGTGCCACTCATCGGTCCGGCGAGTTATCGGGGGGCGAGCAGCAGCGGGTAGCGCTGGCCCGCGCGCTGATCACCCGGCCGAAGATCCTGATGGCCGACGAGCCGACGGGAGATCTGGATGACCGGACAGCGGATGCGGTATTCAAATTGATTGCCAGGTTACATCGCGATTATCGCCTGACCTCGCTCATTGTTACTCACAATCTTGGGTTTGCGCGGCAGTGCGACCGTGTGCTCCGGCTGGAACGCGGCCGGGTGGCCGAGGTGTCGCCGCAATCGCTTTCGGCATAGGCAACGTACTAAGAAGTGGCGTGTTATTAGATTTGAAGGGGCACAGCTTTAGCTGTGCCGCGAGTCGTCGGTGCCCCAGGTTCGCCATCTTTTGGCTAACCTGGGCCCACATGAACTCGGCCCACGTTAGCGTCCAAACGATGGACGCGAACGTGGGGCACCAAGTCAGGGAGAGGTGATCGGTCCCAGCTCAATTTCGGGGCCGGCGGTGACAGGGGAAGAGTCTGCAATGGGATTCGGCAGGAACCACAAGCCCGGCCGGGTTCCGGGAGAGTTTCAATGTTTGAACGCTACACGGAAAAGGCCCGGCGCGTAATTTTCTTCGCGCGCTACGAAGCCAGCCAGTTCGGTTCTCCTTATATTGAAACGGAGCACCTGCTGCTGGGACTTCTGCGCGAAGACAAAGCGCTTACCAATCGGTTCCTTCGGTCCCATGCGTCGGTCGAGTCGATCCGGAAACAAGTTGAGGGCCACACTACGATTCGGGAGAAGGTCTCGACTTCGGTCGACCTGCCCCTGAGCAATGAGTGTAAGCGTGTGCTCGCCTACGCGGCGGAAGAAGCCGAGCGGCTCTCGCACAAGCACATCGGGACCGAGCACTTGCTGTTGGGCCTGTTGCGCGAAGAGAAGTGCTTCGCGGCGGAAATTCTGCACGAGCGCGGCCTGCGGCTTTCGACCATCCGCGAAGAACTGGCGCGCACATCGCAGGAAAAGGCACAGCCGTCGCAGCGTTCGCGCGAGTCGTCGCTGCTGTCGGAGTTCTCGCGCGACCTGACCCAGGCGGCCATCGACAACCAGCTCGATCCGCTCGTCGGTCGCGATGGCGAGCTGGAGCGCGTCATCCAAATTCTTTGCCGCCGCACCAAGAACAACCCGGTGCTGATTGGCGAGCCCGGCGTGGGTAAGACCGCCATTGTCGAAGGGCTGGCGCAGCGCATCGCCGACGGCGAAGTGCCGTCGTTCCTGGCCGACAAGCGCATCCTCGCGCTCGATCTATCGTTGATCGTCGCCGGCACCAAGTATCGCGGACAATTCGAAGAGCGGCTCAAGACCATCATGAAAGAGCTGATGGAGTCGCAGAACGCCATCATCTTTATCGACGAGCTGCACACGCTGGTCGGCGCGGGATCGGCCGAAGGTTCGCTCGACGCGGCCAACATCCTGAAGCCGGCGCTGTCGCGCGGCGAAATTCAATGCATCGGTGCCACCACTCCGGGCGAATACCGCAAGTCGATCGAGAAGGACCGCTCGCTGGAGCGCCGCTTCCAGGCGGTCAAAGTTCCGCCGCCGAATGAGGCGGACGCGGTCAAGATTCTGTTCGGCATCAAGGAGCGTTACGAGAAGTTCCACGCCGTCAGCTATACCGATGACGCGATCACCTTCTCGGTGTCGCACTCCAATCGCTATCTGCCCGACCGCTTCCTTCCGGACAAGGCGATCGACCTGGTGGATGAAGCCGGCGCGCGCGTGAAGTTGCGCCAGACCTCTCTGCCCGAGGACATCACCGAGGTGCAAAAGCGGATCAAGTTCATCGTGCATCGCATGGAGAACGCCATCGCGAACCACGAGTTCGAGAAGGCCCGCTTCTACTCCGATGAGGAGCGCAAAGAGCGCGAGAACCTGCGCGCCCTGCGCGAAAAGTATCACCTCGATGAGTCCTCCACGGGCGTGGTCGGCCGCGAGGATATCGAAGACGTTGTCTCGCGCTGGACCGGCGTGCCCATCGCCTCGATCAAGGAAGAAGAGAGCGCGAAGCTGCTGCGCATCGAAGAAGAGCTGCACCGGCGTGTGATCTCGCAAGACCGCGCCATCTCGGCGCTGGCCCGCGCGATTCGCCGCTCGCGAGCCGGCCTGAAGAGCCCCAACCGGCCTATCGGCTCGTTCCTCTTCCTCGGCCCTACCGGCGTCGGCAAGACCGAAGTCGCGCGCACCCTGGCGCAGTTCATGTTCGGCAGCGAGAAATCGCTGGTGCGCTTCGATATGTCGGAATTCATGGAGAAGCACTCGGTCTCGAAGCTGATCGGCTCGCCTCCGGGATACGTCGGCTACGAAGAGGGCGGGCAGTTGACCGAGCGCGTGAAGCGCGCGCCCTACTCCGTCGTGCTGCTCGACGAGGTCGAGAAGGCGCATCCTGACCTGTTCAACATCCTGCTGCAGGTGTTCGAGGACGGCCAGCTCACCGACGGCCTCGGCAACACGGTCGACTTCAAGAACGCAATCATCATCATGACCTCGAACATTGGCGCGCGGCACTTGCAGAAGCGCACCGGCCTGGGCTTCCAGGCGGAGCTGGACGAGAACACGTCCACCAAGGTCGAGGACATGGTGCGCAACGAAGTGAAGCGCACCTTCAATCCCGAGTTCCTCAACCGGCTGGACGAGGTCATCATCTTCGGCGCACTGACCGAAGTCGACCTGATCCAGATTGTGGAGCTGATGGTGCAGCAGTTGAACACCAACCTGGCGCAGCGCTCCATCACCGTGACCGTAACGGAAGAGGCGCGTAAGTGGATCCTCGATAAGACGCTGGTCGATCGCACTTACGGCGCACGTCCGCTGCGGCGCGCGCTGCAGAAGTACATCGAGGACCCGCTATCGGAGGCGCTGATCCAGGGTACCTTCCAGCAGCGTCCGGCGTTCATCGAGGTCTACCTGGCCGGCGATCAGCTCTTCTATCGGCCAGTCGGCGAAGAAAAGACCGAAGGCGTGCTGCTGTACAGCAACTCAGTGGTATAGCGCGCGGTGCTGAAGGCAGAGCGGACCTTTAGAGCCTGCCCTGAGCTTGCCGAAGGGTCCGCGTCACCGAGCTATAACCGAACTCGGGGCTTCGGCCCCGCAAATAAGGGAGCGGAAAACGCTCCCTTTTCACTTGCTCGTGAATCAAACCATGCTCCGGCTTGTAACCAGCCGCGCCCTGCGGCTGTCGACAGCCACCGAGACGGGACGGCTTCGGCGGCGAATATTGTTACACTGAATTCATGGCCGAATCATTCGACATCGTCAGCAAAGTCGACCTGCAGGAAGTGTCCAATGCCATTCAGCAGGCGCTCAAGGAAATCCACACGCGCTACGACCTGAAGGACTCCAAGTCCTCAATTGAGATGGACGAGAAGGAGGCGCTGGTGCTCGCCTCCGCCGACGAGTTCAAGCTGAAGGCGGTGAACGACGTGCTGCAAGGCAAGCTGGTCAAACGCGGCGTTCCCTTGAAGGCGTTCAACTATGGCAGCATCGAGCCGGCGGCCGGCTCGACCGTGCGCCAGCGCGTCACCATGCAGCAAGGCATTCCCATCGAGAAGGCGCGCGAGATCGTCAAGCTGATCAAGAACTCGAAGAAGAAAGTGCAGGCGGCGATCCAGGGCGACCTGGTTCGCGTCAGCGGCAAAGACCGCGATACACTGCAGGAGATCATCGCCCTGCTCAAGCAGCAGGATTTCGGCATCGACATGCAGTTCACGAATTACCGCAGCAATTAGGGCGCGAACATCGGGTTCATTGGAAGCACGGAACACACGGAATTTCTTGATTTCAAATTATTCGGTGAATTCCGTGCTTCCGTGGTGAAACTCTTGTCCGAAGTGGAAGGTCCTGGAGAGCGCACGTTTGAACTCGGTAATCCGCAACGCCAAAGAAGTCTTCGACCTGTTGCACGACGACCTCGCCGCCATCGAGCGCGAGTTCGGGCGCGACACCGTCTCCGGGGTGCGCGCCATCACCGAGATCGGCGAATATCTCCGCATCGGCGGCGGCAAACGGCTGCGGCCTGCGCTGCTGCTTCTCTCCTGCAAGCTGATGAACTACACCGGCCAAGGCGCCATCAAGCTTGGCGCAGTGGTGGAGATCATCCACACGGCCACGCTGGTGCATGACGACATCATCGACGAGGCGCAGACGCGCCGCGGGCGTCCGGCGGCCAACACGCAGTGGGGCAATTCCAAGTGCGTGCTGGCCGGCGACTGGCTCTACATGCAGGCGTTCAAGATTGCCGTGCAGGAACGCAATTTCCAGATCCTCGACGCGCTCATCGATCTCACGCAGGCCATGGTGGAGGGCGAGCTGCTGCAGATCGAGCGGCTGGGAAAAGCAATCTCGCTCGACGAACACTTTGAGCTGATTTATCGCAAGACGGCGTGCCTGTTCTCCGTGTGCATGAAACTGGGCGGAATTCTCGGTTGCGCCGGCGATGGCGACCTGCAGCGGCTCGCCGAATACGGTCGCAATCTAGGCATGGCGTTCCAGATCGTCGATGACGTGCTCGACCTCACCGCCTCGGAAGAGGTGCTGGGCAAGCCCGTGGCCAGCGATCTGCGCGAAGGCAAGGCCACGATGGCGGTGCTGCACGCGCTACAGCACTCCAGCGCATCCGAGCGGGCGATGATTCAATCCGTGCTGAGCCATGGCGGCTTTGATGGCATAACGCCCAGCGATATCGTGGCCATCCTCAAGCGCCACGGGTCGATCGATGCCGCCTACGCGCGCGCCGCGGAGTTCTCCAGCAAGGCGCGCGAGGCCATCTGCACCTTTCCCGACTCCGAGATCAAACGCGTGCTGCTGTGGGTGGCCGAGTTTGTGGTGGAGCGGGAGAGCTAGGTAGAAACAGGGCTTCGGCGCCGGCGTTCGAATCCAATCTCAATTTGATCTGTCATCCCGACCAAGACTGAAGCCCACACTGAATTTGCTGCATTTGCGGCACGGCTGAAGCCGTGCCCTTTCAAAACCGGGGCTTAAATCAGAGTCTCCTTAATTGCCGGTTTCACATTGCCGGCGCGGGCGGTCGCCAGTCCGCCGTCTTTTCTCCAGTTGTCATCTCGGCGAAGCTGAAATGACGGCTGGTCGCCTCGTAGGCCTTGCCGTCAATTTCGACATACGGATAAACGAAGTAGTTGAGCGGAGGACCGTCCTGCTTGGGGACCAGGGTGATGTCGCGCCCGGTCGAAAACTGCACGCGATTGGCGTCCACGGTACCGAAGAAGTAGTCGGCTTTCTCTTTGGCCTGCCACGCCTCGGAAATGTCCAGCGGCACCCAGCCGATGTTGCGCGCGAAGAACTCAGCCCAGCAGTGATAGCCGGCGATGTCGCCGCTGTCTTTGTTCTCCGGGATGGGAAAGCCGATATCGAAGCGCGCGGGGATATCGTCGGCGCGCATCATCCCGATGAAGGGCGAGTGGAAATCGGTGCAGTTGCCGTGCTTGGCATCGCAGGCCCAGACGGCGTCGCCGCGCCCCCAGCCGGTGCCGGTCTTGTCATAGCGCATGGTTTTGAACAGGTAATCGTAGGCGGCTTTGGCCTTGGCAACCGTGCCTGGTTGACTGCCGGTCACCTGCTCGGCCAACTCTTTAATCTTGCCATCCGTCGGGATCAGCTTGTCAGGCGCGACGAAACGCTCCATCGAGGCCGGAACCACGCCGGGCTTGGTGTCCTTCGGTTCGAGCTGCGCGAAGTCGCCGCGCGAGTACTCACGCCGCGTGACCTCGTACTCCAGCGCGAAGTCGGCGGTGGGCTGCACCGGATTGTGGATCTCGGCATAGAGGATTTGGTTGCCGTATTCGGACTCATCGCCCATGGTGGTTTGCACCGGCGACTTGACGCTCGTCAGGCGCACCGTCTGGTGCTCGTCGGTGTGCGCCACCGGAACCCACACCCGCACCAGCTTCGTCCCCGCAGGAATGTCCTTCACCGTGAAGGCGTAGGTGAAGCGGAACTTGCGATAGGACGGGTTGAACTTCGGCTTTGCGGGGGCCGCAGTTTGCGCAGCCAGCCATGCCGAGAACAGAACGACAACCAGAAGCGACGCGAGTCGGCGAGCGATCATCTCCAAACTCCTGCGCGGTTGGATGTAGCTGGACGGCAAAAGGCGTCCACAATTCTTATGAGCTAGACCGGTTTAGTAACTACTGTAGCTCAAGCGGGCGGGTTGAGCGGCGCTTTAGCGCCGCGTCAGTGCGACCGTCATTTGTAAGAGCCCGCTGCAGCGGGCGGCACTCTGCCGTCGGCTAATGCCGACTCAAAGCTCAAAGGGGTAGCCTGGACGCGGGCCTGAGGGCCCGCTCTACCTGGACCCAGCAAAAACCAAACCGCTCTAATGTAAGAATCGCAAGCGTTTCTTGAGCTGGCGCAAGATCCGGCAACGCGCCTTGGCTAAGTGCCAACTGCCGGGTGCCAACTGCTGCCTCCCTTGTTATCCTGTAGCCACGGGCCCACAGCCGGCGCTATGCTCCAGAAACGCATCGACGATCAGCCGACCATCTCGCGGCAGATGCTGCGCGAGGCCGAAGCCGTTTTTCACGACCATCTCAAACGCGTGGGGCTGAAGCGCACCGCGCAACGCGACATCATCCTGCGCACCTTTCTGGATACTCGCGACCATCTCTCCAACGACGACCTCTACCGGCTGGTCAAGAAGAAAGACAAGGGAATCGGCTTCACCACCGTGTATCGCACACTGAAGCTGCTCTCGGAGTGCGGCCTGGCCAGCGAGGTCGATTTTCACGACGGCATCGCACGCTTCGAGCACCAGTACCAGCGCCGCAACCACCATCACATGGTCTGCACCGCGTGCGGCAGCTCGGTAGAATTTTTCTCGCCCGCGATCGAGCGCATCGAGCAGGAGATTGGCCGCAAGAACAAGTATCTGCCCACGCGCCATACCTTCCAGATTTACGGTGTCTGCGAGAAGTGCCAGAAGAAACCGGCGCGGGCGTAGCCATGCTGACCCTCGCCGATGCCGCCGAACAAATCCGCACTCGGCGACTATCAACGGTTGAACTTACGCAGGAATGCCTGGGGCGAATCGAGCGCCTCGATCCAACGCTCAACGCCTTCATCACGGTGACTGCCGATCTCGCTTTGGAGCAGGCGCGACGCGCCGAATCTGAGATCGGCGCGGGCAATTATCGCGGGCCGCTGCACGGAATTCCGATTGCCCTGAAAGATCTCATCGACACCGCGGGCGTGCGCACCACGGCGGCCAGCAATCAGTATCGCGAGCGCGTGCCGGCGGAAGACGCCGTGGTCGTGCGCCGGTTGAAGGATGCCGGTGCGGTCATCCTCGGCAAGCTCAACATGCACGAGTTTGCCTTCGGCATGACCGGCGTGATCAGCGCCTTTGGCCCGACCAAGAATCCCTGGAATACGGAACGGATTGCGGGCGGTTCATCGTCGGGTTCGGGCGCGGCGGTTGCGGCGGGGCTGTGCGTGGCCGCTCTGGGCTCGGATACATCCGGCTCCATCCGCTGTCCCGCCGCGCTGTGCGGCATTGTGGGACATCGTCCCAGCGCGAACCTGCTCAGCACGCAGGGCATCGTGCCGCTTTCGACATCGTTCGATACCGTTGGTCCACTGACGCGCACGGTGCGCGACACTGCCATCATGATCGACGGGCTGAGCGGCACCTCAGACTACGCGTCGGTTATGCGAGAGGACGTGACGGAGTTGCGGGTCGGAATTGCGCGCAAGAAGTTCTATGACGATCTCGACGACGGGGTGAGCGCGTGCATGGAAACGGCGCTGGAGACGGTGCAAACGATGGTCTCGAAGACGCGCGAGATCGAACTGCCGTTGCAGGGATTCCGCACGATCTTCGATGCGGAAATTTACGAATATCACGAGGCAATGATCAAGCAGACGCCGGAGTTATACGATCCGCGCACGCTGTTTCGCCTGCAAAACTGCGCCGGAATCAGTGCCACGCAGTACATCCGCGAGCGCAATCGGCTGGCGGAGTTTCGCGCGCAGGCGGAAAAGGTGTTTGAGGAAGTTGACGTTCTCATTACTCCGACCACGCCGGTTCCCGCGCCCAGGATCGCCGAACTGCAAGCGCTGGCGACACCGGATGTGCGCCCGTTTGAAGTGAAATACCTGCTGCGCAACACCGCGCCGTTCAGCGTGCTGTTCTGGCCTAGCGTGTCCGTGCCGTGTGGATCCACTCGCGACGGCCTGCCGGTCGGTATGCAAATCTCCGCCCGTCCCGGCGCCGACTCGGTGGCCCTGCGCCTTGCCCATGCGTACGAGCAGGTTCAGAACCCCACAAACACCGGCTCGGGCTCCAACCGAATTCCGAACTCGCTTAATACCCGCGCCTGAATTTCGTCTTTCAGCGCGATGATCTCCGCCGCGCTCGCGCCGCCGCGATTCACGATCGCCAACGCGTGCTTGCGCGAGATTCCGGCGCGTCCACGCGTATATCCCTTGGCGAACCCGGCGTGTTCCACCAGCCATGCGGCCGGCAGTTTGCGAAAGCCATCTCCGGCAGGAAAATTCGGCAACGGAAAGCCACCGGAACTCACCCGCGCCGACAACTCGTCGACGAACGCTTGCGGCACAATGGGGTTCTTGAAGAACGATCCCGCGCTGCGCGCATCCTCCTCGCCGGGAACGATGAGCATGGCCTTGCGATGCCGGATTTCGCGCACGGCCGCTCGCACTTCGCTCAGGCTCGGCTCTTTCGTTCGGCCGGCGAAGAAGCGTTGTACGTCGGGATATCGCAGGCTGGGCCTGCCGCCGGGACGCATCGCGAACGACACCGACAAGATGATGTAACGCCCGCGCTCGCTCGTATTGAAGATGCTGGAGCGATAGGCAAATCCGCATTCACGGTTGCTCAAGGTCTCGATGCGCCGCGAGCGCAGGTCCAGCACGCGCACCTCCACGATGGTCTCGGAAACTTCCTGCCCGTAGGCTCCCACGTTCTGGATGGGCGTCCCGCCGACGGTTCCAGGGATTCCGCTGAGGCACTCCAGCCCCGCACAACCGGCTTCGACGGTTCGCTCCACGAACGCGTCCCAATCGGAACCGGCGCCGGCGACGAAGAGCGCGGTCCCGCCCGAGCCTTCACGCTGCGCAACGTCTGTGACGCTGATCTTCAGCACCAGGCCGGCGAAGCCCGCATCCGCTACAACGATGTTGCTGCCTCCGCCGAGCACGAACAGCGGCAGCGCCGCGCGAGCGCGCGAACTCGACGGCCTCGAGCACCTCGGCTTCGCTGCGCGCTTCAATGAAGTAGCGCGCCGGGCCGCCGACGCCCAGCGTGGTCAGCGGTGCCAGCGGAACGTTTTCACGGATCAGCATGCGATGCTGACAATACTAATCCGAGTGAAACCCGCACCGGTCCGCAGGCGCACAAAGATCATTCGCCCCTGTGACGAAAATCACAAACACTTGGCCCATGAAAACGCTATGCTGAATTCCGTTCCGAGCGAGGATCGCCCACCTCAGCGGACCTCCAGTTGTTGCATCGCGGCGACTGGAGTCGAGATGAATCGCCGTAGCATCTGTAACTTTGGGTGCGCTTGCAACATGTGCCGTCGCCAACTGTTGGTTGACGACGCTTTTGGCGAACTCGATAATTGAGTGTTTATCTATACGCTCCCGGCCCAACCTGTGCAGAAGCGGCACGCGGCTGGGCGACCCGAGTATTCATAAGGAGTTGGCTTCGTGGCTTCTTCAGCCAGTACGATCGAGACCACTGCCCCAGTCAGAAAAGGAGTAGCTCCGTTGCGCGCAGGCCAGGGCTACTCGTTCGTTTTGCGGCGCCTACATTCGCTCTCCGGCATTGTGCCCATCGGCGCATTTCTGATCGAGCACTTCATCTCCAATTCCGAATCGGCCAACGGCGTCCAGGCCTACAACGACCAGGTGAAGTTCCTCACCAGCCTGCCCTTCGTGCACGTGCTGGAGTGGGTATTCATCTTTATTCCGCTGCTGTTTCATGGGCTCTACGGGCTTTGGATCTGGTACAAGGGCGACTCGAACGTCACCGATTATCCCTGGACCGGCAATTGGCTATACACCGCGCAGCGCTGGACCGGCATCATCGCCTTCATCTACATCGCGTTATCACGTTTATGACATGCGCTTCACCGGCGTGCACCTGATGGGCGGCGGCTATAACGCCGCGTTCTCCAAGGTTTGGTTCGACTTCCAGAGCCCCTGGACGGTGGCGTTTTACGTGATCGGAATTATTGCTGCGTCGTGGCACTTCTAGCTACGGCGTTTGGCTGTTTGCCGCCAAGTGGGGATTCACCGTGGGCGACCATGCGCGCAAGAAGTTTGGATATGTTTGCTTAGTGCTGGCGCTATTGCTGATTGGCACCGGGCTGTGGAGCGTGACTGGCTTCCTGCGCACGCCGGCTTCGCAGGTGCCGTACGTCGAGCACGACTAGCGGGTCGGTAGAACGGGAATTGAAAGGGCACGGCTTTAGCCGTGCCAATGTAATGCTAATGAACGGCCTTTAGGCCCTGACGTCCCTCACCGACTAAAGTCGGTTCGGGATGACGAAAATAATCGAGGAAGTCTCAATGGCACAGCTGAAGCTGTGCCCCTTCAAAGCAGCGAATTTCTATGGCTCATCCTAAGATCATCGTGGTCGGTGGCGGACTGGCTGGACTGGCGGCCACCATCAAAATCGCCGAGATGGGAGGTCACGTCGACCTCTTCTCCATCGTTCCGGTGAAGCGGTCTCACTCGGTGTGCGCGCAGGGCGGCATCAACGCCGCGAAAAACCTGAAGGGCGAAGGCGACTCTACCTGGATCCACTTCGACGACACCATCTACGGCGGCGACTTCCTCGCCAACCAGCCGCCGGCCAAGCTGATGTGCGAGATGGCGCCCGGCATTATCGACCTGCTCGACCGCATGGGCGTGCCCTTCAACCGTACGCCGGAAGGCTTGCTCGATTTTCGCCGCTTCGGCGGAACGCTCTACAACCGCACGGCCTTTGCAGGCGCCACCACCGGGCAGCAGCTTCTGTATGCGCTCGATGAGCAGGTGCGGCGCTACGAGTCGGAAGGCAAGGTCACCAAGTACGAAGGCTGGGAGTTTCTATCCGGGGTGTTCGACGATCACCGCTCTTGTCATGGCATCTGCGCGCTGGACTTGCGCAGCATGGCCGTGCAAACCTTCCCCGCCGAAGCCGTCATCATGGCGACCGGCGGCAATGGCGCCATCTTCGGCAAATCGACGAACTCGGTTGTGTGCACCGGCTCCGCGCAGTCGGCGCTGTACCAACAAGGTGCGTTCTACGCCAACGGCGAGTTCATCCAGGTCCACCCGACTTGCATTCCCGGCGAAGACAAGCTGCGGCTGATGTCCGAATCGGCTCGCGGTGAAGGCGGACGCGTTTGGGTGCCGAAACAGCCGGGCGACAAGCGCAATCCCAAAAGCATTCCCGAAGGCGAGCGCTGGTATTTCCTGGAAGAGTGGTACCCGAAGTACGGCAACCTGGTGCCACGCGACATCGCCACCCGCGCCATTCACAAGGTCGTCTACGAGCACCATCTTGGAATCGACGGCCAGCCCATGGTCTATCTCGACCTGACCCACATCGATCGCAAGATCCTCGATAAAAAGCTGGAAGGCATCCTCGAAATCTACGAAAAGTTTGTCGGCGACGATCCGCGCGACACGCCGATGAAGATCTTCCCGGGCATGCACTACACCATGGGCGGCCTCTGGGTCGACTTCGACCAGCGCACGAACATCGAAGGCCTATACGCCGCGGGCGAGTGCGATTACTCGATTCACGGTGCAAATCGCCTGGGCGCGAATTCTCTGATGTCGTGCATTTACGGCGGTTTCATCGCCGGCCCGCACGCGGTCAAGTACGCGCACAACGTGATCAAGAGCGGCAAGAATCCGGCGGGGCATCTCTTCGACTCCGAGCGCAAGCGCCAGGAAGAGATCAATCACCGGCTGATGAACAACGACGGCACTGAGAACCCGTTCCTGCTGTGGCGCGAACTGGGCGACATCATGACCAAGAATGTCACGGTCATTCGCTACAACAAGAACATTCGCGAGACCGACGCCAAGCTCGTGGAATTGCTGGAGCGCTATCGGCACGTCAACCTGAGCGACAAATCGATGTGGGCGAACACGTCGTTCGTCTTCGCGCGGCAGCTCTACAACATGCTGCAACTGGCGCGCGTGATCACGCAGGGCGCGGGCATGCGTGACGAATCGCGCGGCGCGCACTACAAGCCGGATTTCCCCGAGCGCGACGACGCCAACTGGCTCAAGACAACGAAAGCGTACTTCGCCGCCGATGCCGACGAGCCGCGCTTCGAGTTCGAGCCGGTGGACACGTCGCTGATCAAGCCGCGGCCGAGAAGGTATGACGCCGCGACGTAAAGGCAGTTTCGTGTTTCGAGTTTCAAGTTGAGCACGAACACAAGAAGCTGAGCCAACGTTTGAGTTGGGATGAGCAGCTGGCAGGGAAGGCGAGAGCCCGAAGGGCGTGCATGATAGCCCAGCACGCAGCGAAAGCGGAGTGCTGGGTGCGGGGTCGTTACGAGCCTGAGTCCCTCGGGGACGATTGTTCGCAAGTTGGCAACATGCCGAGCGGCAAAGGGCGCCAGAGCGCCGTAGGCGCGAAAGAGGTTAGCCCAGCGCTTCAGCGCTGGGGAGGCGTGAGTCGTACAGCCGAGTCCCGTAGGGACGGCAGATGACAAGCGGCGCTTTAGCGCTGCGCTCCGGTGGCGGGACGACTGGTTATAGGGGTCCTTCGACTCCGCGGCGGACTCCGCTCAGGATGACACCTTCTGGGACGGGACTGCGCTGGCTGACCCGGGCGACACGATTTTATTGGGCCATGGCCCATTTACTACGATGGCTACTAATTCGAAATCCGTAATCATACGCGTCAAACGCCAGGAAACTCCCCAGGCCAAGCCGCATTGGGAAGAGTTCGAGCTGCAACACCGGCCGGGCATGAATGTCACTTCGGCGCTAATGGACATCGCAGCCAAACCGGTCACCCGCGACGGCAAGGCGACCACGCCGGTCACCTACGACTCCAATTGCCTGGAAGAGGTGTGCGGCTCGTGCGCCATGCTCATCAACGGCAAGGCGCGCATGGCCTGCTCGGCGCTCATCGACCAGTTGGAGCAGCCGATCTCGCTGGAGCCGTTCTCGAAATTCCCGGTCGTCCGCGATCTCGCGGTCGATCGCAGCGTGCTGTTCGAGAACCTGAAGACCGTCAAAGCCTGGGTCCCGGTCGATGGCACCTACGATCTTGGCTCCGGGCTGCGCCAGTCGTCACTGGAGCAGGAGCAGTTGTATCCGCTCTCGCGCTGCATCTCCTGCTGCTGCTGCATGGAGGCCTGTCCGCAGTTCAACGAGAAGACAGGCTTCGTGGGCGCGGCGACCATCTCGCAGGTGCGGCTGTTCAACGCCCACCCCACGGGCAAGGCGCTGAAGATCGAACGCCTGCAGGCGCTGATGGGCGACGGCGGAATCCAGGAGTGCGGCTACGCGCAGAACTGCGTCGAGGTCTGCCCCAAAGATATTCCGCTCACGAAGTCGATCGCCGACGTCGGCGGCCAGGTGATGTGGCAGGCGGTGAAGGACTTCTTCCGCACATAAACCAGCGCCGATGCGCGCGTGAGCGAAAGTATTTACCACGGAAACACGGAACTCACGGAATTTTCATTGATTTGTCTTCCGTGTATTCCGTGCTTCCGTGGTGAAATCTTGCCTTCCCCAGCGCGTAATTCTCTGTATCGTAAAATAGCTTAAGGTTCCGCGATGGACACCCAGCTCGAGTTCGAGGCATTGCGCCGCGAGAGCTCCTCGTGGTGGTACATCGCGCGACGTAAGCTTCTGCGCGATGCCACAGCGCAGGCCTTGCGCGACAAGCGCGAGGCGCGCGTGCTCGACTTCGGATGCAGCGCCGATCTGGACCTGCTCGATGCACCCGGCATTCGCACGCTGAATGCGCATTCCTCTCTGCCGCTTCTGGCGTTCCGGCAAATCGAAGGACATCGCGACCTGGTCTGCACCGCGCCGGAGGAGTTGGCGTTCTGCTCCAACGGGTTCGATGCGGTCGTGGCCGGGGACATCTTGCAAACGGTTTCCGACGATGTGGTCGCGTTACGCGAGTTGCGCCGCGTGCTGAAAGACGGCGGGACGCTCTGCCTCACGGTTCCTGCCTACCCCTCGCTGTGGGGCGAAAAGGACGAGGCCCGCGGCCATCGCCGGCGCTACACCGCCAGCGAGCTGCGTCGCAAGCTGAATAACGCGGGCTTCGAAGTTACGCGCGTGTCTTACGTTGTGGCAGTCGGATTTTTCCCCGCCTTCATCGAACGCATTGCCAAGGCCATCTTCAGCAAGACCATCAGTCGCGAGGACGCCCCCGCAGCAAGGTGGGCCGATGCGGCGATGGTCCGCCTGCTCGATTGGGAACGCTTCCTGATCCGCTACATCAACCTGCCGTTTGGGACCCGCGTCATCTGCTGGGCGCGCAAGCCGGCGATTGTCGCCGAGCGTGTCACCGTGCCCGCCTGGGAGCGGCAATGGGCGCGCGCGCCGCTGCCGCAAGGGATGTAGCAGAGGCTCTGCATCGGCGCATGATACAGGTCGAACGTCGGCCATCGCTCCCGCCCCAAACTGAGTATGGGCACACCTGCGAAGTTATTTGCTGAAACCCGCAAGCTCGACCCGCCGGGCGATGTGGTCCCGAATCCAATGTTCATCCCACCATTCCTTGGGATTGATCTGGACGCCATCGAGCTGCATGGCGAAGTGAATGTGATCGCCTCCCGCCATGCCGGTCTCCCCGCTGAGGCCCATCACCTGACCTTGTTTCACCATGTCGCCGTCGTGCACGTCGATCCGGCTGAGGTGCCCGTAGATGGTCTGCAACCCGTAGCCGTGATCGACGACGATGCAGTTTCCGTAAATCCCCAGCGGGGCGGCGTAAACGACTTTGCCGTCATTCGAGGCTTCTACTCCCATGTGCTGTGTTCCGGCCAGGTCGAAACCAAGATGGACCTCCTGGTCGATTTTTTTCCCGTGATAGATGTAATTCCGCACGTCGGCAAAGTTCGACTCCGCCTGCGAGTGCGGTTGTCGAATGAAGGGCCGCGACCACAGGAACTTGTCGGCGGTTTTCAGCCGGAGATCGGAAAGCGTTTTATTGTTGGCCCGGCGCATCTCGCTATTGATCTTGACGAAGCGCGCGACCGGATCGCCCGTACCGTTCGGGTCCAGTTCGTTGATCACCTTCTGCAGGAAAGCGTCGCTCACCTGCAGGTCATGCGTGGTGTACTTCGGCTGCTCCTTCTTCGGGAAGACGACCACCAGGGCGCTGCCCACATCATTGCCTGCACCGTTGTCGGCGTACACCACCGGCACCGTTCCCGCCGGCATGTTCCAGGCGAAAGCAAACAATGAAAACAGCCCCGGCTTGCCGCCAGGCATGGGCCACGCCCGAAACGTTTCATCTCCCACCCGCACTCCCGCTTGTGTCCAACTGCCTGACACATCGAAAGTCGCCAGGTCGGCCATTCCGAGATACAGGTAGTGCTGTTCTGAATCAACGGTGAGCGCGGGAGGCCGGGTAACCACCGTCACATCGCGTTCGACACGGCCTGTCTTCCTCAGCACATCGTCTGAGGTGGCCTCAACGATTAACTTGGCCTTGCCGGCCTGCAATTGGGGAGTCGTCTTGATTCCCGCCGTGAAAGTCCAGGTAGTGTCGGGCGACTTTGACGGCTGCGTGTTTTCGAAGACCTGATATCTGCTGCCGTTCTGCTCGACAAAGGCGTGCAGACTTCGCACCCCATGTGGATCTCGGACTTGAAGCGTAATCGGAGTGGCTTGGCCCAGGGACGTCACGGAAGACGGAAGCTCGACAACCGGGGTCGCTGACCGGCCCGCGAATACCGCGAGCGGCACAACAATGAGGAGCGCGATGACGAGGACAATGAGTTTTTTCACGGCCCTTCAGTTTAGCTCGCAAAAAAGGATTTGGTTTTTCACAGGGGATGTCAAATCGAATTCCCGTGGGCCAATCGGGGCTCGAGTTCCGCGCGAGTTCGCATCTTTCCACAAAATCACTTCTCCTTTGAGACGATGAGAACCACTTTGCCGCCTGCATGCGCCGCTACGCGCTCGTAAGCTTTCGGTGCTTCCGAGAGTGGGTACCGCTCTCCGATCGCCGAAGGCTTTAGAGCACCAGATTCAAACAGAAGCGCGAGCTCATTCAGGATGGCCGCACATTCGATTGCCGTAAGCTTTTGGGTGTCCAATCCGAGAAGCCTGAATTGGTTGCGATAGAAGGCCATGATGTCGAGCGTGGCCTCTCGACCGCCGACGACGGAGTAAACAACCTGCCGTCCTCTGACCGCAAGGGCCGCCATAATCGAGCCGAAAACACTCGCCCCCACGCCATTGAGTGCGAGATCGGCGCCGCGCCCACCGGTCGCTTCGCGCACCACGCTCTCCAGATTTCCCTGGTCTGAGGTTGCGACCGCTTCGGCGCGGGAAAGCCCGATGCGTCCCCTTCTTTCGCATTCTTCAACAGGGCGATGACCCGAGCACCTCGCGCGTGCGCGATCTGTACGGCTGCCTGACCCACCGCTCCTGCCGCGCCGGAGACGATCACCCATTCGCCTTTCTTGATTTCGCCGAGGGTCACGAGTGCCGAAAACGCGGTGATGAAGGGAACGCCAACCGTGGCCGCCGCCTCAGCCGAGAGGTTCGCCGGCCGCAGCGAGATGGCCGATTGCGGCACTGCCAGATATTCGGCATGCGTACCGTCGCGATCAATTCCGAGATCACCGCCCGTGCCCCAAACCTTCTTGCCGATAAGTTCGGCAGGGCCTTCGACCACCGTGCCGGCAAAGTCGCGGCCGACAATGCGCGGGAGAACCGCGTGGGGAAATCGCCCCTGAACGCTGCCCAGGTCGCTCGGGTTGATCCCCGCGGCTTCAACCTGCACGAGCACCTCGCCGGGTTTGATCGACGGCACGGGCACGTCGCTGACCTTCAGACTAGAGATGTCGCCGTGTTGCTGGATGTAGAGCGCTTTCATAGGCTTTCAACTCACCTCAAAATATGGTACTGCACAGCCTCACGTTCTAAAGCGAACACCGGAATCGGCTGCGATTTGCTGTCTGCTATGCTTGCGCCCGAGAGCTTCTCCTTCGATGATGTTCGTCCCCATTGCCGGTCTGCGACTGCTCGCCGTCGAAACGGGGCTTTTGATTGCATTCTCCGTACTGGCTTTCGTTGTTCTCCGATTGGCAAAGCCGTCCGTCGCTCCTCCACGTTGGCTACGCGCAATTCTTGCCGAGAACTGGCGAGCGGTGCTGCTGGTTGTGGCCGTGGCTCTGCTAGGTCGCGCAATACTGCTTCCCTGGCTTGGCATTCCCCATCCCCGCATCAACGACGAATACAGTTACCTGTTGATGGGCGACACCTTTGCTCATTTCAGGCTCACCAATCCGACGCCTGCGGCCTGGCAGCACTTTGAGACGTTTCACGTCAACTTGCTACCCACCTACCATTCGAAATACGCCGTATCGCAGGGACTGGCGTTAGCGTTCGGCGAGATCTTTTTTCATCAGCCGTGGATCGGGGTTTACCTCAGCACGGCCGCTCTGTGCGGCGCCATCTGCTGGGCCTTGCAAGCCTTTGTGCCGCCCGGATGGGCGCTGCTGGGCGCGCTACTGGCGACCGTTCGCATCGCATTCTTCTCGTATTGGATGAACTCGTATTGGGGCGGATCCGATGGCCGCGCTCGGCGGGGCGTTGGCGCTCGGTTCGCTGCTGCGGCTTTTCGATAAAGCCCAGCCGGACCGCAGACGCGCACTGCTGGCGACCGTCTTCGCCATTTCCCTGCTACTGCTGGCTACGTCGCGCCCCTACGAAGGCCTGTTCTTTTCGCTGCCGCTGCTGGTGTATTTCGTATACAAGCTGATGGACGGCCTACGGATTCGGCAACTCAACTTCGCCTCAACCGCGCTGCCGGTGCTGGTGATCGGCGCCGCAGCACTTCTGCTGATGGGCCACTACAATCAGCGCACCACGGGCAATCCCCTGCTCCTCCCGCATCTGCTGAATGAGCGCACCTATTCCCCGCTGCCATTATTTCTATGGCAGAAGCCGAAATCCGATCTGACCTTCCACGATCCCGTCTTCGCAAAGTTTTTCGAGCTCACCGAAAAGGAATACCGATATTCCGACGAGACCAGCTCGCCCTCGGGATTATTGAGCGTCGAAGCCGGGCGCTTCACCGCCGACTGGTTCTTCTACGTTGGCGTAGCGCTTTCGTTTCCGGCGTTCCTCGGCTTCCTATCGATTGCAAAACAGCCGCGGCTGCGCATCGCAGTCTTCGCCGCATTCTCCACAGTGATCGGCCTGGCTTTGTGCATCTACACCATGCCGCATTACGCCGCGCCGGCAACCGTGCTGGTCTATATCTTCGCCGCGGAAGGCCTGCGCTATTTATGGGAGCAACGCGGTACCGGCGAGCAGGCGTTCGTCATCGCCGTTTGCCTCACGGTGATTGTCTCCTCGCTGGCGCGGCAGACGGGAAGCGCCGTGCTGAATTCGCAGTACGCTTTTCCCGATACCCGGCAGCTCATCGCGCAGCAACTCGACCATAAGCCGGGAAAACATCTCGTAGTAGTTTCGTACGATGTTAACCGCCATTATCCCGGCGACGAACTCGTCCACAATTTTGCGGACCTCGGCTCGGCGAAGATTCTATGGGCGCGGTCGAAGGGTCCGGGAAACGATGCCGACCTTTGCAGCGCCTATTCCGACAGGACCTTTTGGAGCGTCGCGACCGATGACGTGAACTTCTCGCTCAGCGAGATCGACCTGTGCTCCAGGGGCAGTTCTGCGGCTGTCTCGCACCAGCGTTAAGCGCGGTGCCCCGGTTCGGCCATCTGTTGGCCTAACCTAGCCCCAGGTTAGCGTCCAGAACCCGGACGCGAACCTGGGGCACCTGCCGACTGCTCTTGCCGTGCTATCCTGCTGCCCGTCATCACATGAGGTCTTCAGAATGAAGCTTTCGCGTCGCGATTTTATAGCTACTACGGCCATCGGCTCCGCCTCGCTCGCGCTTGATCTGCCGGGGCAAAATCTGCCGAAACCTGCCGAGCCCCCAACGGCGAGTTCCCCGAAAAAGCCCATCATCATTTGCGCCCACAACGGTTACAACTATCTGGACCGCGGCTACGCACTGCTGACCAGCGGCGGCGACACGCTCGACGCCGTGATGCAAGTGATCACCGGCCCCGAAGACGATCCCAACGATGACAGCGTGGGCCTGGGCGGCCTTCCCAACGAAGACGGAGTGGTGGAGCTCGACGCCTGCTGCATGCATGGTCCCACGCGCCAGGCCGGCTCGGTGGCCGCAGTGCGCGAGATCAAGAATGTTTCCCTGCTCTCGAAAGCCGTGATGGAACACACCGGCCACATCATGCTAGTGGGCGAAGGCGCGCAGAAGTTTGGCTTCGCGATGGGCTTTCCCCGCGAGAATTTGCTGACCGACCGCTCGCGAAAAATCTGGCTGCTGTGGAAGGAGACCATGTCCGACAAGGACTGGTGGGGGCCGGGCATCGACAGCCCGAATTACAAGCTGCCCGACGACAACGCGAACCGGTCATCGCTCCAAAACGAGCGCATGGAGAAGATGCACGTGCTTGCGGCCGAGCTCGGCATCGAGCCGGAGTTTCGCGCCGCAGCCATCGATCACGTTCTGCATCCGCCGCACGGGACCATCAACTGCTCGGCGCTGAACCAAAAAGGTGAGATTTCCAGCGCGACCACAACCAGCGGCCTGGCGTGGAAGCTCGCGGGACGCGCGGGCGATTCGCCCATCATTGGCGCGGGATGCTACTGCGATCAGGACGTGGGCGCGGCGGGCGCAACCGGCAACGGCGAAGAGAATATCCGCATCTGCGGCGCGCATACCATCGTCGAGAACATGCGCCGCGGCATGTCGCCGCAAGAAGCGGGCATGGACGCGCTCAAGCGCATCGTGCGCAACTTCAACGGCGACGAACGCAAACTGCAGTATGTGGACATGTTCTTTTACGTCCTGCGGAAAGATGGAGCTTACGCCGGGGTCGCCATGTGGAGCGGTTCGCCGGAGCGTCCGCGCCACTTCGCGGTGCATGATGGAACTAAGCGATACGAGACTGCGGTTGCGCTGTATCAGGGCAAGTCGATCGGATGGCCGCCGACGCCGCGCCTCGCGCCGGAGCAGAAGAAGTAACCGGTAAAGTAGACGTCCAGGCCCGAGGCCTTCAAAGGTAGAGCGCGCCTTCAGGCCCGGGTCCAGTCTCTTCCAAAAGAAAGCGGGCGCTGAGGTCGATGACCTCAGCGCCCGATTGTGTTTCCTCGTTCCCTATGGACGCCGGCCTGAAGGCCGGCTCTACCACTCACCCGACCGGCACCGTCTGCAAGACCTGCTCGCGGATTTCCTCGTCCTGCTTCACCTCGGCGCGTGAGCTGGGCAGCGCGATCGTCAGCAGCTCCTCGATGCTCTTTACATAGTGCATCGTGAGTCCCTGGAGCTGTTCCGCCGTCAGGTCTTCCTCCACGTTCTGCTGGTTCTCAGCCGGCAGAATGATGTCGGTGACGCCCGCCCGCTTGGCGGCCAGCGTCTTTTCTTTAATCCCGCCGATGGGCAGCACGTTGCCGCTCAGCGTGATCTCGCCGGTCATCGCGGTCAGCGGGCGCACCGCGCGCTCGGTCAGCAGCGAAACCAACGCGGTCACCATGGTCACGCCTGCCGAGGGACCATCCTTCGGGATCGCGCCTGCCGGCACGTGAATGTGGATATCGTGGTCGGCGAAGAACGTTTCGTCAATCCCCAATTCCTTCGCATTCGACCGCACCCACGTCAGCGCGGCCTGCATGGACTCCTGCATCACCTGGCCGAGCTGTCCCGTCATGGTGAAGCCGCCTTTGCCCTTCATCTTGTTGGCTTCGACGAAGAGCACGTCGCCACCGGTTGGCGTCCAGGCCAGCCCAACAGCAACTCCTGCGCGCTTGGTGCGCTCGGCGATTTCGCCTTCGGTGCGAATCTTCATGCCGCCCAACATGTCGTGCTGCTGCACCAGCTCCGGCGTCACCCGCAGCTTGTCGGTCTTACCCTCGGCAATGCGGCGCGCCTGCTTGCGGCAAATCGTACCGATGGTCCGCTCCAGGTTGCGCACACCCGCTTCCCGCGTGTAATGGCGAATGATGAACCGGATGGTCTCCTCCGGGAATTCGATCTGGTCGCCATTGATTCCGTTTTCCTCGATTTGCCGCGGGATCAGGTACTGAAAGGCAATGTGGACCTTCTCTTCCTCGGTGTAGCCTTGCAGCTCGATGATCTCCATGCGGTCGCGCAACGGGTCAGCGACGGGATCAAGCTGGTTAGCCGTGGTGATGAACAATACCTTCGACAGATCGAACGGCACGTCCAGGTAATTATCGCGGAAGCTGAAGTTCTGCTCGGGATCGAGCGCCTCCAGCAGCGCCGAGCCCGGATCGCCACGGAAATCGCGTCCCACCTTGTCGATTTCGTCGAGCATGAATACCGGATCGTTCGTCTCCGCGCGGCGAATGCCCTGCATGATCTGCCCCGGCAGTGCGCCGATATAGGTGCGGCGATGTCCACGAATTTCCGCTTCATCGTGCACCCCGCCCAGCGACAGCCGAACGAATTTGCGGCCTAACGCGCGCGCTATCGATTTGCCCAGCGAGGTCTTGCCTACTCCCGGAGGGCCCACGAAGCACAGGATTGGGCCTTTCATCGACGGCTTCAGCCGCCGTACCGAGAGGTAATCCAGAATGCGGTTCTTCACCTTCTCCAGATCGTAGTGATCGGAGTCGAGAATCTCCTTCGCCTTCGGGATGTCGACCTCGACGCCTGACGATTTCTGCCACGGCAGCACGGCCAGCCATTCGATGTAATTGCGCGTGAGGCCGTAGTCGGCGGCCATGGGCGACATGCGCGCCAGCCGTCCCAGCTCTTTCAGCGCTTCTTTCTTCACATCGTCCGGCATGCCCACCGCTTCGATCTTCTGGCGCAGTTCCTCGGCATCGCGCGTGGTCTCGTCCTGCTCGCCCAGTTCTTTCTGAATGGCCTTCATCTGCTCGCGCAGGTAGTACTCGCGTTGCGTCTGCTGCACCCGGTCCTGCACTTCGCTTTGTATCTTGTTGCGCAGTTGCTGGACCTCCAGCTCCTTGGCCAGGTGCTGGTTGATTTTCTCGAGACGGATCTGCACGTCCGACGTTTCCAGTACGTCCTGCTTGTCGCGGGTGGAGAGCGACGGCAGCGAGGAGGCGATGAAATCCACCATGCGCCCGGCGTCTTCGATGTTGCCGGCGACGGTTGACAGCTCGTCCGACAACGTAGGAGAGCCGGCCACGATCTGCTGGAACAGCGTCAGCACATTCCGCTGCAAGGCTTCAATTTCCGCGTTCTTGGGCGTGGGCAGCTCGGGAATCGATTCCACGGTCGCTCGCATGAACGGCGTCAACTGGGTATACTCGGCGATCTTTACGCGCTCCAAACCTTCGGCAAACACAAACAGGCTCTGGTTGGGCATGCGCACAACCTTGTGCACCACCGCCAGGCTGCCCACGGAATACAAGTCGGTCGGCTGAGGATTGTCGACGCGCGCCTCGCGCTGCGCCACCACGATGATGGTCTTGTCCTCACCCAGCGAGTTGATCAGTTGCACCGAACTTTCGCGTCCGACCGTCAGCGGCAGGACGGCGTGCGGGAACAAAACCGTGTCGCGCACGGGGAGGACCGGCAGCATCCTCGCCTCTTCCGAGTCGTCTCGCAATTCCGGATCGGCCGACTCTAACTCTTTATTAGTATTCGACATATGACTCCTTGAGTCAATCACACTCAACCTATAGATGCCGCCCGTTTACAAAGGATGCAACCGCTGAACGGCACCCCAATACCCGAATCGCCCCGGGCCGAGACGGCTGAAGGCGCCCGTAAACAAAAGGAAACGCCCCGCGCACAGTGCTGCATATGCCATCGGCACTCCCTTCGTGCGCTATAGTGGGCCAGCCGGAGGGCCGGATGCCACGCGCACAGGATTCTACGCAAGGGACTGCGAGCCGACAACTGGAATATCGCCTCAAGCTCCACCGCCGGCAATTCACATTTTCGCTTTGAACTGGCCGCTTCCTTAGTAAACTCTTCGCGCGGGCTCACGACCTGAAAATCGAACGGGCAGGAGGACTTCCGGTGCCAACCGGAGCACCAGCGAGAGCGACCATAGCCATGTTGCGGCAGCGAACCCGCCGCTACACGACGCTACTACTGGCCGAGTTGGGGCTGATCCTCATTTATCCATTCTTCAGCGAGCTCCCAATGCACGGCGTGATACCCCGTTTGCTGGCTGTGGTGCTTTTCTCGGCTGCCCTGTACGCGGTGCTGGAGCAAGGGACGGGTAACCAGGATCGCCTTGCTACTGGGTGGCCCGGCCATTTTGCTGCGCATGTTGGATTTCACAACCCACATGCCCGTGTTGCAACTCCTGGATCAAGTTCTGGGGCTCGTCTTCATGATCTTCGTTACCAGCACTCTGGTATGGACGATCATCTCCGATCCCAGCGTGACCACCGACACCGTGGCGGGAGCAGTCTCGGCCTACCTGCTGATTGGAATCACCTTTGGATTCGCATACGTACTCATCAATCATCTGCTACCCGGCTCCTTCCGGGATACCATCGAACCCGGCAAACATCTGAGCCCGCCCGAACTCACCTTCTTCAGCTTTGTCACCTTGACCACGGTGGGATACGGCGACATCGTTCCCTGGCTGCCGCATGCCCGATCCGTGGCCATGATAGAGGCGGTCGTCGGCATCATGTACCCGGCCATTCTGATCAGCCGCCTGGTGGGACGGCATGGACGCGAACGTGAGCATTCATGACTGCGATGGTGCAAACTTGGAGCCGTTTCCCGCAAGCCGTTGAGAGCGTCCCGCGAAGATAGTATTCTGAGAATACCTATCTTTCCAAAACCCTAACGCCGTGGAGGTGTTTACATTGCGCCGTGTCTTGCAAGCGCCAGCAGTTTCTCTACTGCTGTCGCTGATTGTCTTCGCTGTAATGGCCCAGCCGCTGTGGGCCCATGCCGTCCTGATGCAATCCAAACCGACGTCGAATTCCGTCGTGCAAGGGCCTGACGTCCCTATCTGGCTGCGCTTCAACGTGCGGGTGGATGGTAAACGTTCGCACCTGACGCTGGTTGCCGCTGACGGGGCGACCATCGCTGTCCCCGCTCCCAAACAGACCGCCCCGGACACGCTCGAGTCGCAGGTGACGGGGCTGAAGCCGGGAACTTACAAGCTCGAATGGCGCGCCCTGGCCTCCGATGGGCACATGAGCAACGGTGAGGTTGACTTTACGGTAAAGTAGCCCGCCGCGATGCTGAAGCTTGTCGACATTTTTGGTTACCTGGCGGTGATGCTGAGCGCCGGCACCCTGGTGGGCCAGTCACTACTACTGGGCGGGCTGGTCTTCGTGTGCTGGATTGCAAGGCCCAGTGCGGAAATCCCCGCCGACCAACTGGGCCGCGTACGCTCCCTTTCGTTACAGTGGTTCGGCTACGCCGCCATCGGGCTGGCCGTCGTCCAGACACTCTATTTGTACGTAAATTCGTCGGTCCTGATGGCCTCGGCTGAAATCCCTTTTAGCGAGGTCACGGGAGCGAATTTTTTTGTTGCCAGCAGCATCATGCTGGTGGCAGCGCTGCTGGCCGCGATCGTTGCCCGGTTGCGAAGCAGGTACACCGTTCTGTACCTCAGCGTTCTTGTGGTGGTCGTGCTGGGCGCTTCGGTGATGACGGACCACGCCGCCTCGCGCCTTACAGACCGTGTGCCGTTGATCATCCTCACCAGCTTGCATGAGGTGGCGACCGGTCTGTGGATCGGCGGCCTTCCTTTCTTGCTGCTGGCGCTGCGAGCCAGCCCTGAGCGCGCCACGCAGTGGTATCTGACCCGCCGCTTCTCGCAACTGGCGCTGGTGAGTGTCATCGTCCTGGTCTTCAGCGGCGTCGGCATGAGCCTGAAATACGTCGGCTCCTGGCACGCCCTCATTGGAACATCGTACGGGCTCATGCTGCTGGCAAAAATCGCCATGCTGCTCGCGATGCTGGCCTTGGGTGGAATCAACTTCCTCATGCTGCGCAAGCACGGCCCGGGGCAGGTCATCCCCCGGCTGCGCCGCCTGGTGGAGGCCGAGGTGGGCATCGGCATCACCATCGTCCTGTCAGCCGCCTCGATGACGGCACAACCGCCGGCCATCGATCTGCCCAACGACACGGTCCAGCCTTCGCACATCTGGGCCCGTTACCATCCGGTGTGGCCGCGCCTGAAGAGTCCGTCCGCCGCTGAGCTATCCACCCGCCATCCCGGCCAGGTGATTTCGGACCAAGATCCCACTCGCCGCACCGTTGCCTTCACCAGCGAAGGTGTGCCGGTCTCGTTGCGCGTGCTGAACGACATGCGATGGTCGGAGTACAACCATCACTGGCTGGGGCTGATCGTGCTGGGCATGGGACTGCTGGCGGTGCTGGCGCGCACCGGTCGCGCGCCCTGGGCGGAATACTGGCCATTGCTGATGATCGGCATCGCTATCTTCATCTTTCTGCGTGGCGACCCCGAGTGCTGGCCCCTAGGCCCAAAAAGTTTCTGGTCGACCTTTGCCGATCCGGAAATCTTTCAGCACCGCGCGGCCGCGCTGCTTTGCGTCGCGTTCGCCGTCTTCGAGCTGCGCGTGCGCCGCCACCCCTCGCAGGAGAGCTTCCTGCCTCTTATCTTTCCGCTGATCTGCGCCGTCGGGGCAGCCCTGCTGCTGACCCACTCGCACGACACCAGCAGCCTTCGAGAAGAGACCATGGCGGAACTCAGCCACACTCCCATGGCCGTCGTCGGGGTCATGGCCGGATGGTCGCGCTGGCTGGAATTGCGCCTACCCCCGGAGGATCGCAGCGTCCCCTCATGGATTTGGCCGGTTTGCTTTGTGCTCATCGGCGCGGGTCTGCTGAACTATCGGGAGTTCTAGAGTTCATGGTAATCGCTTCACGTGATTCAGGCCTTATCACGGCACGGCTCCACAGGTTGCTGAGAATCCAAATTCGGAGGTCACAATCAGGCACCTCGGTCGTGCCGACGAGCCGAGTTCCGCGCTTGAGCCGACTTAGCCGGTGGCATCAGAATGGGCGATTTAATCGCAGCACTATTTTAAGACACTACCCGCCCATCTGAACGCATTGGTTCCTTCTGACAGCACCTCGGTTCCCACGATAGACTCGTGCCCCGATTGTATCTGAAATTTCGGGATAGACTGTGCCCCGTACCCGGACGCCATTCCCGCCGTGATCTCGATAAGGAGAAGACCATGGACAGGCAAACGCTTTCCCTTCGTAAGTTCCAAGTCAACTCGTGCATGAGCGGGTCGCGGTGGCCCTCGCGATCGTTTTCGCGCTCACATTCTTCACTGCCCACGCCATGCAGGCGCAGACGTTCAGCGTCCTTTACAACTTCACTGGAGGAGCGGACGGCTACGCTCCTAATGCTGGAGTCACCGTGGCGCCTTCAGGAGCTCTGTACGGAACCGCGTCATTGGGCGGAACCCACCTTGGCGGCACTGTTTTCAAGCTAGGCCAGGTTAATTCAAGTTGGGTTTTCAGTCCCTTGTACGAATTTACTGGGGTGAGCGGTGGCTCCGACCCATTGGGCGGGGTAGTGATCGGCCCAAATGGAGCCTTATATGGCACGACCTTTGGCAATATCGATATCTTCGGGACAGTCTTCGAACTGCAACCTCCGCCTACGTTTTGCAGGGCGATACTGTGCTATTGGAACGAATCCGTACTTCATACCTTTACCGGGACCCCGGATGGGGCCGAACCGCAAGTCGAGAATTTAGTCTTTGACACCTCTGGAAACATCTACGGCACAACCCAGGGCGGAGGTATGTATGACTCAGGGGTTACGTTCGAACTGATCCCTTCCGGCGGAGGATACACGGAGAGCATCCTTCATAGCTTCGGCCTCGGAACTGACGGGCGGGGTCCATTGGAGGGTGTGGTCTTCGATACAGCAGGCAATGTGTACGGAACCACAGCCCTGGGAGGAACCGGGAACCCGGAAACGTGCATGGGCAGCTGCGGAACGGTTTACCAGCTCGTTCCTTCCAACGGAGGCTGGGTGGAGAACGTCCTGGTTAACTTCGACAGGACGAATGGGCAACACCCTTTCGGTAGCCTAATCATCGATGGTTCCGGCAACCTCTATGGCACCACGGTTCTCGGCGGACAAAATGGAGGTGGGGTAGTTTATAAACTCGCGCCCTCTGGTGGAGGGTTCACCTACTCGGTGCTTTACTCCTTTAGCTCGTGCGGGTCCAGGGGTGGCTTAGCCGAGGACGCAGCCGGTGATTTTTTTGGGGTCTGTTATGGTGGCGGCGCCAATCAAGATGGCTGGATATTCGAGCTGAGCAATTGCAGCCAAGGGTGCATCGCGAATGATCTTCACGACTTCAGCGGTAGTGACGGCTCAGCCCCTTGGGGCGCCCCGGTGCTCGACGCGAACGGCAATCTCTACGGCACAACGACCTCCGGAGGTTCGGGGAACTGCAGTGGAGACGGCTGCGGCGTGGTCTGGGAGATCGCGGGGGCGGGTAGTCCTCGCCGTTAGTTTAGGCTACGATTCGCGGAGAGCGGTCACCGCAGGGTTGGCTGTTTAGCGCATGACCGGCAGGCCCGGCGGCGGCTCGCCGAAGTCAAGGTCGAAGCCGAGCTGCAGCTTCGCCGCCTCCGACATCAGCGCCGGACTCCACGGCGGGTCGAAGACGATCTCGACGTTGACTTCCTTCACATCCGGAAGCCGTGCCAGCTTGCTCTCGACATCGGCTTTCAGCACATTGCCCATGCCGCAGCCCGGCGCGGTCATCGACATCTTCACGTCCAGCGTGTTGCCGCCTTCCTCCGCAGGACTGATCTTGCACTCATAGATCAGGCCGAGGTCAACAACGTTCACTGGAATCTCCGGATCGAAGACCGTCTTCAGCTCGTCCCACACCAGTTGCTCGCTGAATGGCCGCTGCTCGGATGCGCTGGCAGCTTCCGGCGTCGGCAAACCCAGCGCGTCCGCATCGCGCGCATCGATGCGGTACATCGCGCCGTACTGCCCGCCAGTGACGGTGTAGCTGCTCCCCAGCGACTGCATGATGCGGACGACGCTGCCCTGCGGCAGCGATCCACGAATCCCGCTGGGAATTTCGATGACATCGCATGCGCGATTCAACGTAATGGCTACGCCCATGTGCATAGTTCTGATTCGCCTTGGGGTGGAGCACCGCTTCAGCGTTGCCAGTTGTCGGGTCAGTTGATGCCTCGGTAGCAAGCGCGTCGTTAACTGACAACTGACAACCGACAACTGGTTTTTACTCGGTCGTCACCGAGTCCTGCTTGCCTTCCAGCGCGGCATGCAACGTGTGCCAAGCCAGGGTCGCGCATTTTACCCGCACCGGGAACTCAGAGACGCCCGCGAAGACGGCCAGCTTTCCCAGCGACTCGGCCTCGCCGCCTGCCTGGCCAGTCACCAGCTCGTGAAAGCGCGCGAATATCTTCTCGGCTTCGTCTTTGCTCTTGCCCTTCACGCTTTGCGTCATCATCGACGCCGAGGCCTTGGAAATCGCACATCCCGAACCCTGAAAGCTGACGTCCTGGATCTTGTCGCCTTCCAGATTCAGATAAATGGTGAAGTGATCGCCGCAAAGCGGGTTGAAGCCCTCGGCTTTGTGGTTGGCGCTCTGCAGTTCGCGGTAGTTGCGTGGCGCTTTGCTGTGCTCCAGGATCACGTCCTGATAAAGCTCGCGCAGATCGGACATCAGGCGAAAACCTCCTTCACCTTTTCGATGCCCGCGACCAGGCGGTCGATTTCCTGCCGCGTGTTGTACAACGCGAAGGAGGCACGGGCCGTCGCCGGCACGCGGAAGAACTGCATCACCGGCTGCGCGCAATGATGTCCGGTGCGCACCGCGATGCCCTCGCGATCGAGAATGGTGCCGATGTCATGCGGGTGAATGCCTTCGATGATGAAGGAAATCACCGCCGCCTTCTGCGCCGCCGTGCCGATAATGCGCACCCCGGGGATCGCAGACAGCGCCTCGGTCCCATAGACCAGCAAATCGTGCTCGTGGGCAGCAATGCTGTCGATCCCCAACTTGTCGATGTAGTTCAGGGCCGCTCCCAGTCCGATCGCGCCGGCGATGTCGGGCGTCCCCGCCTCGAACTTGAACGGCAAATCGTTGTACAGAGTCTTTTCGAAGGTCACGGAGCGAATCATATCGCCGCCGCCCTGGTACGGCGGCATTTTCTCCAGCAGGTCGCGCTTGCCGTACAACACGCCGATGCCCGTTGGCCCATAAACCTTGTGCCCGGAGAAAACGTAGAAATCGACGTCCAGTTCCTGCACGTCAATCTTGAGGTGCGGGGCGGCCTGCGCGCCATCGATGAGCACCGGAACATTTCTGCTGTGCGCCATCGCGATGATTTGCTTTACCGGATTGATCGTCCCCAGCGCGTTCGAGACATGCGACAGCCCCAGAAGCTTGGTTTTGGCCGTGAGCAGTTTGGGTAACTCCTCCAGGCGCAACTCGCCGCGCTCGTTGATCGGGAGCACACGCAAATTCGCGCCCTTCTCTTCGCACAGAATTTGCCACGGTACGATGTTGGAGTGGTGCTCCATGGCGGTGATCAGCACCTCATCGCCGGCGGCAACGTGCTTGCGTCCGTAGGTCTGCGCGACCAGGTTGATGCCTTCGGTTGCGCTGCGGACGAAGATGATCTCGCGCTTGTCAGCCGCGTTCACGAACTGCTGCACGGTGCGCCGGGCCGCTTCGTGCTCGCTGGTGGCGTGCTCGGAAAGAAAGTGCACCCCGCGATGGATGTTGGCGTTGCCCCGCTCGTAGTAGCGCGAGATCGCATCGATCACCGCGCGCGGCTTTTGCGAGGTCGCTGCGTTGTCCAGATAGACCAGAGGATGCCCGTACACCTGCTGGTGGAGAATAGGAAAATCGCGGCGAACTTTCTCTACCTCGTATTCGGCAATCCCTGCCTCCGGCAGCGGCGAATGCAATTCGATAGGTAGGCTGTTTGCGGCCATGGCTATCCAACCTCCTCCCAGCTTCGTCCCTTGTCCTCGGCGCCAACGGCGACTCTCGCCGGCGCGGCGTGCCCCATCCCAAACAGATGGCGATTGATCAATCCTTCCAAATAGCTCCGCACCACGTCTTCTTTCATGCGGTCGAGGCACTCGTTGGCGAACGCCAGCAACAGCAGCTTGCGCGCGCCTTGCTCGTCGATGCCACGTGAGCGCAGATAGAACAACGCGTTCTCTTCGATCTGCCCAATGGTCGCGCCATGCGTGCACTTCACGTCGTCGGCATAGATTTCCAGTTGCGGCTTGGTGTCGATCTGCGCGTCGTCCGACAGCAGCAGGTTGCGATTGGTTTGCTTGGCGTCGGTCTTCTGCGCGTCCTTGTGGACGATGATGCGGCCGTGAAAGACGCCGTGCGCGTGACCGTCGAGAATGCCGTTGTAAAACTGCCGGCTCTCGCAGTGCGGCTGCGCGTGCTCCACCAGCATGTAGTTGTCGAGGTGCTGCTTGCCGTTGCCGATGAACAGGCCGTTGATCAGGCACTCGCCGCCTTCACCGGCCAGCACCGGATGCACGTTGTTGCGCACCAGCCCCCCGCCCAGCAGGATCGAGTGCGTCGACACGTTTGCGCTGCGCGCCTGCTGGATGCGCAACGTCGAGACGTTGAACGTGTCCGTGTGCTCGCGCTCCAGCATGTAGTGCGAAACCACAGCGCTCTCGCCGGCCACCAGCTCCGTCGCAGTATTGCAGAACGCCGTCCCGCCGCTCAACGAGACATAATCTTCGACGATGGCGATTTGGCTCTCATCTTCCGCGACGATCAGGTTGCGCGGGTGCGTCATCAACGGCGCGTCGGAGCTTGTCGAGACGAACAGCAGATGAATCGGCTGCTCCAGCACTTTGCCTCGGCTGATGTGGACGTAAGCGCCATCGTTCAGGAAAACGGTGTTCAGCGCGGCGAAAGCGTCGCGCCGCGTATCGAGGTAGTGCCCGAGGTGCGCCTCCAACTCGGCTGGGTTTGCATCGATCTCGTCGGCCAAGCCGTTGGCGCGAACCCCGGTTGCGAGATTCCCAAGGATCGATAGCTCACGAACAAATCGTCCGTTCACGAAGACAAGTTCACAAGCCGCGCCCGGAAGATGGAACGCCTCGAGCGCTTCCCTGCCGACATTCGCGGCGCCCGGAAGCTGCCATGCCGTCTTCGCGATGGTCGCGACGTTGGTGAAGCGCCAGTCCTCGTCGTGCGTGGTTGGAAAGCCGGCCTCGCAGAAGCGCGCAAAGGCATCCTCGCGCAGCTTGCGCAGCCAGCCGAGTTCGCGGCCAGGCGCGGTCTTCTGGAACTCGCTGAAGCTCGCGAGATAAGTCTCTAATTGTTCGGTAGCGGTAATCACGTTCTAATCAGTCCTCAAAGCTACAAACCATGAAGGTGTCATCCTGAGCGGAGGAGCGAATTACGCCTTGGTCGTTTCGCGTTCCATGTCGCTGTAGCCGCTCTCTTCCAGCTCCAGCGCCAGCTCCGGCCCACCCGAGCGCACAATGCGTCCGTTCATCAGCACGTGCACGTAATCAGGCACGATGTAGTTCAGCAGCCGCTGATAGTGCGTGACCACAACAAATGCCCGCTCCGGGCTGCGCATCGCGTTCACGCCCTTGGCCACAATCTTCAGCGCGTCAATGTCGAGGCCGGAATCGGTCTCGTCCAGCACCGCCAGCTTTGGCTGCAGCACCGCCATCTGCAAAATTTCGTTGCGCTTCTTCTCGCCGCCGGAAAAGCCCTCGTTCACCGAGCGGTTCATCATGCGGTCATCCATCTCCAGCAGCTTCAGCTTCTCCCGCAGCATGGGCAGGAAGTCCATGGCATCCATTTCATCCCCGCCGTGATACTTGCGCACCGCGTTCAGCGCCGAGCGCAGGAAGTACGCGTTGCTGATGCCGGGAATCTCGACCGGGTACTGAAACGCGAGGAAGACGCCTTCGCAGGCCGCGTCCTCGGCCTTCATCTCCAGCAGGTCTTTGCCCTCGTAGAGAATCGAGCCGGCGGTGACGTTGTAGCTCTCGCGCCGCGCCAGCACCTGGGCCAGCGTGCTCTTGCCCGAGCCGTTCGGTCCCATGATGGAGTGCACCTCGCCGGCATTGACGGTGAGGTCGATGCCCTTGAGGATCTCGTTGCCGCCAACATTGGCATGCAGGTTCTTGATTTCCAGTAAGCTCATGCGTTCGGTTAGTGCGGCGCTTCAGCGCCGCGTAAAAGCCCTTTCTCAAATTTCCGGCGGGCTTTAGCCGCGCGTTTATGCCGTCCCTAAAGGGGCTCGGAATGTGGTGTGACCGCAGGACGCGGACCTGAAGGTCCGCTCTACCCGGTCGAAGGCTGGCGCCCTTACCCCACGCTGCCTTCCAAACTCACGCTCAGCAGCTTCTGCGCTTCCACGGCGAACTCCATCGGCAGCTCGCGAAACACGCGCTTGCAGAATCCGTTCACGATCATCGACACCGCGTCCTCGGCCTTCAGCCCGCGCTGCCGCAGGTAGAACATCTGGTCCTCGCCGATCTTCGACGTCGACGCCTCGTGCTCCATCTGCGCCGTCGAATTCCGCACCTCAATGTACGGGAACGTATGCGCGCCGCACTTGTCGCCGATCAGCAGCGAGTCGCACTGCGTGTAGTTGCGCGCGCCGGTTGCGCCCTTCAGGATCTTTACCAGCCCGCGATAGGTGTTCTGCCCGTGCCCGGCGGAAATGCCCTTCGAGACCACCGTACTCTTGCGTGTTCTTGCCGATGTGGATCATCTTCGTCCCGGTGTCGGCCTGCTGATAATTGTTGGTCAGCGCCACCGAGTAGAACTCGCCCACCGAGTTGTCGCCTTGCAAAATACAACTGGGATACTTCCAGGTGATGGCCGATCCGGTCTCCACCTGCGTCCACGAAATCTTCGAGTTCACGCCCTGGCACTTGCCGCGCTTGGTGACGAAGTTGTAGATCCCGCCCTTGCCTTCCTTGTCGCCGGGATACCAGTTCTGCACCGTCGAGTACTTGATGGTCGCGTTGTCGAGCGCGACCAGCTCAACCACCGCCGCGTGCAACTGGTTCTCATCGCGAATGGGAGCGGTGCAGCCCTCCAGATAGCTCACCGACGCGCCATCCTCGGCGACAATCAGCGTGCGCTCGAACTGGCCGGTCTCGGCGGCGTTGATGCGGAAGTAGGTCGACAGCTCCATCGGGCAACGTACGCCTTTCGGTACAAATACAAACGACCCGTCAGTGAACACTGCGGCATTGAGCGCGGCGAAGAAGTTGTCGGTATACGGCACCACCGAGCCGAGATACTTCTGCACCAGCTCGGGATGCTTTTGCACCGCCTCGGAAAACGAACAGAAGATGACCCCGGCCTCCGCCAGCTTCGCTTTGAAAGTAGTCGCCACGGACACGCTGTCGAACACCGCATCGACCGCGACGCCGGCCAGCATCTTCTGCTCCGTGATGGGGATTCCCAGCTTCTCGTAGGTCCGCAGGATCTCCGGATCGAGCTGATCCAGGCTCTCGAGCTGTGGCTTCTGCTTGGGCGCAGAGTAATAGGTGATCGCCTGATAATCGATCGCCGGATAGTGAATGTTCGCCCACGTCGGCTCGGCCTGCTTGGCCTCCTGCGACGCCCAGTAGCGATACGCCTTGAGGCGCCAGTCCAGCATGAACTGCGGCTCGCTCTTCTTGGCCGAGATCAGGCGGATCGTGTCCTCATTGAGCCCCTTCGGTACCCGCTCCTCTTCAATGTCCGTGACGAAGCCCCACTTGTACTCGCGGTTCGCCAGGTCCTGAATGGTGTTGACACTCGAACTCATTGCACTCTCCCGGATATTTGAACAATCGTCGGCACCAGCTTGCCATGCGCATCGCGAATTGCGGTCAACTGCATGGGCTGCGCCAGGTCAGACAACGCCACTTTCTCCAGCGCGCCGCGCATCACCTGGCTGATGATCCGCTGATTAGCCTTGGTCGGGCACGACCGCTCCAGGTCGCACATCCCGCTATGGTCGGTGCTGCACTCGGTCAGCGCGATCGGACCCTCGAGGGCGGTCACAATCTCGGCCACGGAAATCTCCGCCGGCTCTTTCGCCAGCCCGTAGCCGCCCTTCAAGCCGCGATGCGAAGTCAACAGCCCGCTTTGCAACAACTGCTTCAAAACCTTGCTGACGGTGGGCAGCGGCAGATGCGACACCAACGCCAGATCGCGCGCCGTATGCACGGCGGCAACACTGTCGCGGGCCATGATGGTCATTAGCACCAGCCCGTAGTCGGTCAGCTTGGCAAGGCGGATCATCGGTTCAATCGCTTAGATTCATATAGTACCACGACGGTACTATTTATTTCAGGGGAGCGTTTCCCTGTCCTATTCCGCTGAACCGCTTTCCGCTACAACGAGTTGCGTAGTATTTCGGAGTTCCTGATTGACTTCGAACGAGCGTTCGGTTTAGATTGCCAGAGCTGTTGCTCTGAGATGTACGTCTGCGGCCCCTCCTGCCGGATGCCGACGGTCTGCATCGCGAACCCCTGTTCAAGAAAACTAAATTTGAGGAGAAACATGAAGCTCTTGCGAATGCTCGGAATCGCCACGATTGCCGTGTGCGCAGCCACCGCTGCCACCGCGCAATCCTGGACACCTGTACAAAACGTACCCAACATCGGCGCCGGCGCCGAGGCCCTGATGACCAATGGCTGCGTCCTGGTGCACGACGAAAGCGGCAACAGCGGAAGCTACCAGCACTGGTACACCCTGTGCCCGGACGCCAGCGGCAACTATGCGACCGGAACCTGGACGCAGGTGGCTTCGCTGCCCTCCAGCTACGGCCCACTCTACTTTGGCTCGGCCGTGCTGCCTGATGACCGCTACATCGTGGAAGGCGGAGAATACAATAACAACAGCGGTAATCGCGGAACCGTGGGCATGATCTATGACCCGGTGGCGAATACTTGGACTAACGTGCCTCCGCCCTCAGGGTGGAACTACATCGGAGATTCTCCGAGTGTGATCTTATTTAACGGCACCTACATGCAGAGCGACTGCTGCGACCAGCCGCCCAAGGCCGCCCTGCTTAACGCCTCCACCTTGACTTGGACCTCGACCGGCGCCGGGAAATTCGACATTTATGATGAAGAAGGGCTGACCCTGCTGCCCGGTGACACTGTGCTCGATGTTGACGCCTACGTCTTCAACTACCAATCCAACGGCATGAACTGGGAAACTTACAACCCGAGCTCCGGCACTTGGACCAGCCAGGGCAACACGCCCGCGCAGTATTGGGATTCGGCCGCCAACTGCGGTGGTTCCGGCCGCGCCTCCTATGAGCTTGGTCCGGCGGTTTTGATGCCCAATGGTACGGTTTTCCAGACCGGCGCCAACACCTGCGCGGCAGCCCACACGGGAGTTTACAACGTCAGCACCGGTACCTGGACGGCCGGACCTGATTTCCCCGGCACCTTCGATATCGCCGACGGTCCGGCAGCACTGGAAACCAATGGTAACGTCCTGATGTTCGCCAGCCCCGGCGTCTACCAAACCGGCGGCCAGATGTTTGAGTGGAATGGCAGCACCTTGACCGAGGTCGCCAACCCGCCCAACGGTTCCGGTGACTCCTCCTACTACGGGCACATGCTGATGCTCCCCAACGGTCAGATCATGTTCACCGACTTCAGCAATGACATCGAACTGTGGACCTCCGCCGGCAGCCAGTACCCCGGCTGGGTCCCGACGGCGGTGTTCACCACCGCGGTGCCTTCGTTCCAACCCGGACAGACCTATCGTATTAACGGCTTCAAGTTCAACGGCGTTTCCCAGAACAACGCCTACGGCGATGACTTCCAGGACGCCACCAACTATCCGCTGATTCGCTTTACCAACGTGGCCAGCGGACAGGTCGTCTATGGCCGCACCCATGGCCATAGCACCATGGCGGTCGGCTACAGCGGTCCCGCCTACACTTCTGTCGATATCCCGGCGAGTATCGAGACCGGTCCAACCAAGCTGCAGATCGTCGTAAACGGCATCGCTTCGCAGAGCTATTCGGTCGTAATTCAGTAGGGCCGATAGAACGAAGCCTCTCGCGCCACGTCACTCCAACCTGAGCTGACGTGGCGTTTTTTTCTCCTCCGCTTCCCCCTCGCGTCTCCCTCCCGCTAACCTAACGCCGGCTAACTCGTCTATTCATCAACAACATAGGGTCGGGGAACCCCCGCATATAACTTAATACGTAGTTATGCACAGGGATTTGCCTTGAACTGGCGTAAGAATCGGACTATGATTAAAAGTCTTTTCGGGCCAGAATCGGTTCCCCACCCGGTGTAATTGGTCTCTGCGGAGGCCCCGGCAGCGCGCCCTGAATCGTTGTTGAAGCTGCTTGTATCCAATCAGTTAGGCAACATGGGTGAAGGCATCACTTGCAGCACGGCGGTCATCCGGCTTATATCTCTCTGGATAGGTAGGAAAGAAAGCACAGACATGGCAAAACGACGCGGCAATCCTAATTGGGGAAAACCCGAGCCCATCGGCCCGGTCGTCCCCACCATCACCGAGTTCGAGCAGGTGGTGAAAGAGTTCAAGTTGCAGCCGGATCAGTACATCCGCTCCACCCGGCTGCGCGAATGGGCGCGGAAGAACAAGAACTCGAAGTACATCCCCGAGCCTCTTCTGGAAGCCTGGGGCTTCGAGATCGAATCCACGCTATAACTCACTCCTTCTCCGATCAGGGCCGCCACCCGCGGCCCCTTTTTATTCTGAGGTATCGGCAGCACTGTTGTTGTAGGCTCATCGCTGAGCGGAAACCGATCATCGTCGATCTTCAATACAGAGAAGCGAACAGCGCCGACATTCCTGCCATGGCGGAAATCCGCGTGGTTAATTTTGGTACCGAGGAGTACTGGAGAGAACGCATCGCCGGATATCTGGGGCAAGAGCTTCACCCGCAAGAAGCATCGGAAGCCCGAGTCGCCTTCGTTTGTGCCGATGGCGAACGCGTCGTCGGATTCATCGCGGGACATCTCACGCGCCGTTTTCGTTGCAGCGGAGAGCTGCAATGGATTTCTGTTCGCCCGCCGTACCAGGGTCGCGGCATAGCCCAACAACTGCTGTACCGATTGGCTGAGTGGTTTGTCGCCCACGACGCGCGCCGTGTGTGTGTCGATGTGCAACCCTCAAATGAAGTCGCACGCCGCTTCTACCGCCAAGCCGGCGCTACCGACCTGAGACCGCACTGGATGGTCTGGGAGGATATTGCGAAAGTACTCAACAGTCATTCTTCTCGATAGCCGATCTCAACTGCTGGACGTGCCTTTCGTCTCCGATCAGGGCCGCCGCGCGCGGCCCTTTTCATTTGGTTCGATCTCTGTGGCTATTGCAGCCTTGCGTACTCAGCTTTGGCTTGCCGGTAGATGGGGATGTCAGGATCGGCGTCGTTCCAGAGCGTTAGGAAATTCTGATAGGCAGAGCGGGCTTTATCACGGGCGGCAGGATCGGTCTGAGCTTCGAGCGCATAGGCACGAGCGAGTCCGAGGCGTGCCAACGCTCCCCATGGGAAGTTTCCTACAAAGCCATAGTGGTCGATGAATTTTCGAAATTCCCCCGCCGCAGCCTTGCCGTCGCGCAGCATGAGATAGGCTTCTCCGCGCACATAAGCTGGCTCCAGGTTGCCCGTGCTTCCCAGTTCAATCGCGCCCATGGTCTCTAACAGCTTAACGGCGCGTCGCGGATCTTTGCGCGACAGGGCAACGGACGCCCGGATGGTTGGAAGCCAATATCTCTGGGCCAGCGTGTCCAGAGGGAAGGCCTTGTCGAGCTCGGCCGCCAGCTTTTCCGAGGTTGCGTTATCGCCAGCCCGCGCCAGAGCCAGCGCCGCCATCGCTTTTACGTCGCGGGTCGGAGCCATCTTTACTGCGGCATCGGCATCGGCGCGCGCCTGCTCCCGGTTTCCCAACTCCACCTCGCGTAGCGCCCCGAAAGCCTGATACGCCGCGGCAGTCTCTTTTGCGTCGTTGTGCTCGGCCGAATCCATCGCCCGTCCGGTTAGCGCGCGCGCATTCCTGGATCTTCCGTACCAAGCCTCCGTGTCCGCTTGCCTGGCCAGCAGCAGGTCTTCCGTACCTGGCTTGCCGGTGGCAGCAGCGGCCATGCGCGCCATCTGCTCGCTGTCTCCCTTCAGAAAAGCCAGCACGTAGCGGTTTTGCAGGAGGAATTCGCCTTGCAACTGGCGATCTCCCGCCTCTTTGTACGCCGCTTCCGCCTCGTCCAGCCGATTAAGGTTCGCGTAGCTGATCCCAAGATTGTTGTAGTTTGCCCAATCGTTCGGTTCCAGGAGAATGGTTCCGCGGGCTTCGTCCAATGCCTTTTCGAAGTTTCCCAGGTTGCCATAAACAAATCCCAGGTTTACATAGGGCGTGGCGTCCCGCGGATAGGTTTGCTGCCACAGTTCGTAGACCTGCGCCGCCTTCTCCAGCTCTCCTGTAGCGTCGAGGTAGTAGTGTGCTTCGATGGAGAACCGCTCCCGATCGCTCACTTTCTCCCGCAGCTCGTAAGCCTTGCGGGCGTTCTCTGCCGACCGCCCTACTTCATTGAGGTTGTAATAAGCGGTTGCCATAGCGTTGTAGGCCACCGCGAAGTTCGGGTCGAGTTCTACGGCCCGCTTGTAGAAGGGGAGAGCTGCGTTTTCCCCTTGCGTGAGCGCGGTCTTATGTCCTTGGCTGTATGCTTTCAGCGCCTCTAGCGATGGCGTCGTCGCCTCCGCAAGTGGAGTCGCATACTTCTGCACTGAGCTTAACGACTCTCCCAACTTGCTCCGCAAGCTGGCCGCTCCCGCGTCCAGGGCCTTCAGCACCGCTTCCTTGCTCGCCGCCTGCTCTTGAGTTTGCGCCAGCACGTCCCCGCTATCGCAGCTCACTACGGTCAAGCCAATCACGTATTGGCTGCCCAAGCGGGCAATAGCGCCGGTCAGCATGGCGGTGCTGGCCGTGCGCAGGCACACTTCGCGTGTGACCTCCGGCGTCAAACGGTCGCCCGCTGAGCGGCCCATCAGCTTCAAGGTATCGTTCACCTTGCGCTCGGAGACCAGGCCGACAAACGGTGATTGTTCAAGCTGGACCGAGAGTCCTTGCTTCAAGGTATCGTCGAAGACGGCATCGCCGGCATTGTTGTCAAAGTCGGCGAGCACGATACTGTCTTTTTCGCTGAACCTGGCCCTCGGTCGCGAGACGGAATAGGTGACCACCACAATCGCCAGAATCACGACGGCTGCAGCAGCCAGCCAGCGCCGCCAATACCTATCACCGCGAGCAACAATAATCTTTTCCGATGGTGAGGCGTCCGCCACCGGCCCTGCTTCCGATATCTCTTCCAACGGTGGTGTAACACCATTGCGAGAAAAAACCGGAACGTAAGTGCCTTTCGGCAAATAGATCTGGATCGGATCGTGCCTGCCCAAGTCTTTGTAGTACTCAGCCAGCCGCGCCCGTAGCCGTCCCGCCTCCACCCGCACCGCAGGTTCGGACCCCGGATCGTAGTCGGGTGACCGCCCGAATACCTCCACGCCGATCAAGGATTCCTTGACGCACTCCGTCAAGCCCGCAAGCTTCTTGCGGACCACAAACTCCAGAAAACGGCTATGTCGCGGAGCTCGGCTGAACAGTGGCGAAGCCAGGATCTTCTCCAGCTCAGCCTCGACCTCTTGCGATGAGATCGCCGGGCATGAGGCCGGTTGCTCCGGCTCGGGAGGGATTTGTAGGGCCCGGTCTTGCATGGACACTCCAACTTTCCGGCAAGTTGTTTCGGTGGGCAGCCAGATAACCTGAGATGGTTTTGCAGTATAGCCTTACTCCGGCCAGCCGACAAGCACTAAAACGACTCAACAAGTTAGCGGGCAAGATACCGTAACGTCCACCGATGCTACTTGCGCCCGCCGCACTTTGCCCGCACCGTGAATGACACGCCGCGCCGAAGCGGAGACCATGAGAACTTGGCGTTCTTCAAGCCTGGCAATCAGGTCTGGTTCGTCGCATTGATCGCGGGCTTTCTGCCGGTTTGTGCGGCTCAAAAAGTGGCCTTTACCAAGACCAGATATATGGCGCTTGGGAAGGAGAAGGGATACTCCAATGAAGAACGTGAACTCAGTGATAGCTATAGCAGTCCTGATGGTTTCCGTCACCGTATTCGCGCAGCAGCCATCGGCGTCGGAACAGCAAATCCAGCCCCAAGCACAGGCACCGGCGCCCGCACTTGTGAAGCCGTGCGTGATCGTAGAACACGAAGGAGGACATACATTCCGAAACGTCATGCTGTTCGGCGTAGTGGGCGCAGTGATTAGCAAAGAGCGCTATAAGGTAGTCGAAAGCAACGTCGCCGGGCTTAACCCAGGAGAAAAAATGCACGGCGATGAACTGCAGGCCCGCACGCAAGGCACAAAGGTCATTGTCATGGGAAAAAAAGAGGGACTTGCGGAAGCCCGTGACGCTTGCAACGCGACTCCCACAACTCCTGTAGCATCCGCGGCTCCCGCGGCTCCCGCGGTCCAGGCGAAATAGCTTTCAAAAGCGCTGAAGCTGACAAGCACCATCGACTACGTGTGAAGACAAGCTCAATCTGAAGGAGATCATTATGACTACGAAACTGAAATCCACCATCTTTGCCTTGGCCTTGACGCTGGCTGTCTGCTTGCTCTTCCCCAGTACCGCGCTGGCGCAGGGCACGAATTGCCCCCCGAACCTGTCTCAGGGTACTTCATCGCCGATGGTCAGATCTACATCGGCTCCAACTGCACTCTCCTGTCTCCCGGAGATGTCGATGGCTTCGTGTTCGATGGAAATAATGGGGAAACCTACCACATAATTCTGGCAATAAACGGCGCCGTCCCAACCAACATCTGCATGACGATCTACGACCCCAACGCCCATAGCATCTTCTCGGGATGCACCAACGGCGGCGGCCATCCGGCCGTTGGAGTCAACCTGGCGCTGACTGTGACGGGCACCTATACGATTGATGTTACTGAAACCTCGACTGCCACGATCAGCTATGCGTTGTCGCTGGAGCGTCTGTACCCGTTTCCCCCCAACGCGCAACAAATCACCCTCAACACTCAGTACCCCGGTAACATCAATCCTATAACCGACTCCAATGCCTTCACTTTCCAAGGCAATACCGATACCACTATACAAGTGTCCGCTACTCTTACCGGCACTATCAACAGCAACGTGTGCATGGATGTGTATTTCCAGGACGGTACTCACATTGGAACGCAGCAGTGCACCAACGGGGGCGGCCATCCCACCATCACGATCGACCTCACGCCGACCCAAGACGGCACCTTCATGGCATTCTTCCAAGTAGAGACAAACGACGGAACCCAGACCTACACGATGGAAGTATCGTGCCTCGTCGGCGAATGTAACACGTCACCAATCCCAGCCGTCTCAGGATACATCAGCGTCCAGGGAGTTCCGCTGGCGAGTGCAGGCGTGGCCCTCACACAGCCCACCGCACCGGGTCCGCAACTAACCACGACCAACAGCATTGGCTACTATCAATTCCAGAGCATTATCTCCGGGGAACCCTTCAACGTGCTGATTCACGGCCCAGCCGACCCGGGCAAGCCCGCTCCGGCCAACGGTTCGGACGAAAAAGCTGCCGAACATCAAGAACGCTGACAGAGGGTGCGGCGTGGTCTGGGAGATCACACCGTAAGTCCGCGGAATTGCTAATCAACGACTAAGGAGTCAGGGCCGCCCAGGCGGCCCTTTTCTATTCCGGCGATTCGCTCCTGCCTTGAACTCCGCCATGCGGCGGTCGGTCC
>CAVQLZ010000016.1:0-274047 GCA_963713465.1 uncultured Acidobacteriaceae bacterium
GACACGTTCGCATCAGGCCGGTTGACCAATCCCACGCCCGCGCTGTGGGCGCATTTCGAGAGCATTCACATCAGCATGACGCCAACCTACATGTCCATGTACTTTCCGTTGCAGGGGCTGGTCCTGGCTGCCGCTAAGACGCTCACCGGGCAACCGTGGTTTGGCGTCCTATGCATGACCGCGCTTATGTGCGCCGCGATCTGCTGGATGCTGCAGGCGTGGCTGCCACCGGAATGGGCGCTGCTTGGCGGCGGCCTGGCAATCATGCGCCTGGGCCTGTTCAGTTGCTGGATCAACACCTATCACACCGCGGGCTCGATCGCGGCAACTGGTGGAGCACTGGTTCTAGGCGCGTTTCCGCGACTGCTCAAGTCGCCCAGGCCGCGTTCGGCGTTATTGCTGGGCTTGGGAATCGTAATGCTGGCCGGAACTCGCCCCTATGAGGGCCTTCTTCTTTGTCTGCCGGCAGCGGCCGTCGTCGGACACTGGCTGCTCTTCGGAAAGAATCGCCCGAGTACCGCGGTGCTGTTCCGGCTCAGCGTTGCGCCGCTTGCGCTGATCATCGCGGCAGGCGCCTGGATGGGCTACTACAACTATCGCGTCTTCGGCAGTCCGCTTACGCTGCCCTACACTGTAAACCGCACCACTTATGCGATGGCCCCGTATTTTGTCTGGCAGTCGGCACGCCCGGAGCCTGCTTATCGGCACGCAGTCTTGCGGCGCTTCTATTACGAGAACGAACTTGCGGCCCTTCCGGAAATCCGCACCTTGCCAGGGTTCGTTCAGCAGACGCTGCTGAAGCTTGCCCGAGGCATTCTTTTCTTCTCTGGAGTGGCATTGCTCTGGCCGTTGTTTATGTTTCGACGGGTGTTGCTCGACCGCCGCACGCGCTTCCTGGTCTTGTGCATCGCGGTCATGACCATCGGCATGCTCCTGCAGATATTCTTTCTCGCCTATTATGTTGCGCCATTTACCGCGGTTTTCTATGCGCTGGGCCTGCAGGCCATGCGCCACTTGCGTATGTTGAAGTTTGAGGGAACCCGTGTAGGACTGGGCTTGGTTCGAATGAGCGTAGCCCTCTGCGTCATTCTTTGTGGAGTTCGTCTGCTGGCCGGGCCGCTTCACATCAGCATGCCCGAATGGCCGGCTTCGGCCTGGAACTTCAACTGGTACGGTCCGGCAGATTTTGGCGGGGAGCGCGCGCAACTCAAGGCTGCCTTGGAGCAATTGCCGGGGCGGCAAGTGGCGATCGTCAGATACTCTCCCGAGCACAACCCCCTGGATGAATGGGTGTACAACGCGCCCGACATCGAAGACTCCCAGGTGATCTGGGCGCGCGACATGAGTCCGGCCGAAGATGCAGAACTGATTCGCTATTACGGCGGGCCTTCTCTGGCGAAAAGCGAAGAGCGGAAAGCTAACGGCGCTCAGGTCTGGCTGATTGAACCCGACGCACAACCACCCAAGGTTTCGCGGTATCCGATCAGTGGCGAGGCCTCTCTGGCGAAAAGCGAAGAGCGAAAAGCGAACCGCGAAAATTAGTAGTCCAATTCCGCCGGACGGCCAGTCAGCCGCTCGATGCGCTTGGCGATTGGCGGATGGGTCGAGAAAAGATTCGCAAAACTCACGCCGCTCAACAACGGCGCCACGATGAAAAGATGCGCGGTGGAAGGCGATGCCTGCATGGGGATCTGCTTGGAGGAGGCGTCCAGCTTGCGCAGGGCGCTGGCTAAGGCGTACGGATTGCCGGTGAGCTGCGCGCCGGTCGCATCGGCCTGATATTCGCGCGACCGCGATACCGCCAACTGAATCAGCGTGGCCGCGATCGGGGCAAGAATCAGCATCAGCAGCGCGACAAAGCCGCCGCCGCGCTCACCTTCTTCGCGGTCGCCCATGCCGCCGAAGAGCGACGCCCAGTATCCCATCCTGGCCAGGATGGTGATCGCGCCCGCCAACGTGGCTGCGACCGAGCTGATGAGAATGTCGCGATTGCGCACATGCCCGAGCTCGTGCGCCAGCACCCCTTCCAATTCCTCGTCATTCAGCAGGTTGAGGATGCCCTCGGTCATGGCGACGGACGCATGCTCCGGATTGCGACCGGTAGCGAAGGCGTTAGGCGAATCGGTTGGAATTACATACATTTTCGGCATTGGAATGCCAATGCGCTGCGTGAGTCTCTCGACAACTTGGTACGCGCGCGGCAGTTGCTCGCGGGTGACCGGCTGGGCGCGGTACATGGCGAGGGCGATCTTGTCGCTGTAAAAGTACGAGACGAAGTTCATCACCACCGCGAAACCGAACGCCAACACCAGCCCGCGCTCACCGAAGGCGCTGCCAATCAGCAGCAACAACAGAGTCAGCGAGGTCAGAAGCAAAGTTGTCTTAAAGGTGTTTCCCATATCTGCTAAGTAGATGATAGAAACGGGCGGCGGTTGCAGCAAGGCATTGGCCAGTGGCTAGTGGTCAGTTCAAACGCGAGGCCGCAGGACAGTCCGACCGCTCGCATTCATTGACGCATAACTGCAGCAGCGCCTTCTTTCGCTGGCCACTAGCCACTGACCACTGCTTCACCTCCAGTACCCCTGCACCCACACGTAGCCGTGCGGCCGATACGCCCAGTATCCCGGCACCCAGGCGGCGTACGCTCGTGGTGGAACCACGTAGCGTCCCGGAACCCAGGCGTAACTGTGGTGATACCAGCGGTAATAACCGCCCGTCCAGACGTAACGCGGGCCAGGACGAACCGGCACGACCTCGCGCGCAGCCGGCGGAGGCCCATACCGCACAACTTCAGCGCCCGCCGTTCCCACGGCAAGTAGCAGCCCAAACACGCTTGCCAGTAAAGCTCTTTTCATACTCACCTCCGGGTCGACTTTCTGCATGTAATAACGCGCGATGCGGCGAGAGGTTGCGCTCTTAGCAGTTCGTTACAATTCTGAGCTAGTGATTGCTGTCTAAGTAATGTCCTACGGTGGAAGGGCACGGCTTTAGCCGCGCCGTAATTTGGCGAGATGAGTAGGCTTTAGCCCAGGTTCACCGCGGCTAAAGCCGTGATTCGCGCTTCACGATTCGCCGGGCTGAAGCCCAGCGCTTCCACCGTCAAGCAGGACACTAATTGTGCAGCTCTCAATAATGCATTGCGGATCATTTCGTTTGCGTGGCTGCCGACAACCTGTTAATTTTTGCCATTGCCCAAAAAGCCAATGAAGAAAGCCATTCGTCTCGCCCTACTGTGCTGCCTCAGTTGCGCGCCGCTGCTGGCGCAGGTGCCCACTGACAGTCCCGTCGATGTCCTGCGTCACCCCGGCTGGAGCAAGGAGGTTTTCATGGGCGGCGGTACCACCGTCGACAGTTCGCCCAGCGGACAGAACCTGGTGCTTGGTTTTCGGTTGAGCCGGGTGCTTACCAACGAGCATGGCTCCGGCATCTTTCGCGGTACCTTCGAATTGGGCGGCGACATCATTCCGCTGGACGAGTACTGGATCAACGGCGGCCAGTATGCCGGTGGGGTCGATCCCATCATGTGGAAGTGGAATTTCACCAGCGGCTGCAAGGTCGCGCCCTACGCCGCCATCGTCGGCGGAGCGCTGTTCAGCAATCACAACCTGCCGCCGGGCGACACCTCGCAGATCAATTTCACCAGCGGCGCTGAGATCGGCGCACAGATCTTTCGCCAGGGAACGAATTCGTGGGACATTGCCGTCAAGGCTTACCACCTGTCGAACGCATCTATCGGAAACCACAATCCAGGCCTCAACGCCAACCTGCAATTCATGCTGGGTTACACTTGGCGGTGACGCTCCGCAGCGCCAAAATTCCCGGCAGAACACGATTTCAGCGTTGACCCCGACTGTAGGCGCGCTATACTTGCCTGATTCTGCCCCCCATGAATTCTGACACCTCCATCCATCCGCTCGTTCTCTGCATTGACGACGCGGAGATTGCCCTGCGGGTGCGCAAAATGGTACTCGCCAATGCGGGTTATCGGGTGCTCACCGCTGCCTCGGGCGAAGAAGGTTTGGATCTCTTCAAGGAAAACCCCGTCGAGCTAGTCATTGCCGACCACTTCCTTTCCAACAAGAGCGGACTCGAGATCGCCGCGGAAATGAAGGAACTCAAGCCAGATGTACCGATCCTTATCGTTTCCGCCGCGGCCGAGCCGCCGATCGGCATGGAATTTTCCGACGGCTTTCTTTCCAAAGGCGAAGGTCCGGACGCCCTGCTCGACGCCATCGCCGGGATGCTCGAGCGCCGTGAGTCCAAGAGTTAAGTACTAATCCGCCGCCAGGTGCTTCCGGTAAATCTCTCGCGTCTGCTTCATTACCTGGTTCAGGCGCATCTCCGGATCGAAGCTGTCACCGTCTCCCAGCAGCCTCCACAACAGCTTTTGTACGGCTCGACGCGGGTGGTCGGCCACGGGAAGCCATTTGCGCGCGCGGCCCGTCACCAGTCGCACTACGTGTTCTACGGTGCGGAGAAACTGCGCGCTGACCGCCAGGTTCCGGTATTCCTCTATGCCCAGCAACCCCTCGGCATGAAGCCGTTGCAGGCGCTGGCTCAAGCTTCCCGCTAACCACAGCCCATGCCGAACCTGCAGCCATCCCGCCAGGTAGTCGAGATCGTAGATTCCGCCGGGCCCGGTCTTCACGTTCTGCGCGTTGTCGCTGCGCTCCAGCCGATTGCGAAGCTCGCGCAGGTGTTCAGCAAAATCGGCGCGCCGTGCCACCTCTCCAATTCCGGGTTGCACCACGCGAAAAGTGCAGTTCGCCGCTTCCACGTCTCCTGCCACATAGCGCAGCTTGGCGTAGGTCAGGGCCTCCCAAGGCTGAGCTTCGTCGCGAAAATATGTCCGCAATTGCGCAGGCGTGACCACCAACTCGCCCTCCCGCCCGTGTGGACGCAGGCGCGCATCGACCGAGAACACCGTGCCCTCGCGGGTATATGCGGTGAGCGCTTCCATGAGCCGCTCGGCCGAGCGCCGCAAGGCCTCGCGATCGCAGCCCTCGTCGCACACAAAGAGCACATCGGCATCGGAAAGCAGATCGAACTCAAGTGCGCCCAGCCTGCCCAGCCCCATGACGGCGAATCCGGGAGGCGCGCCGGCGATGGCCAGTGCCGCCTGGATGGCCGCATCCGCCGCGGCCGTGTTGTCCCGCAGTGAATCGAACACCTCGCGAAAGTGAAAAAGATCGAGCGCTCCCGACCGGACCACGCGCCGGCGATATTGCTGGCGCAGGACCGCCATCGCTTCTGAAGCATCGAAGTTGCCCCGAGCCAGATACGCGAACACAGGATCGTCGGCAGCAGCTCCCTCTGTCGGCTCGGCAGCAAACAAGTCCCAGGCGCCGGGCGCTAATCTTGGCTCGACCTGTTGCAGCAGCGAGATCTCTTCCGGGTGACGCACCAGTATGTCGGTCAGCAAATCGCTGAACTCGAAGATGGTGAGCGCCCGTTCCACGGCATCGGGCGAGCGCAGGACAGCGCCGTAGCGCTCCGAGGTCGTTCCCGCCGAACTGAGAAAGCGATCGAGGTTGCGGCGCGCGTGCTGCGATAGATCGACGCGCGCGGCGATTTCGCGCAGCCGCGGCGAGTCGATGGCCAGCCGCTGCATCATCTGGCTGTAGGTGCTCTCGGGCGTAGCCGGCGCCTCGGGCCATAGCTGGAACTCCGCCGCTCCCTGGTCCTGGCTCTGCTCGCGATAGATCACCCGTTGATAGATTTCGGCGACCGCCGACATTCGCCGCTGGACATGGGCGACGAACTCTTCCGGGGTGGGCGCGGTTGTGCCCTCGCGCGCCAGACTGCGGGCCAACGTCTCCATCTCCGGCCGCGACTGCGGCAGCCGATGGGTCTGCTGGCCGTGCCGCAGTTGCAGGCGATGCTCGACCGTGCGCAGGAACTCGTAGGCGTTGGTGAGATTCTGGAAATCCTTACCGCTGATGTGTTCCTTGTCATGCAGCTTCTGCAGTGCGAAAAGCGTTCCGCGCGAGCGCAGCCACGATTCCGATCCGCCATAAACGCGCTGCAGACACTGGACCAGAAACTCGATGTCGCGAATGCCGCCGCGGTCGACCTTCACGTCGATACCGGTTTCTGCCCCAACCACCGGAAAACCGCCGCTGGTTCGCGACCCCGGCTGAAGAGGCCTGAGCCGGCTGCGGCGGCGTTGACTTCCCATCTTCTCCCGCGTATCCAGCGCGGTCTTGATGGCCACGAAGTTCACTTCCGGCCGATAGACATACGGCTGCACTGCGGCCATAAACTCGCGCGCCAGCCCTACATCGCCGGCGGAGTGGCGCGCCTTGATCATGGCCTGCAGCTCCCAATCCTGGGCCACGCGCGAGTAGTACTGGACCGCGTGGGTGAGGGGAACGGCCGGCTCGCCTTCGCCGCCCTGCGGCCGCAGGCGGAGGTCGATGCGAAACACCGGCCCCTCGCGCGTGTGCCGCGCCAGCAGCTCCGTGGTTTGCTGCGCCATGCGGATGAAGTATTCGCGATTGGAGATTTCCGCGCCGGCCGGCTCCTCGCCGCCGTCATACAAATACAGCAGGTCGATGTCGGAGCTGTAGTTCAGTTCGTTGCCACCGAGCTTGCCCAGTGACAAGACCGCGAAACGCGCATCGACAACCCGCCCATGCGCGTCCAGCGAGTGCGGCGTGCCGAAGCGATGTTGGAGCTGCGTCTGCGCTTCGCGCAGCGCCCCTTCGATCAACACGTCCGCGAGAGCGGAGATTTCGGCCGTAGTCTCGGCGAGCGTCGCGATTCCCAACACGTCGCGCAGCATGATGCGGACATACTCGCGACGCTTGAAGCGCGCCAGCAAGAGCCGCCGTGTCGGTCTCCAGCGACCGCGAGCACATCCGCGCGAAGCTCTCCAGGAACTCCTCGCGCGCCAGGGTGCGATCGAGGTTACGGTCACGCAGCAATCCGTAAAACAGATCGGGGTTATGGATGAGGGTTTCACCCAGCCAGGAGCTGTAGCCAAAGACGATGACGGCGTAGTGCACCAGCGAAGGATGTTGGTCGAGCAGGGTAAGCAGTTCGGGCGCGACGGCCTCGGCCATGCGCTCGAATTGGTTCACGGTGGAGTCGGCATTCGGCGAGCCCGGCAAGAGCGCAGAAAACGAGTTGTAAACGCCTGCCGGTACCAGCCGCTGGATGTGCGCCAGACGGCTGGCGGCAGATTCCACATCGCGAAATCCAGCACGCCCAGCTCGCGAAGGCTCTGGTTGTAGGGGCTCGACCACTCGCCAGCAATTCTATTATCGAGCGCAGGGTGGGCTCCAATTTCGATGTTGGTAAAATCGTGGTGGGACCTAAGACATGAAAACACAACGAAAATTTACGGTGGTCATCGAACGCGACGAAGAAGGCTATTACGTGGCGACCGTCCCCGCTCTTCGCGGCTGCCACACGCAGGGGAAGACACTCGACTCGCTCATGAAGCGTGTGCGTGAGGCCATCGAGCTGTGCCTGGACGTTGAAGATGCAGCCCCACCTCTAGAGCTGGTAGGCATTCAGCAGATCTCCGTATGACACGGCTGCCCCGCATCACAGGCAGGCAACTGATACGCACGCTCGGGCAAATTGGCTTCGAGGTGCTCCGAGTTCGGGGCAGCCACACATTCCTCAAACATCCAGATGGCAGGACAACCGTCGTGCCCGTCCACTCCGGCGAAATCATCGGCCCCGGTCTGCTCAGAACCATTCTTCGCGAGATCGAGATATCCGTGGACGAGCTGGGCGATCATCTCTAGCTGTCGGATTCACAGCGCAAAATACAGGTGACGCCCCACCTTGCCGCGGATTTCCAATGAGCGCCACTCCCGCGATGTGACAGAATCGAGTGCTCCCTATTGCTGTTGCAGTCGAGCCGCCATCTCCATGCACTTCTGCTGGTTGTCATAGTCGTGAAGCTGGTTGTACGCGAAGCTCATGTAGACCAGCGCATTGCTTCTGAGGCTCGGCGTATAGGCGGTGAACGGCCCGGTTATAGCGAGCACGGTATTGAGCTCTTGCAGGGCCTGGTGCGGGCGGCCGTGCTCTTCCTCATAAATGCCGATGTGGAGGTGAGGAAAAGGATCGTCCGGTCGCATGGCCGCTGCGGCGCGAAAATGGGGTATGGCCGCCTCCCGATCGCCGTCGCGCAGCAGGTCTTCGCCGATCATGTTCTCGGCGAACCCGTTGTTCGTGGTGACCTGTGCGGTGTGCGTCCATAAGGTCAGGTCATCAGACCAATAATCAACCTGTCGTCGCGTAGCGAAGGACAGCAATAGCAGGACCGCGACCGCACCGGCAGGCACCCACATCCTCACCGCAGGCCATCGCTCCGCCCAGTCTGCCACGCCCCAGCACGCCGCCAGAAATAACCCTATGAACGGCAGATACGCGTAACGATCGGCCATGGCCTGGCTGCCAACCTGAACCAGGCCAATCATCGGTATCATGGTCCCCAAGTACCAGAGCCATCCGACCGCCAAGTAGCGGCGATTACGGCTGCGAATAGCCAGAACGGTGAGCACCAGTAGTAAGGCGGACGAAGCCAGAAGCTGCCATGCCGACGGCGCGTTCTTGGCGTGGGGGTAAAAGAATGCCAGGTGCGCCGGCCAGATCGCATCGCCAAGATAGCGCACGTAGGCAACAACCGCATTGCCCAGACGTGAGGCAAACGAAAACGAATTGACAGCGCCACTCATGGTGCCGCCCGCAGCTTGTGCTTTCATCGTGACCAGCGCGCTGGCGGCGGAAAGCGCCAGCAGCGGCAACTTCTCCAGCAGCAGCCAGGAAAATCGCTTTTCGCTATTCGCTGTTCGCTGTTCGCCAGAAGGGTCGCTTTTAGCGCTTCGTTCTTCGCTTTTTGCCAGAAGGACGCCTTCATCTCTGACGAAATCCGAATTGCGATGAGCGGACATCGATCCTCTGGCGAAGGGCGAAAAGCGAAAAGCGAATGGCGTTTTGCGAAGCGCGACCCGTTCCAGCGGCCAGTAGTCCCACAACAACAGCACAAACGGCAACGTGATGATCTGGGGCTTGCACATCAAGCCGAGCGCGTACAATCCTGCAACGGCAAGGTACCTGCCAACCTGCGGCTTGCGCGCATATGCGTAGTAAGCACCCAGGGCGAGCAGGAAGAAAAACATGCTCAGCAGGTTCTTACGCTCCGCGATCCAGGCGACGGATTCAACGTTTATGGGATGGAGCGCAAACAGCGATGCCACCATCCAGCTTCGTCCCGCATACCCGGTCGCCTGCGACAGTATCCAAAACAACAGCACAGCGTTGAACACATGCAACAGCAGGTTGGTGTCGTGATGGCGGCCGGGGCGAAGCGAGAACAAGCGGTAATCGAGGGCGTGCGACAGCCAAGTCAGGGGAAACCAATTGGCCCCGCGAAAGGTCGTAAACGACCACTTCACGGTTTCCCAATTCAAATGCGTGATATTGGAATTGTGTACGACATACGGCTGGTCATCGAGAAAATTGAAGGGGTGCCGACCGACGGGCCGGTACACAGCAACCGTCGCGCCAGCGAGGGCAACAAGCAACACCAGTTCCCGCCACGCGCCTGGCGGAAGCCATTTCAGGGCGCCCATCCGTTTCACAGTTCGGCAATGATATCAATGCCGCCGTTGCTGACAAAAAATTCGGGGCGCCTGGTTCAGCGCCCCGCAGAAAACAAATATACTCTTACCGCACTCGCTATGGATCAGCCGCGCAGTTTACGGCGAATGACGCCAGCCAACGCCAGCGCGCCCGAACCCATGAGCAGGAAGCTGCTCGGCTCCGGTACTGTGCCCTGACCGCTCTGCGCCGTTACCGAAACGTTGTCCAGGCCGATATAAGCCGGATCGTCGCGGAAGTTGAACTGAATGGTGTCATGGCCGGTGCCGGTCTCGGTAAACGTCAACTGTGACCAATTGGCACCAGTGTCGGGATCCGTCGCACTATAGACTTGGGTTCCGTCCCAGTAGGCGCTGAAATCAGAGGGATCGTCGCCCACTGACGCGATCCAGAAGCTGAAGGTGTACTGTGTGCCCGCGGTCGTGGCAAACGACTGGCTGAGGGTGCCGTCGCTGCTCACCGGTCCCAGAACCGCATAGAAGCTTCCTTCTTGCGCGCCGGTGTACACATAAAAGGCACCGCTTACAACTTCAGTGTCCTCGAAGTTTCCGCCAGTCGTCCAACCACTGAAGCTGCCGCTTTCGAAGCCTCCATTGGTCAGAAGATTCTGGCCGAAGGCCATAGGCGCGCATAACAAGAGTGTCATCGCGACTACGACCAGCAGGGTTCTTACTTTCATATCTCCTCCGGAGTTTTGAGTTGGCCTAACTCGCAGAGAAGATGCGCACGTTGACTTCCAGTTAACAACACAATGGATTCAGTCACTTACATGTGACATTGTGAACGGGAAGTGCAGAATCTTGCGGTTATCGGGGAATTGATTTGGCGCAGCCTTGGCGCCTGTCAAGTGAACACTGTGGTGCAGGTTGTCGCGATAAGGAAGCCAAACAGGTTCTCAACGCGGTGCCACCATCGACTCCGACGGAGGCCCACCGTGATAGCGCCTTTGTGCCGTAATCCCACAGTCAGCCAATTGGGGACTGTGGCGCGCCGTAAGTCTCGGTTCCATTTATCATCGCCCTTAGCACCGGACAGCAATCTTGGAGCGCCGCTTGAGCTGGCTTGACCGGCTGTTTGCCTTCCATCGCCACGGGACGTCCGTCGGGCGTGAAGTTGTCGCCGGACTGACTACCTTCACCACGATGTCCTACATCGTGGTGGTGAACCCGGCGATCCTGTCGGCCGCCGGCATTCCGGAAGGACCCTCTTTTGTGGCCACGGCGGTGGTCGCTGCCATCGGCTGTTACCTGATGGCGTTTTATGCCAACCGGCCATTCGCCATAGCGCCTTACATGGGCGAAAACGCCTTCATCGCCTACACCGTCTGCAGGATGCTGGGCATTCCCTGGCAGACCGCACTGGGGGCAATCTTCCTGGCCGGAGTCTTGTTCCTACTGCTGACCGTACTCCATCTTCGGCGCTGGATCGTGGAGGGCGTGCCCACCTCTTTGAGCTACAGCTTCGCCGTCGGGATGGGACTGTTTCTCACCTTTATCGGCCTGAACGAAACTGGATTGGTGAGGCTGGGAGTTCCGGGTGCGCCGGTGCAGCCCGGGCATCTGACTTCGCCGCCTACGCTGGTGGCCATCTTCGGATTCGTTCTGCTCGCAGTCCTGATCATCCGCAAAGCGCCGGGCGCCATCTTGCTTGGCATTCTGATCACGGCGGTGGTTGCCCATCTCGCGAAGGTCTCGGCCGCGCCGCAACATCTGGTGAGTTTGCCGCCCAGCCTCGCGCCTCTTTTCGCACGTCTCGATCTTCGCGGCGCGCTGGCATGGCGAGCCTTCCCGGTAGTGCTCACCATGTTCATCATGGCGTTTGTCGACACCATGGGCACGCTTATCGGGCTGTCGGCGCGCGCCGGCTTCCTCGACCAAAACGGACATTTGCCGCAGATCGAACGCCCCATGCTGGTGGACGCCATCTGCACTTGCCTGGCGCCCGTGCTCGGTACCACCACCTCCGGCGCCTTCATCGAGTCGGCAACCGGAATCGAGGCCGGCGGAAGAACAGGCTTGACCGCGTTCGTCACCGGAAGCTGTTTTCTGCTGACCCTGTTCTTTGCGCCTTTAGTCGCAGCCATTCCCGCCATCGCCTATGGCCCGGCGCTGATTATCGTCGGGCTGTTCATGCTCGCTCCCATCGTCCACATCGACTTCACTGACTACACCGAGTCAATACCCGCCTTTGCCGTGGTTACCCTCATGGCGTTCACCTTCAATATTGCCATCGGCATTTGTGCGGGGTTTGTCCTGTATCCGATCTGCAAATTAGTTGCGGGCAAGGCGCAGCACTTGCGGCCCGGGCTGTGGGTGCTGACTGCTCTGTCACTATTATTCTTCATCTTCTACCCGTATCGTTGAATTACCTTCGCGCCCCCTCGTCGATCTGCGGCAACCGAAGTCCTAGAATTGCCGTCAAAACAAGGAAGAATTCTTGTACCGTCAGGAGCAGGGGTGGGCTCAAGCCGCAAGCTGGTGCAGGTGGGATTGTCGTTTCTGTCCGGCCTGTGCGCTGCCACACTTTTTTTAGCGCCTGCGAGTGCGCAGACCGCAGAATCCGATAGCCGCAGCAATGCGCAACCCATGCTCTACAACCACGTGCCCGCAGTCCCGGCAACGCCTTCCGATTACCACCCCATAACCGCAGACGGCCGGCTGGATTGGTTCACGCGGGCGACGGTTGGGCCTAAGAGCCTGGTCGGTGGCCTGTTCTCTGCCGGCATTGGCACCGCCGGCGACTGGCCGCACGAATACGGAACGCACTGGGCCGGCTTCGGGCAGCGCTATGGCATGCGGTTGACGGGCGTCTCCACCGGCAATGCCATCGAAGCCGGCATGGGGGCAATCTGGGGCGAAGATCCGCGCTACCACCATACCGTCAACCAGCCCTTTAACGCGCAGTTGCGGAATGTTGTTGATCTCACCTTTCGGGCGTACCGCACGGATGGAGAGCGGCACCTGGCATTTGCCCGCTACCTGGCTATCTTCGGCAACAATTTCTTGTCGAACACCTGGCGTGTGCCCAGCGAATCCAACGTGCAGCACGCCCTCATCCGCAGCGGCGAGGGCTTTGGCGCGCGTTTCCTGTCCGACGCTTTCAACGAGTTCGCTCCCACGGTGTGGAAGAAACTCCGCCATCGGCGCGACCCATACGCGGTGGACACGCCGTAAAGGCTGGTGGATAGTGGATAGTGGGTGTGTAGTCTGCTCACCAAGCTTGTCCATAGCGGCAAATTCTTAGCGCCGCTCGCGGATTTTCTATCCACTACCCACTATCCACTGCCTTTGGAGGCGCGCGCGCATGCCCAACTACATCGCCATCGACGACCTTCGGAAAACCATCGAAATCCCCAACGACGGAACGCTCAGCCGCACCATTCATCAGGATGAGCGCGCGAAAATCGTGCTCTTCGGGCTGGCCGGTGGGCAGGAGATGTCGCGCCATACGGCGGCGTCCGCGGCCATGGTCGAGATTTTGCAAGGCCAGGTCCGCTTTACGTTGGATGGCGAAGAGAAGGAGCTGTCTACCGGGTCATGGGTCTTCATGGAGGCCAATCTGCCTCACGCCGTGTACGCCCGCTCCGATGCCATCATGCTCCTGACGTTGCTGTTGTAAGCCAAACCCATTCCCGCCGTCGTTGGCCCTATCAGCTAATCGGGGTCTGATCAGATCTAGCTTTGCAGGGGGCGGCCGTCCGTAAATACTGCGGCATGGCTGAGGCCTTCGCCATGACTTAATCGGAGCCTCCCTAACCGGCCAACTGCGCATGACCAGTTACAATAAAAAGGTGGTGTCAGCAAGCCAAAAATTGGAATATCAATTTGACCTCTCCGGCGGACACCTGGCGCTCGACCTCGCGAATACGGTCAGCCGTCGCGATGATCCTGTCCGGCGCAAGGACCACCTGGAGAGCTATCCGGAATTCGTTTCGTTTCTGCGCCAGTCGAAATTAATCTCGTTGAAAACCGCGAATGCACTTCACGGCCGTACCCTGCGCCGGGTTCCGAAACTCGCCGCAGCTTCGGAAAAGTCATTAAGCTGCGCGAGTCCGTTTACCGGGTGTTCGCGGCCACCGTGCAGCGAAAAATCGTGTCCGCTGCCGACCTCAAGACCATCAATGATTTTGCGATTGAAGCGCTGCGGCATCGCCAGCTCGCGCCCGCGAACGGCGGCTACATCTGGGAGTGGATCGCCAACGACAAAAACCCCTTGGACCGGTTTCTGTGGCCGGTGGCGCAGGCGGCGACTGACCTGCTGACGTCGGACCAGCTCAAGATTGTGCGCTTCTGCGAGGCGCCCGATTGTCAGTGGCTTTTTCTCGACCGCAGCCGGAACCGCAGTCGCCGCTGGTGCGACATGACGAGTTGCGGTAATCGCGCCAAGGCCCGTCGGCATTACCGGCGCACACACGACTAAGCGCGGTTGATAGGCCGCAGCATCGGCGGCATCGGCAAAATTCACCGTCCATTAACGCTCCTTTAATGATTCGGGTAGTACCGGCGTTGTAACGTTCGGGGACACGTAGCCCTCGGGCCATTCAGAAAATCTAGCAATAAGAGGACCTTAGCATGGCGACTGCCTCGCCCTTACCCTCTGCCGCTCCTGCACCGGCGCCGGTTACCAGTGCCGTTCACGCCAAGTTATCCAAGTCTCCCGGAATGATCGGCTCCGCCGTTTTCCTCGGAGCGCTGGCCATCGGTTTTGTGTATGCGGCTTACCACCTCATCTCCGACCTTGCCGTGGTGCACTCTTCCTCGATCTTCCCCTTCGTTCTGCTGGGGGTTGCGTTGCTGGTGGCGCTCGGCTTCGAGTTCGTCAACGGCTTCCACGACACCGCCAATGCAGTCGCTACGGTGATCTACACCCACTCGCTCGATCCGCACATCGCGGTCGCCTGGTCGGGCATGTGGAACTTCATCGGCGTCGTGCTCTCCACCGGAGCGGTGGCCTTCGGCATCATCTCGTTGCTACCGGTTGAATTGATCCTGCAGGTCGGCAGCGGCGCGGGATTCGCCATGGTGTTCGCGCTGCTCACCGCGGCCATCATCTGGAACCTCGGCACCTGGTATTTCGGAATTCCGAATTCCAGTTCGCACACCCTGATCGGCTCCATCATTGGCGTGGGTATCGCCAACCAGTTGATGCAGGCGCACACGGCGACCAGCGGCGTTGACTGGGGCCAGGCGCTGAACGTCGGCAAATCGCTGCTATTTTCGCCCATCGTCGGTTTCGCGGTGGCCGCCGGTCTGTTGGGGCTGTCCAAAGTATTCATCCGCGATCCCCGGCTCTATAAAGCGCCGGAAGGCGACGCGCCGCCGCCGTTCTGGATTCGCTGCCTGCTGATTCTGACCTGCACCGGCGTCAGCTTTGCGCACGGTTCCAACGACGGGCAAAAGGGCATGGGCCTGATCATGCTGATCCTGATCGGCACGGTGCCGACGGCTTACGCGTTGAACCACGCCATCACGCCGCAGCAATCGGCGGACTTTATCGCCGTTTCGCAACAGGCGGCCAACGTTCTCGACAAATACATCAAGCCGGACGCGGTGGTCGGCGATCCACGTGACGACGTCGCCGCCTACGTGCGCACCAAGCAGTTCAACGACAACACCATGCTCGCCCTGCGCGAGATGATCAACGGCATCGCTACCGAGACCGCCAACTACAAAGAGCTGCGCTACATCCCGCAGGATCAGGTACGCAACTTCCGCAACGACATGTACCTGGTGAGCGAAGCCCTCCGCACGGTGCAGAAGACGCATCTGCAAGCGATCTCCGCGCAGGACGAGGCCGTGCTCGCCAACTACAAGAAGCACATCGACCACGCCACCAAGTTCATCCCCACGTGGGTCAAAGTTGCGGTGGCGCTGGCGCTGGGACTGGGCACGATGATTGGCTGGAAGCGCATCGTGATCACCGTGGGCGAGAAGATCGGCAAGGACCACCTGACCTATGGGCAAGGCGCCGCGGCCGAAATCACGGCCATGGCGACCATCTTTGCCGCCGACATGTATGGCCTGCCGGTGAGCACCACTCACATTCTGTCGTCGGGCGTGGCGGGAACCATGGCTGCCAACGGCACCGGCTTGCAGTGGGGAACGGTTCGCAACCTGATCATGGCCTGGGTGCTCACGCTGCCGGCCGCCATCATCCTGTCGGCAACGCTGTTTTGGGCCTTCGCCAAGGTTGGATAAGCCTGGGCTCCCCCGTTGCACCGAGGGTTGCGAAGAATGTTGTAACTTTGAGACCTCATCGTGCGCGGAGCGGACGCGCGACATTCGCGGAGTCGAAGGCCGCTATAGCTTGGAAGGTCCTCGGCAAGATCGGAGGAGGCGGGATTGGGTTAGCTGACTTACGGCGCCAATTCTATACCCAGCTCCGTCGCACCGAGGGCCCAGTCATCCAATGCTTTTTGGGATGGGTGGGAGGTCGAGGCCGGCGAGGGAAGGTACTTCACGTCAGCTCATGAACCCGGATACAAAAACCCGGGACGAGCTCTGCGCCAGCATCGTCCCGGGGTGAGCGACCGCACACGAAACTAACCTTTGCTCGGGCCGGCTCCGTGCATTTTTGCGCGCTCAATTAAACTCTGCACCTGGTCCTTCTGGGGATAGTCGGGATTGGTAGCCAGGAGTTTCTGCCATACCACTACCGCGCCTTTGGGGTCGTTCTTGCCTTGCCACTTCACAATGCCAAGATTGAACAGCGTCCCAGGATGGTTCGGGCTCACCGCCAACGCCTTTTCGAAGTTCGCGATGGCCTTGTCCGCATTGCCGGTGTACCAGTACGCGGTGCCCATGTCCGTGCGCACATCAGCATTGTTGGGCTGAATGGCGAGGGCCTTCTCGTAGTACTCGATTGCCTGGGGATAAGCCTGGCCGTCGTAGTAAACGTTGCCAAGTTTCGACAGCGTGTCGAAGTCGTTGGGGTTCTGCTTCAGTTGCGCCAGATACGGTTCGGCAGCCTTGGCGAGCGCCTCAGGAGAAGCCCCCTGCTGTTGTTGTGGCGAGCCGATGCCCGGAAGCTGGGCTGCGCCCATGGGCGTATTACTCGTACTACCCATCGCGGCAGGGGCGGCTGCTTGCGCGCTATCGGTTGCCGATGGCATGGTCGCCGAGCCGCGACCGAAGTAGCCCATGGCAATACCGATGCAAAGGGTGATGACCGCCAAGGTATACGCTTGGGCGGTGGTGAATCCGGTAGTGCTCTTTTTGTTGTTCTGCGCAGATTGGACATACTATGATAACTCCTGTTTCGCTGTGGCACTTGGCATTTGGCACTTGGCATTTGGCCAAAGCTCTTATGCCTTAAATGGCTGTGTTCATCGCGAAAAATCTCGCTTAGGTTTTGCCAGTTAACAAGCGCCGAATGCCAACTGCTAAGTGCCAACTGCTAAGTGCCAACTGCCAACTGCCAAGCGTTAATTCTTCCCCACGCCTACTGGACTCTCCAGGTGAAATAGTCTTCCCACCGCCGCGGTCAGCATCTCCTGTTCCGCAGGTTCGGGAAGTTCCTTCAGTTCCCGGGCCAGTGAGCCCGCGATACGTCGCGTTATGTGCGCGGTGAGCGCGGTCAGAGTCTGGTCCTGGTCTTCCGTGAATGGCCCGAATTCGTTGCGAAGAACTTCCAATTCCTGCTGGCAAAGTTCATCCAGACGGTGACGCAAAGCCACAATCGTGGGCACAACCCGCTCCGCCATCAACTTGCAACGGAAGCCTTGCACCTCGGCTTGCACGATCCTCTCGGCGGCTTCGGCGGCGACCTGCGGGCCAGCGGAGTTGCGGTTGAGGACGCTTTCCAGGTCGTCAATGTCGAACAGATATATGTCCTTCACTTCACGCACCGCGGGATCGATGTCGCGCGGCACCGCAATGTCGATCATCACCACCGGCCGATGCTTGCGCGCGGCTGCGATTTGTTCCGCGTCGCCCCTGGGTCAGGACCACGTGCGAAGACGAGGTCGAACTCACGACAATGTCGGCCGTCTTCAAGGCCTGCATCCGGTTTTCCCACAACACCGAGGTCGCGCCCAGCTGGGTCGCCAATTCCTCGCCGCGCGCCGCCGTGCGGTTCATCACTTTCACTCGATTGGCGCCCGCCTTCATAAGGTAGTGGGCGGCGCGCTCGCTCATCTTGCCCGCTCCGATGAGCAGCAGTTCCCGCCCGCTCAGATCGCCCAGAACCTGCCGCGACAGCTCGACCGCCGCGTAAGGCACCGATACGGCCGACGATCCGATCGCGGTTTCCGTCCGGACGCGCTTTGAAACGGTGAGTGCTTTTTGCAGCACCGCATCGAGAAAGCGTCCGGTGGTACCCGCCTGCTGTGCCTGCGCCCATGCGTCCTTCACTTGACCAACAGTTTCGGGCTCGCCCAGCACCATCGAGTCCAGGCTGGAAGTCACGCGAAAGATATGCGTCAGGGCAACGTCATCCATCAGGCGGTAAAAATGCGACCACTCGCAGAGCTTCAGTTGATATTCCTGGGTAAGAAACCGCAGCACGGAATTGGCAGCGGCCGGCACGTCGCTGGCCCAGACGATGAACTCGGTCCGATTGCAGGTGGCCAGAACAATGACTTCCTCGATGCCTTCGGAGCGCACCAGTTGAATCAGGGCTGCGGAGCGTCGCTCGGGGCTGATCCAGAAACGCTCCCGGACGGCTACCGGTGAGGTGCGAAAGTTAAGTCCGATGACGGCTAACGTAGGTTCCACGGGCACCTCTCCTTGAGCGCATTACTGGTATGGAAGCATCGGGAATGCCAAATCCGTGAAGGACGGACATGGCTGCTAAACCACGGTATTCGAGAGACTTACCCAGAATGGGAAAGGGCAACTAAGCCGCCCCGAACCGTTCCCAGCGGCATATCACCCGGCCACGGGGTGTTTTCGCACCGAGTCAAGCCCAAATTGGAACAAGCGTTTTCGGAAGGTGCTGCCGGCGACCTGGAATGGCAAGTGCTGCGCAGCGCAGACAATTATCTGGCGAACAGGCGGTTCCAAGGAGTACATTGACTTTGCCGTAATTAGCAGCGCTTATCGAATTTCCGCGCCCGGGGAAGCGCTTACTTAAGGAGAGAAGAACCTGATGAGAACGAAGTGGTTCACCCGTATCGCGCTGTTTAGCATATTACTTGCACTTGCCTTACCCCCTATTGCCGCGGCTGACGCCGCCGCGGACTACAAAGCGAAGTGCCAGGGCTGTCATGGTCCCGGCGGTAACCCCAGCGAAGGCATGGCGAAATCGATGGGCATGAAGCCGCTCGGCAGCGCCGACGTGCAGGGCATGTCGGATGGCGACATAACCAATGTCATCACCAATGGCAAAGGCAAGATGAAGGGCTTCAAAGGCACGCTTTCTGATGCCCAGATTAAAGACCTTGTCGGCTATATTCGGACCCTGAAGAAGTAATGGCGCCGCGCCTGCGCGGAAAAAGATTGGCGGCTCCCTCGTGGGCCGCCATTTCTTTTGCCCGTCGGTTATGCGGATGGAGCGGCTCGCGACATGAGTAGAAGCGCCCCGATTGGTGCAAGAAAATCTTACTGGTAAGAATATAGCCATGAATCTTACCAGTAAGAAAAAACTGCATGAAGTTCATTCCGGCGATGAGAGTGGCTGAAAAGCGCCGGTGACCGGGTCGGCTGCGAAGACGGAACCCTTCGCAATATCGTAAATCCAACCTTGCACTTCGATTTCGCCGCGTCCCAAACCGGCCTCGACCGCGGGATGCGTCTTGAGATTTTCGAGCTGCGCCAGGACGTTATACTGCGTCAACCATCGAAGCTTCTCCTCGTGTGCGGCGCCGGCATGGTCGCGCAGCAACCGTTCGCGCGCCGGCAGCGCGTGCCGCATCCAGCTTTGCAGCGCCGGCATTCCGGCGGCGTTTTCCGTGTTCAGCAGCGCTTTCACGACGCCGCAATCCGTGTGCCCACACACGATGATTAACGGCACATGCAGCACCTGAATGGCATACTCCATGCTCGCGGTCACGCCGCCGACATGGTCGCTGTACTTCGGGACAATATTTCCCGGCGTCCGTTCAATGAACACCTCTCCCGGCTCAGTCTGCATTAACAGGTTTGGCACAATGCGGGAGTCGGCGCAGGTGAAGAACATGGCGATGGGCTGTTGCCCGTGCCCCAATTCTTCGTATTGCTTGCGGCGCGCGGGAAAAATCTCGCGCTGAAACTTCGCTATGCCTTGCCGGATTCTTCCTAAAGCTTCCTGACTCTTCACGGCAGTCTCCCCGATCGAATTTTGTACAGCAGTTTGCAGGGCCGATCGCTAGTGACATGCGGATACATGCGCCACTTTTTTTCACCACGGAAGCACAGAAAACACGGAAGTTTTTGAAGTTTACCCCTTCCGTGAGTTCCGTGCTTCCGTGGTGAGTGAGTTCTGTTGCAGGAAGCCGATCTCCTTTCCCTGCTAGACTGAACCCTCATGTCTGACGCGACCAACTCACTGGCGCGCGCCTCATCGGCCTATCTGCGCTCGGCCATGCATCAGCCGATCCAGTGGCACGAGTGGGGCGACGAGGCCTTCGCCGCTGCGCAAAACCAGAACAAGCCCATCCTGCTTGATATCGGCGCGGTGTGGTGCCACTGGTGCCACGTCATGGACCGCGAATCCTACGAGAACCCTGAGCTCGCCGAAATTATCAATCGCGACTTCATCGCGGTGAAGGTCGATCGTGACGAGCGGCCCGACGTTCGATAGCCGTTACCAGCTTGCAATTTCTGCGATCTCGGGCACCGGAGGCTGGCCGCTGACTGTGTTTCTCACGCCCGATGGCCGCCCATTTTATGGTGGAACGTATTTTCCTCCGGTCGATCAGTGGGGACGGCCGAGCTTCAAGAAAATCCTGCTGGCCATCGCCGATGCCTATCGCGAGCGCCGCGATGAAGTGCTCAAGTCGGCCGACGAAGCCATGGGTGTTCTGAACAATGCGGAAAATTTCGCGGGACGGCAAACCGAGTTGTCACCACGACTCGTCGGGGTAATGGTGCAATCGGCGCTGCCCATCTTCGACGAGAAGAACGGCGGGTTTGGCGGCGCGCCCAAGTTTCCGCATCCTGCCGCGCTTGACTTGCTGATGGACTGGTATACGCGCACGCGCGAGGAACGCGTGGCCACGGTGGTCACAACCACGCTGAGCAAGATGGCGCGCGGCGGCGTCTACGACCAGCTTGCCGGCGGCTTTCATCGCTATTCCGTGGACGAGCACTGGACGGTGCCGCACTTCGAGAAGATGGCGTACGACAACTCGGAGCTGTTGAAGAACTACGTGCACGGATACCAGGTCTTCGGCTTCGAGTTTTACGCGCACGTCGCGCGCGACATTATCCGCTGGATGGATGAGTGGCTCAGCGATCGCGAGCACGGCGGCTTTTACGCGTCGCAGGACGCGGACATCAACCTCGATGACGATGGCGACTACTTTACCTGGACGCGCGATGAATCCAAGGCGGTCCTGAGCGATGCGGAGTTCGAGGCCGCGGCGCTGCACTATGACATTGAGGCGACGGGCGAGATGCACCACAATGCCGCCAAGAACGTTCTGTGGGTGCGCGCGCTGCCTGAGGAAGTCGCGTCGCGAATGGGGATCGAGGTGAACCAAGCGCTCGACCTGCTCGCCGCCGCCAAGACGAAGCTCTACGCTGCCCGGCTGGAGCGCCCGACGCCATTTGTCGACAAGACGGTTTACGCGAGTTGGAACGCGCTCTGCGTGTCGGCATATTTGCAGGCGGCGCAGGTGCTCGGGCTTGACGATGCGCGCAAATTCGCTTTGCGATCGCTCGACCGCATCCTGTCGGAAGCGTGGAACGAGGAGCGTGGCATGTCGCACGTAATCGCCTACTCCGACCCAAACGCAGAGGTGCGTTTCATCCGCGCCATGCTCGACGATTATGCTTTTTCCGCGCTGGCCTGCCTGGATGCGTACGAGATCACCGGCGCGATGAGCTACTTCAATTTCGCGCGTCGTATTGCCGACCAGATGGTACGCCGCTTCGCCGATCCGGTCGCGGGGGGATTCTTCGATACGGAAGCGACGATCGAAGACCGGCTGCAACTCGGAGCGCTGTCGGCGCGGCGCAAGCCATTCCAGGATGCGCCCACCCCTGCGGGTAATCCGTGTGCTGCCATCGCTCTGCTCCGGCTGCACGCCTACACGAATGTGAGCAGCTATCGCGAGCACGCCCAGAAGACACTGGAGGTCTTCGCCGGCGCGGCCGAGCAGTTCGGGATTTATGCCGGGAGCTACGGCATCGCGGCAACCTGGCTCTCGCGACCGCACACGCAGGTCGTCGTGGTCGGGGAAGACGAAAGAGCCGCCGCACTGTTGCAAGCTGCGATCGCGCCGTTTTCGCTGACCAAGTTGGTTGTGCATTTGACTGACAGCGAAGCCGTGCACCAGAATCTGCCGCCGGTGCTGGCGGAAACTATCCCGAATTTACCGGCGCTCAGAGAGGGCAAGTCCGTGGCTGTGGTCTGCACCAATTTCGCGTGCCAGCCGCCGGTGGACGATCCGGAAGAGCTGTCGGCGACGTTGCGCCACACGATCGCGGTGTGACAATTGGGTGATCAAAATTCCAGGTGCAGCCGCACGCCGGGCACGGTGAACGGGCCGCGCACGCGGTTGTAACCGGGATTGTTGATGTGCTGGACATCTCCCGCCAGGAACAGTCCGCGCCACACGTGTCCAGTGTAGAAAACCTCTTCGATGGTTTCGCGGCCGTAGCTCAGACCGCCGTCCCCCAGCAGAAATCCCAGGCCGCCATCGGCCAGGTACGCCTGGTGCGCCTTGGAAATACCGCTAGAGGCGAAAGCGGCGCCCGCCCGATCCAGGCTGCGATGCCAGTTTGTCCCGCGCGAATAAACTCCGGCCTCGATCTCCTCGTTGTCTTCGGTATAAACGAACGATTCGTGTTGGCCCTCGTTCCATCCCCAGCGGCCGAAAACGTAGGTGTCCTTCACGAACTCCTGCTCAAAGTTTGCGCAGAAGCCGTATTTGATGGTGCCCTGCTTGCGGGTCGCGATCACGTCTGGTGTAGGCGTGATCCCTTGCAGGTAGAGTGCGACGGCTTCTTCGTAGTCGCCCATATTGGCGTGGTTGACGTAATTCAAGAAGCGAAACGTCGTGTCTTTATTCTTGGCAAGCTGCGGACGCAGCTCCAGCTCGACGTTCTCGGCGCGGGCGCGCGCAACATCGGCATCGAGGTTAGGGCCATTGGCAACCTTGGGCATCAGGGTCTCGGCAAAACGAAGCGCCCAGTTGCGCTCGTCCAATTCGATGATGGCACCGATGGTGTAGCCGCGGGTATCGGCCGCGTAGTCGTAAGCTCCATTGTTGTCGACCACCCAGTTCAGAAATTGGTAATGACTGTTCGTGCCGCCGATGTTGTTATCGAAGAAGTCGGCCAGCGAGAATTTGCCGAAGCGGAAACTCAGCCGCTTGACGGGAAGTTGCGTTGGCAGCGACAAGGGCGTGCGCTCAGATTCGATTTTCTCGCGCGACAGCGGTACGATCTGCTGCCAGAACAGGCGCGCGATGTAGGGCTGCTGGCCGAGGGTGGGATTGCGTACAACGTCGAGGTTCACGAACCCGGCCAACCCCAGCGCCTCGCTCAAACCGCGGCCGCCGGTCTCTTCTACATCCAGGTAGATCTGCGACTTGGGGGTGAATTCGTATGCGGCATATAGCGTTAGTACGCGCGACAGCGCCGTGTCAGGCGTGTTCTTGAAACTGTTGCGACCGCTGTACTGGGCGTAGAAAGCTCCGTTCGCCTGGAAGATGAAATTGGCCTGTCCCGACACCCACCACTTTGAAGTTTGCGGATGCTCAAAGAACGTGTCCGGTGCATCGGGTGCTTGCGGCGCTGGATTTGCGGAGGGAGCGTTCTCTTGCGCCCACCCGCGGCGCCTGCCAAAGCTACGAACAACAGCCAGTGCAGGAGGCGGCACTGCACAGTCGAGCGCAATCGAGGCATGGTATCTGGCCGGCCCTCTCAGTTGCAATTGAAGCTTATCTTTAAAGACGGGAACCACTCCGTCGTGCAGCACTGTTCGCGCCAGGCGGTGACAGGATCGTCGCGTTCGCGACTCTACATCTAAAGTAAACCATAGTTATCTGCGACTCGTAGACCACGATTCATTTGCAATTTAGAACGACAGCCAGAAGGGCAGGCGCCAGCTTCGCGTTGGTTTGACAGCGCAAAAGCGCAACTCTAAAATCTAGGTTTGGGGCCGGGTGCGGTGATGCCCGGCTATTTTAGTCAGCGCGGTTTTCAACTCGTCAGGCATTCGCAAATGCGCGTCGAGCGCAGCGATCGTCTCTCGATCAGGTTTCTCGCCTGAAGCAATTGCGATTGCCGTTGCGCCGCGTCCGACCGTTTGGCGGTGTAGCTCAGGTGGTTAGAGCGACGGTCTCATAATCCGTAGGTCGCTGGTTCGAGTCCAGCCGCCGCCACTAGAATCATTAACTTACGAGCTATCTGAAAAGACTGTCCGTTGTTTGTCCGTTGTAGATTTGGACTGAATAACGACTGACAGCCGATTGGAGAGTTTTTTCATTGCTTTCGTGACCGCCGGGGGGCGGGTCTTGCGGTAGAACCTCTGCGTCGTCGAGGCGTCCTCATGACGCAATATCTGCTGGATCACAGGATCAGAGACTCCCAGCTCGGCACAATTCTGCCTATCAATGCAGCCTGGTTACTTCTCCAGTGTCGAGGGAGTAATAGGCCTCAATGATAGCGATCTTGTGTTCTTCAGCGGCTTTCCGCAGCAGTTCGCTCCTCGCCACTATCTCCTGGGAAACCCTGTGGACGTGGTCACGTACCGCCAGATCAAGATTCTCTGGCTTCGCGCGATCCATCTTGGTGCACGAGGGAGCGATCGGACTAACAACTGCTTCGAGATTTTCCGATTCCGACTTCCCTCCAGAACAGGCTGCCGTCACCGCACCGCAGCCTTCATGTCCCATCACCACGATCACCGTTGAACCGAGGTGTTCGACGGCGTATTCGAGGCTCCCGATCACTATGGCATCGTCATCCTCACCGGCAGAGCGCACGACGAACAGATCACCTAGCCCTGCGTCAAAAATCAACTCCGGGGGGACACGGCTGTCGGAGCAACTTAGCACCGCGACCTGTGGATGTTGCGTCTTGGTGAGTGACTCCCTTTGAGCTTGCAGGTCGTGCGGCACACTCTTTCCGGTGGCGAAGCGGTGGTTGCCAGCAACCAACTGATTCCATATCTGATCGGCGGAACCGCTTTGCCGTTGTTGTGCCACTCCGAAAAGATTGAGCAATAGGAGAGCGACTAGGCAGGAGCACTCACGTAGAGCTCGAAACATATGTCCTCCTCATAGACCCCTCAAAGCATCTGGAGGGGGCGAGCGTCTTGGGATGCAACCTTCTACAAGAACGTATACCTTCCGCGCGAGAGATAACCCCGTAGCAATGGGATGGATAACAGTTACTTCAGTTTGCCCAGTTCATCGAGTACATTTTGCCAAGCTTTGGGTCCTGCTTCGTCGCGAATGGTGCATCGAGGTTCGCATAATATGCGAGGATGTCATTGCGCAACGCATCCGAAAGTCGGTTTCCCGCTGAAAAAAATTATGGGCGCAATGATTCCAGAGCGGTATTCTGCTAATTGCGGCAGTTTCCAATGGCCGAGTTCGTTTGTGAAATGGCGATTTACCTCCAGGATGTATGGCAACGGCTGCATTCACTTCGTGCCCTTGTTCCAGTCGATAATGTGCGTCAGTTTCCAGGGGTTCTGGAAGAGTTCGAATTCCAGATCGCCCTCTTTGTTCACTTTTAGCTTAGCCGCCGGAAACAGCACGCCTGTGCTCTTGTCCTTGTCCCCATCGTTAATGTCAATCTCCCCTGCGGTTAGGCTGTACTGCTCTGAGCGAGTCATGCCCCACTGCTCGGCGATAGCAATGGGACGATCGGTAACGAAGCGGATCTTGCGTCCAGTGGGCGTGGGAATGCTTCGCGCGTACGCGAGCGAGTAACCCACCGTGCCCGGTAGGCGGAGCCGGCCTGCACTTTTCATCTTCGATAGCGCCTTCACCAGCTCGTCGTTACCGCCCTTCTGGAAAGCGGCCTTCAGGACCGCCCGGTCTTCCGAACTCGAATACCGGTCGATGCTGACTTTGACATCGAAGTCCGCGCCCATTTGTGTGCTGGTGCCACGCGCTCGCGCGTCGATGGTTTCCACCTGAGCGGAGACGGTCAGCGCCGCCAACAAGACTGAAAGGAAGGTCGTGCTCTGCAATATTCTGAGAAGTCTCACTCGAGCCTCCGCCATCCGTGATGCGGGCGTCGATTGCACCCGATTGTGGTCCCATTTTCGTCAGTCAGCGGCGGGTTGCGCCACTAGGGAAATCCCTAGCAGCGGAATGGGAGACTACGAGTACACACTTCGTTGCAGATGGGCGCTTGCGGGGTAACGAAACCTTTGGGGCGGTCGCCAGAGGTGCCAAGCTTTAATCGACGACGACCGTGCCCGGAGACCAATTGGGGTCTGTCCGGGAAGCCACTCCGATTCTTTTGTGAATCCGCTTTTCTGTCGTTGCTCTAGCGCAACTTTCTCCGGCGGATTCTCTGGTCAAAAGGCATACTTCAGGGCGAGCGTCGTGTTATTTGCGTGGAAGTAGCGCGGAGCAGTTGGCCCTACGAATGCACCCTCGTTGTATTGGTAGTAATTCCAGCCGGCTTTGAAAGTCACATTCTTGTGGACCAGGAAATCCACTGCCGCCAGGGGCGACTGATAGGTCGAGGCCAGTGGTCCCAGAGGCAGCAGCGCGTTGAAGGCGGTCGTGTTGCCCTGATTGTCGACGATGTTGTAGCCCAGGCGGATTTCGGCGCGCTCGATTGGCGACAGCCGTAATGCGAAGTATCCGTACTGAGTGTGTGTTTCGTAGAGCCCGTAGGTCTGCATCAAGGTACTGTCCCCGGCGCAGACCGTCTCACCAGCCACGGGCGCGCCGTCGGAGAAGCAGAGGAACAGGTTCTGCTGGATAGCGTCGAAGTTGTACGCCAGATCGAGCCCCCAGCGCTTGCCGGGCATGATGGTCGCCGTCGCCATGGTGACATAGTTGTGCTGCTTCAGGTTAATGCCGCTAGTGTCGTTGGTGGAGCGCTCATAGATGAAGTTGCCGCCCAGCATCAGCCAGGGCTGCGGCGCGTACGAGACGTTGCCTTTGAGGCTGAAGAACTTCAGGGGGTCGGTGCGATAGATCCAGTTGTCGGCGCCGCCGAATCGGGCGTCGAAGTCGGCGTGCAAAGCCGAGCCCTTGCGGAACCACGCGCCCAACACGCCTGAATAGGTATTGATCCCGGTCGTAGGATTGCCAAACGGCTCAAGCACTCCGGTGAAGGTGCAACTGCCGTCTGGGTTCAGGGGCAGGCCTACGCAGTTGCCGCGATTCGCGTTGTTCGGGAAATAGATATCGCCCAGCGCCGCACTGTACGAGTTGCCCGGCTGGATGGTGTTGTGCAGGTAATCGAAGCCGGCGCGCACGCCAAACAGGCGGGTGACATCGTACTGCACCTGGAAGTCGTTCTCCTTCGTGTTCTGGCCGATCAGGTTCGAGCTGATTTCGTTGATGATGTCGGCCGGCGAACCGGAGGCGTGAGTAAGCAGGGTCGGCGGAAAGGTGGCAATCGGCTGCAACAGTGATGCCGAGCCCAGGCTGGCGGCGTTGAAGAAGTTGGTTTCGAGGTCCAGCAGATTGCCGGCCACGCTGAAGTTGCGGAAGCGGAAGGTCTCGACCAGGCGCAGCCGGTCGCTGACGTGGATGGTCGCCGAAACGTCGGCGGACGAAGTATTCCACTTCGCGTTGGCATTACTGCCCGAAGTGTCATAACCCAGCACCCCGGTGCGGCTGACCAGACCGTTGAAAAGCTCGGTCTGTGGCGTGTTCATGTTGGCGTGGCTGTACTGGTACTGACCGTTGAAGTCCAGCCACTTCAGCGACGATGACCGCAGGTTGATCTGTTCCGTGGGGATGAAGGTGCTCACATGCTGGAAGAAGCTGTAGTCCAGAAAGCCGTTGCACGTGGGATTGGCGATTCCGTTTTTGACGGGCGCGCTGCACGGGCTGCCGCTGTTAAACCACGGAAGCCCCAGGCTCACCAGCGTTCCATTCGACAGCGGATACGAGTTGAAGGAGTTCAGGCCGTACGTAGTGGCGTTCGTGTCGTACTGCAGCGACTGTGTGTAGCTGAGCGTGGTCTTGGGATTCACCCGGAAGTCGGCGCCAAAGCGAAAGCCGTTGAGCTGGTCGTTCCAATCCTGATTGAGCAGCGCCTCGGTGCCCTGATGGTCGCTGCTGAACGACGGACCGATAATGCGATTGCGGTTGTAGTCCACATGGAACGACAGACGATGCATGGGCAGCACCACCAGGCCGAAGTTGTACAGGTTCTGGGTGTCGAAATAAGTGTGCGGTGAGCTGAGAATCGGGACGAACGAAGATCCTGCGGTCGGCGAGTTCAGAGGGTTCGCCAGCAGGTCATAGTCGAAGAAATTCTGTATGTGCTGGTAGCTGCCGGTGAAGTTGTACCAGCCGTACTTGGCCACGCGCAGCCGCGCTGCCTGCTCTGGATCGCCGCCGAATCCGAAGCTGTTGAGGGTGAGCGTGTCGAAGACGTCCTGATGGGTCATCGACTGCATGGTGAGCGACTGCTCCAGCACACGCGCGCCGCTCTGGTAATTGAGCAGCGTGTCATACATCGGCTGGCTGCCGGTCACGTCGCTAATGCGCCCGCCGATCTCGATCGATTGCGTGACGCGGAAGCCGCCGATCTCTTTGCCTTCGTTGTCCGAAGTCGTGTCGCTGGATGCGGGAGCCGCGGGAGGGTTCTGCGCCCACAGGGTACCGCAGAGCAGCAACCCGGCTGCGATTACCACCAGCCTAACGTGCTTTGCGCCAATAATTAGAATCGTCATCGCAAGCCTCCCCTAGCGGAAGAAGACCGGGCTGAAATTGGAGCCGTGTATCTGTGTGTGGCACAGCGTGCACGCCTGGTACTTGGTGTTCTGGTCGTGATTTGGTCCGGTGGGCCGGCCTGCGGCGCCATTCATGTTGGGGGTGTGGCAGCGCAGACAGAGGAAGTTGATGTTGTTGACCTGCAACAGACGCGGGTTCGTCGATCCATGCGGCGTGTGGCAGGACAGGCAGGCGTCTTCGGTCTTCACCGGGGCGTGCTCGAAGACGAACGGCCCCATGGTGTCGGTGTGGCACTTGGTGCAGACGGCAAACTGGCCCGCCGCCGTGCGTACTTGGTGGCCAGTTTGTGTACCGTGCGGGTTATGGCAATCGCTGCATTGAATCAGCCCCACATCCACGCGATGGCGGTAAGGCCGCGCGAACTCCGCTTTCTGGGCGGCATGGCATCCGTAGCAGAGCTCGGTCTGTGACTTCACCAGCATGAAGTTCACGTCCTTGGAATTATGGGGATCGTGACAGGTGGTGCAAGCGACACCGGCAGCCAGGTGTTCCGATTTCGAGAAGTTCTGGGTCTCGAGGCTCGACTGATGGCACTTGGTACAGATGGCCGCGGTCTGCGCCGGCGTGAGTGTCTCGAAGCGGATGATCTTGGTCACATCGCCGCCGCCGTCGACGTGCGCCTGGGCGGGCCCGTGGCAGGACTGGCAGCCGTGCTGGTCGCCCTTCAGCAGCGCCGAATGCGGCGTGCCCGCGAAGTGCTTGTTCCACAGCTCCTCGTGGCAGCTCTTGCAGACGTCGTTCTCCGCATACTGGCCACCGGCCGCAAGGGGAAGCACAGCCGAGGACTGCGGGGCAGGTTGGCTCGCCGCCGCCTTCTCCTGCGCTGCCGCGGTGACCAATGTCAACGACAGCACAACCAGAACCAAAGAAAAGCTACGCGCAAGGACAAACATAAATCGCCCTCCATCGCAATTCCACATCGGCAGCGGAGCACTCGCTTTACGGAGCGGATGCACACGACATCGCGGTCTCATGTCTCGACAGTGCCACTGCGCTGGACGTGGGCACCAACGTGCCAAAAGCTGCTCAGAGGCAACCAGCCCAGCAGCATGCCGGTATTTTCGGAGTATTTTAGAGAAGTTTTCTTGACTCGCAACTGGGGAAATCCCTAGGACGGGTCGTCGTAGCAGGCGGTTATGTGAAGCTATCCAGTGTTATCGGCCACTTTCGCCAGGCGTGATCAACCGCAAGAAATTTGTCGCACCCGTGGTTTCGGTGGCGCCCGCGACCAGGCCAAAAATCTCGCCTCTTGCGAGCACTTTACGGCGGCTCAATTCCGCCTCGGCAAACTCGGCCATGCGCTCCGCCGAGAGACCCGTAGGGCAGCGCAACGGGGTCACTCCCCAGAACAGGTTCATGCGGTTGCATACCGCTTCGGAGGCAGTGAAAGCGTAAATAGGAGCGCACGGCCGGTACTTGGAGAGCATGCGCGGCGTAGTTCCCGTTTGGGTGTAGATGGCAATGGCCCGCAGATCAAGCTCCCTGGCAGCGTGCGCCATAGCCTCGCAGATCGTCTCAGCGATGGACAACTGTTCTGTGTGCTGGCGTTCGGGAAGCAGTTGCTCGAATGAAGCACTCTCAGCCTCTACCACAATGCGGGACATCATCTGCACCGCTTCGCGGCCAGGCGAAGGTCTTGAACTTGGCAAAATCGAGGTTAGGGCCGTACGTCACCTGGATCTTCTGCGCGTGGGCGGTAAGCGCAAGCAACCCCGCCAAGAGAAACCACTGCACTGCGCGGCATAGAAGTAGCGAGGAACGCGAGGCCTGCATCAGGTCTTCCTTTCGTCGGTGAATTAATCGATTACGAACGTCTGCCTTTCAGCGCTCCTATCATTGGAGCTTCCCAGGCATTCTGGCGACTAGGGATTTACCTAACAGCACATTGCCGCAGCCGACAGTACATGGAATCCAGAATTTGTCCGGCAAGCAAGGCCCCAAATCCAGCTGCCGGCCAGTTCATTGAGACATCAGAAGTGATCGTCGACGGCGCAGAACCGCATTTGAACTTCGGCCGGCAGTTTCACACCAACTACGCCTGCCAGTCTTCCAGTACAAAACTAGGGGTTTCCCTAGTAGCGCGGAGGGTCGATCGAGCATAAAAAGAAAAGGCGTGGTTTGCGCAGATATGACAAACCCATTTGATGGAAAACGGGACGGGCCTAGAATCGCAAGATAGATGTGAAGCTCCTCTTGAATAAAGGCGTTGCCGGCGGTATGTAACGACATTTTCCCGCATGGGCCGGGTTTCGCGACCACGCACTGCTGAAAGGGATGCGTGGGTCCGCTTCAAGCAGATATCTTGCGCGGACGCTATCTCTTTCTAGAGTAGACTCTAAGAGCCAACAACGACAATGGAGGGAACATCATGACCCAGCACCAATCCTGTAGAACAGCAACAATTGCGCTCGTTTCGCTGATCGTAGTCGCTTTCTTGAGTACGGCGCTCTTTGCGCAAACTGCCAAAGTTGAAGGGCTAATTAAGGGACGAAACGGCGACACCATGATTCTGCAGACCTCGGATTCGCCAAAGCTAGTCGTCGTGTTGACGGACAGCACCGATGTGGCCCAGGTCGTGGGTGCACTTAAGGCGCGCAGGAAGCAAATGTCCATGGCTGCCCTGGTTCCGGGTCTGGCGGTTCAAGTAGAGGGAAGCTACAACGATCAAAACCAACTGGTGGCAACGAAGGTAAGGTTCAAGGGCAATGATCTGGAACAGGCCCAATCGATTCAGGCTGGGCTGCACGAAACCCAGATGCAGACCGACCAGAACCAGGCGGAGCTAGAGAAACAGAATGCGCTGCTGAAACAGCAGAATGAAGCCTTGCAGCAGCAACAGGCGCAGTTGACCGAGCAGCAAAAGAAGCTTGCCGAAAACAAAGCTGCCATTGAGGCGGCTGTCGCCCGCTTCGGCCAGCTTGACGACTACTACATTCTCGACGAGGTAACGGTTTACTTCGCCAACGGCAAGGTCTCAGTCGATCCGAAATACACGCCCCAGTTGCTGGCTTTAGTCCAGAAAGCCGAAGCCATCAACGGCTACATGATTCAGGTGAAAGGCTACGCCTCTTCCGTTGGTAGCGCTTCCCTGAACCAGAAGCTCAGCGAAGATCGTGCGAACAACGTCACCAACATTTTGCTCCAGCAGGGTCATGTTTCGCTCACCAGGATGCTGGCCCCCGGCGCCATGGGCGAGAGCCACCAGGTCGGCAACGACAAGACGGCGGAAGGCCAGGCGGAAAACCGTCGCGTGGTTGTGCGGGTTCTCCAGAACAAAGGTATTGCAGGGATATAGAAGCAGGTTGCCTCTGCTGGGTTCGATCTGGTCGGAATAGCGCCCGTCTTTGCACACAGGAACGATCATGGGAGCAAGCTTTGCTTCGAAAGCTTAGGCTGGCGTCCGACATTATCTGAGCCGAGGATGACCGTGATGGAGAGGCAGGAGCCTCGAGACCTTTGCAACAGGCACTGACTCAACGTTGCGATGAAAACAAGTACTGTAGTGTTCTTCTGCCTGTGTCTGAGCGGTTACCTGCTCGCCGGGGACAAGACCGATGTAGTCTTCGTGAAAAACGGAGATCGCCTGACCTTCGGGATACCCGCGACATACCTCGGTGTGCGCGGCATTGATGGTTTGGCTGCAACCTATGGTGCCGCGGCCATTGCGCTTGTGCTGCTCTATCCGCCGTGCCGCTGGTATCGCAGCGTAAAGGCCGCGCACCTGCGTTTTTTCTTGAAGTATACTTAGATGGGAATCCTGCAGTGGGGTGCAGGGGTGGTCCGCTGGAGCCCGAGATGATGATGCCCCTAACTGCCGGCAACATGTACTTGTACTTGCAGAGCCACTGTTGCCGCACGAACGGCAAGCGCAATCAGGAATCCGGTTAGCAGTAGTCCGAGCATGGCAATCAATATTGCAATAAGCTTCGATCCTCGTCTTGCCGGGCGAATGTCGCCGTACCCGACGGTGGTCGCGGTGATGAATGACCAATAAAAGCCATCGAAATGCGACCAGCCTTCCCTTTTCCCTACCAATTGGCCCAGTAGAATGATCGATGCTCCCACACTAAGTAGTAATGGAAGAGCCACGAAGAGACCGTAGCCATACTCCTTCAGAAACGTAATCGTCAGCCCTGTGAAGATCACGTCAACACCACCTCCTGCCCCTCCCAATAGTCAGATCTGCACCAGTTAACGGGCGATTGTCCATTAGCCTGCGCTCCTTTCAACCCGGCGTATAACAAGCAGCCAAGTTTGTGTGTCCACAACAATCCTGCGCTTCCAACAGGATCGTGTTTGAGGACGGAGTCCAAACAATATTTTTCAGACGTTATAGTCCGCTTTATTCTTCTTAAGACAAGGGAAAGGCGCTTGCCAACTAGGGAAACCCCTAGCAAGCGCACTTCTCTGGTGTAAAGTTGTTTTCGGCATTTGCATTGCCATTTGCTCGCTAGGGATTTCCCTAGTTTGCACCAGCGTCGCGAAGCTATAGAAGAGATCGGGGCGGGACTTCGACAGCAGGACCTTGCTGTCAGTATGCGACGCAGTTACTTCGGGGAACGAATGTGTCGAGAATGATCAAGAAAATCGCCATCTGCACCGGAGGGGGCGATGCCCCCGGCCTGAACGCAGTCATTCATGGAGCAGTCTATGCCGCGCGAGGATTGGGCTGGCAGATTGTCGGTATCCGCGATGGCTACGATGGTCTACTCGAGCCGGAACGCTACCCGCATGGGGGCCTGGTAGAGCTCACGCGCTCGGTGGTCCGGGAGATTCCCCATCTCGGTGGCACTATTCTGGGCACAACTAATCGCGGCAATCCCTTCCGGCGCGTGATTAAGAATCCGGACGGCAGCACGACGGAGGTTGACCGTTCCAACGAATTGATCCAGCGCTTTCGCGATACCCAGATCGATGCGGTCATCTCTGTCGGTGGCGACGGCAGCCTCACCATCGCAAATCAACTGCACGAAAAAGGCATGTGGATGGTCGGAGTCCCCAAGACCATCGACAATGATCTCGAATCAACCACGCTGACCTTCGGCTTCAACACCGCGGTCTCGTTTGCGACCGAATGTATCGACCGGCTGCACAGCACGGCCCACTCGCACCAGCGCATCATGGTCGTCGAGGTGATGGGACGCTATGCCGGATGGATCGCCTTACATGCCGGGCTGGCCGGCAGAGCCGATGCGATCCTTATCCCGGAGATCCCGTACAGCATCCAGAACGTAGCCGATCACCTCGCGCGCAAGCATCGAGAGGGTAAGCCCTATTCGATAATCGTCGTTGCCGAGGGCGCCAAACCGCTAGGCGGCGACGTGACCGTGAAGAGCCGCGAGACCGGTCGAGTTGAGCGGCTGGGCGGGATTGGTGAGACAGTGGCCGCGCAACTTCAGGAGCTCACCGGCAAGGAGAGCCGCAGCATCGTGCTCGGGCATCTGCTGCGCGGCGGCGCTCCGACCGCCCTCGATCGCAACCTCGGAGTCGCCTTCGGCGCGGGCGCGGTGATGGCAATCTCGCAAGGCTTGAACGGGGTGATGGTCGCGCTCAAGCCGCCTCGGCTGGAATTTGTCCCGTTGAAAGAGGCGATTGCAAAGCTGAGGCTGGTGCCGCCTGACGGCGAGTTCGTAGTCGTGGCGCGCACCGTGGGTATTGCCTTCGGAGATGTTGCGGCATCGGCCATCCCCGAAAGTTAGCTCAAGCTCCGCAAGGAAGAACACATGATCTGCCGCAACGGCACATACACGCAGGGTGTTTCGGCGGTTCACGCCGGCAAATGGCTCCGTCTGCTGTTCCTGACGCTTTTCGGGTTCTTCGCGTATCTCCAGGGCACGGCGCAGAGGTTGCCCGATGCGCCCAGCACGGCGAAGTCACAGCCGGCGACGGCCGCTTCGCAAGCCGACAAGGGCTGGCCTCGGAGCTTCAGCAGCGGCGGCGACAAGTTCACGATGTATCAGCCACAAATTGAGAAGTGGGACGGCAACCGGCTGTATCTGTACTCCGCGGTCGAGGTGACGAGTGCGGAGAAGACCTCCGCCAACTACGGCGTGGTGTGGTTCAACGCACGGGCCGAGGTAGACAAGATCAATCGCACCGTCCTGCTGGACCAAGTCGAGCTCACGAAGGTCAACTTCCCTGCCGATGCCGGCAAGAATGACGAGCTCAGCAAGCTGCTGGCCCCGAAGCTGCCGTCTGCGACCAAAACGATTTCGCTCGACCGCGTGATCGCCGACTTGGAAGCGGCGGATCAAGCGGCACAGGCGGTTGAGGTCAAGAACGATCCGCCGACGATCATCTTCTCCAGCAAGGAAGCCGTGTTGGTGCTCATCGATGGACCCGCGCAGTTGAACGAGATCACGGGCACGAAGCTGCAGCGTGTCATCAACACGAAAGCAGTCCTGCTCTTCGAAAACGACAAGAAAAAGTATTACCTGCGGGTGATGGACTGGTGGCTGCAATCGGAGACATTGGAAGGCCCCTGGGTTTATGCGAAGAAGCTGCCTGACGACATGAAGAAGGCGGAAGAGTACATCGTCGCGCAGCAAGGGGGGCAGACGCTGGAAGAGGGACCGACATCGTCGTCGCAATCATCTTCCGGCTCGGCCGGCGGTGCACCGCAGCGATCGTTGAAAGAAGAGGGCAAGAACGCGCAGATTCCCGTGGTCTACGTCGCGTTTGGGCCCACGGAGCTGATCGAGACGCGCGGCGAGCCGGTGTACCAGGCCATTACGGGCACCGGCCTGGAGTACGTTGAGAACACCAACGGAAATATCTTCCGGCTGAACGGCGAAAACTACGTGTTGATCTCCGGCCGCTGGTTCAAGGCTGCGTCGCTCCAGGGGCCGTGGACATTTGTGAACGGCACGGAAATGCCGCCGGATTTCGCGAAAATTCCCGTGGACAGTCCCAAGGCCACGGTGCTGGCGTCGGTTCCGGGCACGCCGCAATCACAGGAAGGCGTGATCGCCAACACGATTCCGCAGACCGCCGCCATCACGCGCTCCGAGGCCAAGCTGACCGTCGTCTATGATGGCGAGCCGAGTTTCACTGCTATCGAAGGCACCTCGCTCAAGTATGCCAAGAACACGTCTGCTCCTGTGATTAGGACTGCGGACGGCGTTTACTACTGCGTCGAAGCCGGCGTGTGGTTCAAAGCGCCTACTCCGCAGGGCGGCTGGCGCGTCGCCGATACTGTACCGCCGGAGATCTACGATATCCCGCCGAGCTCACCCGTCTACTACGTCACTTACGTCAAGGTGTACAACTCGACTCCCGAAGTCGTTTATGTCGGCTACACCCCGGGCTATTACGGAACGGTGGTTTCCGCCAGCACAACCACGGTGGTCTACGGCACAGGATGGTACTACCCGCCGTACCTTACTCCCACAGTGTGGTATGGATGGCCCTACACCTACGGTGTGGGAGCCGGCTTCACCTGGACCAACGACACCGGATGGAGCTTCGGCTTCGGTTACGGCTACGCTTATTACCCGTGGTATTACCCGTGGTGGGGCCCGATGGGCTATTACGGTTACGGCTGGTATCCGTACTACGGCTGGGGTGCCTGGGGTGGAGCGGCAGTGGCGAACGTTTACGGCGTGTGGGGCAATACTGCCTACGCCCGAACAGGGGCAGCCTGGGCGAATCCCTACACCGGCAACTATGGCGCGGCCACCCGCGGCTCTTACTACAACACGCAGACGGGCAGGACCACTGTCGCGGGCCGGGGATATAACACCAACATTTATACCGGCAATAGCGCCGGAGTCCGCGGCGCTGCCACCTACAATCCGAACACCGGGATCGTCGCCGGCGGCGGAGCAGGCTACGCCGGCAACATCTACAGCGGCCAGGGAACGGCTGGGCGTGGCGGATTCGCTTACAACACCAACACTGGTGCGGGGATTGCCGGCGGCAAGAACAACGTTTACGCGGGCAAGGATGGCACGGTCTATCGCTACAACCGCCAGAGCGGCGACTGGTCATCGAACAGCGGCAACGGATGGCAGTCCTCCAGCAAACCCGACGCTAACCTGCAACGCCAACAGCAGATGCGGACGCAGGGCGCGCAGCGCACGCAGAACTACAACTCAACGCGGGGAAGCTACGGCGGTGCGAGAATGGGCGGCGGAAGAATGGGGGGTGGTAGACGCCGTTAGTATTCCCGTAATAACAAAACCAGTTTGCTATTTGGGTCTGCCGAGCCAGGAATATTGCCACGCGGCCGAGACGTTCTGGTAGTTACCACCGAACCGGATGTAGGTGCCGTCGCTGTAGCTGACCTTCAGCGATTGGTGTCTGCTGATGGGGACGGAGAATGTCCCGCCGAGACGTGAATTGCTCAGGTGGGTCAATGGATTTTCCACGCCGCCCACGCTGGTTACCCCACCGAACCAGAAATTGCCGTCGAGCGAAGCCCACATACGGTATTTCTTATTGAAGTCATAGCTCAAGTGCCCTTCGAGGGCGCCAATTGGGTTTTGGGATTGCGACCTGGTGCCCGAGTAGTAGACATTCCGCGACCAAAAATCCTGATTGGTGGTAAAAAACCACCCGCCGAAGTACCCATCGACCACCCAGTTGCCCCGGCGTTGCGAATAGCCAAACTCCGGCTTAAAGCCCCAGCGGTTCGCTCCCCAGTTGATCAGCTTCGTCGGATCGTATTGTCCCGTGGGTGCGGCCACCCTGAGGCTGGCGCCCAGCAGCATCTTCTGTTTCCACTTGATGAACTTGTCTACCGGCATCGCCGGGCCGCCCTTCAGGTTCACCGAGACACGGAACACCGAGTCCAGGAGGCCAGAGCGGTAAACCTGCGTTCCCGCACCGTTCACTGTTCCCTGGAAACTTCCAACCGCATACGGCAAAGCACCGACCACATTGGCTGAGCGCCCAAACACGCTAAACGCATGATAGTAGCTGAAGATTGGGACGCTGTATGTCCCGGTCGCTCCACCAATCGGGACTATACCGTTGTAGTCGATGCTGCCGTCGTAGAAAGAATAGGTCACGATGACCGCGTTGGAATGCAGCGGAGTGATGACGTAGGCGCGGGGAGCAAGATCCTGTGCGTTAAGCAGTTGCGCTGAGAGCAGCGCCATCGCCGCCGACAACCCGAAGCTGAAGGAAGGGCGCATCTTTGATCACTAACAAGGCGCTTACCACGCGAGCATCGACCCCAGCGGCACCAGGCTTCTGCGCCCTGCATCAACTCCCCTTTGCGGCCTCAACGTGTTTGGCTGTCTGCTGCGTGTTTGCTTCGCCGTCGGAGACCGACGGTGACGCATGCCACTTGGACGGCGGAACAATTACGGCGCCCTGCGGCTGCATCATGAAGTGTGGTGACATAATCTGCACCCCATATTCGTTGAATGAGTCCTGAATTTGGGCATGCAGGTTGGAGAGAGTTTCCAGGCGCAACTTCTCGTCCCTGATGTGTGCCACGAGGAGGTAGTCCACATAGAAGTCGGAAAGTTGCCGCTGGCGGACGTATGGCTTCGGTTCTTTGCGGACATTAGGGGTGCGATCCGCGGCGAGTAGCAGAAGCCCTTCCACCTGCCGCCACGGAGCATCGTAGCCAATGGTTACGTGGGCACTGATGCACATGCCGTCAGGAAATCCCAGTCGGGTGAAGTTCTTGGTCGACGTGCTCACCAGCACCGAATTGGGTACGGTGATCTCTTGTCCCTCTGGACTGCGGATCTTACCGGCGAGCAAGCCGACCTCCAGCACCTCTCCTTCGACATCGTTCACCAGCACCCATTCACCGGGCTTGAGGGCCCTGGAGTAAACCACGAAGAGCCCGCTCATGACCTGGTTAATGATTCCCGTGGAACCAAGAGAAATCATCAGGCCAACGAAGACGCTGATGCCCTTGAAGGCATCAGTGCCGGAGCCCGGGATATAGGGATAGGCCACAACAACGGCCAGTATCCACGCGACGCCAGTAAAGATGCGCTCCGTGGCCTGCGCTGTTTCGGGCTCGAGCCAGGATATGCGTATGCGGCCGGCGACGACCTGCTCGAAAAACGCCCGGCCCAGCCGGACAAACCAGCGAGCAAAGAAGAAAATGACGACGACGGCAAATACTCCGGGAAGTGCATCGACACCTGATCTTCCGAGGTGCTGGAAAAGTTGCAGCACATAGCGGCCTAGCTTGTCCCCCCAGGGCTCCGTATACGGAAAGCGTTGCAGCGAGAGACTTGCCCACGAATAGATTGCAGAGATGATGAGTACGGCTGCGATGGCCCGGACTGCCGCGTAGACCAGGGTATCGATTGGCGGCCTGAGGTCGATCCCAAACAACTGCAAGGGCGTGCGGATCAGCGGTTCTCTGCGATGAAGCAGCGCTGTCAGCCGGGAGTGCGCCGTCCAGATCAGTGAAGCTGCAACCAGAAGAATCACCAGACCGATGAGGGTGAACAGAAGAGCGGAACGAATTACCGGCCACGACCGCTCCGCAAGGCGCGCGCTCAGCGCCTCATCCAGATTATGCAGCGCGCGTTGCGACGCCTGCGTCAGTGTTTCGCCGGTCTCCTCGTCGAGGTCGCCAGTGCTTAGAAAAAGAAGGACCCTCCCGTTGCAGGTAAACGCTATCCCATCCTGACCTTCGACGTTGAAGGGATACAGCTCGATATCGCTCCCGCGCGTCCTCAGCGGCAGTTCATCCAGGCGAGCGATAATCCGCTCCGCTCGCATTTCGGGATCGGCGCCGGCGATCGTGGCACGCAGGATAGTGATTTCCCGGTTCCAGAACTCTACAGCCACCTCCTTGGTGCCCACCACGGGCTCGTTGTCCGTAGCAGGCGGGGTGGCGGCGGCGAATGCGAATGGCTGGGAGACACACGCCAGAAGCATGATCGAGCGGAAAGCGATGAACCACAACCGCCTATGCGCGAGATGTTTGATCTGCACAAGTGCTCCTCTCACCCGCGGAGCATACTAAACTGGGTGTTGAATTCTGCCAGCCAATTTCAGGCTCGCGCGAAAACTTCCGAGTTGAGCCGCTGCAGCCAGTCCTGCCGGTTCTGCAGCAAGATGCATCCGCTGATAAGAATTACCCAAAGCGGAAATACGCAGCCCACTCTAATCGTAAACCCCGCTCCTCGCTCCACAACTGGGGAAATCCCTAAGTCGCTTTCGGGCAGTCAGATACCAAATAGCGGGCCCGCTGGCGGACCATAGTCCACGGGGACTTGAGCCACTAAATACACGAAAAGGCTATTTGTAAACGCCGGGTAGCCGAATTATCATTAAGGCCTAAGCTCCAGGTCAGCATACAAAATAGTCCGTGGCGCAAGTGCCAAAGTGCGCCACCGAGATCCGGTTTCCATCGCACTACGGTCCCCTATGAGAGCGTGGCTAACTCGCGGATGGCGTGTCGTGGGCCGTAAGCGCGGGCAGCTTGTGATGCTAGGGCTGTTCTGTGCCGCGTTGTCGCTGCATCCACCTGCTGTTCTGTCGCAAGAGCCTCTCAGAAAAAGCGTCCTCATCATCAACGAACTTGGCATGTCCCACCCGGCCCTCACCATGGTGAGCCAGCAGATCCTTTTGGTGGTGGGAACGGATCCCCGTTACCAGATCGAGTTTTACAGCGAAAGCCTCGACGCCAGGGCGTTTCCCGACGAAGCCTCACAGCAAGAGATTCGAGAGTGGATTGCGCACAAATACCGCAATCACCCGCCGGATGTCATCCTCGCCGTAGGACCTGAACCAATCAAATTCCTGTCAAGCTCGGCCAGCGTCTTCCCGGACACTCCGATCGTGTTCTGCGGAAGCACTGAGCAGCAAGCCGGCTTTCCGCAACTCGATTCCCGGTTCACGGGTACCTGGTTCAGGCTGGAACCCGCGAGAACTATTGACGCAATAGCCCAACTGCTCCCCCGTACCCGGCAAGTCTTTGTGATCGGGGGGACGTCAAATTATGACAAGGTGGTTCTGGGCATCACGCGGGACGCGCTCAAACCGTATGAGTCGCGTTTTGCGTTCACGTACTGGACCGATCTGCGAATGGACGATTTGCTGGCACGGCTATCTCACCTTCCCAAGCATTCAGCCGTGCTATTTACATCCTTTTGGCGGGATGGGGCAGGTCGGCCGTACGTAAATGCCACCGCCGCGCTGCCGATGATCGCGCAGTCTGCGAATGCTCCTGTCTTTGGTATGTCGGACGCATACCTCGGCCGCGGTATCGTGGGTGGTTTTGTGCTCGAGTGGGATGAGCAAGGGAAGATTGTCGCCCGGGACATCCTGGAACTGCTCGGCGGAAAGACAGCGCGGGACATCCCCGTGGTGCCCGGCCCGAACGCATACAAGTTCGATTGGGGACAATTGCACCGGTGGGGCCTTGCCCAGCGTAATCTCCCCACGGGCAGCATCGTCCTGTATCGCGAACCGAGCCTCTGGGAACGCAGCAAATGGGTGTTGCTTACGAGCGCTCTTGTGATTCTTGTGCTGGGCTTCCTGACGGCTTATCTCCTGTACAAGCAAAAGCAGCTCGCGCGGGCTAGGAGTGAGCAGACCCGGCTGAGCGGGATGCTGATCAACGCCCAGGAGGATGAGCGCAGACGACTGGCCTCTGAGCTGCATGATGACTTCAGTCAACGCCTGGCGTTGCTGTCCATGGGTCTGGAGAATGCGGCGGAGTTGGTGCCGCGATCTCCAGAAGAGGCGAACCGGCAATTGCTCGAGCTCCTCAACTCGGCTGGCGAGTTGGGCGCCGATCTTCACACGCTCTCCCATCGCCTGCATTCCTCCACGCTGGAACGGCTGGGGTTGGTTTCTGGCGTGGGAGCGTACTGTAAGGAATTTACCGCGCAAACGGGAGTCGAGGTCCTGTTCTCCCACAGGAGCGTGAATCGTAACGTTCCCGCGGACACTGCATTGTGCCTGTTTCGCGTAGTTCAGGAAAGCCTTCGCAATGTCAAGAAACACAGCGGGGCGTCACAAGCAAAGGTGACTTTAGCGCAGCGCAATGGACACCTTCACCTCTCGATCTCCGATGATGGTGCGGGCTTCAATGTCAAGGATGCCGCGGGTAAGGAAGGGATCGGCATCTTCACGATGGAGGAGAGGGCACGTTTGATTGGAGCTCGGTTCGAAGTCCGCTCAGAACCGCATCAGGGAACGCAGATCAACGTCTGGGCGCCAGTGCCGAAGAAAGCGCCTGCGAAACCGGCAAAGGAAGCCGCAGCGCTGGCGATGGTGTCCGGCACATGAAACAGCCGGCCCTCTCCGCGGAAGAGGCACTGCACCGGCTGATCGACGGGAACGAACGTTTCCTTCGTGGTGAGGCCCGATTTCCTACAGTGTGCAAAGAGACCCTCGCTGATCTGACGAAAGGGCAGTGGCCATATGCCACGATTTTGGGCTGTAGCGATTCCCGGGTTCCACCGGAATTGATTTTCGATGCCAACTTCGGGGAGTTGTTCATTGTGCGAGTGGCCGGCAATGTCGTCTCGGGCGAAGTCATGGGGAGCCTGCAATACGCTGGATCCCACCTGCACACTCCGGTTTTTATGGTTCTGGGTCACGAGGGATGCGGAGCAGTGAAAGCAGCCCTTAGCAGCAAACTGCACGACGTTGAGCATCGGTCTCGCATTCAGATTTTGGTGGACAATATGCTTCCCGGATTGTCCAATCTCAATTCGGAGCTTTCCGGGGAAGCGCAGCTTGCCGCCGCAGTTGAAGCGAATGTCCGGTGGTCTATGCATCAACTGGCCGAAACCCCGGAAGGTAAAGCAGCCTTACGAGAGGGCCGCGCCAAATTGGTGGGCGCGGTTTACGAGATCGCCACTGGCCGGGTACGATATCTTCCTGCGGATCCTCCATCCAGTGGTCATGAAAGCTGACCCATGCCATCCGTATGAAGAACGGAGAATGGTCATGCAAGACCCCCGGCCGCAGATTCTAATCGCAGACGACCATCCTGTCTTTGCTGAAGGCCTTCGACTTCTGCTGGGGAAAAATTACGACGTGATTGGCGCTGTTGCCGATGGGCGGGCCCTGATAGCCGCAGCGGCCCGATTGAAGCCCAACGTCATAGTTGTGGATGTCGGTATGCCTCTCTTGAATGGCCTGGACGCCGCACAACGCATCCGCGAGCAACTGCCGAAGGTAAAAATCGTTTTCTTGACCATGCAAGATGACCCCAACCTGGCCGCTGCCGCCCTTGAGATTGGGCCGGTAGGATTTGTCCTTAAGCATTCGGCTGGGTCTGAGCTGTTGAAGGCAATCGGCGAAGTGCTGCGCGGCAAGAGTTATTTGACTCCCAAGCTCCGATCCGAGGACTGGGTCGTAATGAAACAACGCGCGCGGCAGTTCTCGAAGGCACTGACTGCCCGCCAGCGCGATATTGTCCAGCTATGCGCTGAAGGCCGTCCCATCAAGGAAATTGCTGGGCAACTGAATCTAAGCGAGAAAACGGTTGAATTCCACAAGCACCACATCATGGAGACATTCAACCTTAAGAGCAACGCAGATTTGGTGCTTTTCGCGCTGAAACAGGGCTTGATCATGCTGGATCCTGCGCCGGCTCACAAGCACAAACCTGTCTGAAGTTTGGTCCACTTCCTCGCACCTTACTAGGGATTTCCCCAGTTTTCGAGAAACCAGATTGAGCCGTAGTATCCCTCCAGGTCTTCAGGAGGTGTTCACATGGCCGCCGGACAGCCCGTGTATGCCAAGCCGGACGTGAGCCGGGCCGTCGAAATCTTCATCAACATCGGCCTGGTTTTTCTACTGGCGATCGTTTGCCTCCTGATCCTGCGCCCGTTCGTCCTGCTGATCGCCTGGGGCGTCATCATCGCCGTTGCCTGTCACCCAACCTTCAAGAAAGTGCAGAGACTTCTGGGCTCCGGAGAATTGCTGGCTGCGGTTCTCTGCGCGGCGGTTCTTCTGGCGATTTTGGTGGTGCCGGCCATTTTCATGGCGCAGGGCCTGGTGCACAGCATTCAAGCTGTAAGCGCGCAGTTGAAGGACGGAGGCGCCATTATCCCAACGCCGCCCGCTGCAATCGCGAATTGGCCGCTCATCGGCGCTCCCCTGTATGGCATCTGGAATCTGGCCCACACCGACCTGACGCAGACGCTCAAGAACTTTGCTCCACAACTCAAGTCGGTGCTGCCGGGAGTCGTATCGGCCTCCGCCGGAGTCGGCCTCACCGTACTGCAATTCTTTTTTTCCATCATCATCGCCGGCGTGTTGCTGGCGAATGCGCAAGCAGCCTATGACGTCACGCGCTCGCTGTTCAATCGCATCTTCGGCGACAAGGGGCGCGAGCTGCATCAGCTCGTGGGCGCCACGATTCGCAGCGTCACCTTCGGCATTCTCGGCGTTGCCCTCATCCAGGCAGCTTGCGCGAGCCTCGGATTTTTGGTGGCCGGCTTGCCCGGAGCGAGCCTGTGGTCTGTGATCTTCCTGATCGCGGCCGTGCTTCAGATGGGAGCGCTGGTACTCATCCCATCCGTTATCTATGTGTTTGCCACTGCCAGCACTACGAAGGCCGTGATCTTTCTGGTCTGGTGCATCATCGTGGCCCTCATGGATAACGTGCTGAAGCCCCTGCTGTTGGGGCGCGGCGTCGCGGTTCCCATTGCCGTAATTTTTCTCGGCGCGATCGGCGGCTTTGTCGCGATGGGGATCATCGGCCTGTTTGTCGGCGCGATTGTTCTATCCGTCGGCTATAAGTTGTCCATCGCCTGGCTTGACTATAGCGGCCCCAGCGTAACTACGCCGTAGGGTGACGCGAGCCGTGGCAAATCCCGTTTATGAACAAGTTCTATTGTGAGTTCTCGCTATTCCCCGAACACGAACTAGGGTTTTCCCCAGTTGTGAGCTCTCCGCTCCACCTCATATGCTTCAACTTTGAAGTCTACTTCCGACTGTCTGGATATGGCAGCCACGGAGGGTCCATTTCCAACCTGCTTTCTTGATCGGAAGTTCCTAACATGTCCGAACAATCCCAATTGCAACGTCCGCGTGTCCTCCTGGCTGATGATCACTTGGCTGTCCTGCGGCGAGTAACCACCTTGCTGGAAGCGACATTCGAGGTGATTGGGACCGCTCGCACCGGTCGGGAAATGGTTGCCGAGGCAATACGCCTCAGACCTGATGTCATCGTTGTTGACATATCGATGCCCGAGTTGGGCGGGATCGAAGCCGTTCATGAGTTGCGCGAACTAGGTTCCAAGGCCAAGGTGGTTTTCCTCACAGTTCATTCGGAAGACGAATTCGTTAACGCCTGTTTCGCCGAAGGCGCGCTAGGTTATGTCGCCAAGACGCATATGGGAACCGACCTGATCCAAGCCATCCATGCGGCCCTATTGGGCTGCCCCTTTATTTCGCTTGCGAGATAGAAGCGCCCCCCTTAGGGATTTCCCTAGTTGTTCTCCTATGGCCGTAATCGTACAACAAGTCCAGACAGCTCCCGATGGCGGGAGATGCTCGGGGACAGAGGATGCTATGAGCCTTCAATCGGTCTTTACCAGCGGTCTGCTTCAACTGCTTCGGGAGCTGGTTGCGATAACCTGCATCGCAGCCTTGGTGCCGGGAGGCGTGATGTCTGCGAGCGAAGTCGTTCAAACGCCGCAGGCGGCGCAGGACCAGGCCGCCGCTAAGCTTCCCGCCGACCAACTGGACTCGCTGGTCGCGCCCATTGCGCTGTATCCCGATCCCATGCTTAGTCAGGTACTCGTAGCTTCCACCTATCCTCTAGAGGTCATTCAACTCCAGCAATGGCTAGCTCAGCACAAGGACCTGAAAGGCAAAGAGCTGGCCGCTGCGGTGGAAAAACAGGATTGGGACCCGAGCATTCAGTCCATGGCTGGGCTGCCGGATCTCGTGAAGCTTCTGTCAGAGAACATCAAGTGGACAACCGATCTTGGCAACGCCTTTCTCGCGCAGCAGAACGATGTAATGGACGCGGTGCAGCGCATGCGCAAGAAAGCCCAGGACAATGGCAACCTGAAGTCCAACGAGCAGCAGAAAGTCGAAGTAAAGGTGGTCGAGAGCAAGCAGGTGATTGTGGTTGAGCAGGCGAATCCGGAAGTTGTCTACGTGCCGAGCTACAACCCGACCGTGGTGTATGGTGCGCCGGTTTACGCCTATCCTCCAATCGCCTACCCGCCGCCGGGATATTACGCGGCGGGCATGGCGATTTCCTTCGGCGTTGGCGTTGCCATGGGAGCCTTTTGGGGCGGCGGCGGATGGGGCTACAACTGCGGATGGGGCGGCGGGAATAACAACATCAACATCAACAATAACAATAACTTCGTCAATAATTCCAACCGCCAGAACTACAACCGACAGAATGTTAGCGGGAATCGGCCTTCGCAGCAGCCCGCCCGAGGCAATAGCAGCTGGCAGCACAATCCGCAACATCGCGGAGGTGCTCCTTACTCCGACCGATCCCTTGCCAACAAATACGGTGGTACAACGCGCGGCGACTCGATGGCTAATCGGCAGGCGAATGCCCGGCAAAACCAAGCGCGGCAGCCGCCGGCCGGAGGCCGGGACATGGGGAATCGCGGAGCGAGTGCGGGTACCCGGGACGCAGCTAATCGCGGTACTGGACCCGGCGCGGGTGGCCGAGACATGTCGAATCGCGGTGCCGGTCCTAGCGCAGGCACCCGCGATATGAATCGTGGAGGCGGAGGAGATCGCGTGGGTAATCGGCAGGTGCCGAATAGTCCTGGCGCCACAAACAGGAGCGCATTTGGAGGCGCGGGCAGCGGCATGAGCGGCAGCGGAGCTCGTGCCAGTCAATCGCGAGGCTCCTCCAGCTTTGGCGGGGGACGGAGCGGCGGTGGTGGACGAAGCGGTGGTGGCGGCCGGCGGAGATAGGCAAACAGATCGAGACAAGCGAGGAAAACATGAAAACGAGACAACGCGTATTCAATTGGATAGCTGGTCTTTCTGTCGTCATCATGGCTTGCCTGTGGTGCCTGTTCTCGATTGGTACAGCGCAAGGTCAAACTGCTCCACCGCCGGGGCCTAAGGCTTTTGACACGCCACAACAAGCCGCCGACGCGCTTATAAAAGCTGCAGGAGCTTACGACGTGCCGGAGTTGTTGGCCATCTTCGGGCCGGATGGTGAAGACTTCGTCGAGTCAGCCGATCCGGTTCGCGACAAGAACAACGCCCAGGCATTTGCGAAGGACGCGAGCGTCAAGAACTCTATAGCAATCGAGCCCTCGAACCCGAATCGCGCAACGATAATTGTCGGTGATGAGGGTTGGCCGTTTCCAGTTCCCCTGATCAAGAAAAATACTAAGTGGTATTTCGATGCGAAGGCCGGACGGCAAGCAATACTGTTCCGGCGTATTGGCGCCAACGAACTGGATGCGATCCAGGTCTGTCGCGGTTACGTTGAGGCACAGAAGGAATACTCGTTGGAGATTCACGACGACTCCGGCGTGAATCAGTACGCGCAGAAGATCTTCAGCACTCCGGGCAAGCACGACGGTTTGTATTGGAAGAATCCCGACGGCACCTCTGGGGGCCCGATCGGTGAAGCCGTAGCCAAGGCGCTGGACGAGGGCTACTCCACTGGCAAGAGCGGCTTTCACGGCTACTACTTCAAGATCCTGAAAGGGCAAGGTCCGGCCGCACCCTTGGGCAAGATTAACTACGTCATCGAGGGCATCATGATCGGCGGCTTTGCGTTGGTCGCCGTGCCCGCCGAATATCGCGTGACCGGTGTGAAGACATTCATCGTGAGCAATGATGGAATCGTCTACCAAAAAGACCTCGGGCCTGATTCTCTCGAGATCGTCAAGAAAATGGAACTTTACAACCCAGACTCGACTTGGCAGCCAACCGATGATCAGTGGCCCAGCAGCGTCGCCGACGCGGCCACGACGGAAGCCAACTCGCAGTGAGAACCGACCAACCGTGCGGCGCGAGTCCGCTGACGGTTAACGACATGAAGAAACCTCAGTGTAATCCGGCAAGGCTTCCGATTCTCTTGCTGATCTTAGCGACGCAGTGTGGCTGCCATGGTCTGGTTCCGCATGATACCCAGAGCCTGCTCAATCCTAATTTCAAGCGATCGGAGATTCTTGGCTTGGTGGCAGGCTTTGGAACGACCTTTGCCGCACTGCCTGACCTGATCGCGATGCTCAGGCGTAGGTCGACTGCGGGCATGAACCCAAGGATGGCGGCGATCATGGGCGTTTTTCAGATCCTCTGGGTCTACTACGGCCTGTTGATCGCTTCGCGACCGGTGATCGTGTGGAACGTGGTCGCGGTGTTGGTCAATTTTGTCAGCGTTGGTGCGTACCTCTATTTCGCTCGTAAAGAAAAAGCCACTTAGGGACGAGAAGGCAATGAAGAAAAAGAGAAACCATCATCCAACCGAAGCCGCGCCGGAGAGGAATGATCAGCGGGCGATTACGCAGCCGAAAGGTTGAACAACAAGGAATACGAAGCTGATGACGGCCGCACCCCAGAACGCACCGGCATCGAGGGCTTGCACCCGAGCTGTGCACAGCTAAGGTGCGGACTGCGATTTGGCGCGTCCACCGAGCTGTGAGCATCTGGACGTACTAGCTAGCTAGTCGCTCATCGACGCTTTAATGAGTTGTTGCTGGCGGCCGGTGATGGAATTTGAGGTAATTCCACTGCGTGAGTTGAGGCCCGCGTGGCCGAGCAACTCGCTGACTTTTTCCATCGACTCGAACTTCGAGTTTCTCGACGGCAAAGGCATCGCGCAGCATGTGCAAAAGGCAGCATAGCGGCCTCCCGTCGCGCTTCAGCTTCGCGGCTTTGAACACTTTGGAGAGACAACGGCCCCAGCGCTGGCACGCGTTTCTGCAAGTTCCGACCCATCGGCCTGGTGCCAGCGATTGTCACTCGCAACTGCGTTTGCGTCCTGTTTGCGTGCTCTTCCGGCTGGCGGCCTTCATGGTTCCCGTTCTGCTCCAATTCGAACCACGGTCCTTCCCTTCGCTCGACCAGCGATGAAGTCATCAAAACAGTTCGGCAGCGCGTCGAATTCGATGAGGCGTGTCATCTCGGCCAGGTGAAGCGGTTTCAGGTTCGTTGCCAGGCGGTGCCACACCCGTTGCCGGACGGGCATTGAAGCATATCCCGAATCGATGCCCAGCAAACTGACACCGCGCAGGATGAACGGAAATACGGTCGTCTCCAGTTTGAAGCCGGCGGCATTGCCGATACTGGCGACGGTTCCGTCCTGCTTCATGGTGGCGAGCAGCCAGTGGAGGACTTGCCCGCCTACGTTGTCGATCGCCCCTGCCCACTCGCCGGCTTCGAGTGGACGCGCTTTCGCGAAATCCACCGTCGTGGCCAGCTTGACCTCGGAGGCGCCTAGCCCGCGCAAATAGCCGGCTTCGGATTCCTTTCGGGTAAGAGCAACGGTGTGATAGCCGAGCCGCGACAGCATGTCTATCGCCAGCCCTCCGACGCCTCCGCTGGCTCCGGTAACGATCACCGGCCCATTCTGCGGGGCCAGTCCGTCGTGTTCCATCCGGGTAATTGCCAGTGCGGCCGTGAAGCCCGCGGTGCCCTGGGCCATGGCCTGCATCAGGTCCAAACCGTCCGGCAATGCGACCACCCACTGGGCAGGCACACGCGCCAGTTCAGCGTATCCGCCGTGGTGAGCGACGCCGATGTCGAAGCTGGTCGCGATCACCTTGTCGCCAGGCGCGAAGCGGGAATCGGAACTGGAGACGACCTCACCCGCAAGATCGACGCCGCCGACGCATGGGAAACGGCGGATGATTTTCCCCGCACCCGTCGCCGCGAGCGCGTCCTTGTAGTTCACGCTCGAGTAGCAAACACGGATCGTGACTTCGCCGGGATCCAGTTGCTCGGGCGACATCGTCGTGAGCTGACCGGATACCTTGCCGCTGGCATCTTTGTCGATTACGTAAGCTTTGAAGGTGTCCATATATTAGGTCGAGTAGGGAATGAGCAACGGTTTGATTGTCGTCTTTCGTCGTGCAAGATCACGCCGGGCCTAAGGAGACTCTGAATAAGCTGTTGCCCGCCCTCAGGGCTAAGGCCCGCACTGATTTAGCTGCACTTGCGGCACGGGTGAAGCCGTGCCCTTTCAAAACTGAGCTTAATCAGAGTTTCCCTAAGCCTCGCTTCAATATACTTGTTTGGCACATACCCGCAAAGCAGCTTCAAGTTCGAATGCCGCCGCAACTAAAGCCGGGGTTTCGGGTTCGGACAAACGAGCATGTTTTCGGCCGGCGCACTGGCCAGGGATTTGGCATCGGCCGCTCCAGCACGACAAATCACCCGCCCTACGTTGCCCGCGCGGAGAGGCAGCCTACGGCGGCTTGAATACTGGCGACGGTCACGCACGCCTGTGTTGGCCAGTGAGGCTGAATGAGACGTCCAACGAAATTTTCCGCATCGCAGACCCTGGGTTTTTCCCGGCTGCGTCTTTATTCGCTCAAGCTTTATTCGCTCAAGCTTTCCCGCCTGAAGACAGAAAGTACCTGGCCGGCGCTTCGGCGCATGCTTGCGCTGGCCATGGCACTACTTCTGCTGCCGATGTCATGTCCAGAGTTGCTGGCGCAACAGGCGGCGCCGTTGCAACTGGGACAGCCGCAGCAGGATTACAGCGGACAAATTCAATCCGACGAACCAAGCTATCCAGCCCAGCCGCCCTATCAGGCAGTTGACGCCTCTCCGCAGCAAGGCAGCGCACAGGTGATCCAGCCGCTGCCAGCGGAGCGGTTACAGCAATTGGTGGCGCCGATCGCGCTCTATCCCGACGCGCTGGTCGCTCTGGTGCTGACCGCGTCCACTTATCCTACGCAGGTACAGGACGCCGATCGTTGGCGGCAGGCCCAGGGCAACGCCCCTGCTGAGCAGATTGCGGCTGCGGCCAATGTACAAAATTGGGACCCGAGCGTGAAGGCGCTGACCGCGTTTCCGCAGGTGTTGGCGGAGATGGACCAGAACCTGCCGTGGGCCACCGACCTGGGCACCGCCTACTTCAACCAGCCCTCGGATGTACTGGAAGCGGTGCAGGTGATGCGGGCACGCGCGCAGGCCGCCGGGAACTTGCAACCCACGGTTCAGGAAGCCGTGAACTATGTCGGCGGAAATATTCAACTGGCCCCGGTGAATCCGCAGGTCGTTTATGTGCCGGTCTACAACCCATGGATCGTCTACGGTCAACCAGTGTCGCCTTACCCGGGATTTTCGCTGATCGGTGCGCTGGGTTCGTTCTTCAGCTCGGTGGTTGGCCCTGCCTTGATTCACTGGGGGCCAGGCATCGCCATGGGCGCCTTCACCAGTACGCCATGGGGACTGCTGGCCTGGGGAGTGAGTTGGCTGCTACAGGCCATCCTGTTCCACAACAACAACTATTATTCGCAGAGCACCACGGTGGCGGATTGGGGTTTCCCGCACGGCGGACTCCGTGCTGCTTCCACGGCGTTCTATGGAGGACGGCCGCGAGTGGATCGGGGATATAGCTCGGCATACGCATATGGCTCGGTCCATCGACCGCCTAGCGCCTACAACTACTCGCGGGGAGGCTACGCCACAGGGCCGGGGAACGCGTTCGTTCATCGCCCACCGAGCAGCGCAGAGGAATCTGCGTCGCGTGCGAATACCTATGCTCGGGCGGGCAGTGGATACATGACGCCGGCGGAGCGTGCATTTGCAAACCGAACATCGAACAGCAATTCCGGCTATCGCGCGGTCGAAGGCTCAAATCGCGGCTATCAGGGTTTCGGCTATGCGCGCGGAGCAGAGCAGACTCGCGTATCGCCGAGTCGTCCAGCTCCCGCCATCAATGACCGCGCTCTCGCAAGTCGAGCTTCGCGTCCCAGTTTCGGGCAGCGGTCCACCCCGCAATATTCCAGCAGAGGATATTCGGGTTCGTATGAGAAGCAGGCGCGCTCCAGCGGCTTCCATCCGTTTGCAGGCGGACACGGGTCTGAGAGCTTCCATGGCGGTGGCAAGACTCCGAAGATGAAAGCCCCGAAAAGCTACGGCGGCGGGCATTCGGGCGGAGGCGGACATTCCGGCGGCGGTGGCCACTCCAGCGGCGGCGGCAAACACCACCATTGAAGCGGCCCCACCGGTTAATCCTATTTAGATACCCGTCCTAGTGTTTTTCAGGAGCCGGTTTGGCCTCGCCATGCGCCTGTGGCGGCGCTTGTCTGGCCAACTGCTGCTGCTGCTGAGCGTGTCTCTGCTCCATTTGCATGGTCTGCTGCTGATGCTCACGCTCCATCTGCTGCATCTGGGCGGCGCTGGCTTTTTGCTGCTCCATCCGCTGATGGTCCTGCTCCTGCTGCTGCGCAAGCTTCTCATGCTCCTGCTGTTGCTGAGCGGCGAGCTGTTGCTGCCGTTGCTGGTTTTGCCGCTCCGCTTCGGAGGCTCCGGGCCTCGCGGGAGCTGGGGCGGAACGCTCAGGGATGTCCTGCGCGTGAACCGGAGTGGACGGTCGAGGAACGTTGGTCTGAGGACGAGCGGCCGATTCATTCGCTGGACGCGCGGGCTCATTTGCCGGATGAGGTGCGGGCCTGTTGGCGTTCGCCTCCGGCGTAGCGCCTTTTGCCGGCGGATGATACGGCGCTCCCGCCTCCTTGGCCTGCACAACGCCGGCGCCCTTGAACGTTGCGGGTTTGGGAGTAGCCGCGATTGGTGGTCTGCCGTGGTTTACGGATGCCCGTAATTGCGTGTTGGCCGCGGCCTCCTGAGCATGTTGGGTCTGCGCTGCCACGGGAGGAATGTGCTGCTGGCGCTCAGCCGCCTGTTCTGTCGCTGTGGGACGTGCCTCGATTCCGCCGGGACCGCCGTTGTAGCTGACGCGATTCACCGTGTTGTAGGTTCGCGTCACATTCACGTTATAGACGTTCCTGATATTGGTGACATTGATGTTGTTCACCGAACGGTTGTAGTAGAACTGCCCGCCGTTCCAACGTCCCCCTTCGTATCCGTGACCGAAATAGCCCCACCCGTAATTGATTCCGCCATAGAAGCCAACCGTCGGCCCCCAATAGCCCGCATGGAAGAGATAGGCACCGCCGCTCCAACCCCACCACGGCGGAGTCCAGAGATACCCGACCTGAGGTGCCAAAACCCACGTTCCGGGAACCCAGTAATAGTCTCCAAAGTTGGGATCCCAAGCCCAGTAGCCGGGAACCCAGAGGTATCCCGGTGCAGGGCAAAGCGGCTGGGTATAAATCGGCAGGGCAGGTGGACCGAAGTTGACGGAAATGCCGATTTGCGCGAATGACGCTGTCGAGAGCGCCAGGAGGATGAGAGAGAACACCAGCAAACGGCTACATAGCGACTTAGGCACGAGGTTTTCTCCTGCAACTCACCTTTCGAGAGATGTTGATTTGAGGTTAACGGTTGCCGGATTTCGACAGATGTTACTCAGCCCCTGAGTATATCGCCGCTCTGCACCGGGTTCAGCAATTTTGTCGTGAAAGACGTTATCGCGAGCTGGTTTAAGAGGCCCAGCTCGTTAAGAACGCCTGCAAGCGCGCGCGGACGCTTAAAACCGGCCGCGGCAGCTCGAGTTGCGCGCCCTCTTCGAGGATGGGGATGAGCTTGTCGAACTCCGGTCCCGAATGCGATCCGGTGAGCGCGACGCGAATGGGATGGAAGAGCTCCTTGCCTTTGGCGCCGCTCTTGGCTTTCACTTCGTTCATGATTGCTTTGAAGCGTTCGGCCGTAAGAGGCGACGGCTCGGCCTGCATCTGCTGCGCGAATGCTGTCAGCACCTGGGAAGTCTTCGGCGCGGCAAGCACCTCCGCATTATCGGGTGCACTCACCGCCTGCGCTGCGTCATAGGAGAAAGTCAGCGCCGCGCGCTCGGGCAGTTGATCCAGCTTGTCCACCGAAGGCGCGAGTAGCGCGACCACCTTGCCGAACCAGGCACGCGTGCGCTCATCGGGACTTGGCGGCAGCAGTCCAGCCGCGATGAAGAACGGCTCGGCCAGCTTGTCGATGCGCTCGGGCGGGCTCTGCTTGATGTAATGGCGGTTTAACCAATACAGCTTTTCCATGTCGAAGACCGCCGGCGATGGCGTCACGCGTTCGAGCGAGAATTCCTTCTTCAGTTCCTCCGGTGTGAATATCTCGCGTGTGCCTCCGCTGGGAGCCCATCCCAACAGCGCCAGGTAGTTCGTCAATGCTTCGGGAAGCACACCCATATCGCGGAAGTTCGCGATTGACGTGGCGCCGTGACGTTTCGACAAGCGCTCGCGGTCCGCGCCCAGGATGGTCGACAGATGCGCGAACTGCGGCACCGGCCAGCCCAGCGCCTCATACAGCGCGACTTGTTTGGGCGTGTTGGAGAGATGGTCGTCGCCGCGGATGACATGGGTTATCTCCATCAACGCGTCGTCGACCACCACGACGTAGTTGTAAACGGGAATGCCGGTCGATCGCAGGATGATGGGGTCGCTGACCACCTCGTTGGAGAATTCGACCGCGCCGTGGACGATGTCGTGAAAGCGGATCGGGTGCTCAGGGATGCGCAGGCGGATGGCCGCAGCCTCGCCATTTTCGCGCCGCCGGCGGGTCTCGGCCGGATCGAGCGCGCGGCACTTGCCCGAGTAAATGGGCGGCTGCTGATTCGCCAGCTTCTGTGCGCGGTCGCGCTCCAGTTCCTCGGGCGTGCAGAAGCAGAGATAGGCCTTGCCTTCGCTCACCAGCCGCTCGGCGTGCTCACGGTAAATTGCCAGCCGGTCGCTCTGGCGATAGGGCGCGTAAGGGCCACCGACATCCGGACCTTCATCCCAGTCGAGCCCCAGCCATTGCAGATCGTCGAGCAGTTGCGCCTCGAAGCGCGCTTCGCTGCGCTCGACGTCGGTGTCCTCAATGCGCAGCACCATCGCGCCCCCGGACTGGCGCGCGAACAACCAGTTGAACAGCGCCGTGCGCGCGTTGCCGACATGCAAGTGGCCGGTGGGAGAAGGAGCGAAGCGGACGCGGACCTGGGAAGTGCTCACACGTTGATGTTAGCAAGAGCGGCGAAGCGGTGCGCTCCACCCGATATCCTATGTCGGCGGCGTCTCGCGCGCGTCGTCATCCTCGGCGATGGGCTCGTCGCTGTGGCGATTCATTTCGTTGTAGATGTCGCCCATCACCTCCTCGTTCTTGTCACCGTCATGCATACGCGATTTCATCTCTTGCAGCGCGACATTCAGCAGGTGATAGTGGTGCAGCTCGCGGTACTTGGGATCGCTGGTGACTTCTTTCCACATCCCGTGCAGCAGGTCCACGTCTTCCTGGCGCATGCGCGGCGTGTGCGGCCCCAGCATGTATTCATGCTTCGTCCCGTCGGGTTCGAAGACCACCAGGCGCAAGCGCGGACGCGGCTCCGGCAACCGCTCCCAGGCGTCGCCGGTGAGCTTGCCTTGCTCGTCGGCGGTGAGCTTGTTCGACCTGCCGCAGACCACCACGGACGCGTGCAGTCGCTGCGCCGTCGCCACAATGCTGTCGAAGATGTCGTTGGTGGGCACCACCAGCAGCGCGACGTGCTTGCCCAGCTTTTCCGCGACCGTGACCACGGAGCTGAAGAGTTCCTGCTCGTATTTCTTGAACACCTCGGAGGTGTCCATTTCCTCCACCCCGCTGAAGGAGTGCTCGCGGTGATAGATGCGCGAGGTCATCACCACCACATCGGTCTTGGTGGTATCGGTCTTCGCCAGGACGCGTTGCAGATAGTACAGATTGCGCGGATCGCGGACCGCGACCAGAATGTTGCCGGGACGGACATCCATCGCCTGCGCGCTGAGTTCCGCACTCTGCGCGACGTTGAATTGATCCAGGCACGACTCTTCGCGCGCATGCTGCTTACTGGTGATGTGCTCGGAGACGGTAAAGATCGCGAAAAATGCGACGCTGAATGCGATGCCCGAGATGGTGGCCAGTTCCTTGGTGAACAGGTTCACCACCGCAGTGGCGAACAGCAGCAGCGAGATGAAGAAAAGTCCGACGGGGACCTCAACCCGCCCAATATGGAAGTTCAGCGGCACCTTCCATTGCCGGTTCTCCGGCTCCGTGTAGCGCAGCACCACCACCGCCAGCGACTTGAAAGCGAAGCTCCAGATCACGCCGAAGGCATATAGCGAAGCCAACAGATAAACATTGCCGCGGCTGGCGACGATGGTCAGGATCTGCAGCCCGACAATCAGGTTGATGATGCGATAGCTGGTGCCGAACCTGGGGTGCGGCTTGCGGAACCAGGGGGTGAGGACACCGTCTTCGCTCATGCGATTCAGCACGCCGTTGGCGCCGACGATAGCGGTGTTCACTGCGCCCGCAAGAATCAACGCTCCCACCACGACCACGAATGCCTGGAAGAGCAAGCGCGCGTTGTATGGGCCGACCACGTTCATCGCCAGACCGCTGATCAGGTTGGCGAAGTAATCGGGCCGCACCTTGTCGGGAATGATCATCACCGCGAAGAACGACACCAGCGAAGTGAACAGCAGGCTGTAAATGAAGATCACCAGCCCGGTCTTCTCCAGGTTCTTCAGCTTGGGGTGCTCGATCTCGCGATTGATCTGGGCCAGCGATTCCTCGCCGCTCATGGCCAGCACGGAATGGCCGAAGCCGACCAGCAGCATGATCAGCGGAATGCGCGCCGCCCAGGTGTGGAGCAGCCAGCCCAGCGATTCCTTGTCGTGATGCATGTTTGCCGCCGAGGGCAACGGCGGCAGCGGCGCCGGATGTTTGAACAGCGTGTACAGGCACCAGACGATCAGCAGCACCACCATGACCGTGGTGATTTTCATGATCTGCATGGCGCGTTCGCTGGACTCGTGAATGCCCTGGGTGTTTTTCCACCAGAAATAGAGAGTCACCAGAATGGCGAACCCGGCGGCGAAGGCATTGTCCGGGACGGTGATGTTGTAGCCGAAGTGGTGGAAGGTGTCGGTGAGCAGGCCCGACATATACAAGCCGGCAGACACCGCGCTGATGGGGCCGGTCAAAACATAATCGAAGAGCAAGGCGGAAACCGAAAGCTTCGCCAGCTTGCCGCCCATGGCTTCCTTGACCACGCGATAGACGCCGCCGCGCACGAACATCGAACTCGACTCGATGTAAATTGCGCGCACCGCGTAGCTGAACAGCATCACCGCCAGCACGAACCAGGGAGCGCTCTTGCCAATGACCTTCTCGGCGTCGCCGCCCACGTAATAGGCCGACGACGCCAGGTCGGAGAGCACGATGGCCGAGGCACGCCAGAAGGAGATAAACGTCAGCATCACTGACGTGGCGACGAAGACTTTGATCGCGGGTCGTTGCAGATTCTCGATCTGTGTGGACATAGATAATCGCCGGGCCCGCAGCGCTGCCCGGAACTGGTATAGCGGAACGAGTAATCAACAGTGTACTGCTACGCTCGGTTGCCGGTACCGCAAGGTTTTCGCCGAAGATAACCTGTGCACCCGCCGCTGGGCAGCGAAGATAAATGGTGGTTAATCTTTTCGGCAGGCCGCTTGCGTGTTACAGGCATGGGATCGCGCTGCGTGCGATGCGCTGTAGATCGGCATCGGCGAGTTGATCCAGCGCGAATCGATCAGGAGGGATGATGTCGCTAACCGGTATTACCAGTTCTACGCAACTTTCTTCGGTGCAGAGCAGCTATCAACAGCTTCGCAAGGAGTTCACGCAATTGGGCCAGGACCTGTCCTCGGGTAACCTGGCGCAGGCGCAGACCGACTTTGTCACCCTTTCGCAAGCCGCCGCCAGCCAGTTCGGCAGCAACAGTCCCATTACCAAGGCGCTCAACAACATCGGCCAGGCGCTGCAATCGGGCAACCTGACGGCAGCCCAGCAGGCGTTCTCGTCGATGTCGAATAGCACGGCGCCCAACGCAGTGTCCACTCACGCTCATCACCATCACGGGGGTGGCGGCTTCCAGCAGTCGCTCAGTCAGCTTGGCCAGGCGTTGCAATCCGGCAACCTGACGGCAGCCCAGCAAGCGTTCAGCGCGCTGCAGCAAAGCTGGCAGGCGATGTCGTCGTCGGGTGCTGTAGCCGCGCAGAGTACAACAGGCACGGCAGCTAGCGCCCTGAGCGTAGACGTTCTAAGTTACACTGCCACAGTTGGTTAAGGAGATGGGGTTCGGACGCGCAGCTCGTTGGGGGCTGAAACTTGGAGTCCGACCACCCATGAGCTGCACCTTACGCAGAACGCGATGACGCATTGGGGTTGCAGGGGCGCAGTCGAAGCTGCGCCTCCTTGACTCCAGAATGAGTTCTCTGTCACCCCGCGTCGCCTAAAATCGCTACCACGGACACGCGCCTCCATCTGCCTGAATGGCTCCCCAAAATGAAGAAAATAGCTTCCTATGCGAGTTCCCGGTTGCGGTTTATACCACATTAGTTTTAGGATAGAGTTGTTGGGGGGAGGTACCTCGTCCGCCCCCGATTAAAGCCTGTTTTCTACAGTTCCACGTTCGACAGTCAGCATTTCCTCATGCACGATGTGCCTCAAAGTGTGTGCGAGTACTCCCAGGAGAGACTAAGATGGCGTGGTACGCTTACTGTATTACGGAGCAGCAGGGCCTTCAGATCGGCACCCGGTCCCGCCGCCCTTTCGCAATAGAGAACCTTCGAGGCGTGAACGGCGCCTCGGTACTGGCCTACCCCAGCGGAGAATTCGCGATCATCGTTAGCGAACACTCCGCCTCCCATACCTTAACTCAAGAAGCAATCGTTGATCACGCCCGCGTGGTGAGCGAGTGTTTCCGTACGCTCACGGTGCTGCCGTTCCGCTTCGGCACCATCTTTGATTCCGATGAAGCCTTGCGCCGCGCCGTAAGGGCCAATCGCAAGACCTTCATGGAGTCCGTCGCTCGCTTGCGCGGCAAAGCCGAGATGCATTTCAAGCTCCTGGTGAAAGATGGCGCTCTGGAAGAAGCCATATCCGAGTTGCCCAAGGGAGTCGGAGGCGAGTACCTGCGCAAGCTTCGGGAACAGGCCTCGCGCGATCGAGAGCGGCAGACGAAAGCTCGTGCTTTGTCGATGCAGGTACACAAGCTGTTCTCGCCTCTGGAAGAGGACATCATCTGCAAGCGCACGGATTCGGGCGGAATGCTGATCGACTTCGCCCACTTGATCGAGTCGCATTCGGTCACCAAATATCAGAACCGCTACGACACGGCCACGCGGCATTTCAAAGATTGTCGTGTGACCATCACTGGCCCCTGGCCGCCGTATCATTTCATGCCCGGCAAGTTGCGCACGGTATCCGGCGGAAACTAGCAAGTCTGTCATGAGTAGATTTTGTATCGGGGCACAATTCAGCTGTGCCCTGATACGAGTTTCGTTTCAGCCTGCGATACTCCGTCGAGTTGCCGGTCGCGACCTGAGCCGCCAAGCCAGTCCAGGCGATCCATCTCACAAAGAAAATCTCACCGAACCACTCCTAAGCGACAAAAATCGAGTTAGAATCAGCCCACGATCTCGTGAAATTTAGAGGTTCTGGGCTGCGGCGGGCGGACTGCCGGTGCCGTTTCATCGGCATGTGCAACCCCGGAAGTGGCACTCCGATTCTCACAATGAGCACTGCATTTCTGCGAGTGCGGGGCGGGGTTCGATCACCGCAATTGGAAGTTCAATGATTTCAAGTGCGAAGCTGCGGGTGTTGGTAGTGGACGACGATCTCGCCCTGGGCCGAACCCTTACCGCGCAGATGCTGCGCCGCGGTTTCGACGTAAGTAGCGCAAGCAGCGGCCAGGAGGCTCTCCGCATCCTCGGCAATTTCGACGCCTCGCTGATTCTGCTTGATCTCTCCCTGCCCGGTCTGGGCGCGCTGGACATCCTTGGCCGCATCAAACAGGCGAAGCCCGATGCCTCGGTGCTGGTCATCTCCGCCTGCAACGATCCCGATTCCATTTTCAACGCCTCCAAGCTAGGCGCCGACGATTACCTGGTCAAGCCTTTCGAAACCAAAGACCTCGACCTGCGCATCAGCAGAATTCTGGAGAAGCAGCGCACCTCTGTCGAGGTGCCCCAGCTCCGCGATCAAGTGCGGCGCAACCGCGACTTCACCACGCTCTTCGGCACCAGCCCGCGCATGGAAGAGGTGAAGAACACGATCGAGCAAGTGGCAGACACGACCGCCACGGTGCTCATACGCGGGGAAAGCGGAACGGGTAAGGAAGTGGTGGCGCGCATGATCTACGGCCAATCCGGGCGTGGGGACAAGTCCTTCGTGAAAGTAAACTGCGCCGCCATTCCCCACGAACTGCTGGAGAGCGAGCTCTTCGGTTATGAGCCGGGCGCGTTTACCGGCGCCAATCGCCAGAAGCTGGGGAAGTTCGATCTGGCGAACCTGGGAACGCTCTTCCTCGATGAAGTGAGCGAGATGCATCCCGCGCTGCAGGCCAAGCTGCTGCACGTTTTGCAGGATGGCGGATTCTCCCGCTTGGGCGGCAAACGCGACATCTCCGTCAACGTCCGGGTGCTGGCCGCAACCAACAAGCCTCTGGAACGCGCGGTCCAGGAAGGGAGCTTCCGCGAAGACCTCTTCTATCGCTTGAACGTGATCACCATCCACATCCCTCCCTTGCGCGAGCGCCGTGAGGAGATCCCGGTTTTTCTCCACTTCTTCCTGCGCAAATACAGCGAGTTCTACGGCAAGCAGCCGCCTCCTTTCAGCGACTACGCGCTGGCGCGCATGATGGAGTACACCTGGCCAGGCAACATTCGGGAACTGGAAAACCTGGTCAAGCGCTATGTAATTGTGGGGAACGAGCAGCAGATCATACGAGAGCTCTCCACCCACAAGCCGATTGTGAGTTCTTTGTCTGCCATGCCGGAGGCTTCGGCACCTGGTGGGAAGGCCGGCAGCGATCACGGACAGGGCGCAGCCATCCCGATCACTGCCGGCAAGGGCGACGGCGTCGGTCCGTCGCTGTTGGAGATTGGCCGAAAGGCGGCAATGGATGCCGAACGCGAGGCCATCCAACGCGTCCTGACTCAGACCCGCTGGAATCGCCGGCAGGCAGCGAAGATTCTTAAGATCAGCTACAAGGCGCTACTCAACAAACTGAAACTCATGGAAGAGCAGGATGCGAGTCAAAATAAGCATCTCAGCGCCTAGGGTTCGTACCGCGATACCACTTCTTCAGCGCAGTCGACCTCCTCATGGACTTATTCGCGGCGCAGCTCACTGACAATATCACTACTGTTAACAACTACTTTGCTGGCATGCGCTTCGTTTGCCGTAGTTATGAGACGGGTTTGGAACTTGGGATGCACTACGGGGCATCAATCAAAGAGGCACATAACCTTGAAGTCGACCCTCTTCCGTCTGTCTCGACATCTCATTGCTCGTCCCGCACAGCGGGCGGCGCCTTGCATAGCCTTTCCCGACTGAGCTCCCTCCCTTGTCAGCCTCTTTCGAAGAGCGGCCCGAAATGGCCGCTTTTTTGTTGCCCGGCGTTTTTGTTATCGCTGGACACCTGTCCGGCATCCAATTCCCTACATTCTGTAGAGCACGCGACGGCACTGGCAGGAGTTGACGCGCTTCTGTAAGGCGCATATCATTCCCGTTCACGTCAATGAAATGCAAGGTGGTGAGGTGGCGTTGCAGAATCGCTCAGGTACAGTAGCTATGGAAAAGAAGAAGGTAGAAACATTCAGGAAACGATTGGAGGAGCGCCAGCGGGAGCTGCGTAACGCCATGACCCGGACCGCGCAGGACGGGCGCGATGCCGATCTGGAATCGGCGCAGGACATCGCCGATCGGGCAGCCAATTCCTATAATAAGGAATTCCTCTTTCATCAAAGCAATACCGACCGCCAGTTGCTGCAGATGGTGGATGGCGCGCTCGAACGCATCCGCGAAGGCAATTTCGGCGAGTGCATCTCCTGCGGCGAGGAGATCAATCCCAAGCGCCTGGAAGCCGTCCCCTGGACGCGCCACTGCATCGCCTGCCAGGAGAAGCTGGAAAAGGGAATCCTGGAGCACAGCAGCACGTAGGCGCAGCGCCCTCACACCGATCTCCTCTTACAAGGCAAAGCCGCCCGAAAAGGGGCGGCTTTTTGCATTCGCGCGGCGCGGACGCCTAGGGCCGAAGCATGGCGTCGGTGTTATGGTCGGCCCCGGTATACAGCTCAGGATGCAGATACGTCCCTCGTTCCTGCGCAGGCTTCTCTTCTTCCGTTGGAATCCGGTGTGCATTGGCCCAGGCATCCTGTCGAATGCCGGTAAGCTGCCACGACACCTTCGCATTCGGCTTGCCGCCGGCAATCTTGAACCGATTGCTTTTCACCTCGCGCGCAATGTACAGCCGCGGTTGCGGCGCGCCGACGGAAGTCAGTTGATAACGGAAATCGCGGTTCAGCGCTTCAAAGTAGTCGGGCAAGACGACCCACGCCTCGCCGCGCGCATCGAGCCGGATCAGGCCGTTGTAGATGTTCATCATGTCGGGCGATTCGACGAAGGAGTGCGACAGGTACTTGTTCTCCGGATCGAGCGGGTGATCAATCTTGAAGGAGCCGCCGCCCTTGGTCAAAGTGCCGTGGACGTTCAGATTGCCAGCGTAGAAGCCGTTACCGTTCGCATCGACACTAAATTCTTGCGTGTAGTTGCTGCCAGTAAGTCCGTTGAGGATCAGACCCCCGCCACTATGAGCGACGAATACGCCGGCTGCACCGCCGCTTGTGCTTTCAGTCTGTCCCTGAACCCCGGTGCCATTCATAGTCGCACTGCTTAGCCCGAATACTCCGATCCCGTTGGGGCTTTGGGCGGAGCCCAACATGCCGGCCGTGTTGCCCGTCGTGGCGCTATTAGACCCCAGCACACCGACTCCCCCCGTACTTGCCGTTCCTGCGTTTACCCCATAAACATTGCCCGTTGTCGCCCCCTCGTAGGCGTTAATGGCAGCCGCGCCGTCTGAGGCGCTATTAGTACCGCCGCTGACTCCATACACCTGGCCGGTACTGGCGCCCTCATAGCCGGTCACCCCAGCCGCGCCATTGGTGGTGCTATTTGCATACCCATCTACGCCGTTGACCTGGCCCGTCAAAGCGTTGGAACCCCCGATCACGCCAGCCGCGCCTTGCGAGGTGCTGCTTGTGTACCCACTGACGCCGTATACCTGGCCGGTGGCACCGCCAGCGTTTCCGTTCACGCCGGATGAGCCGTTGGTAGTGCTGCTAGTTCCCCCGGTTACGCCAAAGACTTGGCCACTCGCCGCGCCCTCGTAGCCGCTGACTCCAGCAGCATAGTTGGTCGTGCTACTGGTGTTTCCGGAGACACCAAACACCTGCCCAGTGGTAGCGGCTTCATATCCGCTGACGCCGGAAGAGTATTGTCCGCTGCTTTGCGTGCTTCCGCTCACGCCGAAGACCTGCCCAGTTGTCGAGTACTCGTTGCCAAGAAGTCCAGCGGAATATTGCCCTCTGCTCTGCGCGAAGCCCTCGACACCGTATACCTGTCCGTTGGGCGAGCCCTCGTAGCCGTACATCCCCCAGCCTTCATTGCTGTTGCTTTGTCCGTAAACTCCCGCGGTATAACCGCTCGGGTTGTTCGCCATGCCACTGACGCCGAGACCGTTGATACTTTCGGTCTCGCCCAGCACGCCGGTGTTCGAGCCGCTGGTATTCGTCGCATTACCCGTGAGCGCCACCCCTGAAGGGGCACCGGTCGTTTCCGACAAGCCGCCGCTGGTGGTGATCGCCCCGGCGGCGAAGATGTTCCCATTGCTGTCGACGGAGAACTTCTCCACTCCCCGGCTTTGGCCGCTGATGATCTTTCCACCTGCGGAATTGTTAAACACGCCGGCAATTCCGGATGGGCTGGACACCGCCCCGTTTACGCCAACGGTGTTGCCCGCCGTCGCCGTGTTCTGGCCCCACACTCCAACTCCATTGGTGCTGGCGGACATTCCTCGCACTCCGTAGCCTGGCCCGGCGGCTGCCGTCGCCATACCAACTACGGCATTCGAGGCCGCAGCGGCGAGCACTCCGGCGCCTGTCCCACTCTGTGTGACCCCCACAACCTGGTCCGTGGTCGAACCGCTGAAATTGGTCGGGGCCGCTGGACGGCGCGAGCGTGCGCCGGCTCCCTGCTGACGCCGGTTTGCATTGTCACCGAAGCGGGCACGCGTGGCCGGTGCTGGCCTGGCATGGCGGCGGAGTTCAGGCGCCATTCGCCAGTACGAAATCCGAGATGCTCCTGCCGGCGAGTGTATCCGCATCATGCGCTTTGAACGCGTACGGCACGCTGACCATCAATACGCGCGGCTGCTCGGGCTCTCCCTGTACTTGAATCCCTAACCAGCGCTGCTCCTGTTCGGAGAACAGGTCGCCTGGCAGTCCCGTCGCGGTCGTGCTGCCTAGCAGGGCGCTGTAGTTGCCGGCAGAATCAGTGGCGACGTTCTGAGTTTCCACCCAGATGGCAGCGCCACCATCCTGCTGCTTGTAAACGGCAAAGGTCACGCTCACGGTAGCGGAGGCCAGCGGCGTCCCCTGTCCATCTTTCAGAGCTCCGCTATAACGAATCAGATTGGGGACCGCTGTGATGGCCGGCGTTTGCGCCGGGCTGCTCAAGGGAACAACAACTGCGAAAAAGCAAAGAGCCAAACAGACGAAGCGATGCATACGCACACCCTTTCCGGCAGAAACCCGAAGGTCCTTGTAGATCCCTGACTGAGCGGGAGCGTCTAAGCGAATTTGTTGGCCAAGTGTTGCGGAACTTTATCGTCGTCTCGGAGCAATGTCAAGAAGATTCAAACGATGACGTTTCTTGAATGAACCGCCCAGCGACAACTGGTAGCGCTGAGCGTGCCGCTGCCACACTGTTCGCCGAGCCCAAAAGGAAGAACACGGGCTCGCGCACGTGCGTCGCAGAGTTTCGGCGCGACGCCTTGGAAAATCGTACGCGAGCCATGCCAGCAAGTGCGCTCAGTCTTCTGAACGCGGCCGCATGTGACCGCTACGCAAGTAGCGGTTGTGCCAGCCCAGCGCTTCGCTCAGCAGGTGCGGGGTGTGCCGCCCATACGACAGGCGTTCGGCCCGATTGAGATAGTCGAGCAGCGCACCTTTGAATTCCGGCGCGGCGCACTTCTCGATGATCAACTGCGCCCGTTGCTTGGGCGACAGGCCGCGCAAATCCGCCAGTCCCTGTTCGGTCACAATTACCGAGACGTCGTGCTCGGTGTGGTCAACGTGCGAAGCCATCGGCACGATGGTCGAGATGCTTCCCTTCTGCGCCGTCGAAGGCGCCATGAAGATCGACAGGTATCCGTTGCGCGCGAAGTCCCCGGATCCGCCAATGCCATTCTGGATTCGCGATCCCATCACATGCGTCGAGTTCACGTTGCCGTAAATGTCGGCCTCGATCATGCCATTCATCGCAATGACTCCGAGCCGGCGAATGATCTCCGGATGATTGGAAATCTCCTGCGGCCGGAGAACAATCTGTTTGCGATAACTGGCCATATCGGCGTTAACTTCGGTCAGCATTTCGGGGCTGAGGGAGAAAGCCGTCGCGGAAGCTGCCGTCAATTTGCCCGATTTCAGCAAGCGGATCATCCCGTCCTGGATCACTTCGGTGTAGGACGTGAGTCCCTCAAACGGCCCTTCTTCCAAGCCGAACAGCACGGCATTGGCGATGTTGCCCACGCCCGATTGCAGCGGCAACAGCGTCGAAGGTATGCGGCCTTTCTTCACTTCGGTGTCGAGGAAGTCCAGAATGTGACCGGCAATGCGTTTTGAATTCTGGTCGGGCGCTTTGAAGGCGCTGTTGCGATCGGGTGAGTCGGTGAGCACCACGGCGGCGATCTTCTCCAGTGGTACTTCCAGATAGGGGCTTCCAATGCGCTGTCCCGTGTAAGTTAGCGGAATCGGGCCGCGATTCGGCGGCGGTTGCAAGCCGTAATAGATGTCGTGCATGCCTTCGAGCGCGGCCGGCTGCCATGAGTTGACCTCAAGGATCACGCGCTCCGCCTGCTCTACCCACGTCTTGTTGTTGCCGAGTGAGGAGCTGGGCACAACGCGCCCGTCCTCCAGCACCGCCGTGACCTCGATGAGCGCCAGATCGAGTTTGCCGAGGAATCCGTACTCGACAAACTGCGCCACATGGCTGAGGTGAATGTCCATGTACTCCATTTCGCCGGCGTTGATGCGCTTGCGGGTCTCGGGGTCGGACTGATACGGCAGCCGCAGATGAATGCCTCCGGCCATGGCCAGCGCGCCATCGAGTTCCGGACCTGTCGAAGCGCCGGTAAAGATGCTGACCTGGAACTTCTGCCCGCGCAGGTTCGCGTCGGCAATGCGTCGCGCCAAGGCCATGGGCACAGCTTTGGGATAACCTGACCCGGTAAAGCCGCTCATGCCGATCTGGTGGCCATGTTGGATCAGCGCGGCCGCCTCTTCGGCGCTCATAACGCGCTCGACAAGGCTGGAGTTAAGTACACGAGAAGGTGATGAAACCACGGAGCTGGACATTGCAAGGTCCTTCCAATAAGAAATTCGCCGGATCGAGGCCAGCTCTAGCTTAGGTGGTCGTGATTGGCAGCGTCAGTGAGGAGAATCACAGTTCGGAAAACCGCTTTTTGAGTGATAGAGCCATGCTCGGCCTGATCAACCTGCGACAAAACCGCCCTTCCGCAAGCGTGCGAAAGGGCGCCGAGAGCCAGCCCTTTGAAGGGACGACCTTGCCGTCTAGTGGTTGAAGGCGGAGATAGCGCCGGCTTCGTCATCCTTCACATCGAAGACGGTGTAGAGCTTCGTGATCTGCAGCAAATCGTGGACTTTCTTGGTCAGGTGCAGCAGCTTCAATTCGCCGCCCTGGTTGCGGACGGAGGTGAAGGCGCTGACCAACTCGCCGATGCCGGAGCTATCGATGTAGCTGACATCGCCCAGGTTCAGCAGGATCTTCTTTTGGCCTTTGCTCAGCAGGTCTTTGACGGTGTCGCGCAAAACCACGCTGCCCTCGCCCAGGGTGATTCTTCCGCTCAAGTCGACGATGGTGACTCCGTCCACCTGCCGGGTGCTCGCTTTCATGCTCACTTGGAAGCCTCCTGGCGGCCCAGTTCAGTGCTCTGGTAGCCGCTTAATCAAAGTAATTTCAGTGCCCGGTTCGAGCTTGCGAAATCGAACCTCATCCATGAATGCCCGCATCAAGAATATGCCACGGCCGGACTGCTTCAAAAGATTTTCCGGAGCCAGCGGGTCCGGCACTTCTTCCGGTATGAAGCCCTTGCCTTCGTCGGTGATGGTGACAACCATCTCGCGCGGGGTCTGCTCAAACGTCAGGTTCACCCGCTTGTTCGGATCGTAGGCATTGCCATGCAGAATCGCATTGATCATGCCCTCTCGCACGGCCATGGCGACGCCGCTGCGCGTGTCCTCGTCGATACCAACCTGCGCGGCCACTTGCTCGGCCATTTCCTCGGCCTTGTTCACGCTGTCCAGCGTGGACTCCATGCGATAGGAAACGCGTTGTGGCGCGGCCATCAATTTGCCCGTTTTGCCGAGGATCTGCTCCGCATTCGCGCCGCAAGCGACAGAATGGGGAAGAATGAAGCAGTTTGCCTGTTCGCGGCAAGGATGTCAATAAAGTGTAGTGGAACGGTGGGAATGACGAGATATTTGCCCCAAACGCACAGAAAGAATCCACAACGAAAATCTCCGGTACGGAGCCTGCCTTGAGCGTGCTCTAAGGGTGCCTCTTTGTTGAGAAAGCCAGGCCAGCCGTCGCCGGTTGCCATGTGGCGGCGTAGCGGATAGAATTAGAACGAACGTTCGAAATCCTCAGCCCTCCCATGTCCGCTTCCAGCACAACCCGGGCTCCCGAGCATACCCCGCCCCACGACACGCGATTCGACCGCCGTCTGTCCGAAATCCTCGACTACGCTACCGAGGTGTTCGCCGAGAAGGGCTACGAAGGCGCTTCCATGCGCGACCTGTCGCGCCTGAGCGGCATCTCGCTGGCCGGTCTTTATTACTATTTCGAATCCAAAGAGAAACTGCTCTACATCATCCAGCAGCACACCTTTACCACCATTATCGAGCGGCTGCGCGAGCGGCTGGCGGCCTCGAGCGATCCGGAAGAACGTGTTCGCATCTTCGTGCACAACCACATCGAGTACGCCGTGGCTAAGCAGAAAGCCATGAAGGTCCTGTCGCATGAAGACGACGTGCTGAAGAATAGCTACGGCGCCGAGCTGGCGGCGATTAAGCGGGAATACTACCGCATCTGCTTCGGCCTGGTGGAAGAGCTGGTCAAAGCGGAAGGCTCCGCCATCGGCACGCGCACGGCGGTGATGGGGCTGTTTGGCACGATGAACTGGCTGTACACGTGGTACAACCCGCGCTTCGATCCCGGAGCCGACGTGCTCGCTCGCGAATTCAGCGACATCTTTCTGCAAGGCATTCGCGGCGGAGGTATGCCGAACCCCAAGCAGGATGTGAGTGCACGCGCCGGAAGTACCGGGCGCACTTCGCCCCGCCCTCCAACGAAAGCGTCGAGGAAGTCCAAAGATGGGTAGCACAACTCTAGAGAAAGCGGCTACCAAAGAGCTCATCTGCTATCGCATGGAAGCGGGCGTCGCCGTCATCGAGCTCAACGATCCGCCGGCGAATACTTACAGCTATGAGATGAATCGCCAGCTCGATGACGCGATTCTGCGCGCACGCATGGATGACGGCGTTCATGTAATGGTGCTGACGGGTGTGGGCGAGAAGTTTTTCTGCGCTGGCGCGAATATCCAGATGCTGACGGAAGTTGACCCGACCTTTAAGTATTACTTCTGCCTGCACGCCAACGAAACCTTGCTGCGCTTGGAGAACACGCCGAAGCTGGTGATTGCGGCTTTGAATGGGCATTGTGTCGGCGGCGGACTGGAGTTCGCGATGGCGGCCGACCTGCGCGTCGCGCGCAAGGACGCGGGCAAGATCGGATTGCCGGAAGTGAATCTCGGCGTACTGCCGGGAACGGGCGGAACGCAGCGCCTGTCGCGCATTCTCGGCAAATCGAAAGCCATTGAACTGATGGTCACCGGCAAGACGTTTTCGTTCGACGAAGCCAAGCAGATCGGGCTGGTGAACGAGGTCTTCGACAACACTGGGCTTTATGGATCGCGTAATGGAATACGCGCGCCAGTTCTGCCCGCCAAACAAAGCCGCGAAAGCGGTAGGACGTATCAAGCGCTCGGTGCAAACCGGATGGGAAATTCCGTTGGAAGCGGGCCTGGCGCTCGAGCGCGAGAACCAGCAACTCCTGTTCGAGAGCGAGGATGCGAAAGAGGGCCTGTCGGCATACATCGAAAAGCGCCCGGCGAAGTTCACGGGCAAGTAGGTAGAGCTGGCCTTCAGGCCAGCGTCTAGCCGCTTTTTTTTGTTTGTCATCCCGCGCGGAGCCGCTTTAGCGGCGGAGTCGAGGGATCTGCGGTTTGCCTCGCATACCATGACGTTTATCGCCAACACGACCTACACCCGCATCGCCGTCGAGCTGCGTCCTCCGGCGGCGCGCGTGACGCTGGCCAATCCGCCCCTGAACGTCATCGACATGCAAATGATGGAAGAGCTGCGCGCCGCGCTAGAGCAGATCGAGTCACATCCGGAGATCAGCGCTATTGTGGTCGCCGGCTCGGAAAATGCGTTCTCCAGCGGCGTAGACATCGCGGCGCATACACCCGAAAACGTTCGCGGTATGCTGGCGGATTTTCATAGCGTCATCCGGTCGGTGGTTAGCGCGAGCAAATTAACGATTGCCAGTGTGCGGCGCCATTGCCTCGGCGGAGGCGCCGAGCTGGCACTGATGTGCGACATCGTTTACGCCTCGCCCGACTCCGTCTGGGGCTTTCCGGAGATCAAGCTGGCCTGCTACGCGCCCGTCGCCAGCGTCGCGTTGTCCTCCATTGTGGGACAGAAGCTCGCAGCCGAGCTGCTGCTGACCGGACGCACGCTTTCCGGCCAAGAGGCGCTCGCGGCGGGGCTGGTGAACGGGTTGGCTAACGATCCTGAGACGCTGGTCGCGGATTGTATGCAGCGCGTTTCGCAGTTGAGTCCGGCCGCACTGCGTATCGCAAAGAAAGCTTTTTATGCGTGGGATTCCATTCACTTCGACAAAGGCTTGGCGCGCGCCGAGCAGATTTATTACGACGAACTGATGAAAACCGCCGACGCAAAGGAAGGCATCGCGGCCTTCCTGGAGCGACGCCGGCCGAAATGGGTCGGAAACTAGAGCGCCATGGAGTACGAAATCGCACCTGAAGAGCTGAAAAGCTCGCTGGATCGCGGCTCTGACGTTGTGGTACTCGACGTTCGGGAGCAATGGGAGCTCGATACAGCGAGTATGACGCACCACAAACATATTCCGATGAACGAAATCCCGGCGCGTTATAACCAGGAGCTTGATCAGGAGAAGCACATGGTGGTCGTGTGCCACCACGGTGTGCGCTCGATGAATGTAACCATGTGGCTTCGCCGGCAGGGTTTTGAGAAGGTGCAGTCGCTGGCCGGAGGCATCGACCGCTGGGCGCGCCAGATCGATCCAACAGTGCCGGTGTACTAAAAGCAGCACTTGGCACTTAGCATTTAGCGCTTGGCTACGACGTCTTAACCAAATGCCAAGTTCCAAATGCCAACTGCAGGTTTGCGATGAAGAAGCAACTTATTGAACTCCGCGTCAACGGACGCACCTATGAACTGGCGATCGAGCCGAACAAGCTGCTGCTCGACGTCTTGCGCCAGGACCTCGATCTGACTGGCTCGAAGCGCGCCTGCGACGACTCGTCCTGCGGCGCCTGCACCGTGCAGATCGACGGCGTCCCGATGCTCTCCTGCACGTTGCTGGCGGCCAGTTGCGAAGGGCAGGAGATCACCACCGTCGAAGGGGTCGCCGACCGCGGTAGCCTGGCGGCTTTGCAGAAGGCTTATGGCGATTTCGGCGGCGCGCAGTGCGGCTTCTGCACCCCGGGATTCATGATGACCGTGAAGTGGCTGCTGGCCAACAATCCCGACCCGACTGAGGACGAGATTCGCAGCGCGCTCAGCAGCAACCTGTGCCGCTGCACCGGCTATTCGCAGATGTATCAGGCTATTCGTGCTGCCATTGACGCGGAACAGAAGGGCATGAAGCAGGAGCTCGTGGAAGCGAAATAACGGTATGAGTGATTTCTCGGTTATTGGCAAATCTATCGCGATGGTCGACGCCGCGGGCAAGACCACCGGTGCCGGCAAGTACACGGACGACTTTAAGCTTCCCGGCATGCTGGTCGGCAAGATTTTGCATTCGCCGTATCCGCACGCGCGCATCAAGAGTATCGACACCTCGCGCGCCAAAGCTCTCGACGGCGTCGTAGCCGTCGTGACCGGCGAGGACGCACCGAATCCCTACGGTATTCTTCCCGTCGGCCATGACGAGACCGCCCTGGCCGTAGGCAAGGTGCGCTATGTCGGCGATCACGTCGCCTGCGTGGCCGCAATCAATGAAGAGATTGCCGAGCGCGCGCTCGAACTCATCGACGTGGATTACGAGCCGCTCCCAGCCTGGTTCGATCCTGAAGAGTCGATGAAGGCGGATAGCGATCTGATCCACGAGAACCGGCCGCACAACATCGAGAAGGACTATCACCACGTTTTCGGCGATCCCGACAAGGGCTTCACCGACGCGGATTACGTGCATGAAGCGCGCTACATCGCCAACGAAGTCACCCACGCGGCAATGGAGCCGCATTGCACGCTGGCGAGCTTCGAACTCGATCCGTACACCGGCACGCTCGGACGTCTGACCGTGTGGTCGTCGACGCAGGTTCCGTATTACCTGCAGCACAAGCTCTCGCTGGTGATGGAGTTGCCGATGTCGCAGATCCGCGTAATCAAGCCGTTGGTCGGCGGCGGCTTCGGCGGCAAGAGCGAGATCATTCCGCTGGAGATCATCGCCGCAGTTGCGGCGCGCGCGGCGAAGGCGCCAGTGAAGATCACCTACACGCGCGAAGAGGTGTTCTGGGCGCATCGCGGGCGTCCGCGCACCATCGTCGATCTGAAAACCGGAGTAAAGAAGGATGGCCGCATCACGTCGGTTGCGTGCAAGGTCATTCAGGACGGCGGAGCCTACTGCTCCTACGGTGTGGTAACTATTCTCTATTCCGGCGCTCTACTGGGAGCGCTGTACGACATCCCAAACATTCGCTACGACGGCTATCGCGTGCTGACGAATAAGCCCGCATGCGGTGCAATGCGCGGCCACGGCACCGTGAACGTGCGTTTCGCCTTCGAGTCGCAGATGGACGAGATTGCCGCCATCCTGAAGCTCGACCCGGCGGAGGTGCGCCGCGTGAACCTGCTGAAGCCTCCAACTGTAACCGTGAATGGCTTGCGCGTGCTGAGCTACGGTTTGCCGGAGTGCATCGATCAGGTGGTTACGCGCTCGGGATGGAAAGAGCGCAAAGGCAAGCTGCCGCAGGGCCGCGGCCTCGGCGTCGCGTGCAGTCATTATGTGAGCGGCGCGGCCAACAGCATCATCCGTTCCGATATGCCGCACTCGACGGTGAACATCAAGATCGATCGCGATGGCGGGGTGGTGGTGTATACGGGCGCGTCGGAGATCGGCCAAGGCTCGGACACGATGACCGCGCAGGTTGTGGCCGAAGTGCTGGGCTGCGATCTGGCGCGTGTGAGGGTCATCGCTGCGGATACGGATCTCACGCCCATCGATCTGGGCTCGTATTCCAGTCGCGTGACGTTCATGGCCGGAAACGCGGCCCTGCGCGCGGCCGAAGAGGTGAAGAAGAACATCGTCAGCGCAGCGGCGAAGCGCATGAACTGTGCTCCCGAAGACCTCATCATGCGCAACGATCATGTCTGGAAGCGCGGTTCGATGCCGGGCGACCATGATCCCACAGCGTCGGAGATCCTGGAAGAGAAAGACGCGCCACGCGGCCGCGTCGACGGCCAGATCCTGCGCGGCTCAGTGTTGCAGACGCGCAAAGAAGAAGGTCCGAAAGAGCACATGAGCTTCGAGGAGGCGGTGGTTTCCGCCATCGACTTCCACGGCGCACTAACGGGAACGGGATCGTATGCGCCTCCCATCGAAGCGCGCGGTGGCAAGCACAAGGGCGGAGGCGTTGGCCCTTCGCCGGCGTATTCGTATTCGGCACAGGTGGCGGAAGTCAGCGTCGACGAAGAAACGGGCGCGGTCACAGTACACAAGATTTGGGCAGCGCACGATTGCGGAAGGGCGTTGAATCCGGTTGCCGTCGAGGGCCAGGTCATTGGCTCGGTTTGGATGGGACTCGGGCAGGCGCTGGAAGAAGAGATGGTCTGGAAGGACGGGCTGCTGATGAATCCGGGCTTGCTGGAATATCGTAGCCCATCGTCGGCGGAGTCTCCGGACATCGAGTGCATCATTGTCGAGAGCGTCGATCCCGAAGGACCGTTCGGGGCCAAAGAAGCCGGCGAGGGATCCCTGGCGGCCACGATTCCGGCAATTTCGAATGCTATATATGACGCTGTGGGAGTCCGACTGCGTGAGAGTCCATTCACACCGGAGCGGATTTTGGCAGCGCTGCGCGCGAAAAAAGGTATGAAGCGAATCGCGATGACCGAATCGGTCGATCCAACCGCGCCCGCGAAGTTGCGCGAGCACGGCGGCTCGCTGTGCTTCCGCGGCAAAGGGCCGATGCGCCATGAACTCGATCCGGCCCGCCAACCTGTTCGGGCGGCGTCTCCGGCGGGAGGTGACGATTGAGCCTGCCCGAGCTTCCAACTGCTGCGGCCCCGAAGACACTGGACGAAGCCGTCGCGCTGATGGCGAAACATGAGGGGCAGTGCAAGATCGTCGCCGGCGGCACCGATCTGCTACCGTCGATGAAGCAGAAGCTGTTTACGCCGCCGTACGTGCTGGATTTGCGCGGCATCAGCGAACTGCGCGGCATTCGCAGCGTTCCGGGGCATGGCGTCGAGATTGGCGCGCTGACTACGCTTAGCACGATTGAGCACTCATCGATCATTCGCAAGGACTATCCGGTCCTTCATCAAGCAGTGAAGACGGTCGCCTCGCCGGTGCTGCGAAACATGGGCACGCTCGGCGGCAACATCTGCCTCGACACGCGCTGCCTCTGGTACAACCAGTCGCTGCTGTGGCGCAAGAGCTGCGGCTTTTGCCTGAAGAAGGATGGCGATCTCTGCCACGTGGCTCCCGGCGGTAACTTCTGCTGGGCGACGTTTTCGGGCGACACACCTCCGGCGCTGCTTTGCCTGGGCGCTGAGCTGGAGATCGCCGGACCTGACGGTGTAAGACATACCCCATTGTCGGAGTTCTATATCAACGATGGCATCGTGCGGCTTCATCTCGCCGCTGGTGAGATGGTCACGCGCGTACACCTTCCCGAAAGCGCGGCCGGTTGGCACGGAAGCTATCAGAAGCTGCGCGTGCGGGGCAGCATCGATTACCCACTGGCAGGAGTTGCCGTCGCGCTTAAGATGAGCTCGGGACGCGTAGCGGACGCGCGAGTCGCGATTACAGCGGTCAATCCCGCGCCGCACCTCGTTCAGGACGCGGACGCACAACTGATCGGCATGCGGCCCGACGACGAATTGGCGGGCAGAATCGGAGATCTGGCGGCAAGCACCGCGAAGCCGCTGACCACATCCGCGCTCACCCCGGAATATCGGCGCGAGATGGTGCGGGTGTTCGCGAAGCGAGCGGTTCTGCAAGCAGCGAACTCCAATTCGTGAATTCGATGTCATTCCACTTTCCATTGCAATGATCACCGACTGCCACATTCACATCCAGCCGATCGAAATGTTCAAGCCCGAAGCGCTGGCGCTGATGAAGAAGACGCGCAAGGACTTCGACCGCGTTGCCGAGTATTGCCGCTCGCCCAAAGCATTCCTCAAGCACCTCGACGACATCGGCATCGACCGCGCGGTGCTGATCAACTACGTTGCGCCCGAAGTCATCGGCTTCACGCCCGCGGTCAACGAGTTCATCGCCAACTACGTCAAGGAAGATCCCGCGCGGCTGATTCCTTGCGGCAGCGTTCATCCGCGCCACACGACTAACGTTCTGGCCGACATGGAGCAGATCGTCCGTCTCGGCATCAAGCTGATCAAGATCCATCCGCCGCATCAGTTGCTCTACCCCAACGATTACGTGAACGGCGTAAAGGAACTGGAGATCATCTATCGCGCGGCCGAGGCCAACGGAATTCCGATCATGGTGCACACGGGAACCTCGATTTTTCCCGGCGCGCGCAACAAGTTCGGCGACCCAATGTATGTCGATGACGTTGCCGTGGATTTTCCGCGGCTGAAAATCCTGCTGGCGCATGGCGGCCGTCCGTTGTGGATGGACACCGCGTTCTTTCTGGTGCGCCGCCATCGCAACGTCTATCTCGACATCAGCGGAATCCCGCCGAAGACGCTACTGACATACTTCCCCCGGCTGGAAGAGATCGCGCACAAGACGCTGTTCGGAACCGACTGGCCGGGTCCGGGCGTGCCGGAGATCGCGAACAACCTCGCCGAATTTCGCGCGCTGCCCATCGGCGAGCCGGCCAAGCAGCAGATCCTCAGCAAGACGGCACTGGAAATCTGGCCCTAGCAAGTTGTCAGTTGCCGGTTGTCAGCGGAACCGCTCAGATGCGATATAGCACACTGTGGGATATCAAACCCTCATCGCCCTGCTGACCACCTCATCCCGTCTTGGCCATGTCGTTCGTTCCGGGACCTTCCACGCCCGCAGCTTCTTTAATCGCTCGCCACAATTCATCCTGTCCGATGCGCGCCTTCGCCGAGAACGGAATGATCCGCTCAGCCGGGACCTCCAACTTTTCGCTCAGCTTTTGCAGCGAGGTGCGCCGTTGATTGCCGGAAATCCGGTCGGCCTTGGTCGCCGCAATGATGAAGTTGCGGTCCATGTGGCGCAGCCACTCGATGAGTTGCAGATCGAGTTCCTGCGGCGGAATGTTCACGTCCACCAGCAGCACGCACAGCACCAGCGACTCGCGCTCCTGCAAGTACGGATTGATGAACTGCGCCCACTGGGCCGTGATCTCCTTGGGCACGCGGGCGAAGCCATAGCCGGGCAGGTCGGCGAAGACGAAGTCGGGCTGCGGCTTGCCGGGACGGCGCACCTGGAAGAAGTTGATGGTCTGGGTGCGCCCGGGGGTGTTGCTGGTCTTGGCGATCTTGCTGGCGACCAGCGAATTAATCAGGCTGGACTTGCCGACGTTGGAGCGGCCCACGAAGGCGATCTCCGGCGCGCCCGGAGGAGGAAACTGCCGCGGGTCGGCAGCCGAAGTCACGAAGCGCGTCAGGACCTTCATATCTAACTATCGCCGGAGCGCCGCCAAAGTGCAAGATGCTTCGGCATCGGTTCGAAGGTTAAACGGCTGAGCAGAACGACCGGGCACCATCCCCGACAGTTTGAACCAGGCACATCCCTGGCACTTTCTGTTTGGACGGCGGGTACCCCTCTCCTCTAAGTTTTTTAAATTTTTGACTATGATTCTAAATAGCTTAGATCAAAGTATTGATATTAAAGGAGTTACCGAAAGCGTCGGCAAGTCGTTACGGAGCAGCGACTTACGCACCAAACTCATTAGCATTTCCGAGAATCAGCATCGCACTCGCCGACCAAGAACGGACCATTTTTCAAAGAGCGCCCCGAAACCTCGCCGAAGGCATTGGACACACCAAGCCCAACCTATCAGCCTACCGCGAACAACGTCGACGTCAAGATTACGAAAGTAGGGGGTGGGAGTAATTGACCTTTAGTAACCAGGAAAAGCAGTTGTCGGCCGATCATGCTCACCCCTTGCAGGGTGCGGTATTATGCAGGCATGGAGTCCGGGTGTCAGTAAAGTCCGCGAACACCGCATCTTCAGGAGGTGCTATGCGCTGGTGCCTCGTCGTCGGCTGGTTCGTGTTGCTGATTGGCTGGAACCTCCCGCCAGGGTGGTCCGCGGTGGCCGACGGCGATAAGCCGCGCTTGTTTATGGCCGTTCTTCATGGGATGGCGACTCCGACCAGCATCCTGGTCTCGGTTGGCGTGGTGGCTCTCATCCTCTTCGTGAAGGTGGATCCGTACTGATGCGGCATGTGATGCCGCCGGCTAAGCCGACAGGTTCCTAATCATTCGAAAATCGCGAAGGAGCGGCACCCGGCCCGTTCGTATGTTTGTCTTACTTGCGTGTGCCCAATTGCGACAACGGCACATTCACAATCGGATACCTCCGCCAATCCTTGTAGTCAAAATGCCACCATTCCTCGGGATAGACGGTGAACCCCTCCGTCTCCATGGCGCTGCGCAGCAGGGCGCGATTGGCGCGCTCCTCGGCGGTGCCTCCGGGGTAATCGGAGTGCGCGCGCTCCGACATCTCGTCGTAGCCGCTCGGCATGGCCAGCGCCTGCCCGGTCTTCAGGTCATAGACGGTGAGATCAACGGCGCAGCCGCGATTGTGGCGTGAGCCCTGCGCCGGATCGGCCACATAGATGTGGTCGGCCGGAGGAGTGGCATCCCAGAAGATCTTGGTCACGTACCACGGCCGGTATCCATCGAAGATAAGCAAGCCATAACCCTGTTGGTGCAGCTTGCGATTGGCGCGCACCAGGGCTTCCGCCGCCGGTCGCTGGAGAAACGCGCGCGCCTCTTCGTAGAGCGGCGTTCCCAGAAAGTTGTTGGACGACGCGTAATGGATGTCCAGCTTCAGCGTCGGGTCGAGCTTGACCAGTTCCACTAGGTCGGGCTGCAGGAAGTCGCCGTGCTCCTCGGGAGGCTGAGCTTTCAGGGCGTCGGCGCGCAGTTCCGACACCGGCCGCAGCGGCTGAATGTGGAAGCCCTGCTGAAGCTGGGGTGCTGCGCCGCTGTTGCGCCGGTTGTTTGCGAAAGGGTGGGCTGAACATAACGCGCCCAACAGCGCGAGACAGAGAATCAGTCGACGTAACATCATAGCGAACATCATAGTCGCACGAGGCCGAATCGGAAGTCAGGAACCGAGATCCGCCCGATACAGAGTCTGCCCGATATACTGATCGAGAACAGAACAATAAGCGCCGGATACGCGCGGAGGACTCTATGCGTCAGTCGCGTCTGCCGATGATGTTGGTCATCGCGGTGCTGCTCGCTGCTACGGCCCTCGCCGATGAGCGCATCGTGGATTACCACTCCGATATCCGGGTGCAACCCGACAGTTCGCTCATCGTACATGAAGTTATTCGCGTGAGAAGCGAAGGAAGGCGCATCCGGCACGGCATCTTCCGCGATTTTCCAACCCGCTATGACAGCCTCCTCGGCGAGCATTACTCCGTCAATTTCCACGTGTTGGATGTTCGCCGCGACGGAGCACCGGAACATTACAGCCAGCAAGCATTAGCCAACGGAATTCGCGTAAAGATGGGCGATGCATCTACATTGCTCGCTTCAGGTGAGCACATCTACGATCTGACCTATACAGTGACCCGGGAGCTTGGCTTCTTCCCCGATCATGACGAACTCTACTGGAACGTTACCGGCAACGGATGGGCTTTCCCCATCGATCGTGCTTCCGCCATCGTCAGCCTGCCTGGCGCAGCGCGGGCTGGCGCTCTGAAGGTCGCCGGCTACACCGGACCGCAAGGATCGCAGGAACATAATCTGGATTTTGACGTTGTTGATGCGTCGACGATCCGTTTCCAGACCACAACTCCTCTGGGCCGCAACGAGGGACTGACGATCGCCGTGGGCTTTCCTAAGGGAATGGTCGCCGAGCCCTCGGCGGCCGACCGCATGCGGTGGTTTCTGGAAGATCACGCCGCAGCCGCGATGAGCCTGCTGGGGCTCGCGCTCGTCCTCATCTATTACTTTGCGGCCTGGATGGCTGTGGGCCGCGATCCCAAGTCAGGCATTATCACCGTAACCTATGAGCCGCCGCCGGGCCTGTCTCCGCCGGCGATGTGCTTCTTGCAGCACATGGGATACGACGATCGCGTATTCGTCAGCGCCGTCGTCGATCTGGCCGTCAAGGGGTTCGTGACGATTGAACAGGACGCTAGCCTTTATTCTCTCAAGCGGTTGAAGCCGCCTGCCGGCTCGCTTCCGGTTGAAGAGAGCAACCTGATGCGGATTCTGTTCTCCAGTTCCAGCGAGATCACGATCAGTGCGGCGGATGCTGTCAGGATCATAACCGCCGGAGTCATGCTGACCAACGACCTGAATTTGGAAGAGAACAAAGTCTGGTTCCGCAAGAACACCGGCTGGGCCGTGCCCGGAATCCTATTGAGCCTGGCGACCCTTGTCAGTGTCGCGCTGAGCGTCAGCGGCTCGATGGCCGGCGGTTCGGGCTTTCTCATGGTATGGCTGCTGAGCGCCTGGTCCGTGGTCACGGGGGCATTGATTGCCGCAGCGATTCGTAGCTTTCGGTCGAAAAAGAGCGTCGCGATTGGCGCTTTGGCTGTCATTCCGGCTGCCATCGTTGCTCTCATCGAATTGGTGCTCCTCGGGGCTTTTGCCTACATCGCCGGCGTTTTGCCGACGCTGACGATCCTGGCGTTGCTGGTCACGAACGTCGCCGGCATCTTGCTGCTGCGGGCGCTCACTCCGGAAGGCCGCAAGGTGCTGGACCAAATCGAGGGCTTCAAGCTGTTCCTGGCGGAGGTGGAGAGCGATCGTCTCCAGCGCATGAATCCTCCGGAGAAGACGCCGGCGCTGTTCGAACGTTGTTTTCCCTACGCGTTGGCCCTGGGAGTGGAGCAGGCGTGGACGAAGCAGTTTGCCGGCGTGCTGGCACAGGCGGCGGTCGCCACGGGGGGCGCAGCGGCGCCGTACTCGCCCTCCTGGTTCAGCGGCACCGATTGGAACGGCTTCGATGTGGGCGGATTCGCCGGCAACTTCAGCGGCGGTTTCTCTTCGGCGGTCTCCTCCGCTTCATCGGCGCCGGGTTCGGGTTCCGGCTCCGGCGGCGGCGGCTCGTCGGGCGGCGGTGGAGGCGGCGGGGGTGGCGGCGGCTGGTAGTGATAGAGGCCGTGGAGCGATGGGAATGAGGCGCATGGCCCCGTCCCCGTAGGGGACAGCATATCTAAGCCCAGGGTTTCAACCCTGGGTAGCGAATCAAATCAATGCGAGTCCCGGAGGGGCGGCATCTGAGCCGCGGATGTGCCGCGTCCGGAGCGCGTCGGCGTTGCGCAATGGCATCGGCGCAAAACCATATGCCGCCCCTGTTGGGACACTCATCTGGCGTCCCTAACGGGACTCGGGCGTGATTGGGAATGCGTACCCAGCCTTGAAACGCTGGGCTTAGATATGCTGTCGCCTTCGGCGACGGCATCCTGCCGGGCGTGGCTGTTATGCCGTTGGCTGCTCAGAAACAAAGAAGGCCCGAGCTTGCGCTCAGGCCTTCTTGTGTCGCCGCCAAAGCGGCTCGGTCTGATGTTGCTGGCGGACGCGATTCCCCACTCAAGCCCAAAAGATTGGCTTGAGTGGGGCACCCGTTGTTGTTGTCGATGGTCGAATTACTCCGCGACCAGTTCTTCGCCTTCGTTTTCGCCTTCGTGGCGGAGCAGTTCCAGGGCGCGCTCGGCTTCTTCGTACGCGGCCGTGACCTCCTCCTGCACCTTCTGGGCGGCCTGTTCCATCTCCTCCGACAGCCGGACATTGCGGTAGTACTCCATGCCGGTGCCCGCGGGGATGAGCCGGCCCACGATGACGTTTTCCTTCAGGCCGCGCAGGTGGTCGACGGCGCCCTGGATGCAGGCTTCCGTCAGCACGCGCGTGGTCTCCTGGAACGATGCCGCCGAGATGAACGAGTCGGTGGAGAGCGAGGCCTTGGTGATGCCCAGCAGCAGCGGACGGCCGGTGGCCGGCTTGCCGCCGTTGGTAATCGCCTTCTCGTTCTCCTCGCGGAAGCGGAACTTGTCGACCTGCTGCTCCAGCAGGAACGAGGTGTCGCCCACATCCTCGACTTTCACCCAGCGCATCATCTGGCGCACGATCACCTCGATGTGCTTGTCGCTGATGTTCACGCCCTGGAGCCGGTAGACTTCCTGGATTTCGTTCACCAGGTAAGACTGCAGCTCCTTCTCGCCCAGCACGGCAAGAATGTCGTGCGGGTTGAGCGGACCATCCATCAGCGGCTCGCCGGCGCGAATGCGTTCGCCTTCCTGCACATTGACGTGAACGCCGCGCGGCACCTGGTATTCCTTCTCGGTGCCGTTGTCGGCCACGACGTAAATCTTGCGCTGGCCCTTGGCCACATCGCCGAACTTCACCACGCCATCGATCTCGCTGATGACCGCGGTTTCGTGCGGCTTGCGCGCCTCGAACAGCTCCTGCACACGCGGCAGACCGCCGGTGATGTCCTTGGTCTTGGTGGTCTCGCGCGGGATCTTCGCCAGCACGTCGCCGGGCGTGACCGTGTCGCCATCCTGCACCATAAGGTGCGAGCGCGAGGGCATCAGATAACGCTTGCTGCCCTTGGCGCCCTTGATGGACGATGGCCGGCTGGCGCTTCTCGTCGGGCGAATCGACCACTACGTGACGCGACAGTCCGGTCACTTCGTCAACTTCTTCGTGCAGCGTGAGGCCGTCCTGCAGGTCCTTGAACTGCACGGTGCCGCCGATTTCGGTGAGGATCGCGAAGGTGTAGGGGTCCCACTCGACCAGCACATCGCCGAGGGAAACCTGCTTGCCGTCTTCGACCTTCACCTTGGCGCCGTAGACGACGGCGTAGCGCTCCTTCTCGCGGCCCTTGTCGTCCACCACGGCGATGGAGCCGTTGCGGTTCATGACGACCAGATTGCCTTCTTTGGAGCGGACGGTGATCAGGTTGATGAAGCGCACCGTGCCGTTGTTCTTGGCATCGAGGCGCGACTGCTCGCTGACGCGCGAGGCCGTGCCGCCGATGTGGAAGGTGCGCATGGTGAGCTGCGTTCCCGGCTCGCCGATGGACTGCGCCGCGATGACGCCGGTGGCTTCACCCAGCTCGACCAGACGGCCGGTCGCCAGGTTGCGGCCATAGCACATCACGCAGACGCCGCGCTTGGACTCGCAGGTGAGCACCGAGCGAATCTTCACGCGCTCGATACCCGCGGCCTGCACCGAGTTGGCCAGGTCCTCCGTGATCTCCTGGTTGACGTCGACGATGATGTTGCCCTCGTAGTCCTTGATCTTCTCCAGCGAGACGCGGCCCACGATACGGTCGCGCAGCGGCTCGATGATCTCGCCCGACTCCACGATGGAGGTGACGTAGATGCCATCGACCGTGCCGCAATCGTATTCGCTGATGATCACGTCCTGCGCCACGTCGACCAGACGGCGCGTGAGATAGCCGGAGTCGGCGGTCTTCAGCGCGGTGTCGGCCAGTCCCTTGCGGGCGCCGTGGGTGGAGATGAAGTACTCCAGCACGGTGAGGCCTTCGCGGAAGTTGGCGGTGATCGGCGTCTCGATGATCTCGCCCGAAGGCTTGGCCATCAGGCCGCGCATTCCGGAGAGCTGGCGAATCTGCTGTTTCGATCCGCGAGCGCCGGAGTCAGCCATGACGTAAATCGGGTTGAGCGCGCCGGTCTTGTCGTCCTGCTGCATGGCCGAGAACATTTCGTCGGCAACGTTCTCGGTGATGGCCGACCAGATTTCGACGACCTTGTTATAACGTTCGCCGTTGGTGATGGCGCCGTCCAGGTACTGCTGCTGCACGGCGATGGCGGCCTTCTCGGCATCCTTCACAATCGCCGCCTTGCCTTTGGGGATGACCATGTCGTCGATGCCGATCGACAGGCCGGCCTTGGTGGCATAGTGGAAGCCGAGCTGCTTGATGCCGTCGAGCAACCGGACCGTGGTCTCGAGACCAAAGCGCAGGTAGCAGTAATTGACCAGATTGCCGCTGCCCTTCTTCTTCATCAGGCCATTGACGTACGGCATGTCGGGAGCGCCGCGCTTCAGGTGATCGTTCATGATGGCGCGGCCGACGGTGGTCGAGATGTACTGCCGCTCGAACATCGTGGGCTCGGTGTGGATCACGTCCTGATCGTCATACGCGGTGGTGAGGTCGATGACCTCGCCCGAGTAGCGCAGACGGATGGGGGTGAGCGTTTCCACTTCGCCGGCTTCCTTGGCGAGAATGACTTCGTCAATGTTGGCGAAGGCGCGGCCTTCACCTTTGGCGCCGGGCTTCGCCTTGGTCAGGTAATAGATGCCCAGCACCATGTCCTGCGTGGGCACGGTGATCGGCTGGCCTGAGGCGGGCGACAGAATGTTGTGCGAGGCCAGCATCAACACGCTGGCTTCCACCTGCGCTTCCGGCGAAAGCGGAATGTGCACGGCCATCTGATCGCCGTCGAAATCGGCGTTGAAGGCGGTGCAGACCAGCGGGTGAATCTTGATGGCTTTGCCTTCCACCAGCACCGGCTCGAAGGCCTGAATGCCGAGGCGGTGCAGTGTGGGCGCGCGGTTCAGCAGGACGGGATGATCTTTAATCACCTCTTCCAGGATGTCCCACACGATGGGCTCCTGCGCCTCCACCATTTCCTTTGCCTGCTTGATGGTGGTGCAGTGTCCGGTCTGCTCCAGCCGGTGATAGATGAACGGCTTGAACAGCTCGAGCGCCATCTTCTTGGGCAGGCCGCACTGGTGCAGCTTGAGGTCGGGTCCGACCACGATGACCGAGCGGCCGGAGTAGTCCACGCGCTTGCCCAGCAGGTTCTGGCGGAAGCGGCCCTGCTTGCCCTTCAGGGTGTCGGAGAGCGACTTCAGCGGGCGATTGTTGGCGCCGCGCAGCACGCGTCCACGGCGTCCGTTGTCGAACAGGGCGTCCACGGCTTCCTGCAACATGCGCTTTTCGTTGCGCACGATGACTTCGGGAGCGTGCAGGTCCATCAGCTTCTTCAACCGGTTGTTGCGGTTGATAACGCGGCGATAGAGATCGTTCAGGTCGGAGGTGGCGAAGCGGCCGCCATCGAGTGGAACCAGGGGACGCAGCTCCGGCGGAATGACCGGGATGACGTCGAGGATCATCCACTGCGGCTTGTTGCCACTCTTGCGGAACGCCTCGACAACTTTGAGGCGCTTGGCATACTTCAGGCGCTTCTGGACGGAAGTTTCGGTGCGCATCTTCTCGCGCAGCTCGGTCGACATGGTTTCGACTTCAACCCGTTTCAGAAGTTCCTTGATGGCCTCAGCGCCCATCATGGCCTTGAAGCCCGAGGCGCGGTGTTCCTGGTCGAGCTCGCGGAAGCGGGTTTCGTCCTTGATGACTTCGCGCTCTTTCACCGGCGCCTCGCCGGGTTCGACCACGACGTAGGCTTCGAAGTAGAGCACGGACTCAAGGTCGCGCAGCGAGATGTCGAGGATGTGCCCGATACGGCTGGGCAGTCCCTTGAAGAACCACACATGCGAGCAGGGCGAAGCCAGCTCGATGTGGCCCAGGCGTTCGCGGCGCACTTTTGACAGCGTGACTTCCACGCCGCACTTGTCGCAGATGACGCCGCGGTGCTTCATGCGCTTGTACTTGCCGCACAGGCACTCCCAGTCGGTGACCGGGCCGAAGATGCGGGCGCAAAACAGGCCATCGCGCTCCGGCTTGAAGGTGCGGTAGTTGATGGTCTCCGGTTTGGTGACCTCACCGTGCGACCAGCTGCGAATTTTTTCCGGCGAAGCCAGGCTGATACGAATGGCGTCGAAATCGGCGATCGGATTTCCGAGATCAAATGGACTCGAGCGATACATGTTTAGTCCTCAATAATTCGGTTGTCGGTTGTCAGTTGCCCGTTGTCGGTTGCTGCCAGCGACTAGTTAATTGTTGTGTGCTGCTACTGTTCTCCCTCGAGCCGGGTGATCCGGTGCTCGTGGATTTGCGCGATATGCAGAAGGCGAGCAGTCGCCTCAGCAATCTCACTGGTATAGCTCTTGACTCCGTCGATGCTGGATCTCAACCCATCAATGCATACGGATTTCATGTCCTGCATGTCACGCGCAATCAGCTCGACAGTTTGAGTCAGAGCTTCGTGCCGCTCAACGAGTTTTTCCAGCCTCTCGTCTATTGTCATAAAGCTCTCCTTAATCCGCGGCGACGGGGCTTTCGGGAGCGACAATTTCCTTGCGCTCCTTGGTCTTGATCAGCTCCACGTCGAGGCACAGCGACTGCAACTCGCGAATCAGCACGTTGAACGACTCCGGCACGCCGGGCTCAATGGCCGCTTCGCCTTTGACGATGGCCTCGTAAATCTTGGTGCGGCCATAAACGTCATCGGACTTCGCGGTGAGCAGCTCCTGCAGGATGTAGGCGGCGCCGTAAGCTTCCAGCGCCCACACTTCCATTTCGCCGAAGCGCTGGCCACCGAACTGAGCCTTGCCGCCCAGCGGCTGCTGGGTAATCAGCGAGTATGGTCCGATGGAGCGCGCGTGGATTTTGTCGTCGACCAGGTGCGAGAGCTTGAGCATGTAGATATAGCCGACCGTAACCGGCTGCTCGAACTTCTCACCGGTCATACCGTCGAACAGATAAGCCTTGCCCGAGGTCGGCAGGCCGCCTTCGGCGAGCAACGACTTGATCTCTTCTTCCTTCGATCCGTCGAATACCGGCGACGCGAAGTACACCGCCTCCTGCATGCCTTCGGCGACGCGCTCGAGCGTTTCGTCGTCGAGGTTGATGAGGTTGTCGACGAACGGCGTGCCCTTGAACAAGGTCTTGAGTTCCTTGCGCATGTGCTCCGCCTTCGAGTTCTCCTTCATCAGCTCGCCGATCTTCTGGCCGAGTGCGTAGCCGGCCCACCCGAGGTGCGTCTCCAGGATCTGGCCGACGTTCATACGGCTGGGGACGCCCAGCGGGTTCAGGACGATCTCCACCGGCGTTCCGTTGTCGAGGTACGGCATGTCCTCTTCCGGCAGAATGCGCGCGATGACGCCCTTGTTGCCGTGGCGGCCGGCCATCTTGTCGCCGACGCTCAGCTTACGTTTCATGGCGATGTACACCTTCACCAGCTTGATCACCCCGGGAGGCAGTTCGTCGCCCTTCTGCAGCTTCTCGACTTTCTCGCGGACGATCTTGCGCAGCACATCGATCTGCCGCGAAGTCATCTCTTCGATTTCGTCGATCTGCTCGTTAACGCGCGGGTCCTTATCGGCGTACTTGATGCGCTTGAGGTTGCGCGTCGAGATGCGCTCGATGGTGTCGCGGTCGAGAATGACGCCCTTGGTGAGCAGGCGCTTGTTGGTACGCTCGTCATGCAGGTCGGCAAGAACTTCCTTGGCACCCAGCAGTCCTTCGAGGCGCTTCAGGCGCTCGTCCGTGAGGATTCGAATCTCGTCCGCCAGGTTCTTCTCCAGCTTGGCGACCTGATCGGCTTCGATGGCCTTGGCGCGCTCGTCCTTCTCCTGGCCTTTGCGGGAGAAGATCTTCACGTCAACCACCGTGCCCTCGATACCCGGAGGACAGGTGAGCGACGCGTCGCGCACATCGCCGGCCTTCTCGCCGAAGATGGCGCGCAGCAGCTTCTCTTCCGGCGTGAGCTGGGTCTCGCCCTTGGGCGTGACCTTGCCCACCAGAATGTCGCCGGCCTTCACGCCCGCGCCGATGCGGATGATGCCGCTCTCGTCGAGATCGCGCAGCGCCGACTCGCTGACGTTGGGAATGTCGCGCGTGACTTCCTCCGGTCCCAGCTTGGTGTCGCGCGCCTCGATCTCGAACTCCTCGATGTGGACGGAGGTGTAATAGTCCTCCTTCACCATCTTTTCGGAGACCAAGATCGCGTCCTCAAAGTTGTAACCGCGCCACGGCATGAAGGCCACCAGCACGTTGCGTCCCAGCGCCAGCTCACCCATATCGGTGCAAGGCCCGTCCGCGATCACCTGCCCCTTGGCCACGCGGTCGCCCTTCTTCACGATTGGCCGCTGGTTGATGCAGGTGTTCTGGTTCGAGCGCTTGAACTTGGTGAGCTGATAGATGTCGCTTCCGACTTCACGTGAGAGCTGTGCGGGATGGTGCTCGCCCTCGACGCGCACGATGATGCGCTCCGAGTCAACGGAGTCGATGACGCCCGAGCGGCGAGCCAGAACCACGGCTCCGGAGTCGCGCGCGGTGACACCTTCCATGCCCGTGCCGACGATGGGCGCTTGCGCGCGCAACAACGGCACCGACTGGCGCTGCATGTTGGCGCCCATCAGAGCGCGGTTGGCGTCGTCGTGTTCGAGGAACGGCACCAGCGACGCAGCCACCGAAACCAGTTGCTTTGGACTGACGTCGATGTAGTCGACCTCGTTCTGATTGACCAGAACGAAGTTGCCGGCCTTGCGGGCGTTGACCAGTTCCGCGACGATGCGGCCCTTGTCGTCGATTTCGGCGTTGGCCTGCGCGATGACGTGGCGATCTTCCTCCCACGCCGACAAGTAGAACGAGTACGGCTCGAAGTCGATGAGCTTTTTCTTGCGCTCTCTCAGGTCGTTGTTGGCCTTTACGATTTCGGCCTTCTCGGCGTGATCGCCAACGCGGTACTCGCTGTCGCCGGCATTCACCACCGTGAGGAAGTCGAGCACCCGGCCGCTCTTCACCTTGCGGTAGGGCGACTCGATGAAGCCGTAGTCATTGATCCGCGCGTAGCAGCTCAGCGACGAGATTAGTCCGATGTTTGGGCCTTCCGGCGTTTCGATGGGGCAGATACGTCCGTAGTGCGTCGGGTGAACGTCGCGGACTTCGAATCCAGCGCGCTCGCGCGACAGACCGCCCGGCCCCAGTGCCGAGAGACGCCGCTTATGCGTGATCTCCGACAGCGGGTTGGTCTGGTCCATGAACTGCGACAGCTGCGAAGATCCGAAGAACTCGCGGATGGCAGCCATGACCGGCTTGGCGTTAACCAGGTCGTGCGGCATGGCCGTCGACATCTCCTGATAGACGCTCATCTTTTCCTTGATGGCGCGTTCCATGCGCACCAGGCCGATGCGGAACTGGTTCTCCAGCAGCTCGCCGACAGCGCGCACGCGGCGGTTGCCGAGGTGATCGATGTCGTCGACCGAACCGATCGACTTGCGCAGCTTCAGCAGGTACTTGATGGTCGCGTAGAAGTCGTCCGGCTCCAGGGTGCGGTTCTCGAGATTGGTTCCATCCTCGCGGTCGAACAGCTTGATGTTGAACTTCAAGCGGCCCACGCGCGAGAAGTCGTACTTCCGCGGATCGAAGAACATGCCGTGGAAGAGCGCGGTCGCGGTGTCGAGGGTCGGCGGATCGCCGGGACGCAGCTTGCGGTAGATCTCGATCAGCGCTTCCTGCGGCGTCTTCACCGAATCGCGGCGCAGCGTCGCGCTGATCACCGTGCCCACATCGTCGCGCTCGGGGAAGAAGAGGTGAAGCTCGGTCACGCCGGCCTCCATCATCTTCGAAAGCTTGTCGGTGGTGAGCTCGGTATTGGCTTCCATCAGCACCTCGCCGGTGTTGACGTCGACGACGTCAGCGGCGAGGAACGCGCCTTCCAGATCGGTGGTGTCGGCCTCGATCTCACTGATGCGGTGCTTCTGGATTTCCTTCATCACCGCGGGCGTGACCTTGCGGCCGGAATGTGACACCTCTTCGCCGTTCTTGGCCGTGATGGCCTTCGCCAGCTTCATGCCGAGCAGGTTGGTCGGCTTATCGGAGCTGGGATCGAGCGTCCAGTAGATCTTGTTGTCGCGGATCGCAATGCGATCGACGGTGTAGAAGGTGCGCAGAATTTCTTCGTCGGAACGCAGGCCGAGAGCGCGCAGGAAGATGGTGCCCAGGAACTTGCGCTTGCGGTCGATGCGGACGTAGAGAATGCTCTTCTGGTCGTATTCGAACTCAACCCACGAACCGCGATAGGGGATGATCTTGCCCAGGAAATACGTGCGGTTGTTGGCCGTCTCGAAGAAGACGCCTGGCGAACGATGCAACTGGCTGACAATGACGCGCTCGGTGCCGTTGATGATGAAGGTGCCGTTGGCGGTCATCAGCGGAATGTCGCCAAAGAAAACCTCCTGCTCCTTCATATCGCGGATCGACTTGTTGCCCGTCTCCGGGTCCTTGTCGAAGATGGTCAGACGCATGGTGACCTTCAGCGGCGCGGAGTAAGTCATGCCGCGCTCCTCGCATTCGGCCACGTCGTACTTCAGTTGCAATCCGACGGGATCGCCGCACTTGTTGCAGAAGTCGGGGGTATTGGCGTTGTAGGTGCCGCACTTGGTGCAGAGCACATCGCCGAGATGGAACGGGTCGGTCCTGACCGTCGCGCCGCAGTTGCGGCAGGTGGTGCGCAGGTGGTTCAGCCCCTTGAGGTGGCCGCACTTGCACTCCCAGTTGCCGATGGCGTACTCCACAAAGTCGAGCTGCGAGACGTTGCGGAAATCGGTGATGGGGAAAACGGACTGAAACACCGCCTGCAAGCCCGCGTCATCGCGTTCGCTGGGCAGCGCGTCCATCTGCAGGAAGCGGTCGTACGATCGCTTCTGCACCTCGATGAGGTTAGGAATCTGGATCGTCGCCGGAATTTTGGAGAAATCGAAGCGATTTCGGTTGGCAATTTTCTGTTGCGCCATGTATAAAGCTCCTGATCAGTTCAGCCCCGAGAAGCGCGGCAGTTGCGCTGGTTCGGGTGGGGACGTGCGTCGGAGAGAGCTGCCGTCACACTAGTAATCTCTTGAGAAAAGAACGTTTCGGAGGTTGCAGTTTTGCGCGAAAAGCGAGATGCGCCTACGGAGACGAGAATCCCCGTAAGCGCCGTGCCAGGCGTCGTGCAATCCCATAACCACTCGGCTTGGGATTTCGGCACATGACGTGCCGCGATGTTGTTTACTTCCCGCGCCAGTATTTTCAGGCTTTGTCTTCGTCCGGCCCGCCGTCGCGTCTGAGCTGACGCGATCCTCGACTGACCAGCCGCCACCGTAACCTGTTTTGATGCCGGAGTTCACCAAAGGACTCAGGCTCAGCTTGATGCCCGGGAATTCCGCTGTCCCCCGCTGAGAGGACGGCTAGCTTCCCAGCTTCATCGCGCCTCCCTACGGCCGCTCCGACGTAGAGAAGAACGTAGCCACCGCTCCGCCAAGTCACCCCAACAAGTCCAAACTCGGGACTTGTCGGGATCCCGACAGCGCGAGCAGCAGCCAGAAACTCCGGTCAGCGCGCCCGGAGTGCAGGGCCCCGCGGGGTGCGATCACAACCTGGCCAACCGAAGGCCAGGATGGGACACCCGCCGGGGCGAATCTCACTTGACTTCGACTGTGGCTCCCGCCTCAGTGAACTTCTTCTTGATGTTCTCGGCTTCTTCCTTGTTGACGCCCTCTTTGATGGGTTTGGGGGCGCCGTCAACCAGGTCCTTGGCTTCTTTCAGGCCCAGGCTGGTGACTTCGCGGACAGCCTTAATCACGTTGATCTTGTTTGCGCCAACGGCAGTGAGCACGACCGTGAACTCGGTCTTCTCTTCCACCGGAGCCGCAGCTGCACCGGCGCCTGCGCCGGCCGCGCCCGCCATCATGACGGGGGCCGCTGCCGCCGCCGAGACGCCAAGACGCTCTTCCAGTTTCTTTACCAGGGCTGCCGCATCCAGAAGCGACAGGCCTACGATTGATTCTTCCAACTGCTGCAAATCCGCCATGTCTTTGTCCACCTGTTCGTTATGCGTTGTGTTGATTTCGTTCCCGTCTCTGAGGTTTCCAATGTGCTGCCCGCGCGCCAGACTCGCCCAGGGAGCACCCCTCACCACGGATAACGCAATCTCTATGGAGGCTCTCGCCTCCAAACCTGTTCCCACATCTCTTGAATCACATTGATGTGGGTGCCCCACTCTTTCGCCTTCGTTTGGCGAAAGGGTGGGATACCAAAACTCGTTATCAAACATCCGCCCGGGACGCTGGCCTGAAGGCCAGCACCACCCGAAAACTGGGTGCCCCGCTCATCCCATCAGTTGGGATGAGCGGGACTCGAAACTCATCAAGCCGTAGCCTCTGCCGGCGCGGGCTCCGCTGCGGGAGCCGCTTCCACCGCCGGAGCTGCTTCTGCCGCTCCGCGAAACTTGTTCTTCTCCACGCCCTGATTGATGACCACGGCCAGGTCGCGGCCAACCGCGTTCATCACGGTCACCAGGCGCTGCGCCGGAGCGGTCATCAGGAAGAGCAGCTTGGAGTAAATCTCTTCCTTCGACGGCATGCTGGCCAGCGCGTCGATGTCTTTGATCGCGATGACGCGGCCTTCAACGATGCCCGCCTTGAAGGTGTACTCCGGATTGTCCTTCGCATACTTGCTGAGCGCCTTGGCCAGTGCGACCGGGTCGCCGCTGGTGTAGGCGATGGAGGTCACGCCCGCGAGGCTCTTCACGGCCTCTTCAACCGCGGTACCCTTGGCGGCGCGCTCGGCCAGCGTGTTTTTCAGCACGCGGTAACGCCCGCCGGCGCTGCGGACAGTTTTGCGGAGCTCGAAATCCTTCTCGACAGTCAACTTGGTGAAACTGCCGACGATGCCATGCTTCGCGCCCTGAAATTCCTTGGCGAGCGCCTCAACCTGTTCGATCTTCTTTGCTTTGGTAACGGCCATGTTCGAATCCTTGTGCTTTGAAGGGGCGCACATTCATGTGCGCCGAACAATTCCTCTAGAACTTTGTCATCCCGAGCGAGCTTCAGCTCGCGAGGGACCTGCTTCTCTCATGGCCTGAAGGCCAACTCTGATGCCGTCCTTAGCGGCACGGCTGAAGCCGTGCCCTTTCAAACCCTGGTGGCGGCCTCAGCCTTATGCTCTCGCCGCCGCTTCCACCGGAGCGGTGTCAATCGGCACACCCGGCCCCATGGTCGAGCTCAGATAGCAGCCCTTGATGTACTTGCCCTTCGCCACCGAAGGCTTCGCCTTGATGACGCTGGTGATCACCGTGGCCGCGTTGTCCACCAGCTTCTCCGGCGGGAACGAAATCTTGCCCACGGGCACGTGCACCAGCGCGGTCTTGTCGGTGCGGAACTCGACCTTGCCGGCCTTGGTTTCTTTGACCGCGGAAGCGACGTCGAAGGTCACTGTGCCAGTCTTCGGATTGGGCATCAGACCGCGCGGCCCGAGCACCTTGCCCAGCCGGCCCACCGACTTCATCATGTCGGGCGTGGCGATCACGGCATCGTAGTCGGTCCAGTTTTCCTTCTGGATCTTCTCCACCATGTCCTCGCCGCCGACAAAGTCAGCGCCTGCCGCTTCCGCCTCGCGCACTTTCTCGCCGCTCGCGATCACCAGAACTTTTTTCGACTTGCCCAGCCCGTGCGGCAGGACCACGGTGCCGCGGACCATCTGATCGGCGTGCTTGGGATCGACGCCCAGGCGCATCGTCAGATCGACGGTCTCGTCGAACTTGGCGTATTTAACTTTCTGCAGAAGGGGCACGGCGTCCTGAAGCGTGTACGACTTGGCTTCCACCGCCTTGCGCGCCTTCTCGATGTTCTTTCCTGATTTCTTCATTGTGTTTCCTCATCTCCCACCGCCAGTCGTTGAAGCTGAGTGGCCGTGGTGTTTGCGATCTGCCAGGTAGAGCGGGCCTTCAGGCCCGCGTCCAGCCGAACATTCCTTGTTACTTTGTTAGTTCCGCAGCCGACATCAAGATGTCGGCTGCGGAACAGATTTCCACGTGGCTGGCAACGCAGGCCTAAAGGCCTGCTCTACCACCTACGCCGTCACTTCAATCCCCATTGACCGCGCGGTGCCCTTCACGCTCTTCACCGCGGCTTCCACCGAGGCCGCGTTCAGATCGGGCATCTTCTGCTTGGCGATCTCCAGCACCTGCTTCTCCGTCACCTTGCCGACCTTGTCCTTGTTCGGCGTCCCCGAACCCTTCGCCACGCCCGCGGCGCGCTTCAGCAGAATCGCGGCCGGCGGTGTCTTGGTGATGAAGCTGAACGAGCGGTCGCTGTACACCGAGACCACAACCGGGATGATCAGGCCATCAAGCTCTTTGGCGCTGGTCTTGGCGTTGAACTGCTTGCAAAACTCCATAATGTTGATCTGCGCCTGACCGAGCGCGGGACCAACCGGCGGCGCCGGAGTGGCCTTGCCCGCCGCAATCTGCAACTTCACCGAACCGGTAATCTTTTTTGCCATGTTTGCTCTTCTTCTTCACCCGGGCCCAATGCCCGCGATTATGAATTCCTATTAACTACAACAGCGGTGAGCGCCAGCCCAACCGTCGGGATCAGCCTCTTGCTGACCGGATCAACAGTGACGCCTAAACTCTCCAAAGTATGTGACCCGAGCACTTCCATATCTCCCGGCTCGGCAACAACCACATTGTCACCACCTGTAAAACCATCAGTCGCTACAAAGACCGGTGCCAACTCCCGCTCAATCAAATGGCCTTCGATCGTACGAAACTGCATCCGCCGAACCGGCTGGACGCCCAACCGCTCGAGCCGCGCTCGCGAAACCCAGCTGTAGGCCGCACCCGTGTCAACCATGACGTCGAGTTCTTCGGCCTCGGTCGATCTCGCCGGGTTCCAAACCCGCAGCTTTGCTGAAAACGTCCCCATATTCGCCTACGTAACCACCTTCTCCACCTGCCCGAAGCCAAGCTCTACCGGAGTCGAGCGTCCGAAGATGGTAACCATCACCTTCAGCGTCTCGCGATCTTCGTTCACTTCGTCGATATCGCCGGTAAAGCTGGCGAACGGGCCTTCGGTGATGCGGACTTTTTCGTTCTTCTCGAACTTGACCTTGAGCTTGGGCTTTTCCTTGCTGTCGGCAACGCGATAAACAATCTGGTTCACTTCGTCGGTCGAAAGTGGCGTGGGCTGCTGCCCGGTGCCGACAAATCCCGTTACCCGCGGGGTGCCCTTCACCACGTGCCAGACGTTATCGTCCATGTCCATCTGCACCAGCACGTAGCCGGGATAGAACATGCGCTCGCTGGTGTACTTCTTGCCGCCGCGAACCTCGGTGACCGACTCGGTTGGGATCAGCACCTGCCCGATCTTCTGCTCCAGCTCGGGATAGGCGCGCACCCTCGATTCGATCGACTCCTTGACCTTGCGCTCGAAGCCCGAGTAGGTGTGGATGATGTACCACTTCATGTTCGGATTCTGCGGGGTCGCAGATCCGGCATCGGGAGCGGCAGCGGCATCCGCGCCATTCTGGGTGGCTGCCTGGGCGCCGTTGTTCTCCGCTTTGGTTTCTTCTGTCATGATTTGCCGCATTAACGTCCGCTCAAATACCTCAGCAGATGGTCGAGGCTCTTGCCTATGATTGTGTCCACCAACCAGAAATACAGGCCGAAGAGGAACACTGTGATGATGACCACGGTGGTCGTGCCCTGCACCTCTTTGCGATTAGGGACCGTGACCTTCCGCATTTCGGTGCGGACGTTGTTGTAGAAACTCTTCGCACGCTGCGGCCACGCCTTTAGCGTGCCCAGTCTGCTGTCGCCGACGCTCTCGATTGCTGCTGACTTCGCCATCTGCTACCTTTTTCCGGCGCTGCATGCGCCCTTGACTGCCTTAACTGGCAGGGGCGGAGGGATTCGAACCCCCAAGTCCGGTTTTGGAGACCGGCAGTTTAACCGTTGAGCTTACGCCCCTGTAAAGCGGCACTTAGCACTTGGCATTTAGCCGTTGGCTTGTCCGCCCGCCCCGGCATTCAGCTTTCGACACCACGTGCCAACTGCTAAATGCCAACTGCTGCCTATTTCACTTCCTTATGCGACGTGTGCTTACGGCACTTGCGGCAAAACTTGCTGAATTCCAGCCGGCCCGTCGTGGTCTTCTTGTTCTTGGTGGTGGAGTAATTGCGGTTTTTGCAATCACCGCACTGCAAGGTAACGATCTCTCGAGGCATTGAATAATTCCTTTTCGTTTGTCTCGCGGATGAGTTCGCAAGACCTTGTCCGCGTCGAAGCGCGGAAATCGGCAGAGTGATCGATCCGCCGAGGTTAAATTCTGTCGCCCCTGAAGGGGCCCTGACTTCCTATTTCGGCTGACCCAGCGCTGAAGCGCTGGGCTAACCTCTTTCGCGCCTACGGCGCTCGGTTTCTGCCTGCTCCGGCTGCGGATCCAACGTCGAAACTCACCGGAGCTCAACGTCAAACCGCCATCAGCCGGAGCTACGTGCTAAATGCCGCTTTACGCGATGATGTCGCTGATGGTGCCCGCGCCTACGGTGCGTCCGCCTTCGCGGATGGCAAACCGCAGGCCCTTCTCCATCGCCACTGGCGTGATCAGTTCGATCTCCAGCGCCACGTTGTCGCCCGGCATCACCATCTCCGTGCCCGACGGCAACGTCGCCACTCCGGTCACGTCCGTGGTGCGGAAGTAGAACTGCGGCCGATAGCCCTTGAAGAACGGCGTATGCCGTCCGCCTTCTTCCTTCGACAGCACGTACACTTCGCCCTTGAACTTGGTGTGCGGCGTAATCGACCCCGGCTTCGCCAGCACCATGCCGCGCTCCACGTCTTCTTTCGGAATGCCGCGCAGCAGCAGGCCGGCGTTGTCGCCTGCCATGCCCTCGTCCAGCTGCTTCTTGAACATCTCGACGCCGGTCACTACCGTCTTGCGCGTCTCGCGGAAGCCGACAATCTCCACTTCCTCGCCCACCTTCACCTTGCCGCGCTCGATGCGGCCAGTCACCACCGTGCCGCGCCCCGAAATCGAGAAGATGTCCTCGATCGGCATCAGGAACGGCTTGTCCACGTCGCGCGCCGGCAGCGGCACGTTCTTGTCCACCGCCTCCATCAGCTCGTCGATCTTGGCTTCCCACTGCGCTTCCCCGTTCAACGCACCCAGCGCCGAGCCGCGCACCACCGGCACATCGTCGCCCGGAAACTGGTACTTGGTCAGCAGCTCGCGCACTTCCATCTCGACCAGGTCGATCAGCTCGGGGTCCTCAACCGCATCGCACTTGTTGAGAAACACCAGCACGTAGGGCACGCCGACCTGGCGCGCCAGCAGCACGTGCTCTTTGGTCTGCGGCATGGGACCGTCAGTCGCGGCGACCACCAGGATCGCGCCATCCATCTGCGCCGCGCCGGTGATCATGTTCTTGATGTAGTCGGCGTGGCCGGGACAATCGACGTGCGCGTAGTGCCGGTTCGCCGTCTCGTACTCGACGTGCGCCGTGGCGATGGTGATGCCGCGCTCGCGCTCTTCCGGAGCGTTGTCGATCGAGTCGAAGGAGCGAAACACGATCTTGGGATTGTGCTTCTGCAGGACCTTGGTGATGGCCGCCGTCAGCGTGGTCTTGCCATGATCGATGTGCCCGATCGTACCCACGTTCACGTGCGGCTTGCTGCGATCAAATTTCTCTTTCGCCATGATTCTCTCTTAGTAGTACCGGTAAAGTTTGTTGAACCTCTCACGCAGGGGCTGATCGACGGCCTCGAGCGTGGTCAAATAAAATTCCCGCATTTGCGCCTGGTCGCTGGTCGTGAGTGCGTCATAAAGCTGTTGCGCGCTCCTGCCGCTCCTGGCCAGCGTTGCGTCTGCTTTCTCCAGCAACTTCTCCCGCAGCACGCGATGGAAGTCGCGGATGGGAACTCCCTTGCGTTGCAGCAGCCGTAAGAACGTTTCAACTGCAGCCGAAGCGAAAATTCTGGTCAGCGCCGAATGAAGCTGTTCGAACTCGTCCAGCTTTTCAACGCGAATGCCGGCCTGCTGAAATGTTGGACGTTCAACTGACTGCGTCATCACATTCTCATTCAAACTCTGGAGCTGATGATCGGGATTGAACCGATGACCTCTCCCTTACCAAGGGAGTGCTCTACCAACTGAGCTACATCAGCCCGCTACTTCAGATCCCTGCCCTTCAACGTCGCTCAGGGTCGGGATTTCGCCTGCGGGCTCTCCCCTTCGGCTTCGCTCAGGGTCACGCCCGCAAACGGCACAACCTTGGAGCGGGAGACGGGAATCGAACCCGCGACCAACAGCTTGGAAGGCTGTGACTCTACCACTGAGTTACTCCCGCCTGACTCTCTGTGCCGTCCCTACGGGACTCCAACCTTTTATTCGCGCCTCACCCAGCACTCCGCTTCGCTCCGTGCTGGGCTATCATGACGCCGCGCCTACGGCGCTCTGATTCTTCGCTTCCCGCTGTGCCGCCAAAAGACAACCAATCTCTCGCGTCCGCGGCCTGATTCGTTGTCAGCCCTGCTACCTCTTAGCTCGCGGCTGACACTCACTCGTCCTGGTGCTCGCGCCGCTCGCTCTCCAGCTTCTTGTTCCACGACCACGTTCGCAGCGCGAACATCGCGAGAATTGCCAGCGTCGCAATCCTGAATTTCGGATCGCTCAGCGTCGTCCACGCCAACGCCGCAAGCAGCGCATATGCGCCCAGAGCCACAAAAAACTTATTCATGCAAAACTTCTATTGCCCATACGCCGTGGCGTGGGCTCTAAAACCTGGTGCACAGGGGAGGATTCGAACCTCCGTAGCTCGCAAGGAGCGGCAGATTTACAGTCTGCTGCCATTAACCACTCGGCCACCTGTGCACATTCCGAGTGCCGAGGCCCGGACCGCTCGTCCTTCCACCCCATAACGCGCAAACCCAGCGCGTAACGGGGACCCCGGACTGCTGTCAAAGAACCTCGCCCAACCGCGCTCCGCAAACTTCCGCAACAGCCGCGCACTCAAATTTCCGCGCGTCTTGCAAGGGTTGGCTGCTGCTGGAATCAGTTCTCTAGGAGAGCTGCGCGTCTCGTTTGGCTTGCTCCTGCTACCCGCCGCGGCGGGCGGCGCGCTATTGGTTGCGATCTGGAGCTGGCGAAGGGACTTGAACCCCCGACCCTCTGATTACAAATCAGATGCTCTACCAGCTGAGCTACGCCAGCTTGCGTGGCGAGACACTTCCGCGTCGCACCAGGCACAATTCTTCAGCCAGCCGGGACAATCATTGAGCTTAACACAACGGCAATACACGTGCAAGCAACGGCTGGATTTGCAACAACTTCACGAGCCGGAAAACTTCGACTCGCCACTTCCACCCATTCGCGCAACCGACGCGCGAACCGGGAACCCCGGCCTCCCACCGGCAAATTGGTTGGGATTCTGCGGAACGGAATATTGCGGCCACGCCCCATATTGTAGCGCAAATCTATTGCCGACAACCCAAGCCAATCCTCTTCACCGAATTTTCTTGCCGGAGATGTAGGCGTTGCCCGCAATCGCGAACCGCAGCGGCTGCTCGACTGCTTTGGTGATGCCGATGCGCGGTGTCGCCACGATGCGTTCCGGACGAAAGCCGTCGTCGGCAAGCCACAGGTCCGAGTCGCGCGATGCCAGGTCTTTATTGTTGTCGCGCTCGCGCGTGATTCCCAGCGCGTGTGACATCCTGCCCGGCCCGCTGGAGATCATGCGCAGCTCGGCAACACGCGGAGCTGCCGGAAGCTCGAGGCCTCGCGCACGCGCCATCGCCTCCATGTCCAAACACTGGCTCCATCGCACGAAACAGCACGCCGTGACCCTCGGTCATGCACGATACGTTCAGGCAGTAATGATTGCCATAGATGAAGTACACATACGCATGGCCCGGCGGCCCGAACAGCACGAAATTGCGCGCGGTCTTTCCGGCATACGCATGAGCGGCAGGGTCGTCCTGACCGAGGTAGGCTTCGTCTTCGACGACCCTGCCGGCTAGCAGCTCGCGGCCTTCGCGACGAATCAGCAGCTTCCCCAGCAGTTCGCGGGCGACGGTCACCGCGTCGCGGTTGAAAAATTCGCGCGGCAGTCTCTTTGCGCCTCTAGGCTGAGCGGGCGCGGAGCCGGCACCGGTGCCACTAGACCGTCGGCATGAAGATTCGGCGCGACATGCAGATCTTCGCTTAGCGTTTGATCGCCAGCATACGCAGGCGCGTGTGATCGAGCGTCCAGACACCGTCGTGAAACAGCATCGGACGAGCCAGGTCTTCCCAGCGCTTCGCCAGTTGGTCTCTCTGTTCGGCTGCGACCGAAAAGATCGCAAAGTTGCCAAACATCTCGATCCACCGGGCGAAGCCGGGCGCCCCCTCGAGCGCGGTCGGCCTGTCGAAGAGCACGGCGTACTGCACCTCGAGACCGTGCGATTCCACTAGCGGTGCGTATTCGCCGATGCTGGGAAAGAACCAAGGGACAAGATTTTCGGGTTCGGAGACGCCGAGCGACTTCATAGCCGCGCAACCTGCCTGTAACGCCTGACGCAGGTTTCGATGGCCGCCCATTTCAAAGACGAAGCGTCCGCCGGGTTTCAGGGCGCGAGCGACGGAAGCCAGAGCGCCGTGCTGGTCGCGCACCCAGTGCAGCGCGGCGTTAGAGAAAACCGCGTCGAACTCGCCGACAAAGGGCAGCGTCTCCGCGCGCGCTACTTCAAAGCGGAGCTCGGGGAAATTGCGGCGTGCGCTTGCAATCATCTCCGGCGACGAATCGATACCTACGAGTTCGGCGCCGCTGCGTGCTGCCTCTGCCGTCAGCTGCCCGGTGCCACAGCCCACATCGAGGATGCGCTCTCCAGGTTTGGCATCGAGCAGGTCCAGCAGATCGCGCCCATACTGCCAAATGTAGGAATGGCTGGATTGATAGAGCTCGGAATTCCAACTCTCCGGGTGCGCGCTCATGCGGAGAATTGTAGCCGCCTGCATGTCACTTGTCCGGAATGCCGGCCTCGCGGGCGCGAAACATCCAATAGTCACCTGCGGTTTCGCTGAGATCGCCGGTCGGCTTCTCGCCGCGAAAGACACGCGAAACTCCGCGCACCACGCGCCGCATAGGCAGCTCGCCATTGCTCTCCGCCAGGAACAGCTCGCCAGTCTTCGAGGTGCGATAGTACCAGCGCTTCAGTAGCGCCAAATGTTCCATCCACTCGAGGGCGCTGCGAGGGTTGGGCTGCTCCACCGTCGCCAGCGTTTCCGTGATGCGCGCTTCCATCGACTGCGGCCTGGAGCTCAGATGCGACGCTTCGGCCTGCTTACCCACCCCGAGCGCGGCTGGATCGCAAATTCGTCCGGCGACGACCTTGAAGAGCGCGACCGACTCGCGCTCCGCTGAAGGCTGCACCAGCACTCCATTGAGGTCGTCAAGTCGGCGCACGATCTCCGGCAATTGCGATACCGCGGCTTTCACCTTCTCCAGGCGCGCGTGCAGTGCGGCTGCACCTTCGAAGTCGAGATCTGCCGACGCTCGGTCGCGCTGCTCCTCGATATCGCGGATCAACGAATGTCCTCGGGTCTGGAAAAACTGCTGCACCCGCTCGACCTCGGCGGCGTACTCTTCGTCGGTGCAGCCCTTGAAACACGGGGCGAGGCACATCTTCATCTCCGAGTAAATGCAGCCGGGAAATGTGGGGTCGGGGTCAAGATCATCGACACAGCGGCGCATCTTGAACAGGTCGAGTGAAGCGTTGGCGAACTTCTCCGCGGCCACGCGGGTGGGAAACGGCCCGTAATACTGGGACTTTCTGCTGATGCCGCTAATGCGGGTCGTCACCGTCGCGCGCGGATAAGGATTATCGAGGATCAGCTTGATCAGCGGCGCAAAGCGCAGCCGCAGGCGCTTGTCGTAAGCCTTTGGGAATTCGCCGCGCAGAGTCTTGTACAACAGAAACGAGGCTTCGAAGTCCGAGCCGACCGCACTCCATTCCACCACCCGAACGCGATCACGCAGGTTCAGCTTGCGGCTTTGTCCCTCGACGCTCCCAACAGGCGCTGCAATCGGCGGCGGAGGTTCGAACGTCTTGCTGACATACGGCTCACTACCCTGTTCCCCGCGCAGGATGAACACCGCCGCCGAAGCCGGAGCCGCGGCAAACAACTTGGCATCGTGATCGGGAAGAAACTCGAATCGCACCAGACGATTCTATTGCACCGCGAATGGCTCTCTCACTTCTCGATCAGGCAATACTCCCCAATCTTCTGAGCGGTTGCGGGATCGGCCGAAGAAGGATACAAATCGACATCCGTGCAGTCGTACATCCCCCAATTCTTGGGCAACCGCACCATCAAGTAGGTTCCCGGCTCGGGAGCTTTGCACGCGCTTGCGCCTTTGTTGCAGTGCAGCTCAAACGACGCTTTCGCCTGCTCGCTGGTCGCCGCCTGTGCCGCGTTGACGATTACCACGCCGCTCACGACTTCGGTGTTCTTCACCGTAACCGTCGACTTGTCCTGCGCCGCCGTCTGCACGCTTGTGATCAATATGCCTGCCACGAAAAGGAGGAGAATCACTGTCTGCTTCATGGGAGTAAGCCTCCTCGGAAAGTTTCTTGCAGGCAGCCGCATGACGGGACGAACCACCGCGGAGGACCGTATGGCGTCTTCGCGGAGGACTCTGTCGACGAACTGCCGGCAAATCGATCATCTCTCCGTCGAGACGCGCTGTCTGTGACGCGTGACTTACATCCGTGTGCCGGGGCGAGGGCGCCCGTGCGGGAAATTAAGTTGGGCTTGACGGCCGTCGCGGTGCGATGCGGATGATGTTGTGCGCGATTTCTACCTGGCGGTTGGGATAATTCGCCTCAATCGAAGCGATTAATCTCCGTCAGGCCTTCGACGCCGTCGGCGTCGTCCATCAGGATGACGTGCTGGTGCCGCGTGTCCGCCAGCACAGCATTCATTTCGACGCCTAACCTGCTCGAATTGCCGGTTGCACCGGCCCAGCCGCAATAACCGGCATCGAGCCACCACAAGCAAGGTTGGCTCAACTCCATCATTAACCGCGGCACTGCGGTTTGGCTGTCGCCTTCGACGATTACGACATGCGGGAATTTCCGGAAGCGTTCCCGCGCCCGTCTGGCCAGTTCCGAGTCGACTTCGATCGAGTAAATTCGGTGAAAGCGCGGCGCAACGGCTGCGATCATTTCGCCATAGTACGTGCCCGTCTCGATCAGCGTGTTCAGGTCGAACGCCCGCGCGTACTCCAGCACCGTACGCTGTTTGACAATGTGCGGAATGCGTCGCGGCTCGCCGCGCAACTTCCACCACCAATAGTCCGGATAGTGGCCCAGTTGCTTGAGCTCCGCGTAAAGCGGCATTCGCTTGACCAGAGACCGTATGGGATGTCGTTGCAGTGGTGGCGAGGGCATGTAGGTAGAGCAGGCCTTCAGGCCTGTGATACTCAGGCTGTGTTCTAGAACCCCATCAAATTCGCTTCGAGTTTCTTGTACCCATGCTCCGCCGCCCAGAGATCGAGCGGGACGCTTGCCACTTCGTCGACCAGCGGCACGGCCAGGCCATCCACCGTCATGTCGATTGACTTCAGGTAGAAGTGACAGGTATCGCAAGCTTCCACGCGCACGTATTCGTGGTCGTCGGCGGAATAGCGGGGCAACTTCTTATAGTCCTCTTCGCCGCAGGCCGGGCACAGAATCCGGCGGAACTCCCACTCTGTCAGACACAACGAACACAGCAGAAATCGCTTTCCGCCGTCGCCCTCGGGATGAAGTACGGCGGCTTGCGGACGACTTTCGCAGATGGGACAAGTGAAATGATCGCCTGCAGCCGGGGGGGCGGAAGAAGCCACAGCCACGCGCTCGGCATACGGCTGCAACAGCGCCCGAGCGAAGAAGGCATGCGGACTCGCGTCGCCGGCGAGAAATTTCTGCACTATCTCCCGCTGCTGCTCCTGCGACAAGTCACCAATTGTTTTGGCTTCTTCGGCCAGCTTCGCCGTTCCCTTTTGTTCCACCAGGATCAGCAGCCCGGGCAGGCGCCGGCCTGCATCGATCACGTCCAGGCGCATGCGAAATGGCGCTTCATTCGCATCGGGCGCCGCCGGCGGCGCGGAGATCTCGTCAGCAATTTTTTGCTGGAGCTTCAGCACCTCGCCGTAAAACGCGAGAATCTCCTGCGCGTAGGCGAAGCGTTCCGCCAGGTCTGCTGCACGCCGCACGCGCTTCTCCCACTCGGACCTTCTCATCGTCGAGGTTGAACCGCCGTTAGCGTAAGGCATTGTCCACAATCTGTTGCGCCTCTCTCACAATCGCCTCCAGGTGAGACTCGCTCTTGAAGCTCTCGGCATAGATCTTATAGATGTTCTCGGTTCCGGAGGGCCGGGCGGCGAACCAGCCGCTCACGGCGACAACCTTCAGGCCGCCAATCACCGCATCATTGCCCGGCGCCCGCGTGAGCTTGGCGACGATCGGCTCGCCCGCCAGCTCCGACTCCTTCACATCTTCCGGCGAGAGCTTGCCCAGCTTGGCCTTCTGCTCCGGCGTAGCCGGTGCGTCGATGCGCGTGTAGTACGGCATGCCGAATTCCTCGGTGAGCGCGCGGAAGTGCTCGCCGGGGTCCTTGCCGGTGCGCGCCATGATCTCGGCCGCAAGCAGATCCATGATGAGGCCGTCTTTGTCGGTCGTCCAAACCGTGCCGTCGCGGCGCAGAAAGCTCGCGCCCGCACTCTCTTCTCCGCCGAAACAGCATGTCCCGTCGAACAGGCCAGGCGCAAACCACTTGAAGCCCACCGGGACCTCCCACAATGTACGACCCAGCTTCTTCACCACGCGATCGATCATGCTGCTCGAGACCAGCGTCTTGCCCACCACCGCCTCGCGCGGCCATCGCTCTCGATGTTGCAACAGAAACTGAATCGCGACTGCGAGATAGTGATTGGGATTGAGCAACCCGACCGATGGGGTCACAATGCCGTGCCGGTCGGAATCGGTATCGTTGCCGAATGCGACCTGATAGCGATCTTTCAGCCCGACCAGTCCGGCCATCGCGTAAGGGCTGGAGCAGTCCATGCGAATCTTGCCGTCATGATCGACGGTCATGAACGAAAACGTGGGATCGACCTTCTGGTTGACGATTTCGACGTGCAGGCCGTACTCCGCGTTGATCGGCTCCCAATACGGCAGCGATGCGCCGCCCAGCGGATCGACCGCCAGCCTCAGCCCGGCTGAGCGAATCGCCTCCATATCCACGACGCTCTTCAGGTCACTGACATAGGGCGTCACGAAATCGTGCTGATGCGTGCCGGCGCACGCCAGCGCCGCGCCGATGGTCATGCGCTTCACCCCGGAGTTGTTAGCACGCAACAACTCGTTGGCGCGCTCCTGGATCCATCCCGTGACATCGGTATCCGCCGGGCCGCCGTTGGTCGGGTTGTACTTGAAGCCGCCATCCTCCGGCGGATTGTGCGATGGCGTGATGACGATGCCGTCAGCCACGTGCTTCTTGCGCCCGCGGTTGTAGATCAGAATCGCGTGCGAGATGACCGGCGTCGGCGTGACGCCATCATTCTGCTGAATGAAGGTTTCCACTCCGTTGGCGGCCAGCACCTCCAGCGCGGTACGCTGTGCCGGCCCGGAAAGCGCATGCGTATCTTTGCCCATGTACAACGGCCCCTCGACACCCTGTGCACGGCGATATTCGCAGATGGCTTGCGTGATGGCGAGAATGTGCGCCTCGTTGAATGTCCCGTTCAGCGACGAGCCGCGATGCCCGCTGGTGCCGAAGGCGACGAGCTGATTGGGATCGTTAACCTCCGGACGCCTGTCGTAGTACTCGCGCTCAAGTTTCGCCACATCCACCAGCAGTTCTTTGGGCGCGGGCTTTCCCGCCAGCGGAGACACGTGCATCTCGGTCTTCAGGTCAGCTTTCATGAATGGTTCCTGGCCAGATAGCTGGCAAGAGACATTAGATGCCAGTCATGCCGGGGTAGGTCAAGCCAGCGACGGGCAACCCAAGTCTCGCGGGGTTCGGGACCCGGGCCACTCCTCACGCAAGGATCTAATTGCTGGCTAACACGTCATCGTAGTAATTGATCATCGCGCGGCGGGGAGTGTCTTTCCATGATGTCAGGGTGATGCTCTGGTCGATGGTTGTGTTCCCAATCATCCGCGGCGACCCAAGGCGAACGATCTTGCCATCCGCCAGCTCGAGATAGATCGGCACCGGCATTCCGAAGTTCTTGTCCACGCCGGACTGCGTCAGCTTGTATTTGACTACAACGTCGCCGGCCGGGTTCTTCTCGAACGATGATTCGAAGGCGTAGCTCGGCAAAGCCGTCCCATATACATATTCGTGGAAAAACCAGTCCAACTTGCCATTCCCTTGCAGGTTCATTTCCGGCGTGATGTGCTTCTCCACCATGGCCTGGAAATCTTCCGTCGTCGCTGCTTTGCCGCTGTAGGTGGTTACGAAATCCTGCATGGCTTCCTTAAAGCGCTGATCGCCAGTTCTGCGGTCCCACATCATCTGCCGGATCATGTGCAGCACATAGGCGCCCTTGGGATAAATCAGGCGCCGATAGGTGTCGTAACCTTCGCGACTATTAACTACCCGCACGCCCATGGTTAGCGGTCCCGCATCGATAGCCCGAAATCCCCGGGAATTCTTGTCCAATAATATGGTCCGCTCGTCATTCCAGAAGTCGATATACTTATGCGGATCCTTCGCATACACCAACTGCAGATACAAGGATGCAGACATGTCGGCGAAGCCCTCGCTCATCCACTGGTCCCGATACGAGTTAAATCCCACCGTCTGACCCCACCATTGGTGTGCCACCTCGTGCGGAGCTACCACCGTAAAGTATCCGTATTGATTGTCGGAGTAAGTGGGATATCGCTGACGAATAATGTTGGCCAAAGCATGTCTTGTAGTCGTATCGAACAGGTAGGTCATGGGAAGATAGACCAGACCCGGCCATGACTGGCCAAAGTTGGTTGCGGTCTGCTGTGTGACCTCCAGGCGCTTGTAGGGGATGGGTCCAAAGAAATCGGAGTAAATTCGGACCGAGAGTTCGGCTTCGGCGAGCGCTTTCTTGCTCATGTCAACCGTGTTCATATTGCCCAGCGCGCCGCCCAGAGCGTCGCGCTCGCCGGTGCTGCCGTGTATCCCATGCATTCCCGTATCCGTGGTGTTGATCGCGGTTTGCAGGTTCTGCACCCACGCCGGCGGGTCCTCGTTGGCATACGAGAGCACATCCATCTCGGGCTTGTCGAGCTTTACCTCGGCCACTTTGAATTTGCCGAAGTTGAAGCCGGCGACGGCCAGCGGTACCTCGCTCTTCCACACCGTCACATTCCAATCACCCTGATTGCTTTCGCTGACCAGATTTCCCGTGGCCGCCATCTTCATTCCCTTGGGTATACGGAAGGTCAGGTCATAGTTCGTGTACTCGCCAAATCCGCCGGTGGTGTTGGGATACCAATCCTCGCGCGACACTGGAAAGTAATTCCCGCCGCCTTCGTTGCTGACCGCTTCTTTGCCGTCATACGTCGTCGTAATGGTGTACTTCTCTCCTGCCGCCAGAGGCTTGGTTAAGATGACCCAAAACTGCGGGTCCTGAAGCTTGTCTTCCTGAACGAAGTTTAATGGTTGGCCGTCCTGCCCAATCACTGTTCTTGCGCGTAGTGCGGGAAACAAGGCAAATGGCACAACCCGGACTCCCGATGCTCGCGCCACGAACATAGTCGTCGCCTTGCCGCTCAAATGCCCACTCTTTTCAATTTGCGTATCGAGTTGCTGATGCTCGATGTGTACTACATTGTTCTGTTGCGCACTACTAGCTTTGCCGTCCGCATATTCGGAGCTGTAATGGAATGCAGCCCACACGCCTTCCTTGTTGTCTTCATAGGTCTGAAGTTCAATCTCTTCGGGATACACGTCCTCCAGACCGTGCGGATCGATGGCCAACAGCATCTTGTCGCTATAACGCTTGCCATGGATGAAGGCAACGAAAAACCCACCCGGCTCGGGGCTCAGCACATCCTGCAAAATGCGCGCGTCCAGGTTGTAGTGGAATTTCTTGCGCATAGTGTGCTGCGTGTCCGCAAGTAGGCCGGCATCGCAGGCCGAAGGGGAAGCCGGCTTTCCTGCCTTCTTAAGCTCGTCATAGGTATTGTCGGTAAAGCGGAGTACCACGTGATCGAAGCTTTCGCTGAATTCCGCCTCTCTTGTCAGCAGCCTGAGGCTCCGCTGCTCCGACGGAATAGGAGGCGTCAGAAGAAGTCTTCCTGCGCCCACAAAAATAGCGCCCGTCACCTTGCCCTGCACGGGTGCCAGAAAACAGACCGTCCCTGTGTTCAATTGGAAATGCGCTGCGTCCCGGTTAAGACTCAAGTCGCTTACGCCGATCGCCTCCGTGCCGACTGCGACATTGCGCAGTTGCTGATAGGTAGCGTCGGCATTCGGCGGCTGATCGGCAACCAGCGGGATGGGAAGCAGGAGAAGGCAGAAAAGCAAAAGACAAATCGCGGCGCGGGTCATAGCATCCGCAACCTACACCAGAATCCAAAGTAGCGCAATGGGAGAAATTGCCTACTCGCATGCACCTTGGTGCGCTGATCTATCCCGCACATTCGAAATCCGCGAATGGGTGGGGCACCTTACCATTATGGGAAAACGGAGTAGAACTTGGCGAGGGCTATTTACTGGATGCCATCTCATAATGAAGTGAAGAAATAAACGCTGCGCTCCCTCAGGGGTAAAGACCATGTCTTTGGCGAGTTTGAGCGGCGCGGCTGAAGCCGTGCCCTTTCAAAACCGACCTATGAGATAGCTTCTAGCTGAGTTCGCCGGGATAGAGTTGATCCACGTAGCACCACATCCATGTCTCTCCCGGTTCAATCGAGCGAATTAAAGGATGGTGGAGTTTGTGGAAATGCTTGGTGGCATGTTTGTTCTTCGAGGAGTCGCAACAGCCGACATGGCCGCACTCCAGGCAAAGCCGCAGATGTACCCAGGTGTCACCCATCTCGACACACTGCGGGCAAACGTGGGTATCGGTCTCAGTAACCTTTATGGAACCGAGATGACTACATTTTTCCGCCATCGCTGCCTCCGCGTTCCAGCGCGGCGCGGTCCCAGTGGCCGAGCGTCGCCGCCGCTTCATAGGTACTCTGCAGAAATTCCATCAACCGCCGTTCGGGATCGTCAGCCGTCCGTACGTCGTCGTACAGCAGCAGGAAATTCTTCAGCTCCGAACTATAGGAAGCCACCGGCGGACGCACGGTTGCGTGGGCAAAGCCCTCCGGCTCCGGCGCAGCATAAGAATAAAATGCCGCATGGCCGAGTCCCCCGTTGCCGGGCCAGAAGCCCGCGCTGCTGACTTCGTGCGAATAGGCTTCGCGGGTGATGGGGTCGGCGTCCGGCCGCTCCGGCGCGCGCCTGCCGGAAAAACGCGTCACCGCCAGATCGAAGCTCCCCCAGAAAAAATGCACCGGGCTGGCCTTGCCGATGAAGCGCGCGCGAAACTCCTTCAGCACCGCATCCGCCCACACCAGTATCTGCCAGAACCTATGCGCCGCGTCCGAGTCGTAGGATGCGTGCTCGCGATCTTTTTCGAATGGAATGGGATTGGGCACCTCGCATGGTGTCGTCCAAATCTTCACCGGCATGCGCAGCTCTGATAACGCCGCCATCGCCGACTGATAAAACTCAGCCACACTTTGCGGGTGCAACCGGAATGCGACGACACTCCCGTCGCTGGCTTCGATCGCCAACTTATGGTCGATAAAGTCGAAGGCAATCTCCAGCGAGCGATCGCCATACGGCATGGGCGACGTAGTCAAGCCGCGGGCGGTGACATATAGCGGGACGTTCCACCAGTGGTTCACCAGCGGAGTCAATTCCAGGCGGATCTTGCCCACGACCTGCGTCCACATGTGCAGAGTCGCCAGCGTGTCTGCCCAGGAATCGTAGGGCAAGGCAGGCAGGTAGTTATCGCGAGTAGTCGTACCCGGCACAGCGCCCATAACTCACTTGCACAACTCGTCCAGGTTTTTCTCCCACAACTTTATGCCGCCCAGAATGCCATCCTGATTGGAGATGATCTCGGCGTTCTTGGGCAGCGGGATATCGATCTCCTTCGCATTGCCTCCGCCGATATAGATCCGGTCGTAATAGAAGAGCTTGTAGAGCTGATCGATGGCTTCTCCCACCCGCTTGTTCCACTTCCTCTTGCCGTTCTTCTCCAGCGCGCGCCTTCCCAGATCGTCCTCGTAGGTGAGGTCGTGGCGGAAGGGATGATGCCCCATCTCCAGCGACGGTATTGGCATGCCCTGGATGTACAGGCCGGCGCCCAAGCCTGTGCCCAGCGTTATCACCAGTTCGACACCCACACCCGTCACTGCGCCCAGACCCTGCACGACAGCATCGTTGGCCACGCGCACCGGCTTGCCCAGCGTCTTCGACAGATTCTCCGCCAGCGGATACTCGATCCATTTCTTGTCCAGATTGGCCGCGGTGTAAACCACACCCTTCTTGATCACGCCGGGGTATCCCACCGACACGCGGTCGAACTCGCCCAACTGCTTGGCGAAGTCCGCGATAATGGCGATGATGTTGGCGGGGGTGGACGGCACGGGCGTTTTGGCGCGCAGGCGGTCGGTCAGCGGCTTGCCCTGGTCATCCAGCAGCATCGCCTTCACGCCGCTGCCGCCGATATCGACGGCCAGCGTTTTGGCGGCTTGCACCGCTTTCGGAGGCGTTGCACTGGAGCTGGGAACTGGTTTCGTCTTGGACGGGGCGGCGCTGGCCATGAGATCTCCTCGTTTACTCGAAGATGAAGGCACGATGAATTCGGCTAGGAGAGCATACCGAATAAACGCCCGCGAGGAAATAGGTAAGCTTAAGTCCAGTTCACTCCGGCTTCTTGCCTTGCGGGGCTGGCGCTGCCGGCGTCATGCGGTAGAAGAATACATCGCGCGCTTTCTTGATCACGCCGGCGTCATAGCCTTCCATGACCAGTAGATCGTTGTCGTGCCACTCCAGCAGCACCAGACCCTGGCTGTTCGAACCTTCCTCCACGTTGCACGGCTGCTCTATCCCCGAGCCGCTGGTCGCGATGGCGCAGCTTGCGGTCCATTGAACTTTGTCGCTGTAGCGCTTGGGCAGATAGTCCAGGTAAAGCTTGGCAAAATCGCGCGCCGCCTCCGGCGAGTCCCACTTGGAGTAGTACAGCATCGCGATCTGCTCCTTCGGCGCATCCTTGCGCTGGGTCGCGAAGTAATATCCGCCGCGCCAGTGCCGGTAATAGTTGGGGGCGTCGTTGGCGCCGTATTGCTTGGCCAGCAAATAGACGTCGAACTCGCCCATGCTTCCGAAATCGACGCGCTTGTAGTCGTGCCCGACCAGCGCATCCAGATCGGGGACCGTCGGCGCCGCGACCGCCTGGTGCAACAGGTAGGTCTCCGGCTGCATGATCTGCCGGCCATCGATGGGCGGATCGTGCAGTAGCCCGGCAAAGGCCGCGTCCTTGCCGCGATTGGCCAGCACCGTGCGCACAAAGTCCAGGCCGAAGGTGTAGGGCATGAGCAGCGATTCCTTCAGGAAAATAGGAGCCTGGGCGAAGACAGGTGAGTCCTTGTTATCGCCCATGGCAGCGCGGACGGCGTCGACGAACTCGGGTGCGGTAAGGATGTTCTTGCCCATGGGGGCGAGCGTGTAGTCGAACCAGACCACCTGCGCCTGCCCTTCGGTGACGCACTGGCGCGCCGCCTGCGCCTCCTCGTTGGCATACTCCTGCTGATCGGGCAAGGGCGAGCCGTCCTCCTTGCCGCCGGCCAGCTCCCATTTCTCCAGCCCGACCGCCTGGTCCTGCAGCGCGTGCGTCAACTCATGCGCCAGCACCGGTTTCTGCGCATCGGCCGGGAGCCAGTCCAGCAGGTTCACGCTCTGCGTCTTGGGATCGTAATACGCGGCCACCTGCTCCGCCATCAGGCGAACAAACTCGGCGTGCAGGTCATAGCCTTTGGGCAGCAGCCCGAACTTCTCCAGCACCAGTTGCGCCTCTTGCAACCGCTTGGCATCTTTGTCGTCCTTCATGCGCTTATCGACGTACTTCTCAACTTGCTCGCGCGTGATGAGATTGCGCTTCACCGGGTGCTCGATCGGCAACAGCGTGTCAACGCTGGCAAAATGCAGGATCTCGTCGACCGAGCGGAACAGATCCTTCGCCTGCTGCTTGGTGATGTGCGTTTCCGGCTGAGACTGAGCGGGCGCTTGGGCGTTGCCTGACGATTGCGGCGAGCCCTGCGCGGAAGCCCCGGACTGCGGAGCTGGATTTTGGTCCGAGCTGTTGGGCGGCGGCGCCTGCGACTGTGGTGGCGCATTGGATTGCGGAGTGCTTGGCGATTGCTGCGAGGACGCGTTCTGCGCCCAAGCCGCGGACGCGAGAAGAAGAGCAATCAGAAGCGCCAAAAATGCGGTCTTCCGACACGAATGAGTTGCGTTTCGCGATAACTGACGAGTTGTCATGCAGAAGCTTTAAGCATACAGGAGAACGACCGAACTGCGCTTTAGCTGCCGGGTGCCCACTCATTCGTGCCGTTCGAATGAGTGGGTTTACTCTAGCCGGAACCTACTATGCCGCTTTACACTGCTGGCGTCCTCTGGCAGAGTGAATAGTGGAAACGCAATCGATTGTCGTCCTCGACTTCGGCGCGCAGTATTCGCAACTCATCGCCCGCCGCATCCGCGAACAGAACGTCTTCTCCGTCGTCTTGCCTTGCACCGCTTCGCTCGACGAGATCAAGAAGTATTCGCCTGTGGGCATCGTGCTCTCCGGCGGTCCGTCGTCCGTCTATGACCCCGATGCTCCCCCGGCCGACGAGCAGATTTTGTACTTAGGACTGCCGGTGCTGGGCATCTGCTACGGATTGCAATTCATGGTGTACAAGCTGGGCGGAAAGGTGCGCGCCGCCGACAAGCGCGAGTACGGCCATGCACAGGTTGAGTTGCTGAGCAACGACTCACCACTGTTCAAGAGCCTGCGAGGTCCGGTGGCGGTTTGGATGTCGCACGGCGACGAGGCATTGGAGCTTCCGGCCGGTTTCGAGTTGATCGCCGCAACGTCGAATGCGGTGGCCGCCATCCAGTATCCCGCAAAGAAGTGGTACGCCGTGCAATTCCATCCCGAAGTGCACCACACGCCGCAAGGCACGGAGATCCTGCGCAACTTTGTCTTCGATATTTGCGGCGCGAAGGGGAACTGGACGCCGCAAAGCTTCATCGACGAGACGATTGCGAACGTGCGCCAAACCGTCGGCAGCGGCCGCGTGATCTGTGGGCTATCCGGCGGCGTTGATTCGTCTGTCGCGGCTGAGCTGGTGCATCGCGCGGTCGGCGATCAGCTCACCTGCATCTTCGTGAACAACGGCGTGCTGCGGAAGAACGAATTCATCAACGTGCAGAAGAACCTGCGCGACAAGCTCGGCCTCAACATCGACGCGGTAGATGCGAGCGCGCGCTTTCTCGGGAAGCTTGCCGGCGTCACCGATCCGGAGAAGAAGCGCAAGATCATTGGCAACGAGTTCATCGCCGTCTTCGAAGAGGAGGCGCACCGCATCGAGCAGATGCACGGCAAGGTCGAGTGGCTGGTGCAGGGCACGCTGTACCCCGACGTCATCGAGTCGCGCTCAGTGCGCGGTCCGTCGCAGGTCATCAAGAGCCATCACAATGTCGGCGGATTGCCCGAGAAGATGAAGCTGAAGCTGATCGAGCCGCTGAAAGATTTATTCAAGGACGAAGTGCGCCAAATCGGCCGCGACCTCGGCATGCCGGAAGACATTCTGCAACGCCAGCCGTTTCCTGGCCCCGGCTTGGCGGTTCGCATCCTCGGCGAGGTCACACCCGAGCGCATCGCGCTACTGCAAGACGCCGACGACATCGTCGTCACCGAGATCAAACGCGCCGAACTCTACAACAAAATCTGGCAATCGTTCGCGGTGTTGCTGCCGGTGATGTCGGTAGGGGTGATGGGCGACATGCGTACTTACGCCTACACCTGCGCCATTCGCGCCGTGCACTCCGAAGACGGCATGACCGCCGACTGGGTGCCTCTGCCGCATGAGGTGCTGAAGACCATCTCCAGCCGAATTGTGAATGAGGTGAAGGGGATCAACCGCGTCGTGTACGACGTGACGCAGCAAGCCGCCGGGGACGATTGAGTGGGAGTGAGGGAGCGCGACTAACGAACCGTTAGCCGGCAGCCGTTAAAAGATCGGAGGAGCCATGCCAGTTCCAGAACATACAGTTTTGGCTGACATACCACAGACGCTTGCGACAAAAGTAGGCGCGTACAACGCCAGCGTAGGAAAGACCTACAATCCTCCGTATGCCGACTACATCGCTGCCCGAGAAACCGGAGTCGCGGCTTACGGCTGTTTAAGCGCGTGGCTGGCCAACGACGGTGCGGTTCCCATTCGAAGATTGCTCGTCGCATTTGGTATGGATGCGCGAAATTCCCGCCTTGTGTCTCACGATGAGCTTCAGAAATTTTTCTCAGGACTGAACCCTGCCGCCATTGACTGGGTTGCCGGGCTGTCCTTACCTCTCCGAGTACAGCCTGCTATCCTGGTGAATCCTGCGACCGGTGAGAATCTTTTCGCTGAATTACGACTTCTATACGACACTCTCGCGAGCCGGGGCTCAGTCACGGAAAGCGGTGGCTATGTTGCAGCAAGCAAAACGATGCATTCTCTCTTTCCGCAACTGGCGCCCATGGTCGATGGAAAACACAGTGGGTTGTCTTACTCCAGAATCAGCCCCGCGACGTATATTCCGCCGCTCGGTATTGGTAGCTGGAGAGGATGGGTAGGGGCAGCGATTGAGGGAGTGATAAATCCAAGTCCGCAGGGCGCAGGCCGAAATTCCTGGCGATGGCAGCAATTTGTAGCTGCCGTCGGCATAAACCAACACATATACGAATTGTGGCAAGCGGCCAACGGCGGTCCGGGGTTACAGGCATTCCTCTCCCTCGACCCGACCGCTGGAACAAATGGGATTCCACGGATCGTCGACAAGGCTCTCTGGACAACCTACGTGGGTGCCCGACCCTTTCGCCCGCTTCTGACGAAGGGCGGAAGTTGAGCCCCACTCATCCGTGGTGTCTGGATGAGTGGGGGTAGGCTGCGTATCACGTCCTTCGGACAAAGCTGCACCAAAACGGTGTATTCTGATGCTGTGGCAGTAACGAAACGCGTGGCGAAGCAGGTGCGGCGGAGTGTAACGCTGCCGCGGGAGGTCGCGAAGGAAGTGGCGACAATCTCCCGGAAGCGCCGGTTGAGCGACAACCGCGTGCTGGTTGAGCTTATCGAGGAAGGCCTCCAGGCGCGCAAGGAGAAGGAGAATGCGTTTTTCGAATTGGCGAAGCGCTTCCGCGAGGCGAGCGATCCGCGGGAAATTGAGCAGCTAGGCGACCAGATGGGCCGCTTCGTCTTCGGTGAATAATGCCGCAGATTACGAGCTGGTCCCAGATGCCTGCCGCCGTTCGCCAGCATCTCGTCCAACGTATGCACGACCGAAGCATCAGTCTGGAAGACCTGAATCGGTTGCGAGAACGGATCGAGTCTCGCCCCGAGGTGCCCGACGGAGATTGGTACAAAGATTTCGGCTCGTTCAAATTCTGCGGTCGTGGCAGGTTTCCGAAAACCTTCCTGCTGCCGGGTCAGGCGGCTAATGGGCACGAACTCTAGCCACGATTGCGGTGCTTTGACAAGCGGATGCCCCACTCATCCGCTCTTTCGGATGAGCGGGGCTCGAGGGGGAAGGCCGCCTCTCCATTTTCCCGTGGCGAATGGGCCCTCGGTTAGTACAACCGGAAATTCACTTCCACATTGACCTGCACCGCGACGGGATGACCATCCTTCTCCGCGGGCTGGAAGCGCCATTTGCGGCACAGACTTCCATCGCCTTCTCATCCAGACCCATTCCCAGCGCACGCTGCACAACGAGTGATCACGAGCACGAAGAACAATAGTTTACTGTCAATTAACTTGACAGTCATAAGTATTGATAGTAATGTCGCCTCATGAACGAAGAAAAGCTTTGGTTCGAAGAAGTAGCAATGCCTGTCCTGCTTCGACATGGCCGCACCGCGTACGGCAGCCGCGATGCGCCGCGCCCTGGATGAAGCCGGCTACGACGACATTCCTGGTAACGGCTTGTATTTGATCGGCGGCCTGGCGCTCGAGCGCGAGGACATTCCCCTCGGCCAACTTATCAAGGAGCTGCGGCATTTCGAAGCAGGCGGCGGGACAGCTTGTCGATACGCTGGTGACGCGCGGCTACCTGGAGCGCGCTGCGGACAAAGACGACCGGCGCAAGCTGACGGTCAGTCTCACGGAGCGTGGCCGTGCGGCGGCTGCAGCGCAGAAAGCGGGGCGAGAAAAAGTCGATGCCGAACTGCTCGCCAGCGTCGGAGAAGATGACATCCTTCGCACACGCAGGACGCTGGCCGTGCTGTGCGATATCGGCCGGCAAATAGCGGGTGATCGGGACGACGAGCAGTGACGATCGCCGAGGCCAGAGGAGTCGTTCGGGCGCGATCGGGAGCGCACGATCGCCTGGGTCGTCGATAAATGTCTGGACCGGGTTCTGCTTCGCGCCGTTGAGCATCGAACCCACGGTATATAAGCACGCTCGGGACGGCACTCCACTGAACCTGCGGATGTGACGGCCGTCCTACCCACGGACGCCTCGCATTGTGGTACACAAGAGAGTAGGAAGCTGGTCGCAGAACCAGCCCGAGCCATTCTATGAGCCATTTCGTTTTGTGGAGCATGGGCTCCGCACGCCTGTCCTGCCGGTTGCAGCCGGCCCAACCAGAAAAACAAGCGGCAAAACGCGTTCCTCAAGGCCAGCTCTACCCGATCCGGAACCGACGCGATCTTCAAGGCCGGGTTTATCCCATTAGGGAGGCGGCATGCTGAGATCCCTGTTCATCGGTCTCTCCGAAAGCAAATCGCTGCGCCATTTCGCCGAACAGTCGCCGATGGGACTTCGCTTCTCGCAGCGTTTCGTGGCCGGCATGGACGTGCAGGACGCGATCGGCGCGGCGCAGGTGGTCAACGACTGGGGCGCAGGCGTCAGCATCGACAACCTGGGCGAGAACGTCACCAACGCCGACGAGGCTAAGCAAAGCGCCGAGTTGTATCACCGCATGCTGGATGAAATCCACCAGCGCAAGCTGAACGCCAACATCAGCCTCAAGCTCACCCACATGGGGCTGGACGTCAGCGAGGAACTGGCGTTCGGGCTGGTGACCGAGCTGGTCGATCACGCGGTGCGCATCGACAACTTTGTCCGCGTAGACATGGAAGGCTCGCCCTACACGCAGCGCACACTTGACTTCGTGCGTGGACTGCATCGGCTGCCGGGACATGCCGGGCGCGTGGGCACGGTCATCCAGTCCTATCTTTATCGCAGCGAGAAAGACGTTGACGATCTGCTGGCTGAGCGGATTCGCATTCGCCTATGCAAGGGCGCCTACAAAGAACCGGCGGAGATCGCCTTCCCCAAGAAAGCCGACGTTGATCGCAATTACCTGAAGCTGGCGCGAACGCTGATGAAGAGCGGGGTGTATCACGGGCTGGCCACGCACGACGAGAAGATCATTGCCGAGCTGAAGCAGTTCGCGCGCGCGGAAAACATTCCGTCGTCGGCGTACGAATTTCAGATGCTGTATGGGGTGCGGCGCGATTTGCAACAGCAACTTGTGCGCGAAGGCTATGGCCTGCGGGTGTACATTCCGTTCGGCTCGGAGTGGTACCCATACTTCATGCGCCGCTTGGCCGAGCGTCCGGCCAACGTGCTGTTCATCGCGAGAAATATGTTCCGGCAGTAGAAAAAGCAGTTGCCGGTTGTCGGTTCTCAATTGGCAGTGGTCGTCGGTGGTCGCTAGTTAGTTGAGAATTGCCGCAGCCCGAAGATGCTTTTGCTTGGCCTATCACGCCGCTCACGTTCTCTGGATCGCCGCGTCTGAGTTGCAACGGAGGTAGCGATGAAGAGAACGTCAATTATTCTCCTCCCTCTTTTGCTGTCCGCAATAGCTGCGCAAGCGCAGCTGGTGCCGTGTTCGTTTGGCCTCGACGAGGAAAAGCGTTCCTCGGAGTTCTTCCAGTGGAATAAGAAATTTGAGCACAGTGTCGCTCTGCCCGACCGGCTCGCTGGGCTCCTCCAGTCCGACGAAGCGAACCAGAAGAAGTTCCATGGCTGTAAGTCTCGAGGCGATGTGCAAGACATTCCCCGGACTTGGTTCGCCGCTGCCCAAGTCAAGATTGCGGAAGGTGAGAGTCCAGCCCTACTGGTGAAAGCCACTCATTCGTGCTTGCTGGACCAGGAACAAGAAATGACGCGGTTTTGGTTGTTCCGGGAAACCGAGAGCGATTACTCGCTGCTGCTTAGCGTGGAGAGTGGGGGACTGCAACTATTTGAGGACACCCACAACGGATATCACGACGTATGCACGATATCCGGGAATTACGGCACGTTTTGGGAGAGTTTGTACCACTACGAGGGTGGCAAGTACGAGCGATTCATGGACGGCGGAATCAACATCGACCCAGGGCCCCCGCCTCACTGAGGAAGCCGGGTCCCCATCCTAGTCTTCTTTTGGCTAGGGTGGGAGACCACTGATAACGGCTTACTTCAGCTTCGCGCCGACCGGCACATCCTCCAGAAATCCCGCTAGTACCGGCAGACCGTCGTCGCCCACCGAGGCTGGCGCTAAGCAGGAAGAGCTACCTCGACGTAATCTGCCTGCGACGCGGCCTGTGGTACGGGCTGCCCAGTCGCTCGAAGATCGTCAATGTGCATTTCAATAGCTTCCCGGAGTAGTTGACGCGTCTCTTCCAGCGTATCCCCAGCCACACCCAGCCCCGGGAGGTCAGGCGCGTAGGCACTCCAGCCGGTACTCGTTTTTTCGAAAACAACTGCGAAGCGCATCACTTTAGACCTGCCTGCTTCAGAATGTTGTTGAACGTGCCGGGCGCCATTTCCTACGACGGATGACCGGCGATAGTGACGCTACCGGGCTTACTCGGATGATGATACTGCCGATGACTACCTCGCGTCCTGACGAGTTCCCAGCCATCTCGCTCCACCAGCTTGAGGACGTCACGGACTTTCATAAACCTCGCAAGCGTGGTAGTCAGCAGCTGCTATTTCAGTTTCGCGCCTGCGGGCACGTCTTCCAGAAATCCCGCCAGCACGGGTAACCCATCGTCTAGGGAGGCGGCGACGATCATGCCGTTCGATTCCAGGCCGCGAAGTTTGCGGGGCTGAAGATTGGCGACGATCACCACTTTGCGTCCGATGAGCTTCTCCGGATCATAGGCCTTGGCAATGCCGGCGACGACCTGCCGCACCTCGCTGCCGATATCGACTTCCATGCGCAGCAGTTTGTCGGCCCCCTTCACCTTCTCCGCCACCTTGATCTCACCGACGCGAAGCTCGACTTTCAGGAAGTCGTCGATGGTGATCTTGTCTGTACTTGTCCCACTCACACCAACCGATGGGATGAGTGGGGCACCCGCTGATTGAGTGCCAGCGACGGCTTCGGTTGCGCGCTGATCGGCTTCGGCGCCAGTACCGGCGGGTTGCGATTCAGCGGCTTTCGTTTCGCCGGGTGCCCCACCCTTTTCGCCTTCTTTGGGCGAAAGAGCCTGCCCTGAGCTTGCCGAAGAGGTGGGTTGGGAGCGTTGCTGTTCCATCTGCTGCATCCTTTCGATCATGCTCTTGTCGGCGCGTGGGAATACCGCTTCCACTTTGCCCAGTTTCGTGCCGGCCTGGATTTGCCCCCACGCGAGTTCACGCAATTTTAGTTGCTGGATCTCGCCCAGCCCAAGCTGGCTCCAGATGCGCGCGGTCGCTTCCGGGATCACCGGATGCGCCAACGCTGTGACAATGCGCAGCGCCTCTACCGAGGTGTGGAGGATGGTCGCCAGCCGCGCCTTCGAATCTTTGTCGTCGCGCTCGGCGACGGCCCAGGGCTCGTTCTCCACGATGTACTTGTTTACCGCGGAGACGAGATTCCATGCCGTCTCCAGCGCGCGCGAGAACTGGAACTGCTCGAACTGGGCATGGAAGTTGGAGATTGTCTCGAGCGCCAGCTTTTCGATCGCCTCATCCGCCGGCGTGCGCGCGCTCGCCGAGGGATACGGAATCTCGCCCTCGAAGTAACGCGAGATCATGCTCAACGTGCGGCTGGAAAGATTGCCAAGATCGTTGGCCAAATCGGCGTTGAAGCGCTGCACCAGCGCGTCAAAACTGAACGAGCCGTCCTGGCCGAAGACGATTTCGCGGAGCAGGAAATAGCGCAGCGCGTCCTGGCCGAGCGTGTCGAGGATGGTTTCGCTGCGCACGATGTTGCCGCGCGATTTCGACATCTTGCTCTCCTCGAACAGTAGCCAGCCGTGGGCGATGATCGAGCGCGGCAGTGGCAGCTCCGCAGCCAGCAAAAAAGCCGGCCAGTAAACGCAGTGGAAGCGCACGATCTCCTTGCCGATCATGTGCACGTCGGCGGGCCAATAGCGCGCGAGCTTCTGCTGATCGTTGGGATCGTCGGAGCCGTAGCCGATCGCGGTCATGTAATTGGCCAGCGCGTCCAGCCAGACGTAAATCACGTGCCTGGGATCGCCGGGAACGGGAATGCCCCACTTGAATGAGGTGCGACTGACGGAAAGATCGCGCAGGCCGCTGCGCACGAACGCGATCACCTCGTTGCGCCGCGTCTCGGGACGGATAAAGTTGGCATGCTCGGCGTAGAACTTCAGCAGCGGCTCCTGCATGGCCGACAGCTTGAAGAAGTAGTTCTCTTCGTGAACGGTTTCAGTGGGACGTCCGCACTCCGGGCACGGCGCGCCCGGTCCGACGGCATCGACGTACAACTCGTCGAACACGCAGTACTGGCCGCTATACGAGCCCTTGTAGATGTAGCCGCGCTCCTGCAGGCGGGTGAAGAGCGCCTGCACGCCCCGCTTGTGGCGCGGCTCAGTGGTGCGAATGAAGTCGTCGTAGGTGATCTTCATCCGGTCCCACAGCGCGCGGAACTCGCCGGAAATTTTATCGACAAATTCCTTGGGGGAGCAGCCTGCCGCGGCGGCGGAGCGCTCGATCTTCTGGCCATGCTCGTCGGTGCCGGTGAGGAAGAAAGTGTCCGCGCCCATCATGCGCTGGCGGCGGGCGATGGCGTCGCACACCACCGTGGTGTACGTGTGCCCGATGTGCGGCCGAGCGTTGACGTAATAAATGGGCGTGGTGATGTAGAACTTGCCGGGATTATCCATGCTGTCGGTCCAGGTACACGCGGATGGCTTCCTGCATCACATGCTTGAGCGGGACATGGTGCGCGGCGGCGATGCGCCGGCAGTCCTCGTACTCGGGAGCGTACTGCGAAACGCCGTTCACGCCCGCCACCTTCATGCGCACCTCGCCCCATTGCGTAGCTACCGATTCGTAATGGCGCGGAAGTACGTACCGCGTCTCGTGGCGCACGCGTACGCCGAGTGTGCTGCTCTCGCGAAACAGCAAAGCGCACAGCCGCTCTTCATGTTCCAGCGGCGCCAGGATGGTGAGGACGGTGCCGGGGCGATTCTTCTTCATCTGCACTGGCGTGGTGAAGACGTTGAGCGCTCCTTCGGCGAATGCCTGATCGACGATGTAGCCGATAAGCTGCGGGTTCAGATCGTCGAGGTTGGCTTCGAGAATCGCGATCTGCTCTTCGCGCGCGAGGCCAGCGCTGAGGTTCGTGGTTGCCGGTTCGCCGATGCTGATGCGCAGGACATTGGGATGTCCGCTGAAGTCGCGCGCGCCCGCGCCATAGCCGATGGCTTCGGTTCGCATCGTGGGCCGCGGCCCGAAGCTGGAAGCGAGCACTTTGACGATTGCGGCGCCGGTGGGCGTCACCAGTTCTTTTTGTATGTCGCCGGAATATATCGGTGCGCCCTTCAAGAGCTCCAGGGTTGCAGGCGCGGGAACGGGCATTGTGCCATGCGAGCAGCTCACCATCCCGCCGCCAACATTCAGCGGCGAACAAAAGAACTGCTCAACGCCAAGCGCCTCGGCGCCCACTGCAGCACAGACAATATCTACGATGGCATCGGCCGCGCCGACCTCGTGAAAGTGGATATCCTCGATGCCGGCGTTGTGCACCTTGGCCTCCGCCGTCGCCAGGGCGAGGAAGATTTCGTTGGCGAGCTGTTGGGCGCGCTCGCTGATATTCGCGGCAGCGATGATCTTCAGGATATCGCTCAGGCTGCGGGCGTGCGGTTCGACCGCATCCTGCTTGTCATCCCGACCGGAGCCTGCCCCGGCGGCCGGAGCGGAGGGAACTGCGGTTCGCGTGTGCTGAATAGAATGTCCGTGCGCATCGCCACGGTCCGAATCACTATCCGATAGTCCCCGGTTGCGGCCTTGCCGCCTCGCCCAGAATTCCTCGCGCGGCATGTCCTTCTCGCCGTCGACAATCACATCGAGCTTGGTCGCGGAAATGCCAGCGCGGTCAACGCGCGAGCGCTCCAGCGTGGCTCCGACATTCAGATCGAGGACGGCCTTCTCGAAGAGCTCGAAAGGAACTCCGGCGTCAAGCAGCGCGCCCAGAAACATGTCGCCGCTGATTCCGGAGAAGCAATCGAGATAGGCAATGCGCATGGGAGATACTCGGAGACAACAGAGATTTCATCATAGGTAAGCGAAGATAGAGCGTCAAACGTGGCGCGCAATCACACGACGCGAGCGCCTCTGGCGTGGAAGAAGGTAGCCCACTGCTTCAGCGGTGGGTAAACTGATGAGGGCAGTGCGAGTGCCCCGGGCACGGTACGTCTTTGGGTCTACCGCCCCCGAGGGACTCCGAAGGATACGGATCATGATCCCCGCCCTGAAGGGCGGGGCTATCGTCTTTCGCGCCCTTGGCGCTCGACTTTCGCCTGTGCGCACTCCGACCAACGACTCGCCATGTACCTGGAACAACAACGCAAACTTGCAGCAGCGATGCGCGGATTTCTGCGCGAGAAGTACAACCTCGACTTGCCGAACATCGTTATTGACCAACCGCCGGAGGTAGCGATGGGCGAGTTCGCGTTGCCGCTGTCATTCGAGCTGGCGAAGCGGCTGCGCAAGCCACCGCGCAAGATCGCGGAAGAGATTGCCGCCGAACTGCCGCTGCCGGAGGGCTTCGAGAAGCTGGAGGTCGCGGGCGCAGGATACATTAACGCGCGGCTGAAGCGCGATCTTGCGGCTCAGGCGCTGGCAAGCGGCAGCCTCGTCGGCTCGCCGGGTCACGCCAGTGAAGGCGCGGCCAACGTGAGCGGCAAGATTCTGGTCGAGCACACCAGCATCAATCCCAATAAAGCCGCGCACATCGGCCATCTGCGTAACGCGATTCTTGGCGATACGTTTGTGCGGCTGCTGCGTGCCGCGGGCCATGCCGTCGATGTGCAGAACTACATCGACAACACTGGCGTGCAAGTGGCCGATGTGGTGGTCGGATTTACCGAGCTCGAGAAAAAATCGAAGCAGGAGATCGCCGAGTTGATCGCGACGATGCCGCGCTTCGATTACTACTGTTGGGATTTGTACGCGCGCGCCTCGCAGTGGTACGAGCAGGACAAAGAGCACCTGAAGGCGCGGTCGAATGCGCTGCACGCCATCGAACGGGGCGGGAACGAGCTGGCGGCGATCGCGGAGATGATCTCGGTCGCGGTGTTGCGCCGGCATCTGGAGACCATGGACCGGCTGGAGATCGAGTACGACTTTCTGCCGCGCGAGAGCGAAATCCTGCACCTGCATTTCTGGGAAGCCGCGTTCGAACTGCTGAAGCAGAGGGGGGTGCTGTATTACGAGAGCGAGGGGAAGAACAAAGGGTGCTGGGTGATGACGCGGCCGAAAACTCAGAACCCTGCCAGTTCGACGAAAAACCCCACCCAAGCAAACGAAGATTGGGTGGCGCACCCGCATTCAGACACCGCAAACGGCGATAATGAAAAATCCGGTCCGGATGAGGACGCGAAGGTTATCGTGCGCTCGAATGGCACCGTCGGTTACGTCGGCAAGGACATTGCCTATCACCTCTGGAAGTTCGGATTGCTGGGGCGCGACTTCGGGTATCGCCGCTTCTACAAGTATCCAAATCAGCATGAGGTCTGGATTTCCGCCGAGCACGGTGAGCCTGACCATCCGCACTTTGGCGGCGTCGAGGCGATCTACAACGTCATCGATTCGCGGCAATCCGATCCGCAGAACACGGTCATCGAGGCGATCCGCCTGCTGGGCTACACCGAGCAGGCGGCACACTACACGCATTTCTCCTATGAGATGGTTGCGCTGACGCCGGGTTGCGCCATGGAACTAGGCTACGAGGTCAGGGAGGAAGACCGCGGCAAGTCCTACATTGAGGTATCTGGACGTAGGGGGTTCGGCGTAAAGGCCGACGATCTCCTCGATGCGCTGATTGCCGCTGCAAGCAAGGAGGTCGACGCGCGTCATGCGGAGCTGAGCGCAGAGGAACGCGCGAGCATCGCAACCCAAATTGCGATTGCCGCGATTCGATACTTCATGCTCAAGTTCACTCGCAGCTCGGTCATCGCGTTCGATCTCAAGGAGGCGTTGGCCTTCGAAGGCGAGACCGGGCCCTACGCGCAATATGCAGTGGTGCGCGCGACGAATATCTTTCGCAAGGCAGGAGTTGATCCGGAACAAGCACTTGCGGCCAAGGTAGATTATGCGCGCCACTTCGACGAGCCGAGCGGCACGGAAATATGGGCGCTCTGGCTGCTGGCGGGCAAGACCTCTTATATCGTCGAGCAGTGCATCGCCACGACCGAGCCGGCGTTTGCCGCCAAGCACGCCTTCCAGCTCGCGCAGCAGTTCAACAATTTTTATCACCGCCATCACATCCTCACCGAAGCCGACGAGGACCGAAAGCGCTTCCTCCTCGCGACTGCGGCTGTCGTGCGCCGCGAGCTGATTCGGGTACTGGCGGTCATGGGAATCAGCGTGCCGCCGGTCATGTAGTTTCCAATGAACGTAGTGCGGGCCTTCAGGCCCGCGTTAAGCAGGCCCTTTTTCGATCAGGACTTGCCAGGCTGTTGAGGGTTGCGGCAAATTACGTGATTCTACGCAGCTTTTGTTATAGACTCCCGTCTCATGCAGCCGGCCATCGCGCAGCCATCGCTGATTGAGGACTTCACAAACGCGGCCATTCAGGCCGTCGCGACGGTGCAACTCATCGAGCGCTCGCCTGCGGCCTTGCGGGACGCAATTCTTCAAGCAGTGGGCGACGCACCGCGCATTCTTTTCGCTCCTCCACAAGAGCTTCCTGCCAGCCTGTTCAGCGAATTCGCGCGCGACCCGCGTGTGCGACCGGAGCCCACGCCGGAGGAGATGGTGGCGAGCGCCGCAGGCGTGACCGAGGCTTTCGCCGGCGTCGCGAGCACGGGCTCGGTGTGCATTGATATCTCTTTCGAACGCACCGGAATGGTGAGCCTGCTGGCACCGCTGCAAATCGCGGTGGTTGCGGCCGAGACCATCGTGCCGCAGCCGCGCGATCTGTTTCGCGCCGACGTGCTCGACGGCCGCGGACTGCAACGCGACTTCGTGTTCGTCACCGGCCCTAGCGCAACGGCCGACATGGGGCCGCTGGTGCGCGGTGTTCACGGCCCGCACAAGCTGCACATCATCGTCTTGAGGTGAACATGGCGAGCGTCGCAAGTCCCGCCGACATCAATCCACGCCAGGTGGCAAACAAGGCGGACAAGCAGGCATTTTTGGATGCCATCCGCATGACACTGGCGGTGCAGAGTCCGGCGGTGCGGCATAACACGCAAACCTTCAACCGCAACCGCTACGCCGCGACGGCGCGCCTTGCCGATTACGAGGCACTGAAGGACCGCGCCCGCGAGATCAAGCAGAACGCCATCGCCAACTCGCCGGAGCTGCTGCGCCAGCTTGAGGCTAGTGTGCGCGCCAACGGCGGACACTTCTATCTCGCCAAGACTGCAGCCGATGCCAACCAGTACATCAGCGAGGTGCTGTCGCGCCACGAAGCCAAGCTGGTCGTGAAGGGCAAGAGCATCACCTCGGAAGAGATTAAGCTGAACCACGCGCTGGAGGCGGCCGGCATTACCGTTGCCGAAACCGATCTGGCGGAATTCATCCTGCAGGTGGCCGACGAACAGCCGTCCCACATTGTGGCACCGGCACTGCACTACTCGCGAGAGCGCATAACCGCGCTGTTCAAACGCAAGTTCACCACCGATCTGCCGCTCGACACCGGTGAAGAGCTGACGGTATTTGCGCGCGAGAAGCTGCGCCAGAAATTCATTGCGGCCGACGCGGGCATCTCGGGCGCGAACCTCATTGCTGCCGATAGCGGCTCGCTCATGCTGGTGGAGAGCGAAGGCAATATTCGCATGACGATGATTCTGCCGCCGGTGCACATCGCGATTGCCGGGATTGAAAAAGTCGTGCCGTCGCGTACTGATTTCGGCACTTTCATCGAGCTGCTCCCACGCAGTGGGACTGGGCAGCCGCTGACGTCCTATGTGAGCATTCTGCATCCGCCGCTGAAAGCGCCACCGTTCGCCGCACCGGGCAAGCAGCCGAAAACCCGGGAGTTTCACCTGGTGCTGATCGACAACGGGCGCAGCCGCATGCGCGAGGACCCGGTTCTGCAAGAGGCGCTGCGCTGCATCCGCTGCAGCGCCTGCCTGAATTCCTGCGCGAATTTCGAAACGGTTGGCGGGCATGCGTTCGGTGGCGAGACCTACTCCGGCGGCATCGGCGGATCGTGGGAGGCAGGCACCGGCAAGCTGCTCAACGCGCGTTTCAGCGAGCTCTGTACCGGCTGTTCGCGGTGCGTGAACAACTGCCCGGTGCGCATCGATATTCCGTGGCTCAATGAGACGCTGCGGCAGCGGATGAATTTCGAGCACCCCAGTTCGGCAGCGAAGTCGGGTTTTGGCGCTATGACGGGCAGTGCCGCCGAAGACCGCGTAGCCCCGCTGCAGAAGCAGTTCTTTGCCAACTATCACGTGATGGCCAAAGGCGCCACACGATTCGCATCGCTGTCAAACGCGGTCACGCAGCTGCCCATGATACGCGGATTGATGGAGAGCCTCGTCGGCCTTGACCGTCGCCGCAAGCTGCCGCCGTTTCCGAAGAAAACCTGGGAGGAGCTGTGTCGCACTCAGCCACGCCGAGGGACCGCGCGCGCAGATTTGCCCAAGGTGCTGATGCTCGCCGACGTGTTCACAAATTATGGCTCGCCGGAACGAGGCATGGCGGCCGTGCGCGTGCTGCGCGAGGTGGGCTTCGAGGTCGATTTGAGCTCGGTGATGCCGGATGGCCGCGCAGCGATCTCGCAAGGGATGATCGCAACCGCGCGCGAGCAGGCGGTCCCGTTGGCGGCAATGCTGATGCCGCACATCGACAACGGAGAGGTTGTTTGCGTGCTTGAGCCCAGTGTGCTGGCGATGCTGAGTTTCGACTATGCGCACCTGCTGGATGCGGCGACTTGGAGCAGGCTCTCCAAAGGCAAGTTCGTTGAACCGTTGCAGCTGGTTCGATCGCGAAGCCAGGAGACACCCCCCGCAGACCTGGCAACGATTTTTCCTGCGGCGCGCTCGCCTCATGGCAAACGCGTCTTCTACCATTCGCATTGCCAACAGCGGACATGCAACGCTGCCGCTGAAACGATCGAAGTCCTGCGCACCTGCGGCTTCGATGTGGTCACGTCTTCCGTCGAGTGTTGCGGCATGGCCGGCAGCTTCGGCTATAAGCGCGACTATTACGAACTCAGTATGGCGGTCGGCGAAGACCTCTTCGCACAAGTACGCGCTGCCGAAGAGGACGGCCCGCGCACACTGGTCGCCAGCGGCACCTCGTGCCATGAGCAGTTGTGGGCGGGAATGGGGCGCGCGGTGTTACACCCAGCGGAACTGCTGGTGAGCACCTTGGCGTGATGGGTCTCCTCCTAAACCTGCAGTAGACCGGAATAGATGGCCATTCCGACGACGGCGTCTACCCCCATCCGGTCGAGTTCGTCAATCTCCGCAAGGCTGCTTATTCCGCCGGCCGCAATCAGATGCCGCGAGGTCATATGGCGCAATTGCCGTACAGTCTCGAGCGGAATTCCTAGCATTAACCCTTCGGTATCGATGTGGGTGTACAGAAAAGCCGAACAGAACGGTTCGAGCTGCTGCATCATCTGTGTGGGCAGTATGTCGGTGATTGTCTTCCATCCGTGGATCGCGACTCGTCCGCGCCTGGTGTCGACCGCAAATACCAACCGCTCATTGCCGAACTGATCGCTCAAATCTTTGGCGAACGCTGCATCGACCGTTCCATCTTTAATTAACGCTGAGCCGACAATGACCTTGCTCGCGCCACAATCCAGTATTCTTTGGGCTTCCTCTGCCGAGCGAATCCCACCACCGACCTGGCAGGCAAGTTTGCGGCAAAACTCTGCGATGAGTTGCCGATTCGATGCCGTGCCCATGGCCGCATCGAGGTCGACAAGCTGCACCAGCGGATACCGGGAGAATCGCTCCACCCAAGTTGCGAAATCATCAAACTCCAGCGCTTTTTTCTCGCCCTGAACAAGCTGCACGATCTTTCCGCCCATGAGGTCGATCGAGGGAATCAGCATGGCAGCCTCACGGGTATGCCTGACCGGCACAGTTCCTGCTTGATCGCTCGCACCGACTCCAGTCCAAAGTGGAAGACGGATGCCGCCAGTGCCGCATCGGCCGCACCTTCTTCGAACACCTGAACAAAGTGTCTCGGCTCGCCGGCTCCGCCCGACGCAATGACTGGGATGCGCACGCCGGTTGCGATCATGCGCGTAAGCTCGCAGTCGAAACCCGACTTGGTGCCGTCGCGATCCATCGAGGTGAGCATGATTTCGCCCGCGCCTCTTTGTTCTGTTTCAATCGCCCACTGTTTCGCGTCGTTGCCCGTGGGCCTGCGACCTCCGCACACGTACACCTCCCATCCACCGGCGACGCGTCGTGCGTCAATCGCCACGACCACAGCTTGCGAGCCATAACGCGCGGCAATTTCGGTGATCAGGGCGGGATGGGCAATCGCCGCCGAGTTGATGGTCACCTTGTCGGCCCCGCAGTCGAGTACGGCCGCGGCATCGTCGAGCGAACGAATACCTCCTCCGACGGCGAACGGAATGAAGAGCTGGTTGGCCGTGCGGCGCACCGTCTCCAACAGCGTGTCGCGCGACTCTGCCGTGGCCGTGATATCGAGCAAGACAATCTCGTCCGCTCCGGCTTCACTATGCGCAGCCGCCAGCTCGGCGGGATCACCGGCATCGCGCAATTGGACGAACTGAATACCTTTCATCACACGTCCCGCGTGAACGTCGAGGCAGGCGATGATGCGTTTGGCCAGCGATTCACAGTCCACAAAAGTTCTCCAGGATCGTCAGTCCCACATCTCCGGACTTTTCGGGATGAAATTGGACTCCGAACAGATTTTCACGCTCGACCGCCGCCGCAAACGGAGCTTCGTAGGTGCACGTCGCGACCGTGCCATCGCACAGAGGAGCGCGATAGGAATGCGTGAAATAAACGTACGCACCTGAAGGCACACGACGCAGCACAGCGGAGTGCGGTTCCACCTCGATGCGATTCCAGCCGACGTGAGGCGATTTCACCCGGTCCGAAAACCGCGTGCAGATTCCAGAGAATGCTCCGAAACCTTTCAACTCGCGCGCCTCCTCGCTGCCTTCAAACATCCATTGCAGCCCGAGGCAAATGCCCAACACTGGTTTCTTGGCCGCCAAGGCTCGCTGCAGTTCTTCGGCAAGTGGGCCATGCGCCAGCGGCTCGGTGGCTGAGAAATTACCAACACCAGGAATGATGAGCTGGTCGGCGCGTTGAACGTCGCCCGCGTCGGCGGTCACGATGCACTCCTGCCCGAGATGCCTGATCGCCTTCACCACTGAGGTCAGGTTTCCCGCGCCGTAATCGATGATGGCAATCACAATAATCCCTTCGTACTCGGCAGCATTCGTCCCAGTTGCGGGTCCTTGGAGCAGGCGACGCGCAGGGCCCGGCCAAATGCCTTGAATAGCGCTTCGATTTTGTGATGGCTGGAGCGGCCATAGAGCACCTTGGCATGTACGTTGGCCTTTGCTCCCCGCGCGAAGCCATCAAAAAAGTCGGCGACCAACTCCGCTTGCAGATCTCCCACCAGCCGGGCGCGAACTTTTGTATCGATCACGGCGGCGGTTCGTCCGCTGAAATCGACTGCTACCACGCCGAGCGTTTCATCCATCGGCATTACAAAATAGCCGGCGCGCCAAATTCCGCGTTTGTCCGCCAAGGCCTGGACGAAGGCCTCGCCTAATGCGATGCCGACATCTTCTACCGTGTGGTGCTGATCGACATCGAGGTCGCCTGTAGCCTTCACAGCGAGATCGAAGGCCCCATGCCGCGCCACCAGTTCCAGCATGTGATCCAGAAAACGGATGCCGGTCGCAATTGTCCCGCGGCCGCGGCCTTCTATCGTGAGCGCCACACGAATCTCGGTCTCGTTCGTCTTGCGATGGATATCAGCGCGTCTCATGCAGTCGCGCTCCGACCCAGATTCAGTTCGGCGTAGACCTCTTTCATCGCGGCGATGAGCTGCTCGGTTTGAGCGCTGATTCCAACCGTGATGCGCACGCAGCCATCGCAACCGGGATCGGCTGAACGATCACGGACCAATATCCCACGTTGTCGCATAGCGGAAACGAACTCCCGGTGCTGTTGACCAATTTTCACGAGCAGGAAATTTGCGTGGCTGGGCCAGTGTTGAATGCCGAGCTGTCGCAGCTCAGATGCAAGCCGATCGAGTCCCTGGGCGACCTGTGAGACATAACACTCGACGAACCTCTTATCTTCCAGCGCGGCGGGCAGCGCGATCAATGCAACAGCGTTCACATTGTAAGGCGAGGAGATTCGCCGCAAGGCGGGCATCTGCGCCGTTGGCCCGCAAAGCAGGCCGATACGCAGGCCGGCCAATCCGTAGGCCTTGGAAAAGGTTCGCGCGACAAACAGATTCTCAAACGTGCCAGTATCCTGGATCACACTGTCGCCATGAAACTCATAGTAGGCTTCGTCGACCAATAGGGCCGCGTCCGGCGCGGCGTTCGCAATCTGCAGCAGTTCCTCCCGGCGAGCCACTGTCCCGGTGGGATTATTGGGACTGGCGATCGCGATCATGCGGGTTGCCGGGGTGATGCTGCCAAGAATTTTTTCGAGCGGAAACTGGAAATCCGCATCGCACTGCACGCGCATAACGTGCGCTCCCGTCGCGGCCGCATAGATCTCGTACATGCTGAATGTGGGAGCCACGATGAGCACCTCATCGCCGGGTTCGAGGTACGCCTCACAGAGCAAGTGAATCGCTTCGTCTACGCCATTTGTGAGCAACACCTGACCAGCCGAGAGTCCGAGAAACTGGGCGGCGAGCGCTTCGACCGGCTGACGTTCGGGATAGCGGGCGAGATCCTCGGCGGTGATCTGTGTCAGACGTTGTAGGACACGAGGCGAACAGCCAACCGTATTCTCATTGAAGTCGAGACGCATGCCGTTGCGCCCGGCCAGCGGGGGATGGTACTCCTGCAGACCCTGTACCGCATGGCGTGCGCTAAGCATGGGCAACCTTCCCCTTCGCGATGACGTTGAGTTTGTCGCACCTCACCCGCACCGATTGGGCATGCCCCCGCAGACCTTCGGCCTCCGCAAGCGTAGTGATGGTAGGCGCGATGTTTTTCAAGCCGTCCGCATCGAAGCGTTGCACCGTGATCAGCTTCACGAAATCATGCACCCCGAGGCCTGCCCGAAAACGCGCGGCTCCGGCCGTAGGAAGCACGTGGTTGGGCCCGGCGGCATAGTCCCCCGCGGCTTGCGCGGAATAGGCACCGACAAACACGGAGCCGGCGTTGCTGATCGACGGAATGACGGTTTCATCGTCCACGGTAAGGTGCTCGGGAGCGATACGATTTATCCACTGCATTGCCTCTTCTTGGGAAGATGCGACGAGCAGCACTGCATTGCGCTGAATGGCTGCCCGCGCAATCGGATTGTCGCGGGACGCAGCCGTAACCGCTTGTTTCACCTCGTCGGCCAACCCTCGCACAGTCGTAATAAATATGACGAGAGCATCGGGGTCGTGTTCGGCTTGCGCAACCATATCGGCGGCCAGAAACAATGGCTCGCCACTGTCGCTGTAGAGCACCGCCTCCGTTGGTCCGGCCAGCATGTCGATGGCGCAATCGAAGCTCACCAGCTTCTTGGCTGCAGTCACGAACTTGTTTCCGGGCCCGACGATCTTGTCGACCCGATCGATTGTTGCTGTACCGTAGGCCAGCGCGGCAATGGCTTGCGCACCACCGCAACGATAGACCTCAGTGATTCCCAGCAGCGCCGCCGCCGCCAACGTGACCGAATGGGGCCGGGGCGACATGACACAGATTCGGGAAACGCCCGCGACTTGCGCCGGAATCACGGTCATCAACAAGGTGGAGGGCAGTGGATAACGGCCGCTGGGCACGTAGCAAGCTACCGACGTCAGGGGACGCACAATCTGCGCCAGTTCCCCTCCGGCGACGGCCTTGCGCCATTCGCGAGGCATTTGCAACCTAGCAAATCGGCGGATGTTCGCCGCCGCCTGCCGCAGCGCATCGCGAATCGCGGGCGGTGTAACACACCAAGCTTCCTTGATTTCGGCCTCGGATACTCTTATGGATTCTCCCGGCTGTAAGCCATCCCACAATGTGGCATAGCGCACGAGTTGGCGGTCGCCGCCGCGTCGCACGTCGCGAATGATTCTGCCTACCGCCGGCTCAACTTCGTTTAAAGACGTGCCGCGGGCCTCGAGCTTCAGGACCGCGCGCGCGGCGGCTGCGCCTTGCAGAATCCGCATCACAGCACCACCTTATTCAGAGGGTACTCGACGATGCCCTGGGCATTTGCCGCCTTCAGGCGAGGAATCACTTCCCAGCAGGCTGACTCTTCAAGAATGGTATTGACGGCTACCCAATTACGGTCGTTAAGAGTAGAAATGGTTGGGCTATTCAGAGCGGGCAACACGCTCAACACAGCTTGCAAGTCACCGACCTGCACGTTGAGCATCAGGCCGACTCGGCCTTGGGCCTCCATCGCCCCACGCAGCATGAGGGCGAGGTTCTCAATCTTTTGCCGCGTGCAAGCTGTCCCCCAGGCGGCCCGGTTGGCAATGACCTGGGTGTTGGACTCCAGAACAGTTTCGATGATGCGCAACCGGTTTGCCTTAAGCGAGCTGCCCGTCTCTGTGACTTCGACGATGGCATCCGCCAATGTGGGAGGTTTCACTTCGGTTGCGCCCCAGGAGAATTCCACCTTGACGTCAATCCCGCGTTGCGCAAAAAATCGCGACGTCACGCTCACCAATTCCGTCGCGATGGTGGCGCCGCGCAGGTCCTCAGCGCACTGCGCCGGAGAATCCTGCGGGACTGCGAGGACCCAGCGCACTTTTCCCCGGCTTTGCTTGGCATAAATTAAGTCCGCAACGCTGACCACATCGAGACCGCTTTCCAGCACCCAGTCCAGCCCCGTCAGGCCGGCGTCGAGTGCGCCGTGTTCCACGTAACGCGCCATCTCTTGCGCGCGAATCAGCATGCATTCGATTTCAGGATCGTTGGTGGCGGCAAAATACGAGCGGGGACTGACGTACACCTGCAATCCCGCGCGTTGCAAGAGTGCAAGTGTGGCCTCTTGCAGACTGCCTTTGGGAATACCGAGACGCAGCGTCATTGAGCACCTCCGCTGGAGGTCGTGACCGGCAACGGAGTGCTAAAGCAGCTGCGCGTCCCCGTGTGGCAAACGACGCCCGCACCTTCAACCTCGACCTGGCACAGGATCGTGTCGAAGTCGCAATCGGTTGCGGCCTTCACCACCCGCAAGCGATTGCCCGAGGTCTCGCCCTTCATCCAGAGCTGATTGCGGGTGCGGCTGAAGAAGGTCACGTAGCCGGTTTGCAGGGTGCGCTCATACGCTTCGCGGTTCATGAAGCCGAGCATCAGGACTTCACCGCTGGCCGCGTCCTGCACTACCGCCGGCGTCAGCCCGCCCATCTTGTCGAAATCGATTTCTACCGCCATGCCATCGTTCCTTTCGCGCAAAAAACGAAAACCCGCTGATTTTGTCAGCGGGCTTATGAGATCTGGTTTGCTTTAGAAGTTATCCGGTGATCTCCGCTGACACGTTCGCCACGTGATGATGGTGGTGATGGCGATGGATCAACGAAGTCATCCTGGGATCGACTTTACAGAACGCCAATCGCGACTGTCAATACAACCTTCCGGCAATTCGGAATGGTTAGCCATTTTCGACAAACTGGAGGATCGCGCCCGTTCTAAATAGTCGCGCCATTCTAAATAAAAGCTGTGCACCCAACTCTAAAGCAGGTGCATCACACAAATTCGCGAGGACGAGCATATGCAAGATGAGCCCAAATGCTTCTCGACCAACGCCGCGAAATCCGGGCATGAGAGCGACGAACAGAATGGTATTCCGGCACGGACTGGCCCCACGCGCCGCCTGTTTCTTACTCAGATAGGGGTCGCAGGGATTGCGGCAACAGCCGCTCCACTGCTCGCCAGTGCGCCTGCCGCTCCTCCACTTACCGATCCAACGATAGAGGTCCCGGTCGAGACGCCGCAGACGGTTCCCGGGGCAGTCCCGGTCGTGCTCAACATCAACGGCAAAGAGCACCGGCTCACGCTCGATCCGCGTACGACTGTGCTTGACGCTTTGCGCGAAAACCTGAACATGTTTGGCACCAAGAAGGGATGCGACCACGGCCAGTGCGGCGCTTGCACCGTACACATCAACGGCCGGCGGATTAATTCCTGCCTCACCTTCGCCGTCATGCATCAGCGCGACCAGATCACGACCATTGAAGGGCTGGCACAGGATGGTCAACTGCATCCGGTGCAAGCCGCATTCCTGGAATTCGACGGCTTTCAGTGCGGCTACTGCACGCCTGGTCAGATCATGTCAGGCGCGGCTCTACTGAAGGAGCCGGTGGGTGCGGACGACGACGCGGTGCGGGAGATGATGAGTGGCAATCTCTGCCGCTGCGGCGCCTACGACAACATCGTGGCGGCGGTGCAATCGGCGCGCCGCAAATCCTAACCCGAATTCAGAGGAGCGAATGCCATGCAATCTTTTCGCTACCAGGAAGCTGCAACCGTTGACGGAGCGCTTTCGGCCAATGGCGGTCAAGCCGAGGTAAAGTTCCTGGCCGGGGGAACGACTCTGATTGATCTGATGAAGCTCAACGTCGAAACTCCGGATACCGTGGTGGACATCAACCGCCTGCCGCTGGCGCAAGTTGAGTCCACCAGCGACGGTGGCGCGAAGATCGGCGCCATGGTGCGAAACAGCGATCTGGCAAACGACGAGTTGATACGCCGGCGCTACCCCGTGCTTTCCCAGGCCTTGCTCTCGGGCGCTTCGCCGCAACTGCGCAATATGGCTACAACAGGCGGAAACCTGCTGCAGCGAACGCGCTGTTACTACTTTCGCGACACAGCGTATGCCTGCAACAAGCGCAATCCGGGTTCGGGCTGCTCCGCTATGGATGGCTATAACCGCATACACGCCATCCTGGGGACGAGTGAGCACTGCATTGCTACGAACCCTTCCGACATGGCCGTGGCCATGATGGCGCTGGAGGCGACCGCGCACACTCAGGGCGCCAAGGGCGAGCGCAGCATTCCGTTGGATGAGTTTCTATCTGCTTCCGGGCAATACTCCGCAAAAAGAGAATGTCCTCGAGCCCGGTGAGTTGATCACCTACGTCACGCTGCCGCCGCTCGCCAGCGGTACAAAATCGTATTACCTGAAGCTGCGCGATCGGGCGGCATACGAATTTGCATTGGCCTCGGCCGCGGTCGTGGTTCAGGTCAGCAGCGGCCGAATTCAGCGGGCGCGAGTTGCACTGGGCGGTGTCGCAACCAAGCCCTGGAGATCGCGGGAAGCGGAGCAGGCGCTCGAAGGAAAAGCAGCCAATGAAGAGACGTTTAAGAATGCAGCCCAGGCGGCATTGGCGGGAGCGCGTCCGCTACATGACAATGCGTTCAAGGTGAAGCTGGCGCAGCTTTGCCTGACTCGCGCGCTGCGGGTGGTGACGCAGCAGAGCTGATGAGGCTAGCTGAACTCAGCCTCAGGATTGGCGGGAGATGATAAATGGCTACTTCAGTGATCGGACAACCGATTTCGCGGATCGACGGAGAGCGGAAAGTCACGGGCACGGCGCCCTATGGCACAGAGCACGCCATCGAGAACGTCGCCTACGGCGTGCCGGTGACCAGCACGGTCGGCAGTGGGCGGGTCACCCGTATCGACACTAGCGTTGCGGAAAAAATGCCCGGCTGGCTGGGCATCATTCATCACGGCAACGTCGAACCGATGTACCGCCCGGCGCAAGGGTTCGAGCAGATGATCCGCGCCGGCGAGACGCGTCCGCCGTTCGAAGACGACAACGTCTATTACTACGGGCAATACATTGCGCTGGTGATTGCGGAGACCTTCGAGGAAGCCAACGCTGCGGCGTCGAAGGTGCGGGTGGAATACGACAACAGCAAGCCGCTGGTGCCGCTCGCGTCGTCCACTCCTGAGAAGAATCCTGCGCTGCAGTACTCGCGCGGTGACGCGGAGAGCGCATTCGCCCAAGCTCCAGTGAAAGTCGATCAGACTTACATCAATCCCGTCGTGACGCACAACCCGATGGAGATGCACGCGACCATCGCGGTTTGGAACGAGGCCAAGGACAAGCTCACCTTGTACGCCACGACGCAAGGCGTGGTGAACTATCACAACACGTTATGCCAGATGCTGGACATGCCGCTGGAGTCGATCCATGTTATTTCGCCGTTTGTCGGGGCCGGTTACGGCAGCAAACTGTTTCCCTGGCCGCAGTCGCTGATGGCCGCGGCGGGGGCGCGTCACGTCGGACGTCCGGTCAAAGTCACCGTGCCGCGCAGTCTGATGTTCACCACGGTTGGCCATCGCCCAACCGCCCAACAGCGCGTGCGTCTCAGCGCCACATCCGATGGGAAGCTGACCTCGACCGTTCACCAGGTGTTACAGGAAACTTCGATGGTCGACGACTATGTCGATCGCATCGTCGAGCCCACGCCATTTCTCTACAGTTGCCCGAACGTCTCTACGATTCAGCATCTCGTGCGCCTGAATTACGGAACACCGACCCCGATGCGAGGTCCCGGTACCACAACGGGATTATTCGCGCTGGAATCCGCGATGGACGAATTGGCGGTCGCACTCAACATGGATCCGCTGGAGCTGCGCTTGAAGAACTACGCCGAGCACGACGAGGGATCAAACCGTTCGTGGTCGAGCAAGCACTTGCGCGAGTGTTATGAGCAGGGAGCGCAACGATTCGGCTGGAGCAAGCGCAATCCGAATGTCGGCTCCATGCGCAACGGCGACAAGATCCTCGGATGGGGCATGGGGACGGCCACCTGGCCCGGCAGCCGCAGCCGCGCCGATGTTCGCGTTCGCTTGCTCATCGACGGCACCGCGCGCGTCTCCTGCGCGTGCCAGGACATCGGCACCGGAACCTACACCATCTTTGCGCAGATCGTTGCTGACCAGGCCGGCATACCGATGGACAAGATTCAGGTCATTCTCGGCGATAGCGATCTGCCGCCCGGACCGACTTCCGGCGGATCAGCGGCCACCGCGACGGTCTTGCCTGCTATCTCGAAAGCGGCGATACAGGCCAGGGACACTTTGTTTGCGGTCGCGACCAAGACCGACAAATCGCCCTTCCAGAATGCCGACGTCAAAAGCCTGAAGCTGAGCGAGGGCCGCATTTACACACAGGACAAGTCACCTAGTTCGGGAGTTCCCTTCCAGGAGATCCTGGCGCTGCGCCGGCTTTCCTCGGTCGATGCTACCGCCCGGACCGAATTGCCGGAGGAGGCAAAGAAGTATTCCATTCACTCTTTCGGCGCGCATTTTTGCGAGATCGAGTTCGATCCCGGCATCGCGCGCCTGCGCGTCACGCGTTGGGTCACGGTGATGGACGGCGGCCGAATCATAAACACCAAGACCGGCCGAAGCCAGATTCTCGGCGGGGTGGTGATGGGTATCGGCATGGGATTGTTTGAGGAGACCGTGTACGACGTTCGCAACGGGCACCCCATTAACAGCAACTTCGCCGATTACATGGTGCCGACAAACAAAGATATTCCTGACATAGACGTTATCCTGCTGGACTATCCCGATACGGTCCTCAACGAATATGGTGCGCGTGGCATTGGAGAGATTGGTTTGACTGGTGTGGCTTCGGCGCTGGCTTCGGCGACCTATCACGCCACCGGAGTACGCGTCCGCAAAGTGCCAATCAGGATCGAAGACCTGCTCGCTTCAAAGGCGATCGCATAAAGGATCCTGAACGCCAGGATGCGAAATGGCATCGCAAGCTCTATTGGTCAGATCATATCGGGCATGAGAGGCAAGTTGACGATCATTGCACCGCTGGTTTTATTACTCGCCGCGGCGTCCGCGGCGCAAGACGTTTCCCTTCCAAAGAATTCCGACACCAACGTCATTCGGCATACGTTGCCCAATGGTCTGCAGGTGGTGATTGTTCCCAATAATCTGGCGCCGGTGGTGACGGTACAGGAGAACTACCTGGTGGGCGGCGACGAGACGCCGCCAAACTTTCCCGGCATGGCGCATGCGCAGGAGCACATGGCCTTTCGCGGTTGCTCGGGTCTATCTGGAGACCAGATCGCCGCGATTTTTGCGCAGATGGGTGGCGACAACGATGCCGACACGCAGCAAAACATCACGCAGTATTTTGAGACGGTTCCGGCGCACGACCTGGATCTTGCGCTGCATGCCGATGCCGACTGCATGCGCAACATCGAGGACAGCCAGCAGCAATGGGCCGAGGAGCGTGGGGCAATCGAGCAGGAAGTCTCGCGCGATCTGTCCAGTCCGGTCTACAAGTTTATTGTTCGCATGAACGAAGACATGTTCGCGGGTACGCCCTACGAGCATGATCCTCTCGGCACGCGTCCGTCCTTCGATGCGACTACGGGCGAGATGCTGAAGAGCTTCCAGGAAAAGTGGTACGCGCCCAACAACGCGATTCTGGTCATCACCGGACAAGTCGATCCGCAAAAAGCGCTGCAGGAGATCAATCAACTCTACGGCGACATCCCGAAGAAGAACCTTCCCCCGCGGCCCGAGATTCATCTGCAACCGGTAAAGGCCGATCACTTTACCTTGCCCAGCGACTATCCCTACATCATTACCGTCATCGCGTATCGTATGCCGGGAACCGATAGCCCCGATTTTGCTGCGTTCCGCGTGCTGTCCGATGTTCTTGCCAGCCAGCGCGCCGATATTTATGGACTCGTCCCTGCGGGCAAGGCCCTCGATGCGGGTTTCGAAGTCGGCGAAACCTATCCGAAGGCCAGCGCTGCGCTTGCCTATGCCGTTGTTCCCACGACCGGAGATGCGTCTGCGATCCAGCAATCGCTGCAGTCGATCATCGACAAGTACGCCAAAGATGGGGTTCCTGCCGATCTGGTTGACGCCGCAAAGCACAGCGAAGTTGCTGCTTTTGAGTTCGAGCGCAATTCCATTCCCGACCTGGCGTCGCTATGGTCGCAGGCGCTCGCTGCCGAACACCGCAATTCACCGCAGGAAGATGTTGAGGCGATCCAGCGCGTAACCGTTCAGGATGTAAATCGCGTCGCCAAGCAGTACTTGCTCAATCAGAGCGCCGTGATCGGTACGCTGGTACCACAACCCTCCGGCGAGGCCGTGGCCAGCAAAGGATTCGGGGGCAAGGAAAAGGTGACGCCCACGCCGACAAAGCCGGTACCGCTGCCAAAGTGGGCCGACGCGTTGCTCCAGCCGCCTCCAATTCCCAAGTGGGACCTTCGTCCCGTCGAGACTACCCTGCCCAATGGCATTCACCTGATCGTGGAGACGGAACCCCTCACGCCGACTGTGACCGTGATGGGCGAAGTGCGGCACGAGCCTGATCTGGAGACGCCGCCGGAGCAGGAAGGCGTTTCCAGTGTGCTCGGCGGCCTGTTCTCCTACGGAACCACAACCCTCGACCGTCTTGCCTTTCAGAAGGCGCTGGACGATATCGCGGCCAACGAAAGCGCGGGGGTAAGCTTTTCGCTGGAGGTCCTGAAGCCATACTTCGATCGCGGCTTGCAGTTGCTCGCGGAAAATGAATTGCAACCCGCGCTGCCCGAAGAAGCATTCAAGGTGGTACAGCAGCAAACCGCGGAATCGGTGGCGGGAATCCTCGAAAGCTCCGACTATCACGCCAGCCGCAGATTACTGGAGGGACTTCTGCCCAAGGGTGACCCGTCATTGCGCGAACCGAGCCCGCAGAAGGTTTCCGCATTGACGCTCCAGGATGTACGGAATTACTACAGCAAAATTATGCGTCCCGATCTGACGACGATTGTCATCATCGGCGACGTTTCGCCCGAAGAGGCGAAGGCGGAGGTCCTTCGCCGGTTTGGCAATTGGAAAGCCGAAGGTCCGCCGCCGCAAGTCGACTTGCCGCCGGTGCCGCCCAACAAGGCTGCGATGAGCCAGGTTCCCGATCCCACTCGCTTGCAGGACGAGGTAACTCTCGCCGAAGAGTTGCCGATGAATCGCTTCGACCCGCAGTACTATCCGCTGCAGCTTGCGAACCATATTCTGGGTGGCGGATTTTATGCCACACGGCTCTATCGCGATCTGCGCGAGAAAACCGGATATGTCTATACGGTCTCCGAGTCACTGGATGCCAACCGCACGCGTGCGCGCCTCACCGTATCCTATGGCGCTGACCCGGTGAATGTGCCGAAGGCCCGAGCGTTGCTGATCCAGGACCTGACCGACATGCAAACCACCGCGCCCAGCCCTGGCGAAATGCAGCAGGCAGCGGCCATGCTTTTGCGTGATATTCCGCTGGCACAGGCCAGCGAATCCAGTATTGGAGAGGGACTGCTGGCCCGCGCGCTGATGGGCTTGCCATTGGATGAGCCGGTACGTGCGGCCGAAAAGTACAAAGCGCTAACGGCAGAGCAGGTGCGCGCGGCCTTTGCGCAATGGGTCCGCCCATCGGATTTCGTCGAAGTCATCCAGGGACCGTCTCCGAAATAGCCGGCCTTCGCTCTAATCAATCTCCCGCATCGCGCTGGCCTTCACCGGCGGGGCGCCGGTATTCGCGTGCTCTTTCAGCCACTCCGTTTCATTCGAAATGGTGATGGGCTGCAGCTTCGCCTTTTGCAGGCGGCGGTTGATTGCGGGTAACTCTGCCGCGGTCAGCTTGTTGAAGTCCGCGACTACGTCTTGCAGTTCATGAGCCAGCGACTCCGCCCGCGCCGCCTGGTAGTCCGTGGGTCTGCCTTCGTATTGCATCACGTCGCCGTAAAGCTCGCCCACATGCTCGCGGAGCCGCTCTTCACCGGTGATGGCGCCGCCTTCTTTCGTGGCTACGATCTTGGTGCGCAGCCCGTCCGCCTTGCTCGACAATTGATCGAGGCTCGCCCGCAGTGGATTGTTCTTGGCCAGCTTGGCAGCGCGCGCACTCGCGCCGTCGCGCACTTCCAGAATGGCCGCCACTTCATAGCTCATGTGGTCCAGCAACTTGTAGAGCGTCATTGCGAGCTCGTACTCCGCTTTGCGATCGTCCAGGTTGAACTTCGCTCTGGGATCGAGCACCAGCGTGATTGCGCCGTCATACGTTTTGTCGCCTTTGATTAGCTTCACCGGATATGTGCCCGGCAGCACACGCGGTCCCGACGATGCCTGGAACAGCAACTGCGCCCCGGGCGGAACAATCGGCGGCGGCAGACGCATCGACCACGCAGCTCGATTCAGTCCCTTGTGTTTGCTCCTGGGCGTAAACTCGGTTAACTTCGTGCCATCCGCGTCGAACACTTGAATCTTCAGGTCGCCGTACATGTGCCGCTGCTTCTGGTAGTAAGTAATGGACGCATCGTTGGGACGGCTGGGGCCGATGAATCCTGCGTCGCCCTCCGGCCAGCCGCCATTGGCATTGAAATACTGGATCGACGGCGGACCTTCAAGCACAATCGCGTCTTTCGCCATCAGCTCCGGTGTGAGCTGGCGCAGTGGTGAGATGTTGTCAATGATCCAGATGCCGCGCCCGTGTGTGGCCAGCACCAGGTCCGACGTGCGCGGCTGCACTACGATGTCGCGAACGGCCACAGCGGGAAAATCGCCGCCCCGGTACTGCGCCCAGTGCTGTCCGCCATCCACCGAGATCCACAGCCCAAACTCAGTGCCGACAAACAGCAGATTCGGACTGCTGGTATCCTCCGCAATGACGTGCGCGTAGCCTCGAACCCCGTTCTCCGCCAGGTTCAATGAGGTCCATGTCTTGCCATAGTCGCTCGTCTTGTACGCGTACGGAGCCATGTCGCCGTAAGTATGGCGGTCGAAGGTTGCGTACGCGACGGCTTCGTCGAAGCGGCCTGCGGCCACCGTCGAGACCCATGAATTCGCGGCCAGGCCCTGTACATTGCCCACCACATTAGTCCACGTCTTGGCGCCGTCACGCGTGATCTGCAGGTTGCCATCGTCGGTACCCACCCAGATGATCTGCCCGTTGCGGGGCGACTCCGAAATCGAGTAGATCGAGGTGTGCATCTCCGCCGATGAGTTGTCGATGGTCACACCTCCCGATTCCTCCTGCTTCTGTTTCTCCGGATCGTTCGTGGTCAGGTCGGGCGAAATGCGCTCCCAGGACTGTCCGTGATCGCGCGAGCGGAACAGGAACTGCGCACCGATGTAAATCGTTCCCGTTTCATTGGGGCTCATATGAATGGGCGTGTTCCAGTTGAAGCGTAGCTTGCCTTCGCCATAATTAGGGAACGGCTTAATGGAGCGTACCTGCAGGGAATGGCGGTTGACGCGGCCAATCTCTCCGCCTTGCGATTCGGCGTAGATGTAGTCCGAGTCCGACGGATCTTCGAACATCCAAAAGCCGTCGCCGCCGAACATGTTTTCCCATTGCGCGTTGGCCACGCCGTTGGGATAGGAAGAGTCGCCCACCCAACTGCTGTTGTCCTGCAGACCGCCATAGACGTGGTACGGTTCGGCATTGTCGACGCTGACGTGATAGAACTGCGACACCGGAAGGTTCAACTGGTGCGCCCAGCGCGTGCCCCCGTCCTGGCTATTCCATAAGCCGCCGTCGTCACCTGCATAAATCACATTGGGATTGCTGGGGTCGATCCAGGCATCATGGAAATCGCCGTGCGCGTTGGCTACCGAACTGAAACTCGCGCCCCCGTTTACGCTGAGCAGCAGAAGTAGGTCGGGCTTGAAGATCTTGTTTTCATTAACTGGATCGACAATGAGGTTGGCGAAATAGAACGGCCGCCAAATCACGAACTGGCTGGCGTCAAGCTGCTTCCAGCTTTGCCCGCCATCATCCGAGCGGAACAGCGCACTGCTCCTGGACTCGATCATGGCGTACACCACCTGGGGTTTTGACGGCGCCACAGCCACCGCAATTCGTCCCCAGGGCTTCGCCGGAAGGCCTTTGCTGTTGGCCGCGGTCAGCTCTGTCCAGTGGTCGCCGCCATCGTCGGAACGATAAATTCCACTTCCCGGCCCACCCGAGCGGAACGTCCATCCCTGGCGACGGTAGTCCCACATTGAGGCATAGACGACAGGGCTCTTCGGACTAGCTGCCAGCATGCCGCAACCCGTGGATGCATTGGCGCCGGGCAGCACCCGTGTCCAAGTCTTTCCGCCGTCGCTGGTCTTAAAGACCCCTCCGGAGTCGCTGTCGTTCCAGCTATGTCCGGTGGCGCACGCCAGCACCTGGTTGCCGTCCTTGGGATCGATGAGGATCTTCGCGATGTGCTCGGAATCCCGCAGCCCCATGTTGCTCCAGTTTTCCCCGCCGTCCGTGGACTTGTAGATCCCGTCGCCAACCGACACGCTATTGCGCATCCACGCCTCGCCGCTTCCCACCCATACGTTCTTCGGGTTGGAGGGATCGATCGCCAACGCTCCAATCGACTGTACGTCCTGCCGATCGAACACCGGCTTGAAGGTCGTGCCGCCGTTGATCGACTTCCAGACCCCGCCGCTGGCGGAGCCTACAAATAAAGTGATGCGGCCGTCCTGGTTGACTCCAGTCACCGCGGCGATGCGGCCGCTCATGGTGGCCGATCCAATGTTGCGCGCCGGCAATCCCGAAACCGTGGCGCTGCTGATCTGCGGAGCGGTCTGCGCCGCCAGTGTCACGCAGGCACACAGGGTTGCCAGCGCGGCGCAGCGCAGCATGTTCATCACGACCCGGCGAATACCACTTCTATCAATGATCATTTTGTTGGCCTGTGGCCCTCTGCAGTTACTGAGGGAATCCCGGTGGAAAGTTGGCGCATCTCCCATGACGTTGCTGACAAACGAAAGCAGTGGCAGTCGCGCCGCGAGCTTAGTGTTTCAGGCTCGCAGGCACGGCGAACAACGACTCCGCTAATGGCAGGTTGACTTCTACCTTGTCGATGGACACCGTCGTCGTTTGCGTGGGATCGGTCTTCGGCCATGTCGCAATCGAGAACGGATACATAACGCCGTCCACTGCCTTATACGAACCGTAATCGGTGACCTGTTCTTTCACTGAGCCACGAATGAACTCCTGCGATTCGCGACGAATTTCCAGGTACGAGTCGGGGTCGAGGTCGTAATAGAGAATGTCGCCGTTCTTGAGCGTGACTTTCAGCCGCAAGCGCGTCGTCACCGTCTACGAAGTCGTGACCTATGAATTCCACCGTGTTGCCCTTGGCCTTGTAGTCCACCAGCGGCCCGTCGATGTCCGAATCCAGCACCAGGTCGCGCATATCGTCGTCGCCCATCAGTTGTGGGTCCTTGCGACCGCCGAAAGGCTGGATCGTCCAACCCGCTCTTCCGTCGTAGGCCTGCACCATCGTCATGCCGGCCAAGGTGAGTTCCTCGCGTATTTGATCGGGCCGTGTGCGCTCAATGGTTATCGCTATGGGAGGTCCGTCGGGCTGCTCCGCCCGCCCGTAAATTCGCAGTGTCTTGACTGCCTTGATCTTCTCTAGACCTCCCTTGGCCCCGATGTTCTTGTTCACCAGTTCCTCTACGGTCTGCGCCCGCACAAATATACTCACGCAAAGGAGGGCGACGGCTAGGAATACCCAGTGCTTCATGCAGCAACCTCGATTTTGGCATCAGGAAAACTTATGTGCTACCACCACGCAATACTTTAGTAAGGGAAGTCTGGAGCAGTATATCTGATCTTCAGCAGCTGCTAGCCCCCTCTACCGGCTTTTGGCGAGCTTTGGGCGACAGGCCGTCAATATTTACTTGACTTACGTTTCGAAACGAGACAAGCTGTTGCGCATCACCGACAGGATCTTCCGTTAAGACCAGAATCCGTCGCGCTCCCCTTTTAATCCTGGTGCCTATTTTCCAGGTGTAGCCGTACTTAGCCAACGAACGATGTTGTCTTTTCCCCAGGCGTAAGGACGGCGTTTACAGCACTTTTCATTAAGAATTCAGGACCCCAGTCTTTGCACGCAAGGGGCATCTGCTTTTGCGATGCTGCTTGTGAGGAACTCAACTACTGCGCCACCCCCCGCTCGTCTGGGGAATGCGTCTAGCACACCTTCAGCACTTGAAAGGAAAACGTCAATGGCAATCGCAAGAACAGCTCGCAAGTGGAGCTTCTGCCCAAGCACCGCATCTGGCCCGCTGGCGCTGGTAGTCGCGTTTCTGCTAACAATTATCGCGAGTCAAGGGGCACAGGCGCAGACTTACAACGTGCTTCACAACTTCATCGGCCAACACGACGACCTAAGCCGTCATACCGGCCTGACATTGCATAAGACAGGAAATCTCTATGCGCAGGTATACCGCTCGGTTTGGAGTTCCGACTTCGGAGGATTGAATAACAGGTCCAATCTCGACCTCACTCTCCGCCCCCGGGACTTCCGAGGTTCCCTGCTCCTCGATCCCGGTCATGCCTGGATGCTGCACAACGGCGTAGGAACGGGCCCTCTGGGCGCGACCTATGACCGGAGCTCCAGCCTAAGCATGATGTCGAACCACTCTCTGCCCCAGGTCACATCGCGTCCATTCGCACATCCCCTCACCATCACCAACGACACGTGGCTTGGACACACGGGACTTTGGAGTTTGTCTACGAACTGGTCGAGTGGCATCCCAACAACTAATAACAACGTCCAGATTACGAATTCAGGGTCGGTAGTGACCGAGGATATCAACGGATCGATCAACAATTTGACCATCAGTGCCCACAACAGCTCTGTCACTGAACAACGGCGTTAACTTAACGATTAACGGTGATGCGATCAGCTAATGATGGAACATATAAGCTTTAACTCTACCGGCGACTTTACTGGAATTACCGTCGCTTCAGGCGCGACTGTGACACTAAGTGGTGGCGGCACCATCACTATGGGCGACTCCGCGAATCCGCAAAACTACATCGAGGGGGGATGTTGCTCCGGCGCGACGCTGGATAACGTGAACAATACGATTCAAGGTTCGGGAACGGTCGGCAACTACGCCTTGTCAATGACAAACGGGGGAACGATTGACGCCAACAACGCCGACCATGGGCTGACTGTGAACATGGGCGGCAGCGCCGGCATGACTAACACTGGGACCCTGGAGGCCACCAATGGCGCCACCCTGACATTGACTGGCAGCACGTACAACAATATGGGCGGCATCATCGACGCCACCGGCAGCGGGAGCGTGGTCTTCATGCAGGTGGGGGGCACATCTGGTGTGACCAACACCGGAACCCTGGAGGCCGTCAACGGCGGCAGGCTGACGTTGAATGGCAACACTTACAACAATATGGGCGGCATTATCCAGGCAACCGGCGGAAGCGTGGTGCAGCTCACTGGTCAGGTTGACATTCAGGGCGGGAGCCTTTCGGCTTCCGGAACAGGCAGCGTGATTGAAGTCCTCGCCAACAATTCCGCCACGCTGGACGGCAGCACTCAGGGGACACTGACCATCTCCGGGCCCGTTAACGTCATGAACGGCAGCACCGCTAACGTGGAAGGCACCCTCAACAATACCGGCTCGATTACGGTCAACGGGGATGGGAACTACACCTACCTCCGACTTGCGGGCAACACCACTCTGACAGGCGCGGGCACGGTCACGCTGGCCGATTCCGGTAATCCATTGAATTTCATTTCCGGGGGTTTTGCCCTAACCAACCAACAAACAATTCAAGGATCGGGTGAGATCAACACCACTTCGTTGATCAACCAGGGGACGATCAATGCCAACAATGCGGACAACAACCTTGAGATAGCTCCCGGCGCCGCATCGACCAACACCGGGACACTCGAATCGACCAATGGTGGCACCCTGCTGCTGTACAACAACAGCCTCAACAACGACCACGGAAAGATCCAGGCAGTTGGCGCCGGGAGCGTGGTGCAATTGCAGTATGGCACCATCCAGAACAGCGGTGGCGCGATCGAGGCGAGCGGCGGCGGCTCGGTTCAGTTGTTCAATGGGGTCACTGTCCAAGGCGGGACGCTGACCACCGATTCGGGCCACGGCAGCATGTTTGAGACCGTCGCAGGTAATTACGCTACCCTGGACGGGAGCACTGCCGGAACACTGACCAATGCCGGACCTTTTGTCGTAGTTGACGACAGTACCCTTTATGTCAACGGGACTATCAACAACACCGGTTCGATTACGTTGAAAGGGGACGGAGATAATACGTATCTCCAACTGGCCGGCAACACCACCCTGGAGGGCGGCGGTACGGTCACCTTGGGCGACTCAGGCAATCCGCTGAACTACATCAATGGAGGTTTCACACTCACCAATCGGCAGACGATCCAGGGCTCCGGGGAAATCAACACCAGCTCCGTAAACAATCAGGCAACCATCGATGCCGACAACGCCGACCATAACCTGGAGATAGCTGCTGGGACCGCAGTAACCAACACCGGGACGCTGGAGGCCACGAATCATGGCACTCTGCTGCTGTACAACGATAGCCTCAATAACAGCGGGGGCACGATCAAGGCAACCGGCGCAAGCACAGTGCAGTTTGACTATGGCACCATTCAGAACCGCGGCGGCACAATCGAAGCGACGGGTGGAAGCACGGTGCAGTTGATGAACGGGGCAACGATTCAGGGAGGCACGCTGACCACAGATTCGGGCATGGGGAGCGTGTTTGAGACGGTCGCCGGATATAACGCCACCCTGGATGGGAGCTCGCTGGGAACACTGACCAATGCGGGTGCTTTTGATGTGGTTAACAACAGCACTGCGAGATTGAACGGCGTCATCAACAACACGGGCTCGATCACCGTCCAAGGGGATGGAAATTACACCTATCTCCAACTGGTCGGCAACACCACGCTGATGGGCGGCGGCACGGTAACCTTGGCCGACGCCGGCAACCCGCTAAACCGCATTAACGGCAGCTTCGCTCTCACCAACGAGCAGACAATTCAAGGAGCGGGAGTGATCCAGACTAGCTCCTTGAACAACTCGGGAACCATCAACGCTAATTACGCCGACAATCAGTTAGAGATATATGGGGTCACTGCGTCGAGCAACTCAGGGACGCTGGAGGCGACCAACGGCGCCAACCTATTGCTATACTCCGACAGCCTTAATAACGATGGGGGCAAGATTCAGGCGGTTGGTGCAAGCAAAGTGCAGATGAATGGAGGCACTATCCAGAACCGTGGCGGCACGATCGAGGCGACGGGTGGAAGCACAATCCAGTTGATGGGTAATGTGGCGATTCAAGGCGGGACGCTGACCACCGATTCAGGCCACGGCAGCGTGATTGAAACCGTCAGTGGAAGCAGCACCACTCTGGACGGGAGCACACTGGGAGCCTTGACCAACTCCGGAGCTTTCGTGGTATCGAACAACAGCACCGCCTATCTGAACGGAACAATCGACAATACAGGTTCGATAACGGTCAAAGGCGACGGACACTACACCTACATGCAGTTGATCGGCGACACCACCCTGACGGGCGCGGGCACGGTCACCTTAGCCAACTCTGGAAACCCGCTGAATTACATCTACGGCAGCTACACTCTCACCAACCAGCAGACCATCCAGGGCTCGGGCACCATCGACACCAATGGGCTCGTCAATTCCGGCACGATCCTTTCCAACGGCTCCGGATTAAGCATCTCGCCCGGCAGCGCCGGCTTCACCAATCACGGAATCCTCGAAGTCGCCAGTGGAAGTTCGATGGTCGTGTCCGCAGGAACATTCACGAACTTCGCCGGCAACACCCTGACTGGCGGCACCTACAACATCGGCGGAACTTTGCAGATCGACCAATTGGGCTACAGCGGCGGAGAAATCAAAACCAATGCTGCCAATATCATCCTGAACGGAGCCAGCTCTAGCTTTGTCGATTCGAATGGGAGCAATGCTCTGTCGGCCTTGAACACGAATGCCGCTGGCTCGAGTTTCACCATTGAAGGTGGACGTAACTTCACCACCGCCGGCAATTTCACCAACAACGGCACGCTTAATATCGCCAGCAGCAACAGCAAATTCGTCGTCGCTAGTAGCCTGACTAACTTTGCGGGCACGACTCTCACCGGCGGCACCTACGACGTCACGGGCACGCTGCAGTTCACCGGAGCGAACATCGTGACCAATGCCGCCACTATCGCCTTGAACGGCACCTCATCGCAGATTACGGACCAGCATGGCAACAACGCACTGGTCAACTTTGCCAGCAACGCTACCGGCAGCAGCTTTAGTATCTCGGGAGGCCGCAACTTCACCACGGCGGGTAACTTTACCAATAACGGGACGCTGGCCGTCGCCAGCAGCACTAGCAAGTTCACCGTCAATGGGAATCTGAGCAACTACAGCAGCACATCTGAGACGCTCACGGGCGGCACCTACAATCTCTCGGGAATTTTGCAGTTCAACGGCGCCAACATCGAGACGAACGCGGCAACTATCGTCTTGAACGGGACGGGCTCGCAAATTGAGGACCAGCACGGGGTAAATGGTTTGACTCACTTTGCTACCAACGCTAGTACCGGAAGCTTCACCCTGCAGGGTGGTCAAACCTTCACGACCGCCGGCGCGTTTACTAACAAAGGTCTGTTCACCGTGGGCAGCGGCAGCGCTTTCACGGTGGGCGGAACGGGAACATCGTTTACCCAGCTCTCGGGTACCACAACTGACAATGGAACCTTGGCGGTTTCTTCTACGGGCAACCTAAGTTTCCAAGCGGGATCGCTGTTCGGAACGGGGACCGTTACCGGCAAGATCAGCTCCAGCGGCACCGTCACTCCAGGCGACTCCAGCACGTCGACCGGAGTACTGACGGATTCGGGTGCATACACCCAGGCCACCGGCGGAAAGTTGGATATAGACATCGGGGGCACCACGGTGGGTACTAAGTACGATCAGCTGAAAACCACGACCTCGAGCCTGAACGGGACCCTCAACATATCGCTGATCAACGGATTTGTTCCTACGGTAGGTAGTCAATTTCAAATCGTCACCTTCGCCTCGAAGACGGGTACGTTCGCGACGGTGAACGGCTTGGGGATTAACTCCTCCGAGCATTTCACCATCACCTATCAGGGCACAGACGTCCTTCTTACCGTAGCCTCTGGAGCCTTGAATCCATCTACGAGTAACAGCGCTCTGACGTTGCCGAAGCCTGGTCTCGGTATCGTCCAAGCTAAACTTACATGCTGACGCGGCCGCTGGCTTTGTAACGTCGACGCCCGCATCGACTGCCACCCAGTTCGCCTTCTCCGCACCGAATAGCGTTAGTCCGGGCAGCAGCTTCCAGGCTGCCGCGGCCAGCGTATTGGCGTCCAGCGCGCCCCACCAGCAAGTTCCTCTCTTCGCGGCAATGGGCGACAGTATCGCTGCACAAGCAGGACCTACCGGATTGCGGTCCCCAACACGAATCGCCACTTCCAGCTCGGCGACGCATGCCAACAACGGCGCCTATGGCCTGCGTAACCGGGCAGTGGGTGGCGGCTTTGCCTTCCCCCTGTCACATCTTTCGAAGCCTCAGCTTGGTTTCACAGTGGAATAGGCCAAAGCGTTTTCTGGGAGTGGGAGGATTATCCGACGCGGAGTGTGCAATTCGACACTCCGCGTTCTTATTTGTGCGATTTACTTGGCTGATAGATATAAACGCTGTTACGACGCGAGTGCGGTCACCGGAGATAAACAGTTCGCGGTGCTCTCCAGTTCCAAACCTTTCGGCAGCGGCTCACCGAAGGTGCGAAGAACATCGGCGCGGGTGGGCACGACATATTCCTCTAGTGGCCGCAAGAAAGTATCGTCGGCAACTCCGGCCGACTTCAAGGCTGCACTAGCAGATCGCAGTACATCCTGGCCGATGTCGCGGGCCGGATCATCGACCCGTCTGCCCAGTTGAACGATGGCAGAGGCCGTCTCATGGGTTAGTTCAGGCAAGTCCATAAGCACGGTGATCCATTCCGCGGCGGCCGCTGCGGGAACCACACACGTGAGCGACCCATAGAGCGGGATACGTGCGCCAAATCTGCCCAGCGACCATAGCCAGCCACTGTCCGCGGGTTCTTTCTTGAGCTTGCGCAGCAACTCGCTTCCCAGTGCGGCGCGGGTCGCGCCTGAAAGATGCTCCAGGCTTGCCAGCAATCGCCAGCCGTCATGCTCCACCTGAGAGTTCAGTCGCGTTTCAGGCTTCTTGCGCCCAATGCCGAGGCCGCCAAGGTAATTGCGGAGCTCATGCTGATGCGCAGCACTCAGGCCGCCCGCGATCCTTCGCCACAGCACCAGCCAATCGACGTGCGACTGCAGCTCTCGCGGAAATGCCAATCCTGCCCGATAGATCCGGCGCGCCTGCGTGATTCGCTGGCCATCCCGCGGATCTCCAAACCCCGGTCGCAGACAATAGCCGAACAGGTTGAGCCAACGAACTTCGTGGCGCGGACTCAGCTTGCGTCCATCGGCAACCTTCAGCAGCGCATCGCAAAAGATTCGCAGCGTCGCTAGCGGCCATGATTCTCGTTTCAGTCCGAGGATGGACTCCAACTCGCCCACCAGCGAAGCCGGATCGACGGTGTCGCCGTCTGCAGTTTCAGATCTGGTGAAGGCGCGCTCAATCAGCCGCACAGCCGAATCCTGCGACTGCTCCGAAACGCCCGGCAGCGCGATGCCGCGTCGCATGTGAAGTTTGGCCTGCGTACTCGCTCTGGTCGGTCGCGTTGGCCTCGCGTCTTAACTCGAATTGCAGGCGCCAACGATGCGGCGAGCTAACGGACTCGCACCAGAGTTCGAGCGTTCCCACCTCGGTGAAACTAACCGACAACCGCACGGCAAGCTCCATCGGCTGAAGCTTCTTTCCGTAGCGCAGCAACGTGACCAGGGGCGCATGACGATGGACCTCGTCGGGATGCAGGTCAACGACGGCGCCGTGTGGGTCGTGACGCGTCCGCGAGCTATACAGGTGGAACGATACGGGACGGTTTGCCAATACGGAGAATTCGCGATCCAGCAGCGGCAATGTCGTCCCCTCATGTGTGCCGGACGGCAGTATACAAACCGCCTTGATGCCTTGTTCCGAACGCATTCCGATGTAGTAGGTCCGCGCGCTTCCGGCCTTGACGCGCAGTCCAATGCCGCGTCGCACGCGGCCGTAGTAGGCAGCGCCAATGGCGACCGCACTGCTCATCGCCTCATTGTTGAGGATCTTCGGGCGCCACTCGCCGCGCGCGTCGAACCAATGCGCAATGGCCTCGGTGATCCGCTCGCGCGTGATTGCCGGAATGCAAAAGCCGCCGTTGAAGAGGACCGCGTCCGGCTTGGCCATCGCCATACCATCGTCGATTCTTGGCTGCCCTTTTTGTTGGGCGTCCGCCAATGCCGCTTGCTTGAGGAAGGCCGCAAGGTGCTTGGTGATGGCTGGATCGGTAACGTACGGTAAGCCGATTTCGCGAAGGCCGGCGACGCGGCTGCCCGCAGGCGTTTCGTCAGGCGCAGTCAGCGGCAGGAAGCCGCTGGTGAGTAGCTCCACCACTTCGCCGCGGCTCAACTCGCTGCTCAACATCTGGCCTACGACCGCTCGTCCGCCGCCCAGAATATTGATTGGCACAACATCGATGCTGTCATCGCCAAGCAGGCGCTCTTTCGCCGCCGAACAGACGACGCGCAAGGCGTGACGCTGGCGCAGACTGAGTTTGGTGTTGAGCTTCTGTTCGACGCGATGCGCCAGGGCGAGGTCGAGATTCTCCCCTCCCAGCAGGAGATGCTCGCCGATGGCGGTGCGCTCAAATTCCACATCCTCGCCTGCGACGTGGGCGCGCACCAGGCTGAAGTCCGATGTTCCGCCTCCAACGTCGCAAATCAGCACACACTCGCCGTCGCGCAGTTGCTCGCTGAGGCGGTTGCGATGCGTGGCCATCCACGCGTAAAAAGCCGCCAGCGGCTCTTCCAGCAGGGTCAGGTTTTTCAGCCCAGCCTGCCGCGCCGCTTCCACCGTCAGCTCGCGCGCTTCCTCATCGAAGGAAGCCGGCACGGTTAACACGATTTCCTGGTTCTCGAAGCGTTGTTGCGGATCGGCGTCGGCCGCTATCGCGCAGTTCCAGGCATTGCGCAGATGGGTGAGATACCGTGCCGATGCTTCGACCGGAGACACCTTCGGCTCCGGCGACTCGGCCTCGCGCGGCAGAATGTCGGCGGTTCGATCGATGGCACTCTGGCACAGCCACGACTTCGCCGAAGACACCTGCCGGCTGGGCACGAGCGCACCTTGATCGCGTGCCATGGTGCCGGCAATTGCGGACGGGCGTTCCTCCCACGGCAGCGCCACTACGCCCGATGAGATTTCGTCTTCGGTGGGAAAATAGAGGAACGAAGGCAATAGCGGCAGCGCGCGCACTTCACCCGGCCCCGCGAGCTGCGCAACATCGAATACCTTTATTCCCGACGAATCGGCGTCGTTCGCACCTTCGCGAGTATCGACATAGGCCACGGCCGAATTCGTGGTGCCGAGGTCAATGCCAATCAGATAGCGGGACGCGCTCTCCATCACAATCTCAAACCACGCCGGCGGGTATCATTGCTCGCTCTTCTCGCGGATGTTCAGCTCCAGCTTCCAGCGATTGGCGCCGTCAGACGAAACACACCACAGCTCCAAGGTCCCGACTTCCGTTACGCGTGACTCCAGACGCACCGGCAACACAGCTCCCTGCTGGCCATCAAGAGTGAGCGTCACCTCCAGCGGGCTGAGTTCTTCGATCTCGCTGCTCCAGTTCTCCAGCAGATCGCCGACGTGGTCCTGTTTGCGAATGGTGGAACTCAGGAAGCGGAACTCGGCCGGCTCGCCCACGACCAGCCCGAACTCGCGGTTGGGCACCGTCGCCTCGGTGCCTTCCTCCATGCCGAACGGCACCACGCAAAGTGCCTTCAGCGGAGCTTCCATTCCGGGGACGGCGGGCATTGCGCTTTCGATGCCGATGTAGTAAGTGCGCGAGGCGCCACTTCGAATCCGCACGCCGTGTCCGCGCCGCGCCCTGCCGTAGTAAGCCGCTCCGCGCGCCACCGCGTGCTCCAGGTCAGGGGCGTCCAGAACATTCGGCGCGCCCAGCACTTCAAATCCCTCGGCGGTCAGCCAATGATTGAGCACCTCCACCACGCGCCCGCGCAGCACCTCTGCCTTCATGACGCCGCCGTTGAACAGAACATGCGTGGGGCATGCCAACCCGCTTCGCCCGCGCCGGATGTTGCCGGCGTCCGGACTGCTCTGTGCCTGCTGCGACAGAAAGCGTGCCAGGTGCTTAGTGATGGCCGCATCGGCGGCATACGGCAGGCCCAACTCCTGAAATCCGATTCGCCGCTGCCGCGCCGGCATCTCGTTGCTCTCGACCTTGGGGAAGAATCCTTCGACCAGCACGCGGTTCAAATCTTCCCGCAACAACTCAGTCTTGATGGTGCCCCCGACCAGCTTGCGTCCTTTGCCTAGCAACGTGACATCTTGCTTTTGCGCTTTTCGCGTGCTCGAACAAGTGCTCCTTCGCCGCGCGGCACTGGTGCCACAGCGCCTGCAACTGAAAGGTGTCGATACGCTGCCCTTCGGCTTCGAGTTTCTGTTGGAGTAATCGGGCGAGGGCGAGGTCCATGTTGTCGCCGCCCAGGAGGATGTGGTCGCCGACGGCGACACGCCGCAGCGCCAGGTCGCCACTTTCTTCGGAAACGGCAATCAGGCTGAAGTCGGTGGTCCCTCCGCCAACGTCGCATACCAGCACCAGGTCCCCCACCTTAATGCGTTTGCGCCAGCCATCGCCCTGGCTCTCCAGCCACGCGTAGAGTGCGGCCTGCGGCTCTTCGAGTAGCGTCACGTTCTGCAGCCCCGCCTGCTCCGCTGCACGCCGGGTCAGCTCCCGCGCTTCCTCGTCAAACGAAGCGGGGACGGTGAGCAACACGTCCTGTTCCGCCAAAGCATTGCCCTTCCCTTCCCTCGAATGACGCACGTCCCACACCGTCCGCAGATATTGCAAATAAAGCGACGAGACTTCCACCGGAGAGAGTTTGCTGACCTCTTCCGGCGCCTGCCACGGCAGAATCGGTGCTGTGCGATTCGCCGCCGCGTACGACAGCCATGACTTCGCCGATGCAACCAGCCTTCCGGGATTTTCCGCTCCGCGTTTGCGCGCCAACTCGCCAATCACGAACCTCGGTTCCGCATCCCAAGGCAAGCTGAGGCTGCCCTGGGGAAAATCCAACTCGCCCGGAAGGTAGAGAAAGGATGGGAGCAATGTCCGGTCCGCGACTTCATTCGGATTGACCAACTGCGGAACGAGTCTCAACTTCGATGCGCGGGTGCTCCGACCCGTCAGCACTTTCGCCGTACGCCAGCGCGGAGTTGGTGGTGCCCAGGTCGATGCCAACGATAAATTCTGATTGCAACGAATTCTCCTATTGCAAAGCTTGTGCCACAGTGAAGATTGATTTGATCTTCGCAGAAGTGCGGTTTGCTACGGGACCTCAACCTCGGCCGGCGCCAGAATCGTTCTGCCGGAACCCTGCGGCAAGGATGGCAAGTTCACCTCGGTGACGCGCCAACCGCGATGGCGCAACAAGCCGCGGATTGGCGGTTGGCCAGTCACGTTTCCGATCAGCTTAATGGTTGCCGGATCAAAGCCCGCCGGTACGGTGACAGGCTGGTCTTCTTCAGAAGCGATGATCGCTTCAATTTTAAGATAACGCTCCAAGACTTGGCGGCATGACGTGTGGATGGTGCGCACCGCAGCGCCGAGCTGCCCGTCAGCGTACGCAGAAACGTCCTCCTCGAGAAAATCTACAAGACGGCCGTCGCGCTGCAACAAAGCGAGAACCTGCACCGCCCGGTCGAGCGATTCCGAGCTCGGCTTTGCGGGAGCGACCGGTGCTGCGGCAGGAGCCGGTTCTACTGCGGTCGCAACTTGCGTTACCTCGGGCCTATAACGCGCGCAGTATGTCCTGCGGGATGGTTCCATGAAACAACAGCGAGATAAAACAACGAACAGCAAAAGACAGCCGTGTCGCAAATCCCATCATGGTTATGTTTGCTCCGACGCCAAGCTGGCACTACTATGACCGCGCGCGAGCGCAAGATGAGCTAATTGAGAAACGTTAGAACGGATGCTTGGGGCGGCGCATCCGCGGGCTCGCAACGCGCCAACTTGAACTCCGTTTTTTGAATCATCTGCTCCCATAAGGCATCCGGATCCGAATCGAAAACCGTCTGCGCATCGCCTGGAAAAATGAACCACGAACCTAGCTCTATTTCCTGGCGTAGTTGCTCGTTACTCCATCCCGCATAGCCCAGATAAACATGAAACATGCCAGGGCCAGGCCGACCCGCGAAGGCTTTTTCGAAGAGGCTTTTGGTAGAAATCAAGTAGACCCCGCCCAAGATTTGCTCTGCCCCGTCGAGCTTGGCCGTCGACCGCAACAAGGCAAACGCCGCTGGAATTTCGACGGGACCACCGAGATAGACCGGGTCGGAACGGTCTTTCGCCCCCTCGAACTGGTCCAACACTCGGGAAAGCGGGACATCCGTTCGACGGTTAAGAATTAGCCCAACCACGCCATCGGCATCGCTGTGGACCAGCAGGATTACCGTTTCAGCGAAATTGGGGTCGCCGAGGGCGCGGCTCGCCACCAGCAACTTTCCGGCGCCCACATCCTTCGAGTTCTTTGATTGCACCGGAAGGAAAACCGTCGAGGAGATTTCCCTTTTCGCGTGAAGTACCCAATTTGATCGCACGAGGTTGGTGTGCCACAGCGACTCATCAGAAGCAACGACTGGATGGTAGGGCCGCGAATTCCGTTTCGATACATCAGGTTCCTTCGTCTGAACCTCAAACCTTGGCACTGCCGCGAAGGCAACAACCATGACCAGGGTTGTAAGAAACCACCGCTTGCTCAGACCCATGGCTGTTCTCCTGACACGCGATCACGTTTTCGATTCCCCAACACCCTCTGTCCCCCGTGCAAATTATAGTCGCCGAACGTTGCGGCCCCTTACGCTGAGTCCCCAAAACTCCAGCGTGAAGCTCCCGTAAAGTACACTTGTGGAAAGCAGTCGAGGCATACAGACATGGCAGCTGAAAACGTTCCAATTCCGCAGCCGCGCAACCTGAAAGAGAGAGCCTTCGAAGGGTTCAAACGTTTTGTCGCAATATTCCTGTACCTTTGGGTCGTCTTTGGGCTGCTTTCGATCCATAAAAGCCTCGTCTTGTCGCAGCAACATTTGGACTACCAGGAGCACGCCTTTGCGATTATCAATGCGTTCGTCTTCGCCAAGGTCCTGCTCGTAGGGGAGGAGCTTCACCTTGGAAGGCGTTTCCAAAATCGGCCACTCATCTACCCGGTTCTACACAAATGCTTCGTCTTCAGCGTAATACTCATCTTCTTTCACGTCATCGAGAGCGTCGCGGTGGGAATGTGGCATGGAAATACCCTCGTGGCGAGCATGCCACCCATGATCGGATGGAGCCCGAAGGGCCTCTTGGCGGTGGGCTTCGAGTGTTTTGTGTTGCTAATACCGTTTTTCGGATTCAGAGAGATGGCGCGGGTGCTGGGCCGCGCGGAGATGCGGAGTCTGCTTTTTGGAAAGAAATGAGCATCATGCATCCCAGCGTGAACATACAACTCTGAGTGTTACTGCCCATGTTCGGCGAGAGCAGCCCATAAATTGAGCGTTTTGTGGTCTCGCCTCCGAGTCAATGAGCGCTATGGTCTGTGTTACAACAGCTGTCGTAATTCTTTGGTGGAGGATCGGGAAATGAGTAGCGGGGCAATCAGCCTGATGGTGTTCGCTTGTGTATTCGGCGGTGCTCTATTTGGCAGGTTTCTTGGCCGTGTTCTCCCAAAGAATCATCTGGAAGATGCCTCGAAAGATGTCGTGAAGCTGTCGATGGGGCTACTCGCCACGCTAGCCGCCTTGGTTCTAGGTCTGCTGATCGGTTCGGCAAAAAGTTCATTCGACGCGCAAACTGCGGATGTGGCCTCAATGTCTGCCAAAGTGGTCATGCTGGACCGTGTGCTGGCCAATTATGGTCCCGAGGCGAAAGAAGCGCGCAATCTGCTGCGAGGCGCGGTCGTCCGTAATCTTGATCGCTTGTGGCCGCAGGAGCGCTCAGCAACTTCTGGACCGTCAGCGCCCCCAGGTGGCTCCGAGGTGCTCTATCAAAACATTCAGGGGTTGTCGCCGGCAAACGATGCGCAGCGCTCGTTCAAGGCCCAGGCGACGAGCTTGGTTATGAGCCTCGGCGAAACCCGCTGGTTGATGTATGCGCAAGCCGCCAACTCGATTTCGAAACCGATGCTCGCAATCCTGGTTTTCTGGCTCACGATGATTTTCATCAGCTTCGGCCTTAGCGCGCCCACTAACGCCACCGTGACCAGCGCCTTATTGGTCAGCGCGGTGTCGGTCTCTGGCGCGATTTTTCTCATCCTGGAGTTGTACTCCCCCTATGGTGGCATGATTACAGTCTCGAGCGCTCCGCTGCGCAACATCCTGGCGCAGCTTGGTCAGTAACCTAGCGTCTTTATAGTGTTGGCGCTTCCCGCCGGACGTGATCTGAGGTGCGTCTCGTGCCGTCCCGACAACGAGATTACTATTGATAAATCGCCACAGCGCAAGTGATCGGCACGTGCCGTTCTAGCCCTCCTCCACACGCTCACCGGCGAGGGGCACAAACTTCCAGTTAACGATCCGGCAGTTCGTACTTTTTTAGTTTCGCTAACGGGCAGCGCTTTTCGCGAGTTGCCGCATCCAACCTCATCATAGAATGCGGAGTAGTTGCCTTGGCTGCGAGAGCGCCAGAGTTCCCGCAAAGTGCGCGCCCTTCATGCCGAATCTCGTCGCCCTGCCGTCAGTCCCGCCGGAGCCCGGCAAGATCAGCAACATTAACTAAGCGAGAAGAACGCGACCAGCATGCAGTCCCCTAAGTCGAAGACCGACCCGCCGCACCCGGACCAGCCGGAGACCGCCCAGCTTGCGATCGTTCAGCCGGCGGCGGATCAGCGTAACACCGGCCAGGTCTTCACCGAAGCGCAACGATTGTTGTCGGCGATTGTCGAATCTTCCGAAGACGCGATCATCAGCAAGAGCCTGCGCGGAATCGTGACCAGTTGGAATGCGGCAGCGGAGCGCGTTTTTGGCTACACGGCAGAAGAGATGATCGGGCGGCCGATCACTACCATTATTCCGCCCGAGCTGCAGCACGATGAAGAGCGGATTCTGGCGACGATCGCCAGCGGCAAGCGCATCGAGCACTTCGAAACCGTGCGCATCGCCAAGAACGGCGAACGCATCGACGTCTCGCTCACTATCTCGCCCATCAAGGACGAGAGCGGGAGAATCGTGGGCGCCGCCAAGATCGCCCGCGACATCACACAGCGGCGGAAGACCGAGCAGGTGCTGCGCACGACCGAAAGGCTCGCGTCGGTGGGCCGGCTGGCCGCCACCGTCGCCCACGAGATCAACAATCCGCTGGAAGCGGTGACGAATCTCGTGTATCTCGCCAGACACTCCGATAACTGGAGCGAAGTCAGACAGTACCTCGCCGCTGCGGACGAGGAATTGGTCCGCATCTCGCACCTGACCAAGCAGACCCTCGGCTTTTATCGCGACTCCCAGACGGCGATTCCCATCCGGCTGGGCGCGATAGTCAGGTCGTTGGCAGCGGTATTCTCGTCGCGGGTTCGCAATAGGGAAATTGATCTCCGATCGGAGATCCGGCAGGACCCGGAGATTGTCGGAATACCGGGCGAGCTGCGGCAACTGATTGCCAACCTCATCGCCAACAGCATCGATGCCGTGCCCCGGCGCGGTCATGTGCGGGTCCGCTTGTCACGCGGGCGGGAGAAGCGAGCGCAGCGTCGTGAAGGCGTGCGGCTGACCGTGGCCGACTCCGGCCCGGGGATTCCACCTGCCGTCCGCGCGCGGCTCTTCGAACCGTTCTTCACTACCAAGAAAGATGTCGGCACCGGCTTGGGCTTGTGGGTCTGCAAGGGCATCGTCGAGAAGCACCACGGGCAGATCAGCGTGAAGAGCCGCTGGCAAAGCGGGAATAGCGGAACCGTGTTTTCGGTCTTTCTGCCCCTGGACGCGAACACGTTGCAACTGCCGGAAGCGCTTCCGGTCGCGGTGTAGACGCGCCCGCAGAACCCGCCGTGACTTAAGTCATTCCCACTACGCAAGGGCTCACATGATGGTTGTGTAGTGAGCGTACTCAGAATCCGTAGTACGTTTACGGAGTCCTTCATGCAGCATTCTTCTTCTAAGCTTCAACACCCTCGGCACCGGCGCATTCGCCTTCTGCTTTGCAGTTTTCGGTTCCATGTCGGCAATGATGCCGATCATCAGCAAACATATGGCGCTGACGCCGGTGCAGAAGAGCGTAGCCATAGCAACTCCGGTGCTTCTGGGTTCCGTTGGACCCATCCCTCCGGGCATTCTCACCGACCGCTTTGGCGGATGGATTGTGTTCAGCCTGGTCATGCTGTTCTCGATCATCCCGGCATTTCTGATGGGCGGCGTCAGCAGCTACGGGCAACTGGTCACCTATGGCTTTAGTGGTTCGCAGGAGCCGTGGGTCATCTTCAGTTATGCCGTTCAAACAGTGAAGCTATCTACAGCAAAACTCGACGCGAGCAGTTGCTGCGAGGAAACGCGACATTCCATATCTGGTCACTTCGCGTTCGCGGTCAACACCTTGGCAATGCGCTGCAGCGCCCATTCAATCTCCTCGCGGGTGATGATGAGTGGCGGAGCGATTCGTATCACCGTGTCATGTGTCTCTTTGCAGAGGATGCCCAGCTGCATCAGCTTCTCGCAAAACGGGCGCGCCGGCTGGTTCAGCTCGATGCCGATCCAGAGCCCTTTGCCGCGAATTTCGCGTACATACGGGCTGGTGATCTCTTTCAGTTTGCGCAGGAAATAGGTACCGAGTCCGGCCGAGCGCTCAATCAGCTTCTCCTCCATCAGCACGCGTAGTGCGGTGCGCGCCACGGCGCACCCCAGCGGATTACCACCAAAGGTACTACCGTGATCTCCGGGGTGAAAGACGCCGAGAACCTCCTTCGATCCCAGGACGGCCGAGACGGGATAGAAGCCGCCCGCCAGCGCTTTGCCGATGATGACCAGGTCGGGGCGTACGTCCTCGTGCTGATAGGCAAACAGCTTTCCGGTGCGTCCCAGGCCCGACTGGATTTCGTCGGCTATGAACAGCACGTTATTCGTGCGGCAGATTTCTGCCGCTGCCTGCAGATAGCCTTCGCGAGGAATAATGATGCCGGCTTCGCCCTGAATCGGTTCGACCAAGAAGGCGCAGGTGTTCGGCGTGATGGCGTCGCGCAACGCCTTGGCATCGTCGAAGGGGATAGTCACGAAGCCCGGCGTGAAGGGGCCGAAGCCGTCGCGATATTCCGCATCCGTGGAGAAGCCGACGATCGTCGTCGTGCGCCCATGAAAGTTGTTGGCGCAGACGATGATCTCGGCCTTGCCGTCAGGGATGCCTTTGACCTTGTATCCCCATTTTCGCGCAGCTTTGATGGCGGTCTCCACCGCTTCCGCTCCCGAGTTCATAGGCAGCGCCATATCGTAGCCGGTGAGCTCGTGCAGTTCCTCATAAAGCAGCGGAAGCTGGTCATTGCGAAAGGCGCGCGAGGTGAGGGTCACCTTGCTGGCCTGTTCGATGAGGGCCGCCAGAATACGGGGATGGCAGTGTCCCTGGTTGAGCGCCGAATAGGAGGCCAGGCAGTCGAGATAGGAATTGCCGTCGACGTCGTACACCCAGACGCCCTCGGCGCGCTCGATGACCACGTCCAGAGGACGATAGTTGTGGGCTCCGTATTGCTCTTCGAGTCTCGATGTAATGCTGGGTCTTAGTTTGAGTCAGTGGCATGATGTCCTCGTTTCAGCAATCAGCAGCTAGCAATTCGCAATTAGGGAGACTGTGAACAAGCTGCTGGTCGCCCTCAGGGGCTAAAGCCCGCACTGATTTTGCTGCGCTTGCGGCACGGCTGAAGCCGTACCCTTTCAAGGCGGCGGTTTAATCAAAGTCTCCCTAATTGCGAATTGCTAGTTGTGAACTGATAATTGCTTCCTACTCCAGCAGCATGGTCAGCAGCGCCATGCGCACGTAAAGGCCGTTGGCAGCCTGGCGAAAGTACATCGCGCGCGGGTCCTCATCGACGGTTTTGTCCAGTTCGACGGTACGCGGCAGGGGATGCAGAATCATGGCGTCGGTACGCATCTGCCGCAGCACCGAGGAGTCAATCGCATAGCGCAGAGTTCCGATGATGCCCGCTCCCCTTTGCGGACGAATGCGCGTCTGGTAAACCACATCGACTTCTCCCAACACGCGATCAATTTCGTTTGCGATTTCGCAGCGCACCCCGTGCCGCTCGAGATACTGCAGGATGTCGGATTTCATCTGCAGCTCCGGCGGGGCGACGAAGAAAATTTTGACACGCTCGAACTTGGCCAGCAGGTAAGCCAGCGAGCGCACCGTACGTCCGCGCTCCAATTCGCCGATGAAGGCGATGCTGAGGCCGTCGAGCGGGCGCTCGCGATAGATGGTGTACAGATCAAGCAGTGCCTGCGTGGGATGCTGCCCGCCATCGCCGTCTCCGGCGTTGATGACCGGCACCGGCGAGACCCGAGCGGCACGCATGGCGCCGCCGGTCTCGGGATGGCGCACAACAATCAGATCGCAATAGCTGCCGACGATGCGGATGGTGTCTTCGACCTGCTCGCCTTCAATCTCCGACGAGAACGCGCGCGCGTGTTCGGTGGAGATTACGCGCCCGCCCAGGCGTAGCATCGCCGCCTCGAAGCAGAGGCGGGTGCGCGTGGAAGGCTCATAGAAAAGGCTGGCGAGAATGCGGCCCTGGTAATCCAGCGTGCCTCCGCGGGCGACAATGCGCTCCATCTGCCGAGTGCGATCGAACAACTCCATCAACAAGGGCACCGTGAACTGCTGCGACTCGACCACGTGCCGCAAAGCCGCACGTTTGGAACTGTTGACCGGTGGGGTGCAGGATTGCAGCGCTTCTATCGGCATGTGAACACCTCAACCTCTTCGTAAACATCGGCCGGGAGCGGATCGGGCACAATCTGTGTTCCGGCGTTGCCTTGGGTGGCTTCCGGCAAATCGTCAAAGCAGGTAATCACGGCCTCTTTACCGCCGTGCCGTAGGAAGCTCAATACCGACTCGACCTTGGGACCCATGTTCCCAGCGGGAAAATGGCCGGCCTGCTGGTAAGCCTCCAACTCCGAGACAGTGACCTGGCGCAACGGCATTTGGGCGGGCGTTTTGTAATTCAGGTAGACGTAATCGGTGTCGGTGCAGATGGCGAACAAGTCGACACCAAGCTGCGAGGCCAGCACCGCCGAGGCGCGGTCCTTATCGATCACCGCTTCGATGCCGCGTACGACGTCACCTTCGCAAACCACAGGGATCCCGCCGCCGCCGGTGCAGACGACCAGCGCGTTGCGATCGACGAGTTCGCGAATGACTTCCAACTCCATAATCTCGAGCGGCTCGGGCGAGGGCACAATGCGACGATACCCACGGGCGGCATCCTCGACGATGTGCCAGCCCATGGTCCGTTTTTTTTCTTCAGCGTCGGCGCGCGAGTAGAACGGACCGATGGGTTTGGAGGGACGCAGCATCGCCGGATCGTCGATGGAGACGACGGTCTGGGTGACAAGGCACACCACCTCACGCTTCAGACCTGCGGCGGCAAGCTCGTTGTGCAGCGCTTGCGCCAGCAGGTAACCGATCTCGCCCTGGCTGGCTGCACCACAGACGTCAAGCGTCTGGCTATAAGCGACGTCGGCGGCGCGTTCCGAGCGCAGTAACTGCGCCCCCACCTGCGGCCCGTTGCCGTGGGTGAGGACCAATCCGTAGCCAAGCTCAATGAGCGCGCGGATAGACGCGGCGGTGCGGCGGGTGTTGGCCAGTTGCTCTGCGATCGTGCCCTTCTCGCCTGCCCGGATCAGAGCGTTACCGCCGATCGCAACTAGCGCTGTGCGGTACATAGGGTATCGTTACGTGTCTCTCCTAGCCGCGGACCTAAGAATTGGTCAGGCCCAAAAGTACCTAGCCCGGCGCGGAAGCGCTGGGTCGCCTGAGGGTGGAAGGGTACGGCTTTAGCCGTGCCATAATCTCGCGAGATGAGTAGGCTTTAGCCCCGGGTCCCCGCGGCTAAAGCCGTAATTCTCGCCTCGCGATTCGCCGGGCTGAAGCCCGGCGCTTCCACCGTCAAGCAGGACATTAATTTTGCAGCTCTCAATAATTACGTTCGCTCCTGCGAAGCTCCACTGTCTCTAGCGCACGGCCTCCAGCGCTGCCTCCAGCGTTTCTTCCTCCTCGCCGGCTCTCTCCGCCATCAGCTCCAGCATGATTGCCTTCTGCGCGTGCAGCCGGTTCTCTGCCTGCTGGAAGACGAACGAGCGCGGCGAGTCGATGACTTCGTCGGTCACCTCATCGCCGCGATGCGCCGGCAAACAATGCAGGAAGATGGCATCCTCCTTGGCGCAACTGAAAAGGCATGTGTTCACCTGGTAGGGGCGGAAAACTCTTGCGCGCGCCTGCGCTTCGGCTTCCTGCCCCATGCTGGTCCATACGTCGGTGTAAACCACGTCGGCGTCGGCGACGGCCATCTCGGGATCGTGCGCCAAAGTGATGCTGGCGCCGGTTTCGCTGCAACACAGGCGCGCCCACGAGGTCGCATTTAGGCTGGGTTCGAAGCCGGGCGGAGTGGCAATCCACACGTGGGCCCCCAACTGCGCGCCCGCGAACATCAGCGAGTGCGCCACGTTGTTGCCGTCACCGACGTAGGCGACCTTCAGCCCGGCGATGCGGCCTTTCACCTCCAGCATCGTCAGGTAGTCGGCCATGGCCTGGCAGGGATGGCTGAAGTCGGTCAGCCCATTGACCACCGGCACGCGGGCATGTTGCGCCATCTCTTCGACAATCTCGTGCGCGAAGGTGCGGATCATGATGCCGTGCACCATGCGCTCGAGATTTTTCGCGATGTCGTGCACCGACTCGCGCTTGCCCAGGCTGATCTCCGCGGGCGACAGATAGACGGCATGCCCGCCCAGTTCCTCCATGCCGACGTCAAAGGTCACCCGCGTGCGCAGCGACGGCTTCTCGAAGATCATCGCCAGCGTCTTGCCGTGCAGCGCCTCCGAGTAGGCCTGCGGGTTGGCTTTGAGACGGCAAGCGATATCGAGAAAGTGGCGAATCTCGCCTGGCGAAAAATCGCGCAGAGAAACGAAGTCTTTGCTTGTGCATGGCTACCTCTCTGCCAGCGCCGGAACGCGCTCGCGCGATTCGGTGAAGCGTTCGATGAGTCGGCTGATGGCCGGCTCGCCCACCTCTTCGACCTCATAGCGGACGCGGACGGTGGGTTGATCGATGTGAATGGTGCGCGCCAGATCAATCGGCGTCGCCACCAGCACCACGTCGCAAGGAACGCGCCGAATGGTCTCCTCCAGCTCGTGCCGTTGCGTCTCGCTGTAACCCATTGCGGGCAGTACAGCGCTGAGGTGTGGAAACTTCTCGAAGGTTTTCTTGATGGAGCCCACAGCATAAGGCCGCGGATCGACTAGCTTGCCGGCATAGTACTGCTGTGCCGCGACGACGCCCGCTCCGAAAGGCATCTCGCCATGGGTGAGCGTCGGACCGTCCTCCACTGCCAGCACGCGTTTGCCGGCGACGCTCTCGGGATCATCGACGGTGACGCGGCAGGCGGTCTCAATGACCTGCGCGGTGGGGTTGTACTGTGCGATGTTAGCGCGAACCGTCGCGATCCCCTCGGGCTTCGCGGTGTCCACTTTGTTGATGATGACAACGTGCGCGGTGCGGAAGTTCACTTCGCCAGGCCAGTAGGCGAGCTCGTGTCCGGCACGATGTGGATCGAGCACCACGATGTCGAGGTCGGGCCGGTAGAAGGAGGTGTCGTTGTTGCCGCCGTCCCAAAGGATGACGTCGCCATCCTTTTCGGCGGCCTTCATGATGTCGTAATAGTCAACGCCCGCATAAACGGTTGTGCCTTCGCAGATGTGCGGTTCGTACTCTTCGCGCTCTTCAATGGTGCACTCGTAGCGATCCAGGTCGGCGAGGGTGGCGAAGCGCTGGCAGCGCTGTGCGACCAGGTCTCCGTAAGGCATGGGATGGCGAATGACGACCGGATGCCATCCCTGACTTCTTAACTCGGTGGCGATGCGCCGCGACACCGGACTTTTGCCGCAGCCGGTGCGGACGGCGCAAACCGATATCACGGGAACCGCCGCCTGCAGTTGGGTATGTACGGCGCCGAGGAGCCAGAAGTCGGCCCCGGCAGCCACGGCGCGCGAGGCCAGGTGCATCACCGCCTCGTACTTCACGTCGCTGTAGGAGAACACGACCACATCGACGTGTTCATCCCGGATAATCTCTTCCATGCGGCCTTCCTCGAGAATTGGAATGCCGTGCGGGTAAAGGCTGCCCGCAAGTTCGGGCGGATAATGACGGCCTGCAATGTCGGGAATTTGATTGGCGGTAAAAGCGACTACGTCGAACTCAGGTTTATTGCGAAAGATAAGGTTGAAGTTGTGAAAGTCTCTGCCGGCAGCACCAAGAACGAGAACTCGTCTCATAGTGCGTCAAAGCGTCATTAGACCCATGATGTGGGGACACTTTTCTCCTCTGGCGACATGCTGCACCTCGCCAGGAGGAAGCGCAGTGAGAGCGGTCACAACGCGAGGTGAGGAGATTTTACGAGGCTTCCACGATGCGCCGCAGCCAGCACAGGGTTGGCAAAGGTGGCGTGAATGTCCTGATAGAGCGGGACCACAATCGACGCGAGATTTTGCGCCAGCGTCATCATATCGACCAGTGGCGGAGGGATAGGCTGGCCGGAAGCGGCGTAATCCTTGTCGATCTCGTCCTTCAGCTTGTCGGCTGATTGCTGAACGTCGGGCACCGGCGCGGAGGCCTTGCCGCTGACTTCGTCGGACATGGCCCGAGCGGTGACGGCCATGTCTTCTTCGAAGGTCGAGAGCGCGTCCGCGATACCGGGCGCGAGCTGCGCGAACCGCCTCTGATAAAGGTATTGGAGGCCGGTGATCTGCACCTGTAGCAGAGTGCCGAGCGCGGGCTGCCAACGCTGAAAGTCGTCGCGAATTTGCAGCTTTCGTTGCCGCGAGGCGCCAAACTCGAAAAGCACCGCGTCGGATTGCGCCCTCACCGCATTGAATCCGTCGTTGATCTGATCGCGCAATTGGAAAGCCCTTTTGGCGGCGTCCTCAGTTGGAGGCTTGCGCGCCAATTCAATCAGCTCGGCCAACATTCCGAGGTTGCGGGAAAACCCCGCCTGCATCTCCTGCAGCGCGTCTTTCACCCACAGCCGGTCGAACACCAGCCACATGCAGGTCAGGCCGAGCAGTGTGCCCATGACGCGGTCGCGGGCGATGGCCAGCGAACTCTGTATGGTGAACTCCTGCAGGTTGATCAGATACCAGGCCAGCGCTACTTGCACGCCCAGATACGACAGCCTCGGCGTCGACGTGGCGATCCAGGCCGAGATCGCGGTGACGATGGCGAATATAACCGTGAATCCCACGATCGAGTCCACATAGGGCAGCACGAAAACCTGCGCCCCAAACCCAAAGATCACGCCGCCGACAAGCACTCCCCCGAGCCGGAGAAACTGTTTTTGCCGCGAGGACCCAAGGGTCGACAAGGCCGTGGCCACGCAGGTAATCATCGCCGTGCTGATCCCGGTCCAATCCACCGACTGATAAACCACATAGGCCAGCAGAGCGGCCAGCCCACCACGAATGGCGAACTTCAGATGGTCGGGATTGGAGAAGGCGTCATGCACGACCAGAGGTGACCCGGCTTGCGTTGCCAGGGGCGGCGGACGAAACAAATCGTCCAGGTTCTCCGAGCCGGAAAAAGCATGCGGGATCAGCGCCTCCGTGGTCTCCATCTCCGGGAGAAGAGGCAGACCGGAAGGCTGGCTCTGGCTGGGAATCTCGATGGCGCGGGGCAACTCCTGTTGTTCGAGAGTCCGCCGAAGCTCCGCGATCCGATTCGCCAGGCGCAGGCATCGCTCGCGATCGGAGGGCTGGATGCTGACGGACTGCGGGGAACGAAGCGCGTGCATGCTGGCAGCAAGATCAATCAGCCGGCCCAGCAGCGAAACCGCTACGTTCATGCGCCCAACGAATTGCTGCGGATACCCGGAGCGCAGCAGGGCTCGTCGCGTCCGGGAAACCCCAAGCGCGGAATAGAGCGAGAGATCTTTTTCCACCTTGCTGCTAATGGGCTGGTCCGCTGCGATTTGCTGCAGGAGTTCTTCCACCACGGCCAACCGGATGTCGATACCGTGCGTGAGGTCGGTGATGGGATGCACGCGACGGAAGACGTACTCGACCACAACCGTCACCGCCGTACCGATGATCACCGTAAAGCCCAACCAGAGGGTGTTCTCGACGCGGCCGTTGAGGGTGACAGTGAACTGGTCCCAGATGGTGATCGACACCGCCAGGGTGAACCCGAAGGCAAGCGCTAGGGCGTAATCGGAAATGACGCGAATGAGATAAAACACCAGGAACAGCGCGGCGGCGACCCAGAGGAAGTGCGTGAGCGGAGCGGCCACCGTCATCATGATGGTGAGAATGACGTACGCCATGGCGAGCACAGTCGCAATGGCTGTCCGAATGGCCCCGATCAGCGTGGCCCGAGGGTTTTCGCGGCTGAGGAACAAGACGTAGATAGCGCCCTGAAATCCGTAGGGAATACGAAACGTCATCACCAGGAGCATGGTGATGGTGGCGGCGATGGTGATGCGGGCAACCACCCAGGCACGGTTGGGATAGGGCGCCAGCTCGGTCTTGAGGAATTGCCAGAACCACGCGCTGGCTTCATCCAGCGCACTGGCTGGGGCAATCGCGGGCAGAGCGTGGTCCTGCGATGACATGATTAGGGCTTCTCTCCCCGCCGCGGCGGTCGCATGACGACCACTGCCGATTCGCTCAGGCGAAACGGCTCCGTCTCGGGCGCCAGAATGCGCACGCGCACGGGAAAACGGGTCGCCAGATGGACCCAGTTGAGCGACCGCTGTACGTCGGGCAGGCCGGTCTGGGTGAATGTGCCGATCAAAGTGGAATCGGGCTGCACCCCGTAGCCGACGCTATCGACCACACCGTCATAGCGCACATTGGGGCGCGAGAGCACGTAGACATCGGCGTGCATTCCCGGATGGACGTGCCGGAGCTGGGTCTCGCGAAAGTTGGCGATCACCCACCAGATGCGGGTGTCAATCAGCGTAAACATCTGCTGGCCGACATGGGCGTAAGCTCCTTGCGAGATGCTGAGGTTGGTGACGCGCGCGTCAAACGGCGCATAGATGCGGCAGTTGTTCAGGTTATATTCGGCAGTGTTGATGTTGGCGATCTTGCCCTCGCGCTGCGCCGTCAGCGGCTCCAGTGTCAGCACGCCATGTTGGGACTGGTGCAGTTGCTCATGGCTCTGCGTCATCGCCGCTTTGGCCTGGTCGTATTGCGCCTGGGCGGTAAGGACCTGAGCCCGGGCCAATGCGAGCTGGGAGCGCGATTGATCGACCACTTGTTGCCGCGCGACCACATCGGTTCGCGCCTGGTCCACCTGATCGACGGTGACGAACTGCTTCGCCAGCAGCGGCTCGATGCGATTGTAATTTCGGGTGGTGTACTGCAGATCGGCCTCGGCCCGGTCCAGAGCGGCTCTGGCAGCCGCGACATTCGCCTTCGCTTCTTCGACGGCCGATGCGGCGCGATCAACATTTGCAGAGGCGTTCACGGTAAACGCCTGGGCCGCGCCGACCGCACTCTTCTGTGAGGCGATGGTCCGGGTTTCGTCGACGATTTGGCCTTCCAGGGTGCTCAGGTCCGACCTCGTCCGATGCAGTACATAGTCGTACGGGCGAGGGTCGATCTCGAAGAGCAGCCCACCCTGCTTCACGAACTCGTTGTCCTGCACCGGGAGACTTATCAGGGGACCCTCCACCTGGGGAGCGATACCGATGAAATTCGCGAAGACCTCGGCGTCGTCGGTGCGTGGGTAAAGGGTGGTCTCAGAAATCACCAGCAGCCCGGTGATCAACGCGGCGAGAGGAATCGCCACGCTCACAAGCCTTCCCAAACGCTTGCGCTGAACCGGGTGCCCGGTTTTCGCGGTCGCGACCGAATCTTGTTGCTGAACACGAGTGTCGATTTCCGCCATGGCTTCTCTCTACGATTCAGCTATAAAACAATAACCAGATGGTGAATGTGAAAAACAAAGCTAAGCACGGATAAACCAGAATCAGGGGCGAAAGCTCCTTCTCGAAGTCCAGCCGGACAAAAACGATGCGCACCACGACGGCCAGCAAGATGCCAAGCACTCCGCACAGAATCCAGGCCGGAAAAAACGATCCGAGGATGTTGAACGTAGGCGCGCGAGAGCAGCCCGTCGCCATCAGGGTCAAGGGCAAGCCCAAGCCGATAGTCGTAATTCGCAATCCGCGCCGATGTGAGCACGATCGCAGGTCGTTATTCATATCAGGGTCTCTTCCCATACAGTAAGTCGCCAGTCTGATAAGCCAGCGCGGCCAAGCCGGTCAACAGTTGCGTGCGTGCGGTAACGTCGGTGGAGCGAGCGTCGGCCAGCGTACGCTGCGCTGAGACCACGTCAATCTGGCTGCGCACGCCGAAGTTATACGACTCCAGCGCAGCATTGTAAGACTCGGTCGCCGATTCCAACAACGCTGCGGCTGCCTTCTGCTCACGCAGCGCCGTGCGCGCCGTGGAATAGGCGGCCCAGACCTGGTTTTCCACCTGATCGCGAATCGAGTCGACCGCGGCGGCCGCCTGCTTCTGATCGGCATGGGCCTGGGCCAGCCGGTTCTCGCGGGCCAGACCATCGAATAATGTCCAGCTTAAGGTGAGCCGCGCGTCCCAAGGCCCCAGGGTCGGCGAGTAGACGGCGGCTGACCCAAGCTGCTGACCGTAGATCCGGCTCAGGCCAGTGGTGCCATCGAAGCTGAGCGTCGGGGAATAGTTCCGGCGCGCCGCTTTCACCTCCGCGCCCGCGGCACGCAACTGGGCGACCCGCTGCATCAGGTCGGGCCGTTGCGCCAACGCTTTGTCGATGGACGTCTCCACGGTATCGGTGATGCTGTCCGGCATTTTGATGCTCTGAATACTCTCCACTTGAAACTGGTTGAGCGGGGAAATACCGAGAGCCGTGGCCAGATCGCCATGGGCGATTTCCGTTGCGCCGATGGCTGCCTGCAGATCGTAGTCGGCTTGCGCGCTCGCGCTGCGTGCTTCCAGCACATCGGGCAAGGTCGCCAAGCCATTTTGCAGTCGCGCTTCGGCCGCTTGCTGCACGGTCTGCGCGTTCTTCAGGTTCGCTTCCGCCGCGGCCTGCAGGCCTTCGGTATCCAGCAGCCGGTAGTACGTCTGCATCACTTGAAAAATGATCATGCGGTGGGTGTCGTTGAATTGAAAGTTTGCCGCCAGCAGATTGTTGCGGCTGATCGAGACCTCCTGCGAACGCCGCCCGAAATCGAAGATGATGTAATCGAGAAGGAAGGCCCCAGAAGCGGTGTCCAGGGTCTGTCGAAAATATTCGGTGGCGAAGAGGATGTCGAAGCGGCTGGTCTCCGCCAGGGCAGCAGCCGCCAGCGTGGGATACAACGTGGACTGAGCAATGCCCACGTCGGCAGCGCGCGCCTTGGCGTTCTCCCAGGCGACGCGAGTATCCGGATTATTTTCTTCGGCGATATTCACCAGCTCCGACAACGTGTAGATCTTGGCCGGATCGAGGTTGACGGTTGGCGCCGGCCGCGGCGGCGCCTTGAATGACTGCTTCGCCTGCGAAGCGTCCCATGGACGATCGGCGGCCGCAGGTGCTTTTTGCGCATAAGCAGCGCCGCACCCCAGCAGCGTCGCCAGCAGCATGATGAACATTCGTCCAGGAAAACGAAACATTCGTAACCCACAATGCCGTAGACCGGCAAGACCTTTCGGCAGGATGCCAGTTTTCTTCTGGGCATTTTAGCAACACGCTCGCAGAGAGCGTCAGGTTTGCCCAGCTTGGTCGCAGGGCGGCTTCATGGCAGCACATTATGTGGATTGCCATGGTTAGCGCGGCGCGCCAAGGCGGGCTTGAGCGTGCTAAAATTTCAGTATTCGATCAGGCAGGATTTGCGGTGTAAGTTCGCAGCCCTGCCCGAGTTTACCCCACGCGAAGTTGCCAGTAATCTTGAGATTTGGGCGATTACAGGCCGGCGAGCGAGTTGCTGTGCCCGGAGCGGCCGCCGCAAGAAAGAAATTGAGAACTACATGGTTGGATTGATTACCGCTGTTCACATCATCGTTTGCGCTTTCCTTATCATCGTGGTGCTGCTGCAAAGCGGCCAGAGCGGCGACATCGCCGCGGCCTTCGGCGGCATGGGCAGCCAGACCGCCTTCGGCACCCGTACGGCCGCAACCATGCTGACCAAGGCCACCACCTGGGCAGCGATCATCTTTATGCTCACCTCGATCACGCTGTCGGTGTTTGCCGCGCGGCGCTCGCATCGCATCGGATCGGTGCTGGAAGGCTCGCGCTCCGGCGCCACCAAGACGGCTCCGGTAAAGTCCAAGCCGATAACGCCAACGATTCCGGCGCAGCAGCAACCCGCTCCCACGCCCGCCCCCAGCCGGTAAGCTGATCGTCAATTCTAGACATAGGGTGCCCCGTTCTAGCCTCCTTTTGGCTAGGGCGGGGATAGTTCGTTCAGCTCACCAGATAATCCATTGCGGCCTCGCGCGTGGCGAAGATCGGAAGCTCGCGGGTGCTGAAGGTGCGCACGGAATCATAGAGCGCCTTGGGCAGGTTGTCATCCAGCACCCAGGCGTCGCGTTTGATGTGGGGCTTGTCGATGGCAGCCGCGACTTTGATATGCTCGACGGCCTCGCGCGTGATCTCAGCCCCGGTGAAAACGGCCAGCAGCAGCACCGAGCCGGCGGGTTCCTTCGTAACGATCGGTGGCGCCTGGTCGGCGATCTCGGCGATCTCTTTTGCGGTGCAACCGGTGTAGTCAATGAGAAGAATGCGTTGCCCGCGGTGCGTCACAAACTGTATCCGCTCCATGACGATATCCTCCAGCGCTTGCGCGCCGAAACTGAGTGACGCGAATGGGCGAAGTGTACTTCGAGCAACTGGCAACTGGCAACTGGCAACGAGTGTAGTGCGTCACTGAAATCGTGACTTATCCGAGTACGGGGTTGCATCGGGGCACGACTCTTAGTGGTGCCGAACGGACGCAGAAATATGTGGGCTTTCCGCCCCTGCACCCGGCCTGTTCAGGGACTAAAAGGGCAGCTCTACCCGAACGCCGCGGCAAGGTCCTAGGGCTTCGGCTTCGATTTCGGCTTCATGATCTGCCAGGCCTCTTCGGGTAAGCGGCGGCCGATCATGCTGAAGGTGCTGGCGCCGGCCAGCATCTCGCCGCCATCCATGTAGACCATGTCGCCGTTGATGTAACCAGCCTGATCGCTGACCAGGAATGCGCCGAGGTTGGCGATTTCTTCCAGCGTGCCGAAGCGATGCAGCGGGTTGTGCTCGAGCACGGCCTTCTCCAGTTCGGGTACCGGCAGCAGACGCGAGAATGCGCCTTCGGTGCGAATCGCTCCCGGCGCAATGGCCACGGTGCGAATGCCGCGGTCGCCCCACTCGACGGCGAGGCTGCGCATCAGCGCCACGACTCCCGCTTTGGCTACCGCGCTGGGAACGACGTAGGCGGATCCGGTATCGGCGTAGGTGGTAGCGATGCTGAGCACCACGCCTTTGTGCTGCGACTTGAGCCAGCGCCGCCCGCACGCCAGGGTCATGTTGATGGTGCCCTTCAGCACGATGGCGATTACCGCCTCGAAAGCGTGTTCCGAAAGCTCTTCGGTGCGCGCCAGGAAATTGCCGGCGGCGTTATTGACCAGGATGTCGAGCGGGCCGCTGCGCCCACAGCTTCTCGATGAAGGGCTCGACGTCCTCGGTGTAGCGCACATCGCAGGCGAAGCCCTCGATGCTGCCGCCGGTCGAGGCAGAGAGTTCTTGCGCGGTCTGTTGCACGACTTCGAGCCTGCGGCCGCAGATGTAGACCGTCGCGCCGAGTTGGAGAAAGCGTTCGGCCATGGCGCGGCCGATGCCCGTGCCGCCTCCGGTGATGAGAATGCGTTTGTCTTTGAGAAGATCGTTGCTGAACATGGCAGTCCTTGCGAAGGGATAAGCTACCACGCATGAAGAAGCTCTGTCAGTGAGGCGGCGATCCTCGACGGTGACGGTAACCTGCGGCTCGCTGCAAGTAACCTGTCTGTCATGTCTTAGGTGGTGCAGAGCTGCTGCCTCTTTGGTGCTCTGGACAGCGCACCTGATATCCCGTAAGGTTCGTTGACAATTCTTTAACAAAATTGTGCTTCTGCATCGATGCTGGCCGGGCGGCTTTGTTTAAAGCTCGCCTCCAGGGCCGACGCCGCTGCGTCTTCGCATTCATTTGGAAACTTTTGACATTAGAGTTGCGGCTTCAAACAAAAATTTACGGAGGGTTCGAAAGATGAACAGCAAGCAGCGGAAGAATTTTGTAGCGGTCCTGGTACTCGGCCTGATCGCGGGTTTGGCTTTGCCGGCGATCGCGCAGATGCCGGAGGTGAAAGAAAAGCCGCGCATGTACACGTATGTAGCGCTATGGCAGTTGCCGCGGTCGCAATGGGGCGAGTGGGCCAAGTCGGAGGCTGCCGATGCCAGCATTTTGAAGGGCGCAATGGCGAACGGTACGCTCGTCAGCTATGGCGACAACGTCAACCTGGTGCACCAGCCCGACGCGCCCACGCATGACGATTGGTTCCAATCGATGTCGATGGCCGGTCTGATGAATACCCTGGATCAGTTTTACAAATCTGGAAGCGCTGCGAGTCCGCTTAATCAGAGCGCGACCAAGCATTGGGACAACATCTACGTCAGCCGGTATTACAACTGGCATAGCGGATCGTGGCAGGGCACCTACAGCTACGGCTCGTCCTACAAGCTGAAAGAAGATGCGCCGAACGATGCCGTCGACGTGCTGGCGAGCGTCATCGTGCCCCGGATGGAAAAGCTGCTGGCGGACGGCATAATCCACGAGTACGAGATCGACACTGAAGCCGTGCACACCATGGCCCCGGGAACGTTCTGGGTCTTCTGGCTGGGTGCGGGTCCGGATTCACTGGACAAGGTGAGCGCATCGCTGCGCGATTCGTTGAAGGCCAACCCGCTCATCTCTCCCTCATTCGGGGGAATGGTGGACTTCAAGGATCACCGGGATTACCTGGCGCGCACCAACGCGACGTACAAATAGCAATTAGCAGCCAGCACTTGGCACTTGGCGATATGCGAGAAGGCGCGCCCTCTTAGGCGCGCTTTTTTTCTTAATCGTGACTGATGCTCACATTCTGTTCCCGAACCAATCCGCTCGCTTTCGGGAGGAGCTCGAAAACACCTTTGCAACTGTGCAGTGGGAACAAACAGCTCCGATTCGCAATACGGGCGTTGAGATCCCGTATCGAGCTCCGGTCCGTCAAGTAAAACTGGTACCCTTCGCCGCCCGGATCGCTGTCAATGGCAAACGAACTCACGCACGTTGGAATGCTCTTGTCCGGAAGGCGGCGCAAGCATCGCTCCGGTATTGCCGGTGTGATTCGCCAGCCGACTCCAAACGTTCCTTCGCCACCTACCGCCATGAGCCCTACCGAGAGAACTACGATTCGTCCATCCTGAACGCTATCCGCGGCGTTGAGTCGCCAGTAGTGCAATCCGCCTAGATTTAGCACATGGTTGAGACTCTCGGCGACCGGAGGCGCCAGGTTCCACAGCTTGTCGAAGAGCGGATCAAATCGATAGGCTCCCGCCGTCAGGCTGTGAGTACCATATTCGGCCTTACATGACCGGACCGCTCTGTCGAAAGCAGCCGCTGGATCTCCAAGTCGGAGAGCTTCAAGACGATCAAGAGTGCGTGTTGCCTGCCATGCGGAGTAGGTCTGCAGTGTGAGCAACGAGAGGTAGAAAACAGCGGGGACCGCGAGGATTGCAATCAACAAAGAACGAAATGGCTTTCTCCATTTCATCGTGATGCTTCGCAAGGAATTATCGCACCACGGCTTCTACACCTGCGCCAGCTTCACTTCGGCGCTGCTGCGCCTGCCGGGCGGCGTGGGCGCGATCGGCAAGAGGATCTCGACCTCCAGCCCGTGCGGTGACACATTGCGTGCCACCACCGTTCCGCCGTGCACGGCGACGGCATTGCGCACAATCGCCAGTCCCAACCCCATGCCGCCGGTGGTCGTTCCGCGCGAATCGTCTACCCGATAAAACGGCTTGAACAGCAGCGGCAGCGCCGCTTCCGGCACGCCCGGTCCGTTGTCGCGAACCTGAATCATGGCTGTGCTCTCGCTGCTGAGAAGCGAGACTTTGATCCGGCCGTTCTTTCCCGAGTAGAAGATCGCGTTGCGAACGACGTTCTCAATGGCACTGTGCAGCAGGCCGGCGTCGCCTTTGAGTTTGACCTCGCGATTCGACTCGTAGCTGATGGTGCCGTCCAGCGCGGCCGCTTCGAAGCGGGCATCGTTCAAAACGTCGTCGACGATGTCGTTGAGGGTAAGCTGCTCGAACTTGGGCTTCTGCTGGCCGCTCTCCAGGCGCGCCACGGTCAGGATGCGCTCCAGCATGGCGTCGAGTTGCACGGTGTCCTGTTCGATGCGGTCGAGCATTTCGGCAAGCTCGGGCTCGTCGGCATCACGCGCCAGAGCCAGCGCCAGGCGGATGCGCGCGATGGGCGAGCGCAACTCGTGCGAGACGCCACTCAGCAGATTGCGCTCGCTCTGGATCTGGTTGCGCAGCTCGCCCGCCATGGTGTCGAAGTCGCGCACCAGATCGGCAATCTCGTCCTGGCGGTTGCCAAGATTTTCTCCGGCGCGGATATCAAGATTGCCGCGCGCCAGTTCGTGGGTGGCGTCGCGCATCCGCACGATGGGTTTGGTCAAGTAGTGAGCGATGAGCAGGCAGATGATCGCCGAAAAAATTGTGCCGAGCTTCAAGGTCCAGAGAATGTCGCCGGGAACGCGCTCCGAGATGGGCGGCGGGGTGAATTCGCCAATCAGCAGATACTGCCCCCCCGGCGTGGTCGCGTGTGCGGCCAGCACATTGGCTTCGAAGGAGTGAAACAGCCCTTCTTTTCTCTCGGCGGCAATGCCGTCGCGCAATATGCGTGGCGGAATAGGCTGGCCGGAAAGCTCCTGGCCCGAGGCGTCGACCAGCCAGAAGCGCGAGCGATGCTCCAGCGCGAGGCGATCGAGCAGTTGCCGCAATCCCGCCGGGCCTTGTGCGTTGTAGTCTTGCGCCGCCAGTTGTGCCAGCACCGGCATCTCTTTGCGCTCGGGCTGGATCCACCACGGGTGCTCGGACGAGATGCGGTAATGCAGGCGCAGATAAAGCGCGCCCAGCAGCAGCGCCTGGGCCGCCCAGAAAGGCAGAAAGATCTTCCAGAACAGCCGGCGGCTCATACGCGGCTCTTCTCCGGCGCGTCCACCGCGGCGGCCAGAAAATAGCCGACGCCGCGAATGGGACGGATCAACTCTTCGGAGGTGTTGGGACAGCCGCTCAGCTTCTTGCGCAGACGGCTGACGTGCACGTCGACGCTGCGATCGAAAGTATTCAGGGGGCGCCCCAGCGCGACTTCGGCAATCTGCTCGCGGGTGACGACGCTGCCCGCATGCCGCAGCAGCAACTCCAGGACATTGAACTCGACGGAGGTGAGATCAATAGGATTGGTGGAGCAGGTGACAGTGCGAGTCGCCAGCGACATGCTGATCTCGCCGACGGTAAGCACTTCGTCCTCGGCGCGCGGCGAAACGGCAGGCGTTTCACGAGTGCGCCGAAAAATGGCGCGCACCCGGGCCACCAGCTCGCGAGGGTCGAACGGCTTGGCCAAGTAATCGTCGGCGCCGATCTCCAGGCCGAGGATGCGATCGACGGCTTCGCCGCGCGCGGTCAGCAAAAGCACGGGGACGGAGGATTGCTGGCGCAACGACTTTAGCAGCTCGAATCCGGTGCCGCCGGGCAGCATTACGTCCAGAATAATCAGCTCATGCTCGGCGGCGAGCGCAGCGCTCAGTCCGGAGTCGTGATCGTAGGCGGCATCGACGCGAAACCCCTCGCCTTCGAGGAAACGTTTTAGCAGGTTGACCAGGCCATGGTCGTCATCGACAATAAGGAGACGATTCACGGGCTTTATTTTGCTCTTTACCGCGGCAGTTTGCGGTGAAGAATTGTTTCGAGATGTGTTGCCCGGCTTCACACTTCTTAACCGTCCTTCACCCTTTCTTAACGGCGCTGAGAGTTCCCATCCGGTCTAATAGTATTGATGAAAATAATACTGCAACCGGCGCGCCAAGTTGCAGTTAGGACGAATTGCGATAACGGGTTCATACGGCGCACGTCGGGTAGTGCAGGCTCTAGACCTGGACCGGTCAGGTTGTCCCGCGATTGATGGGACCGGGCTTTGAAGGGACGCGGCTTCAGCCGCGTCGTAAACTGCTCTTTGGCTGCGGCTTTAGCCGCTGAGGGATTTGCTCTCGCGAAAGAATGCGATTTCCCTCAGGGGCTAAAGCCCAAGCCAAAAAACATCAACCGGCACGGCTGAAGCCGCGCCCCTTCAAAGCGATCTGACGCCGGCATCTACCCGCCGACTATCGAGGAGGAATTGTGCGAACAGGGGCGTCCCTTCGACCCGGAAGGCGTAAGGCTTTCTGGGGAGCTTCACTGGGATTATTGCTAGCCGTTGTGATCATTGCGGTGCTGGCCGGATGCGGCTCGCAAGCTACGAAGAACGCCCGGGCCAGCGCGCCGCCGCCGGCGATCCCGGTCGGAGTGGCTAACGTTAAGCAGGGCAATTTTGACGTCTATCTCAACGGGTTGGGCTCGGTCCAGGCATACTACACAGTTTCTTTGAAGACCCGCATCGATGGGCAGATCATGGAAGTCAACTTCCGCGAAGGGCAAGACGTTAAACAGGGCGCCCTGCTGATTGTCATCGATCCCCGGCCGTATCAGGTTGCGCTGGCCCAGGCGAAAGCGAATCTGGCAAAGGACCAGGCGCAACTCACCAACGCCAAGGCACAATTCGACCGCAACAATGTTCTGTACCAGCAGGGTGTCATCGCCAAGCAGGACCTCGACACCATGCAGGCCTCGTTTGGAACCTATGCAGCCACCATCGACGCCGATGAAGCCGCCATCAAGAACGCGGAACTGAACCTGACCTACTGCTATATCAAGTCGCCGATCAATGGCCGTGTGGGTTTGCGCCTGGTTGATCCCGGCAACTACGTCACCGCGGCCGCCGGGGCAGCCATGCTGATGATCACGGAGTTGCATCCCATCGCGGTGGTGTTCACGCTGCCTGAAGATCAGTTGCAACAGGTGATGCAGCGCATGCGCCAGGGCGGCTCGCTGGAAGTGGACGCCTACAGCCGCGACGATCAGCAGAAGCTCTCTACCGGCAAGCTGGAGACCGTCAACAACCAGATCGACCAGACCACGGGCACGGTGCAACTGAAGGCCATCTTCGATAATCCCGATAATGCCCTCTGGCCGAATCAGTTTGTGAACGCGCACCTGCTGCTTGACACCATGAAGGACGCGGTCACCGCGCCGGCCAGCGCACTGCAACGCGGTCCCGATGGCAGCTTCACCTACCTGGTGGATGCCAACAACGTGGTGCAGATGCGACCGGTGCAGGTGGCGCTGACGCAGGGCTCGACGGTGGTGATCGCCAAAGGGCTGCAAGCCGGCGACCGCGTGGTGACCGACGGACAAGAGAAATTGCAGGCCGGCATGCGGGTGGCCCCGCAAGCTCCGGCCCACCACAGCAACACCGCCAGCGGCACGATCGGATCACAGACATGAGTATTTCGCGGCCGTTTATTCTGCGGCCCATCGCGACCTCGCTGTTGATGGTGGGGCTGCTGCTGGTGGGCATCGTGGCCTATCGGCAATTGCCGATCTCGGCCCTGCCGCAGGTGGATTATCCGACCATTCAGGTGGTGACGTTCTATCCCGGCGCCAGCCCGGACGTTACGGCCTCGTCCATTACCGCACCTTTGGAGCGGCAATTCGGCGAGCTTCCCGGCCTGAGCCAGATGACCTCGAGCAGTTCGTTCGGCGCCTCGGTCATCACCCTGCAGTTCAATCTGGAAGAGAACATCGACGTGGCCGAGCAGGAAGTGCAGGCGGCGATCAATGCGGCGCAGACTTACCTGCCCAATGACCTGCCATCGCCGCCGATCTACAGCAAGGTCAATCCCGCCGACGCGCCCATCATGACGCTGGCGATGACCTCCGACAGCATGCCGCTGCCCGAGGTGGAAGATCTTGCCGACACGACCTTCGCGCAGAAGATTTCGCAATTGCCGGGGGTGGGGCTGGTCAGCATCAGCGGCGGACAAAAGCCCGCCATCCGCATCATGGCCAACCCGACGGCGCTGGCCTCTTACGGGATGAGCCTGGAGCAAGTGCGCAACGTCATCGGCCAAGTCAATATCGATCAGGCGAAGGGGCAGCTGCAGGACCATCGGCAGTCGTTCACCATCGGCGCCAACGATCAGATCCTGAGCCCCCAAGAGTACGCCGACACCATCATCGCGTACAAGAACGGCAATCCGGTGCGACTGTCCGACGTGGCGACGGTCGTGACCGGTCCGGAGAACGCCAACCAGGCGGCGTGGATGAACAACACGCCCGCGGTCATCCTGAACATTCAGCGGCAGCCCGGCGCCAACATCATCAAGGTCGTCGACAGCATCAAGCTGCGCCTGAAGCAGTTGCAGGCCAACCTGCCGGCGTCGGTGAAGGTGACGGTGCTGACCGACCGCACCAATACCATCCGCGCCAGCGTCAAAGACGTGCAATTCGAGATGATGCTGACCGTCGCGCTGGTGGTGATGGTCATCTTCCTGTTCCTGCGCACGCTGTCGGCCACCATCATTCCCAGCATTACCGTGCCCTTGTCGATTGTGGGCACCTTCGCGGTGATGTACCTGCTGGGCTATTCGCTCGACAACCTCTCGCTGATGGCGCTGACCATCTCGACCGGCTTCGTGGTCGACGATGCCATCGTGATGATCGAGAACATCGATCGCTACATCGAGGAGGGTCACACGCCGCTGGAGGCGGCGCTGCGCGGCGCCGGCCAGATCGGGTTCACCATCGTTTCGCTGACGGTGTCGCTGATTGCCGTGCTCATCCCGTTGCTGTTTATGGGCGACATTGTGGGCCGGCTGTTCCGCGAATTCGCGGTCACGCTGAGCGTCACCATTCTGCTATCGGCGATCATCTCGCTGACGCTCACGCCGATGATGTGCTCGCTGCTGCTGCGGCAGAAGGGCCACGAGAAACACGGGCGCTTCTACGAGTGGACGGAGCGCGCCTTCGACAACACGATTGCGTTTTACGGGCGCACGGTAAAGTTTGTGCTCAAGCACCAGACGGCGACGCTGCTGGTGACCATCGGCACGCTGATCGCGACCATCTATCTGTATATTGTCGTACCCAAAGGTTTCTTCCCGGTGCAGGACACGGGCGTGATCATGGGCATCTCCGATGCGCCGGAGAGTATCTCGTTTGCCGCCATGTCGGAGCGGCAACGGGCGCTGGCGGCGGCCATCTTGAAAGACAAGGACGTGGAGAGTCTGTCGTCGTTCATCGGCGTCGATGGCACCAATACCACGCCCAACAGCGGCCGGGTGCAGATCAATCTGAAGTCCAAGGACGAGCGCGACGACGATGTCACCGCGATCATGAAGCGCATCCAGCAGGAGGTTGCGGGAGTCGAAGGCATCACGTTGTACATGCAGCCGGTGCAGGACCTGACGGTGGAGGACCGGGTCAGCCGCACGCAGTATCAGTTCACGCTGGAGGATGCTGACGCCAAGGAGCTGCGGCAGTGGACTTCGAAGATGTTGGTGAAGTTGAAAACGCTGCCCGAGCTGCGCGATCTCGCCACCGATCAGCAGAACCAGGCGGCACAGGCCACGCTGGTGATCGATCGCAATACCGCGTCACGCATGGGGGTGAGCGCCAGCGCGATCGACAATACGCTGTATGACGCCTTCGGCCAGCGCCTGGTGTCGATCATGTTCACGCAGCTGAACCAGTATCACGTGGTGCTGGAGGTCGCTCCGTCCTTTGCTGCCGATCCCGATTCGCTGAAGGACATTTACGTGCCGGCGGGCAGCGCGCAGACGCCGGCGTCATCCGGGAACACCGCCATCGTTGGCCAGCCGCAAAACCTGACCTCGAGCACCAACGTTCTGGCGGCGAACGCGTCGCAGGTGCCGCTGAGCGCGATCGCGCACTGGGAAACGACGAGCGGGCCGCTGACGATCAATCATCAGGGACAGTTCCCGGCGGTGACCATCTCGTTCAATCTCGGCAAAGACGCGTCGCTGGGGGACGCGGTCAAGGCGATCCAGCAGACGGCCAGCGATCTGGGGTTGCCGCCCAGCATCCAGTTGGCATTTCAGGGCACGGCGCGCGCCTTCCAGGCTTCGCTGGCCAATGAAGGCTGGCTGATCCTGGCGGCGATTGTTACCGTGTACATCGTGCTGGGCGTGCTGTACGAAAGCTACATCCACCCGATCACGATTCTTTCGACGCTGCCGTCCGCCGGTGTGGGCGCGATTCTGGCGCTCACGCTGTTTCACATGGACCTGAGCGTCATGGCCTTGATTGGCATCATCCTGCTGATCGGCATCGTGAAGAAGAACGCCATCATGATGATTGACTTTGCGCTGGAAGCGGAGCGCAAAGAAGGCAAAGCCCCGGTGGATGCGATTTACGAAGCCTGTTTGCTGCGCTTCCGGCCGATCATGATGACGACCTTCGCCGCGCTGTTCGGCGCAGTGCCGCTGGCGCTGGGTTCGGGCACGGGATCGGAGCTGCGGCGGCCGTTGGGTGTGACCATCGTCGGCGGACTGATCTTTAGCCAGTTGCTGACGCTGTACACCACGCCGGTTGTGTATCTGTGGTTCGACCGGCTGGGCGAGGCGTTGCGCCATTTGCGCGGGCATCGGCCGGTGGAGGCCATCGGGGATTGATTTTCACCACGGAAGCACGGAATGCACGGAATGCACGGAAGAGAAACCAGAAAAAGGATTGGTTCCGTGGCTTCCGCTTCCGTGGTGAGTAGGAATTTATGAACGTCTCCGCTCCCGCCATTGCGCGTCCGATAGCCACCACGCTGCTGACCATTGCTCTGCTGCTGGGCGGCGCATTGGCGTACATGCAGCTTCCGGTCGCACCGCTGCCGCAGATCGACTTCCCGGTGATCTCGGTGGGCGCGAGTTTGCCGGGCGCGAGTCCGGAGACGATGGCTTCGGCCGTGGCCACGCCGCTGGAGCGGCAGTTCGGGCGCATCGCCGGCATCAACCAGATGACCTCGTCGAGCCAGTTGGGCTCGACCGGTATCACCATGCAGTTCGACCTGAACCGCAACATTGATGCCGCCGCGCGCGACGTGCAAGCCGCCATCAATGCGGCCCGCAACTATCTGCCGCCCAATCTGCCCAGCAATCCGACGTATCGCAAGATCAATCCCGCCGACGCGCCGGTCATCATCCTGGAGATGACCTCGGAGGCGATGACGCAGGACCAGATGTACGACTACGCCGACTCCATCATGGGGCAGAAGCTGTCGCAGGTGGAGGGCGTGGGCCAGGTTTTTGTGTGGGGCTCGTCGCAGCCGGCGGTGCGCATCGAAGCCAATCCCCAGCAACTGAACAATATGGGCGTTGGGCTGGAGACGCTGCGGTCGGCGGTCGCCGCGCAGAACGCCAATCAGGCTAAAGGCTCGCTGGACGATGGCAGCAAGATGTGGATGGTCCGCGCCAACGATCAGCTCACCAAGGCCAAAGATTACAAGAACCTGGTCATCGCCTACCGCAACGGCGCGCCCGTCCGCCTGAGCGATGTCGCGACAGTTGAGGATTCCTACTCGAACATCTACAACGCCGGCAGCTTCAACGGCATGCCCAGCGTGCTGATCGTGATCTTCCGCCAGCCGGGCGCGAACGTCATCGCCACTGCCGATCGCGTGATTGCGGCGTTGCCGTTCCTGAAGGCTTCGCTGCCCCCAAGCATCAACCTGCAAATCGGTCTCGACCGCACCACCACGGTGCGCGCTTCGGTGAGCGATGTGCAGCGCACCCTGATCATCTCGGTGATCCTGGTGGTGCTGGTGGTCTTCGTCTTCCTGCGCGAAGTCCGCGCGACCTTGATTCCCAGCGTGGCCGTGCCCCTGGCCATCGTCGGCACCTTCGGCATCATGTACCTGTTCGGCTACTCGCTGAACAACCTCTCGCTGATGGCGCTGACCATCTCCACCGGCTTTGTTGTCGACGACGCCATTGTGGTGCTGGAAAATGTGATGCGCCACATCGAAGGCGGCATGGCGCCCTATCCGGCGGCACTGCTGGGCGCCCGCGAAATCGGATTCACCGTGGTCTCCATGAGCACCTCGCTCATGGCCGTGTTCATTCCGATTCTGCTGATGAGCGGCCTGGTGGGACGTTTGTTCCACGAATTCGCCGTCACCTTGAGCGCGGCTATTGCGGTCTCGATGATCGTCTCGCTGACTACGACGCCGATGTTGTGCGCGCGATTTCTGAAGGCGCACGATCCCGGCAGTCACGGCGCGCTGTACCGCATGAGCGAACGCGGCTTCCTGTGGCTGAATCGCACTTATCGGGTGACGCTGGGCTGGGTGCTGCGGCACAAGCTCTTCATGCTGTTCGTGACCATCGCGATGTTGTTCGTGAACGGCTTCCTGTACTACAAGGTGCCGAAAGGCTTCTTCCCGCAGCAGGACACAGGCCGGCTTGCGGGCACCATCATGGGCGACCAGGACGTGTCGTTTTACTCGATGAAGCAGAAGACGAACGAGTTCATCAGCATCGTGAAGAAAGACCCGGCAGTGGAGAATGTGCTGGCGTTTGTGGGCGGCAACACGGCGCTGAACCAGGGACGCATGTATGTGGTGTTGAAGCCCGCGAACGAGCGCAAAATCACCGCCGACCAGGTGATCGCGCGGCTGCGCCCAAAGATATCGCACATTCCCGGCGCGACGCTGTACTTCCAGTCGGTGCAGGACCTGCAGATCGGCGGCCGCCAGTCGAACGCGCAGTATCAGTACACATTGTCGGGCGAGAATCTGGACGAGCTCTACACCTGGGCGCCGCAGTTGCTGGCGAAGCTGCGCAAGATTCCTCAGCTCAAGGATGTGAACAGCGATCAGCAGGTCAGTGGACTGGAAGCTAATGTGGTGATCGATCGCCCGACCGCAGCGCGGCTGGGCATAACGCCGCAGCAGATCGATGCGGTGCTATACGACGCCTTCGGGCAGGAGCAGATTTCCACCATCTACGAGACCCTCAATCAGTACCACGTGGTACTGGAGGTCGATCCCAAGTATCAACTAACGCCGGACGCGCTGAAGAGCGTGTATGTGATCACCGGCTCGGGAGCGCAGGTACCGCTCTCGTCGTTCGCGCACTTCGCGCCCGCCAACACCTCGCTCTCGGTCAATCACCAGGGACAATTCCCGTGCGTGACGATTTCCTTCAATCTCGCACCCGGCGGCGATTTGGGCACGGCGACGCGCGCCATCGAGCAAACGGAACTGGCGCTGCGCCTGCCCGCATCCATCCACGGCAGCTTCCAGGGAACCGCAGCGGCGTTTCAGGACTCGCTCTCCTCCGAGCCGATCTTGATTCTGGCGGCGCTGGTCGCGGTGTATATCGTGCTGGGCATGCTGTATGAGAGCTACATTCACCCCATCACGATTCTTTCGACGCTGCCTTCGGCGGGTACGGGCGCGCTGCTGGCACTGATGCTGTTTCGTATGCAGCTCGATGTCATCGGTCTGATCGGCATCATCCTGCTGATCGGCATTGTGAAGAAGAACGCCATCATCATGATCGATTTCGCGCTGGTGGTGGAGCGCACGGGCAAGTCTGCCGAAGAGTCGATTTACGAAGCGGCATTGGTGCGCTTCCGTCCCATTATGATGACCACCGCCGCTGCCATGCTGGGCGCCTTACCTCTGGCGCTGGGCCGAGGCGTCGGTGCGGAAATCCGCCGGCCGCTGGGCGTGGCCATTGTCGGCGGACTGATCGTCAGCCAGGCGCTGACGCTGTACACGACGCCGGTCGTGTACCTCTATATGGACCGCCTGAAAGACCTGGTGCTGGCCCACCTGCCATGGCGCAAGAAGGTGGCGAAAGAAGAAGCCGTCCCGGTGTTCGCAGACTGAGCGAAGCGGCAGCTATTTCTCCTGAAATGTCGTGAAGTGCCCGTATTTGTCGAGGTCGATGCGGATATTACATTGGCCGGGCGCGACGTGGGCGAAGGAGACGGACAGGTCTGCCTCCGGGTTGGGCAGTTCGCCTGAATCCATCGGCACCCGCACCAGATCGTCCTGCTCGTTGTAGGCCCCGCTCATGTCCGTGCTCTTGGACACGATTAATGTCCACTGCTTGGAGCCGGGAATCACGAACATGGTGTAGGCGCCGATGGGCAGCATGCGCGAGCCAAGCTGCAGGGGGGTGTTGGTGAATAGCGTCATGGGCTTGCCGCCCGGCGCCCACGGCTTGCCGAAAGGCACTTGGCCGTTGAGCGCTTTCTTCAGGTTGACGGCTACAGGCTGGTACTCAACCACCAGTTGCTTTTGCTCGTCGAAGTTGCAGGTTGCGGTCGCCCCGTTGTCCTGGCCGAGAGCCCCGCAAGGCAGAGCGAGGAGTATGAACGCAAGGAAGAAAGAAAGAAGAGTGACGCGCATAGTCGACCCTCGGAGCCGTAAAGTTTAGAGCGTTTCCGGATTTGGTGTGTCCTGGGTAGAGCGGCGCTTCAGCGCCGCGTTAAGGCCGCCCGCCGATCCTCGGTTTTGCATTCCGCTGCGACCGGCAGCGGAATGCAAACCTATCTCTGGCGACCGCCGAACGCGAGCCTAAAGGCTCGCTCTACCTGGATACAGCAATCCCGACACAGCTCTTGCTATCCCGCAGCTACTCAGCCTGTAATCTTACTGCAGCGGAGCCCAGAAGGATGTGACATCGTCACAGGCGAAGGTGATGACTGTATCCGCCGCCGGGCCGTGCTGGATGGAACAATATGAAGTGGAAGAATACGTGCTTCGTATAAAACTGCTTCTCTGTTTGACGCATCTTTGCAAGGGTAAGCCGCGGTTCCGGAAAGCAATCCTCATCGTCAAATACAAAGCAGGCCAGTTAAGAACGCCGCAAAAGGGATGAGCGAGCAGCCCAAATCCATGACGAACGCCTCCCACCCCACCACGCGAACACCGCGCGTGCCGGGGTCCCCGGCCTGGCAGGAGCGCCTTTCGGCGCTGCGCAATCTGCCGCCGGTGTTGAAGATTGTCTGGGACTCGGGCCCGGTCGTGGTGGCCATGGGATTTGTATTCCGCTTGTTTGCGGCCTTGCTGCCCGTCGGCCTTCTTTACGTCAGCAAGCTGATCATCGATACCATCGTTTACGTCCTATCCAAGCACCACCCCATACCTCACCGGCTGTGGTGGCTGGTGCTGGCCGAGTTCATCCTCGCGGTGCTGACCAGCGTGGTCGCGCGCGTCATCGACTACACCGACTCGCTGCTGGCCGACAAGTACATGCGCCACGTCAGCATCCGGGTGATGAAGCACGCGGCGGAACTGGACGTGCTCGCCTACGAGGACCCGGTGTTCTACGACCGGCTGGAGCGCGCCCGGGTGCAGGCGACCGACCGGCTGGCCATGATCCAGATGCTGGGGCGTCTGATCCAGCAGATCATCACGACTATCACGCTGTCGATTTCCATCATCTATTTCTCGCCCTGGCTGCTGCTGCTGCTGGTTGCGGGCGTGCTGCCGGCGTTCTTGGGCGAGAGCCACTTCGCGTTTCTGGGATATGCCAAGAATTTTCGGCAAACGCCGGTGCGCCGCCAGCTCGACTACCTGCGCCAACTGGGCGGCAGCAAAGAAGCTGCCAAGGAGTTGAAGCTCTTCGGGCTGAGCGGGTTCTTGACCGAGCGCTTCACCCGCCTTTCGGACGAGGTGTACGAAGAGAATGTCGCGCTTTCGAAACGCAAGCTGATCGCGGGCGGGCTACTCTCGATCGTTGGCTCGCTGGGCTACTACTCAGCTTACGTTTACGTGATCTGGCGCACGGTTACCGGAGCGCTGACCATCGGCTCCCTGTACTTCCTGGCGGGCGCGATCCTGCAGGCCAGCCAGAACATCCAGCAGATCTTCTCGACCCTGTCGGGAGTGGCCGACCAGGCGCTGTTCCTGACCGACCTGCTGGCCTTCTTCGAAATGCAGCCCACCATCCGCTCCAAGCCGAACGCGCTGCCCGCGCCGCGGCCGATCCAGCGCGGTTTCGAATTCCGCAACGTGTCGTTCGCGTATCCCGGCAGCTCGCGTCTGATTCTGAAGGACCTGAACTTCACGCTCCATGTTGGCGAGCGCGTGGCGCTGATTGGCGAGAACGGCCAGGGAAAAACGACCATCGTCAAACTGATCACCCGGCTGTACGATCCAACCGAGGGGCAGGTGCTGCTGGATGGCATCGACCTGCGCGAGTACAACCTGGAGGACCTCTATCAGGAGATCGGAGTCATTTTTCAGGATTTTATGCGTTATGAGATGACCGCCCACGAGAACATAGCGGTTGGACGCATCGAAGAGATTGGGAACAAAGATGAGATCGCCCGGGCCGCGCACAAGAGCCTGGCCGACGAGGTGATCGCGAAGTTGCCCCGCCACTATGACCAGATGCTGGGGCGGCGCTTTGAAACTGGCGTCGACCTCTCGGGCGGAGAGTGGCAGAAGCTGGCGCTGGCGCGCGCTTATTTGCGCGATGCGCAATTGTTGATCCTGGACGAGCCCACGGCGGCGCTGGACGCGCGCAGCGAATACGAAGTGTTCGAGCGCTTCGCGGAGCTGACCGCGGGCAAGATGGCATTGTTTATTTCGCACCGCTTTTCGACGGTGCGCATGGCCGACCGCATTGTGGTTTTGGCGGACGGGCAGATTGCCGAAGACGGCAGTCATCAGCAGTTGATGGCGCTGGCCGGGCAGTACGCGGAGATGTTTGAAATGCAAGCGGCGAGTTATCGGTAGAGGCGGAAGAGCATGGCTTTAGCCGTGCGATGGGTGGATCACAGAAACCTCGGCTTCAGCCCCGGGGCACCATGGCTAGAGCCACTTTGCAAACGTGCGCAGATTCGCCGGGCTGAAGCCCGGCGCTTCCACCGCAATCATCGATATTGCAGTCAATGGTAACGAATCACAGAGACGTGCTGGTGGAGATGGCTGAACACCTGGAGCCAGTTCCGGTCGCACCGCGGGCTGACCTGGCGCTCGCGGAAGCGGCGCGTCTGTGGGCGCACGCTCTGGTTGGGCTGCCGGCGGTCCAGCAGTCCAATACGTTTGGCCAGCACTTTGCAAAGGTGAAGCGTCGCCTGGATCCGCTGTTGGCTGAAGTCGAAGTTCCCTCAGGCGAAGACGAGGCGCTTCCCGAAGACCTGCAATGGATGCGCGACAATGTTCGGCTGGTGCGCGCGTCCGAAGCCGAAGTACAGCAGGGTGCGGCGTCGCTGCGACGGGTGCCGCACGTGCGCACGCCGGAGAAGCAGGTCGTTCCGCGGGTGCTGGCGATCGCCGAAGATTTCCTGCGCACGGTTGGTTATCGCTATTCGGACCAGGCCCTCTCGACCTATCTGGACGCGTTCCAGACGGTGGTTCCGCTCAACATGAACGAACTGTCGCTGCTCCCCCCGGCCCTGAAGCTGGTGGTGCTGGAGGAATTCGCCGCGCGCGGCGAACAGGTGCTGCAAGATCCGGCGCAGCCGCAGCAGATCAGTATTCTGATGGGCAGCATGCGCGAGCTCTCGCAGGCGCCCTGGAGGGAGCTGCTGGAGCCGCTGATCGTCTTCGACGCCATCCTGGCGTCCGATCCGGCGAAGGCTTATGCGCGCATGGATTTTCAGAGCCGCGAACTCTATCGCCATACGGTCGCGCATTTCGCTGAGCAATCCGACTGTTCGGAGCTGGAGATCGCGCAACTGGCGCTGGAGATGGCGCAGGAGGCGGCCCGCCATCCGGCGCACGACCCCCGGCTGGCGTGGCGCAAGTCGCACGTCGGCTATTACCTCATGGCGGAGGGTGCAAGAGCGCTGCGCGCCTGCGCGGGAGTGCGGCTCCCGTTCAGCGAAAGTGTGCAGGAGTTTTTGCGCCGTCATCCTGACGAGTTTTACCTGGGCGGCATCGAGCTGCTGACGTTGCTGATCGTCCTCGCGATCATGACGCCGGTGTTCAACAGCTTCAACAGCTTCCTCGGCCGCATCTTCGCCATCCTCGTGCTGCTCTTGCCGGCCAGCCAAAGCGCGGTCGAGGTGATGAACTATCTCACCACGGCGCTTCTGCCGCCGCGAATTCTGCCTAAGCTGGACTTCTCCGAAGCCATACCCGACGACTGTGTGACCATGGTCGTGGTTCCCGACCCTGCTGCTGAGCGAAAAGCAGGTGCGACGGCTGGTGGAAGACCTGGAGATCCGCTACCTGGGCAATAACTACAGGCAACCTTCATTACGCGCTGCTGACCGATTTGCCCGACACCCCCGAGACTCCCAACGATGAAGACCCGCTGGTGGAGCTGTGTGCGCAGCTCATCCGTGATCTCAACGACAAGTACGCAGCGGAGAGGCGCAGTACGTTCGCGTTTTTTCATCGCCATCGCATCTTCAATCCGCGCGAAGGCGTGTGGATGGGATGGGAACGCAAGCGGGGCAAGCTACTCGACTTCAATCGGCTGATCAAGGGCAAGTACGACAGCTTTCCGGTGAAGATCGGCGACCTGAGCTTGTTGCACCGCGTGCGCTTCGTGCTCACGCTGGACAGCGATACCGAACTGCCGCGCGGCACCGCCTACCGGCTGGTGGGAGCGATGGCGCATCCGCTGAACCAAGCCATCGTCGATCCGCACGACAACATCGTCGTGGCCGGATACGGCATTCTGCAGCCGCGCGTCGGCATCAGCGTGCAGAGCGCGTCGCTGTCGCGGCTGGCCAGCATCTACTCCGGCCAGACGGGATTCGACATTTACACCCGTGCGACGTCCGACGTTTATCAGGACCTGAAGGGCGAAGGCATCTTCACCGGTAAGGGAATTTACGAGGTCGAAACCCTGACGCGGGTGTTGGAGCATCGCTTTCCGCGCAATGCACTGCTCAGCCATGACCTGATCGAAGGCGCCTACGCGCGCGCCGGCCTGGTAAGCGACGTCGAGGTCATCGACGATTACCCGTCGCACTATAGCGCTTACAATCGCCGCAAGCATCGCTGGGTGCGCGGCGACTGGCAAATCGTGAGCTGGCTGTTCGGGCGCGTGCCCGACGAGACCGGCCGGCGCGTGCCCAATCCGATTTCGTTCCTTTCGCGCTGGAAGATCCTCGATAATCTTCGCCGCAGCCTGGTTGAGCCGGGAATTTTCCTCCTGTTTGTGCTGGGCTGGACCGCGCTCCCCGGCAGCGCGCTCTACTGGACGCTGGTCACAATCGCGATCCTGTTTGTGCCGCCGTGGTTCCAGTTCGCGTTTTCGACGGTGCGCTCGCTGGCCGCGGGACGCCTGGCGCCGATACGCGATGCGGCTGCCGGCCTGCTCCACGCCATGGTCAGCGTCTTTCTCACGCTTACGTTTCTGGCGCATCAGACGCTGATCTCGGCCGACGCCGTGCTGCGCACTTTTTATCGCCGCATGGTGTCGCGGCAGCGGCTGTTGCAGTGGGAGACAGCGGCGCAAGCCGAGGTGGAGAGCGGCAAGCACACCTTTGTCGACGCGTTGTTGAACTGGACGCCGGCGGTCGCGCTGATTGTGGGCGCGATCGTGTTCTTCGCCCATCGGCACAACCTGTACGACGCTTTGCCGATCCTGGTGCTATGGGCTGTCAGCAAGCCGGTTAGCCTGTGGCTGAATCGTCCGCCGCGACCCTTGCACAAGAACGTCACCATTCAGGACCAGCGCTTCCTGCGCCGCGCGGCGCTCTACATCTGGCGCTACTACGCGACGTTCAGCAATGCCGAACACAACTGGCTTGTCCCCGACACCGTGCAGGAGGAGCCGGCGCGAATCGCTGCGCAAATTTCGCCAACGAATTTGGGATTCCTGTTGAATGCGCGGCAGGTCGCGCTCGAGTTGGGGTATCTGACGATGCCAGAGTTTGTGCAGCAGACGGCGCGGACGCTCGAATCCGTCGCGCGGCTGCCCAAGCATCGCGGCCATCTGTACAACTGGTACAACACGCGCACACTGGAAGCGATGCCTCCGCGCTTCGTGTCCACGGTGGACAGCGGCAATCTGGTGGCTTCGCTCATCACGTTGAAAGGCGGATGCCAGGAACTGTTGCAGCGGCCGCTGCTAAGCTCCACGCTGCTGGACGGCTATGCGGACCACCTCTGCGCGCTGGCCGATTTGGGCGCAGTTTCCCGCAAGACCGTCCGCTCGCTGGCGAACGCGAGCGACGTGCATTGGCTCGACCGTGTGCTGGCGCCCATTCCGATGCGGTCGTCGGATGGCGGCAAAACGAGCGAGCCGAACGTGGACCGGAGCTGGTTCACGGAGCAAGCGACTGGGCTCGTCGCAGCAGATTAATCAGACGATTGCCGGCTTCATGCCCTGGCTGCTCGCCGAATTTGCGGGCCTGCGCGACGACGCCATCTCTGCGCCCTTGACGAACTGCGATGAGGTAACTATTGCCAGTCTGCCCGAATGCATCGAGCAGCTGCGGATCAAGCTGGAAGTGAGCATCACGCTGGGCATGGAGAACCGCGAGCTCCGCAAAGCGCTGCTGGCGCGTCTGCCGGAGGCGCGGTTAAATGCGTTGCGTCTGGTGGAGCAACTGCGCAGCATCGCCTCGCAGTGCGAGCGCCTGGTGCGCGAGATGGATTTCAGCTTCCTGTTCGACCGTCGCCGTAAACTGCTCTCCATTGGCTACGACGGCGAAGCCGGAAAAGTGAACGCCGCCTGCTATGACCTGCTGGCTTCCGAGGCCCGCATCGCAGCGTTCGTGGCCATCGCCAAGGGCGACATTCCGCAGGAAAGCTGGTTCCAGATGGGCCGCTCCCACGTTGTGGTAGATGGGCGCGCGACGCTCATTTCCTGGACCGGCACCATGTTCGAGTACTTGATGCCCGCGCTCTGGCTGCGCTCGTATCCGCAGACCCTGCTGGAGAACACCAAGCAGGTCGCCGTGTTCGCGCAGCAGATGTATGCCGACGAAAAGCGGATTCCATGGGGCATCTCGGAATGCGCTTACGCGCAGGTCGAAGATAGCGGGGCATACGGCTATCGAGCTTTTGGAGTGCCCCAGCTTGCCGTTCAGCAGGACGAAGAGCGGCTGGTGGTTGCGCCCTACGCGACCATGCTGGCGCTCGCCATCGATCCTGCCGCGGCGATTCGCAATTTGCGCTGGATGAAGAAGAAGGAGTGGTTCGGCACCTACGGCTACTACGAGTCGGCGGACTTCACGCCTGATGTGCGCACTTCGCGCCGTCAGCGGTTCGCGCTGGTGCGCTCCTGGATGGCCCACCATCAGGGCATGGGACTGCTGGCCATCGCCAACCTGCTGAGCCACGAAGCGGTACAGCAGTGGTTCCGGCGCGACGCCCGCGTACAGGCCACGGAGCTGCTGCTGCAGGAACGCCCGGCGGGTCATGTTGCTGCCCAGCCGCAAAAGAAGCGCGTAGCCGCCAAGCGCACTAAACCGGCGCTCCGTGCCGCATCACTACTGTAGGTCTTTTCGCGAGATTGACAGCCTCAGGCAATTCCCTCCCGGTCAGGAAATCCGAACCTTAGCCACTTGCGTAGAGAGTGTAGGCACACGCGTTCATGACGTGGAGCTGGAGGCAAGGGGGTCCTATGCGCCAATCGACTATCCGTGGCCAAAAGAATCCGGGTGCAAGGAATGCTGTCATCCTGCTCCTGCTGTTGAGATTTGGTTTGACCCTGAGCTATGCAAGCCAACCGTCTTCTGGTATTTCTTTCGCACAAATCAGCTTCACCAACCCTGCGCAACCTTACTCGCAGTACGGCCGGGTGACCGTCAGCAAGGTAGCACTATACGGCGATGGTTACATCAACGTGGAACGATACGAAAGCGGGAAAGGGGTAGGGTGGGTGGTGAGGAACCTTCCGGTGCGAACTGACAGTGCGCAATCCGAGCTCAGCGCCACGTTCGATCTGGGAGGTTCGGGACGCCAGTATTCCTTCACCGCCTACGTAGATTTTTCGGCTGCTCCGTTGCCCGATGACGAGACTCTAAAAGGCCAAACGCCTCTAGTTTATGTGCTCGAGCAAACGACGTCGGCGGCGGACAATCCGAACCAGTTCGAAGACGTCGTCTGTCACAAGGATGACGCCAAGTTCTGGGCAGGCCAGCAGTCGGTTGTTGCCGTGCAAGTCAAACTTGCCCGCTTGAGCTATGCGGACAGCAGCGGCTGGATCATCAAGGGCAAAGACCCTACCAAGATCCTGATGATCTCGGCTTCCCACAATTTCACCGACCAGCAGATTAACGACACTACCGCAACCGTCAACTATCAGAAGACAACCTGCGGCGGCAAAACTACGGAGGATTTCTTTCCGGTCGACGTCGACCAGGTCCTGGAGCGAAACAAGGATTACGACTTTGTGATTGTCAGCCTGAAGAAGCCTGAGGAAGGCAGGACGCTTCCTCCGCCACTTCAGGCGCTGTACAAGGACATCAAACTCGGCGATTTAGTCTCGCTGCCGCAGCATCCGGCTGAAGTAATTCCTTTTAAGGAGGCTGGATACTATTACGACATCGCGAACAAGAAGAGGTGCCAGATTACGACCACCGCTGCAATCAACTCCAATCTAGGCGAGATTGACGCCAAATGCGGCGCGGTTCATGGCACCTCGGGTTCGCCCCTGCTGGATGCGACCGAAACCAAAGACAATACGCCCTACGCCATCGGGCTAATCGTTGGTTGCAGGCAGCAGAATGGTAGAGAATGCAAGCCATTGGCAGCGGCCGGTTATAAGATGAGCGCCATTTGCGATTTCGATGCCGGCAAGAATGGGAAACAATTGCTCGATTGCAAGAAACCGGGAGAATAAACTCGGCCGCGAGTCCCGATTACTTTTCCTCGGAAGCTCGCGGCCGTCTGAGCGTTGCACTTGGAAGTTGCCCCGGAGCAGGAGGCTACTCCGGGGCTCGAACTTACGTCAGGAAGAACTCGCGGGTGATCTTGGTCCATTGCTCGTCGGGCATGGTGCTGGCCAGGTCGTCGATGGCCACGCCGCCGTCTTGCGCCAGCGCTCCCAGCGCGCTCGGCATAACCCGTTGCAGCCGCATCGAGGATTCTTCGGTCCACCAGCGCGCCAGCGCGCCGCCCAGCAGATTGCGGAAATTGGTCTTGGCGTCGGGAGATTGCACCGTCACCATCCAGCCGTCACCGTAGGGGTCCTTGGTAGCCAGCGAGGGATCGCTAACCACAGCATCATTGATATCGGCAACGCTGCCCTCGATCGGGGACACCATATCGACCTTCACGCCGTTGCGGACGATGCTCCACACTTTTTGACCCTGACGAATCCATTGGCCGCGTTGCGGCAAGCTGACACTTTCTACCTTACCGACAAGCTTGGAGGCGAAATCGTCGATGCCGATGCGCACCAGGTTTGGACTCTCACTCAGCGCCCAAGTGTGGCCGGGATGGTAACGACGATTATCGGGAATCGAGAAGCCGCCGACGAGGCTGGGGTTCAGCCGAGGCGCGGTCGCGATCTTCTTGCTCATGGCCGGGGCAACCTGCAGCGCCGGATGTTTGGCTTTAGCGTAGAAGTGGTCGATCGTGAGGAAAGTCGCGAACATCAAAAGAACGAGTAGTACGGTCATGGCCAGCCTCCTGTTATGAACTTTGCCGCGCCTATTGTTTTCTCGCGCCGGCACTTTCTGTAAGGCATTCTTCGGGCCACAGCTGAGCATGATGAAAGTCGCGGCTGTCGTGCTCGGTAAATAGCTAAGAAAAGAAGGGTTGCGGAACGATGTTGTGGAATGCATCGCTGGGAAGGCGAATTTCGCAACAGCGAAAACTGTTGCGTTGTGCAACGGACATTTACTGCAAGCGATGATTCTCGGTGCGATGGAACCCTGTGCGCGCAGTCGAATCAGTAGCTTAGGTCATGTGACTATGCGACAAGAGCTGTGTTGTGATTCGCATCGGCGATGATGCGTTTTGCTACGCGAATGCGGGCCTCGGATGCATTCTTACTTCGTCTGCAGCTTCACCGCTTCAATATTTTCCACGGTGACTGCATTGGGAATCACGGAAACCCAGTCATAAGGGTTCACCAGCAACTTCAGGCCGGTCAGGGCGGGTCGGCTGTCGCGTCGCCACCGGCCTGAATCGTCAGAGAAGTAGTCACCCATTTCCCGCGTATCCCAGGGATAGATCCAGATGTCGCTGCGATGGTCTGGCTGGAGGACGAACTGGATCGTCTTCTCCGATCCGTCCGCAAAGCTCAAGCTGAACGCAAGCTTCGAGGGCTTTCGCATTCGCCACCACAGGGGATAATTCACCCGCAGGCGCGCCCTGATGAAGTCCGCTCCTACCGCAGGCCACTCCCGTAACCCAAGGTCGATCGAACTGCTGCGCTTGTGAATTGCTATCGGACCTGACGGTCCGGCGATCACCTCCTCGATAAGGCCGAGCCGCGCCGCTCGGCTATCATCCCGCGTCAACCCCAGAACTCCAGGCGCTGGACTGCCTGCCACGCGATAATGCTGCAACAGATAAAACCACACGTCCGGGCTGCGCGTGAAATTGGGAACGTCATCGACGCCTACGCTGATAATCCCATCGGGCGTGACCACGCCATCGGGCAAATACAGCGCGAAGACTGAGTTTGCTCGGCGCAGCCCGGCCAATTCCAAATCGGTCAGATACTCTCCGTTTGCGATATAGCTCTGCAGCAGGCCGCCCCCAACCTGATGACGCGAGGCCAAGCCGAATGCGGTTTCGTAAGGAAAAATCGTGATTCTGTCGCCAGGTTTGGTTTGGGAGTTTACGAATTGGGAAACGGAGGTTAGCAGTTCGGCCGCGGCTGGAGACAAGCACGCGTGATCGAATTCCCTCGTGTCAGCCGCGCAAGTCACCACCGGATGAACGATCTCCCGCCAGCGGCTGAGGGCATCGGCAGGCGTATAGAGCGGATAAGCCGAGGCCAGCGCCAGGGTTGCAATTACGGCGGCAGCCGGACATGCAATCGATAGTAGAGGCGCGCCAAATTCGTCCATGGCGATTGCGCCGCAGAGAAAAAGAATGGGATAGATTCCCATCAGCACGTGTCCATGGTCGGAACGCACCAGCGCGGTTTGCAGAATAAGGATCGCCAGGCAGAAACCGGATAACAGGAACGCCGGGCACCGCGTCCAGGTGCGGCCTGGCTTTCGCCAGCACGAAACCGCCCCGAACACCGCTATTCCCAAAGCCAGAGATTCAAGCACGAGCCGCTTGTCCGGCTTCGCCATCGCAATTGGCTCGAACCAGCGGTACCCGACGGCGATGGCGAGGCTCGACCGCCAGAACTGAAAATCGAAGACCGAGAACAGAGTGAAGTTCGTCAGGAGAACAAGGGCCGCGAAAAGGCCGGCAGTCACAATCGCAAATATCGCCAAGCGCGACCTGTGGCGCTGCAGTGCGGTCGCCGAGATCACGCAAAGCAACAGGGCCGCCGTGCAGTAGAGACCCGTATCTGCCGAGAGCCAGAAGGCTGCACCGCAGATGGCAGCGGCGGCCAGCGCGCCCAATACCGTCCCCTTTCCCGAAACCACAGCATCGGTCAGGCGAAGGAATATCGCGAATGCCAGCAGAGCAAGTGAGATGCGCAAGTCGGGGGGCGACCAGAAGACAACCGCCAGCAACAACAGCAACGCCCGCCTCCAGGCCGCGGCTTCGGGGAGAAGCAATCGCGCCGTCCAGAATGTGGCAATGACAATGAGGATCAGGGGCAGCGTGTACCAGGTGGCATAGATCGCGCCGGTTGAAATGCCGATCCACCGCGCGGGCGCGCTCGACAGCCATTGAAACAGTGGCCCGTAGGTGAAGGCCACGTCCCGGCCCAGCCAAATGCCGGCAGCCGCTTTGTAGCTGGCGTCGAGCAACCACGAGCCATCCAGAAAGTTTAACGTGGGTATCTCGGCGAGCGATCTATGCCGGAAGAGGACCGGTGGAATCGACGCCGCAACCAAGCCCAGCAGCATCAGCCATTCTGAGGATCGTACAGCCCACGATGCTGGGCGCCGGAGCAATGGTCGCTTCATGTTTGCAAAACGGCAAATCTGAGACCGGAAGGCACAACCCTAACATCGCCCTCATGGCTAAGCCAGCAATGGGCTCATGCCATACCACCGATTTTCGGCAGCCACGTCGCGACTGCTTTTCACCCAATCTTCATCGCGCAGGTGCCTCTTTGATTAATAATGCACCTTGACAGCCTTTGCATCTGCACTATGATGTTGGAAACATTTTAGGCCGTATTTGTTTCGGCCGTATCGATGCGATTGACCTTCACATCCAGCGAGGTCGTGGCGCTTACGGACATCAGTCCGCGCCAGCTTCAATGGTGGGACGAGCAAGGCATTGTAGTTCCGGGCCGCGAAGGCCACCGCCGAGTCTATTCGCTTGACGATCTCGCTGAAATCGCCGTGCTTTGCGAGCTGCGCGAGCGCGGTTTTTCTCTGCAAAAAATCCGCCGGGTCATCCGATTCGTACAGAAAGAGTTAGGCAAGCGCTTGGTGGAGACGGTAGCCGCTGCCTCCGAGTACCACCTGCTGACCGATGGCCGGCACATCTACCTGGAGGATTCCGCGCGCGGGGTGGTGGATGTGCTGAAAAACGCCCGCCAGCCGATGTTAACGGTGTGCCTGAGCGACACCATTCAGCGGGTGCTTTCGCCGCTACAGAAGGCGGGCGCGCGACCGAATCTGAAGGCAGAGGGCGAAAGCAGAGTAGGCCAGCGCCGCCAACCGCCGGCGCGCATTGTGGCGCGTGTTGTGGTCAAGCAGCAAGGTTCCGTTCGTCATCTTAGAGAGCGCGGCCGCAAGGCTTCTTGAACGTTCCTGAAGGAGGGCACATGATCGGAGAACTGAGCGTATTGGGCGAGTGGATCCCCGAACAGATGGAGCCTGGAACCATTTTCGTCTTGGAGAACGCCGGAGAAATGGGCGAGAAAGACGATCCTTATTGGGCTGTCCTCTCCTGTCCGTCGTGCGGCCAGCTCGGACTGGTGACGCGCAAGCAGGTCGGCGGATTGCTGCCCGTCATCTGCGGCTCAGAGGCCTGCCCGGCCCAGTTCTTCATCCGCGACGAGCAGATCGTGCCCCGCAAACCGAACTAAACTCGATCCCTCTCCAGCTTGACTCCGGGCAGGTTGCTGGTCACGGCTGCGATGGTGCGCCGGCTTTCCTTTGAAACCGACCGCTGATATGCAAAAATAATGGAGCGCCGAATGCTCTTCCTCCCCTACAGAGAATGGCCTTTGGCGCCCCAGAAGCGGTCCGATGTCGTTCAGCCCGCACCTGAAAGTTTAGTTAACCGAGTGAAGTCAGGAGCAAAAGAAAGCGCACTCCGAAAAACGAAGGTAACCACGGCTCTTGATACCGCCCGTGCGGCGTAAGGTAGAAATCGCCGCTTCCAAAAGCTGCTCCGGACTCAGACATAGCTCAACCAGAAATAACTGCGGCGCTGCTTTAGTCTGGCATACCAACGGCAGAGCGGATACAGCAACAGCACCACGATCCCCCAGATCAAATAGAGTGCCGGCAGCGACAGTCCCCAGCCAGGAGGCGGCGTGATCGGATACTGGGCAGGGCTGGGCGACTGGAACATCCAGTACACGTGTCCATAACGCGCATAACAAACAGCCACCGCGATCAAATGGATCAGCGGGATGTGCAGGATGTAATAGAAGAGCGGCACGCGGCCGATGATGAGTGCCGGTTTCAGCAGGGGCGGCGTGCCAGCCTCGAATGCGTATAGCGCCAGCATCGCGGGGCCGAGCGTCATCAACAGAAACAGCAACGACGGCGGATACTTCGTTGTATTGAGAAATGACAGGACGGTGAACACCGCCGACTTCTGTTGGCTCCATCGAACGGGATCGCCGTAGCTGTTGATAGCGCGCAGTACAACGAAGGCTGCCGTCAAAGCGACGCCGAGTCGCAGCAGAAAGGTTTTTCTCCGCTCTGCCGGCCATCCGTAAACCCGCCCCAGCCCAAAGCCAACCGCGGTAACGCCGATCCACGGAATCAAAGGATAGGCCACAAACACCGCATACCTCGGGGTATCCAAAATGAATCCCGGCTGATGCAGCATGATCCAGAACGGATTGGTTGAGGCGATGGAATCGAACAGGTTGTGCGTAGCGATCATCAGCACGCCAAACGCCGTGACCGCCCAATCCGGAAGATACACCAGCGCCGATAAGACGATCATTGCCCCGCCTAGCGCCGACAGAACGAAGATCATGGTGAGGCGATAGTCGAAATTGAACTGAAATGCCAGACACCGCATAAGCACCAGCTCCAGGAAAATCAGCCACAGCCCACGGGTGAACAGAAAGTAGGAAAGCTGGCGTTTGGATCTTCGCCGCAACGCGAGATAGGCCCCGGTTCCGGTCAGCAGAAAAAACACCGGCGCGCAGAAGTGCGTAATCCAGCGCGTAAAGAAAAGCGGAACCGTGGTAGTGGCAAGGTCGGTGGGGTTGCCCGCGCCGCTCAGGAAGTCGCGGACGTGGTCGAGCGCCATCAGGATCATGACCAACCCGCGGACGATGTCGACGGACTCGATTCGCTGCGTTTTCACCTCAGGCGACAGGGTTGTTGTTGAGGCAGCCACGGACCGTGAGTGTAGCAAAACCGGCAGGATGAGTCGTTGAACCAGGTTCCGAGTTCAGGCGGAAATCACGATGGGCGCTCTCGCGGCAACTGTCCCGGTCCTCCGGGTGATATGAGTTGGCCGCCGGTGATCACCTGGCCGGGCGGGGTTTGCCGCGGGACACCGGGCTGCATGCGCGATCTTCCGTACGCGCGATAGGCGAAGATCACCGCCAGCAGCGGCGCCGCCAGCAACAATCCCCAGAAGCCGAAGATCACGCCGAGAACGATCGGCACGATCAGCGACGCCCAGATAGGCACGCGCGCGGTGCGTCGCATAATGGCCGGCTGCAGCAGCAGGCCGTCCACCACGACTACCACTCCATAGAGGATGAGAACGTAGAGAAATCCTTCGAAGCCGTCGGCGATGAGCGCGGCAAGCGCAGGCCCGAAGAACGCCAGCACCGGCCCAAAGTGCGGGATGAACTGAAAGCCGGCGGCGAGGATCGCCCATAAGGGCGCGAACGGTACATGCAGGTACCACAGTCCCGCCCACCACAGGGCGCCAATAGCCAGCGAGTTATAGCACTGCGCGATGAACCATCGCTTCAGCGCCTCGCCGGCGATGCTGATGTGGTGAGAGAACCGCATGTTTGTTTGATTCTAGGCCGCAGGCAGCCGATTGCCAAAAACGGCCGGTCTGCTGTGGCGCGCGCCATCGGAGTAGAACGCTATAATGAAGTTGAGGCGGCGTGGTCCGATCAAATTTAGCTAACTGCTAGTTGCTAATTGCTAGTCGCTAGTTGCTCCTATGAAATTCGGCGTCATCATCTTTCCCGGCTCGAATTGCGATCATGATGCGTATTGGGTGATCTCCGAGGTCGAGCAGCAGCCGGTCACATTCCTGTGGCACGATTCACCCGACCTGCAAGGCTGCGATGCGATCATCGTGCCCGGCGGCTTCGCCTACGGCGACTATCTCCGCACCGGCGCGATCGCCAGGTTCTCGCCGGTGATGGAATCGGTGCGCAAGTTCGCCGCTGATGGCGGGCTGGTGCTCGGCATCTGCAACGGCTTTCAGATCCTGTGCGAAGCGGGACTCCTGCCGGGCGCGCTCATGCGCAACGCCGGGCTCAAGTACGTCTGCAAGCCGGTACATCTGCGCGTCGAGAGCACCAACACGCCGTTTACGCAGCAACTCACCAAAGGCGAGGTGCTGGAGATTCCTATTGGCCACATGGAAGGCAACTACTTCTGCGATGAGCGAACGCTGGCCGAGCTGAAAGACCAGGACCGCATCGTCTTCCGCTACAGCACGCCGTCGGGCGAGATCACGCCGCAAGCCAATCCCAATGGCTCGATGGAGAACATTGCCGGAATCTGCAATGCGGGACGCAATGTCCTCGGCATGATGCCGCATCCGGAGCGCGCCAGCGAGCCGGAGCTGGGCATGACCGACGGGGCGAAAGTGTTTCGATCGCTGGTGGCGTCAATGGTGACAAGGTAGCGGGCTTTTGGGGTTAGAGCAGGCCCCTTCGTCTGCGCTCTGCTCGAAAATCTCGGTCTTCACTCAATTGCTATTCATGTTGTGCTCGAAGAGAATGAGCAGCAGCTCGTCACCTTCGCCGGACGTTAGCATCGGTGTCGGAGCCCTATTCGACCGAGCCCGGAACGGGCGGCACGGACGTTAGCCCAGGGCGGAAGCCCTGGGTACGTGATCCATTACGAGTCCCGAGCCGGCTTCAGCCGGCGACACTCGTCTCGTCCGGAGGGACCCTTTGTGTCGTCCCTGAAGGGACTCGGAGGGATTTTGCACTTTACCCCGGGCTCACGCCCGGGGCTACGATTGTGCCGCCCTGCGGGCTGGATTCATCGCCGGCAACCAGGCCCCTATTCACTACCTGCATGCGGCGTGCCGCTCGACACACCAGTCCCGCTCTGCGGGACGGAATAACTTAGCCCAGGACTTGGGTCCTGGGTAGGCAGAAATAGAAGTTCCGAGCCGGCTTCAGCCGGCGGCACCGGCTCATTTGCCAGATTTCTTGGGCGTTGGAGGGACGGCGACAGCCGCAGGTGCCGAACCAGAATTCAAAGGAATTCTCCCAGCACGGATCATGTCGGTAACAGTCTTCAACATGACGACGGCTACGGGATGATAATCGCCGTCACGGGTTAGGATGTGCGTGGCGCCCGGGTACTTGCGTGAGTCCAGCTTTTTCTCGTCGATGACCGTGAGTTGATACCCTTTGAAGGAATCCCCTACTTGCGACCAGCAGACACAAATGTCGATGTTGCCGAAAGTCTTCGGACTTTCGCCCTCGACATCTTCGATCAAACTATCGAGGTTATTCTTGAATTCAACTGTAAGATGCTTTGTCGAAAATCGCTTGGCTGTTCCCAGTGTATATGGCGACACGCCCAACGGGTTTTCGTGTTCCCCCTTATATAAAAGGCCTTCACGGTCTCTATCGCAATCGAATTCCACCAGGCAATCATAAGTGTGACTCTGACTAGTGGCGTAAATTCGGATTCCAGGAAACACACCCAAGGTGCAAAGTTGGTGGAACAAACCCACAACGTCCTGTTCGGTCAGTGGCGTGCTAACGAACACAGCTGGGGGAATGTGAAGCGGATCGGTTTTAGCATGGGTCCGAACGTTGAACACCCAGTCTTCGTGGTCTTTTTCAACCTGGCGCTGTTCGGGCGTCGGCGACTCGCCGGACGGACGTAGTAGCGCGCGCTGTTTGGCGAGATACTGCACTACTCTATCCGCCGCCTTTTGTGCGAACTCCTCAGCATCAACTTCTATTGTCTTGCGGCCTTGGTCCGGCTTGGCGTTGTCGAAATGAACTATGACGAAAACGTTTCTGCTGAAAGTTTCATATCGAGTCGCATTGATTTCCGAGATATCGGCCAACCTCTGACGATTAACGGCAAGCATTAGTCCCGGGTACAGATAGTTTCTAATCGTAACCCCCGTCGAGATTTGATTCAGCTCTCCCCAGACGCTGCCCTGATAGGGGACGAAAGCGTATAGATATGGCGAATAAACCGACAGCTGCTCGGCATAACTGGCTTGCTGTTCCGTCGTGAGTTCCTTCCCGATACGATCTGCGTCCCACACCAAGTACAAACCATCCTGACGGAGTTTCTCGGGCGGCGGGGTCACCTGCTCGGGGTACTGGGCGTGATATTCCATTAGGTCCAGGAACCTGAAAGGGGGAGTGCGTTTCAGCTCATGTGGATACAAGAACTCCGGCTCCACATCGCACGACTTGGTCTTACCGCCCTCTTCAACATTGAGTTTTACCTTAAACGCAACTAAGGGCTTACGCCCCATCAAAACTTGGCCGATTGCCGTCTTTGTTCGGAGTATTGTTCGCCACATGGCAATCGTGCTGGCAACCTTACTTAGGCTCCTCGGGCGCGTGCTTTGGGAGAACTGAATCTTGATATATGTTCCGCGGGCATGCTGATCGAGCGGCGATGACGATTCATCCTGCACCATCAAAGCGGGGTCGGTGCGTTGGCCCGTAGCCCACGCCCGGCCATATTGCATCCGGGCCTGGGTCGCCTTTTCTCCCTGCTGCTTCGAGTGAATCGTAATGTCGTCGGTACCGTAGGCGAGGTAGGTCATACCCACGCCTTTATACCCGCGGTACATGTTTCTCTTGTCGCGTTTACCCTTTACCGGCGAGTGTTTCTTGAAGGTAACGTGCGGCGCAAATGCACTCGTTACTTGTTCAGGCGTCATTCCGATTCCTGAGTCGAGGACGGATATGGTGTTTTCCGTCAAGTTTACAGTCACTTCGATTAAGAAAGGCGCACCTAAACCAGCGAGCTTCGCGTCCTCGACTGCGTCTACGGCGTTCTGCACCGCTTCCGACAGCACATCGTAATTGCTGTGATAGCTCTCAAGGATGCCTTCTACCGTGCGCCGACGATATTCGACATCGACCGTGCCCGGAACGCTTTGCAGTGGGTCCAGCGGGAAAGTCACGGCCGGTGATGCAGTGGGATTCGTCGCTACAGTGTTCATAAGTTCAAAAGGGTGATGCCGTCGATCAATCTTACAGCAACCGCTCAATCCGGGGCTGCCGGGTTCCCACTATCCGCGCCGGCTTGAATTGCGAGAAATCAGGCGGCGGCAGCTCGCGCGCGTCATGTGCCGTCCCTGAGGGACTCGGCTTCCTTTATCACGCCTACCCAGCGTTGAAACGCTGGGCTATCTTCTTTCGCGCCTACGGCGCTCGGGTGTTCGTCGAAGCTGCACTGATTCGGAGCGGTCGCGCATCGGCAACAGACAGGACAACTGACAGCCGGCAACCGACAACTGGCGACCAGTAACTGACCACTGGCCACCGTCCGTACCCCTACCTTCGTAATCTTAACCAGGACGCGTCACCGCGCCTGCGCTGTGTTCGTTCCCCGCACCGCTTCCTGGCATTGGTGGGCTGCGGTCAGCAGCTTGTCGATGTCCGGGTCGGAACGCAGCTTGGCCAGTAAAGGGTCGGTCAGCAGATTGTCGTACGAGCAGTAATTGTTTTCGATCGCGCTTTCCAGCAGATGAAGAGCCGCCTGCTTCTTGCCGCAAAAGCCGAAGAGCGCGCCCTCGTTGTACCAGAGCTCGGGATCGGGCTCGGCGGGGAAGCTGGTCTCGGCTTCATGCGCCAGGCGGTCCAGCTCCGACGCCGGCCGCAGATTGAGACACGACTCGAAGAGGTCGCGATGATAGCGCGGGGCGGTCGGCATCTGTTTCACCGCTTCGCGCGCTTCGGCAACCTTGCCCGCGCGCAAGAACAAATAAGGCGTGACGTACGAGGCCCATAGCGATCCCGCATCCAAGCGAACGAAATCCGCCGCCCGATCCGTATTGCCCAGATCCATGAACGGCCACGCGCAGGAGCGGAAGATGTAATTGCCGGGATCGAGCCCCAGCGCGGTGTTGCATTCGTTAGTGGCCTCGTGCAACATCCCCGCATAGCGATAGACGTAGCTCATGACGAAGTGCGCCTGAGCGTTCTCCGGGCGGCGCTTCACCAAGTCCTGCGCCGCCTGATAGGCCTTGCCTAGTTCGCCGCGCTCCACCCGGTTGGTGATCAACTGTCCCGCCGCGAGCGTCAGGTTGGGATCCAGTTGCAGCGCCGTCTCGCACGCATGATTGGAGAGCTGGAACATGGTCTCGCCGCCGTCCGAGTAGGTCGAATCGTAGTAGGCGCGCAGGCCCAACTGCTCCCATGCGGGCGCGTAGGCCGGATCCATCTGCACCACATTCTGCAACACGGCTACCGCGTCTTTGTTCGGACCGGGATCGTGGGGCAGCGCCAGCGCGTGCAGATACAGGTCGTAAGCTTCGGGATTCTTGGGGCGCGTAGCCGTCGCCACCGTCGCGCCGGTCACGCCCAGGGTCGGCAGCAATCCCTGGCGTAGCTGCGCCGCCATGTCGGACTGCAGGGCAATCAAGTCCTGAGCGGGCGCGGTGAAGGTAGTTTGCCAGAAGACGCGGTCGTCGCGCACATCGATCGCCTCCAGCGTGACCAGCAGGTTTTCGCCTTGCTTGACAAAATGTCCGGTCAGCAAAGTTGCAGCGTGCAGCTCACGGCCAACCTTCTGCAGATCGATATCGCCGCCGGAATACTTGCGGGTGAGCGAAGATGGCCGCACGTCGAGGGTGCGGCTGTAGGTCAGCACGTTGGCGATCTCATCGGCCAGTGCGTAGCGCAGGAAATCGACGCTGACGTCGCCGTTCACGTTCTGCAGCGGCAACACCGCAATGGTGTTCTTCGCCGCACCCGGCGCGCCCGGGCGATGCTTGAACCACCACAGTCCGCCGACCGTCAGCAGCATGATCAGCACGGCGCTCATCGCGATCAGAAGATAGGTTTGCCAGCGGCTGGTGGTTTGGAAGGTCGTGGTCGCGATGCGATAGGGAAACGGCGAGCGAATGCGGCCGCTGGAGGTCAGACCGGGATCGGTCTCGCGCTTCAACGCTTGCAAATCGGCCTTCAGCGCCACCGCGCTCGGATAGCGATTGCCGCGGTTCTTCTCCATCGCGCGCCCGATGATGCCTTGCAGGTCCGGCGGCAGATTGGGATTGAGCTTCAGCGGCGGGATGGGCTTGCGGTTGAGCACGGCCTCCAGCGTGGTGACCGTATTGTTGCCGGCGAACGCCTTCTTGCCGGTCGCCATCTGGTACAGCACACTGCCCAGGGAGAAGATGTCGGTGCGCGCGTCAAGCTCTTCGCCGCGCGCTTGTTCCGGAGACATGTAAACCGCGGTGCCAAAAATGTCGCCGGCGATGGACAGCGGATCTTCGGCCGAGACGTAATCGCCGGTGGCGAAGCCGGGCGCCAGCTTCGCCAAGCCGAAATCCAGAATCTTGACTTGTCCGCTGTGGGTGATGAAGATGTTGGCCGGCTTGATGTCGCGATGGATGATGCCTTTTTCGTGGCAGGCGGCGAGCGCATCGGCCACCTGGATGCCGATATCGAGGATCTCTTCGAGTTCCATGGGCTCGCCGCGAAGCCGGTCCTTGAGGCTCTCGCCTTCCAGCTTCTCCATGACGATGAAGGGCTGCCCGTTGGCGTCGTCCTCGATGTCGTAGATGGTGCAAATGCCGGGATGATTGAGCTGCGAAGCGGCGCGGGCTTCGCGCACGAAGCGCTCCAGCGCCTTGGGATCGCTGGCGGTATCGGCGGGAATAAACTTTAGCGCGACATGGCGGCCCAGACGCACATCTTCGGCGTCATAGACCAGCCCCATACCACCACCGCCGAGTTTCCCCACAATGTGATAGTGGGAAACGATCTCGCCGACTACCATCCGCCAAACCTCATGCCGCTCGCGGTAATGTTAGGCTGCGTGCGAAATAGGGTCAACTTGCATTGTGCGGAATGATCACGAAAACAGCTCAGCCTGCAGCTTCGCGCGCCACCTTCATCACGCTTTTTTTCATGCGCAGGTCTCCGGCCCAGTAGAGGCTCATCTCGCGCCCTTCAGGATCGTTGAGGTAGGCATGGCGCCAGCCCCACGGCATCATTTGCGGCTGCTGCGTGAAAACGAAGCCCCGGTTGCGCAGTCTCTGGCAGAAGGCGTCGAGGTCGCGCACCTCAAAATAAAGCCGCACGCCGTCGCTCGCCACGGAAGCGCCCGTTGCACAACCAATTGCGCTGGCCGGATCATGAGTGTAATGGCCGCCTGATTGCGCTAGTTATCGTTTTCCCCTGGCAGTCGAGAATGTCTGGGTATATAGTGCGGGGCGTCCAAACTGCAATCGTCAAGGTCGCGTTCAGCCAAGGATGGCAATCATGGGGAACTCGGAACAGCAGCCAAGGCGGATTGGAATTAGCTTGCGGTCAGCGTCATCCGCGCTAGCCATTGCGACGACGTTGGTTCTGGCGGTCGGCGGACCGCACTACGCCCAAGCGCAGACGTTCAACGTAATTCACACCTTCACCGGTGGCGGCGATGGAAACCAACCCACCGGCATCCTGACACTGGACAGCGCGGGCAACCTATACGGTACAACCACCGACCCGGGTGGCCCGGGAACGGTTTTTCAACTGAAACGTTCCAACGGGAACTGGATTCTGCATACCCTTTACACATTTTTCAACAGCAGTGATGAGTTTATGCCTCTCGGCGGAGTAGTGTTCGGGCCTAATGGCACGCTTTACGGCACGACTTACGAGGGAGGAACTGGTTCTGGCGGTGGCCAGTGCCCGCAGGGGTGTGGCACGGTTTTCAATCTGAGGCCTCCGGCCCAAGCCTGCAAAAACGCTGTCTGCAGTTGGACGGAGAACGTGATTTATTCATTTCAGGGAGGCAGCGACGGGATCGACCCCAGCACAGCTCTGGTTTTTGATCCTACCGGCGCTCTCTATGGGACCACGCCGCGGGGCGGCTCGTCCGGCGAGGGAATCGTTTTCCAACTGACGTTTCTCAACGGCGAGTGGACGGAAAGCCTTCTCCATACATTCACCGGTGTCGGCCATGATGGGGCCTTTCCTGAAAGTGGAATGATCTTCGATAGCGCCGGCAACCTCTATGGGACGACGGCCACGGGAGGCTTGTCGGGCGATGGAACTTTGTTCCAATTGGCGCCCACCGGGTCCGGCTGGACGACGAGTACTCTCCATGATTTTCTAGGGGGAAATGACGGACAAGGGCCGCAGGGCGCACTGACTTTTGACGGAACGGGCAAATTCTACGGGACAACCACTGGCGGAGGTTTAGACGATAGCGGCACCGTATTCGAGTTGACATCTTCCGGAGGGGGCTGGTTCTACTCCGTGCTGTACAGTGTGCCAGGTGGCATTGACAATTCAGGCCCTCAGGGCAACCTAGCCATGGATGCAGCAGGTAACCTATACGGTGCGACCTACGATGCGGGTACCCATCACTACGGCAGCGTTTTCAAGCTGACACCGATAAACGGAGGTTGGACCTACACCAGCCTGCACGATTTCACTGGCGGAACTGACGGGGGAAATCCACTCAGCGGAGTTGCCCTGGATACGAACGGCAATCTCTATGGAACGACTTCTCTCGGTGGTATGCAAGGGGGAAATTGCTACACGCTAGGCTGCGGTGTTGTTTGGGAGATCACGCCCTAACTGAGGGGCCTAGCAGGGCATAGCCCAAGTTTGGGTGTTTGCACCTCCCTTGGTGCAGTCAACCGCAAGAAGACAAGGATGCCTGTTCTCAACCCTGTGAGGATCTGATCCCACAAGAACTGGACGCGAAACAACACAGGCTCCTTGTACTGGGATCGACAATCGGTTTACGATATGCAGCAAGCGATCAACGAAGCGCCGGAACCGGCGGACGGCCGGCGCGCTGTAGGGATTCGTGTTCCGAATCGGGACTCGCCAAGCAACTTATCTCCCAAAGTAGCTAATTTCCTGACGATGACGTTCTGCGATAAGGCCGGCAGAGAGATGCTGGTCGAGCCGATCGGCTAAGTTCAGTGTTTCACCACGAGTTGGGCACCCGATTGAATCATGTGCTCCAGCGTACCCGAATACGACATCCTATAATCTCTCTTATGCTTGGGCGTGTGGTTGCCATCCTCACTTTCGCTTGCTTCGCGAGCTGCCTGTTGCCGGCGCAGACGTTGCAGATGCAGGCAGTGCCGAGCCAGGGCGCGATTGTCGGGCAGAACTACACGTTGCCGCTCCAGGTGACCGGCGGAGCTCAGCCCTATACCTGGCAACTAACGGGCGGGCAGCTTCCGCCCGGCTGCCACCTGCACAGACATACGGGTGTGATCTCCGGCGTTCCGACCGCGCCCGGAGATTACACCTTCACCGTCGTTGTCAGCGATTCCAGCATCCCGCAAAATCAGGTGCAACGCGACTTGACCATTCACGTCATCGCCGGCTTGACCATCGAGTGGCAAGACGCCCCCAAGGTTCACGGCAATACGATTTCGGGGTCGGCGATCGTCTCCAATCAGACGCCGGAGGAGTTCGACCTGACCGTCGTGGTGGTCGCGGTAAATCAGATCGGGCGCGCAACCACGCTGGGATACCAACACCTGCGGCTTGGCGCTCAGGCGACGACCGAGGTGATCCCGTTCGGCTCGAGTCCGGGCCCGGCGACGTATTATGTGCGCGCGGATGCGGTCGCGCATCGGTCGGGGCACCATCATGTGTATCGCGCCAGCAAAGAGACGACGCAGCCGTTGACGATAACGCAGTATTGAAACGTCGTGACTGGTGAGTGCCCCGCAGCTACCCTCCCAGGTCTCGAAACGCGCGAGCCCCTTCGGCAAGCTCAGGGCAGGCTCTGGGGCACCCGACGATAGCGCAGTTCTAGAAACGCGTTGTAACGCGAGAATCAGGACTGATGGACTATTCCTCCCGACAAGCAGAGTTTCAGCGGATGCTCGGGGCCGAGCGCCTCGACGGCTTCGTGGTCACGCATCCGGCCAACCTACGCTATCTCTGCGGCTACACCGGCAGCAATGGGCTGCTGCTGTTCTTGCGTGATCGCCGGACGTTGTTCACCGATGGCCGTTACACGCAGCAAGCGCGCGAAGAAGTTCACGGCGCGCGGGTCGTGATCGCCAAGGGGGCACTAATGCAATCGGCGGCCAAGCTCATGTCGCCGAGGGCGTCAATCAAACTGGGATTTGAGGCTGATGTTATCAGCGTTGCCGCCGCCAGTGCTATGCGGAAAACCTTTCCTAGGAAAGTCAACTTCAGGACGACCTCCGGGCTGGTGATGCGCCAGCGACTGATCAAGGACGCGGAGGAACAACGCATTATCCGCTCTGCAGTTGCGCTGGGAGCCAAGGTGTTCGAGCAGGCGCTGGGGTCGATCCGTCCGGGAGTGCGGGAATCCGAAGTTGCCGGCCGGCTGGAGTTTGCCGCGCGCGAAGCCGGCGCGGACGGAATGTCGTTCGAGACGATCGTGGCCGCCGGAAAGCGATCAGCGCTTCCGCATGGGCGCGCTTCGGCTGAGCCGGTCCCGCGCCGCGGGTTCGTGGTGGTCGATTCGGGTGTTATACTGCGGGGCTACTGCTCTGACATGACCCGCACCGTGCATGTGGGGCGGATCAGCCGCGAAGAGCGCCAGTGGTACGAAGCTGTCCTGGAAGCGCAGTTAGCGGGCGTTGCCGCCGTAAAACCCGGCAAAACGGCGGGCGAAGTGGACAAAACGACGCGCCAGGTGCTGCGCCGGGCCGGGCTGGATCGTTACTTTACGCACTCCACCGGACACGGCGTGGGGCTGGAAATCCATGAGCCGCCGCGCCTGGGAAAAGGTCAAGCCGAGGAGTTGCGCCCGGGCATGGTCATTACCATCGAACCAGGAATTTACATCCCGGGCCGGGGCGGCATTCGCATTGAAGACATGGTGCTGGTGACGGCGAGCGGATGCGAGGTGTTGACGCCGGTGAAAAAAGAGCTGATTGAAATTTGAGACGTGTGGTTCACCACGGAAGCACGGAATTCACGGAACAGGTATGAAGTCGATGTGTTAATCGCCGCTTCGCGGTTGAGCGACGAACGCTACAGAAATACGGCGATCGGCGGAGATCAAAAGAAAATCCGAATTCCGTGAATTCCGTGCTTCCGTGGTGAAAGCGTTCCTGTTTGCGGCATTAACTTACCCGAACGGAATGGAATGAACCAAAAAGAAATCAAAGAACTGATCGAGCTGCTCGTCGAACACGATATAACCGAGTTCGAACTGGAGCGCGGCGACGTGAAGGTGCACGTTAAGCGCGGGAACTCGGCAGCTCCCATGGTCCAGGTGGCGGCGGCGATGCCGGTACAGCCAGTCGCGGCGGTTGTCGCGCCGCCTGTCCCGTCGCCGAGCGCGCCTGCGCCACCTGCCGCAGCATCGGCGGCGGAGAAGAAGGCGGAAGAGCCGGCTGCCGAAGCTGACCTGCACATCGTGAAGTCGCCCATCGTGGGCACCTATTATGAGGCGCCGTCGCCGGGCACGCCGCCCTTCGTCAAAGTTGGTGACGCGGTCAAAGAGGGCCAGGTGCTTTGCATCATCGAGGCCATGAAGCTGATGAACGAAATCGAGGCGGAAGTCTCGGGCGTGCTGGCCAAGATGTTCGTAAGCAACGGGAGCCCAGTGGAGTACGGGATGCCGCTGTTCGGCATCCGGAAACAGTGATGCCGCAACAAATGCGTGTTCACCACGGAAGCACGGAATGCATGGAAATTTTTGCAATTGGCGCCAGACGGGCGGTCCAGGTTGAAACACTGTAGGTTCGCGACTTTCAAAACTAAGACTTCGAAACCAGTTCCCTTCCGAGTATTCCGTGCTTCCGTGGTGAATTGAAATCCCATGTTCAAGAAGATCCTCATAGCCAATCGCGGAGAGATTGCGTTGCGCGTCATTTGCGCATGCAAGGAACTCGGCGTCCGCGCTGTCGCCATCTACAGCGAAGCTGATCGCAATTCCCTGCACGTGCGCTTTGCCGATGAGGCCATCTGCATCGGGCCGCCGCGGCCGAATGAGAGCTACCTCAACATTCCCGCCGTCATCAGCGCGGCGGAAATCGCCAACGTCGACGCCATTCATCCCGGCTACGGCCTGCTGAGCGAGAATGCGAATTTCGCCGAGGTTTGCGGGGCGTGCGGGATCAAGTTCATCGGGCCACCGCCGGAGGTGACGCGGCTGATGGGCGAGAAAGAGAAAGCCCGCGCCACCATGAAGAAGTATGGCGTGCCGATTCTGCCGGGCTCGGACGGCATCGTCGCTTCGGCAGACGAGGCGGCGGAGTGGGCGCGCAGTGTGGGGTTTCCGGTGATCGTGAAGGCCTCGGCCGGCGGCGGCGGACGCGGCATGAGGGTGATTCGCAGCGAAGAGGAGCTGCCCAACCTCTACCACGCGGCGCAGTCGGAGGCTGCAGGCGCGTTCGGCAACGGCGATCTCTACATGGAAAAGTTCATCGAGCGGCCGCGCCACATCGAGTTCCAAGTGTTGGCCGACGAGCACGGCAATGTGATGAGCCTGGGCGAGCGCGAGTGCAGCATCCAGCGGCGCCACCAGAAGCTGGTGGAAGAGGCGCCCTCGGTGAAGGTGAACCAGGAACTGCGCGACCGGATTGGCGGCATCCTGGTGAAGACGCTGAGCAGCGTCGGCTACATGAATGCGGGCACGGTCGAGTTCCTGATGGACGAGGACGGCAGCCTGAACTTCATCGAGATGAACACCCGCATTCAGGTGGAGCATCCGGTGACGGAGATGACCACCGATGTCGACCTGGTGAAGTCGCAAATCCTGATCGCTGCGGGCGAGAAGCTGGGCAGCATCATCAAGGAAAAAGTCTACTTCCGCGGGCACGCCATCGAGTGCCGCATCAATGCCGAGCATCCCGAGCGCTTCACCCCGTCAGCCGGCAAGATCACGGCGTTCAATATGCCGGGCGGCACGGGAATCCGAGTGGATACCGCGGCCTATGCGGAGGGCGTGATTCCGCCGTATTACGATTCGCTGATTGCCAAGCTGGTGGCGCGGGGCCGTGACCGCGATGAAGCGATTGCGCGCATGGCGCGCGCGCTGGAGATGTTTGTGGTCGAGGGCATCCACACCACCATTCCGCTGCACCGGCGCATCATGCGCGATCCCGACTTTCGCGCCGGTAACTTCGATACGAAGTTCATGGAGCGCTTCCTGGCGCAGCCGGCAGTGGCGGGGAAGTGAAGAGCGATTTCACCACGGAAGCACGGAATGGACGAAAAAAGGCATTAAGCGTTGGCGATACTCGAGGCGCCTACCAGAAGACCTGTTCGCCACCCCAAATTTCCGTGCATTCCGTGCTTCCGTGGTGAACCAATAAGGCGCAGCCGGCTTCAAAGCCTTCCGTTCTTCATCCACTCGCGCACTTCGCCTTCAACGTCAAATCCCACGCTGCCCATGATGAAGCGGCCGTCGAGTTCGTAGGCACAAATCTCCAGCGGCGTCCCCTCATAGCCGCCGTGCAAGTAGCCGCGAACGTAGAGTCGCGCGAATTCATCGACGCCGAGCAGCCGGTACTGCACGACATGCACGAGCTCGTGGAAGATCAATTGCGGCGTCAGTGGCTCGTGGAAGACAACCACGTCGTCGAAGGTGATGGCCGGCATGGTGGCGAAGTCGGGCAGACCGGTGAAGCCGAGATTCTCGAGTTCGGCGTAGAAGGGCGGGTTGGAAACGCGGTCCACGGCCGCAGATTTGGCGGTCTGCGATGACCCTCCCGCTTGCACGGCGCGAATGCGTTCGAGATCGGAGGCAGAGAAGAAGCGCCTCCAGAGCTCGCTAAACGTGAGCGCGACCGCGCGGCCGTAATATTTCTCGCGTTGCGCGCGGATGTATTCCGCAACCGCCGCCGTCAGCCATGCGGTCTGCTGCGGCGATAATGCGAGGTTGCGAATCCAGGCGCTTTCCGGGTTTGTGGCCCGCAAACATCGACTTATTCCAGGTCACGCCAGTTCGGTCCCACGCCTACATCCACTTGCAGCGGGACCTTGAGCTCGTGCACGTTTTCCATATGCTCCCGGACAAGCGTCTTCATGCTGTCGATTTCAGCTTCGGGTACTTCGAAGACCAACTCGTCGTGCACTTGAAGCAACATCTTGGATGCGAGGTTGCGTTCGCGCAGTTCCCTGTCAATGCGAATCATTGCGATTTTGATCAGGTCGGCGGCGGTGCCTTGCAGCGGCGTGTTGACCGCCGTGCGCTCGGCGAATCCGCGCAGGTTGAAGTTCTTGCTGTGGATGTCGGGAATGGGGCGCACGCGGCCGAACAGCGTCGAGACTTTCTGATCGCGGCGGGCCTGCTCCAGCGTGCGGTCGATGAATTCGCGCACGCCGCTGTATTTTTCGAAGTAGGCGTCGATGAAACGCTTGGCTTCTTTGGTGTCGATCCCGAGTTGCTGCGACAAACCAAACGGCGATAGCCCATAGACGATGCCGAAATTCACCGCCTTGGCGCGGCGGCGATGCTCGGCGTTGACCATCAGCGGCGGGACGCCGAACACTTGCGACGCGGTGAGGGTGTGGATGTCTTGTCCGGCGCGATAGGCCTCGACCAGCAGCTTGTCGCCGGAGAAGTGCGCCAGCAGGCGCAACTCGATCTGCGAGTAGTCGGCCTTCAGCAGGACGTGACCGGGCTCGGCAACGAAGGCGGCGCGGATTTCGCGACCCAGTTCAGTGCGGATGGGAATGTTCTGCAGGTTCGGGTTCACCGACGACAGACGGCCCGTCGCCGAGCCGGCCATGTTGAAGGTGGTGTGCAGGCGTTTCGTGCAGGAGTTCAGCAGCGCGGGCAATGCATCGACGTAGGTCGACTTCAGCTTTGAGAGCTGGCGATAATCGAGCACCATCTTCGGCACTTCGTGCTCGGCGGCCAGTCCTTCCAGCACATCGACGGCGGTCGAAATCGTCTTTCCCTTACCGTACTTCATCGGCTTGGGCAGGTTCAGCTTGTTGAAGAGCACGTCCCCGAGCTGCTTGGGAGAGTTGATGTTGAACTCGACTCTCGCCTTGTCATAGATCTCGCGCGCCTTGGCGTCGATATCGCTGGCCAGCTTGTGCGACATTTGCGCCAGCACATCGCAATCTAGCTTGACGCCGGCAGCTTCCATGCGCGCCAGCACCGCGACCATGGGAAGATCGATGTCGTCGTAAACTTTGCGGAGTCCGGCGCGCTCTACTTCGTCGCGTAGCTTGTGCGTGAGCCGCAAGGTCACATCGGCGGCCTCGGCCGGTGAAGGCCCCAGCTTCAGGCTGAAGGTGCGGAACGCGATCTCGGGCAGGCCGTACGTGGAGTACGTGGGATCGAGTAGATAGGCGTAGAGCAGGGGATCGTGCTCGACGCCGGCGAGCTCAACTCCCTGCTCGCGCAAAACGTGTGTTGCGGATTTGTAGTCGTGAACGGTCTTGGCGATCGACTCGTCCGCCAGTGCCTGCTGCAAAGGCGCGGCGAGTTTCGCATCATCGAGCGCGATCGGCCAGCGCGTTGCCTTCGGAAGCGCTGATGGCCACGCGACAAGTTGCGGTCGCAGTTGCGGCAGGTTCGAGTGGCGGCGGAGCTCCCAGCGAGAGCTGATCGGAATCATCGTTTTCGCTCTCATCATCCTGCGAGGGAGCGGTTGCCGAAGTTGGCGACGACTCCAGCGCAAATGCGAGCACCCCATCTTTCTTCTTCGCCGCCGAAATGACGGCTTGTATTTCGTCGGCGTTCTTCGCCTCGCGGTAATCCGTTTCGCCCAGCTCGATGCTCTCGCTCAGGAAATCCTGCACCAGCGTGTTGAACTCCAGCTCGGTGAAGAGCGAGCGTGCGGCCGTTGCGTCGGGTTCCTGCGCCCGCATCTTTTCTGGCTCGAAATCCACGGCGACGTTGGTATCGATGGTGACGAGCTGCTTGCTGATGAGGATCGCGTTGCGATTATTCTGCAGCGATTCGCGATAGGTCTTGCGATCGACCTCAGCAGCGTGCTCCAGCGTGTTCTCCACGGTGCCGAAACGCTGGATCAGTTCGACCGAGCCCTTATCGCCAATACCGGGCGCTCCCGGAATGTTGTCGATAGAATCGCCGCGCAGGGCCATCACGTCAATCACTTTGTCCGGCGGCACGCCGAGGATCTCCTTGACCTTCGCGGCGTCGCAGATCAGGTTGTCCTTGGGAGGATTCAGCACGCAGATGCGGTCGCCGACCAACTGCATCATGTCCTTGTCGCTGGAGACGACGAACACCGAGTAGCCGTCAGTGACGGCCTTGCGCGCCAGCGTACCGATCACGTCATCGGCTTCGAAACCGGGCGCCTCGAGGATCGGGATGCGATAGGCGTCGAGCGCGCGGCGAATGTACGGCACCTGCTGCGCGAGGTCTGCGGGCATGGCCACGCGGTTCGCCTTGTAGCCGTCGTAGGCAACGTCAATATAGGTTTGAGTTTTGCTGTCGAACTTGCGAGTGCTGCCGATTGCCGCCGCCTGCTCGTCGCGAAAGGTCGGCGCACTTACGTCGAAGACTGCAGCCAGATATTGCGGCGCAAAGTCCGCGCGCAGTTTACGCAGCATGTTGACGAAGACGAAGGTCGCGCTGGTGGGAATGCCGGTCTTGGTCGACATGGGCCGCTGCCGTGCCATCGCATGATAGGCGCGGAAGATGAACGACATCGCATCGATCAGGTAGACGCGGCCCTTGGAGCCGGCGGGCTCAGCCGGCACGGCGATCGGCGGCTTGACCGCGGTCGCAGGTTTGGCTGCGCTCGACACGGTTGCTGATTTGGCGGTTTTCTTGACGGAAGGCAAGCTTCAATTTTACCAAGCGGCGTCGCAGTGTCGCCGCTGCCGGGGCTCGGCCACGCCGAATGCGTTCGAGGTCTGCCCTAGGCTTGGGATATTGCATGTTTAACCCTTCCAGGTGTTCCACAATGATTCGTGCGACGGCGAGATCGCGAAACCACTTGTGATTGGCGGGGATAATGAACCACGGAGCATGTTCGGTTCTGCAGCGCGATATGGCATCCTCGTAGGCCGCCATGTAGTCGTCCCAGAACATGCGCTCCTTGTAATCGGCCTCGCTGATTTTCCACTGCTTCATCGGATCGTCGCGAACGAATAGTATGCATTTCGTCAGGCATTGGCCAACTCTCGCAGATAGCGAATCTTCTTGCGCACGTAACCGGCATATATCAGGTTCAGCCGCCAGCACAACTTGCCGTGGAAAATCCCACCGCGCACAATCTGCCGATAGAAGAATGTCCACAGCGGACTCAAGACCTGGTTCAGGCGGCTGCCGCGCCAAGCAGTATTCTCGTGCTCCAAGTAGTGTTGAGCGCTCAGCCGAGCGTATTGATCCATGGTCTCAGCAAACTGCTCTACATCCGCGTACGCATAGTGCAGCATGTCGTTCTTAAGTTGAGCTACCCGGCCTTCGAGCTTGATGGATTCATGAACTACCCTGGGCTGAAAACGGCCTCGCCCTCGGCGAATGAGGCGCAACTGCGCGTCGGGATAGAATCCGCCGCCTCGGACCGGCGAGTCCCCAATGAACAGCACGCGAGGTATTTTGAACCCGGCAATCTCCGGGGCGACCCCATGCTGAAGTAGACCGCGAATTTCGTCCTGCAACGCAGGGCTGAGAACTTCATCCGCGTCGAGGCTGAGAATCCATTCGCCCGATGCCAGTTCGATTGCCTTATTTTTCTGCTCTGCGTAGCCGAGCCACGGCTGATGGAAGAAGCGCACATCGAAGCTCTTGGCGATTTCCGATGTGCGGTCGCTGGAGCCGCTGTCGAGGAAGACGATTTCATCGGCCAATTCGCTCACCGATGTGAGTACAGCAGCGATGGTTCGCTGTTCATCCTTGGCGACGATAGTGACGGAAAGCGGTGGTCCGCCAGTCTTGGTAGGCATTTGCGAAGCTTGAGCGGACAAAGGCGAGATCTGCAAAACCAGATTCTAAACTCGCACGCCTGAAGGCGTGCTCCACCCTATCGCCATCGACCAAAGAAGTTATCCTTCGTAGGCCGTCTGGCCGCGAAGCCGCTTCAGAAACGAGCTGACGCGATGCCGAATTCTTTCCCGGCGCATGTACCCGGAGCTATTCACCCAGTTAAATTGCAAGCTCATGCGCTTACCTTCGAAGGGCTTGTGGCCGTGCCAGGAACGGTCGTTACGCCTGAAAATAATTAGACTGCCCATGGTAGGCGCGATCTCGGCGACGTAATCTTCCAGTTTTTTCGAGCGCAACAGCCGCAGGCGTCCGCCGTCGCTGTTCCACACAGGATTCAAGTACAGAAGCACCGTGATGAGCTTGTTGGTCGAGTCAGTGTGGATCTGGCCGTCGGAGGCATCGCACCAGCCGCGCACCGTGAGCATCGTGGGATACTGCGCCAGGTCGAGCGAGAACTTCTCGCCCACAACGGCAGCAAATTCTTTGCTGAACAATTCCGCAGCCAACTGGCCGAAAGCGGGACCGTATTTCAAAGTGGCGAGCGCAAAACTTCCATGGCGCTCGATCGGGGGAAAATCGGTTGCGATCGCGCTTTTATATTCGTCCCGCAGGAAGTCGTCGACCAGAACGTAGTCGAAAGGGTCGCAGTGGAACTCAGCCTTGGCAAGCTTTTCCAGGTTCAGCATGCTTCTGCCCGCTATGGCGGCCGTGCTCTGCGGAACCTCGATTGGGTTGCTGTGCAGCATTAACTCACCGTTGTGGCATGGCAGGCCTTGACCTCAATTCCCGCGTCTTTCAAGGCGCTCAGCAAGGCCTGATAGATCTCGCCCGGTTGGATTCTGAGCATACATTCGGTGGTGCCGAGAGGGCAAACGCGCTTATGGCAAGGCTGGCATGGCAGTTCGCCCTCGCTGGATAACAGCCGGATATGCGGGCTGCCGATGGGCGGAGTTCGGCGGTACCCGGTCGGACCGTAGATGCCGATCAGCACCGGTACGCCGACCGCGCCGGCGATATGCAGCGGTGCGCTATCGGGTCCGATCGCCGCCTGGGTTTTTTCGAAGAGCGCGTACATGTCGCCGATCGGCACTTTGCCGCAAAGATCGACGACCCGTCCTGCCACTAACTCTGGTGGGAGAGCGCCGACGATTCTCCCGGTCAATTTGCCGTCGACGGGCGCGCCCTGAAACAGCAGGTTCAAATCAGTTTCCGCGAGCAATCGCGATGTGAGTTCAATCCAGTATTCCTCGGGCCAATGTTTGCTCGCCCACTGGGTCGCCGGAGATATCGCCAGGATTGGCGCCTGGGACGCGAACGCCCCATCCAGTAAAACGCTGATCCGCTTTCTTGCGGCTTCGGGCACCACTGGCGGTTCCACCGCATACCGTAAATCGGTTGCGCCGATCGCCTGCGCCAACTGGCCCATGTGCTCTAAATGGAAAACCGCGGGATTGAAGTAATCGTCACGACGGCCATGCTGTTCGGTGTAGAAGATGCTGCTGAATTCGCGTCCGTGCCTATACCCGATCCGCCGCCTTATGCCGGCCAGGACTGGAAGGAGCGCCGTCTTGAACAGCCCTTGCGCATCGATGGCGACGTCGTAGCCGACGGCCCGTACTTCGTTTACGAAGGCCCGGAAGTCGCGAATCGCCGCAGGCCAGCGGTTGGGCCGGAGGATGGCTTTCGACCAGTTTCTGCGCGAGCAGCAATGCAGGTAGTCCAGCGCGGGATGACCCTCAACCATCGGCGCCAGTTCGGTATCGATCGCCCAGCCGATCTTGGCGTCGGGGAAGCTGTCGCGCAGCATGCTCAGAACCGGCAGCGTTTGAATGACATCGCCCAGAGCACTGAAGCGCACCAGAAGTATCTTGTTTGGCGTGATCGCTTCTCAATAGAAAATCCCGAGCCGCGTGGCGACATTGCGTGACCGATTGCCTGCTCCGAGGTTCACCATTCGATTCTACAAGTTATCCAGCGATCTAAGCACCATGCTCACCAACAGCCCTTCCCTGCGTATAATAATTAGCTGGTGCCGCTTTTGAATCCTCGTACGAAACGGGGCAAGATGCTGCGGGCCGCCGTGCCCGTACTGTTCTGCGTGCTAGTGTTCTTCTTCGCTCTGCATGCGAAGACCGCGCTCTACGGCGCCGCTGCCCAGACAAAAGTCACGCCCTCAACCTCTAGCAAGATGTGGGTGAGCGGGCAGAAGATGGACGCACCCGTTCTTCCGCCGTCCGCGGTGCCCTTGTTCTGTGCGTTGGTAAGCCTACTCGGGCTCGTTTTGCTGAATCAGCCACGTCTCCAGTTTGCATCGAGAGTTCCTCCCCCAAGCAATCTTCGCCTCCGGCATTTGCATCGATTTCTGCGGCCACCTCCCTTCCAGAGCTAGGTTCTTTTCGGCCATTTTTCGCGAGCAGGAAGTTGAACCCAGGTTTCCGTTCCTAAAGGTGGATGCTGAACCATTCGGTGTCGCAAAGCCGTGTAGCTGGAAGTGAGGAAAGCGCATGCCAATGGCTGCCGACGAAATTTCGGATGAAGTGAAATCCCCGACGGGCCGCCGCCGCACCGTGCTTCTTGTGGGAGCGCTTTTGCTATTGCTCGTGCTCGCGGGCATCGTCTGGCATGTGCGGGCCGGCGGCTTGCAGCCGAGCACCGCGAGCAGCGGCGCGGAGGAAAGCGGGGCGGTGTATGCCGCTGTCGCTCCGGTGGTGCGCGAGACGGTTTCCAACTCGCTCTCCATTGCGGGCCAGTTCACGCCGTATCAGAATGTGGAGCTCCACGCCAAAGTCGCCGGCTACATCAAGAGCATCTACGTCGATATTGGCGACCGCGTCCACACCGGCGAGGTCCTGGCGGTGCTGGAGATCCCGGAACTGGTCGCACAAGTGGATGAGGCCCAGGCCGCCGTGCACCATGCGGAGGAAGAAATCCAGCGGGCGCAGAGCGAGGTTTACCGCGCCGAGGCCGATTACGTCGCGCTGCACGCGAATGCGGTGCGCCTCATCAACACCGACAAAGCGCGCCCCGGTCTTATTGCCCAGCAGGAGCTCGACGACGCCACCGCGAAAGACCGTGCCTCGCAGGCCCAAGTCGATGCGGCGAAATCCGCGCTGGCTGCCGCCAAGCAGCAACTCGCAGTTGCACAAGCTAACCAGCAGCACTATGCGGCGCTGAACAACTACGCCAAGATCGTCGCTCCCTATGACGGCGTCGTGACCTGGCGCTTCGCCGATACCGGTTCGCTGGTCCAGGCCGGGACCTCCAACACTTCCGGGCTTCCGGTCGTCACCGTGGCCCAGAGCAATCTCCTGCGATTGCGCATTCCCGTGCCGGAGTCGCTGGCGTCCAAGGTTCGGGTGGGCGACACCGCCGATGTTGCCGTGCAGTCTACGGGCGAGCACTTCAGCGGCAGGGTGACGCGCTACACTGACGCCCTCGATCCCGCCACGCGCACCATGCAGGTGGAGATCGACGTGCCCAATCCTGACTATCGCCTGCAGCCCGGCATGTACGCCAACGTTACGCTGCTGGCGAATAGCCGGCGCGACGCCCTGACCATTCCGGTTACTTCGATACTGCGATCAGGCGATAAGACGAGCGTCCTGGTGCTGGATCCACAGGACCGAGTGCAGGTACGCCAGGTGAAGCTGGGCGTCGAAAGCCCCAACCGCGCCGAGGTCCTCAGCGGACTTGCCGAAGGCGAACGGGTGATTGTCGGCAACCTGGGCAGCTATCAGGCAGGTGAAGTCGTCAAGCCAAGGAAGGCGATCTTTACGTCTGCGCAGAATGACTCGGCGACGGAGTAGCCCATGCCAACCTTTGCCATCAAGTATCCGTTCTTCATCCTGATGTTGTGCCTGGGCATCGTGGTTGTCGGCGTGACCACCGTGGTGCGCATGCCGGTCGATTTGTTCCCCCAGATTCAGATCCCCGTCGTAGTTGTTGCCACCTTCTACAGCGGCATGCCGCCACAGCAGATTGAAGGTGACATCACCGATACCTTCGAGCGTTTCTTCACCCTGGGCAGCAATATCGACCACATCACCTCGCGCTCGCTAACCGGCGTTAGTCTTATCAAGGTTTACTTTCAGCCAGGTACAGACTCCGACGCCGCAGTGAGCGAGATCGCCAATCTCGCCTTGGCGGACTTACGAAGATTGCCGCAGGGAACGCTGCCTCCGGTGGTGCTGAAGTTCGACGCCTCCAACATGCCCGTCTGCCTGGTGACTTTGAAGGGCCAGGGCATGAGCGAAACTCAACTTCACGATGAGGGGCAATTCACTGTTCGCAACCAGATTGCGAACGTGCCCGGCGCCTCCGTGCCGCAGCCCTACGGCGGCAAGTACCGGCAAATCCAGTTCTACATCGATCCGGTAAAGCTGCAGGCGACGCAGCTTAGCCCCATGGACGTGGTACGCACCGTCAACGAGGCGAACTCAATTCTGCCTGCGGGCGACGTACGTATCGGGCCGCTCGATTACAACATTTACAGCAACAGCCAACTGCCGAATGTTCGTGAGATGAACGACGTTCCGCTGAAGGCGATCGGCAATAACGTGCTGCGCTTTGGCGATGTGGGGCATGCTGAGGACGCGTCGGCGCTGCAGTACAACATCGTTCGGGTCGATGGGCAAAAGTCGGTTTATCTGCCCATCCTGAAGCAGGGCGGCAACAGCAACACCATTCAGATCGTGAATGGCGTGCGCGATCGCATCAAGCACCTGCTGGATATACCCCACAATCTCGTATCCACCGTCGTCTTCGATCAATCGCAGTACGTGAAGATTGCGATCGCGAACGTGCTGCGTGAAGGCGGCATGGGCCTGGGGTTGACCGCGCTGATGATTCTGGTGTTCCTGGGCTCGTTGCGCGGCACGGTTGCCGTTTTGCTCTCCATCCCGATATCGTGCCTCGCGGCATTTCTTCTGCTCAACGCCTTCGGCAGCTCGATCAATACCATGGTGTTGGGCGGCCTGGCGCTGGTGCTGTCGCGATTGATAGACAACTCGGTCGTGGTGCTGGAGAACATCTTTCGACATCTCGAAGAGGGCGCAGCGCCGCTCGCCGCGGCCGAGCGTGGCGGAAACGAGGTCTCGCTGGCCGTGCTGGCCGCAACCTTCACCACCGCCATCGTCTTCTTCCCGGTGGTCTTTCTGACCGGCGTCAGCAAATACCTGTTTACCGCGCTGGCTTTGGGCGTGGTGCTGGCGCTGGCGGCCTCGTACCTGGTGGCGATGTCCGTAGTGCCGCTGTTCTGTTCGCGCTTTATCAAAAAGGAGCACGGCAGCGAAGCCGAGGGTGAGCGCGAAGGCGGATGGCTGGAACGCGCCCTGGCGCCATTCAATCGCGCCTATGACCGCGTTCTGGCGAAGTATGCCGAGTCGCTCGAAAAAGCCCTGAACTACCCGAAAATGACAGTTGGAATCATCATGGGTATCTTCGTCGTCAGCCTGGCATTGTCTCCTCTGCTGCGCGTCGCGTTTTTCCCGCGCACGGATCCCGGACAATTCGTTATCAATGTAAAAGCGCCCAGCGGCACGCGGATCGAGCTGACCAACGACTACATCGCGCGGGTGGAAGACGATATCCGCAGCGTCATCCCGGCCGACGAGCTGAAGATGATCGTCTCTAATATCGGCGTCAATGCCGACCTTTCTGCCATCTACACCACCAACTCAGCCATGAACACGGCGTTTGTGCAGGTGCAGTTGGCGAAAGAGCACAAGGCCAGCAGCTTTGCCTATATCAACCGGGTGCGGCGCAAGCTGGCCAGCGATCTGCCGGAGCTTTCGACGTTCTTCCAGACGGGTGGGTTGGTGGAATCGGTCGTTAACCAGGGCCTGCCCGCGCCCATCGACGTCCAGGTGACCGGCACGAACCAGCATGCTGCGTTCGCCGTAGCCAGCGAGATGGCGCAGAAGCTGCGCGGTTTGGCGGACGTGAGCGACGTGCTGATCCCGCAGGACCTGAACTATCCCGGCATTCAGCTCGACGTGCGCCGCGAGATGGCGGCGCGCCTGGGACTGACGGCGCAGGACGTGGTGCAGAACGTGGTGACGGCGTTGACCTCGAACGGCATGATCGCACCCGGCTACTGGATCGATCCGCGCTCCGGCAACAACTACTTCCTGACGGTGCAGTACACGCCCAAGCAGATCGGGATGATGACGCTGGAAGACTTCAAGCAAATCCCCCTGAAGGCCAAGAACAACGCCGAACCCACCATGCTGGAAAATGTCGCCGACGTCCGCATGATCAATACACCCACCGAGGTCGACCACAGCCAGTTATTTCGCGTCATCGATCTCTACGTTGCGCCCAAGGGTGAGGACCTGGGCGCGATCTCCAAGCAGGTGCAGAAGGTCATCGAGCAAACCGAATTGCCGCCCAACGTGCGCGTGCAGGTGGCCGGAGCGGTGGTTTCCATGCGACAGTCCTTCCGCAGCTTTGCCATCGGGCTGTCGCTTTCGATCGTGCTGGTGTACCTGATTTTGATGGCGCAGTTCGCGTCGTTCAGCGATCCCTTTATCATTCTGCTGGCCGTACCACCCGGATTTACCGGCGTAATTCTGTTTCTGCTGATAACCCGTACCTCCATCAACATCATGTCGCTCATGGGGATCATGATGATGATCGGCATCGTGGTCTCGGACTCGATTCTGATCGTAGAATTCACGCGCGAGCTGCGCCGTCGTGGCGAGGGCGTGCGCGAAGCCATCAAGAATGCCTGCCATATAAGGCTGCGGCCCATCATGATGACAACGTTCGCTACCTTCCTCGGGCTAATACCTCTGGCCTTGGCGCTGGAAGCCGGCAGCGAGCAATACGCGCCGCTGTCGCGGGCCATCATCGGTGGCTTGATGTTCTCGTTTGTGGTGACGCTGTTCCTGGTTCCGGCAGCTTATTACCTCATGCATCGCAAGGAGGAGTTACCACCCCTCGAGGAGGTGCAAGCTTGAGATGCCAGATGCTCTGGCTTGTGACGGCAGTTCCGATACTCAGTTTTCCGCTGGTAGCGCAGTCGGTCACGCCGCCGGCACAGGATATAGACCCACCCGCGGCGCAGCAGTCTGCACCAGCGGCAACCGCGCCCCCGCCGACGGTAACGTCTCCTGCAATCTCGCAGCAGCAAGTGGAGTCTCTGCCGCAGCCGCAGGTACCGCCGCCTCCAACGCTGCCCCCTGGGCCGCAGATTCCTTCTACCGGACCACTGCGCAAGCTAACCATTCAGGACGCTGAGAACCTGGCGATCAAGAACAATCCGCAGATCTCGGTGAATCGCCTGCTCTATCTGGCGTCGAACCAGGTGACGCGCGAACAAAAGTCGGCATACTACCCGACCGTCACCGGCAACCTCACCGCGGCTGGAGGGCAGCAGGGGACGCGCATTGCGGCCGGTGAGTTAAGCGCGCCGCGACTGCTGGATCGCGCCGCCGGCGGCCTTGAGCTGTCGCAACTCATCTACGACTTCGGAAGGACGAACAATCTGGTGGCGACCTCGACGCTGCGCGCCAAAGCTGCCGACATGAACGCCGTCGCCACCGCTTACCAGATCAAGCTCGCGGTGGATGAGGCTTTCTACAATGCGTTGCTGACGTTCTCGGAACAACGAGTCGCCGAGGAAACCGTAAGGGCGCGGAAACTGGTATCCGACCAGATCACGACTCTCTACGAAAACAGGCTGCGCTCCGAAGTCGATGTCAGCTTTGCGGATGCCAATCTGGCGCAAGCGCAGTTGCTGCTGCTGGACGCGCAGAACAATTACCAGGCAGCGCTCTCGCAGTTGTCGCAGGTGCTGGGGTACTCCGGACAACAACAGTTTGAATTGATGGACACCGAACCCGAGATCAAGCCCCCGCCCGATGCCGTCAGCCAGCTCGAAGACGAAGCCTTCAGCAACCGGCCGGAAATCGCGGCTCAGAGCTACGAATATCAGGCTGCGCAGCGCTTTCAGAAGGCCGAACGTGACCTGCTGTTTCCTACCATCTCGGCGCTCGGCGTCGTCGGCGACGCTTTCGACGGCAGCTTGCTGAGCGGCGCGCAGCAGTTTCCCACCTGGTACGGCGCTGCCGGCGCGAATATCAGCGTGCCGATCTTCAACGGATTTCAATATTTCGCCCGCTCGAAGGAGGCGTCCATCCGCGCACAGGCGGCCGACGAGCAACTGCGCGACCTGAAGGACACGAATCGCGAATGACGTGCGCACCAGTTGGTTGAACGCCATCACAGCTTACAACCGCATTTCCGTGAGCCAGCAGTTCCTGAACCAAACCAATCTGGCGCTCAGCCTCTCGCAAACCCGCTATAACATCGGGCTGAGTTCCATCGTGGAATTAAGCCAGGCACAATTGCAGCAGACCGAGGCGGAAATCCAATACGCGGCTTCCAAGTATCAATACCGCATAGCACAATCGGTCCTGCGCTTCCAGATCGCCGCGCCTTGAGGTGTGTCCCAATCGTCGGCCACGTGCCTCGCGCAGCGTTCGATGCATTCGCGATACCGCTGCGCATCACGCATCAGCCGAGCTTCTTCCTCGCTTCCCGTTAGCGACGCGGCGGCCATGCTCGACCACGCCAGTCGAAACGTGGCGTAGGCCCACTCATAGTTGCCGATACGCGACATCGCGTTATCGCCGGACGCACTCTGATATTGCAATAGAAAACTCTCGCGGGCCGAAGCCGACAATTGCCACTCGACGATAACGCCGGCCAGGTCCCACGCGATGTCGCATGGGCCGGGAAAGAAGTGATCGTCGCCATGAAGGGCGGCATCGAGCTTCAGGACCTGGCCATCTGCCGCCAGCCAGTAATGCGACGCCATGCGGTTGTCGCAGATCGTGGGCCGCTCGACCGCCAGCTCCAGGCCATCATGAGCCATGCCAAACTCGCGCACGAGATTGCTGCGGGTCACGATTTCCAGCTCGCCACAATCAACATCGGCAGCACGAAACTCCCGCCCTCGCCACGCACAGTACTTCGCCATGTGGGCCAGCAGCGCCGGCGTAAGATCAGTCTTCCGAAGCAGGCGTCCTTGCGGCAGCAGATGCCTGCCGAAGCCGGCTTCATGTCCCAGATACGGAACTCCGAACCCCGAATCCGACAGTGCCTGATTCCTGGCTCGCGCCGGTGCGCCGTAAGGTCCGTGGCCCTCGAAGGTCAACAGCTCGCGCTTGTCGCACGAGAGATATTTCAGCCGCTCCATCTGCGGCCACACCGCCGGCCAGGATCCGTTGGGAGCAAGCAAATGCCGCCACTCGCCTCCGCCGATATATTCAGCCGCATTCGGGGGCAGCCTGCGTGTCATACCCGTTGCCGCATACCGGAAGCGTCGCCAGCGCCGCTCCGCATCAGGCGCACACAGCACTCTTACATCCGGCTCGTGGGAGCAGAGGATCACAATGCGATCCTTTAGTACGCCTTGCTGCTCCAGTGCCTCGGCAACCGAGAGCAGAGACGATCCGCTTCGCCCCGGGCCTTCGTCGCAAATAAGGATTTCCGCACCCGCAGCGCGGGCATGCGCAATGGCCTGCCGCTGCGGCGGCGTGAACTCGCAGGTGCGCTCGTAAGGATGCCCAGTCGGACGCACCGTGGTCCGCTCGGCCGCAATCCCAAGCTGCCGCAATTTCGCGCGCAGTACTGCGCTCAGGGTCGTTCCAATGCTGCGGATGCCCACGACAAACGCGTGCGGATGGTTGAACCGGAGGCGAGCCAGGAGATCGGCGTAGTCGAGCGGATGCAGCGCGTAGTAAGCAAACCCTTCCGGCGCGCTCACGCTAACAGGGCCGGCGTAGCTGATCCTCTGTAGAATCTGCCGGCAGTCATGGGCGAGCAGGCTTGCGTCTTGCGGCCGATTACGCCACTCGCACCGCAGCGCGACATCGGCCAGCAAACTGGTCAACTGAGAAGTGGCTGCGGCATCGCTCGCAGGCGCGGGCGCGTCGGCGAGCGCGCATTCCAACTCACCGGCCAGCAGCAACACATGCAGAAGTTGCCCCAGCGACGCAGGCGAGGAGAGTTGCTGCAGTTCGGTGCTGAGCCGCGCGACCAGGTCGGCCGCCCCCACCCGGCGGCGTGAATCGCGAAAAATAAGGAATTCGGGACTCAAGGTGTCAGGCGGCGTGGGAACTGAGCTATGCACGCCGGTAAATCTCCAATTGCGGACGCGGACGGAGCGGACTTATCCCTGATTGCGCAGGCTCACGCCGCCTTCTTATTTCCGCCACGCGAGCCCCGGTGCGAGCGCGAGACGTCGCCCTCTTTGTCGATGAAGTACAGATATTGGTTGTCGCGGGTAACGGCGTTCTCGACCAGCACCTGCGACTCGCCCTCGCCCGACTTCGGCTTCTGGCAGACACTGCCCTCGCCATCGATGAAATAAAGGTACTTCTTATAATCGCGCTCCAGGTTCAGCTTTTTGACCTTCTCCGCCATTCCACCCTCCCGACACTTGGATGGGCGGCTCTGGAAACCAGTTGTCAGTTGCCGGGTTTTCCGTTGTAACGCCCGGCGCCGCAGGCCTGGGCCGAAGTTTTCGCGTGCTGCTTATTCGCTTCGCCGATCGGCAGGATCGATTACCGGCTGGGCGTTATCGGCGGTTGTGGCCATGGCGGGCCTTACTTTCGTCGGCGGAGGCTGCTTTAGCCGCAGGGTCCCATCTCCGCGCTGCTGAATGATCTCCGAGTTCAGTTCGGCCCCCACCAGGATGATGAACCCTGACCAGTAAAGCCATGTAAGCAGCGCGATTCCCCCTCCCAGCACGCCGTAGGTCTTATTGAGGTGCCCGAAGTTGCTAAAGTACCAACCCAAACCCTCGGATGCCAGGATCCAGCCGGCAACCGCTACTACGGCCCCGGATAACGATGAGGTGAATTTCTGCTTGATGTTGGGCGCCATAAAATACACCATTTCGACGGCCAGTATGCTGAAGCCGACCGCGAGCACGTATCGCAGGACGGGCCAGATGACCGCAAACCCACGCGTGATTCCAAGATGCTTAGCCAGGTATAGCCCAAAATGCGGGCCCAAAATTATCAATACCGTCGCGATGGTAACCAGCGTGCCGACTACGAACATGAGCTCCACGGCAAGCCATCGGGTCTTCCACCAGGGCCGGGTCTCGGGAATGTCATAGGCGACGTTCATAGCCTCGATCAGGGTGGCGAAGCCGCTGGAGCAGACCCATAGCGTCCCCACCAAACCAAACGACAGCAGAGCGCCGCGGCTGGGCGTGATTACGTCGGCAACAATGCGGCGGATCAGTCCCATGCTTTGCGGCGGAGCCATTCGGGCGAGGGTAGTGACAATGGTGTTGAACAGGTCAGGTATAGGAAGATAGGCAACGATGGCCGCGAGAGTTATCAGTGCCGGAAAGAACGCCAGGACGAAATAGTACGAGAGCGCGGCGGCGAACGAGAAGATGTGGTTGATGGCAATATCGTTGGCCGCGCCGAGAACCACTCGTTTGAATTGCCTGATTTGCATTGCGCATCGGGGGCTGCGACTTCGATTCTAGCTGGGATGAATAACTGGAGGCCAGGGTTGAATCGGGTTCCATACTGCGTCTTTAGCGGGCGCCCGACATCAATATAACGTGCTCGCTATCGCGGACTGATGGGCCGGGATGACGCTATCGGAGGCCATGACAAGTTGCCTATTACGTTATACTTAGTGTTCTAAGAATGGCAGCCGCATCTGAGAACGGCCACAGGCACGTGAATGGACGACGAACCTGGCTGGTCATTGTGGGCCTACTGCTTGCAGTGATCGTGCTCGCGGCCTTCGTTTCTCTCCGTCGTTCTCAGGTAGCGATCAGGGTCGGCATGGCGCAACGCCAAACCATTACGGCGAGCATTGCCACCAATGGCAAGATTGAGGCGCTCAACAATTTCCAGGCCTACGCTCCTATGGCCACGACCATGAAGAAAGTCTACGTCAAACAGGGTGACTGGGTGAAAGCCGGCCAGATGCTGCTCAGGCTTGACGATGCCGACGCGCGGCTGCAGGCGGCCAAGGCCGAAGCTCAACTGAAAGGTGCGCAAGCCGATCTGAGTGCGATCCAGAGCGGAGGCACACAGGAGGAGCTGCTTACCACCCGCAATGCGCTGGCCAAGGCGCAGATGGACCGCGACGTCGCCGAGCGGAATTCGCAGGCCATGCAGAAGTTGCTCCAGACGGGCGCAGCATCGCAGGCCGAGGTGGACGCGGCGCAGAACCGGCTCAAGGCTGCCGATTCCCAGGTTCACCTGCTGCAGCAGAAGCTGAAAGACCGCTATTCGCAACCGGAGATCGGCCACGCAGAAGCGCAGGAGGGCGAGGCCCGAGCGTCATTGCAGGCGGCGGAGGAAGTATTGAAGAATTCCAATGTCGCCGCGCCGCGGGAAGGCATGGTTTATTCCTTGCCGGTGCGCGAGGGAGCCTTCGTCAACACCGGCGAACTGCTGATACAAGTGGCAGACCTGCACAAGGTGCGGGTGCGGGCCTTCGTCGACGAACCCGAGATCGGTCGATTGCAGCCCGGGCAATTGGTGGAGGTCACCTGGGACGCGCTGCCCGGCCGGGTCTGGAAAGGTACCGTGGAAACACTGCCGACAACGGTTGTGCAGCACGGTACGCGCACCGTAGGGGAAGTGACTTGCGTCATCAGCAATGAGGACCTTAAGCTGCTTCCCAACACCAATGTCAGCGTCGCCGTAGTGACGGCGCGGCAGGTGGATGCCCTGACCGTACCGCGCGAGGCGATTCATCAGGACGAGAAGGGGCAGTATGTTTTCCAGGTGGTCAACGGCGAACTGAAGCGCAGGAACGTGACCACCTCGGTCTCGAACCTGACCCGGGTCGAGGTGACGAGCGGCCTGCAAGATCACGCCGAACTGGCGTTGGGAGCGCTCAATATGCAATCTTTGAAAGGCGGAATGGCGGTAAAGCCGGCTACTCCATGAAGTATTTGTATTCCAAGTTGTTTGCAGTTTTCGCTTCGCTTCTTCTCCTGAGCGGGGTCAGCTTCGCGGCTCCCGCCGTCAACGATCTGCTGTCCTCCGGTCGCATGAGTGAGGCGGTCACCAGCCTTACCAGCCATGACGACGCTGAGTCGCTCAATCTGCTTTCGCGGGCATATTACGCCATGGAAAACTGGGATTCGGCGGTGACGTACGGCGAGCGGGCGGTGAATCTCGACCCCAACAACGCCGCTTACCATCTCTGGCTGGGGCGCGAGTACGGGCGCAAAGCAGAGGCGTCCAAAGCGTTTTCCGCGGCGGCGAATGCCAAAAAGGCAAAGAACGAGTTTGAGCGTGCAGTGCAGCTCGATCCGTCCAATGTGGCCGCCCGGCTCGATCTGGCAGAGTACTACACTGAGGCCCCGGTATTTATGGGCGGCGGTGTGGACAAGGCACGCGACCAGGCCGCTGAGGTTGCCAAATACGATCCGGGCACTGCGCACCTGATTCTGGCGCGTATCGAAGTGAAGCAGAAGCAGTACGCTCAGGCCGAGGGGGAGTTGCACGCCGCCATTCAGCAGGCGAAGAACCCGGCTGACATGTGGCTGCAGCTCGCGGATTTTTATCGGCAGCAGGGCCGCCTGGACGACATGCAGGCAGCGGTCCACTCGGCGATGGCACAGCCCCACAAGCCTGCGGAATCCTATTTCGATGCAGCGCGCGAGCTGTACCTCGGCGGTCGCGACTTCCCGAATGCGGTGCAGGATCTGCAGAAGTACCTGGCCTCCGGCGAACTGGTGGAATCGGCGCCGGCGTTCCGCGCCCATTATCTGATTGGCCAACTTAACGAGAAGATGGGACAGAATACGGCTGCGGCAGCGGAATATCAGAGTGCGGTCACGCTGGCCTCGGACTTCGTGCCCGCCAGGCTGGCCCTCGGTCGCATACAGTAAACTCCTGCCCGCGCAGTGGTAATGTAGAGCACGGGATGCATCCGCAAGCCCGGCGTTCAAGGATGAAGAGAAATCCGCTTACCAGCCGCGTGCCGTCGCTAGCTCTCTTCCTTGCCATTTTGTCCATCACGGCGGTCGGTGACGCCGATCCAGCCCCGCCGCCCATCTCATTTCGCAACGCAATGGAACTGGCGCTGGAGCATAGCGGGGTGATGGGCATCGCGGCTGTTAATCAGTGGCGCGCGCGCAAAGCGTACGACGAACTGCACGCCAACTACATTCCACAGTTCACCATCGGTTCCGGGCTGGGTTATTCGTATGGGTTCCCGCTCACCTTGGAAGGTTCGGCGCCTTCGGTTATAAATTTCAACTCGCTGAATACCATCTTCAATGTTCCTCTGCGCAAGTACCTGAAAGCCGCCAAAATCGATTGGAACGCCACCTCACTGGACGTGCAGGACAAGCGCAACGGGGTCATCCTCGATGCCGCGCTGACCTACACTCAACTGGCGCAGCTCGGCAAGAAAATCGAGACCCTGACCGAAGCGCAAAAAGCCGCTGAGAAAGCGCAGTTCGTCAGCGAGCAGCGCCTGCAACAGGGCGTGGACAGCAAGCTGGATGTCACCAGGAGTGAATTGGTTTCGGCGCGCATTCGCTTGCGCATTGCCGAGGCGCAGGGACAGGCCGATGTGCTGCGCCAGCACCTGGCCAGCTTGCTGGGAATGCAGCCCGATGCCATCACCGTCGATCCGGCATCGGTGCCACAGATACCTGCCATTTCGCAAGCAGACGATCTGCCGGCCAGGGCGGTTGAGAACAGCCTCGCGGTCAAGCAGGCGCAGCAAAAAACCGCAGCCGCAAAACTGCGGGCTGAGGGCGAGCACGATGCGACCAAGTTTCCCACCGCCGACTTCGCTTCGCAATATGCTTACCTCGCCCGGTACAACAACTACGATCTTTATTTCAAGAACTACACGGCGAACAATTTGGCTGTGGGCTTGAACATCAAATTCCCCTTCTTTAACCCGGTACAAAACGCCAGAGCGCAAGAGGCCAAGGCCGATGCGCTGCTGGCAGGCAAGCAGGAGGAGTTGACCAGGGAGAAGGTCCGAGAGGACACTCTGCAGTTGCAGCGCTCGCTGCGGCAGCTGGCTGCGGCGCGCGATGTGGCCAAGCTGGAGTGGGAGGTTTCGCAGGGCGATCTCGAAGTCGTGAAAACGCGGCTGCAAACCAGCCAGGCCAACCTGCGCGACCAAGACAATGCGCAACTCGATACCGACGACAAATACGCAGCCTATCTGGACGCCGAATTCGAGCTTAGGCGGGCTGAGCTGCAACTGTTGCGTCTAACCGGTGAATTGGAGAATTGGGCAATGCCGGAACCGTAACCTCAGTTGCAAAATGGTATGCCGGGCTAAATGCCAAGGCTCTTAAACCTGATACGATAGAGAAGTCTATGCCTTTAAGAACGCTCTTCCTGAATCCTCCGTCTTTTGAAAACTATGACGGTGGCGCAAGTTCGCGCTGGCCGGCAACCCGCGAAATCGAGTCCTACTGGTATCCGGTATGGCTGGCCTATCCCGCAGGCATGCTGGAGGGCTCCCGTCTGCTCGACGCCTCGCCGCATAAAATCAATGCCCATCGAACCATCGAGATCGGTAAAGAGTACGAGTTCCTGGTGCTGTTCACCAGCACTCCCGGCTTTCAGGGCGACATCAAGCTCGCGGCCGCAATGAAGGCGGCGAATCCGAAGCTGAAGATTGCGTTTGTGGGCCCGCACGTTTCCGTTCTGCCGGAAGCGTCGCTGCAAGATGGTCCGGCGATCGACTTTGTCGTGCGGCGCGAGTTCGACTTCGCCGTTGTGGAATACGCCAATGGCAAGCCGCTCAACGAAATTCTTGGCGTCTCTTACCGTGCAGAGGATGGAGGCATCCAGCACAATCCCGACCGTCCCGCGGTCGCCGATCTCGATGCGCTGCCGGATGTCGTGGACGTTTACAAGCGCGACCTCGACCCGCGCCGCTATAACGTGCCGTTCCTGCTTTATCCGTTCGTTTCGCTGTACACCACGCGCGGCTGTCCGGCGCAATGTACCTTCTGCCTCTGGCCGCAGACGCTCAGCGGACATCCCTGGCGCAAACGCTCGTCTGACGCTGTAGCCAGTGAAATGGCCAAGGCGAAAGAATACTGGCCTTGGGTGAAGGAATTCTTCTTCGACGACGACACCTTCAACATCCAGAAGGCGCGCACGATTGAGTTGTGCTCCAAGCTGAAGCCGTTGGGCCTGACCTGGTCGTGCACCTCGCGCGTCACCACAGATTACGAAACCCTGAAGGCGATGAAGGAAGCCGGCTGCCGGCTGCTCATCGTCGGCTACGAGTCGGGCGACCAGCAGATCCTGAAGAACATCAAGAAGGGTGCAACCGTCGAACGCGCACGCGATTTCACCCGCGACTGCAAGAAAGCTGGGGCTGGTGGTGCACGGCGATTTCATCCTTGGTCTGCCGGGTGAAACGAAAGAGACGATCCGCAAGACGATCGATTTCGCCAAAGAACTGGATGTCGAAACCATCCAGGTCTCTCTCGCGCACGCCTATCCCGGCACCGAGCTTTACGATTTCGCCAAAGCCAACGGCTTCCTGGTGGGCGAAGGCTCGCAGATGGTCGACGCCATGGGCCACCAGGTGGCGATGATCGAATATCCCGGCATCTCGCGCGACTACATCCTGGAGATGGTGCACCGCTTCTACGACGAGTACTACTTCCGGCCCAAAGCGATCTTCCGCATCGTCAGAAGGGCCGCGTTCAATTCCGTCGATCGCAAGCGGCTGTTCCGCGAGGCGAAATCGTTCATGAAGCTGCGCGCCTCCCGCAATCGCTCGGTGAAAGAGGCGCGGGATTCCGCCGCCGCTCCCCCCAACGCAAGCGGGCCGGGCCGCAAGCCGGAATCCGAAAGCGTTGAGCCGGTCAGCGCGTAACCACTCTGATACGCCAAGATCAAGCCCGTCAGGGCGCGGAGAGCCCGGCTTGACCGCACGCAAGTACGTCATCCTTCTGGCAGTCGCGGTTTTCGCCTCCTGCGGCGATGTTTGCCTCGCCCGAGGCATGCGCGACTTTGGCGCGGTCACTGCCAGCAATTGGAGGTCGCTGCTCACCGCCCTCGGGAATCCGTGGATTGTTGGCGGCATAGGGCTGCTGATCCTGTTTTTCGCTAGCTATCTCACCGCCCTGTCGTGGGCCGACCTCACCTATGTCCTGCCCGCGACCGCCATCAGCTACATCCTCATGGCCGCTCTGGGCAAGATATTTCTCCATGAAAACGTCACGCCGTCGCGATGGCTCGGGGTCGCGCTGATCACAGTCGGGGTTGGCGTGGTTGCCGCGGGTCCTTCCCAGACCACCGCGGCGCATCCGCCAAAGCTCGGCCACACATCGCCTGTCGCCTTGGATCGTGGTAGCGAGGGCGAACTGTGAGCAGCGCGCATGCTTGGGCAGGCATTGGCGCAATCGTCGCGTGCGCCACCGCGGGAGACGTATTGCAATCGCGCGCGATGAAGCAGCTTGGCGATCTCGGCGCGATTCGCCGCGCGCAAGGCGTTGCCGTAGTCGTGCGCCGCGTTACGTCGAACCCCGGATTTCTACTGGGCTTGCTATTCATGGCCCTGGCATTTTTCAGTTTGCTGATCACGCTCTCGTGGGCTGACGTGAGCGTCGTCGGGCCGGCATCGGCTTCGCTGACCTTTATCGCTAACGCGGTTGCAGCCCGCATTTTCCTGAAGGAGCGAGTGGACGGCAAACGATGGCTTGCCGCCTGCTTCGTCGCCGGAGGTGTCGCATTTCTGGCGCGATAATCGCGCAGGCTTAGAAGTTAATGCCAAGGAAGGACCAACAAAGCATTGCGCACGGCATCGATGAGTGCATGCGCCGAGCCGGTCACCAGCAGATTGCCACTGCGTCGCCAATAAATCGAGAGCGGTACTCCGATGACGCAATGCACTATCAGCAGCGACGGGACTGCCATCAGGAGCGGAGCCAGACCCAGGACAACAGGAAGATGCCACAGTCCCCAGAGCGCCGAGACATAGAACGCCGTCACTAGGCCCTTGGCCTCGCCGGGATGATGCAGGTGGGCGTCGAATGCACCGCGGAAGGACACTTCCTCGAGAACCATCGTAATGGGGAGCAGGATGAGAAAGTCGCCAACGCCCGTCTGCCAACGCTGCATCAGCGAGCGGTGGGCAAACCCGGCTTTCATTGCGTTTGCAACCATGATCAGGATACCGATACCACCGGCGATGGCGAGACACAGCAACAGCGGCCGGATGGTCTCACGATGAAAGTTGCGCAACGCATACGCTGCTGCGAAGGCGCCGGCTATCGCGGCCATATCGTAGGCGAGCCGCTCGGGCCGAGATCGCAGGCCTTGCGCAAGTCGCACGCTGGGACAGATGGCGAGCGCGACTGCAATGGCCCAGTATGACGCGTCCGGGCGGAACGGAGGCGCTTCACGCACCCATAGCGCCCGCAGGGGCTGTCGCCGCACCAGCCGTTGAAACGCGGCCGTTATCGGGATGCCGAGCAACAGGTATGCGTAAACGCCCAGATGAAAAACAATGCCCAGCGCAACCCATAACGTCACCGCCGCAGTTATTTCCAGCGCCGGACGCAGCCTATTGCGTGGGCTGGGCGCGAGGGGGGTAGCAGCGGGTATCGAATTCACGGCGGCATTCTAGCATCGTGCCGGCGATTTCGGGCGGGTACGGCATCCCATGCTCAATAGCCAGCTTCCATTAACATTGCGGTACCCCGAGGAACATAACGAATGAGAAAGTCTGCCGTCATCTGCATCGCTGCCGTGCTATTTCTGGCGGCGTGCTCTTCCAACCCGCCAACCGCATCGCAACCTGCCGCCAAGCCCGCGCCGCCCAAACAAGCCGAATACGAGACCGGCCGCGAAGCGTTCCAGAAGATGTATCTTTCGGCCCATAGCTGGGCGGCGGACGCGCAACCGTTTCGTCTGCAATCGCAGTATTCGCCCGGCGCTTCTGTTGACGAAGGCAAGGCGGGACTTTGGCGGGCATCGTTCGCATCCCCCGCCAAGCGCATGATGAAAATGTTCATGTGGTCCGGTCTAGTCGGACCGGACGCGCCCGAGCAGGGGATCAGTTTCTCCGCTGAGGACTCCTGGAGCCCGACCAACACCTCAACCAGAATCTTCGATGCAGCCTTCGTGAAGATCGACAGCGACAAGGCTTTCGATGTCGCCGGGAAGAATGGCGGCAGCAGGATTATGAAGGCGAACCCGCAGCAGCCGGTGATTTTTGTTCTCGACTGGGATGCGAGCAAGAACCAGTTGTTATGGCACGTTGTCTATGGCGAAGATCTGGATAAAGCGAAGTTGCGCATTGCCGTCAACGCCTCGACCGGCCAGTTCGAGCGCGTGGAAAGATAAGTGGGCGTCGCCGCGGTAACTCTCACCAGAGGGACCGAGGCCAGCGCCTGCTGGGCTCTTGCTCCGAATTGTCCAGCCAAGACGGCCTGTCCGAGTTCATCCCTTGCAGCAAAACGCGAAGACTGGGACTGAGCAAGACAAATCCGCCGAGCGGCGCCTGCCGTCCGCGTGATGGATAGGCGTACCGTAGGTCCTCAAAGTTGACCAGGAATGCAGCCGAGGGGTCATCCAGGTTTTGCTGCCATACATAGGGAAACACCGCCCAGTCGAGATAGACACGACCCAGGAAGGAGGCTTTCGCCGCAGTCAGGGCGGGAGTACTGGGTGGCTTATAATACACGATTCCTTCCTCATCCTTGACCTGAGGCGCTCGCGAGTTCACGGGCACAGTTTCGAAGAAATCGGCGGTTTCCAATACTCCGTGCCAGCGAAATGGATCGATCATGTAGGGGTACGCTGCGACTCGTGTTGGCTGCGCTCCGCGATATAGAAACGAGTTCATCGTGCTGAGTGCGCGCCTGTGCTGATAGTCGCGAACACCCCAGATCGCGACCATACACACCAGGGCGGTAATGGCTGCGCCACGACCGCGCGGGCCTCGGCGACGTTCGCCGATTTCGTCGCTGATCAGACCGAGAAACGCGGGAAACACCAGACCGGCGACCAGCGCGATCAAAATGAGCGGCTCGACGATGGAGACGATGTCCCACGAATACCAGCGGTAGTTGAAGGGCTCGAAAAGCCGAATTCCGTACGCCGTGCTGTAGTCGAGCAGCAAATGGCTAAGCGCCGCCACCACGGCACAGAAAGTAAAGAAAGCCCCAGCGGACCGGCAAACCTCCGCTGATGCGCGGGGCATACGGCGCCGTCGGCGTCTGCCGAAAACGATGCAGCAGGTAAACCAGGCCCAGCACGGCCGCGGCAATGAACGGCACTCCTACAAAGCTATGGGTGATCCCGCGATGATGTTGCAGCCCTGCGATGGAGCCTTTGATTCCCCAAAGAATGTCGATGTCAGCCGCCTCTGCCGCCAGCACCATGGTTACGGTCGCGAGCGCAGTTTTGCGATTGAATCCGGAACGCGCCAGGCACGCGCCGGTCAGAAAATGGGTGACGGGATCCAAATCGAGATTCTAAACAACCGCAGCGGCTTTAAACTCGGGAAACTCTAAAATCCTTTCAAGTAACACGCCCACGAGGCTTCTCCAACAAAAATTGCGGCTAGCGAACACGCGCCGAGAAAAACTCCAAACGGGAGTTCGCGTTGAAGAAATGACGGCTCATTATCGGCTTCGGCGCCGGGAGCTGATGCTCTACTGCCCGGCCGGAATGCCTCCCACGCCAGCAGTGCGAGGATGTAGCCGAGAGTGACGATTGGACCGCAGACGATCACGAAGAGATTGAGCTTGAGACCGAGGAAAGCGCCCGACATCGCCATCAACGCGATATCTCCGAAGCCCAGGCCGTGCCGCTTGCGGGTGAGATAGTAAAGCGCCCAGGCAATATAGAAGAAGCCTGCGCCGACGAAAGCTCCGATAACCGAATCCAGCAGCGAGAGAGCGCGAACGCTGGCGATGTGCGTGTGAAATGCGAGCAGCAGCAGCCAGGTTCCTGCCGAGTCACCCGGCGCGATCCACGAGAACACGAGGCCGAGCACGATGCCGGGATAGGTAAACTCGTGCGGCAGCAGCCCGGTCTCCGCGTCCATGAAGATGAGGCCGATAAGCAAGAACCCGAAGACACAGAACTTCAAGGTCGGCCAAGTGAGGCCAAAACGCGCGAAGCATGCTACGAAGAAGACGGCGGTCAACAGCTCGACTGCCAGGTAGCGAAAGGGAATGCGCGAGCCGCATTGCCGGCAACGGCCACGCAGCCACAAAAAGCTGAATACCGGAATGTTGTCGCGCCAGCGGAGCGGCCGGCCGCACTCGCGACAGTGCGACGGCGGTCGAACAATGGACTCGTCGTTCGGGATGCGCGTGATGCACACATTGAGAAAGCTGCCAAACGCTAGTCCGGCAACGAACAGCGCGCATTCGTAGAAGGCGGTCAATGGGATAGTGTAACTGGCGGGAGGAAGAGGTTAGCACTTGGCACCTGACACTTGGCATTTGGCAATCGGCAATTCGTAGCGGCGGCCGACCAATGTGACGCAGGATCTCCGCATGGAAGGCTAAAGAGGCACGCGAGGCTTGAACCGACATCATCTGCGACTGGATACCGAGTGCTAATGCCAGATGCTGCTAAGTGCCAAGTGCTGTTTCTACGGTTCGTGAAACGACAGCAAGTCGCCGTTCAAGACCGCGCTACAGGCTTGTTCAGGCGGCATTTCCCCGACCCAGTTCATGAGCGTCCGGTTGACCAGTCGCACCTCTGGCGGGCGCTTTTCCCAGCCCGTGCCGTTTTCCTGGCGAATAGGAACGCCTAGGCAGGCAACATTCAGGTCGACCTCGGCCTCTTTCCACTCGAACAGGGCCGCCTCCAAATCATCAGAAAGCGACTCATTGGGCCGCAAGCAGAGGATCCATTCGTGCGCGGCATCCATCGCATACGCGCCTGAACTTACGCCCGGAATCGCTTTCTTGAAATTGACGCCGTGGTCGCGTGCGACTTTCTCGGTGTCGTCGTCGGAATCGGCATCAATGACCAGCACCTCGTCGCAAGGACGAAGGGAATCCAGCGCGCGGCCGAGCTGCAGAGCGTCATTGTGTGTATGAAGCAGAGCGGTGATCTTGGGCATGGGAGAGCTGATAAGAGTACCTCCTAATTACTTTGATGCTGTTTCTGGGAGTGGAACGGCGCTTTCGTCAATGCGAACTGGTCTTCCAGCAAGGATTCTGGCTTGGCGCGTGCCTGGCACCTCGGGCTGGGCATGACAAACGCGTAAAGACAAGAAAGGCGCAGCTCGTGAGTGGGCTGCGCCTGCACTATCGCTAAGGCCTCAGGAAAGCGGTGTGCGGCCCGCGTTCTGATCGTTAGCGTTCTGTGGAATGACGGTCAACGTGTTGATGGTCTGAAAGGTCAACACCGCTTCCGGCCCGAGCTTGATCTGGTTGCGCTTTTGCGCAGCGGCGACGCCCGTACCACCAGCACCGCCCGCAGCCGCGCCGATGGCAGCACCCCTGCCGCCGCCGATCAGGCCGCCTAAAATCGCTCCGGCCGCAGCGCCGCCGCCGACCTTCGCCGCGGTGCTCTTGCCACGACCCTCGCCGGAGCGTGACCACTGGTTGGTTTGCAGGTTATAGGTTTTGCCGTTGACCGTCATAGATGTCAGTTCCAAAGTCAACAGCGAGGCGCCCGCGAATTTTCCGGCGCTCTGCACGTTCGCCACGCGCCCGACCACATCTGCGCCCGACGGAATGACGGTCTCGCCATCGATGACGATCGGCGCACTAAGTGAGCCGTGGAAGGTATCACCCACCTGGTTCTTTTCCGAGTCAAGCGGGTCGTTCAGCCTCACCGAAAGCTGCGTTCCCGCCGGGACCGTGATCTTCTGCGGCGGTGGCGGTGACGGCGGAGGAGGAGGAGGTGGTGCCGGCGGCGGCGGCGCGGGTTGTTCCTCCTGCGGCGGCTCCGGCATCACGGGAGGAGCGTTCTGGGCCTGAAGGTTTTCCGACGACGTATCGTCAGATTGAACAACTGCATGGTGGTGACGGCGCGCGCTGGCCGACTTCTTCGGCCGCGGAGAAGGTTCTTTGGCAGGAGGCGCTGCGGCCTGCGCCTGCTGTACCTGCAAATTGTTGATGACGGTCTTCACGCCCGCGACCGCCCCGGCGTCATTGGCGGCAGCCGTCCGTTCGGCATCGCTGGTAACGTCGCCGCTTAATGTGACGACGCCATTGGCCGCCTGAACCGTGATCTGGCGGCTCTGGACCGCAGCATCACTGTAGATCTTGTTCTGCGCATCGCTGGCGATCTGCGCATCGGTGCGCGCCGGAGCGCGGTTGCATCCCGCCAACAGGGCCAAGCCCAACGCGAGCTGCCAAAAAAAGATGCAAATGACGATGAGTCTTCATACAGCTCCTCTAAACTGACAATAACAGGCCATCGCGTAAACAACACCCCGCCAGCGGTCAATGAGTGCAACTGCTATAACAACATCTACACCGATACCCGCAGACGAGAAGGCTCAAGCTAAGGTGTGATCTCCCAGACGACACCGACGTTGTTTGCCCCACCTGTCGAGGCAGTGCCGTAGAGGTTGCCACTTGCGTCGAGCGTGACTTGTCCCCACGGCTGGCCGCCATCGCTGCCCCCGGTGAAGTCATACAGTGAGGTGTAGATCCACTGACCGTCCGAAAGAGTCAGCTTGAACACATTACCTTGTCCGTAAGCCCCATCGCCGACTGTCGTCCCATACAGACTGCCGGCCGCGTCCATGACCAGAACGGCGCCGGAGCCGTAGCTGCCGGCGAAGTTGTAGAGAGTAGTAAACGTCCATCCGCCATCGGAGGGTGATAGTTCGTACACTACGCCGCCACCGTAGTCGCCTCCGGCAATCGTGGTGCCGTATAGGTTTCCGGCTGAGTCGAACATTACGCCGCCGTCGGTACCACCCACGTTGTCGTGGAGATCGATAAATGTCCAGTAGGGGGAGGACGGCGTTAGCTCGTAGACACCGCCCCCGCCGTACGCGCCGCCGGACTGCCCAACGCTATACAGATTACCGGCCGGATCCAGGATGAGGCCCCCTACGGGAAATTGGTCGTAATATTCATCGGTGGGCGGACCAGAAAATGGGTATAGGAGATTCAATGTCCAACCGTTGTCCGACGGCGAAAGCTCGAGATCTCCAAGTATCGCCGCGACGTAGATGTTACCGCTCGAATCGAAAGTTAGATCTCCACGACTCGGCCACTGGCCACTGATGCCTCCCGCGAACTCCCACAGTACGGCTTCGTTCCACGAGCACAGCGCACTCTTGCAGACGGTTGCAGGAGGTTGCAGGCGGAAAACCACGCCACAACCGGTCGCATACGAATCGGCGCAATTCCTGTTTACGTTTCCTCCCATACTGGTCGTTCCATAAAGAAGGCCGTCGGGACCGAAGACTACTCTGGCCAACGGCAAAGCGCCATCGTTGAAGTGGAAGATGTACAGCGGGTTGAAAAGCCATCCGGAGTTCTCACGTTTAAGCTCAAAGACTGTGCCGCAGCCGTCACCAGGTACTCCGAAGCCCCTGGCAGTGCAATTGCCCGATGAATTCCCCCCTCTGGCAGCGGTCCCATAGAGATTTCCGGCGCGGTCCAGGGTTACTCCCGCATTCGGGGCTGCTCCGTCCTGTCCGCCAGTGAAGTTGTAGATGACGGAGTAGGTTTGAGCGTCAGCAAGTCGAATTGACCCGAGCGCAAGCAGCAGCATCGCAGCAAGACCTGCAATCCCTTTCATTTCATCCTCCTGGTAAAGCTCTCGTTACTTCGGCATCGTGCGACGCTTATTCATGCCACACTGCCTCGATCGGATCCAGTCGCATAGCCTTTGCTCCCAAAACCGTTCTGCGAACGAAACTGGGCTTTGGCCATCAGTAATTCGCTGTGCTGGCGAGCTGGCTTCCACCGTTGGCGTAATCAGGCTTGGTTGTTGAAACTAAACATTATCGACTAATGATAAACACGATTCGAGGAAAGTTGTCGCTGTCTGGATTGGGCATTGTTTATCGAAATGAGCCGTAGTTTGGCTTGGCCGGTTAGCTGGATACGCGTGGGAAAGACCCGCTCAGGTGTGCCTGAACGGGTGACCCAGTCCATTGCGCGATGTAGATGACCCAGGACCCTAGCTCGGCGGTTCGGCCAGACGGTTGTTGATAGCGAACAAAGCCAGCTCAAGCCGGCTAGCGACGCCAACTTTGTCGAAGATGTTGGTCAGATGATGTTTGACCGTGTCTTCACTGAGCGAGAACCGGCGCGCGATCTCTTTGTTGCTCAACCCCGCCACAATGGTGGTCAGGATGTCCATCTCGCGCTTGGTGAGGCCGTAGTTGCGCGGCTGCTTTTCGCCGGAAGGGTTGGTGCGCAGGAATTCGACAATATCACCCACCGCCTCGCGGCCGATCCAATACTGCCCCGCCATGACGGTGCGTATGGCTTTCATCAGCAACTGGGTCGCGGCTTCTTTCATGACCACACCGCGCGCGCCCAGTTGCAGCGCCTGCACAATCTCCAGGCGCTCCACCGCTGCCGTGAGCACAATGATCTTGGTATGCAAGTGGTTGCCGTCATTGGAAAGGTCGCGCAGGACGTCCATGCCGGGAACGCGCGGCATGGCCAAGTCCAGCAGGAGGACGTCCGGACTGAGCTCGCGAGTGTGTTTGACGGCTTCCGCACCGTCGGCGGCCTCCGCGACCACTTGCAACTCCGGCTCCGCCTCCAACAGGCGACGCAAGCCGTCGCGGAAGATAGTGTGATCGTCAGCGATCACGATGCGCACGGTCGACTCCGGTTTATCCATAGGACTCGTATCCTTTCTGGGGAATGGTAATTTCCAACCTCGATCCCTGGCCCGGAGTCGATTCGATTACCATGTCGCCTCCCACCGCACGCACCCGTTCCTTAATAACGGCCGGCCCGCGGCGAGTGTCATTCAACTCTGACATTGTAAGGCGTCCGGCAAATGGAAAGCCGTGACCGTCGTCGTTGATCACCAGTTTCCATGAGCCATTTTGTGCGCCGAAGCGCACCACCGCCGATTGGGCCTCGCTGTGCTTGCGGATGTTCACCAGGCTTTCCTGGACAACTCTTACCAACTCGCTACAGGTGGCCGCAGGGAGCGTAACCTCCTCCAACTCGGAGACGAAGCGTACGGCGATTCCCGTGTCTCTGGAGAAACGTTCCACCAGTCCCGCGATAAAGTCAAGAAATTGATGGGGGCCGATGTCGACCGGGCGCATACTTTGCATCAGTTCGCGCAAATTGAGCACTTCGCGCCGAAGCAGACCCTGCACTCGGTCCAGTTCCGCGGCCGCGTCGTCGTTGGCGCTGCGCCGGCGCAGCACGTCCACCTGCATCTCAATTCCGATCAGGGCCTGGATGGCGCCATCGTGCAGCTCGCGAGCCACCCGGGCCCGCTCGCTGGCCTCGGCGCGCGTTCGATAGGCGCGAAACAGGTAAACCGAATACAGTGCCGGCGCCACCTGATGCATGACGCTTTGCGCGAAACGCAGTTCGTGTTCGCGGTCTGGACCTACATGCGGGTTTATCAGGACCATGCGGGCGCTCCAGTCCCGGCCCAATTCGTGGCCAACTACCAGCAAGGAGTCGGCGTACGGCACAGGCATCTCATAATGTTTCACCTGGCTGCGGTCCAGGCGGCGGCCCTCTTCGTCCAAGGCAATAATGGAGCAGCCGTTCCGTACACTGCGCCGCATGAAGAATGTATGCGGATAGGCCGACAGAAGCTCGCGCCAGCGATCGGAGGGAGCGATTTCCTTGAGCCGAATCGCCGGGTCCTCTAAAGACCGTATCTCCCATTTGAACGCTCGGCCGTTGGCGCCCTGGGCGACAACCTCATACACCGAGTCACTGCGAAAAACATGGCCGAATTCCACCAGCACATCTTGCAACACTGCCGAGAAGCGGTTGCCTACGCGCGCCATGGAAAGGAGTTCGTTGGCCAGCGAGATTTCGGCCCCCAGCTCCTTGTCGGTTTCCCCCAGGCACCCCAGCAAGGTGCCCGAGATGACCAGAAATCCGCAGCGCAGCAGAAGGCGGGAGGGCTCGATCGGTGCGAAGACCCAGCGCGGGAGAATGTCAAACCCGCGCGCGACCATTACCGCTTGAAATAGCAGCACGGCGGCGCTGATGAGCCCCGTCGATAAGGTCTCAATAAAACCCCAGCGAAACGCCGCCGCAATGATGGCGAAGAGAAAAAGAACAAAGTAGAGGCTGTTTTGCGTCTCGACCGAAAGGCAGATCAGTGCCGGCCATCCGATATCGTTAACTTGGGCCCACATGGCAAATTTTCGGCCGGGTTCGCGGCCTGGCCACCGTATATGGAGCCACAACAGAAGTCCCAGGCTGGCTGCGACATAAGCCAGCAGTAGAGACAAGCCGAGCTGGTACCGTGCCGGCACGTCGCCGAGGCGGAACACCCAAGCCGCCAACGACATCAGCGCCAGGCAGAGGCGGGATAACGCCAGAACGTGCTCCACTCGTAAGTCCTCGTAGTGCTGTCCGGCGGTTTACTCAACCGTGACAGAAGTCTGGGAGCTTCTAAACTGTGCGAATGGCACGATTATGACACGAAAGCGCCATATGGCAAGCAACTTCTCAAGTTGTTCCGGGAAATAACCCAAACTGGGAATCTCCGGTCGCCGTTTCTGCACTCGGCAGAGCGATGTGGATCACTCCCGACAGTGATTAGCCTCACTGCAACCGAGGTCTGTGGGCCAAATACTTTAGTCTTGAGTCCGAACGTGGTTCTGGCGCAGGATATATGCGACCAGAGTGCCTGCCGGGCTCGGTTGCTCGAGTCCCGGTTTGCATCGGCCCTTTGCGCCGGTTAACAGTAGCACTTTGCCGAGGAGGTATGGGCATGAGTTCCGCGCGATGGTTAAAGGCCCTCGCGGCCGTTGTGGTTCTGAGTGTAGCGACGCAAGCCGCCGGGACGCAGAAGACCGCGAACACGGGACCGAAGTATGACATTGCCAATGAAGTGAAGGTCAAGGGTGTGGTGGACGAGGTTCGCCAGGTTCCCGGCGATTACGAGGGAACTTTGCTCGTCGTCAAGACCGATACCGGTCAGGTACTGGTGCACGTCGCGCCCGCCGATTTCCTCAAAGAGATGGACACCTCCTTCAAGAAGGGTGACGAGGTACAAATAACTGGCGCAAAAGCGCCCAATGCTACCGAAACGGAAATTCTGGCGCGCGAGATCACAGTCGGCACCAACACCACAACCCTGCGGGATGACAAGGGCATTCCTGTGTGGGCTGGCTGGAAGCCGGCCAAGAGCGCGGGCAACTAAGGCCCGCTTCGGCAGTCGAGTTACATTTCTTTCTTGACGTGGGTTCCCGGATAGCTGAGTATCTTTTCACCCGCGGCAACACTGCTTGGCGTTGCGTTGAGCTTCATTGCTGTGTGCGCTCATCCCACGAGCGCGCGTTCGTTGATGCAATCTGGCCAGAAAGGTCATGTGGATGAGCACAAGATTGACCCTCTTGTTCCTCTGCGACCAAGCTGGTTCGTATGCATGCTTTATCGACGAGTTCAGAGCGGCTGAGTTTCAAGTGTTGGTCGCCCGCAGCCTCGCCCATGCTAAAGCAATTCTGCTGAGCAGGTCCGTAAATGGCATCGTACTTGGCCATGATTGCACTCGCCGTGAACAGACCCTCGCAACCCAACTGAAACGCATCGCGCCTACCGTTCCTATTTTCCTGCTCACCAACCAGGAGCAGCCGCGGCCGGTTGACGTCGATTCAATCTGGCGCTCGGAAATGGATGACGAGGTCGCCACTCGCGGCATGGCCCAGTTCTTCCGGCATCTCTTCCATCCGCGCCACGAATCTCGCCGGCCCACGCTGGTGCTCGGCAGCCTCCATTCGTTTATTGTTGGGGTCAGGGCCAGCAGCTCAAACTAGCAGACCTCAGCATTCGGAATAGAGCCAATTGGCGGCCGGTCTAACCGCGCTTGTTCGCTCGATCCGTTGGGTTGCGCGGCCGATTCTTGATCCAGATCGGAGTGCCCACGAAGCCGAACGCCGCGCGGATTTGGTTCTCCAGGAAACGCTGGTAGGAGAAATGCAACTTCACCGCCCGATCGGTGAAGAGAATGAATGTGGGCGGCGATACCGCGGCTTGGGTCATGTAATAGATTTTCACGCGCTTGGCCATGGGTACAGAGGCGCGTTCGAAATCGATGTGCCCAAGGAAACGATTCATCTCACCTGTGCCGATACGCTTGCGCCGCTCCCGCGCTACCAGCTCAAGCGTCGAGAAGAGTTTGTCCAGGTTCTGGCCCGTGGTCGCCGAGACAAAAACCACCGGCGCATAGGACAAGAACTTAAGGTGCTGCCGCACCTGCTCCTCGTAAAGTTTGCGATCGACGGGCCGCTGGCTGCCCTCTTCCCGGTTGGCGACTAGATCCCACTTGTTGATGACCACGATCACCGAGCGTCCACTCTCGTGCGCATAGCCCGCAATGGTCGCGTCCCCTGCGGTCACGCCCTCAACGGCGTCGATGAGGAGCAGCGCCACGTCGGCAGCCTCGAGGTGTTTGCGCGCCATTACCACCGACATTTTTTCCGCCATGAGCTCGGTCTTGCCTTTGCGACGGATGCCGGCCGTATCGATAAAGCGATAACTCCGCCCATCGCGCTGGACCAATTCGTCGACAGCATCGCGCGTGGTACCCGGAACCGGCGAAACGATGGCGCGCGAGCTTCCCGTCAGCGCGTTGAGCAACGTTGACTTCCCAACATTTGGCCGCCCGATGATGGCGACCTTTGTTTCGCGAGTCGCGGCAGTGTCTTCTTCTTCGGGCTCCTCGATGACGTTTTCCTTGCCGACGTCGATGCCGTCTCCTTCTACGATCTTGGCGCTCGCTTTGCGTGTCCTCCCGACCGAGGACTTTAGTCCGAGCGGAGAGACCTGCTCTTCGCCGGTATTGCCATTCACGTTGCTCGCCGGTATTACCTGGATCGCATGCTCCAGCAGCTCCACCAATCCGTTGCCGTTCTCGGCGGAGATGGGAAACAGCTCCTTAATCCCCAACCGGCGAAACTCCTCCGCATACGGCTCCATCTTCGTGGTGTCAATCTTGTTCACGGCGAGCAGCAGCGGCTTGCCCGTGCGCAACAGCAGCCGCGCCAGATCGATGTCGGGCGACGCGAGCTCGGTGCGCCCATCCACGACGAGAACGATCGCGTCAGCTTCATCGAGTGCGACGCGCGCCTGGCGAAAAATCTCGGTCGGGATCAACGCCTGGTCATCCGGGATGATGCCGCCTGTGTCGACCATGCGGATTCTGTGTCCCGCCCACTCGGCTTCGCCATAAATGCGGTCACGCGTGATGCCGGACTCATCGCCAACGATCGAACGGCGCGATCCCACCAGCCGATTGAACAGCGTGGACTTGCCGACATTCGGCCGGCCGACGATAGCGAGCGTGGGGTACACGGCAGCAGTGTCGCTGGTTTCAATTTGTGGGTGACGGCTCAATTGGGCTCTTTCGAATGCTTTGATCTAACCAGCTATTATTGGAACACGGTTTCCTGTTGGTGTCCTCAACCTCACAATCCGCCGCTACTGCAGCTCGTTTGCCGTCGCTGTACCAGTTCTTCGGACCCGGAGGTCTGCTGGCGCGCACGCATCCCGCTTACGAGTTTCGCCGAGGACAATTGCAAATGGCCGAGGCGGTTGAGCAGGCATTGCAGGACCGACGCCATCTCATTGTCGAAGCGGGCACCGGTACCGGGAAGACGCTCGCGTATCTGCTGCCAGTGATTCGTTCGGGCAAACGCGTCATCATCTCGACCGGAACCAAGACTCTCCAGGAGCAGCTTTTCTTCAAAGATGTTCCCTTCCTGCAACAGCACCTGGGTGAGCTGCGCGTCTGCTACATGAAGGGGCGCGGCAACTATCTGTGTCGCCAGAAGCTTTACGACCTTACCGCACAGCCGGTGCTGAACGGGCTGGAGGAGATCAATCATTTCCGCATCATCACCGATTGGGAGAAGACGACCGAGACCGGCGACCGCGCCGAGCTCGCCGATCTGCCGGAGACGAGCCACTTGTGGCCCAAACTCGACGCCCGCACCGATCGCTGCATCGGCGCGAAATGCCAGCAGTTCGACCGCTGCTTCATCACCGAGATGCGCCGGCGCGCCGCCGAAAGCGACATCATCATCGTCAACCATCACCTGTTCTGCGCGGACCTGGCGATCAAGGCGGCAACCGACCGCCAGCAGGATGCCGGCGTGCTGCCGGAGGCAGGCGTCGTGGTCTTCGACGAGGCCCACGAACTGGAGGACGTGGCCGCCAACTACTTCGGTGTGACCGTCTCCAATTTGCGCATCGACGATCTGCTCCGCGACGTGGAAAACGGGCTGCGCCAATCCGGGGTGCCGTTCGCGGATGTACTGCAAGCTTCGGCGCGGGTACGCGAACACTCGCAGTTTTTCTTTTCGCTGATTCCGCCGGGCGAAGGCCGCTTTGCCTTCGAAAATCGTGCCGAATTCTTGGAAGAAAACGGCGACGAGTACATGGGATTGCAGAACGCGCTGGCGCACCTTTACACCGAGTTGCAGGCCATCCCCAACAAACCCGACGAAGTACATGCGATGGCGCGACGCGTGGAGGAATTACGCGTGCAACTGGGCTTCATTTTGGAGGCGCAGGAGCGCAACACGGTGTTTTGGATCGAGCGGCGGGGCGAGCGGCGCGGGCAGCATAATGTTTTCCTGCAAGCCACCCCGATCACCGTTTCGGACATTCTTCGCAGCACGCTCTTTGAGCATCTTGAGTGCGCGGTACTGACCTCGGCAACGCTCGCCGTTGCCGGCGGCTTCCAGTACATTCGTGACCGCCTGGGAATTCAAAACGCGCGCGAACTGGTCGTGCCCTCGCACTTTGATTATCAGAGCCAGGCGTTACTGTATGTGCCGCCCGATCTTCCCGACCCGCGCGAGCCGCGGTTCGTCGCGCGCGCTGCGCAACGCGTGCGGCAACTGTTGGAGATCACGCGCGGCCGCGCCTTCTGCCTGTTCACCAGCTATGCGCTGATGCATCAGCTCTATGAGCAGCTTCTGGGTGAGCTGCCATTTCCCATGCTGTTGCAAGGCAACGCGCCCAAGAACGCGCTGCTCGAGGAGTTCCGGTTAACGCCCGGCGCCGTGCTCTTCGCGACCTCGTCATTCTGGCAGGGCGTGGATGTTCAGGGCGAGCAATTGAGCTGCGTGATCATCGACAAGCTGCCGTTCGCCGTGCCCAACGATCCCGTTGTCGCCGCACGAATCCGGGCCATCGACGAAGATGGTGGGAACGCCTTCCTCGACTACCAGGTTCCCAGCGCGGTGATCTCGCTCAAGCAGGGTTTCGGCCGGCTGATCCGCTCGCTGCACGATCGCGGCCTGCTATGCCTGCTCGACAACCGTATTCTTAATAAGCGTTACGGGCGGGTGTTTCTTGAGAGCTTGCCGAACTACAGCCGGACGACCGACCTGAAGGCGGTGGAGGCCTTCTTCGGGGGTACATCGTAATCTTCTGGAAGTGCAAGCTTGATGTAGTCTATCTTTTGGAAACAGCCAACTTGAATTTTGCAACTTGGATTGAGAGAGGCAGAAGGTTAAAGTAGCCCATGCGCGACACGAGCCCAGAAGCCGCTGCAATCCAGCAGGCGATCTTCCGCAAAATGACACCCGAACAGCGACTTCGGCTCACCTTGGAAATGAGCGAGTCGATGCGCGACATTGCACTGGCCGGCTTACGTAGCCGTAGGCCAGAACTGAGTGAGGCGGAGCTGTCCCGTGAGCTGATACGCCTTATGTATGGGGTCGTGCCGCCCGAGTGACAATCGCGAATCTGATGTCGCGGCTAGCGCTGGCGCTGGAGCTAGCGCAACTGCCACTACAGGATGCTGCGAGCATCGTGACGGCCCAAGCCAGCAACCTGGATCGGCAATATGTTGATCACTGGGTGCGCGAGCTTCATCTCGAAACACAATGGGAGGCAGTGCAAAAAGAGTCGAGCTAAGACCTGGCCGCCTACTTCGACGGCATCGTATAGTACCCCGTCCGATGGCGCACCACCAGCTCGGACGGATCGGGATAGTCCTTGGTGTCGGGATTGACCTTGATGTCGATGCGGCGGAAGTCGGAGTCCGATACGCGCGTGTTGGGATAATAGGCGATCAGATACTGCGTGCGGAGCTCATCGCTGATCTGGCGAAACGCGGCGTCGAGTTGCTGCAGCCCGCTAGCGTAATAGTATTTTCCGCCGGTGTCGCGGGACAACTGAATCAGCGCATGTTCGCCCCCGGTGTCGCGGCCCGCACTGTTCTCGATGGGCACGATGATGATGCTGTACAGGATCACCTCCGCCTCTTGCGCCTCGCGGATCGCTTCCTGATAGTTCACCTTGCTCGCCGTATCGCCGCCATCGGTGATGACGACCATCACCTTGCGTCCGCGGCGTTGCATCAGCGCGTCCGAACCGAGATAGAGGGTGTCGTAGAGTGCGGTCGCAGCACCGGAATGAATTCTGTTGATGGCCTTATCGATGACCCGAATGTCGGCGGTGAACGGCGTCAGTTGGTCGACAATTTCGCTGAACTGGAACAGCGAAAGCCCGTCGATGGGGCGGAGGATCGCGTGGGCAAAGCGGCGCGCCGATTCCAATTCCAGCTTCTGGTCGCCGCGCGTGCTCAGGCTGGTGTCGATAGCGACCACAATGGAAAGCGGCAACTCCGATTCGCGATGAAATACCGCGATCTGCTGCAGTTTGCCGTCCTCGAATACCTGAAAGTCGTCCTGCTTCAGCGACGAAACCGGCGCTCCGCTGGTGTCGGTCACGGTGGTGAAGACGTTGACCAGCTTTACGTTCACCTTGAAGGTCGTGTTGGGCTGTTCGTCAGACGGATTTGCTTGCTGCGCATCAGGCGGATGCGCGACCGGTTTCGCGGATGACTGTGCCTGCGCGTCAGGTGGGCGCGGCACGTTGCTCTGCGCAAACAGAAGCTGCGCCGAGCCGATGAAGGTCAACAACGACAGAACCGCGAGCCCACGAACTCGCATGAGGAAGACGGAGACGCGCCAATTGGAAGGCATTCTGATGGTTAAAACCCAGTTATTGCTGCTTTGACGCGGAATGGCCGGCACGCGGGACCTCGGGAGGGAATGGTTCGCCGTCCGCCCAGACGGCGCCGTCTTCAAAATATTCTTTCTTCCAGATCGGGACCGTGGACTTCAGGGTGTCGATCAGCCAGCGGCAGGCGTCGCAAGCCGCGGCCCGGTGCGCTGCGGCCACAGCAATATAGACGCTGGTTTCGCCGATCTGTAACTGGCCCAGCCGATGCACAAGGCGCAGGTCGCGAACCTTAAAGCGGGCCAGCGCCTCTTGCGATAGCAGCTCCATTTGGCGCAGGGCCATTCGCTCGTAAGCAGTGTATTCCAGGTACAGCGTGCGCCGGCCACGTGAATGGTTGCGCACAACGCCATCGAATATGGACACGGCGCCGTCCTCAGGCCGCTTGATCGCCGTAACGATCGCGTCCGTTTTGATGGGCTCGCGCACGATGCGGGTGTGCTCCGAGAAGAGCGGCACCGGCGTCTCCGCAGTCGAGGGCTCGTCTTTCTGCTTCTTCCCGCCAACTTTTCCGCCGCTGACCGGCGGCAGCAGCGCTATTTCGTCATTCTCTCGCAAAACGGTCCCAGCATCTGAATACTCGTAATTGACTGCCAGAGCGACCGCGCTGCGGAATTCGCTGAGCTTCGGAATCCGCTGTTCGAGTTCCGCGAACAGATCGCCCAGGCGCGCGTGCTCCGGCACCTGCAATTCCTCTTTGTCCCGGCCTGCAACCTCTTTCAGCATTCCCAGATAGAGCACGCGCACCCGCATAGATACAGCATAACTCACAGCGTGTGTGGTACTCTCATGTGGCCTGATGCCGTTCCGTCGAGTCGCATGAAGTCTGCCGCCCCGTCCCTGGTTTCCACCGCAGCCAATACAAGTGCTGGATCCGCAACGCATGCTGAGCGATTGTGGCTGCACTCGGTCTGGTTGGAACTAGCGATTGCAGCCCTGGCCGGCTTTTTTTACGCGCTGCTGGTGATGGGACCGCGCCCGCTCAATCCGCGCAACGTGAACTGGATCGCCTTCGATCCGGCCTATCACTACGTTGGCTGGGAGCTCTTCCGCCAGGACCCGCATGTTCACTGGCCGCTCACCTACACCGACCGCCTCGGCTATCCCGTGGGTGAAAGCGTTGCGTTACTCGATCTCAACCCCCTGATGGCAGTGGCACTGAAGCCGCTCTCGCCGCTGCTCCCGGAACCGGCGCAATATTTTGGCATCGAGGTAATTTTCGTCTGCACACTGCAGTTCTTCTTTGCATTCCGGCTCTTTCGAATATTAATCGGACCGAACCTCCTGCCGGTCGCCCTGTGCAGCGCATATTTTCTGTTGGCGCCGCCATTGAACTATCGCTTCTGGGGACACTATTCGCTCAGCAATCAGTGGCTGCTGTTGGCGGCGCTGTACATTTTCGCTCGCGCCCAACAGCCTTCGCCCGAACGAAGAGCAGTCCGCCGGTTTGTACTCTCCAGCTTGCTTTTGGCGGCAATTTCCGTCGGCATCAATCCGTATATCGCGTTTCAGGTTTTGCTGATCTTGCTCGCGGGCGTGGTCAGCCTGCTTTGGCGGAAAAAGATCACGCTGTTACAGTCCGCCGGAGCGGTCGCGGGTTTGCTCGGCGCCGGTTTCGTCGTGGCCTATGCGTTCGGATTGGTGATCAGCGGAGGCCGCGGCTATGCGAGCGGCGGCTATCGCGACCTGTCGATGAACCTGCTCGCCCCCTTCGATCCTCGGGGGTGGACATCGGTCATCTTTCCGCGCCTCCACAGTGCAAGCGCCGGGCAGTATGAAGGCTACAACTATTTCGGCGCAGGCGTCCTGGTGCTCGCAGCGATTGCCGTCGCTGCCGCCCTCCTGCATCGCAAAAAGCTGCCGCGATTGTTGGTGCCCCAGGTTCGCCCTTCTGTTGGGCTAACCTGGGCCCAGGTTAGCGTCCAAAATCAGGGCGCGAACCTGGGGCACCTAAGATTAGACAAGCGCTGGTTTGTGCCGCTGGCGCTATGCTGCCTGTTGCTGGCGTTGCTGGCGCTGTCTACCAAGGTGACGCTGGGGGCCACGACGCTCGTCGATCTCGACCCCGGACAGCATTTCACCGCCTATTTTGCGCCGCTGCGAGCCACCGGGCGTCTATTTTGGGCGCCCTACTATGCGCTGCTTGCGGCAATCCTCGCCGCTCCTTTCCTGCTATTTCGCAAGACCTGGGCAACTGCCTTGATCGCCTTGGCACTGATTGTCCAATTCGCGGACACCCGCTCCCTGCGCGATTGGGTTCACACCACCATCAGCGAAGAGCATCCTTCACCGCTGAAGTCGCCGATCTGGGCCGAGCTTGGCAAGCAGCACCAGAACCTCATCGTGCTGCCGGCGTGGCAATGCGCGCATAATGCTTCGCCCGGCGGCCCGGAAGGATATCGAGTGTTTGGCTTCCTGGCGATCCAGCAGAAGATGCGCATCAACAGCTATCAATCGGCACGCTACACCGGCGTGGCCCAGGACTACCACTGCTCGCAGGCCGTCTCGGAACTGTCGCAGCAACCCCTGGCGCCCGATTCCGCTTATGTGGTCACGCCCGAGCTCGCGGAGGCCATCGCACATGGCCCGACCGGCCCGGGAAGGTGTCACGATGTGGACAATTTCATCTTGTGCTCAAGCAAGACTGATTTTGGTCTGAGCCCGGTGTTGATGACGGCGGAGCAGCGCGTGGAGAACGCAGTCGCAAATCCCGGCTTCGAAGATGGAGATCTTGCACCGTGGTCAACCAATGGCGTGCAGGCCGCCGTGAGTGCAGCCTACGCGCACACGGGTGAGCACAGCCTGATCGAGACCGGCGGCGCAGGCACCGTTTATCAAGACATCAACGGCCTGCAGCCGGGCCGGACGTACACATTATCCGCGTGGGTCTCCGCCGCACCCGGCGCTGGGACGACTGCGCAGCTAACCGTCTACAATCCCACTAACAACACGGCAGTATCGTCTCTGTCGGTGCGCTGCGATCCGGCCTGGCAATATTTGTCGAGGTCCTTCGTTGTGGGAGGTGAAGGCGCAGTTCGCATCCATCTGGCACGCGGGCCGGGTGCGGGAACGGTTTACTGGGACGACGTGCACATCTCTTCCGGGGAAACGCAGTGAACACCAGTCAGGCAGCTTCGCAGCAAGCGGTAACGGATTCGAGCAGCCAATCCCCGAGCCTCGGGCAGAAATTGCTGGTGCTGTTCCTCTCCGTCGTGTTGTGCATGGTGGCGTTCGTCGCGCTGGATGCCGCCTACAGCTTCCTCTTCCGCAAGTCGGCGGTGCCCACACCGTCGGAAATCTTCGGATGCCTGGGCCGCGACCCGCTGCGAGCGCTGGCGTTGCAACCGTACTGCTCCTGCACCCGCGCCTGGGGTAAGGAACGCTATGCCCTCAACGTCAATAGCCAGGGGTTTCGCGACGTGCAGGTACGGCAGGTCCCGCTCACCGATCCCCGCCCGCGCATCCTGATGCTGGGCGATTCCTTCACCGAATCGATGGGGCCGTGGAACACCAGCTTTGTCGGGCGCCTCGCGGCCAAATTCCCGCAGTACGAAATCCTGAATGGCGGCGTGGGCGGTTATTCGCCGTCGAATTACCTCAACACCGAACGGATCGCGGTGAAGAGCGGATTAGATTTTGACGAAGCCATCGTCTTCATCGACATCTCCGACGTGCAGGACGAAGCGGCCCTGGTCAGCGATATCGATTCCTCCGGCGCGGTTGCGCTGGCGAGACACCAGTACCACTACCAGACGTGGTATTCGAACCTGCGGAAATTCGTCAGTAAGTATCTCGTGCTGACAAATTATGTTTGGGAATTTGTCGAACGTATTCTGGTGGGATCGGGATATTACCACCTCGACCATGGCTTCAACGGTAACGTTTTCGATCTTGAGCGCTCCGGCTGGACGTACCGTAAAGTCGTCGAAGACCAGCCTTTCGAGCTAGGATTCGCGCCGCTAGGCGTCGAGGCCGGGATCGCAAAAGAGAAGCAGAAGATGGACCTGCTTTATGCAGACCTGGCGAAGCGCAATATCCCAATTAGCGTGGTCGTTTATCCCTGGCCGGCGCAGCTTATCTACGACAATGTGGATTCGCGCGAGGTACAGATTTGGCGCGAGTGGTGCCAGGGCAAGTGCAAACGCTTTGTGACGATTTTTCCAGAATTCTTCGCCGCGAAGGAGCAATGCCCGAAGTTACAGCCGGGTTGCTGGTATCTAAGGAACTGGACGTTCGGCGATATTCACCTCAATGCCAATGGAAACGCAATCATCGCCGATGCGGTCACGAAGAACCTGGAGGCAGTGCCGCCGGTGAAGCGTGCTGCGACTTCCGGCTCACCAGATAGCCAATCCCAAAGAACGCCGCACTGAACAACAAATCTGACGCGACCGCATTACGGAAGAACGGCAGCCCCGCGACGCGAGACTCACACTGCGAGGATTCTTACTGAAGCGCCGCAGTGACCAACTCCGCCAGTTCGCGGAGGTCCCGTACTTCCACGTCGGGTAAAGCTGGGGCCAGTTTGCTGGCGGCGGGACTTCCCTGCCGGCGATTGACCCACACCGTCGGAATCGCAAGACGCCGCGCCGGAGCAACGTCGTGAAAGAGGCTTTCGGCGACGTGCAAAAGCCGATTCTGTGGAACCCCCAGCCGCCGCAGCAAGGCCCGGAAATTTTCAGGAGAGGGCTTGTAGCTGCGCAAGCGTTGCGCGGTAAGCACGCAGTCGAAACTCACTTCCAGCTTAGGAGCCGAGTAGGCAAACAGATCGTCGTCAATGTTGGAGAGAATCGCCAGCTTATAACGGCTCTTCAGGCGTTGCAGCGCCGGAACCGTGTCGGGAAAAGCCTCCCAGCCGGCGATCGAGTCGGCGAGTCCGGCCGCGTCCGTGGGTGTAACCGGAAATCGCAACTCCCGTCCGAAGTCGCGAACGACTGCGCTCAATACTTCGCGATAACTGCGATACGGGCCGGATTGCGCTCGGGGCTCGAATTCCGAATAGAGGTTCAAGAGCTCGCCATCGCTGAGGAAACGGCCCTTGCGTTCCAGCAACGACTGCATGTATCCCAGAATGCCGGTTTGCCAATCGACGAGCGTCCCGTAGCAATCGAACGAGAGCCACTCGATTTGCGCGAAATCCAGCATCAGTGATTCTTGTCGCCGACCGCGGTGACCTTATGCGACTCGAACTTTCGCTGCAAGGCTGCAAAAGCCGAGTCCTCTGGCTCTTGCTCCGCCGGATCTGGCGCAGCGGGGGCTGCCACAGCGGAAGCCGAATGCCCGTCCGTTGCCTCCGTTTCGGTCGCGGTAGGGCTCTGGAGCACGGCGGATTGTGGGTTGCCGTGCTCCGGCTCAGCCGGTTCGACCGAACCGATGGCCGTCGGTGAAACGGCAGCCACCGCCGGTTTCGGCGGCTCCATGACCCGCGATGCCGCCAATCCCTTTTCCAGAAACTTCCTGGTGTTCAGCAGCGGTCGCGCCAGCGAAGGGTTGTAGCTGGTCCATGCGCTATCGAGATCGGCTTCGCGCTCAAACTGCGCCCGCATGCTTTCCATCTTCGAGTCGAGGTCGTCGAGATAGTGCAGCATGAGCGCCTCGGGGAACATCGGCAGCTTGGGCGATCCGAACTCGTACTGACCATGGTGGCTGATGATCATGTGCTCCAACAGCAGCTTAAGCTCGTCGGGAAAACCGGGTACGCGCGCGATCTTGTCATGCAGCATCCCCAGTTCGATAATCATGTGCCCCAGGAGCTGTCCTTTTGTGGTGTAAGTAATCGATCGCTGGTAGGCAAGCTCGTGCAGCTTGCCTATATCGTGCAAGAAGGCGCCGCTGAGCAACAGGTCGCGATTGACTTGCGGGTAATTTTTCGCCGCCAGGTCACAGACGGTGCATAGCGATACCACATGGTCCAGCAATCCGCCGACGAACGCATGGTGCAGCGTTTTGGCCGCCGGCGCAGTCTTATACGCGGAGACAATCGTCTCGTCCGCCAGAAACTGTTGCAGCAGCGCCTTAAGCCAAGGGTTCTCGAAGGTATCGACATAGCCGCAGAGCGTCTGCCATAACTGCTCGACATCTTTCGAGGTCTTTGGGAGATAGTCCGCGTAGTCGATCTCGGCGTCGCTCAACTTGCGCATTTTATGGATGGTGAGCTGCCAGCGCCCGTTGTACTTGTGAATGACGCCCTTGACCTTGACGAAATCGTCCTGGTCGAACGCCGAAATGGTGTCGTTCACGTTGTCCCACATGTTGGCCTGAAGCTGGCCGCTGCGGTCGGCGAGAATGAGCGAAAGATAAAGTTCACCGCTCTTCTTCGACTTTACCTGCTTGACGGCGACGACGAAGAACGAGGTGATGGTCTGGTTTTCCAGCCGGGAGCAATCGCAGATATAAAATTCCTTCATGCGGGGCCTGTGGGCAGCATAAGTAAATGCCGGATGACTGCCGAGCGCCTATGGTATCGCACTTGGCGGGGAATTAAGTGGAAGCACATCGCGATATATAGCCGGCGTGGGGTACCGCTGGATTCGCGCGACGTCCTGGATCGCTACCAGGGCAGCTATTTTTTCTCGATCCCCTCTTCGCCTGCTGCCTAAAACCGCCGCTAGAACAATCCCAGTTTCTTCTTCTTCTTCTCTTTGTTGTTGTTCGAGTTGTCCGCGGCCGCGGTAGTGTAGATAGGCTTGGTTTCGTTGGGGCTGGCGCCAGTGTCCAGATAGCCCGGCTTGATGTCAATGTAGGCGTCCTCGCGCAATTTGGTCAGGTATTCGCGCAAGGCCGGCTGCATCTTGGTGAGATAAAGCTGTTCCTGAATCTGGTTCTCCACTTCTTTTAGCGGAGGCACGCCGGGTGTCTGGTGTTCCGTCACCTTCAGGATGACAAAGCCCTGGTTGGTCCGGATCGGCTCGGTATACTGTCCTGCCTGCATGTCGAAGACCTTCGATTCCAGCTCTTTCGACAGTGTGCCTCGCTTGAAGTATTCCAGATCGCCGCCAACGGCAGACGTCGGTCCATTGGAATATTTCTTCGCCAAGTCGTCGAAGTTGCCACCCTTCTTCAGCATCTCGTAAACCTGGTTGGCCTTGGCCTTGGCCTGATCTACAACCTCAGGGGTAATAGTCTCGGGCAGCGCCGCCTCTCCCTTGGCGTCCTTGACCGCGGGAGTGGTCTGCGTGGAGATCAGGATTTCGCTCAGCCGCACCTGCTCCGGGCGCTCCATGTCGCTCTTGTGCTGATCGTAGTACTGCTGGATCTCCGCATTGGTGACGGTGATGTGCCCGCCTACTTCCTGCCCGATCACACGCTGCGTCAGGATGTTGTTCTTCAGGTTCTGCTTGAAGTCTTCGAACGAGATGCCCTGCGCTTCGGCCGCTTTCTCCAGGTCTTCCATCGAGTCGGCATGCATCTGCTTGCGCAGATCGTCCAACTTCTTCACCAGCTCGGTGTCAGCCGTGATGCCCAGTTCCTGCGCTTTGCTCAGCAGCAGTTGCTGGTCGATCAGGTCGCGCAGCAGGTCCTTCTCATGATCTTTAGCCAGCTGCTCGGCGGCTGGGGTACCCTGTTGCTGCGCTTCCCCGTACAACTCTTGCCGTGACTTTCGCAAGTCGGCGCGCGTGATGATGCTGTTATTTACCCGTGCGATGATCTCTTCGACAACGGTGTCACTGCTGACATTTTGGGTTTGCGCCGGGAGGAACGGCGCTCCGAGGAACATAGCCAGAACGATGGGAGCAATTCTCTTCATGCAATACCTGAACACGCGGACCTAACGCCCGCCAACCACACCTGGTACTCGGGATTTCGCTTTCAGCTATTTTATCGTCTCCGGGGCAGTTCTGCTGGGGAAACCTCGCCCGGGAGACGGAAAAAGGGAGTTGCTCACCGGGCCCGCGCCCCCAGGCAGCAGGACGCTTTCTCTTCGTGTCGCCTGTTTAGTAACATTGGGAACCGGTTGTGCTGGCCCTTTCAATATCAGGAGTCCACTTGAAGCGAATCGTTGAGCTGATTTTGGCCTTGGCGCTGATTGCCGCCCAGCCTGCATTCGGGCAGCAGCAGCATTTCAAAGTGGCCAACCGCGTCACCCTCGGCGGCGAAGGCGGTTGGGATTATCTAGCCTACGACCCCGATGGCCATCGCCTGTTCATCACCCGCGGCAGCCACGTCATGGTGGTCGATACCGGCACGCTGAAGGTGACCGGAGACATTCCCGACCTGTCGGGAATCCATGGGGTTGCGTTTGCTCCGGAACTCAACCGCGGCTTCATCAGCAACGGAGGTGACAACACCGTCACCGTCTTCGACCTGAAGACGCTGAAGAAGCTCGACAGCGTCAAAGTCGGCGAGCGGCCGGACGCGATTCTCTACGACGCTTTTTCGAAGCGCGTATTCACCTTCAATGCGCGCAGCCAGGATTCGACAGCGATTGACGCGGCAACCGGCAAAGTTGTGGGCAGCATTCCGCTGGGCGGCAAACCGGAATTTCCCGCAACCGACGACAAAGGCAAGCTCTACGTCAACATCGAGGACAAGAGCGAGATCGCCGAAGTTGATGTGGCGAAGCTGACAGTACTCAACACTTGGTCAATTGCGCCCTGCGAGGAGCCAAGTGCGCTCGCCTTCGATGCCGCGCATCATCGTCTCTTCGCGGGTTGCCACAACAAGATGATGGCGGTGGTGAATTCAAACTCCGGCAAGGTGGTCGCGACGGTGCCCATTGGAGAAGGCGTTGATGCCGGCAGGTTCAATCCCAACACCGAGCAGGTCTTCATGTCCTGCGGTGAGGGCGTGCTCACGGTGATCCACGAAGACAGCCCCGACAAGTACACCGTGCAGCAAAATCTGCCGACGGTGCAGGGCGCCCGCACCATGGCCTTGGACAAGAAAAATAATGCGGCCTACCTGGTTACGGCGCAGCGCGAGAGCAAACCAGTTCCTCCGGGACAGCGGCCTGCGATGGTCCCCGGTACCTTCGAGCTGATCGTAGTCAAACCCGAGTGAATCTCTACACGTTCCCGCCGGCGACGGAAAGTCCTTACTAAGAAGGCATCGGATTTTTCGACGAGCTGAATCTTCACTCTGCTACGGAAATCCCTAGCGCAAGAAGGGAACGCAGTGTAGCGGATGGGATGATTGCGCTGTGGAATGAACGGACGCTGATCAGCAGCTTACGCTGAACGTCTGGCGGAGAGGGGGGGATTCGTCTTGGCTTGAAACCGCTTCCTTGCAGTAAATGCGGCTCTTACGCGTAAGTTTATGTTACTAAATAGAGTTGCTGCGGCATGTATTCACGTCCGACTACTCCGGTAAATCCGATGATTCCGGTGAGAACAGCGAAAAAAGGCTAACAAGGCTAACAAGTTTCTGGGCTTTTTATATGGCCCCCTCACCTCCCGATCCGCTCGCGCTCCGCTGCAACACGCCAAGTGTCAGCGAGAACCACCTCATCGTCAGCTATCGCTCCGGCGACTTCTTTAGGACGTGTGTCGCGTCAGTTCAGCCCACCGATGTATCGCCCCGACGATCCGCTCCACTCGACACTCGCTTACAGAGTGATCCCGGCCTGATCCTCGAGCGGACTTTCGCGGAGGGCTGGCCCTTTGGCGACTCTGGAGACGGCGGATCGAAATCCAACTGTCAACGATGCGCGAGCTCGAATGTATCTTGACTTCCCGCAAGCCGACTTGCACTAAGACTCGTGGGGACTAATCTCCCGCAGCACTTCGACGACATGCCGACTACACATCCAGGTGGATTTCCGAGTTTGAACAACTGTCAGTCGTATGCCCGGCCCCCGTCGATCCTGTGCCGGATAGAAATTGTGGCGAGAAGAAATGCCGGAGAAAACCACGCCATTCGTTTCCAAGGCCTAGCTTCTCTACTTCAACTTCATCTGCGGCAAGCTGGAGACCGTGGATGTTGACGAGTGGACCAGGCCAGCTAGCGCGTCAAACTGCCCAGCCGCTTGCCGGCAGTGTTCTTTCACCCGTACCGTTCCACGCCTCACAACCAACTGGTTATCTCCCGCAAACCCAGTCCTCAAGCGGCTTGACGTTAGGCGAGCGCTTTCCATGATGAGCGGGGCTGGATGTCGCGGAAACAATCCACCTCCGGTGGAGTGAGAAAAATATCCTCGACATTACCTTTTAGCGGAGGTCCGCCAAAAAGGCGGCCCGCGAGGGGCCGCCCCAAGCAGAGTTGCCGCCTCGTTTAGAAGACGATCTTGCCCTGGAACTGGATGATGCGGTTCGATGGAGCACCGGCAACGAACGACCCAAACGGGCTGGTCGGCGGTACTGCCTGCAAGTTGATGGTGCCGAAGTTGGGGGCTCCAAAAAAGTTAACAGGGTTGGCAAAGTTGGAGTGGTTGAACACGTTGTACATGTTGGCGCCGATTCCGAACGCCACCCGCTCGGTAAGCTTGAAGTTCTTGTTCACGCTGAAGTCGGAGTCGAAGAATCCCGGCCCGCGGAACTGGTTGCGCGCCTGGTTGGGAAACGAGGTCATACCCGCCGACGTGGCGAACCCCGCTGCACTCAGACAGCCGGTGAGGTACTGGTTGCACGTCCCCTGTCCGACGCCGATGACCTGTGCTGGGAGATAGGGAGCTGCTGGGTTGTAGTTGCCGGCGGGATTCCCGAGATCGAAAACCATAAGCGGCAGTCCCGAGCGGGCAAAGAAGTTCTGCGACAACGTCCAGCCGCCGAAGGCGCGGTTCATCCACCGGTTGCTGAACTTCCAGGGCGTGTTCCACACGTAAGCAGCATTGAAGGAGTTGCGAATGTCGTAGTCCGCGTTGCCATAGTTCTGGCGCAGGTTGAAGGGGTTGAGTTGATACGAGATGGAGGTGCTGCTATAGGGCGTGCCCGGCAAGCCGTCGTTGGAAATCTCGTCCAAGGCATGAGCCCAGGTATAGCTGGCTTGGATGGTGAAGCCGTACGTCAGTCGCCGCTGGTATGAGGCGGTCAACTGATTGTCGTTGGAGACTCCGGCCGAGTAAACCTCGGAGATCGTGCCGAAGTTTCCGCTGAACGGGCTGCCTGGGAGACCTGCGCCAGAAACCCCGGCGGGGTTGTAGGCGTTCGGGAAGTTCGTAATCGGCTGGTCAATGCCGTGGTTGCCGATATACGCCAGGGTCATAGAGCTACGGCTGTCCAACTGCTGTTCGATCTGCACATCCCATTCCTGGTACATAGGGGTGTGGAAGGTCCCCAAATTATTCCCGAAGTTAGGGGCGGCAAAGCCGGGAACAGTGGAGGACAAGGAAGCGAAGGATGCGCCCTTGGAGAATCCACTGCGAATTGCGGCTGCCGAACTGGAGGCGATCAGCGACGGACTGACGCCGGGGGTTACCGTGTCAGCCCAAGGCTGGGTGCCGGTCAGTGTAATGGGAATAAAGTTCGGCAGGTTGGTCATGAAACTATCGCCAAAGGCTGCCGGTAAGGCGTCGTAGAAGATGCCGAAGCCGCCGCGCACCACAGTCTTGTCGCTGCCGCCGGGCGACCAGGCAAAGCCAAAGCGAGGCGCCCAGTTGATCGTGTCCGTCGCCCGGAAGATCTGTTGCTGGTTCGCCATGACCATCTGGTTGTAGGGGGTTGTCGGGCTGACGCTCTCCGAGGCGAAGGGTCCGGTCAAAAGCGCTGAGCAATTGGTGTTGCAGACCGGATTGGAGTAATGCTCCGCTCGCATGGCGAAGGTCAGCTTCAAACTGTTGCTGACGCGCCATTCGTCTTGAGCGTAAACCCCAACATTCCACAGGGCGACGGGTTCGCTCAGTCGGCTGGGAAAGTTGGCCGAGAAGACATTGGACAAGCCGTTGTAGAAGTCATTCACGTTGCCAATGACGGCGAGCGGGGTTCCCACGCCTTCGCTGAAGATGTAGTCGCTGACATCGTAACGGAGGAAATTGGCGCCGACTTTCAGCGTGTGATTACCGTGTGTCCAGGAGAAGTCATCGACGAACTGGTACTGGGTAACGTTGCGCCCTTGCGGAAAGATGAACTGGCCCAGTCCGGCAAACGAGGGCGAGCCGCCGCCCAGGCTAGTGAAGCCCAGGTTCGCCATATCGAGCACTCCGGGGAAAGTGGCAGGCCCATCCGCTGTGCTGAAGATGAAACGGTAGTAGAGGCCACCGTAGATGAACTGGTTGGTGGCGTTGCTGCCAAAGGTGTGCGTCCACTGCCCCTGTCCGTTGTAGTTGGGCTGATAGCTGGCAACGTTGAAAGCCGCGTTGATGGGGTCAGGTCCGGTGGCCTGGACCCCCTGGTCGGCACTCACTTGCCAGAACAGGTGGTCGCGGTCAGAAAGGTTGTAGTCGATGCGGCCGATCCCCAGGAATTCATGGGCTGGCTCGGAAGGGTTGCCTGTCCACGACTGGAAGCAGTTGGTAACGGGACCGGTAAAGCCTGGGCCGCAGCTTCCGGCTACCGGCGTGCCGGTGTTGTATCCAGGTGCGCGCTCATAGAGGCTGAACGCCTTCGAGTAGAGCGGAACCTCAGTCGGGTTGGTGGCGGCCAGGTTGGCCAGTGTGGCACCGGCAAATGCCGTGGTGGGTGCATAGACGACTTGTGTGGAAGGCACAATGTAGGTAAGGCCTTCCGTATCGGCAAAGAAGAACAGCTTGTCCTTCTTGATTGGGCCACCGATCGAACCGGCCCACTGATTATTGTTGTTGAACGGACGCGCCGCCCCGCTCAGATTGTTCAAGTAGCTGTTGGCGTCCAGGCTGGAGCCCGTCCACCAGTACTCGGCGTTGCCATGAAACGCGTTGCTGCCGGACTTGCTGACGTAGTTGACCTGCGCTCCCGCCTGCTGACCGTACTGGCCGGAGTAAGCGTTGGTGACGACGGCCGCCTCCTGAACGTCGTTCTTGCCCAGCATCAGGTTGCTCGCGCCCGATTGATTCAGGTTGAGGTAGGGGTCCATATCGTTTTCACCGTTTATGGTGAACACGTTGGCGGTGGCGGGCAAGCCGGCCGTGTTGAAGTTGCCATAGCCCATGCCGGAGTTCATGTTTACGCCCGGCGCGGTTTGCGCAATATAGGTGAGGTCATTGCCGGGGTTAGGCTGGTTGGCGATCATGTTTTGATCGAAGTTGGTGGTCAGGTCGGCATTCTCCTTGTTCAGCAGTGGCGCGGCCGAGGTGACTTCGACGGTGGTCGCGCTGCTGCCCACCGCCAGCTTGACGTCGGCAATCGTGGCTTGTCCCACGTTGACGGTTGTAGTTGCTTCAGCCTTACTGAAGCCTTTCGCAGTCGCGCTCACTGTGTAGTTGCCGGGCGGTAACAGCGCGAAGCGGTAGGCCCCGGCCGCATTGCTGGTGGTTGTGCGAGTCGCACCCGTGGCGATGTTCTTCAGCGACACAGTGGCGTTGGGCACTACCGCGCCGCTGGGATCGTTGATGGTGCCGGTGAGATCACCCGAAACTAGCGATTGCGCCACCAGCAACGGCGTCAATATAGCGCCGATCACCAGCCACGCCAGAGTTCCGCTAATCAGACTTTTGGTTGTCATAGCTCCACACTTTCTTGTCGATAGGGCATAACCAAGAGCTTTGCGGATTGCGCTGGTATCACCTCCGCCGCATGAACCAACTTCAGCCGCATTACTTGGCCACCCGGCATGTGGAAGGCAGGTAGCGTTCCTTAGCGGCGCGTCGGAACCTCAGTACAACTTGGTTCGGGATGGGCAGCGCGGGAACCGGGACGATTCGAGCAACTTATAAGATCGCAGCGATTCTCCGTTGGACCGTACGCCCTCGACTCTTCAATTCCCGCGACGATTCGTGCCGGTACGACAATTCATGCCGCACCAAGCAGTTGTCGATCGCGAGATTGAGGGTGATGTTGAAGCCGACTACGCAACTTCGGAATTAGCGGCGTCGCCGAATCTATCCCGATAGTGGGGACCTACCGGATACTCGAGTCCATCCTGCAAGACAACAAACAACGACTTGGGCGAAATCGATAGCGTCTTGACCAGATAGCAGCGATTGATAATGACCGAGCGATGAATCCGGATGAATCTATCAGGATCGAGTCTTGCTTCGAGCGCGTGAATAGGTTCACGAAGCATGAAGTCACCATCGGTGCTGTGAATTACCGTGTGTTTTCGGGCAGCTACTATAGATATGATTTTGCCTATCGTAAGGTCGTTTGCCTGCCCATCACGTTCTACCCGGATGACGACTTTGTATCCTGAGCTCGCATTTGACCCGCTGATATATCTCTCCACTAGATACAGGAGTTCCCTTGCCATGCGGTCGTAGACCTGTCTAATTGCCTGACCCAGGGATGCCCGGACGGCGTCCGAGTCAACGGATACTGGGGCGAGGTTGTATGCTGGCTCGCCAGTCGCACTTCCGTGAGATCCTTGCAACGTAATCACCACGGGTAGAAAGCTGTCCATCGTCGCCCGGCTTCTCCAGCCTGCCGGAATCAAGTCCGCGCGAGCGATCAATAGCTCGGGAACAAGTTCGTCCAAGCCTTCCTCGCACTCCCTCCAGGTTTGAGACTCGGCTGCCAGCATCAACACGGGGTCGCTTTGAATGAGCGGCCTTAACTGATCGCGAACCGTTGAGTCGGATTCGCACAGCATGACACGTAGGATTCCAGGCGGTCGCGACGGGGAGGCAGACTTTACCAGCATTCAAGAACACTCCCTTCATATTCGACAGTCTGGCAGTTGGTTGGGAAGAACACTTCGTCTAACATAAAAAGCAGAACGTCACGTTTATTTAGCCGTCGCAGCAATCGCGCTGGTCATCGGCGCATGTATGCAATCCTCTACTGTCTAGCTAGCCTATGGTTGAGAGAAGTGAGGCGAAGCGCACTAGAATGTTGTAGAGTGGTTCTGAATAGCTTGCAAGCTGCAAGTAGTCGTCACATTGGGTCGACTTCTCGGGAGTCGTCGCTATTTCACGGTGAAACCGCTCGGCACGTGGAAGAGCGCCGGATCCGGGTCGCCGCGCTGGATGTTCGTCAGCCGATAGACGGTTTCGCCGATGCGGGGATCGTTGTGCTTGCTCAGCACCACCATCTGCAGGTCGGGCGAGGTCCACACCTCCGATGTTATCTCCAGCGACCGCTCGTTTCCGATCTCGCCCGCAGGAATAGTACGCGTGGTGCGCGTTCCCGTCGCGGTTACGCCCTCAATGCTCTGCGTGCCCAGCGATTCGGTGTTCACACGGCCATCTTCAGCCGAGCTTACCCAGACGCGCTGCTCCACTCCTGCGCCAGGCTCTGCTCCAGCGATGAGCACCTTCTTCTGAACGAACACTGCTCCCGGTGCACCTGGAGTCGACTTGACTATTCCCGAGCCAAAAGTCATCGCGGCCGGCCCGGCAACATCTTGTTCGGCGGGCGGCATTTTAATGACTCGAGCGGTCTTGTCGTTTAAGTCGAGCACGTAGCTGACCTTGTCGACCGGATCATTAATAAAGGCCAGCCGGGGTGCGTTCGTCGCCAGTGGGCCGAGGTTGTTCATCGTCTCCTGCCGGCGCGTGCGTCCCTGGCTATCGCGGGCCAGTTGCGACTCGCTCTTGTTTACGATGCGATTGCCGTCGGCCAGCACCTGCGTGGTCTCGGTGATGGCGGTCGCGGTGTACGGAGCTCCCGTCACCGGCTTGCTCATATCGCTCACCGCGAAGTACGTCATGGTGACGTTGTCGCCCGACTTCTGCGCGCGGAAGACCACATTCGGTTGCCCATCGCTGACATTCGGCGGGGGCAGCGGCTGCTGCAGCACCGTGTCGCCGGGGATCGCAGTCGTGCCGGCGGGGTTCTGGCCAGCCATGCACGCACAGCAAAACAAAATGGCAATTAGGACAATGGTGTTTCGCATCTTTCTTCTCCTTAGTGAAGGCTGCGGGCTCTCACCAATCTCACGGCATACGGCAAACCATCCTCCCCGACCAGGACATCGGCAACGATGCGGCGATCGAGAAGCTGCCCATCGACGGGATAGCCGATCAGTTGCAAGGCCGAGCCCGGCAGATCCATACGCACCATGCGCGACTCGCCCACCGGCACTGCCGGATCGAAAGTCGGCAAAGCGATGAAGTCTCCCGCAGTCATCGCAGGCGCCGCTTCAACCGAATGGTCCCGTGATTTGCTTCGTTGTTGCGGGCGCACCCGGGGTTTTACGCGTGCACTTGCGATCAACGACACTGAAGGTCTTTCGATCTTCGGCGCGACAATCTTTGGCTGCGGCACAGTCGCGTTCGCCACTTGTGCAGGGGGTCCAGGCTTCCTGGCGTCTTGCGGCTGTTTGCCCGTCTTGAGCCACGCCACCGCGATCGCAAGGCACGCCGCCAGAGTTACCGCAAAGACGATGCGCTTCCGCTGGTGTCGCTGCGCGTGGTGCCTCGCGAAGGCCTGCCCCAGCCTCACACCGAGCTCGGGCGAAGCCTGCGGCGAATTCGCCGCCAGCTCGCGCAGCGATTCCGACAGTGTGTGTCTTTGCGGATTCATCGCACACATCCCATGCTCTGCAGCCGCGACTTCAGCATCGTTCGTGCGCGGTGCAAGCGCGACGCCACCGTGCCCTCCGGACAACCGAGCACCGCCGCAACTTCGGGATAGCTCATCTCTTCCAGATCACACAGTATCAGCGTCTCGCGGTACGCAGCCGGCAAGGCGAGCACCAACTTGTGCAGCAACTCGAGCCGCTCCTGCCGGTCGACCTCCACCAGCACGTCAATGTCGCCGGCCAGCGCGTCGTCGTCCCTCAGTTGTTCGTCATCGAGAGGCACGTCAAGGCAACTGGTCGCCATCTGGCGCCGCACCAGGTTGCGCGCGATCCCGAAGAGGTAGCCCGCCAGCGTTCCTTTCGCAGGATCGAACCTGCGAGGACGGTGGATAAGCTGGAGAAAGACTTCCTGCGTCACTTCCTCGGCCGTAGTCTCATTGCCGCTCATATGCCACGCAAAGCGGAAGATGGGGCGTTGATAGCGTACGTACAAACTGTGAAACGCCGCCTGGTTTCCTCTGGCGAGCTGCCGGACCAACTCGACATTGTCGCTTGGCGATTGTGCCATTCGTCGCCCGGCCCTCATCCCGCTTCTAACCTACATTGCCGGAAAGTCGGTGAATCCTTCCAAAAGTTTTATTCCCGAGCATCACTCGCATCGAAGGGCGACTACGGGATCGACTTGGGTGGCACGTTTAGCGGGGATGTAGCAAGCGAGGAGCGCTACGCCGATGAGCACGGTACCTGCGCTGACAAATGTTAGAGGGTCGTGAGGAGTTACACCGAACAGCTGACTGCTCAACAGCGACGTAAGACTCAAGGCAAGCACGAAACCAGCCACGACGCCGGCCGACGCCATCGTCGCACCCTGTGTCAGGATGAGGCGCAGAACATCGCTACGATCGGCACCGAGGGCCATCCGCACGCCGATTTCTCGCGTGCGAATATCTGCCAGGTAGGATAGAACTCCATATAAGCCGATACAGGAAAGCGCCAGAGCTAGAACAGCAAAGCCGCTGAGTAGCACTAGCGATAACCGACGGGCGGTTAGGGACTTCGTCAGAACTCCGTCCATCGTCTCCACCGCGTAAACAACGGCACCCGGATCAAGCTCCGATACGGCACGGCGCACTGCGATTACAGCGGTCGTCGGATCATTATGAGTACGCAGCACCACAGCCACTCCGTCGGCCACAAGGGGAATCATCTTGGGAGGCAGTTGCATGAATGGATAGTAAAACTGGGCTTCAATAGCGTCCTTGGCGTCGTTGCCCGGCCCCCATTGCCGGACATGGCCCACGACTCCAACGATCTCGGCCTCCACGTCGAAGCCGGCAACATGGATGTGCTGACCGATGGGATTGTGATTTCCAAAATACGTCCGCGCAAACACGTCGTCGATATCGACAACGATCGGCGTGCTCTCGTTGTCTTGCGCGGTGACAAAGCGTCCTCGCTTCAGCGTGATGCCCATGGCCTGCTGAAATCCATCCTCCACCAGGTAGAACATGGATTGCGGCATCTCATTCAGGCTTGGCGGCTTAGGTTGACCATCAATCCAGAACGGCAGTTCGGAGTCGTGAATCAGCGGACGCGAGCCTAACGTGATTGAGGCTGCTTCCACGCCCGGAATGGCGCGAAGCTGCTCGTCGAAATGACGCAACCGTGCGCGCGCCTCGTCGTCGGTGGCTCTGGGATGCGGCGGCAAAGACAACGAGAAGGTGATGGCGTTCGCGGGATTGTATCCGGGATCGACCCGCAATAGGGCGGCAAATGAGCGCAGCATCAAACCTGCTCCCACAAGAAGCACAATCGAAAGGGCCACTTCAGCGGCCACTACGAACGACTGAAGCTTCCGGCGCCCGCCGCCTGCGCCTCGCGCAGTCTGTCGAAGCACTTGCTGCAGATCGACATGGGCAAATTGCAGGGCGGGAGCAAGTCCGAAGGCCACGCCGCTCAGCAAGGAAACGCCGAGCGTGAATAGCAGCACTCGCACGTCCAGCGACACGTTACCGAAGCGCGGAAGTACATCGGGCAGAAATCCCGCCGCTGCTTTGGTTGCGACGAAAGCGATCAACAGTCCGGCGATGCCTCCAAAGGCGGCGAGCAGCAAGCTCTCGGTTAGCAATTGCAAAACGAGGCGGCCGTTGCCGGCGCCAAAGGCCCTGCGCACCGCGAACTCTCCCGAGCGGCGCATCGAGCGCACTAACAGCAGCCCCGCGACATTCGCGCAGGCTATGAGCAACAGAAATGCCACGGCTCCCAAAAGCACCAGAAGAAGAGGCTTCACCTTGCCAATCAGGTCTTGCTTCATGGAGACAAGGGCGACTCCGACATTCTTGTCCGCTTCGGGATAAGCAAGAGCGAGGTGGCGGGCGATCGAATCCATCTCCGCGCGGGCCTGCGCCTGCGTGACATCCGCTTTGAGGCGGCCGACGGCGCGAGAGCTGAGATCCACCCGCCGATCGAGAAATGAAGCATCGCTAAGTTGGCCAATAGGCGTGAAAACGTCGCGGTCAATGTCGTAAAAGTTGAAACCAGCTGGAGCGATGCCGATGATCGTGTAGTTCACTCCGCCCAGGTCCAGGGGACTGCCGACGGCCGCCGGCGAGCCGCCAAAATGCCGATGCCAGAACGCGTCGCTGAGCATCACCACTGGAGCCGCTCCGATGTGGTCATCGTCAGCAACGAAGTCGCGACCGAGGAACGGATGTACCCCGAGGGTCATGAAAAAAGCGGAGGACACCATCAGTCCGTTGACCCGCTCAGCTTGAGCGCCGGCCATCAGGTTGTAGTCCTCGTGACGGTAGATTGCCATTGAGGAGAAGCTCTGCGCCGCTCGCTGCCAATCCAGAAAATTGAGATAGCTGATGGGGCCTTGCCCCAGCCCGGGCTTGCTTTCGTAAAGCGCAACGAGCTGGTCCGAGTGCGGATAAGGCAGGGGGTTGAGGAGCGCGCTGTTTACGACCGAGAACATCGCGGTGTTGACGCCAATCCCGAGCGTGAGCGTGACGATCACCGTGGCCGAAAACGCCGGTGATTTGCGCAACATGCGGAAAGCGAAGCGAACGTCTTGCAACACAGGACTCCAGCCCCCAGGCTTGTCAGCATCGGAAGCATCGTTCTTCGATGCCAGGGAAATTTTGGGTCGTGGTGCAGTTTGGTTTTGTCATCCCGAGCGGCGCGAGGGATCTGTGGCGGGCCGATTCGCGCCGGCGCGCGAAAGGAACGCAGTCCTTATTCAAACTGCACCACTACCAAATTTTGCATACCGTCCATCACTGTATCCAAGATTGCACGATGGTCGGCGTGGCTTTATCACGATTTCCGCGCGGTTCATCCCGGGTGACTCGGCCGAAGCATTGATGTGAAGAACGCATCTCATGGGCCGCAACCGGACGATCCGATTTCGCAGCTCTGACGCGCCATGGCGGTAAGCCGTTGGTTGCAACCGGCTTATTGCGGCGCAAACCCTTAAGAAAGCCCCTGAACACCAAGAGTCGACTATAGGTTTGCGTGCCGACCTGTACCGGAGGCTGCGATCTTCTGACTGCTTGCATGGGTGCGATAATTTCCGTGAACGAAGGCTCCTGCAACTTATGAAGCGCCACGTCCTCATGTATGGGTTGATCGGTGGAATCCTGATTGCCATACTCCGGTGGACCGAGTATCAGTTCCTGGTCCTCGAATATTCCATCGAAATCTACGGCGCACTGATCGCCGCAATTTTTGCTGTTCTCGGCATCTGGCTTGGCCTCAAGCTGACAGCAAAACGCCAGACAATTGTTGTGAGGGAGGTCCCCGTCCCTGCCGAGGGGCCGTTCATCCCTGACGAAAGAAAACGTGAGGACCTCCATATCACTCGCCGTGAGCTTGAGATCCTGGAACTGATCGCCCAGGGTCTGAGCAACCGCGAAATCGCCGAGAAGCTTTTTGTGAGCGAGAGCACGGTGAAGACCCATTCCAGCCGTGTTTTCGACAAACTCGGGGCGAGACGAAGAACGCAAGCGGTGCAACTCGGCAAGGAATTCGGCCTTCTCTCCTGATTTAGTCGTGCACCAGCAACGGTTCGCACCAATAACCACTCCCCCAAACGAATGATTTTTCTCTCCGCCGCCAAAATCAGCCAAAAGGATGACGACACCGGCCCCAGTTCATGCGATATGTTGAGCCGCTCAACAGGAGCGAACGTGAAGATTTGTGAAAGCGAAAAAAGGAGCGAACATGAGGTCTCTGAATTCGATGAAGATCTTTGTCGTGGGTACCCTGTCGATCGGCTTGTTTTCAAGCACTGCGCTCATTCCCGCAACCGCCCAGGAACTTCCCCGGGTCTACGACGCTTCCATGCCACGTGACCAGCAGATCGCACTCGCTGAAAGCGCCGCCCCGGCCGAGGTATCCAGTAAAGCCACAATTTATGTTCTCGGCCCGAAAGGCTACGAGAAAGCGCGCGAAGGCACCAACGGCTTCAGCTGCTTTGTCAGCCGGCATTTCGTAAAGCCCGCTGAAACAACCATTGAGCCGCAGTGCTTCGACGCGGAAGGCAGCCGCACGCTCTTGCCGGTGTACCTGCACGGTGAAGAGCTGCGCACAAACGGCAAGTCCGAGGCCGAGATCAAAGCGGACATGGCCAGCGGATATAAGGAAGGCCGTTACAAGTATCCCAGCAAGCCGGGATTCCTCTATATGATGTCGAGTGAGAACCGCTTGAGCGCCATCACTGACCAGAGCACCGGAATTTTTCCTCCACACCTCATGTTTTATGCGCCGAACATGACGACGCAAGATATCGGGCTCGACACCCAATCGCTGGCAAAGTCGGATTACCTCGGGATGACGCACCCCGGAGCTGGCGATAACCTTATCGTAGTTGTGCCAGTGACATCCAAGTAGCCCGCTGGCTCGACTGGTCGCTGAGCCCATATGAGCACGGGGCCGGCAGCATGCGTGGAAAAGGTAAAGATCGGGTAAAAGACATTACGAGAATATGAGAAGGATCATCGTCACCTTCGGGCTGATTTCCGGCGCTATCTCCTCGCTGATGATGATCGTGCTGGTGACCTTCGGCGACAGGATTGGCTTCGACCGCGGCGCGACCATCGGCAACACCTCCATCGTGCTCTCGTTCTTGATGGTGTTTTTTGGCATCCGAGCCTACCGCGACAACAATGGCAATGGCCAGATTACCTTTCTAAAAGCTTTTGCCGTCGGCCTCTCCATTACTCTGATTTCCTGCATCATCTATGTCGTAACCTGGGAAGTGATCTACTACAACTTCCTGCCTGGTTTCTGGGACGCATATGGCGCTCATTTGGTTCAGAAGCTCACCGCCTCAGGCGCGAGCCCGGCAGCCGTCCAGGCGAAACTTCAGCAAGTCAGAAAATACAAAGAGCTGTACAAAAACCCATTGTTCAACGCGGTGCTCACGTTCATTCATCCCTTCCCGATTGGGCTCTTCATGACGCTGATCTCCGCGTTGGTCCTGAGGCGAAAACCGCAACCGCAAACCGAGCAATCACCCTTGCCGGTATCCTGAAGCTGTTCCGGCGGCTTCGCCTTAGTGTTGTCGTGGGCACTCATGAATAAGCCGCCGATAGCCGATCGGCCATCTCTGTAGGACCGATTTTGTTATCGTTCGGAACGTGACGTTTGCGCTATGGCAGCGACTCGAATTGACCACAACCGGACAACTTCCCCGTCGGCAGACCGGAAACTGGACAGGTTCGC
>CAVQLZ010000017.1:0-44880 GCA_963713465.1 uncultured Acidobacteriaceae bacterium
CAGTTCCGCCATCCCGGCCTGGGGAAGATAAGCAACTGAGTTCAAGCCATTTGCAGCGTTCCTACCGTTCAGCGCCACGGTAGGCTCCCATGCGCCTCCCAGCCTAGATGCGAGGTTCACGCAGGCTGCATCCCGATATTGCCTTGGCCGCCGGCCAATTCCTGTCGAGAGCCGGCAGAATGTCAGTTGCTCGGTCTGAGCAGCACCAGTATCGCACAGCGCCTTCAGCCTTCCAACCGCTCCGGCTGAATTGGATGGGGGCAACTCCAAATCCAGATTGAAGCCGTAATCTCAAACGAGAGCTGTCGTTTCTTGGCGTGCTGTTCAGTCCAGAGTACGCATCCTAATATTTAGCGGTGGGCCTTGGTCCAATACTTTGTACCCGGCCAATGCTTGCCGAGAGACTATGGCCGCGGCAAATCGAACCCGGATTCTGCTGGTGGACGATGAGCCGAACATCCTGCTCACGCTCGCCGTCATCCTGCGTCAAGAGGGTTACACGGTGACCACTGCGGCGACGGTTGCCGATGCCCTGCGGGCAATCGGAGTGCAGCCCTTCGACGCGCTTATCGCAGACCTCAATATCGGCGAGCCGGGGGACGGCTTCACCGTGGTGAGCGCTATGCGGCGTACCCATCCTCACTGTGTCAACCTCATTCTGACCGGCTATCCAGCGTTCGAAACCGCATTACAGGCGATCCGCAATCAGGTAGACGATTACCTGGTGAAACCCGCCAACGTCCACGAACTGGTGAAGTCGCTGGAGGCCAAGCTGAACAATCCGCGGCCGGCCGGCGCGATGGCGATTCAGCCGTTGGCCGAGTTCCTGCGCGAGAACGCGTCCGAAATATCGCATCGCGCGCTGGCTGCGATGAAGAGCCACCCACGATTGGCTGCGCTTCCTCTCAGCGATAAACAGCGGCTCGATCATGTACCGGGCTTGCTGACCGGAATCGTCAAGCAACTCCAGTCCGAAGACTCGGAGCGACCCAGCAAGGCCCTGCTGCAAGATGGCGCGAGACACGGTGCCGTTCGTCGCAGGCAAAACTACTCGCAAGACATGCTCGTCGAAGACATGCGCGTGGTCGATCAGTCGATCTACGACACCGTACAGAACGGACTGCTGAAGCTTGACCTGAGCCGGCTCATCCCCGACCTGCGCAACGTGAACGGCACGCTGGCCACCCATCTGGAAGAGTCCATCAAAGGGTTCCAAGACGGCAGCGGGCACTGAGTTCAGGCACCCACCTAATTCCCGCGCAATCCAGTATGCTCGTCTGCAATGAGTCGCGAGGAATTCAATCGACTGGTGGGAGAGGCGCTGGATTCGCTACCCGCCGAGTTTCGTCGTCGCATCGAAAATGTTGCGGTGCTGGTCGAGGACCGTCCCGCGCAGGAACCGCCATCGGCGCCCGGGGGACCAAAACGCCTTCTGCTCGGCATCTTTCATGGCGTGCCGCTGACGCAAAGAAGCAGCTTCCAGACTTTCGTAGCGCCTTCGGAAATCGTGCTGTATCAGAAGAACATCGAGGCGGTGTGCCGCACCGACGAGGAGGTGCGCCGACAGGTGCGCCAAACGGTAATCCACGAATTCGGCCACTACTTCGGCATGACCGAAGAGCAGCTCAAAGGCGTGTAGTCAATCGGCCTACGCCTCTCGCCAACCGTCCATCCAAATGAATACGGCGTGAAAAGTCGCATCGAAGCTGTTCGCCCGGCCTCGCCTCCAGTATTCAAACCCGCCACAAGGGCATTACAATAGGCGTCTGTTTCTTCTGTGGCAAAAACCCATATGAGCACATCGGCGAGACCAGCACCCAGCAAAGGGCGGCGTTTGCCTGCCCACCCCGCTACCCCTTCCGAACGGCGCAACGGGCAGGAGGCTTCGCGGCAGCTCGACGATCCCGGGTTGTACATCAATCGCGAGCTCAGCCTGATTGACTTTCAGCGGCGCGTGTTGGAAGAGGCGCAGGATGAGCGCAATCCCGTGCTCGAACGCCTGATGTTCCTGTCCTTCGTGGGATCCAACATCGACGAGTTCTTCATGGTACGAGTGGCCGGCCTGAAGCGGCAGATCGAAAAAGGCGTGCTCGATGCCGGGCCGGATGGCATGGTTCCGGTAGAGCAAATGCGAGCCATCCGCGCCTCGGTGATTCGCCTGTTCCGCAACGCCCATGACTGCTGGACCAAGGAACTGGTGCCTGCACTCGATCGCGCCGGCATCCACATTGTTAGCTACGCCGACCTGACCGACGAGCAGCGCGCCACCGTGAACTCGTACTTCCAGGAAACCGTGTTTCCCACGCTTACGCCGTTGGCCTTCGATCCGGGAAGGCCATTCCCGCACATCTCCAACCTCAGCTTGAATCTGGCGGTGCTGTTGCGAGGAACCGAAGGCGAGGAGCACTTCGCGCGGGTGAAGATCCCCGACACCCTGCCGCAACTGGTAGCGGTGAGCAGCGCGGCGAAGAGCAAGAGCCGCACAAAACCCGCGGCGATGAAGGAGCAGACCTTCGTCTGGCTGGAACAACTGGTGACCGCCAACCTGGCTTATCTCTTCCCCGGCATGACCATCGAAGAAGCGCACCCCTTCCATGTCACGCGCGATGCCGACAGCGAAATTCAGGACCTGGAAGCGGGCGACCTGCTGGAATCGGTGGAAGAGGGGGTATGGCAGCGCCGCTTCGCTGACGTGGTGCGGGTGGAAGTGGACGAAGCCATGCCCGCGCCGATCCTGGAGATTCTGACCAAGAACATGGAACTGGACCGCGAGGACATCTATAAAGTCAGCGGCGGGCCCTTGTCGCTCGTACGGGTTCGCGGCCTGACCAAGTTTGATAGGCCGGACCTGAAGTTTCCCACGTTTGTCCCCGCAATGCCTCCGGCTTTGGCGAAGGACGGCGAGGAAGAAGACATCTTCGGCATCATCCGCCGTGGCGATGTTCTCCTGCAACATCCCTTTGAATCGTTTCAACCGGTGATTGGCCTGCTGCAAAAGGCGGCGCGCGATCCCGAGGTGCTGGCCATCAAGATCACGCTCTACCGCGTCGGCCGCAACGCGCCCATCGTGGATGCTCTGCTGGAAGCGGTGGAGAACGGCAAGCAGGTGGCCGTGCTGCTGGAGCTGAAAGCGCGTTTCGACGAAGAGAGCAACATCGGGTGGGCGCGCAAGCTGGAAGAATACGGCGTGCACGTGGTCTATGGACTGGTGGGTCTAAAGGTCCATTGCAAGGTCGCGCTGATTGTGCGCAAGGAAGGCGATATCATCCGGCGCTATGTGCACCTGGCTACCGGCAACTACAACGCCGTGACCGCGCAACTCTATACCGATCTCGGCATGCTGACCTGCGATCCCGACATCGGCGCCGACTGCACCGACCTCTTCAATTTCCTGACCGGCTATTCCGCCAAGAGCTCCTACCACAAGCTGCTGGTCTCGCCAGTCACCCTCCGCCCGCGTATGCAGCATCTGATCGAGCGCGAGATCGAGCACCAGAAAGCCGGCCGGGGCGGGCACTTGATCTTCAAGATGAACGCGCTCGTTGACCGGCAGATGATCAAGCTCTTGTACCGGGCATCGCAGGCGGGAGTGAAGGTGCAATTGCTGGTGCGCGGCATCTGCTGCTTGATCCCGGGACTGCCGGGGGTGAGCGAGAACATCACCGTCACCAGCATCGTTGGCCGCTTCCTGGAGCACAGCCGCATTTTCTATTTCGCCAATGGCGGCGACGAGGAAGTCTATCTCGGCAGCGCCGACCTGATGCCCCGCAATCTGAACCATCGGGTGGAAGTCGACTTCCCCGTAAGCGATAAGGCATTGGTGAAACTGATCCACGAGCAGGTCCTTGCAACCTACTTGAAAGATCAGGCCAAGGCGCGGCACATGACCTCCGAAGGGAAGTATGTGCGCGACCCGAATTACGACAAGAAGAACGCCTTTAACTCGCAGGAGACACTTCTGGCGCGGGCCGCGAAGCGGCAAGGGAAGTAGTCTGCGCTTGCCGTAACCTTTGCGATGGCTACCAAAGCACCTGGACAGGATAAAGGCGGAATTTTTCGTCGGCGCTTAGAATCGGAAGTTCCTCCTCGATCGCCTGCGCCAGAAGGATGCGATCAAACGGGTCGCGATGATGTTCCGGCAATTTTTCCAGTCTCAATACATGGGACAACAGGATTGGCAATAAGGCTATTGAATTCCTGCGCAGCTCTGACTTGAGGAATGGTCCTGCGGGACCAGGGAACGCGAGCCGCCCGGTCTTCGCCTTGATCAGAGTTTCCCAAACGCTAGCCACGCTAAGCACGAGTTCGTGCCTCGATGCGGTGAAGAAGTCTCGGGCTGAGCGAGACAGTCGCTGGTCATTGGTCAGGGCCCACAAGAAAGCGTGTGTATCCAACAGGACCTTCAACGGTAAAAATCCTTCTCAAATTCCGGCATTGGCTCGTTGAAGTCGTCGGGTACTACGAAGAGGCCCTTCGCAGTTCCAATTACGCGCGGCTGCTTCTTGGGCTTGATCGCGACAAGTCGCGCCACTGGCTTTCCGGCTTTCGCGATCGTCACCTCTTCTCCCTGTGCGACTCTCTCCAACAGCTTGGAAAGATGGGTTTTAGCTTGATGGATATTGACTTCCACTTGAGCAACATAGACTAAGTCTAAGACTAAGTCAACCGTTAGAGGATGGGATTTTCAGCGGCCTCTTCGCGATCGCAAAACCGGTGCCGCGGTTGGAGGCGCGTCCATGCGAATGTGGCGAAGTCTACGCGCTTGCGGCCGTCTCCCGCCGCGCCCGGACCCGGTCGCCATGTTCGGCGGCGGAAAGATACGCCCCTCCAAGCAGCAGCATGCCGCTCAAGTACGACCAGAAGATAAGCGTCACCGAAACCGAGAATGGCCCGTATACTTCCTGAAAATTCAGCCAGGGAAGGACCAGAATGTACACGTACTTCGCGGCTTCCGAGACCAGGCCGGTGACGATGGCCGCCGGCAGCACGGCGCGCACCGGCACTTTTCCATGCGGCAGCACCCAATAGATCAGGAAGTAAATGCAGATGGTCGCGACGATCGCCGAAGCTTTCATCAGCAAAGATCCGAGCGCCTCGAAGGTGAAGCCGTCGCCCAGCACCCGTCCCAGCACGCGCAGGTTGTGCGCGGTCAGCGCGATCGAGAGCACGGCCAGGCAACCGCAGGCCAGCGCCAAGCCGAGCGAAACCGAAAGGTTCATCAGGTAAGAACGGTTCTTCTTGAAGCCCCACACGCTATTGAGCGCGACCTCCAGCGGCAGGAAAACTCCCGTCGAAGTGATCAGCAACATGAGGAACGACAGGACCTGCCCGCGCCCCCTGACACTGGCCAGAAACTGCAGGTTGCGGATGACGAAGTCCTTGTTGCTGGGCAGATAGTTGCGCAGCAGTTGCAGCACCACGTTGTACATTTCCGGCGAATGGAAAACGCGGCGAACGACCGTCAGCAGCAGAACGATGAACGGGAAGAAAGACAGAATGCAATTCGCCGCCACCGAAAAAGCGTAGGTATGAACTTCCGTCTGCATGAGATAGCGCAGAGTCGATAGCCCATGCCGACGCAGGCGATGCGACAGGCTGTAGCTTTCAGGCAGATTGCGAAACAGTTCATCCCGGTTATCTTCGGCCTGCAGACGGCGCGCCGCGGTTCCGGGCCGCAGCGGAGTGGAGTGCAGCTCGGCAGTGCCCGACCGGCTCAGCGCCGGCGCCACCGCAACGGTCGAGGACTCCGTGCGCAATGGCACAGCTTCGGCGTGCGACTCGGACGCTCCAGAGTTGCTGCTGGTCATTACTTTTATCGTAGCAGAGCTAGATTGCGGCTAGAGCTGGCGCAGGCCCAGCGTATAAACACGGGGCGAGGCTTCAGCGCGCGCCCTGCCCGGCAGCCTAAGGTCGCCCATCCCAAAACGGGAACAAATAGGTTACTTCCGGAACAACCCGAAGTTACTGTGCAGGAATTACTTGCCAAACCACCAGAGTTCCTGTAAACATCTTCTGCTCCCCTCTGTTAGAACTAAGGTGGAGCTTTCGGGGCCTCCGAAACACGGATTTGGGTTGATGTTTCTGTCAGCAGTTCAATCGAAGGCAGTGCACCGGTTCCAGGAACTTGCTCGGACGCGGAAGTAGTGCTCCGCCATGGCAGGTTCATGGGGCCTTTTTCATTGTCGAAAAGCTGCGAACTGAGCTGCAACCTTTGTTTCCCCGGCGACGATGTGACCTCTTCCAGTCCTGCGCCAAAGGAATGGAATGTCCCCGAAGCAGGGGTGATCGCAAGTCAATGTTCGAAAGGAGCGGGTTGTGAGAGAGAAAGGTACAGTGAAGTGGTTTAACGGGGCGAAGGGTTATGGTTTCATCCAGCGGTCAACGGGTGAGGACGTATTTGTTCACTTCTCCGCCATCCAGGAGAGCGGCTATCGCAGCTTGAACGAGGGCGAGACGGTGGAGTTTGATCTGACCAAGGGACCGAAGGGCTTCCAGGCCGCGAACGTTGTGCGCGTCTAGCGGCCGCACACGTTCACGAGGCCGAGGTCCATCGCGCGCCGCTTTGCGACCGCGGCCTCTGATCTCGCGCCAAACATCAACCCTCCCGCAAGGGAGGGTTTTTTGTTGGCAATTAGCTGTGTCGAGGGAGACAGGCTACCGCTTACCGCCGTCCTCCGGACTTTCGCTCTCGAAGATCGCCGCGCAAAGCCGGCTGAGTTCGTGGCACTCGCCGGCGCTGAGCCTGCCCAGGAGCGCGTTCATTTTCGTGTCGATCTGCGGGCGAATGGTGTCCAGGAGCTTGATGCCCTTGGGCGTGATGAAGGCGACGGTTTGCCGCTGGTCGTCGCTGCCGCGAGCGCGCCGCACCAGCCGTCGCGCTTCCAGACGATCGAGCAGGCGCGTAATGTCCGGGGCGCGGTCCACCATGCGGCAGGCGAGCTCCGAACGCGGATGTCCTGCGGGATAAACGCCGCGCAGGATGCGCAGCACGTTGTACTGCGCGCGGGTGATCCGGTGCTCGGTGCACAAGTTGTCCGTCAGTTCGTTGATCGTGCTCGCCGCAACCAATACGCTTAACAGCGCTTCCTGCTCCGGGCTGGCGAATTCCGCCTGCTGCAAGCGGCGGCTGAGCGCTTCGGTCATAGTTCGGTTATAGCGGCAATCCCCGCGCCTGTCACGCGATGCGAGTTAGCCGTTAGGAAGACTCTGATTCAGCCTCGGTTTTGAAGGGCGCGGCCTGTTCACCCGTGCCGCAAGTGCGGCAAATTCAAGCTGATAATGTCTTCGCAACTTCCGCGGGGGTATGGTTTGTGAACACGACTCTTGCGTCATATTGGAAGATCGCCCGCAGTTTGTCCCAAAAGTCTCCCCCAATACGAACAAGCTGGTTGCGGTGATCAGGTCCAGCGACAAATTGATGCCTAAACGGATATCTGACCTCTGCGGCCCAGCGCCATGAGGGAATGTAGCTGGTAATCCATGCGAATAGTATGGGGAGCACCAATAACACTAAGCCAATGGTGTAGCGCGTGCGGCCCACGTTGCCAGCCGGCTTCAGCGACTTAAAGACACCCTTCACCAAACTGACGATGCGCGTGAAGTTCTCCTTGCCCATCAAGGCAACGGCTGGGAGAATCATGATTTCAAGACCAAGCAAGAGGATGCCACTAGTCACGGTCTTCAGTGCAAGGTGGGACGGAGCGTGGCGAGTTCATCGGATAAGCGGTGCAGTATCGAGAAGGAAAAGCCGAGGTAGATGGGTGGGGCAACGGGCCAGTCGGTTCCGGCAACCAGAAACGTGCCGAACGGCATGAGCAGCCCGAGGATCAAGAGGGCAATTCCCAGCTTCAGACGCGTGTTTGCGTTCATGCCACGTCTCCGGTCTTGCGGAATCGAGCAAACCAGTACGCCCAGGATGGCCGCGCCCACTTTGCCGGCCTTCAAATCCTCCTGAGTCAAGCACACAGGTATTTCTAAGAAAGTCGGTATGCCGGAATAAGCCAGCGCACCGACATATCGCTGCAGGTTAGCGATGCCAAGCTAGCAGTGAAGGCATGCAGCCCTGCTGAGTTGCCTACCTGCCCTAGGAACAGCGTTGTCTCGACGGCGCTCACGCGCTTGTTCGCGACGGCGACGGCAGCTTGAGCGGTGCCACCGAAGGGCATGCTGCGCGCGATAGTCAGCCACATGGGTTACAAACTGCGGATTCCTCGGTTTTGAAAGGGCTCGGCTTCATGGTTGCAATGAACTTACTCGGCGCTCGCTGTTTTACGTCCCCTGAGTTATGGGCTGGCTTGACGCTGATGCCTGCCTACCTTCGCGGGCAGAAGAGCTGTCATCGATGGAGATCAACAGAAGTGTGGCATCGTCCGCCAGCTTGTCTGCCGCATGTTTGCGAACGCTGTTCATGATTTGCGAGTAGCCGTCCGACAGTGGCTGCTCGTGGGCTGCCGCCATAAGCGTCTCCAGTCGCTCGGCGCCGAACTCTTCGCCCTTGCCATCGGAGGCTTCGGTAACGCCATCGGTGTAAAGCAGCAGGCGGTCGCCGGGAGCAAGCACGATGCGCTCCGAACGGAAGCTGGCGTCCAGCATCAAGCCGAGCACGGGACGAGTGGCGTCGAGCGATTCCAAATTTCCATTCTTACGCCGCAGGATCGGCGGACAATGACCGGCGTTGACGAAGTGCAGCACGCGAGACACGAGATCGAGCACGCCGTAGAAGATGGTGACGTAGTGACCTTCGCCCAACTGGTTGCGCAGCGTCGTCTCCACCTGCGCCAGAACAATCTCGGGACTGTTGCTGGAGGAAGACAGGGTGCTGACCGAGGCGTACAGCATCGCGGCAATCAGCGCGCCCGGCGTGCCTTTGCCGGAAACATCGGCCACGCAAAAATGCAGCATCTCCGGCGTGGGCTGCCACACGCCGAAGTAATCGCCGCCGACAATTCCCGCAGGAACGCTGTCGCCGAAAAGCTCCACGCCGTTGGTCACCAGATGGCGCTGCGGCACGATCCTGGTCTGCAAGTGGCGGGCGTCCTGGCGCTCGTAGTCGGAGACCCGTTGCGAAGATCGCATCTCTGTGGCGCGGCGGATCAGTAAGTCGACTTTCTCAATCAACGCGTCATTGCGCCAGGGCTTCTCGATGAAATCGGAGGCGCCGTGTTTCATCGCGCTGACCGCCAGGTCCACATTTCCCCACGCGGTGAGCGCGATAATCGGAATGTTCGGGTCGAGGTCGCGCAACTGCTGAATCAGTTCCAGCCCTTCAATTCCCGAGGTGCTGTCGCGGCGATAATTCATGTCCAACAGAGCAAGCTCGAGCGTGTGCTCGCGCGCTGCCGCGACCGCTTCATTCGGCGAGGCGCACAGCACGATCGAGTAGCCATGGCCGCGAAGCAGCATGGCCAGCGCCTCGCGCACATGCTCCTGGTCATCGGCGATGAGAATGGTTGCTGGATCGGAGCTCACGGTCATGCAGCCTCGCCGATTAGATTGCATATCGCCTGCCAATCGCAATCCGCGGCTATCTGGTTGTGAAAGCAAGCAGGCATGAAACTTAGGGGATTAACAATCGCGGCCAGAATCGCGAAGCGCCGTCCGCAAATGGACATTTGGCTCTAGGTCAGCGCCGCCGGGCAAAAGTTGCCGAAGCGACTGGAGCGTTTCCGGGGTTGGTGGCCTCTGGTAGAGCAGCGCTTCAGCGCCGCGTTAAGGCCGCCCTCTGGTTCTCGGTTTTGCATTCCGCTGCAAAGGCAGCGGAATGCAAAACCTGTCTCCGGCGATCCACCTAACGCGAGCCTAAAGGCTCGCTCTACCTGGGTACACCAATCCTGACACTACTCTAGCCCTCGCGAGACAAGAAAAGCGGCCAACTCTGGCTTTGACGACCCGAACAACAGGATCGCACTGCCAAGTTGACCGCTCCTTTTTCTGCCGACTTCAGGCGCGGGCCAGATCGTAGCGGTCAAGGTTCATCACCTTGTTCCATGCCGCCACGAAGTCCTTCACAAACGCTTCTTTCGAGTCGTCAGATGCATAGACTTCCGCCAGTGCGCGGAGCTGGGAGTTTGAACCAAAGACAAGATCGACACGAGTGCCGGTCCACTTGAGTTGGCCCGTCTTGCGATCGCGCCCCTCAAACATTCCGTTAGTCGGGGAAGGCTGCCATTCCGTATTCATGTCGAGCAGGTTGACGAAGAAATCATTCGTCAGCGTCTCCGGCCGCTTGGTGAAGACGCCGTGCTTGGACTGCCCGAAGTTAGCATTCAAGGCGCGCATGCCGCCGATGAGCACCGTCATCTCGGGGGCAGTCAGCTTCAGCAATTGCGCCCGATCGATCAGTTGCTCCTCGGCGGGTATTCCGTTTCCATTGCGGAGATAGTTGCGGAACCCGTCTGCGGTATGCTCCATGACGGCGAACGAGTGCACATCAGTTTGTTCTTGCGAAGCATCCGTGCGCCCCGGCGAGAATGGAACCTTCACATCATGGCCGGCCTTCTTCGCAGCTTCCTCGACGGCTGCGCAGCCGCCCAGAACGATCAGGTCAGCCAGCGACACCTTCTTGGCCTTCTTGCCGTTGGACTGCGTGTTGTTGAACTCCTTCTGGATCGCCTCCAGCTTGGGCAGGACCTTCGCCAGTACGGCCGGCTGGTTCACTTCCCAATCTTTTTGCGGCGCCAGGCGAATGCGCGCTCCGTTTGCCCCACCGCGCTTGTCGGAGCCGCGGAACGACGCAGCCGATGCCCAGGCAGTCGTGACCAGTTCGGAGATCGACAGTCCGGACGCGAGAATCTTGGCCTTCAGAGCAGCAATGTCTTGCTCGCCGATCAGTTCGTGATCGACCGCGGGAACGGGATCTTGCCAAATCTGAGGCTCTTTGGGAACCAGTGGGCCAAGATAACGCGGGATGGGCCCCATGTCACGATGCGTCAGCTTGAACCAGGCTTTCGCGAACGCGTCTGCCAGCTCCTGCGGATGCTCGTAGAAGCGACGCGAAATCTTTTCGTACGCAGGGTCGAACCGCAAGGCAAGGTCGGTGGTCAGCATGGTGGGTGCGTGATGCTTGGATGGATCGTGCGCATCCGGCACGGTACCGGCGCCTGCGCCATTCTTCGGGGTCCACTGATGCGCACCAGCCGGGCTCTTGGTCAGTTCCCATTCGTAGCTGAACAGGTTCTGGAAGAAGTTGTTGCTCCACTTCGTCGGCGTCGTGGTCCAGGTGACTTCCAGACCGCTGCCGATCGTTTGGTCGCCATTGCCGCTGCCATAGGTGTTTTTCCAACCGAGGCCTTGCTGCTCGATAGGGGCAGCCTCGGGTTCAGGGCCGACATACTTGTTCGGATCGGCAGCGCCGTGGGTTTTGCCGAAGGTGTGGCCGCCGGCAATCAGCGCAACCGTCTCCTCGTCATTCATCGCCATGCGGGCGAAGGTCTCGCGGATGTCGCACCGCGGCGGCAAGCGGATCCGGCTTTCCATTGGGCCCTTCCGGGTTCACGTAAATCAGGCCCATCTGAACCGCAGCCAGGGGATTGGAGAGATCGCGATCGCCACTGTAGCGCTCGTCCGCCAGCCACTTGCCCTCGGGACCCCAGTAAATGTCTTCACCGGGCTCCCACACGTCCTCGCGCCCGCCGCCAAATCCGAAGGTCTTGAAGCCCATCGACTCCAAGGCCACGTTACCGGCGAGAATCATAAGGTCGGCCCACGAGATTTTCCGGCCATACTTCTGCTTGACCGGCCAGAGCAAGCGTCGCGCCTTATCGAGGTTGACGTTGTCGGGCCAGCTATTGAGCGGCGCGAAACGTTGCTCGCCAGAGCCCGCCCCGCCGCGGCCATCGCCGATGCGGTAGGTACCCGCGCTGTGCCACGCCATACGAATGAAAAGTGGCCCATAGTGGCCGAAGTCGGCCGGCCACCACTCTTGTGAATCCGTCATTAAGGCGTGGAGATCCTGCACGACGGCATTCAGGTCGAGGCTCTGGAATTCTTTGGCGTAATTGAACTCCTTGCCCATAGGGTGCGAGTGGGGCGAGTGCTGGTGCAGGATTTTCAGGTTCAGCTGGCTCGGCCACCAGTCGGCATTCGCTGGGCCCCCAGCGGAGCGTGTGCGAGCCCCGTGCGCGACCGGGCATTTGGATTCGGTTGACGAATTTTGCTGTGGAGTATCGAGGACAGACGCGCCGGCCGCGGCGGTGGCGCTGCGTACTTTTTTCTCGTCAGGCATGATTATTCCTTTGCTGGCATGCGTTGTATTTAGGTTTTAGTCCTACAGCCCGGACAGAGGCCAAATACCTCGATCAGCGGCTGCGTTAAATCAAAGCCGCCCGGCACCTGCCGAGCCAGCCGTTTGAAGTCAATGAAGTCACCCGCAATATCGTGCACCGACTTGCAGCGGGTGCAGACCAGGTGATGATGGGATTCGAGGTTGCCGTCCACGCGCAAAGTCGCGGCATGCGGCGACACCTCGCGTAACAACCCATTTTCTACGAACAGCCGTAAATTCTTGTAGATCGTGGCCAGAGAGACCGAGGGTATGCGTCGTTTGACGACGGCATAAACCTGTTCGGGCGAGTAGTGCCCCGGAGCGGCCACGACGGTTTCAAAGATGATTTTACGCTGGTGCGTGGCTGCCATGCCATGCTTCCAGGCAAGCTCGCGAAACTGCTCATGAGTCAAAGGCACTCCCTTGGTGGATGAGAATCGTTATCAAAGGATTCATTTTACTAAACAATTGGTCCTGGCTGATGATTGACAGGCCGGAAGCAATCCCCATCAACGAGAATTTATCGGCCAGCGAAGTCTTCGTCCGTCGGGCAAATTGACCCGCTACCCCATGGCCGCTGATTTCTCAATTCCGCAAGCGCCCGTGTAGAATCAGAAGTTCGTTCCTCGAGCCGTGGGTTCAGCGGGAGTTCCGCCCAGCGAGTACCTGACGGAGGGGTCCTGCGAGCTTCGTGTGCGCCGGGTTGCGCTTGCGGAGGCAGCTTTCCCTAAACACACCAGGTAAGGAGTTTTAACGAATGGCGATTCCAGCCACCCAGCTGCGTCCGGGCATGGTCATCAAGCACAACAACGACTTGCATTCGGTGTTCAGCGTCGAGCATCGCACCCCAGGCAATCTGCGGGCCTTCATCCAGGCGAAGTTGCGCAACTTGCGCACGGGCGCGATGTTCGAGCACCGCTTCCGTTCCGGCGACCCCATCGATAAAATCACCGTCGACGAAGTGCAAATGGAATATCTGTATGCCGACGGCGACGACTACTATTTCATGAACACCGAGAACTACGAACAACTACATCTGGGCAAGGACATCCTGGGCGACGCGGTCGATTACTTGATTTCCAATCTCGCAATTAAAGTAGAATTCTTTGATGGCAAGGCGGTGGGCGTCGAGCTGCCACAAACCGTCGAACTGACGGTGGTGGAAACTGAGCCCGGATTGAAATCGGCAACGGCCAGCAGCGTCACCAAGCCGGCCAAGACCGAAACCGGTTTGGTGGTGCAGGTGCCGCCGTTCATCAACCAAGGCGAGAAGATTCGCGTGGACACGTCGGAAGGAGCTTATTTGTCGCGAGCGTGAGGTAAATGCCGGTTTGCTTGGCAGTCTGAAATTTGCCGTAGGAGAATGCAGGCGCATCGCGTATAGTGGTGCGCAAAAGGAGGAGTAATGAAAGTTCGGGCCAGGTACGCAATAGGATGTCTGCTTCTGTCGGTGTTGTTAACCTTGTTCACTATGCCCGCGTGGGGCGCCAGCGACGAACAGACGCTGTCGAACGCGGTTACCGTCTTGACGGCCATGCTGCACAGCCAGGACGTTCCTGCCGGTGTGGTAGCCAAGGCCGATTGCATCGTGGTGCTGCCGAGCGTAAAGAAGTTTGCCGTCGGTATTGGCGGAACTGGCGGACGCGGTCCCATGAGCTGCCGTGAGGGTGCCAACTACAGCGGCAAGTGGTCTCCGCCCGCTATGTACTCGATCGGCGGCGCGAGCGCCGGCTTGCAGGTCGGTGGGACGGCGACCGATTACATTCTGCTGATCATGACGTCCGGAGCGGCGGAAAAGGTTCTGGCCGGCAAGGTAAAGGTCGGAAGCGACGCGACCGCCGCGATGGGTCCCGGAGCCAGTGCGGGTACCGCGGTTGGCGGAGCTGACATTTTGACCTATTCCAGAACGTCGGGAGCTTTCGCCGGTGTATCGCTTAACGGAGCAACGCTTAACCCGGATGGCGACGCCAATGGCCGCCTGTACGGGAGCGGCGTCTCGGCAAATGACATTGTGTCCGGCAAGGCGAAGCCCACCCCGGGTGGTAGGTCGCTGATGCACGTTCTGGACACCAACGCTGGAAAGAAGCAGTAAAAGGGCGGACTTTGCGGCCAGTCAGTTTGGCCCGTTGAATCACCCGCAGAGCCTTACGTTGGCTTTCATGCGCCAGTCTGTCTCTGCGGGTTAAATTCAGCTGCCGCTGGAGTTTTGTGTCCGGTTGTTCCGTCGAATGGCGGAAGCTGACGCGCCGTAATATAACGCCGCAACCCTGCCCCCAGTGATTCATGCCTGATCTTGAAACCCGGCATTACATCGTGTCAGGCCGCGTGCAAGGCGTGGGCTTTCGCTGGTTTGTAGAACGCGAAGCGGCGCAACTCGGCATCACCGGCTGGGTGCGCAATTGCGACAACGGCGACCTGGAAGTGATGGCCACCGGCGCTCCGGATCAACTCCGTTCATTTCGCCAAAAATTGCAGCAGGGGCCCCGGGCGGCGCGCGTCGACCACGTGAGCGAAGCTAAGGCCCTACTGCTGGAAACTGCGTCATTCCAAGTTAAAGGAGCATCCTGATCGATGCCTTCGCAGGCGCCGCAGAACTGTGACGATCTCAAGAAGCTCATCCGCGAAGTTCCGGATTTCCCCAAGCCCGGCATACTTTTCTACGACATCACCACGCTGCTGAAAGATCGGCTGGGATTCGCTCGCCTGATTGACGCGCTCACCGAACACTACATCAACGATCAGATTGACCTGGTGTTGGGCATCGAGGCGCGCGGCTTCATCTTTGGTCCGGCGCTGGCCTATCGGCTGAACGCCGGATTCGTTCCGGTGCGGAAACCGAAGAAACTCCCTGCCGAGGTTTTGCAGTGGAAGTACGACCTGGAATACGGCCAGGACACGCTGGAGGTTCACAAGGATGCCATCCAGCCCGGCCAGCGCGTGATTATTTGCGACGATCTGCTCGCCACTGGTGGCACCGCAAAAGCAACCGCCGACATGACCAGGCAACTGGGCGGCAACATCTGCGGCATGGGGTTTGTAGTGGAGCTGGATGCGCTCAAAGGCCGCGAGAAGTTGAAGGACTATGACGTATTTTCGTTGCTGCACTACGAGAGCTAGGAAGGGACGAGCGGAGCTCGCTATTCCTTTAGTAGCGGATAGATGAGTCGTTCGAAAAAGGTCATTGGATAGGCGACAAACACGATCTCACTCGGCACCGGTTTGATGTCGACCGAAGGTTTTTTCGCACCGTTGCCACGTTCGACGATTCCCTTATGAATAAGTTCGTCGCTTGCACCCATCACTCCACAACCGCACTTCCAGTGGGACCAATCCACATGAACCTCCGCTGAGAAGTGGGAGGGAGGAGGTTGCGGCAACTTGAATCGCGCCTCTCCGTTCATGTCGGTGTCGCCAGTGGCAGTGGCCTCGTACTTTGCAGGGATTTTCTTGTCATATGCCTTGTCGTATAAGAACGACACGGTAACCGCCTGTTTGGGCAGCGGTCGTCCGTTCGCTGTGTTTACGATGCGGATGGTCACCTCTTGCGCTTGAGCAGAAAGCCCCGGCGACAGCACGAGAAGAAGAGCTAGATAGCAGACACCGGCTTCACCAAATCGTCTTTAATAACGGACAGTTCAGCATTCGCTCATCGGCGGTAACCAGCGCGAGGCCTTCAGCGCGGGCCGTCGCGGCGATGATACGGTCCATTGGATCGTTGGGAAAGTCAGGCGGAAAGTGGACCGTCAGAAGTGCAACTTCCAGCGTGACCGGTTTGATAATCACTCCCGTGAGAATCTCACGCATGCTTGTCTCGAAGGTGTCTCGCAATTGCACCCGACCGCGATAAAGCAGACCAGCTAATTCCACCAGTGTTATAGCGGAAATCGCTACGCCATCCGACGCGCGGGCGCGTCGAATGGCGGAGGCGGCTGCCCGTGACACTTTGCTCGCCTGGAGCTGGGACCATACCAGAACGTGAGTATCGAGAAGAATCATTTCAGCATGTCATAGTCTTCCAGCGGAAATATCGGTTTGATCAGGTCATCGGGATCGCCCACGATTTTCATGATTCCCTCTAATCGTCCCAGAAATTCATCCTTCTTCTTACCTTTCATTTTATTCCGGTTACGTGCGGGAAAGACTTCAACCAAGGGTTCACCCCGGGAAGTTACCAATACAGGGCTTCCGGTATCTGCTACCTCACGCATCAGTGCCAGACACCGTGCTTTGAATGCGCCAGCCGCAACTCTCCTCGTCGGGCCAAGGTCCATCCCCCTAGCCGTGTTTTTCTTGCTTACACTTGAAGTCATATGGTCACCTCCAGATGACCATGGTCATTTTAACATGGTCACATCGCCGGAAAGCCCTTGTAAGACCACTCTCCGTCCCTCGATCCGAAAGTTCCCCGCCAGCACGAACCCGATCGCCTCGGAGTACGCAATGTGCTCCTGCTCCAGGATGCGCGCGGCGAGGCTATGCTCGTCGTCGCTGTCCAGCACCGGCACCACCTTCTGCACAAGGATGGCGCCGTGGTCGAGGTTCTCGTCGACAAAATGCACCGTGCAGCCGGAGACCTTCACGCCGTAATCGAAGGCCTGCCTTTGCGCCTCAAGTCCCGGGAATGCCGGCAGCAGGGAGGGATGAATGTTGAGGATACGGTTGGGAAACTGCTGCACGAACCACGGTGACAGCAGGCGCATGTATCCCGCCAGGCATATGAGGTCGACCTGATGCTCGCGCAAGGCGGCGACAACTGCGCGATCATGCTCTTCGCGGACTTTCCCCTGCGACGGGACCACCAGCGCGTTGAGTCCGCGACGCCGTGCCGACTCAATCCCAGGCGCATCGGCGCGATTGGAGATAACGACCGCGATGGTCGCGTTGAGCGCGCCCGAGGCAATATTGTCGGCGATGGCCTCGAAGTTCGAGCCGCGCCCGGAGAGCAGGATGCCAAGGTTGCGCTTCGAGGTGTGTACGCCTTCCGTCGCCGCATCGCCCTCCTCGTCGGCCATGTCGCAGAAATCTGGCGGCTCCCTCGGCGGCTCGCGTTCCGGCAGCTCGAGTTCAAGTCCGCCATAACGAGCGAAGCGGCGCCGAATGGCTTCCGCAATGTTCTCCTGCTTCTTCCGGGCCACGTCGAAATGCTAGCATCCCCCACTACTTTCCGGGTACGCCCCCGTTTTTCCGCTTTTTACGGGGTGGAATGGAGCTACAATCGAAGCAGAGTTCCGCTTCGCCAACTGTCATGTACCGGGTAATCTTGCCCCGAGGACTGCCGCATCTCAACGGAGTAGCTGTCCGGGGCGCGACCGGCGTCGGCGAAGCTGGCGCAATCCCAGGCTCTGGAAAGTTGTAAGTTGTAATGCTAGGCCGCGAGGAAAAGGTCTCCCAGCTTCGGCTCACCGCAGTGCAGTACGTTCTGCTGGGGATCTTTCTGGTGCTCGCGTTCGGGCTGTGGCGCCTGCAGGTGGCGCGCAGCGACTACTACAACACTCTCGCCGAACAGAACCGCATCAAGCAGGTGCCCATCCTGGCGCCGCGCGGCAAAATCCTCGACCGCGAAGGCCGCATCATTGTCGACAACTATCCGTCGTTTTCCGTGCTGCTGTTGCGCGATCAGAAACGCGACATCCTCGCCGATGCGGACAAGATTGCGCCTGGTCTGCACTTGGCGCCAGACGAGCTGCGCGTGCGCCTGAAGCGCATGGCGGCGGTTCCCGGGTATCAGCCGCTGTTCCTGAAAGACGACATCACGCCGGACGAGCTGGCGTTCGTCGAGTCGCACCGCGCCGAGCTTCCTGAACTGGAAATGATCACGGTGCATCGCCGCTTGTATCCTAAGAACGGCTTCATGGCGCACGTCATCGGCTACGTCGGCCAGGTCAGTGAGGACATGCTCAACCAGCCGCAATGGGAGCTTTACAATCCCGGCGACATCGTCGGCATGTCGGGCGTCGAGCAGTATTACAACGATATTCTGATGGGCAAGAACGGCTCGCGACAGGTGCTGGTCAACAGCCGCGGCAAGGAAGTCGGCACGCTCAGCGATGTGCCCGCAGTCCCGGGCAAGCAACTCAAGCTGACCATCGATCTCGACCTGCAGATCGCCGCGGAAGAAGCACTGGAAGGCAAGCCCGGCGCCATCGTCGCGATGAACCCGCAAAACGGCGAGATCCTCGCCATGGTCAGCCGGCCCGCCTTCGATCCCAACGAATTTGCCGTGCACATTACGCGCGACGAATGGAACGCGCTGGTCACTGACCCCGGAAAGCCGCTGCTCAACAAGGCAATTCAGGCGCAGCTTGCACCCGGTTCGGTGTTCAAGACCATCATGGCGACTGCGGGCCTGCAGGAAGGCATCGCGCAGACGCTGGTCGTGAATTGCGGCGGCGGCAAGACCTTCTACGGCCGCTTCTTCAAGTGCTGGATCGCGTCGACCCACGGCTCGCACGGCACGGTTAACATCAGCAAGGCTATCTACCAATCTTGCGATTCGTACTTCTACACGCTCGCCGAGAAGCTCGGTATCGAGAAGATTGCGAAATGGGCCACGTTGCTTGGCCTGGGACAAAAAAGCGGTATCGATCTGCCGCAGGAAGTGTCAGGCGTAATGCCCTCGGAAGAGTGGAAGATCAGGAACTTCAAGCAGAAATGGTATGCCGGTGAGACCATCTCGGTGGGCATCGGCCAGGGCGCAGTCGCTACTACGCCCGATTCAACTCGCGCGCGCGGTCGGCGCCATCACGAGTGACGGCCTGCTGGTGCGGCCCCACGTTGCCTTCCCCGACCAGTTTCCGCCCAACTTCAAGCAGGTCGCCCATTACGACGATAAGGGTCACATCCAGATCGATGAGCAGAACTGGCAGACCATCACCGATGCTATGGCGCTTGTAGTGTCGCCCATGGGGACCGCGGGCAGCGCGCACCTGCCGGGCATCGACTTCGCCGGAAAGACCGGCAGCGCGCAGACGGTCTCCAATCAACTGAAGAAGACGATGAGCGCCAAAGAAAAAGCCGAGTACAAGGACAACGGTTGGTTCGTCGGTGTCACACCGCGCCGCAATCCGGAGATCGTTGTCGCGTGCCTGTTTGAAGGCGGCGAGCACGGCGCCCTGGCAGCCCGCGTCGCGGCCAAGGTGATTGCCGCCTACGTCGCAAAGAAGCGCCGGGTGGAAACTGAACTTGCCAAGGGCAATGGCGCGCCGGGGAACAAGCAGGCCGAAGTCGCCGCCGTCTGGCATGACGGCGATGCGAAGAATCCTGACAAGCTGCAGGCCGGACACTTCGACGTTCCGGCTGACACCCACGTGAAGCCGGTGACTGCGGCCCCGGGTGAAAGCGCCGCCGATGCCAAGGCGATTCCCGCGGCTGACTTGGAAGCCACGGAATCGCATTCGGAAATGGCGCGGCCGGAGCCGCCTGCTCCAGCGGAGCCGCAGCCTGGTTCGCTGACCGGCGCGGCTTCCGATCAATCTCCGGCCGAGAAGAAAGCTCCGGCTTCAGCTCCGGCGGTCGTCCCTCCGGCAGTCGCTCTTCCCGCGAGGCAGCCGTGAGCCGTTACGTTTCCTTCCGCGATTTCGACTGGGTGCTGCTGGTGCTGGTGCTCCTGATCTGCGCCCTCGGCGTCGTCGAGATCTATAGCGCGACGCTGAGCACCAAGTTCATGGGCGTCCATATCAAACAGGTGTACTGGATTCTCGGCGGCGTGGGGCTAATGTTCCTGGTCAGCGCGCTGAACTACCAGGCGCTGCTGGAACGCGTGCCGCTGCTGTACATCGTTTCTATCGCCTCGCTGGTCGCGGTCGAGGTATTCGGGAAGAAGTATCTGGGGGCGCGTCGCTGGGTGCAGATCGGCTCGTTCCACTTCCAACCATCCGAATGGGTGAAGCTCGTCCTGATTCTCGCCATGGCGAAGTACTTCGCCGACTCAAAATCGGAATGCACTGCGCAGGATATCGTCAAGGCTGGAGCCCTGGTTGGGGTTCCGATGCTGATGGTGCTGGTGCAGCCCGACCTCGGCACCGCGCTCACCTATATCCCGATCGCGATTATGGGCCTGTTCCTGGGTGGAATGAAGGCCAGGCACGCGGTGGTGATTCTGGTGATAGGAGCGCTGCTCGCGCCGGTCGCGTGGCACGTTCTGAAGCCCTATCAGCGTGACCGCCTCACCAGCTTCATGGAACCTGAGGCGGATTCGCAGGGCCGGGGATATCAGGTACTCCAATCGCTGGTCGCGGTCGGCTCGGGTGGCATCTTCGGCAAGGGCACGGCGCATGGCAGCCAGACGCAGGGCCAGTTCCTGCCCGTACCGCATACCGATTTCATCTTCGCCGCCTTCGCCGAGGAACATGGTTTCATCGGCGCGATGGGCGTTCTCCTGCTATACTTTATCGTACTGATGCGTCTGATTCAGAACGCTCAGACGGCCCCCGACCGGGCCGGAGCCTTCGTGGTGATGGGTGTGGTTGCGGTACTCGCATTTCACCTCCTCGTCAACGTTGGCATGGTAGTTGGCTTCATGCCGGTCACGGGCATACCCTTGCCGCTGATGAGCTATGGGGGGTCTTCGGTACTGTTCATCTTTCTGGCGCTGGGCATCGTGATGAATGTGCGTATGCGCCGATTTGTGAATTAGAGAATCTAACGAGTAGTGCGCCATTGGGCGCAAGCAGTGAATGCGGCTGTCACCGCCGGGGACCTTTGCAGACGGAAACTCTGGTTCCGAAAAGTGACACAAGATTACGACCGCCCTCACGTACGAGGGCATAGCCGGCGCCAGAGTTACTGGGCCGGACAGGATTGCAGAGCGCATCGAGAAGGCGGGGAACGGCCCCTCGGCTGAATTAGCCGGGTGTGACGCCACAAACCTTCCGCGACGCGCTTGATACGGTGCTTAAGATTCCACAAAGTGCAGCTTTGCGTATCAGCTCAGGGCGCAGCCCGGACGTGAGTCCAGGTGTGCCCGCGCACTGATCAGCCGTACAGTATTCCTGTCCCTCCGTTACCTGCGCCCGGCTTAAACCGGAGCATCCATGAACAAAGAACTTTATGTGTCCTCAACGCCCCACGAAACCAAGGTGGCGTTGGTGGAGGACGATCAGCTCGCCGAAGTGTTTTTCGAGCGGGAAAACGAATACACCCTCGCCGGCTCCATCTACAAAGGCCGCGTCACGCGAGTGCTGCCCGGCATGCAGTCCGCATTTGTCAACATTGGTCTGGAGCGCGACGCCTTCCTCTATGTGTCCGACTTTCTTGAGCTCGCTGACGAGGAAGAGGACGAGGAGTTCGGCGAGATTCCGGCCCCGCGCGGCGCCATCGACTTAAGCAAGGCACAGCCCACGCAGGAGTCGCCAGCCGCCGAACCGCAGGCTGCATCGGCCGACTGCAGCGGTCGAAGAGGACGCAGACCTCGAAGCTATTTTCGAGGAGGAAGCGCCCGCTGCGACGGAAGAGGAAGGCGCTGCTTCGAATGGTCAGGATTCCGACGAAGGGGCGCGCCGCTGGCGTGGACGCCGTCGCCGTGGCGGCCGTCGCGGCCGTTTTGATCGCGAGGTTCGTCCCGAGGCGGCCACAAAACCCGCGGTTCCCGCCGAGGAACCGCCTGCGCCGCGAGTCGAATCCCGACCGCGTCCCAGCTATGGCCCGCCAGCAGGCTACACGCCCATGGTTCTTCCCGGAGAATCAATCTCCAAGTATCGCAACCTGGGCCAGCCCGCAGCCGAGCCGCAGCCGGAAATTGCCCACCCGAGCGACGACACGGCGGTCGCCGCCGAGCACCTTCACGACGAACACGCCGAAACCGCTGCGGCCTATACCGAGGAAATCGCCGAAGAGGCGATCCATCTCGACCAGGGATACGAAGTCGCGCCCGAGCAAAACCAAAACTCCGCAACCGACGTCGAATCGCACAGCAGCGAAGCGGCTACGCCCGAGCCGGAAGTCACTCCAACCGCCGCGGTAACGGAAGAGGACGAGCGTCCGCGCTCCAAGCGCCGCTGGGGTTGGCGCCGCAAGGCCGCCGAAGCTGAAGCCGCCGCGTCCAGCGCAGTAGCGGCGCAAACCCAGCCGGGTGCCCCGGAGCTCGCGTCTTCCGAGACCCAGGAGCCGCATGCGCCCGAAGCGCACATCTTCGAAGGTGGCGAGCATACCTCGGCTCATCATTCCACTCCGCTCGATCAGCCCAGTGCAACCGCGCAAGAAATCGCAGAGCCCACTCAGGCCAACGAGCCGGACATCCCGCAGCACGCGGCCGGCGAATCTCCGCTGTTCGAGCGGGATTACCTCGAAGCGAACCCGCCGAGCGAGCAGCCTCCAGCCGACCCGCAAGCAGAACCAAGTGCTCATCCGAACTCAGACCACCATCGCGAGACCGTTTCCGAGGTTGCGACTTCCGAAGTTGTAACGGAGGGCAGAGAAGCGCACGATTTCGGCGCCGGCAACGAAGCTCCCGAGCATCACGCCGCACCCTCCATCGCGCCCGAAGGCCGCACCCTGGAGCACGAGGTCCTCGAAGACGAAGAGGCCGAATTCCAGCCCATGCCCCACGACCTGAATGCGATGCGCGAGGTCGCCGGCGACGAAGAGCTTGTGTTGGAAGAAGAGACCCTCGACGCGGGCAACGGCTACAACGAGCGCTGGGTCCCCAAGATCGAAGAGGTTGACGAAGACGAAGTCATCGCGGCCGAAGAGCGCGGCGAGAAAATCTACGAAGCCGAAGAGGAAGACGAAGAGAACGAGGACGAACCAGAAGAAGAAGCCAACGACCGCGCCGAAGTCCGCGCCGCAGCTCCCACAGCGGGGTACCAGCAGCGCACCGCTGAGCGCCCGGCCTACGACCGCGACCGCCGTGGCGGCTATCGCGATCGCAATCGGCGCGGTGGTCCCGGCGGACGCCGCAACTTTCGCTCGCGTCCCAACGCCTATCGCAATCAGCCGCTCATCACCGACCTGCTGAAGGAAGGCCAGGAAGTCCTCATCCAGATTGCCAAGGAGCCCATCGGCAAGAAGGGCGCGCGCATCACCAGCCACATCGCGCTGCCCGGCCGCTTCCTGGTGTACATGCCGACCGTCAACCACGTCGGCGTCTCGCGCAAGATTGCCTCCGACGAGGAGCGCCAGCGCCTGAAGCGCATCGTCACCAGCGAGCGCGAAAACGGGCTGGGCGGCTTCATCGTGCGCACCGCGGCCGCCAACATCAAGGAAGAGGACCTGCGCGCCGACATCCGCTTCCTCAAGCACCTGTGGCACGAGATCAAGGACCGCGCCGAAAACAGCAAGTCGCCGGCGCTGATCTATCACGACCTCAACCTCGTCGAGCGCGTGCTGCGCGACCAGGTCAACGCCGACTTCTCGCAAATCTGGGTCGATACCGAAGACGAGTACGAGCGCGTGGTGCGCTTCGCCAACCGCTTCCAGCCCTCGCTGGTGCGCCGCATCAAGCTCTACACCAAGGACGCGCCGCTGTTCGAGCAGTTCGGCATCCAGGACGAGATCAACCGCTCGCTCAAGTCGAAGGTCTGGCTGAAGAGTGGCGGCCACATCGTCATCAACCAGACCGAAGCGCTGGTGGCCATCGACGTCAACACCGGCAAGTTTGTCGGCAAGACGCAGCGCCTGGAAGACACCATCGTGAAGACCAACGTCGATGCCATCAAGGAAATCGTGCGCCAGATTCGCCTGCGCGATCTGGGCGGCATCATCGTCATCGACTTCATCGACATGGACGAGCGCAAGAACCGCCAGAAGGTCATGGTCGCCCTGGAAGAGGCGCTGCGCAACGATCGCGCCCCGTCCAAGGTGCTCCAGTTTAACGATTTCGGACTGGTGGCCATCACCCGCAAACGCGTAAAGCAATCGCTGGAGCGCACCCTGGCCGAGCCTTGTCCCTATTGCACCGGCGCGGGTTTCGTGAAAAGTGTGCCCACGGTCTGCAACGAGCTCTACATCGAGATGCGCAAGATGGCCAAGGTGCACGACAAGAACGACATCACCGTGCGCGTGAACCCCGAAGTCGCTAAAGCGCTGAAGGCCAGCAACGGCAAACTCATCACTGAGCTGGAAGACCTGACCGGTAAGACCGTCCTGGTGAAGAGCGACCCCGCCCTGCACCAGGAGATGTTCGACATACACTGAGCATTTGTCAGTTGCCGGTTGTCAGTTGGTAGTGAAGAGAAATCGGGTGCTCCGAGCTCCATCGGTAACGGCAGTCAACATTCTGCACCGGTCACGATGCCATTTTTCATGCTTGATTGTGACGGGAACCGTCATGCTGAACCTGTCCTCGCCAACTGACATCCCCACTAAATCAAGTAAAATCGGCCGACAGAGAAGGAGGGTAGGAGACTCGCCTGCCCTCCAAAGGATGGACATCTTCAGTTGGCTGTGCAGCCGGAGTCGAGATTGGAGTCATTCAGGCATGGGCTAGGGGGCTCGTAGCTGAATCGGCCAAGACGCAGCCACTGCTGCATCTGCTGGCGGACATTCTCAGGCAACGTTATCCTCAAGCTTGGACCACTGCTGCCGTCCGCCAGAGACGAGGCATTTCCGGCGCCGCCCCCGGAACTTACCGGGATTGCCAAGTAGGCGTCCACGTTGCCAGTCTGGGTGTTGTAGGCAAAGCCCACGATCTCTCCGGCGGAGTTGATACTAAACGCGTGCAGCAGGTACAAGGGGGAGTTCGGAGGAATGAGGGTGTTGAGGTCCGTCATCACCCCATCCTGCCAGAGGTATGCTCTTAGGCTTCCACCGGAATCAGCCGATACACCAGTTACCTGGCCTCGATTGTTAATTCCACAGCCGACGCTTATAATGTCTCCCGGCAACGTGCCCAAGTCGCTCATCGCGCCGTTCTGCCAAAGAAATGCATGCTGGTATTGGTCGCCCGGCAAGTCCGACGTGCCGACCACCTGTTCGTTGTCGTTTATGGCGAAGGCGGCGTTGTTGAATTTCCCCCCCAGACTGCCGAGATTAACTGGTACGCTGCCACCGTTACGCCAAAGCAGGACATGCTTCGGTGCGAGAGGCAAGCCGTAACGTGGATCGTATGCCGAACAAGCACCCGAGGCGCCCACCATCTCGCCCTTGTTGTTGATCCAGAAGACGCCGCCCTCCTGATCCCCAGGGTAGGTAGGAAGCACCCGGGTCTGGCCCTCGGTCCATAAGACGGGTTTGAATTGCAGAACTTGCGGCGCCGGGCAGTTCGGGTCCGGCGTGCTGTTCTCTGCATACCCTGCGATTTGACCTCGGTTATTGATTCCCGAGGCTTGGGCGTTATTGCCGCCCAGGGTGTCGAGCGGCGTCATGACTCCGTTCTGCCAGGAAAAGGCGAGGCAGATGAGGTTGTCACCGTAGCCGCAGAAATCCTCGCCGTTGGGATCCGGCGTTGACGTTTCGGCCAACCCAGTAGCCTCCAGTGCCTCATCAGGGCCTTCGTAGGCAAGGCTGTTAGGTCCGCCCAGGGTGCCAAGGTCGGTCATCACTCCCTTGGCGTAGACGAATGCGTGTTGGGCGTTGTCGCCAGGCAAGTTCGCAACGCCGTCCACCTGCCCTTTGTCGTTGATGCCGAAGGCAAGGCCGAAGGTTCCTCCCAAGGTGCCGAGATCGACCACGGCATAGTGCGGTGGCTGCTGCGCTATGGCTAGCGTGGTAAACAAAATGGTAGTCACAAGCAAAGTCACAATCGATTTCATATTTCCTCCACCTAGATAGGCGCAGAATGTGCGCGGAAACTATCACGCAACGGGAAGTAATTTGAGGGAATCGGGCACGGCGGTACAATTCAGCTCATCACTATGCCGACGGTGGCTCAATCCGGCGAGCCGACTGGGGGCGACGTAAGCCAATTGCTCCGAGCCTGGAGCGAAGGAGACCGGGGCGCGCTCGAACGGCTGACCCCCATCGTTTATAAGGAACTCCACCGCTTGGCGCGCCACTACATGAAGGGCGAGCGTCGCGGACACGTGTTGCAAACTACGGCCCTGGTCAATGAGGCCTACATGCGCCTGGTGGATTACAAGCGCATGCAGTGGCAGAATCGTGCTCACTTTTTTGCCGTTTCGGCCCAGTTGATGAGGCGCATACTGGTTGAGCATGCACGGCGCCAGAACTTAAAACGCGGAGGCGGCGTGCAGCATGTCTCCCTGGAAGAAGCGGCCGTGGTGGGCGGCGACAGGCCCGCGGACTTGGTGGCGCTCGATGCCGCGATGGAAGCTCTGGCGCGGCTAGATCCCCGCAAGGTACAGGTTGTAGAAATGCGCTTCTTTGGCGGACTCAGCGTGGAAGAGACGGCTGAGGTGCTCAAAGTATCGCCCGTCACCGTGATGCGCGACTGGAGCACCGCCAAGGCCTGGCTCTACCGCGAACTGGCGGGCGGGACGAGCGATGGACTCTGAGCGGTGGAAACAAGTCGATGGCCTGCTGCAATCGGTACTGGAGCGTCCGCCGGGGGAGCGCGACGCGTTCCTGCGAGAAGCCTGCGCCGGCGATGAGGCCCTGGAGCGCGAAGTTCGCTCTCTGCTGAAGTCAGAGCAGCAGGCTGGAAGCTTCCTGGAGAGCCCCGCTATAGATGCGGCTGCACGGGCCCTCGCTCTCGAGCAGAACAGAAGCGCGCCAGATGCCGATGGTTCGCTTATTGGCCAGACCATCTCCCACTACCGCATCATCGAGAAATTGGGCGGTGGCGGAATGGGCGTGGTGTACAAGGCCGAGGACATCCGCCTGCACCGGTTCGTGGCCCTGAAGTTTCTGCCCGACGAAATCGCTCGAGACCCGCAGGCGCTCAGCCGTTTTCAGAGGGAGGCCCGAGCTGCTTCCGCCTTGAATCACCCGAACATCTGTACCATTCATGACATCGGCGAGCAGGACGGCCGCTCCTTCCTCGTCATGGAGTTCATGGATGGAGCTACTCTTAAGCATCACATCCCGAGTCGCCCTCTCGAACTTGAAACACTTCTCGACTTAGCCATTGAAATTGCCGACGCCTTGGATGCCGCCCATTCCGCCGGGATTGTTCATCGCGACATCAAACCCGCAAACATATTCGTTACCAGGCGCGGTCACGCGAAGGTCCTTGATTTCGGGCTGGCCAAAATCTCCCCCAGGCCCGAAGGCCTGGGTATGAACGCTTCGACGCTGGAGTCCGTCACTGGCGCCGGCGCCGTGCTTGGCACCGTCGCCTACATGTCACCGGAGCAGGTGCGCGGAAAGGAACTGGACGCCCGTTCCGACCTGTTCTCCTTAGGAGCAGTGCTCTACGAAATGGCCACCGGCAAGCTGCCATTTCGCGGGGAAAGTCTGGGCGACATCTTCGATTCCATTCTCAACAGCGCTCCGGTACCTCCCGTACGCCTGAATCCCGATCTGCCGCCCGAACTAGATAGCATCATCGCCAAGTGCCTGGAAAAAGACCGCAACCTGCGCTACCAGCACGCCTCGGAAATTCGAGCCGACCTCCAGCGTCTTAAGCGGGACAGCGATTCGGGCCGACGGAGGGCAAGCGCACAACTTAGAGCCCCAGCAGCCACCGCCAAACCCTGGAAGCTGATTATTCCTGCGGTCGCGGTTTTGCTGGTCTTCATGGTTGCCGGTTTCTTCTATTTTCACGGTCCGCCAAAACTCACGGACAAAGACACCATTGTCCTCGCCGATTTCACCAACACCACGGGCGACGCCGTCTTTGACGGCACGCTGCGGCAAGGGTTGTCAGTTCAACTGGAACAGTCGCCTTTCCTCAGTATTGTGCCCGAGCAGCAAGTCCAGCAGACCTTGCAGATGATGGGCCAGAAGCCGGATGCGAAGCTCACGCCGGAGATTGCGCGGGAACTCTGCCAGCGGATAGCGAGCGCCGCCGTCCTCGACGGTGCGATTGCGCAGATTGGCTCGCAGTATCTTTTGACCCTTAAAGCGGTCGACTGCACAAGCGGTAAGTCGCTAGCAAGCGCGGAAGCCCAGGCGAGCGACAAGAGTCACGTGCTCGACGCTTTGGGAAAGACAGCTTCGGAGATGCGGAACAAACTGGGCGAGTCGCTAAGCACGGTGCAGAATTTCGATACTCCTCTGGAACAAGCGACCACGCCGTCACTTGAAGCCCTGAAATCCTTCAGTTCGGGTTTTCAAATTCATGTTACTGCCGGGGATGCTGCGGCTATTCCGTTTTATAAACAGGCCATCGAACTCGACCCCAATTTCGCACTCGCCTACGCGTGGATGGGCATCGCGTACAACAATATGGGTGAACTCAGCATGGATGTTGAGAGTACCCGAAAAGCTTACGAACTCCGCGACCGAACCAGCGAGCCTGAGAAGTACTTCATCACGGCTCGCTTTCATAAGGTGGTCACCGGGAACCTGGAAAAGGCCGAAGAAGCCCTCCAGCTTTGGATACAAGCTTATCCCCGCGCGGCGCTCCCGCAGACTTACTTAGCGGGGGCAATCTACCCGAATACAGGACAATACGAAAAAGCGGTGGAAGCAGGCCGAGAGGCAATCCGCTTGAGTCCGAGCTTTTCCCCGGGGTACGGACTCACGATCCTTGACTACCTCTCACTGAATCGCATCGATGAGGCGAAGGCAACGTATGAGCAAGCTCGCGAACGCAAACTGAAGAACTCTTTATTCCCTCTTGCTTTGTATGAGATTGCCTTTTTGCAGAACGATGCAGCGGGGATGGCGCAGCAGGTATCGTCATCGGCGGGAACGCCGGGTCTGGAAGCTACCTTGCTCGCGAACGAAGCCGATACCGCTGCCTACTCCGGGCGGCTTAAGAGCGCCCGAGAGTTTTCCCTTCAGGCAGTAGATTCTGCCCAACGGGCTGGAGACAAGGAAGCGGCTGCAACCTACACCGCCCTTTCAGCTCTCCGGGAGGCCTTGTTCGGCAACGCCGACGAAGCACGACGGCGTATCACTTTGGCAATGAGGCATCCGGCAGGCCACGATCTGCAGTACGCTTCCGCGCTTGCGTGGGCCTATGCCGGTGACGACGAGCGAGCGCAAAAACTTGCCGACGATTTGGGCCAGAGGTTCCCGGAAGCCACAGTCGTGCAGTTCATTTACCTGCCAACACTCCGCGCAAAGCTCGCGGTCAGCAAGGGAAATGCTTCTGAAGCCCTGGAGACTCTCAGAGCCGCCATGCCGTATGAGCTGGGACGACACCACTTACAGTAGTTACGGCTGGACGGCCCTGTATCCCGTCTATGTCCGCGGAGAAGCCTATCTAGCCGCCGATCAGGGCAAAGAAGCCGCCGCTGAGTTCCAGAAAGTTCTCGACTATCGCGGAATCGGATTGAACGAAGCCCATCGGCGCTCTCGCACTTCTGCAGCTTGGTCGCGCCTACACCTTGCAGGGCGACACAGCCAAGGCCAAGGCGGCGTATCAGGGTTTCTTGACTCTGTGGAAAGACGCCGACCCCGACATTCCCGTCTACCAGCAGGCTAAAGCGGAGTGCGCGAAGTTGCCGTAGCGCGATTAGCTCCTCACATGCACCCGACACAGAGCGGGGAAAGCATGTCACCGGGGTTGGCGAGTGTGCGGAAGGCAAGTACTACGCTTCGCCGCCATGATCCGAGATAGGAGCCGTGTGCGCTAATGAGCGCTCGCACGGATCTGCGCAGGGGGCGACCAGTGATGGTCGTCCCTACCGCGACCGACAGTTTCGTTCTGCGCGGCCCGCTCAAGTTCCGCCAGAAGGTTGGAACAGCAAGAATCCCGCTGAAATTAGCCGCCTTGGTTTCTGTTTCAACAGCAACACCTGGTTACAACACTTTACACGGCGCGTCGCCTCTCATTGCCCCTTCGGAAACCAACGCCAAGACAGCGCCCGTGGGTGACCGACGCCGATGGGTCAGCAATCAAGAGCGGCCCTCATTTTACGCGAAAATCACGTCGGCATGAGAGCCGCTGATCAGAATCAAGCACCCGGAAGCGACGGTCCAGTTATCGACATGGCGTCCGGATATATCCGTGCGTAACGTTCGCGGAGTCCACATAGACTCCAATGATGAGACCGCTCCCGTTTTTCCCACTAGCTTCGCTAAGGGTGGCTCCGGGCGGGTCGCAGCTCGTGTAAACGCCGTGGCTCAGCAAAAACGAGTAGGTGATATTCGAAGTGTCCGTGTAGCTACCGAGTGACACCTGTTTACCCCAGAGCGGGCCTACCGGGTCCGCAGGAAGCCGTGATAAACGCCGCTCCCGTCAAGGTAGAATCCGGCGATCTCCCCAAACAGGTTGGGGGTTTCCGGAACGGTGCCCTGACCGCTGCCTGTGCCCGCCCCCGGAGCGTCAAAGGTGGTGATGGCGCCGAAAGGACTCCGCACGAAGCCGTGATTCACACCGCTCGAGTCGATGTATTGTCCCGTAATCTCCCCGAACAGGTTGTTGCCCTCAGGCACGGTGCCTTGGCCGGAGCCTGTGCCCGCGCCCGAAACGTTGAATGTGGTGATGGCGCCGTTGGCAAGGCGCACGTAGCCGTGATTCACACCGCTCGAATCAATGTAGGGTCCTATGATCGTCCCCAGGTCGTTGATACCTGAGGTGTCGGTGCCCTGGCCGGAGGCCGTGCCTGCGCCCGTCACGTTGTATTCGGTGATGGTGCCATTCGCAGCGCGCACGTAGCCGTGAAGCCCGCCGCTCGCGTCAAAGTAAACTCCCGTGACTGCCCCCTCCAGGTTGAGGGCGCTTGCCACCGCGGTGAGCGTGGATACGGAGCCCGTGGGATCGAATGAGGTAAAGGTGCGGTAAGGCGGAGCGGTGACGAAGCCGTGAGATAGACCGCTTGCGTCAATGTAGTATCCGGCGATCTCTCCTCCCAGGTTGATGTTGCCCGCGATCGTGCCCTGGCCGGAGCCTGTGCCCGCGTTTGGCTCGTTCAAGGTGGTGAAGGTCCTGTAGGGCGGCGCGATCACGAAGCCGTGATTCACGTTGTCTGAGTCAACGTAGAAACCCGCAATCACCCCGAACGCGTTGATGCTGAAAGCGTAAGTGCCCTGGCAAGTATCGGGGAGAAAACAGCTGGGACCGTTGTCGGTTGCGCCCGCGCCCGGAGCATTCAAGATGGTGAAGGTGCCGGGCGAATTGCAGCCCGAAACGCACACGTAGGAGTGAACCACGAAGTTTCCATCCGGGCCGTATCCCACGACCGCCCCCTCCAGGTTGATACCTAAGGCGACGGTGCCCTGGCTGGCGCTTGTGCCTGCGCCCGGATACTCGAAGCTGGTGATGGTTTGAGCGCTTGCGAAACCACATGCAAGAAGTACGACACTTACTACTTTCCAAAGCTGCAGTCGATTCATAACTCCTCCTGAGTTGATTTGAAATGAGTGGTCATGCTGGAACTCCTTGGAAAGATTCTTCAGGATGCATGTGGCGCTCCGTTTGGAGAGCGATTACGTGAGCTAACAAGAGAAATGTTTCAGACTTCGCAGCGGGGTGGCGGACGAACGTCATGCGGTGACGATCCCGACCGACTACAGCGATGGTTTCTACCGCTTTTCATACCCACGCGGCCGAGAGGTTACGAAATTCGGGAACGGAGATGCGTGTCTTGACTTTCGGATGAATTACCATACATACTAGTCGGTATGTTGAACCGGCCCCAGGCGAAGAAACACAAAAAGCGAAGGTTGCACGATCCACAGCGCACGCGGCAACGCTTACTGCAAGCGGCTTTTCGGGAGGTCTATAGATGGGGGTTTCGGGGTGCCGGGATCGACACAATTCTGGCCGCCACCGGGGTCACCAAAGGAGCACTCTACTATCACTTCGGTAGCAAGAAAGCCTTGGGGTACGCCATAGTCGAAGAGCTCATCGCAGCACCTCTGCGGGACAAATGGTTGCGTCCTTTGCATAACGGCGAGGACCCCATCGGGAGTTTGATTGGCATTGTCCAGGCGACATCACTTCGGCCCGAGGTGGTGCGTGCCGGCTGCCCCCTGAACAATCTGGCACAGGAGATGTCCGCCCTGGACGAACCTTTTCGCAAGCGTCTGGCGAAGGTGTTCGATGAATGGCAGGAAGGCACAGCCGCAGCTTTGCGGAGAGGGCAGTCCGAAGGGACAGTTCGCCGCGACCTGAATCCAGACGAGACGGCTAGCTTTCTGATCGCAATGTACGAGGGCTACGTCTTGTTAGCCAAAAACGCCCAGGATGTGAACGTGTGGAAAGTGGGAATCAGGAATATCGTGGGATGGCTGAGGTCGCTACGCCCACCGGGGCAGTCGCGTGGGGTGAGAGCGCGTTGAGGCTTGAAAGGATATTGCTGCTGATGATTTACCGAATCGCTTCATATGCTCCGTTACGGCGCAGCGACCGTCTGACTTGCGGGGGCATGCAGGAAGTCGAATCAGCGAGACTATGACCACGACAGCGATCCGGGATCAGAAGGCGCAAGTAACTGAGATGTTTGTTCAGCGAGTTGTCAAGGGGAAGGCTCCTGTCTCCAATAGAGCAGGCCGCGAGAACGAAATTGCCACCATCGAGGCGGCTGTCGAGGCGATTGGAGTCCTGCAGCAACTGGAGGTGCTTGCAAAACGACAATGTCCCCGAGTTGCGTTCAAGGCAAAGGGCAGAATCTTCTTCCTGGATCTACCTGCAATTGTGGCAGTGCAGGCGGCAGGTAACTACGTTTCAATTCAACATCACCGACGTCCGTATTTACTGCACGAGTCCCTCTCCTCAATAGCTGAGAAGCTAAAGCCATACGGTTTTATTCGTATACACCGCTCCGTTGTTGTGAACACTTCTCTGGTGGACGAGATTGAGCCCTTGTCGACGGGGGAATACCGGCTCCGCGTTAAGGGTGGGAAGGAATACATGGTGACGCGCAGATATAAAGATAATCTTCGACATCTGGCTCACCTGTGGATAGGCAGCCGAGCGTCATTTGGCTCACTGCTGCAGACGAGCGGCCTCACCATATTGCCCATCCCCACGAAATGAAGAACATGCCGGAGCCGTCTTTCGATAACGTGACTGCAGACAACGCCAAATCTTGGGGCAAGGGAGCTCAAACCAGACGGTTGCGTGGGTATTCCGCTGAAGGTGAACATCGATTCCGGAAGGAATCCGAACGGCGTTCCGGAGCGAAGGTGAACAGCAGTCGAAGCGAACGGCTCAGAGCAATACCAAGCGATGAATCTGTCGATGGCGTGTTTGTAGGCACGGCGGGAATTCATAGAGGCTAGAGTGCTCAGCGCTGCCCTCTTGGTGTGCTCTAGTTCAGGGATGATTAAGATCGGGGGCGAAACGGCAGATTTCTGTGACGGTTTTATCGATGGCATAGGAGGCGGCTCCTTCTGCCGCCTCCTAGTGTAGGGTGCTGCCACATCCGTCGGGAGGAGCCAGAGGCTGACATAATCTGCTTGAATCCGCGGGTCTGCGATTCGAAGGGCTTGCATTTTTTCGACGACAAAATACATTATCGCGTTTGCGCACGATAACGTCCGTGGTTTATCGTTCACTACTCGGGTCGGCAAGTCCGCAACAGGTTTCTGCGTCACCTGTCCGAGATGGCCGTTATACGGCCGGATGAAAGGTCGTAAACACTTTCGGACTTATCGCTACCTATCTTGATCGCGAGCTGGAAGTTGTTGGACTGTCCTTTTTCAAGCGTAGGTCGGGAATGTAGTTCCGAACATCGGCCGCTTGCTTTTCGACAGCTCTTCCGTCGCTTCATCTTGAATGACATCCCAGTGCTCCACCAGTATTCCATTCTCAATGCGAAGGATATCCGCGGCAATCCAGTTCACCGGAGCACCGAAACCGCTAAATCGGCCGTGCACGACCACGAAATCGCCCTCAGCCACGATCATTCCCGATTCGTACCTCAATGTCGCCGGAAGGCTTTTGACGAGATTGAAGAGACCGTCGCGGCCGGGTGCGATATGAGCGCTATGCTGAATATAGCCGGGCGACCAGAAACGCTCAGCGGAACCATAGTCGCGCTTGTTGAATAGCGTGTCGAAGGCTTCTAGAACAAGAGCTTTGTTTCTTGATTCGATCTTCTCACTCATCTTTCATCTCCTCTAGTGCTCCGGCACCATGCCACCTTGTTAAAGCTTCGACCCACCGTCCACGGGGATGCTCGCTCCCGTGATCCAGCGGGCTGCGTCTGACGCCAAGAACGCCACTACGTCCGCAACGTCCTCTGGCTTACCGATTCGCTTCAACGCCTGCATTCCAAGCGTCAGCTCCCGCCCTGCCTCGGTCTTCGCGAAATTCGACATGTCAGTATCGATCACCCCTGGCGCGACTGCATTCACCCGGATGCCCCGGGGTCCAAGAATGGCAGCCCAATTCTTGACCAGAGTCTCTAATGCTCCTTTGGTCGAGGCGTAGGCAAGCAGCGAAGGGTTGTCCAAACCGGGCTTCCCGACGACAGCGCGCGCCCCGATCGAAGAGATGACGATGATGTTCGAGCCTTCACCGAGAAGGGGTATGAGTTGCTGCACCAGGAAAAACGGGCCCCGCACATTCGTTGCGAAGAGATTGTCAAAATCCTCCAACGTATGGTCCTTGATGGTTGCAGCCTTGCTGATTCCGGCGTTGGAAACGAGCACACCCAATCGCTCTCCGACGATCGAACGAACTTCCTTCGCCAGCAACGTTGCTCCATCGGGAGTTCCCAAGTCGGCCTTGATCGCATCCGCGCGTCCCCCGTTTGCGCGGATGCCGGCGACTAACGATTCCGCCTCCTGCGCAGAACGGCCATAGTGAACCAGAACATGCGCTCCGGCCTCCGCGAGCGCTGATGCCGTGGCGCGGCCAATTCCTCGTGACGCGCCGGTCACTAACGCAGTCTTACCTTGTAGTGAGACCATTGATATACCCTCCCAATCCTGATGAACCTTCGTCACGTTGGAAACTGCTCTGCTATTTCACCTAAGCGGCACGAGCCTCCCGCTGATATGCAGGCACAAAGACGTCTTGAACAAATGTTTCAAACGAAGTCGGCGTGGTGTTTTCCCGTGAACGCGGCTCCTGCGCAGCGAGGACTCCTTCGTTAACGGCATTGAACATCTCGATGTACACGGCGGCTTTCTTCGGCGAAAAACCCATTTGTGTCAACGCCTGCTGCATCTGGTCATACGGAAACTGCTCGTAGCGCAGATCCGGGTTGCCAATACCGCGCGCAATTATCGTGGTAGCTTCCGTCATTGACAGGTCGCGTTCCCCAAGCAGCTCGCGTGTTTGCTTGCCGGAAAAATCCAGGCCCAGGAGGCGCTGGGCAGCGTAGTCGCCGACGTCGCGGGTCGCGATCATGGGCATCTTCAAATGAGGTAGCAGTGCATGTCCGAACACTCCCATTTCATGAATCATGCCGATCGCCGCCAGATTGTTCTCCATGAAATACGCGGCGCGCAGATGCAGAACGTTCAAACCGCCGATTGCATTGAGTTTTTGCTCTGAGGAATGCAGCCCCGTGACTGGCCCGGTGCCTTCCGGGACATGCGCGCCGTAGCTGCTCAAGTGCACTGCGTAAGGCAGGTCGGACTCCTTCGCGGCTTTCGCAATCGCATCGCTCTCTCGCTCTTGGTCCTCGCGGGAGGTAATCGGTGGCAACAACAAGTAGGCCGCGCGCGCACCGCTGAAGGCTTTGGTGAGCGCAACCGCATCGCTCACGTCGCCCGTGAACGCCTCCGCGCCTTTACGCACAAAGCGCTGCAGTCGGTCCGCGTCGCGACCCACGACGCGTACCTTCGTGCCCTTCGATAGCAAGAAATCGGCGATGATCGAACCGGTGTTCCCGGTCGCTCCCAAGATCACATACGTGGCATCCGTTGGGATACCCGCCTTGTCGTTAAGGCTGTTCATATTCCTTTTCCTTTCTTAGGCACAGCACGCGCCGCGCACTGATTCTGGGCTGCCCTGGAATTAGGCAGCCAGCATTCCTCCATCCACCGGGATGGACGCACCCGTCATGTATGACGCGTCTGCCGAAGCAACGAAGGCGATCACACGAGCAATCTCCTCCGGTGTTGCCATACGTTTGACTGGCACGGTCGAGACGAGTGCAGCCTTGTTCTTGTCCGTATTGGTGAAGCGGGTGAGCATGCCCGTATCCGTAGTGCCTGGGGCAACCACATTTACCCGCACCCCGGTCCCCGCAACTTCCAGTGCCGCGGATTTTGTCATTCCTTCCACTGCATGTTTGCTGCCTACGTAAACGGAAGCTCCGGCAGCGCCAATGCTTCCATAGGCCGACGAGACATTAACAATGCTGCCACTGCCCTGCGGCAGCATCACCCGCAGTTCGTGCTTCATGCTCAACAGCACGCCCAGTACGTTGCTATCAAACGTTGCCGCGTAGCTCTCCGCGGTTTGTTCTGTAACTAGACCACGCAGTCCTTCCGTACCGGCATTATTAACTGCAATATCGAGGCGGCCGAAGCGCTCGATGGTTTCCTCCACGAGATTGCGCACCTCTTCTTCAACCCGAACATCGGTACGAACAAACTCAGCCTCGGCCCCCAGTGCCCTGAGTTCCGCAACCAACTCCTGTCCCTCTTTGTCATGGCGTCCAGACACAACAACATGTGCCCCTTCTTGCGCAAAAATCACTGCGGCGGCGCGCCCAATTCCGGTCAGTGCTCCTGTGATCAAAACTACCGGGTCTGACATAAACCCTCCTTATTCGTTGCCGTGCTGGTTATTAACCCCCGTGAACTCGCGGTTTTACTGTCGCCCCGCGTGTTCTGAACCAATCAGTTCTATAGGATGAGGCCGGCACATCGAGGATGCAGGAATATTGAACTATTTAGTTCTTTATCGGATAATGAGGCATGGCACGCCCGAAGAACTTTAGCCGAGAGGAAGTGCTGGAGAAGGCCATGCCTGTTTTCTGGAAGCATGGCTTCTCCGACACCAGCCTGCAGCAACTCGAGCGAGCCACTGGCGTGAACAAGTCAGGACTGTATTCAGAGTTTCGTGACAAGCAAGATCTGTTTGTTGCATGTCTTCGGCACTATCTTGCGGGCCAGGAGAAGAGAGGGCTGCTCACCAAGGAACCGCTGGGCTGGAACAACATTGAGGCATTTCTCAAACATGGCCCTCTCAATAAGGGAGAACAAAAGGGATGCTTTTCCGTCAACTCTATGCGGGAATTTGCGATTCTTCCGCACCAAGCCCATGTCGTCGTGGCAGAGAACCGAGCGCGGTTGCAGCAGCTTCTGGCCAGGAATATCGAGGCGGAGAAGCCGAGAATGGATCCAAACGCGATTGCGGACATGGTGCTGTCCTTTTTCTCCGGAGTATGCATTGAGCGCAATCTTAAATCCGGCAAAGGCGCATCGACCCGCAAGACTGCAACTTTTATGAAGGTCCTTCGCAGTCTCTGATCGCATTGATCCCCCAGGACCCAGACTAATATCGGCGTCTACCCGAACAGCGCATGTTTCTTGATTCGCGCTTATTTTCCCTGGTAGACCGGCTTTCGGCCTTCCGCCTCTGCCTTCTGGCCTTCTAGAAAGTCCTGCGTGTGAAAGAGCGCGCCAAACTGGGCATCCAGTCTGGATAGCGCGTCCGCTTCGGTGGCATCGATCGCAATATGAGCGGAAAGCAATGTTGCTTTAATTCCGAGCGGTCCGCACGCAGCGATCTTGTTTGCGATCTGAATTCCTGCCTCAAGCGCCTTTTCTGCTGTTGGGGCAACTTGCTGCACTTCTCCGATCCGATACGCTTCTTCAGCGCTCCAATGGTCGCCAGTTAGCATGTAACGCATGGCATTTCCCCAGCCTACTTCCCGCGGGAACCGTATAGTCGCTCCTCCTCCGGGAAAGCGTCCATGTGTATTTTCATCCTGGCCGAAGCGGGTGTCGGCTGCAGCAATACGGATGTCGGCAACAAGATGGAGCTCATGGGCCATGTTCCAGGTATCGCCATGAGTAACCACGATCAGAGGCTTGGTGAGGTGCGGAGCACGCTTGGCAAGAGGGTCTATCGTCCCAGTGCTCGCGATCCAGGGCTTGCCCGTCCCTGCCAGCGACTTAAATCCTTCAACATCGATCCCTCTTGAAAAGTTCTCCCCGTGGCCAAATAGAATCGCGGCGCGCAGCGAGGGATCGTGGTCATATTGGTAATAGGCTTCCGCCAGTTTTTCGAAAGTTTCAGGATCAATGCGGTTCTGGATGTAAGGACGATTGATGCCAAAAAGAACGATCTGCTCGCGGCGCTCTGTGGTCAGCTTTGCTCCGGAACTGAACGGTACGTCCTGAAGCGTTCTGGCTGGAGCGTCACCCTGTTGTGATGTATCCTGTGCTCCAGCGAGGTTGAGCAGCGCTCCCAGTGTGGAAGCGCTGCCAAGTGCCGCCGCAATTTCCAGAAAGCTCCGGCGGCCTAAATCATGCAGACAAGTCATTTCCATTCCCATCTACTTTCGTTTGATTGGAAGTTGCGCAACGCCGGTGCTCCGTGAACCTATTTCGCGTATTGCGCCTCACCGTCGCCATACGACCAGTTCTCTTTGCTGACTTCAACCAGACAAATCATCACGTCTTCCCGGCGCAGGCTGAGACGCTCGTGCAATCCGTCTGCGATTGCTTTGTAAAAAGCACATTTCTGATCCACCGTTCGCCCGGCATTGATCGTGACCTGGATAAACACACAATCTTTTGATCTCTGAATGCCCAAGTAGCTGGGATCAAAGATGAAATTTTGGGCTGGATGCTCCGTGATGACCTGGAAGCGATCGTTCTTCGGCGCCTTCAAGACTTCAACCTGTGCGTCATAGACCACCTCTCCGATGGTCTTGCGGTAGTCGGCAGTCCTACCCTCTGCAAGATCAATTCGAGCGAGTGGCATGATAGGTCTCCTCAGTATCGAATTTGCGGTGCGACGGGAAACCCCCGAGCGAAGCAGCACTTCGATATGGCCAGCGTGATTTATTGGCTGCCGCCTAAGCAAGGCGTGACAAGACCGCGGGTGAGACCCTCGCTTCGCGTCCAATACATCGAAGTTTCATTACATGAGGCACGACAAACGACATCGTAGCGCTTCAGTGCAAGCTCTAAGAAACCTTCGCGTATTGCATAGCTTTTGAGGGAACACTCGCCAGCAAAAAGACCAACCCCTCCGCGACAGTGGGATGCGTGAAAATCGCATCGCGCAGCACGGTATACGGCAACCCACCCAACATCGCCGTCTGGACCGCCGCGACCATCTCACTCGCTTCAACACCAAACGCGGTGATTCCCAGGATGCGGTCGTTATGTGCGTCGATCAGCATCTTCACGAAACCGCGAGTTTCGACAAGCGCCACAGCTCGTAGGACGTCCGCCATGGGTATCTTGGCCAGACGATAGGCGATGCCGCGCTTCTTCGCTTCGGATTCGTTCAAACCAACTCGCGCGAGCTCGGGATCGGTGAACATGCAGTACGGGATGAGCCGGTCTCGGGTCGTGCGGCTGCCCCCGTTCAGGTTGTCGCGGACCACGCGGAAATCGTCGTAGGCGACGTGCGTGAACTGCGGGCTCCCGGCGCAATCGCCCGTGGCCCAAACGCCCGCCGCGGTGGTTTCCAGGCGCTCGTTCACCTTGATGTAGCCGCGCGCGTCCAGTTCGACTCCTGCTGTTTCCAGCCCGATCCCTTGCGTGTTCGGGGTTCGCCCAGCAGCGATCAGCAGATCCGTTCCCTCTATGGTCTGGCTGCCGTGGCTGTTTTCAGCACGGACTCGAACCTTCTGCCCAGAGAGGCCCTTCACCTCGCGCACTTCTGTCTCGAGCAGCACTTCGATTCCTTCGTCTTGGAGAGTCTCCAAAACCGCCTGCGCAATGTCGGGATCTTCCGCTGCGGCGACCTGCCGCCCGTGCTCGATCACCGTCACTGCGGACCCGAAGCGGCAAAGGGCCTGCGCCAGTTCAAGACCCACGTATCCTCCACCGAGGACGATCACGTGTCCCGGCAAACGGTCGAGATCGAGAGCATCAACGTGAGTCATGGGTTTTGCAGCAGCGAGGCCTGGAATATCCGGAATTACCGCGCGCGATCCCAGGTCGAGAAAGACCCGGTCGCCTGTGATCGTTCGTCGGCCCCCCTCGTTCAGTTGCACCTCAACCGTCTTCGGAGCCACAAACTGGGCCTCCCCGTTGATTAACTCCGCTCCGGTAGCCTTGAAGCGATCGAGATGAAACTGAACCTGGCCTTCCACCATCTTCCGCTTGCGGGCGAGGACGCCCTTCATGTCCGTCGACACGGGTCCTGTTTGAATCCCATATTCCGCGCCATGCCGTGCGAACCAGTTGGCCTTGGCGCTGCGAATCACGTTCTTGCTGGGTAAGCAGGCAATGTTCGGGCACGATCCGCCGATGTACTTGCGCTCCACCACCGCTGTGCGGCGGCCCGCTTGCGCCAGGGCCCACGTCAGTTGCTTTCCGGACTCTCCACTGCCAATAACGAGAATCTCGTAGCGTTCGATCTCGGACATCATCCACCTCCATGTATTTGCTGCAATCTCCCAGCACGTACCTCAACAATGCACTTGGCCAAAGTTCCGGGACCATAGGCATCGCGCTACCGTGCCCTATCCGAGTCGTCGTTGCTCGTGAGGCAGATTAGCGCTCATCCCACTGTCGAATCGGCATAACCAGGTACAACTCCGTGTGGCCTGGCAGATGCGCCACGTAGGGCATGCCATTTGATCCGTCACGATTGAACCCTTGGAAGTCATCCTGATGTGGACTTACAACCATCAGGTGCGGACCGACATGGAACTCCTGGCCAGAAGTGCCTTTCGCCGACTTCACCCATGCGCCCACGTACATGTACGAGATGCCGATGCGATCAATATGCGGCGTGCGGCCGGCTAGGCTGTCTTTGATCCACTGAAAAAATACGGCGTCGAAGCATCCTGGTTCGTCGTGTGGATACCCGGGAATGCCCGGAAGACAGGTCCAATCGTTCGTGCCTTTGCGAAGAACACGGTATTCGTCACTGGGTGATGATGGCCAGTCGAGCAGCGTCGCATCTTTTGTGATAAACGTGGGACCGGCGCGCAGCGCGTCGGCAATTTTTTCTGCGTCTGTGGCAGGCGAGTTCGATTCTACCTTCTGTGCGAAGGCGCAAGCTGCCATCAAGCATACAATTGCGATCCACCTCATTGCTTAACCTCCTGGATATCCTCCTCAGTAGAAATCGTTCGCGGCTATACAATGGCGGACAGCGTCCGCCCTTACCGTTCCCGCTTCTGTGACTGGCAGGCTAACCTTCACTCGGAACGCCAAAGTGCTCCTTCTATGCAGCTCGACCGTCGAACAGTGCTTTCATCTCGCGTTTCCTCTCCTCTGACACATCGCCGCCCATCTCCTTGAGCAGTTCGCTGAGAGGCAAAATCTTCCCCCCGTTAGCCCAGTGCCCAGCAGGAACCTCCTCGTAGATTGCGAAGATTCCAGAGCTGTCATCGTCATCTTCGGCACCCATCGCGTCACGCAGATTCTTCGTGACTTCGGCCAGCGCCTTCGACTTGAGTTCACGGTTCAGGATGCCCTCGGGGGCAATGATTCGAGCGTATCCCATCTTTCTACCCTTGATGTAGGTGTCATCAAACCGACCGCCTACGGCCCATGCGGTTCCAGGTAGAGTGTGGAACCATACCCAACCGATCGCCCGTGCATGATCGGTTGGGTGGCCGATTTCGAGATTCATCATCGTAACCAATAGACTTTCGGCAAGCTTGGCGCGTACCGCGTCTGACAATTCTTCCCGTGTGAATACCTCTACGAATGGCATGGACGCACCTCCTGTACGTTCACTGTTGTTGGCTTCTCATGAAGCAGGCTTCGTCTCCCCCGCGCCCAATCCGATTGCCTCTGGCCTTCGCAGCGCAAAGCGCAACCGGCGTGCCGATAAAAGACGCTGTGTGAAGAAAACGCTCTTTCGGAAATAAAACAGTGAAGAAGCTGGGGGGAGAAATCGTGTTCATCGAGGCCGCTTGGACGGCGCCCAGCACTTTGGTGATCCAAGTCTCGTGGTAACGGCCTTCGACAACTTGGATTTTGGCGAGCGGCATCTCAAACCTCTAGTCGTGTCGGGTAGGTGTTTGAGTTCGAAGTCATGGGCGGCCTGTAGTTCAAGCCGCTGTTGTTTTGCCGGCGGATCCCCGCTCCTGTCCGTGCTGCGGTTCCCATGACCTCCTCCCATGACTAGACTTGGTGCTCGATGCTGTGGCGGTGGCCGGTTGAAGATTTCGATTCGATTTTGATCGTGGCCAGAAAGAAAAATACGAAGTTGTTGGATTCTTGGACCGGCGCTAGTGTCGTGATGAACCTGCTCCCACTGGGGTTGCCCTACGATGTCTCGACACTCAATGAATTTTGGTCGCGGAGAGCTCCACGACTCAAATATGCAGCCCTGCGCTGTGGGACCGACAAACGCGCTTTCACTGACGCGGCGACTATGTCCGAATTGAAGCCCTCGCTCGCCATCAATGGACAATTGCCTCCTACCACCAATGTCAGATATGCGTTAATCGATTTTGGAGCGATGTTCGTTGCTGCGCGTAGAGGTTCAAAGACTGTGGCCTGACCTTCATTCTGTTGCTCACTTCTCAATCAAGTCCCGATTTAGTCCGGCGCTGTGAATCCCGTTGCAACTCGCGACGTTCTCTTGATTTCGGTGCGTCGTAGCCGCCATTCGCCAGCGCGCGGATTTTGTCTGCGGTCGTCTGGAGGCGCTGGATTATTTCTGAAACTGTGTTGCGCTGATTCATGGACTTCTTCGTTGTTGTTTAGCCCGAGCCCTCGTATCCCTACGTGATAAACGGGATTATCACGCACTTGGGACACCGCCAAGGATGACTCGTGATGAGCGCACAGTTTTCAGCATGCTGATGCGTAGAAGCAATTACAACACCGGGCAGTCGCTCAGCCGATGCAGGTCAGCGCAGAGCTGTACCAGCCCGGGACTCTTTTCCGCCTCCCCGAACCAAAAATGCAACCGGACGCAACTACCAAGCAACTGCACGTTTGGTTGAGAAGCACCGACCCGACAAGAGACAGAAGACTCATGCCTTCATGTTGAGCCTTCGTGCTCGACCCGCGGATTAAGAATCCTTTTAGGTCCTCATCGCCTGGATTGGTGGATTGGTGCTGCCAAGGCTAGGACTAGAAACGCATAGCGGGCGATTGTCGGCCCTTTTGCCTCCCGGCTGGACCCTTCGGTCCGGCTTTGCCGAGTTGAACATCGGTTGTCGAGACGCCTAATTTCCGACGGGCCGACCTACCGGTACTAATCGGGATCCAACCATCTGGAAGTTGGGCGTTTCGGTCAAGGCAGGAGCAGATTCAGCTGCTTGATTCGCACGCCACGATATCGGCTTGGTCAAAAAGCGTTCTGCCCTCAGTTATGTGCACACCATCGGTTCGACATGATGTTCTTAGCGTGTGGGTAACTTCGGGGCCTAAAGTTCCGCGTGAATTGTGCTAAATTCGAGGGGAAGTGAGTCTGTGAAGGGATGTAGCTTTCAACATGCGGGCCGCTGGCTTCGCTTGGCTGGCGCCGTAGTCGCCTTAGCGCTTGCTTTGGCCACGACGCCGGCCAAGGCCGAACTTGGCGGCATCTATAACTTTATCGGGACGTTCTCCATTGCCATGCCCGTTCCGGGCAGCAGCAGCTCATCACCCGGCGCTGATTCGTCAGCCTCAGCCAGTGATAGCAGCCCCTCTCCGCCGCCCGTAGCCCAATCGCAAGCACAGAGTACGCCTCCTTGCTCCGACGACCCTCCGATCTTGAAACGAGGCACACAGCCGGCTCCGCCTCCCTGTCCTGACCCCCCGCCGGCCGCGTCGCCGCCTGCGGACTCCGTACCCACGCGTTCGCTGACTCCCGCAGAAGCCTTGATCGAACGGGCCAGACAGGCGGCGTTCCAGTTTTCACAGAAGCTTCCCAACTTTATTTGCCAGGAGTTCATGTCGCGGTTTGCCCAGCGAGGCCGCGCGGAGAAAATGCCCCTGGACTTGGTTTCGGCTGAAGTCATTTACGAGGACGGGCAGGAAAGTTATCGTAACGTGAAGATCAATAACAGTCACACGGAAAAGTCCCTGCAGCAGATCGATGGGTCCTGGTCCACCGGAGAATTTGCGTCTACACTGCTGGAGGTTTTTGACCCCGCCACGCACACCCAGTTCCGGTCCGGCGGTGCGACTACCATTTCGGGTTTCCGTGCCCAGGTTTACGACTTTCAAGTGCAAAGTGAAAATTCACACTGGATGTTGCACGCCGAATCTCAGACTGTGACTGCGGCTTACCAAGGCTCGGTATGGGTGGATCCGGCAACCGCGCGCGTCCTGCGAATCGAGATGCAGGCCCGCAACATACCGCAAGATTTCCCGATGGATACGGTCGAATCCGCGGTTGATTATTCGTACGTCATGGTTGGCGAGAAATCGTTTCTGCTTCCGGTCCATGCCGAGACCTTGGGTTGTCAACGGGGTACCAGCTACTGCAGCCACAACGTCATTGACTTCCGCAACTATCACGAATTCAAATCCGAGAGCAAGATTCTTTCCCATTGATGTCGTTCGGAGCAACCGGAAATCTTCCACCCAAGGTTCCACCCAAGATAATCACTGAATTCGCTCCGTGACCGCTAAGCCGTTTGGAATGATGGTGGCCAGGGACGGAGTTGAACCGCCGACGC
>CAVQLZ010000018.1:0-96993 GCA_963713465.1 uncultured Acidobacteriaceae bacterium
TTTCCGCTAGAAGGGCGACGCGAGATGAACAGAGCCAATACTTCGAGCAGATTCGTAAAGCACCGCGCGCCATGTCGGAGGACGCCGTCGAAGCCGCCGCGAGAGCCATCGTGACGCTCAGCCCTTAAGCCCCGCCGATTTCCGGCGCATGAAGCGCACGCCGCAAGCCAAGATCATTCGTCGAGCTTTGCAGCTCACACAAGAAGAGTTTTCTCTCCGCTATCACATTCCTCTCGGCACCCTGCGTGATTGGGAGCAAGGCCGCGCCGAACCGGACCAGCCCACCCGCGCCTATTTAATCCTTATTGCGCGCGATCCCGATCGCGTTAGTCGCGTGCTGAACGCCAAGCTCTAATTCGCAATCGCTATCCCAACATCATGTCCAGTTCATCCATCAGCGCGACATCGTAGCGCCGCCGAGACGCGCCGCCAGCAAGATCTTCCCACCTGAGTTTGCTGTTGCGCGGTCGCACGCTCCCGGGCAGCAGACGCTCCCGCGCATCAAACCATCGCTTCATCCAGGGAACCAGCGCGAGATAGATTTCATGCCGCTTGCGCTTGCGTGCGGTGTCGCCCTGCGCGCGGCGGCGCAACTCGTCTTCCGGAGCTTCCAGCCAGAGCACACAATCGACGAATCCCATCTGCCGGCACTCGAAGGCGTTGCGGTACAGCTCGCGTTCAACGTCGAAGAGCTTGCGATCGAGCGCGCCCGACTTCCACAGCGACCATGAAAAGTAGAGATGCAAGGGATCGCCATCGCAGACGGCGATGCCGTGCTCGCGCTCAATCTCGAGTGCACGCTGCCAATTCGCCGAGTTGTAATTGACCCAGAAGCGGCCGACATCGGCGGGGTCGACGTATAGATCGGGCGTGGCGATGTGATAGGGAGCTTCCTCGACCCAAGGATGAGTCGCGTGGGCTCGGCACCAGGTCGTTTTGCCGGCTGCGCTCGGCCCCTCGATGGCGATGATCGTCAGCTCCTGCGAGCTTAGGGCATATTCTCCCAGCTTCTCGGAGATCTCACGAGAAAATAGACCCGCGTCTGCTCGTCCCGTACATGCGCCGATAACTACTTCTTCTTTTTCGGTGGGACAATTTGCTTCTCGCCTTCTTTTTCTTTCTCCAGACCTTCCCCTTTTTCCTCTTCGGGAGTTTTCTTCTTCTCCGGTGGCTTCCAGTTGTCCTTGTCCGGCTTTGTCTGACACGTACCTTCGACGACGACGCTGGCCAGATAGTACAGACCCGTCACCGTGTATTGGCACGGCGCAGACCCTCCCTGCATCTTGCCGATGTCCACCGTAGTCGGCGTAATCGTGTACGGACTCCATGGCGACCACTTCAAATCCTGGTCTTTTATGGGAACGCAGTCACAGGTTTGCGGGGCTGGGGGCGGAGGTACAGGCGCCGGAGGAGGTGCGCACTGAGGATCCAGATACTGTTTCGGCCAGTCAGGGAGACCCTGGTCGATCTTGACCTGGTTAATGATTGCCTCGTAGATCTTAGGGTCTTCAGGCTTTTTGGCAGGACATCCGTGTAGCGGCTTCACGCTGACTCTTAAGTCTCTTACCCAGATGGCGTAGTACTTGAAGTGGCACTTGTCCCCAGCGCAGGCCATAAGCACCCCCGATGCGATGCATAGTACAACCAACGCACGCTCTTGAATAGCAGAATTTTGACAAAAACTTGGGTTCCAGCGACTCCGTTTCGCGAATCCGGGTCGCATCGCAGTCCCTACCCAAGCTTTCCATCGCAGTGAGTTACTGACTGGGCGGGACGTACTCCTTCGGCTTCTCCGATGAGCCTTCGCCGAAGAAATAGGCTTGCATCTGCTGCACGATAAATTCCTGGTGGTCTTTCTTCCAGGGCTGCAGGCGGTACTCGTTGAGCAGCATCTTCATGTGCTCCTGCCATTGCTCCCAGGCGAGCTTGGAGATATTGTTGTAGATCCTCTGTCCCATCTCATTGTCGAAGGGCGGTTCGTCGAGACCCTCGGCTTCGCGCCCCAGCTTTACGCAATGCACCATGTGTGGCATGAATTTCTCCGAAGGACGATTGTAGCGAAAGTTGCGCCTGTTCGCTTTTCGCTTCTCGCCAGAGGTGCGCGGACTCTGATGTTGCGATACATACCAGTCATGGGGCGGCGGCACGAGCCCGCAGAGCGCGATTTGTTTGAGCCGTGGGAGTGAGCCCGGCGAGAGTTAAATTGAGAGCCCGAACCGCAGGGCGGCGGTACAGGGCTGAGATTGGTGTCGCCGCTCGGCTGCTCCGATTCGAGGCGATCCACAACCGCGGGCTCACGCCTGCGGCTACCCCAAAATGACGCCGCTGCGCGGCTACTCACCCAGCCATGCACCATACGGGCGGAGACGCTCGATGTGGTCGCAGATGATCTTCAACGCACCGGTCAGCGGAACCGCCAGAACCAGGCCCATCGCACCCCACAACCATCCCCAGAACAGCAGTGCGATCGTAACCGCGAGCGGATTCAACTGCAGGCGCTTGCCCAGAATCTTGGGATAGAGAACGTTCATCGCAATCAGGTGCAGTCCAAGTACGGTGACGATAACAATCACCGCAACTGCAGCGGTGAGATGGCCAAGGTCGGCGACCAACGGCGGCACCACGGCGAGCAGCACGCCCAGATAAGGGATCAGGCTGAGAAATCCGCTGATGGTTCCGAGAAAGTAAAAGTACGGCAGGCCGATCAAACCAAAAATCGCGATACTGCATACGCTGACGAACACGCCGATGATGAAATTGCCCACGATGAACGAGCGGATCATGCGCGCAATCAGGCCGAGCATCACGTAAGCCGAGTTGCGGTTTTCCATGCTGAACAGCATCACCGTGGCCGAGCGCACGTGGTCCTGCCAGCTCAGCATGAAGAAAACCAGGAAGGGAATGAAGGTGAGCGTCAGCACGAACTCGGAAACCGAATTCGCGTTGCGGCTGACCATGTCCGTCCAACTGCTCGACTGCTTGACCGTTATCGCCTTCTTGTCTTCGTTTTCAGGGAGCACGGTTTCGGTGGTCTTCTCAATTTGGTCCGCCTGCTCACGGACTCTGGCCCCCATCGCTTGAATGCGCGCCTTGTACTTGGGTACCTCGTGCATGAAATCCAGCGCACGACTGTAGGAAACGTAGCTGGCGAATCCGAGTGCGCCGACCAGCAGCGTCACTGCGATGAAGGCGCCGAATCCGCGTGGTATCTCAAACCGCACCAGGAAGTCGGCAACCGGCGCCAGGACAAAGGACAGCAGAATCGATACGAGGATGACAACAAGCAGCAACTTGGCGACATAGATCAAGGTGAGCGCCGCCGCACTGGCCAGGATCACCAGCGCCGCGGTCTGCATATGCAGCATGCGCCGCCGATCCAGTTCGGCAACTGTGGAGCGGTTGATCGAGACCTGAGGGATTGGCGCTGGGCCGCCGGCGGCGTTGGCCTCGATGTCGGGATCGGCCTCGCGCGGAATGGGCTCCGGATTGTCCAAAACCTGTTTAGGCATTTTGCCTATGGTACTCCCACCCCAGCGCGCCGGAGACCCGGTACTCGCAATTGTAAGATTCCGAGCATGGTACTTTGGCTGTGCTCAAGATGCAAAACATCTCTTCGAAGTCCGGAGCAAGAATCCTCGCCATCGATTTCGGTGCGCGCAAGATCGGCCTGGCTGTCAGCGACGAGCTAGGCCTCACGGCGCAGGGCTTGCCGACGTACCGCCGCAGCAACAAGAAAGCCGACCTCGACTACCTGCGGCGGCTCATCCGGCAATACGGGGTGCAAGAAATCGTAATGGGGCTTCCGCTCCGCATGAGCGGCGAGGAGGGCATTCAAGCGGAAAAAGTGCACGCCTTCGCCGACGACCTTCGCGGCAGGTTCAAGCTGCCGGTGCATCTGTTCGACGAGCGGCTGACGTCGGTGGAGGCCAATCGGGTGCTGCGTGAAACAGAGATGAGCATTCGGCGGCGCGCCGAAGTGGTCGATCAGTTGGCCGCGGTGCTGATTCTCGAATCGTTCTTGGAGCTGCGCAAGATCTCGCCCCTTGAAGATCACTCTGCGTGAGCAGCACTGAACGTGTATCGCTCATCAAAACAACAGACCGCACGATTGGCTTGTATCAAGTCGTGTCCTGATACAAACCTGAATTAATTGTAGGATTGGTCTAATAGGTCACGTGCGATTTCTCTTCAAACTGATTGTTGTTCTGTTTCTGGCGTTTGCCATCTGGTTTACCTGGGCAGCGCTACTGCCGGACGAGCCGCGGCAGGCCACGTTCGTCCTGTTGCGCCCCGGCTGGACGACGCGCCACATCGCGCGCGAGCTGCAGCAGCAAGGCGTCATCCGCAGTTCGGCCGCGTTCCTCTTCATCGACTACATCAAGGGCGTCAAAACGCTGAAGGCGGGCGAGTACAAATTCGACCAAAAGGCGAATGCGGTTGATGTGTGGGGACGCCTCACGCGCGGCGACGTTTACGCGCGCACCGTGGTAGTGCCCGAAGGCTACAACATGTTCGACATTGCCGCCGCGGTCGAGCAGGCGGGGCTGGGTTCGGCATCGGATTTTCTCACCGCCGCCAGTAGCGATTTATTTCTCCTGCGCGATATCGATCCGGATGCGAAGTCGCTGGAGGGCTACCTCTTTCCCGACACCTATCAGTTCACCCGCATCGACAGCGCGCACGACATCGCCGCGGCCATGGTGCATCGCTTCCGGCAGCAGGCGCAGAGCATCGGTCTGTTGGGACGCGCCGACACGCATCGCATCGTGACCATGGCTTCCATCGTGGAGAAGGAAACCGCGGATCCCAACGAGCGGCCGCTGGTCGCCGGCGTTTACTACAATCGCCTCGACCGCAACATGGCGTTGGCCGCGGACCCCAGCGTGATCTATGCGGCGCTGCTTGCCGGGCGTTATCGCGGCACCATCTACGCCTCGGACCTGCAGTTCGATTCGCCTTACAACACCTACAAGTATCCGGGCCTGCCGCCGGGGCCGATCGCCAATCCCGGAGTAGCGTCGCTCACGGCCGCCATGCATCCGGCGCATACCGACTTCCTGTATTTTGTCAGCGACAACAACGGCCATCACCGCTTCGCGCGCGACTTGGAAGAGCACGCCCGCAATGTCGCCCAGTACCGGCACTCGGTGGCGACGGGACAGTAGCTTCCGCATCTGCCGTATACTACTGGTTTCAACTCGCCGCCCCTGCCAAACTTATGACGAGGTCCGGATTTGCTAGCTCTATCGCTGCGCTTGCCTTGCTAATGGGCGGCACCGGGTGTCTTTTTCATACCCGGACGGTAGAGATGCGCACCAGCACCGCCAAGCTGGAGAGCGCGAGCAAACAGCAACTCGTTACCTACATCCAGAGCGAAGCCGCGAAAATTCAGACCCTCAATGCCACCGTCGACATCGCTGCTTCCGTGGGCGGCGAAAAGAAGGGCAAGGTCACGGAGTACGAGGAAATTCGCGGCTATATTTTGGTACGCAAGCCCAACCTGCTGCGCATGATCGGCCTGTTTCCCATCGTGCGCAACAAAGCGTTCGACATGGTGAGCGACGGCGAAACGTTTAAGGTGTCGATCCCGGCCAAGAGCAAATTCTACGTGGGCCACAACAATGTAGTGCACCCCGGCGGCAGCACGCTGGAGAACCTGCGCCCTCAGGTGATCTATCAGGCCTTGCTGCTGCCCGACCTGGATCCCAACAATGATATCGCCGTCCTGGAAGACAGCCAGGAATTGATTTATGACAAAAAGAAGACGCGGACGCTGGAGCAGCCGGACTATGAAATCCTGGTAATCCATCGCGCGGGTAACGACTGGTACCTGGCCCGCAAAATCGTTTTCGATCGCACCAACCTGTCGGTGCATGAGCAGGTCATCTTCGACCAGAACGGCGCCATTGCAACCGAGGCCACGTACCAGGTTTATGCGGACCATAACGGGGTCAGCTTTCCCAGCGTCATTGAAATTAAGCGGCCGCAGGAGGAATATTCCATCCGGCTCACGGTGGATAAGCTGGTGATCAACGAGCCGCTGCATGACGAGCAGTTCGCTTTGCAACAGCCGCCCGGCTCGCAGTTGATCGATCTCGATCAGCCGAACCAGTCGGCCTCCAGCGGCACTGCGCCGAGTTCGGTCGCGCCGCATAGCGACACGCCGAAACCATAACTCTGAATGAGCGGCGCTTCGGCGTCGCGTCATCACTCTTCTCTATAAAGAATCCTTCGCAGTCACCTATCTGAGTTGTGTCGCGGTGGTGGGCGGCGTTGTGGTTGCGTCTTCGGCTGCAGGAATGGATTGCGCTGATGCGGCGACGGGCCCTGCCGGTCGCGCAGCCGAACTCGAAGCCGGTGGCTCAGCATCGGCGGACGGCGCCGGCGGTGTCGCGACCGGTGCTGCGGAAGCCGTCGGCGCGCTCATGGCCGGATCGGCGGAGACGGTTGGCGGGACATGCGGTCGCGGGGTGGGCGCATACTTCTCGACCGTCTGCAGGAAACCCTGGGCATCGGTCGGCGCGGGCACCTGTCCATTCAGTAGCGAGCGGTAGGTCCAGGTCTTGCCATAGAAGGCCTGAGTATCGGCATCGTCTTGCTTGATCACACCACCACCCAGCGAGACGCCCAGGAAAAGTCCGCGCGAGCGGGAATACGTCAGCACCTGAGCGCGCAAGGTCAGGTCGGTCATGGCCTGCGCGTCGCGGCCCACCGGTCCCGCAGCGGCTGAGGCGTCGGCGCCCAGCTTGAACTTGCTGTGCAGCAGGTACTGCATGCCGTCATCGGTACGGATGATCAGTACCAAGTCGGATGCCTGACCACCGGCCTGAAAGCCGAAGCTGCCGCCGGTCAGCTTGAAGAATGCCGGCGCGCTCCAGCCGGTTTCGGTGCGACAGGTCGCGACACCCTTGCCGTAGTTGGCGCCGAAAATGAAACCGGCCTTCAGCATCGAGGGCATGATGGCAATGCACTTGGCGCCCGACATAATGCTGTCGGGAATAGCGCTGTCGGGAGCGGACATGATCTGCTTGAGGACGATGCTGGCCGTCTGAACGCGGTCGACATCGTCGTCGCGCCGCTCTGATGCTACGGCGGTCATCACCAGCACCAACAGAATTGCCGTCGCTGCGAAGGTCTTCTTCATAGTGATACTCCCGTGGGGGCGCAGCCGTTGGAGCGACCGCGTGTCGAGTTCATCTTAGAGCGTTTGATGGCCGCGAAAGGACGAAGAACGCGATCTGATGGTTACTCTTTAGTGTCGTGGACGGGACCCAGGTTAGCGTCCAAACGAAGGACGCGAACCTGGGGCACCCTATTGTCCTGGGCCTTGCTGTCCGGTGGATGCGCGTTGCGGCTCGATCGCATTCACAGCCGGGCCGGGAGGATTGTCGGTCACGGTGTAGAGCTTGCCATCGCGCAGATACATTCGCTGCATCTCCTGCAGGTTGAACGGGCGCGCGCCACGGCGTCCGAAGACGGCGAGTTGATTGCCGCTTTCATCGACGGCACGGTCGCGATCGATGCCCTTGGAGACCGCCAGCGCCGGACCCTCGGTGTGATGCGTGGCAATCAGAACCGGCTTGGGGGGGAAGCTGAATCCGGAGAACTCCGGATCGTTCATCGGCGAAAGAATCTGCACCACGCGCAAGCCGTTCTTGCCATCGGCAACGAAGGCGAACGCCTCGGCCGAGACCATGCCGATCTTGATGTCGTTGACGTCGTTCATCGCGCCGCCGGCGTTGAAGACCTGGTCGAGCTTGGGATGCTCGGGCTGCTCAACGTTCACGATGACCATGCCCTGCTTGCCGCCGGAGACGTAGGCGTAGGTGCGGGCGACGTAGATATTGCGCGCGTCGTCCAGCTTCACGAACGCGTTCTCGACGGGCACGGGCCTGTCGAGGTGGGTCACATCCAATACCTTGAGACCGTCTTTATCGACAACGAAGGCGTAGCGGAACTGCACGGCCAGGCCCTTCGGCTGGTTCAGGAATGGCGCGCCGATTTCAGCCGTAATACTGGGCTTGGTCGGATTGTGGAGGTCGACCACTTCCAACCCGCGATCGCACAGGATGTAGGCGTAGTTGCCGGCAATGGTGATGCGGCGCGCGCCGTGCAGCTTGTTATCGGGGTTAAAGCCCGGCATGCGCACCAGGTAATTGTTTTCGGGGTCGCCGTCGAGCAAGGTGCCGACACCGGGCAACTTGTACTTCGGTTTGGCGAGATTGGGATCGCCAACCACGACCAGTCCCTCTTCCCGATCGGCCACGTAGAGGAAGCCGTACATCAGGTAATTGAGGTCGGGATTCTTGGCGGCCAACATGGGCTGCTCTTCATTCTCGGGGAACTCATGGCGCAGGGGATCGACGCCCAGCGTGGTGGGCGTGGCCACGGCCATGGCGTACTTGGTCTTGACGTAGAAGCGCTGGCCCAGCGGCGAGACGGGCGCAGTGATCATGCGCTCGGAAAAGTCTTTGTCGTCGAGGTTGGCAATATCGTAGACGCGAAAGCCGCCCTTGCCCATCGCGGTGTAGAGATACTCGCCGCGGCCCTGCACGTCGAGGATCTCGCCGCCCGGATGCAGAATATCGGAGCCAGGGTGGTCGTAGGTTTCCTTCAGCTGGCGGCCTCCCTTGACGAACTTGTCGTAGTCGGCAGGCCAGGCAATTTTCTGCAGGTCGCTGCCGTAGACCGCGGGCGGCTCGTCGTGCTCGGTGACGGCGACGGCCTCGTAGCCTTTGTCGCCGGTGGCGACGTAGATGTAGCGCCCCATGAAGTTCATGAGGTTGGTGCCCTGGGTGAGCAGTTGCGCCATCCAGGCGTTGTTGTCGATCTTCTGCGAGACGTGGCAATCGGTACAGGTCTTGGTTTCCTTGGCGCGCACCGTGTGCGGGACGAAGGTGCTGAAGGCCTCGCCGCTGAAGCCTGGGGCGGAGATAGTCTGCTGCTGGAAGTAGAGCCAGTCGCGATCGGCATTTTGCGAGCTGACGAGAATGGCGCAGGCGGAGCGCACCGGCGCAATGCGATGCTTGGTAACGGTGCCGTCGATGCCGAGCAGGTAGGCGTCATCGCGCAGCACCTGGAAGTCATACGAGGTCCAGTTGCGCGTCATTCGGCCCTCATTGTGCAGCATGGGCATCTTCTGATTGGCGGTCAAGGGGAGATGGCAGCCGTAGCAAGTGGGCGCCCACGAGCTGTGGCAGGCGTAGCACGTCATCTTGCTGTTGTCATGCGCCAGCTTGTCGCCGGCGACGCGCGCATCGCCCCAGGTGCTGCCGTCTTTCTGGATGGTCTTGGCCAGGCGCGATTTCTCGCTGTAGTGCTCGTTGCCGGGAGTGATCGAGTCGAGGACTTGCACCACTTCCCACTTCTTATCGGGATCGAGCATGGCGCGCTGATAGAGCTTGCCGCCTTCCCAGAAGAAGCGCCGTTCGCCGGTGGGCGTGCGCATCATGTCCATGTCGGTCCCGCCGGCCGGAGCTGCAAAGCTCGAAGTCTTCAGCGTCGCCTTTTGCTCGATGCTGCCGTGGCAGTCGATGCAATCGACTTCAACCGCATTGCGGGTCTCGCCGTACAGATTGCCGTTGCCGTGACTGTCCTGCTGGAAATGACAGTCGATGCAGTGCATGCCCTTTTCCAGGTGAATGTCTTTCAGGTGGACGGCCTTGCCGAACTTGTCGGGATCATCGGACTTGACGATGTTGCCTTCGGCGTCAAGCAGCCGGCCATAGCGGTCATGCTTATAGACCGCGCGGAAGATCCAGCCGTGGCTGTGGAAGTCGGCGAATTGCGTATTCTGCAGCTTGCTGTTGATGGAGCCGGGGCCGATGTCGCCGACATGTTTCAGGAAATCGACGGTGTCCCAGTTGCCGCGAATGGCGGTGCGCTCGGGATCGCGCGTCTGTACCTTCTGTTGCTCCTTCGCGCTGGGGTTGCGCTGCTTGGCCGGATACATGCCCTTGTCGCCGTCGATTTCGTTGTCCCACCACGTGTATCCGAAGTAAGTGGTTTCCATGTTCGTGCCCGGGTGAACGTGGCACACCATGCACTGGCTGGAGGGAATGGCGCGGGTGAATTCGTGCTTCAGCGGATGGCCGGGTTGGCCTTTGCGAACGGTGGGATCGTTGGTCTGCGATTCGCCCATGTTGCCGAACTGCGCGTAGCTGGCCGAGTGCTCCGGCGAGCGATCGTTGGCATAGATGACGTGGCAGGCGCTGCATCCCGAGGCGCGATAGTCGCCGGGCTGATCGTTGGTGCCGGGGAACGACAATAGCGGATCGTACAGGCGCGTTTTCTGGATCCCGAGCACGGTGGGATCGGTGCGCAGCAGGGTACCGAAGCCGCGGAAACTCAGCTTGACGTCAGGATTGCCGTTTTCCTCATCGAGGATGGGATTGCCGACCTCCTGCTTCTTCTCGCCGCCGCGTTCAAACACGCGCAGCACATTTCCCGGCTCTGAGTACTCCCAACGCTGCAGCGGCTCCAGATAAGGCAGAATGCCTTTGGTTCGCGTCTCCTCTTCCGTTGGCGGCGGCTTCATCTCCAGCCGCTGCTGCATTCCCTCGCGGTTGTAGCTTTCGCCGAAGTGCGCGTCCTTCAGCGGAAACGCGCCGTTGTTGTACAGCGCCGCTTCCCACAACATTGCGCCGTGGGTCATCATGCTGGTCTGCACACGATGAACTTCCTGGGTATGACAGCCAGCGCGGCCGCAGGTTTCGTCGGCGATGCGCAGGTCGCCCGGGTTGATGAACTTGATGTAATCCGCGTCTTCCTTCAGCCACTTGGTGTAGGCGCGAATAGGATTGGCTGAGTTCCACGCATTTTCAGGAACGCGCGGCTTGGGATGGGCCTCTTTGGTAAGCCTCACATACTCAGGCGAATTCGGGGCGGTGCCGGCGGGCAGAAAGATTTTCGCATTGCCGCCATGACAGTCGGTGCATCCCAGCGCGAAGCTGCCCGACTTGTGCATCGTTGGGCTGTCCTCGGAGGTGTGACAGCTCATGCAGCCGTCGGTCTTCTGTTTCGCGTCTTCGAAGGACTGCTGCAGGAATATGCCGGCGGGGAGCGGCTCCTGCGCTGACGTGGTCTGCGTCTGGGGCTGGGGCTGAGGCTTGCCCGCAGGCGGCGACGCGGCGCTGCGCGCTCGCGGAGTAAAAACGGCAACCGCGCACAAAACTACGGCGACCAACACCAGACGCGAAACACGGGACTGGCAAACTAATCGCATGGGTAACTCAGAAGGTGAAAGCCACCGAGGCAAAGCCGGAAAGCAGGACTTTGCTGTTGTAAAGGTTGTTTAAACCGGCCCCGGGAAACAGCGTAGCTTCTCCCGCGGTCACCACCCAGTTTTCATTCAGCTTAGGACGATACCTGACACCGAAGCCCAAGTCTTCTCCGATGCTGTGTTTGATATTTTCCTGAAACAATAAAATTTCCAGCGGTTCGGTGCGGTCGAAGCGCAAATAGTTGAAATTGGAGAAGGCTCGCAGGTTGGTGGTGATATTAAAATCTGCGCCGGCGGTGAAGATGTAAATGCCAGGATTAACGAAGTTGGCCTGACCTTCTTCCTTGTTGGAGCGAAGCGCAGGTAGGAGACTTCCGGGGGTGGTCAGCCCAACGCCGGTACTCAGTAGTCCGATGCCTTGTTGATCCCAGAAGCTGAACGCACCGCCGGCGAAGTTGGTATCGTCCACGATGGTGTCAAAGCCGGTCGCGGTATTGCTCCGAGACGGACCGTAGCGGTAGCTGGAATCGCCGGAGGAATAAAACACCGATGTGTAATACCGCGCCCAATCTTTGTCGATCGACAGCTCCAAAGCTCCCATCCGCGCGTTGATGTTCACCGGCCGTCCGGCAATGGGGTTGAAGGTGTCGTGGCCCAGCGCCTGGTAGAACGCATGGTCTACGTTGATGCGCTTGATGTGCCCGTTGCTGGTCCAGCCCAGGTAATAGGCTTCGATCTGGTGCTGGATGATGATTCCATTAACCACGTCGCCGATGGGCGAGGGACGCACCAGGAAGCCGTTGTCGTCGTAATGCAGAGTGGGATCGTCGCGGTTGTAGTGGAAGCTGAATTCGTTGGTGTACCCCTTGGCGAAGAAGTCCTGGATGTAAACGTTGGCAATATAAACCTGCTCGTGGCGTTGGGTAAAGGTGTTCAGTCCGCTATTGGTGTTCTTCTCGAGGAAGTAGAAGTAGGCAAGATTGTAATTGATGCGATTGGATTTCAGGTTTCCGAAAATGCGAATCCCCGGCTGCTCCTCGGCGAAAAGAAAGCCGCGAAAATCGCTGACGAACTGTTGTATGCCGGCACGAACCGAGACGAAATCAAAGTTCGGACTCAGGTCATGGATCTTGGCTTCGAGGAACGCCTCCTGCAACCCGGTATGAGCGTCGAAGCGGTTGATGCCATTGGCGGGGTCGATGTTCACAATCCCGCGCTCGCGGGTTTGCAGGAAGTTGAGGTTGATGACGGGAGTGACCCGAATGCGCCAGTCAATGGGACGAAAGCTGGTGTCGCCCTGGAACAGATCAAACGACAGAATGAAGCTTTGCGAGCCGAAGAACTGCTCACCTTTGCCGAAGAAATCTTCGGTGCCGGGCGTCAGGGTCGTCACCCCGCTCGGCACCGGCAGCCGCCGAATGTTCATTGCCGAAAGGCTGGTGCCGGTGAAATCGAAAAACCAGTTCTGGCCGATGATGGGCCGGTCGCCCTTGAAGATGTTGCGGTTGAAGGGATCGTACCAATGGCCCTGCACGTAGGGATAATCGCCGCCGTTACCGTATCGTGGCCAAAGCGGCATATCGAAAAGATTCCACCGGTCGGGCGCAGGGGTGGTGCCGACTAGGATCGCCGGCGCGGCTACACCCTCGGGCGTAGGTGTTTTCAGGTTCTCCATCGCGGTGGGATAAGAAGAACTCGGGGGCGGTTCCGGTGCGGCGGTGCCTGCTGCGCCGGGCAGTCCCGTGGTGACTTTTTCCGGAGCCATTGCCGTGATCGGCTCTAAGCGCACCTGAAGGGTTATAAGTTCGCCGCCCTTCAATTGCGCGCTGGACAGGGTCTGCGGCTTGTATCCATCTTTGGTCGCCCTGATTTCATAGGCGCCCACCGGCAAGCGCGGCACACGGAATATTCCTTCTCCGTTGCTGGCAACAGATTTGATGTTGGCTCCCGGACGCGTCAGCGTGATGGTCACACCCGGCAGAACCCGGCCCTGGGTGTCGCAGGTAACGCCCTGGATGGAGGCCGTCGATAGTGCGTGCCCGAGCACCTGCTGGCCCAGTACGTCCGAAGAAGCGCCGGCACAGAGCGAAACCGGCTGCTGGGTTTGGGTATCGGATGCCATGGCAACGCCGCACGCCACTAGAGTCATAGCGCACCACGCCACGCCAATGAGCAGGATGCTCGCAGCTTTCACACGCACCGCCGAACTCCCGACGTTACCGATGGTCAAAATCGATGGGCTTACTTTGGTATCACAACCTGCGCCCGGTAGCAAGCATTGCTTGACTTTGCAGGAAATATCGTCATAATTGCGGCTCTAAGAAAACAAACTCGGCGTACGGTCTCAACCGCGGGATGCGGAGTGACTGTCCCGCAAGTGAACGATCTTGCCCAGCCAAGGTTTTGCATCATGTCACAGATGAAAAGGCGCGTCCAGTTCTTTTGTCGGTCAATGATCTGCGCCGCGGCGCTGCTGTTGCTGATGTCCTGCGGCGGTGGAGGCGGAAGCGGGTCCTCGAGTACGGGCAGTGCGGGCAGCGATCCGCCGGTAGTACAACAGATGGAACCGGCGCTCCAAGCGTCGGAGGTCACTGCCATCGTGCAGGCGGCGGTGCAGTCGGTGAACATCCCTATCGAGGTCGCAGTCACCGACCGGCTGGGCAGAATTCTTGGTGTCTATGCCACGGCGAATGCCCCGGCTATGGGCATCGGCAACTTCAATGCCTTGGAGCCGGCGGATGAACTGGCGGTTGCGCTGGCGCGCACGGGCGCGTTCTTCAGCAACGACCAGGCGCCTTTGTCGTCGCGCACCGTCCGCTACATTAGCGGAGTCCACTTTCCGCCGGGCGTTGCGGGGGCTGCCAATGCTGCGCTCTACGGCATCGAGAACACCAATCGTGGATGCCCGTTTGACGTGACTTACAATCTTGTCAACGGTAAAAGTCAAGCGGTCCCGCCTGCGACCCTGATCAACGGCACCAGTCCGGGGCTGGGAATTATCACCGGCAAATACGACGTTTACGACAGCCGGCCGTTCGCGGTGAATCCTGGAGGTGTGCCGATCTTTGAGAACGGTTTCGTGGTTGGAGGGATTGGGGTTGTGGCCTACGATAGCAGCACCAATAACGGCAATTACGACGCCGCTGAGTACGCCGCCTTCACGGGATCGACGCTCGACATCGCGAAGTACATTCCAGGCGACACCAACGTCTTCGGGCTGGGCTCAATACCGCCGCCCGGAGTCGTGACCATCAATGGCGTTGCTCTCCCCTTTGTCAATAACCAGACGGCGCCCGCCGGTGTCACCGCCGGAACGCTAACCGGCGGATTCACCACGGGCCCCACGTCCAGTCCCGGTGCTACGCCCGAGGGCTATCTGGTTGGCCCGATGGCGAGCGCTTATCCTGGCGGACTTAGTGAAGCCGATGTGATGAACGTCGTCAACGCCGCGGTAGCGACTGCGAACGTCACTCGCGCCGCCATTCGCCTGCCTCTGGGCTCACGCGCCAAGATGATGGTTTCGGTTTCCGACCTGGACGGGAACTTCCTGGCTATTTATCGCATGCATGACGCGACCATTTTCAGCATCAACGTCTCGGCCGCCAAAGCGCGCAATGTGGTTTACTTCAGCAGCACGGCCGGCCAATTGCCGGGCGTCTACGCCGATAGCCAGCCGGGATCGGTCGATTTGCCCGGAGTTCCACCTGGCACCGCAGTCCCCAACCGCCCCGTCAGCTTCGGCGCGCAGCCGTTCTTTCCACCCGGTATCAACGGAAGCAATAATGGACCGTTCTTCAACCTGTACACCTTCGACACCGCGAACCCGTGCACCCAGGGATCGCAGCCAGCCAATCCTCATCAGAACGGGATCGTGTTCTTCCCCGGCTCTCTGCCGCTGTATCGCAACGGTGTGCTGGTGGGGGGACTGGGGCTGAGCGGCGACGGCGTCGACCAGGACGATTTCGTGACCGCCGGGGGCGCTGCGGAGATGACCCTGAACAACTCAAGTGAGGCGTCCGGGACCGGACAAGGCTTTGAGGCACCGGCGGCGATTCGCACCGACCAGGTCGTCATCGACAACGTGCGTTTGCCGTATATCAAGTTCCCGCGCAATCCAACGCAGTGAGGTTGCGCAGTGCCTCGTTTCATTTGCGAATGAGACGTGCCCGCGGCAGTGCAGGAATTTGTGTGCTGCGGCTGAGACAGTCCGATTTGCTGGATGCTGCGTACTACAGATAAGAGACCGAGTGATGGAGCCAGGCAGCAGGGGACCTGGCAAGCGAGGGCCCGTCGGGCGTTCGCGTGCCGTCACTCGGTTTCGCACAGGTTCAACCTCTACCAATTTTGCGGTCGGCGCGTGCAAAGCGCCAATTCGCAGACTCGCCCAGGTGAGTTGGCCATCCGTGCAGAGAGGAATCGGAGGCGCGTGGTAAACTGACAACGCACGCCGCGGAGAGGTGGCCGAGTGGCTGAAGGCGGCGGTTTGCTAAACCGTTATACGGTCAAAAGCTGTATCGGGGGTTCGAATCCCCCCCTCTCCGCCAGTCGTTTGGCGTTTCTTCCGCATAAGTCAGTCGGGCCCAGGCTCAATCCGACATCGCCATTAACACCGGACAACCCATGGGTTTGCTTGTGAGCCCGAACTCGCCGCAGGTCTAGGCCACCATCAACCAGATTTCTGGCGTCGTTTCGGCTTACGTTGCCGATCGCAGAAGATCAAGCTGTCCTTGTTACCGATGCTCCAGGCCTGCAGTTTCAGCGCAAGCGCCTACTCACCACGTCTCGTGCTGTGGATCGCCCGTGATCCAGTGACGTCCCATGTTCATGGGCTGGACCTTCGGAAACAAATAAAAGCCGACGGGAGCTTCCCCAAACAGCAGTAGACGGCGTAACCTTTCTCTTCCTACATATTCATCGAATCGCGATGAGCAGCTTTACCGGCAGCTACGTCGCAGTTAGCAGCTACGTCGCAGTTGTTGATGGTGACGAAACCATTTATCGATCATCGGCGGGCTATGCATATGCGATTGAAAACTTGCTTTACCCTCGCAGCACTCCTTTTGGGATCTCTCCTGGCCCTGGCTCAGGATCAGGCGAAAACCACGCCAGCCTCGAAACGGTTAACCATCGGTCTGGTGCTCCAAGGTGGTGGGGCCTTGGGGCTTGCCCACGTTGGCGTGATTACCTGGCTGGAGGAACATCACATACCGGTGGACTACGTCGCCGGCACCAGCATGGGCGGTCTGGTGGGCGGGGTTTACGCCACTGGACATAATGCGGCTGAGATGCGCCAGATTGTGAACCAGATCCCCTGGGACGAGGTAATAGGGGGACGGACGCCCTTCCCTGACCTTGCGTTCCGGCGCAAGGAGGACGCCCGCGATTATCCCAACAGCCTGGAATTCGGATTGCACAAGGGCCTTGAGTTCCCCGCAGGCCTCAACTCCGGCCAACAGGTCACTCTGGTTCTGGATAAGATCGCGCTCCCCTACTCGGAGATCAAGAGCTTTAATGACCTTCCTACTCCTTTCGCTTGCGTAGCCACTGACCTGGTCAGCGGCAGGCCCAAAGTTTTCCGCGACGGGTCCTTGTCCCTGGCCCTGCGCTCCACCATGTCTTTGCCCGGAATCTTCACCCCCGTGCGGGCCAAGGATGCCATTTATGCCGATGGTGGATTGCTGCAAAACCTTCCCGTCGAGATAGCGAAACAGATGGGCGCCGATCTGACGCTGGCGATTCACCTGCAGGAGGCGCCGGTGCCTCCTGATGCGAACCTCTCCTCGTTCGCGGTTCTCGGGCAGTCGATCTCGGTCATGATCTCCGCCAACGAACTGCTGAGCATGGAAAAGGCGGACATTCTGGTCACAGTTCCGGTGCAGAAATGGGGCGCGTTGAGTTTCGACGACGCCGACGCGATCATCAAGGCCGGATACGACGCCGCCGCGGCGAAATCCAAAGTCTTGCTGACGCTCGCTGTGGACGACGCAACCTGGAAGCAGTACCTGGCCGATCGCCAATCGCGTGTCCGCAGCAATCCCGTTCCGACGTTTGTCGCGGTCGAGGGCGTGCACGGAGGTCTGGCGCAGCGCGTCCAGGATCAAATGGCCGACTTGGTGGGCAAGCCCATCGACTTCGATGAGTTGGACCAGGAAATCCTACGCCTGAAGGGAACGCAACGTTATTCGGCGCTGAGCTACCAATTCGTAGAGCGCAATGATCAGCAGGGCCTGCTGATAAAGACCGAGGCAAGTGAGATTGGCCCACCGGTGGTGCGGCCCCTTATCCTCATCGACGGGTCAAGTTTGAAGAACGTTACGCTCGACCTGGGAGCGAGAGCAACCTGGTACGACATTGGGGGCTTCCGCTCGGAATGGCGCAATGACATTGTGCTTTTCAACGATTACGGGCTGAGCTCGGAGTATTACCATCCCTTCACGCCGCTGACCCATTGGTTCATCGCGCCCCGGGCTCTGGCCGTTAACAATCCACTTTACCTTTACGACGAGAACCAACTGATTTCCTCGTACCGGCGCTCCACGCTTGGCGGGGGCGTCGATGTCGGCTACCAGTTTGGAACGACTGGCGAGCTGCGCCTCGGATACGAAGGCGGCTGGCAGGATTTTGTGCGGCAAGTTGGAAATCCGAAAGAACTGCCATCCTTTTCCGGCGGCTACGGCGACGCCAGAATCCAATACCGGTTGGATCGCCTGGACGACCCTGTGATTCCATTCGCAGGACAAAGTTTCAATGGCGATTTCTACTGGTACAACACCAGTCCCCAGACGCCCAAACCGTATCCGGTGCTCGAAGGCAACGGTCAGCTTCACTTCCGGCTGAACCAACCATCCTCGGTTTTTCTGGACGGATCTGCCGGGACGACTTTCAATTACGCAACCGGCATTCCCCAGTTCTCCCTGGGAGGCTCGCGGGAGCTGGTGGCCTACGGAACCAATGAACTGCTGATCGATAAGTATTTCCTATTCCAGCTGGGATATCTGCGGCAATTGGCGAAGCTTCCTCCGTTGTTGGGTAGCGGCGTCTATTTCATCGGGCTTTACGAGGCGGCGCAGGTTTACGGGCCGCCCAGTTCGATGCTAAACAAAGCGTCGGGCTTACCCACCGATGCTGCGGCAGGGCTGGTCGTCAACACAATTTTCGGACCAGTAGAAGCTGCGTATGCCTATGGCGATACCGGGCATCACAAATTCTTCTTTAGGGTTGGGCGGCTGTTCTGAGTGGGTGCTCTGGCGAGTAGGCGATGACCGACCCTGTCATGCGGTGCGCTGTCCGGCAAGGGGCGGCGACCGTTGCCGCCCATGGCCATGGCGCCGGAAAACCGTTGTGTGGACTCTGCTGTTGGAAGGTGCATATACGGGTGCATGAATTGGTGCCGAGGTGCCCAATTTCAGCCGAACAGGAAGGCCTGTGCCGAGCTTAAACGACTGATTCCCAGCACCAGGAGCGGGGCGCGTTGAATTGGCTAAACGGTTATACGGTCAAAAGCTGTATTGGGGATTTGAATCCCGGCCTCTCCGCCCGCACATTACTCTCTTTATTGACTGCGCTGCTACTGGGGCTGGCTTTCGCAGTCCCGTATGGCCTCGCCCAGCAGGACGCGGCGCAACCAACCGCATCACCTGACGTGCTGACGGTCGATGATGCCCTCAAGATTGCGCTCGCCAACAATCGCACGCTCAAGATCGTTTCCCTCAACCTCGGGGTTCAGGATGAAAAGCTGGCCGCGGACAAGACCAAGCGTCTGCCGTCCTTTAGCAGCTACATCTTCGGCTCGCAGTTGCTGACTCCCATTTCCTACACCATCCCGGCCGGCCAGTTCGGCGTCAATACTCCGATTGGTCCGATCCCGGCGACGAACAGCTACATCACCACCCCGGCTCATCCGACGGCCCTGGTTGCGCTTACCGCGTCGCAGCCGCTATTGACGCTTTATCGCATCAATCTTTACCTTCGCGGCCAGCAGCTCTCCGTCGAAGAAGCCAAGGAGCAGCTACGCGAGCAGCGCCTCACCGTTATCGATCAGGTCCAGCAGGCCTACTACAAGGTCATGCAGATCGACAATCAGATCAATTCGCTCAACGCCAGCGTCAAGCAGTACAAGGAGCTCGACCGCATAACCTTGCAATACGTCTCCGAGCAAGTCGCGCTGCAATCGGAAAATCTCGAAGTCAAAAGCAAGCTGGCCGATGTGCAACTGCAGCTCCTCAAAGCTCAGGACAAGCTCGAGACCGCTAAGGAGTCGTTGAACGACCTTCTGGGGCGCGACCTGGAGACGCCATTCAGCACCGCGGCCGTTGCCCCCATCACCCCGATCGAGCAAAACCTTGACGTGGCCCGGAGCACCGCGCTGCAAAACAATCCGCAAATCGCCGAAGCCGAAATCGACGTGAGCAAGGCGGTGAACGCGCGGGCCTTGGCCAAGGCGCAATACATTCCCGACCTCAATCTCTCGATCCAGTACACGTCTCCCTTCGGATACACTTTTGTTCCGCAAAACGTAGCCAATGCCGGTTTTGACTTCCGCTGGGAGCCGTGGGAATGGGGACGCCGGAAGCACGAAGTCAACGAGAAGACCATCAACATCGAGCAGAGTAAGCTGAAGCTGGACAACACCAAGTCTCAATTGTTGATCAATGTGGGCGATTCCTTCCGCTCGCTGCAGGAAGCTCGCGCTGCGGTTGCGGTGGCGCAAGCCAAGCAGGAGGCCTCGCGCGAGAAGCTTCGCGAAGTCACCCTGCAATACCAGCAGAAAACCGCCCTGCTGCGCGACGTCTTGCAACAACAGGCCGCGATGGAGAGCGCCGACTCCGATTACAACAACGCTGTCGCAGAATTTTGGAGTGCTCGGGCCAGCTTCCAGAAAGCGATCGGTGAGGAATGATCGACGGCAAACCGCCAACTCGTACGAGCCGTGCGCTCTGCCTGGTGGCTCTCGTGCTGGCGACCGGCCTATGGACCGCTTGCCGCCAAGCCACTTCCGAGCAGAAACCGCTCACCCCGGTGCGCACCAGCGAAGTGCAGACGGTCGATACCGGAATGTCGAATACCTACTCGGCCAACATCCAGCCGTACCAGCAGGTTGACCTCGCCTTCAAATCGAATGGCTATCTCGCCAGCATCAAGCAGGTGAAGGATGCGAATGGCAAGGTACGCAACATCGACCAGGGCGATTGGGTAACCAAGGGTACGGTGCTCGCAGTGGTCGAGCAGGCCGACTACAAGGAGAAGCTGCAACAGGCCAACGCGCAACTCGCTCGCGGGCAGGCCAACGCCGAACGTGCCAAACTCGCCTTCGACCGCATGTCGGTGCTCTACCAGGCGGGTGCAGCCACCAAGCCCGACTACGACAATGCCAACGCGCAGATGCTCGACACCGAAGCCTCGGTTCAAGCGGCCAAGTCCAGCGTCAGCGAAGCCCAGATCGCGCTCGCCTATTGTGAATTGCGCGCTCCCTTCGACGGTTGGCTCGTGAAGCGCAATGTCGATGTCGGGCAGCTGGTCGGTCCCGCCACCAACGGCTTCTCCATCGCAGATGTGCACTCCGTCAAAGCTGTCTTCGGCGTGCCTGATATTGCTATGCGACACATCACTCTCGGCAGTCCTGAAACCGTGACCACCGACGCCGTCCCCGGCAACTTCAATGGCCATGTCACTTCGGTTTCCCCGGCAGCCGATCCCAAGAGCCGGGTTTATTCCGTCGAAGTCACCATACCGAATGGTGACAATCGGCTAAAAGCGGGCATGATTGCCTCCATCACCATATCGGCGGGCGCTCGCGGCCAACGCGCGATGGTCGTTCCGCTCACCGCCGTGGTGCGCAGTCTCGACGACCCGAATGGCTTTGCGGTTTTCCTCACCGAGGGCAGCGGCGATACCGTGAAAGTCCATCTGCAGGACGTGCAGGTGGGCACAACCTACGGCAACCTCATCGCCGTGGAGCGCGGCCTCACTCCCGGAGCTCGCGTGGTCACTACGGGCGCCACCATGATCAAGAACGGAGAGCAGGTGCGGGTGATTCCTTAGCCTGAACCGGATGGCGCACGTCTTCAAATCCGACGCCGAATACATTGCCACCACGCACAACGTGGCGCGCTTCTTCACCGAGCATCGTCAGGTTGCGATGATGCTCCTGCTGGCGACCTTCGCCTGGGGATGGTACGGCTACCACAATATGCCCAAGCGCAAGGACCCAAACATCCCAGTGCGCGTCGCGGTAGCCCAGTGCCCATGGCCGGGCGCAACCGCCGAGCAGGTTGAGCAACTCGTAACTCGCCCCATCGAACAGACGGTTGCGCAAAACAGCACCATCCGGCCTCCCAGCCCATCCAACTTCGGCATTCGTTCGCTGAGCTTCCCCGGCGTGGCTTTCGTTTATGTGCAGCTCGGCGACGACGTGAACGATAAGAAGAAGCAGTTCTCCGACATCAATCTGAAATTGAATCAGCTCAACGCGCGCCTGCCGCGCGGCGCCGGCCCCATTCAGTTCAATAGCGACTTCGGCGATACCGCCGCGCTTATGCTGACGGTCGCCAGTCCGCTGGCCTCGCCCACCGAGATCGCTCTTCGCGCCCGCGCCGTACGCGCCAGGATCGAAGCGACCCGCGCTGCGGAAGCGCCCAACGCACCGCAACCTCGCGTCAGTATCGTTTCGTCGTTTCCCATGTCCATCTCGCCGGTCCTGGTGCGGCAGACCTTTCAGGAAGTGATTGAGCTAGGGGCGCAGAAAGGCGCTTTGCGTGATGTGCACTTCTTTGAGGCGCCGGGATTCGTCGGCGCTGACGTCGCCACCAGCCTCGACGATGCCAGCCTGCGCGCCTTGGGCAATAAGCTGATTGATGAAAGGGTCCATCGCTCCGAGATCCATCCCGATGCCTGGGTCGCTATGTACGTGCGCGACCCGGCGGATACCGAAGCTCGATTGCAGCAAGTCGCCGGCGCCAAATACTCGTATCGCGATCTCGACAACTTCACCGATCTTATCCAGCGCACTTTGCAGGGCGCGCCGGAGGTCTCGCAGGTCAGCCGTTCCGGCGTTCTCCCCGAGCAGATCTATTTGGACTACTCGCAGCAACGGCTGGCGCAGTACGGTTACGATCCTTCGAAATTGAAGGACACTCTCAACGCGCAAAACATAACTCTTCCCGCCGGATCGCTCGAGGTCGGAGCCAAAGACATCAGCATCAATCCCTCCGGCCTGTTTGCGGACGCCAATGCGATCGGGAACGTCATCATCGGCGTCTCCAGCTCGAACAGCCCGGTCTACCTGCGCGACCTGGTCGACATCTCCCGCGGATACCAGAGCCCGCCGCAGTTCCTGAACTATCTCACCTGGCAAGCGCCCGACGGCAAGTGGATGCGCTCCCGCGCGATAACGCTCGGGGTCAACATGCGCGACGGCCGGCAGATCGGACTGTTCGGCCAGCACGTTGATGCAGCGCTCAAGACCGTCCGCCAGTACTTGCCCGAAGACCTCGTCATGGTGCGCACCTCCGACCAGCCGGTGCAGGTGAAAGAAAATATCGAGCTCTTCATGGACGCGCTCTACGAAGCCGTCGCCCTGGTCGTGCTCGTCTCGCTCATCGGATTCTGGGAGTGGCGCTCCGCGCTGCTGATGGCCATTTCGATCCCCATCACCTTGGCCATGACCTTTGGCATGATCTACTTGCTGGGCATCGATATCCAGCAAGTATCGGTGGCATCACTGATCATCGCGCTCGGGCTGCTGGTGGACGATCCCGTGGTGGCCGGCGACTCCATCAAACGCTCGCTGCAGGAGGGCCAGCCGAGGCTGGTCGCTCCCTGGCTGGGACCAACCAAAATCGAAAATGCGATCCTGTTCGCAACCATCACCAACATCGTCGCCTATCTGCCCTTTCTGCTGGTGACCGGCGACACCGGCGAATTCATCTACAGCCTGCCCATCGTGATGACCTGCGCGCTCGTCGCTTCGCGGCTGGTGTCCATGACCTTTGTCCCGCTGCTCGGCTATTTCATCCTGCGGCCCGGCAAGCAGCCGGAGAAGCCGATCGAAGTCCGCCGCAGTCAGGGATTCACCGGGTTCTATGCGCGCACGGCGAAGTTCGCCATCGAACATCGCTGGAAAGTCGCGACCGCATCGCTGTTCTTCCTCATCGCCGGCGGCATCATGTTCTCCCGGCTGAAAACCTCGTTCTTTCCCGACGACGTGCAGTACTGGTCCTACATCGACGTCTGGCTGCCCAACGATGCCAATCTGCAAACCACCGGCGAAGCCGCCATCAAAGTCGAAAACATCGTTCGACAGCAGGCGGCCGAGTGGGACAAGCAACATCCCGGTGAACACGGTCCAATCTTGCGTTACGTGACGAGCTGGGTCGGCGGTGGCAGCCCGCGCTTCTGGTTTTCACTTTCGCCCCAGGCGCGCCAACTGAACTACGCACAAGTCCTGGTCGAGCTGACTGACAAGCAGGCCACGCCCCAATTCGTAAATCAGGTGCAGCCCATTCTCACTTCATCATTGCCGGGAGTGCGCGCCGACTATCGCCAGTTGCAAACCAATCCCGTCAACTATCCCATCGAGATCAGGGTCAGCAATCAGGCTGACGTGAGCAGCACGGCGGGCGCGGCCGACATCAGCACGCTGCGCGGTATTGCACGCCAGGTGGAAGACATATTGAACTCGGCGGTTGAAGCCCGGCGGGTGCGCAACGAATGGCAGGCGGAGAGCTCGCAAGTCACCCTGAAGATCGACCCCGAACGCGCCAACCTTGCCGGTGTGACCAATTACGACGTTGCCAATTCCGCTACCGGCGCGCTGAGCGGAGTCACCGTAACCACTCTCCAGGAAGGCGACAAGAACATTCCCGTAGTCGCTCGCCTGCGCGGCGATGAACGCGCCCAACTCTCCGACATCCAGAACCTCTACGTTTACGCGTCCCAAACCAACACGAAGATCCCGCTGGTCGAGATCTCGGAAATTCAGAACAGTCTGCAGAACGAGCGCATCATCCGCCTCGACCATTTCCGCACCATTTCCGTTTATGCCTTCCCCGCAGGCGGGCATCTTGCCTCGGAAGTGCTAAGCGCCGCGCTGCCGAAACTTCGCCAACTGCAAAACACCATGCCTCCCGGTTACCGGCTGCAGATTGGCGGGGAATATGACAAGCAGAAGGTAGGCTTCAAGAACTTGACTCTCGTGCTTGTTATTTCGGTGGCCATGATCTACCTGGCCTTGCTCTTCCAGTTCAATAACGCCGATCAAGCCATTTCTGGTTTTCGCGGCGGCGCCTTATGGTGTCGTCGGCGCCATCGCCGCGCTTTGGGCGATGAATACCTCCTTCGGCTTCATGGCCTTTCTCGGCGTCGCCAGCCTCATCGGCGTGATCGTGAGCCACGTGATCGTGCTTTTCGATTTCATCGAGGAGATGCACGCCAAGGGAGAGCCCTTTGAAGAAGCGGTCATCGATGCCGGCATCATTCGTTTGCGCCCGGTGCTGATCACGGTCGGAGCAACCGTGCTGGCACTGTTTCCGCTCGCCGCCCACGGTGGTCCGCTGTGGCAGCCGCTATGCTACGCGCAGATTGGCGGTCTGACGGTCGCGACCTTCATCACTCTGCTGATGGTGCCCGTGCTGTATTCGATCACAGTGCTGGACCTGAAGATCCTGACCTGGGACACCAAGCCTGAAACCGAATCCGGGCCTCGCAGGATCCCGTCGAGTGTGCAAACTACGCACGCCGGCTGATCCTCAAGCCCTTGTGATCGAAGCGCCGATTGCTTACGATGGTGAACCACAATTCCAGTCAGCAGGTTTACCAACACAAGCATGGCCTCGATTAGCTCGGAAGCGCCGCAGGCGCATCAGGATTCCGAAAATATCTCAAGCATGACGGCGTCGCCTCTGGCCCGGCGTCTGTTTCTGGTGCTGGGCGCGGTCGCGCTGATCTATGCGTTCATAGCAGGATTTCGCACCGTCGCCGACCCTGACCTTGGCTGGCAGATGGCGAGCGGCCGCTGGGTGGCGCAGCACCATCAGATTTTCTCCACCGACGTTTTTTCTTACACCGCCAACGGACAGCCCTGGGTCTATCCCCTCGGTTCCGCGCTGCTCTTCTACGGACTTTACCTGCTTGGTGGTTATGTCTTGCTGACTTGGTTTGGCGCAGCAGCCTGTGTCGGTACGGTCGCCTTGCTGCTCCGGCGAGGCTCGGCGTTTACCGCCGCAGTTGCGGTGCTCGCCATCCCACTGATCGCCGACCGCACCACGCCGCGAGCTGAGATGTTCACGGTCATCCTGTTCGCCGCTTATCTGTCGATCCTCTGGCAGAACTACCAGACCAGCCGTGCGCCACTTTGGCTGCTGCCGCTGCTGATGATCGCCTGGGTCAATCTCCACCTCGGCTTCATCGCTGGATTGCTGCTGCTGGCCGGATTTGTGGGGCTCGACCTGCTGGAAATTGTGATTTCGCCTTCGCGAAGAAGCGAGGCATTGAGCAGGCTTCGGCGCCTGCTTCCGTGGTTGGCGGCCACTGCAATCTGCACCCTGATCAATCCCTGGGGCTGGGGACTGTACCGCGCCATCCTCCGGCAGAACCGTGTGATGGCGCAGCATGCAGTGTTAATCGCGGAGTGGGCCAAGGGCCATTGGAACTGGAGCGGCGCCATGCCCCAGTTCTCGCAATCTCCTCTGGTCCACACCATGACATTGTTAATGCTCGTGGTGGTGGCCGCCGTTCTCACCGCGCTTTGGCGACGCCGCTGGGGAGCGATCATTCTTCTGCTGGGCGCCATGTATGAGAGCATGCGCCACATCCGCATGGAGGCCCTTACCGCCTGCATCGTGGTCGTGGTTGCGGGAGCAGTATTCAGCGAGTCGGTACCGCAATGGAGTCTGCGGATTCGTTCGCCGCGAATGCGATCGCTCGCCGCGCTCGCCGCGGCCGTCCTGGTTATAGCGCTGGCGGCCTGGCGCTCAGTGGAATACGCCAGCGATCGCGCCTACCTCGCCGGCAACAGCCTGAACGGCTTTGGAGCGGGTCCGGGCGCGTGGCTGCCGCAACGCGCTGCTGACTTCATCGCGCGCGAGAACCTGCCGGGGAACGTCTTCAACTCCTACGACGAAGGCGGCTATTTGGTTTGGAAACTCGGCCCCAGGTATCGCGACTATATCGATGGCCGCGCGATCCCCTTCGGGCTGGAAGCGCTTCCCCACGAGGAGCAGTTACTGGGAGAGCCGCTCGATTCCGCTGACTGGCAGAAGGAGGCGGACCGCTACAACATCAACACCGTCATTCTGCCCATCGGCGGCGGCGAGATTGCCTTTGAGCAGGTGCCGATCTTCTGTTACGGCGAAAAATGGGCGCCGGTTTACCTCGACGAGCTGGCCATCGTGCTGGTGCGCCGCACGCCGGCGAACCAGTCGGTGATCGATCGCGTGGGCATCAATTGCGCCATCGCACCTCTGCCCGGCGCGCCGTTAGGCCACGACACTCGGTCGTTTGTGCCGTGGGTGAATACGGCGTCCTTGTTGGGTGTTCTGAATCGTCCGGCTGAGGCGCTCGCGGCTGCCGACAACGCATTCCACATTTTTCCCGACAGCGCTCGCTTGCGCCGCATTCGGGGGGTTGCGCTGTACGCGGTCGGCCGGCGCACTGAAGCCGAAGAGGAGTGGCTGGCGGCGCTTGCCCTGAGCCGCGGCGATGCTGCCAGCGACGCTTCCGTCTGGTCTCAGCTTGGGGAGCTTTATGATCAACAGGGCCGCACAGCCGAGGCAATGCATGCCTGGCAGCAGACCGTCAGCCTCGCGAACCAGTCCATGACCGCGTCCAACATCCCGCTGAAAATCACGAAGGGACGCGCCGAGGTGCGATTGGCGCGACAGTACATCCTGGCGGGCCAGCCACGTGCGGCTTTGCAGGCGCTGGATGAAGCGGTGCATAGCGCTACCCCCGCCATGTTGAAAGCCACGGATGGCCGCAGCTTCAGCTTTAATGTAGCCCAGGGGCGCGCAGCGGCATGGTGGGCCTTGGGCGACGCGCAAAAGGCGACGTCGTTCGAAGAAGAGGCGGTCAAACTCGACCCCGACGCCCCCGATGCCTGGTCGCATCTAGCCAAACTTTATGCTAAGCAGGGCCGGGTGGAAGACCAGCATCGCGCCGAGGCCCGCGCTACCGCACTCGGTCCAGTACAGAAGCCGTGACGGGACGAAGGCTGCACGCCATCAGCGGGCCCTCAGGTCTCCGGTAGACGTTTCTGAAACTGACAACCGACAACTGACAACCGGCTTCTGGCTACGGGCTACTGCTCTTGAGCGATTTCAGGTACGCCACCACCGCCTGGGCATCGGCGCGATTCATGTGGTAGGCGGGCATTGGCGGTCGCGCCGGCTGTCCGTTTGGCGCCAGTCCGGTCATTAAGAATTCCACCGCCTTCTCGGTGTCCCAACCGGGTAGGCCGGCGATGTTGGGTGCGGTATCAGCCCAAAAGGGAATCGGGAACAGCGGCCCGAATTCCAGCTTCTTGCCCTGCAGCCATTTGTCCATCACAAATCCGCCGGTCATGGTGAACGGCGTATGGCAGTCGCCGCACTGGCCGATGCCCTTCACCAGATACTCCCCGCGCGCGATCTGCGCCTGCGCCTTGCCGCCCGCCGCCGATCCTTGAACTACGATGCTCAAGCACAATCCCGTGCTGAGCGCGATTGCAATCAACGCACCCCTGATTCGCACTGTTGTCTTTGCCCTGCTTGCTGATGTTGGTGAGCCCTGAACGCCTCTCTTACTTACGCCCAGCGCGTCGCACCAGATTACACTACTCGCTTCAGTTCGGGTTCTTTTTGAGATTGACGGCCTTCTCCAGCGCGCGTTACAGTTCACCCTGCGCGCACAATTCCTGGTTCGCCATCCGCTCCCGTGTGCGCTCAGTCCATAGGCCAAGCTACAGCAGAAGAGATTGATCCGTTGCCGGCTCCGTGCCGTGATTGGTGTGGCGCACCGGCCCAACTTCATTCACCCCTGATCAACTTAGCAACTCGGTTGCACTACGGGAGGGTTCGCAATGGTGAAACGCAATCGTATGCTGTTCATTTCGCCCTCGGCGCAAAATGGCCAGGGGAGCAGTAGGCGCAGACCAAAGCTACTGGCACTGGTATGCCTGCTCGCGCTGTTTTGGGCCACCGGGACGATTGCCGCCCCCGCCCAGATCGTCTCTTTCACCTCGCTGGCGAGCTTTGATGGCACCGATGGAACTGGGCCGGAGTACTCCTCTCTGGTGCAGGGCCCGGATGGAAACTTTTACGGGATCACTAACACTGGCGGAGCCGGCACGGACTGCTACCCGGGCGAGGGCTGTGGCACAGTCTTCAGAGTTACTCCTAGTGGCACCCTGACCACCTTGTACAACTTTTGCTCGGCACCCTCCTGCGCTGACGGCGATGAGCCTGCCACCAGCCTGGTGCAAGGCAGCGACGGGCTCTTCTACGGGACTACCGAACGCGGAGGAGTCAGTGGATGGGGCGTAGTTTTCGCCATCAGCCCGGCAGGCACGCTATCCACGGTGCACTCATTTTGCTTGCAACCGAGCTGCGCGGACGGATCCTGGCCTACCGGCGCGCTCACGCTGGGTAACGACGGGAACTTCTACGGGACCACGTTGCACGGAGGCGCCGTCGGGGCCTGCCCGGATAATACGGGTTGCGGTACGGTCTTCAAGATCACCCCCAGCGGCGCCCTGACCACGCTGCACAGTTTCCAGGGCGTGCTTACGAACGACGGTGCCTATCCTCGCGGCTCGTTGCTGCAAGGCAGCGACGGCAACTTCTACGGGGTCACCTGGCGGGGTGGCGGCGGCGTGGACTCCCGCTGTCATCCCACCGGCTGTGGCACCATCTTTCAAGTCACCCCGGCGGGAGCAGTCACAACCCTCTACAGCTTCTGCCCGCTAGCCGCCTGCGCTGACGGCGACTTTCCTTACGCCGGCCTGATTCAAGCCAGCGACGGCAATTTCTATGGCATGACCACCTACGGGGGAAACTCCGGTTGCGGCGCGCTGGGCTGCGGCACCGCCTTCCGGCTCACTCCGTCCGGCGCGCTGACCACGCTGTACACGTTTTGTTCGCAAAGCAATTGCGCCGATGGCCGGACGCCCTTTGGGGCGCTGCTGCAATCCGCCACCGACGGCAACCTCTACGGCACGACCGGCGACGGTGGCGGGCACAACGACATCTGTCCCGGGGGCTGCGGCACGATCTTCAGACTGACCACCGCCGGCGCGTTGACCACGCTGCACATCTTCAGCCGCTCCGATGGCGCTGAGCCGTGGGGAGGACTGGTGCAAGCGAGTAATGGCAACTTCTACGGGACCACCTACACTGGCGGCGCTTACAACAGCTATGGCACCGTCTTCTCCTTGGCCATAGCCCGCTGTGCGACCTGCCGGCCATAAGTCCTCTCGAGAACGGGACACTCAAAATCGCAAGCTGAGGAGGCCGCTCGGGAATGAGAAAAGGGTGCGCTTGGAGCGCACCCCTTGATGACACTCGTAACATCTGCGAGCTTACTTCTGGCTCTCCTGAAAGCGCTTGTTCACTTCCGCCCAATTCACCACGTTCCACCATTCTTTCAGGTAGTCGCCGCGGCGGTTCTGATATTTCAGGTAATAGGCGTGCTCCCAGAACGTCGTTGCCCATGATGGGGTAAAAGCCCTGGCTCATGGGATTGTCCTGGTTGGCCGAGCTGACGACCTGCAGCTTGCCGCCGCGATCGCGCACCAGCCACGTCCAGCCGCTGCCGAACTGCTTCAGACCGGCGTCGTTGAACTTCTCCTTGAAGGCGTTGAAGTCGCCGAAGGTATTCTTGATGGCGTCGGCGATCGCGCCCGACGGATTGCCGCCGGCGTTCGGGGCCATGATCTTCCAGAACATGCTGTGATTCACGTGACCGCCGCCGTTATTCCGCACGGCGTTACGGATCGCCTCGGGCACATTCTCCAGGCCCTTCAGCAGCTCTTCCGCGCTCATCTTTTGCAGCTCGGGCGCCTTCTCCAGCGCGGCGTTCAGATTCGTCACGTAGGCCTGGTGATGCTTGTCGTGATGCAAGTGCATCGTTTCTTTGTCGATGTAGGGTTCCAGGGCAGTGTAGTCGTAGGGCAGCGGTGGAACTTCGAATGCCATTCTGATCTTCCTCCAGTTGGCGTTGATGCAAAGGAATACTGCGGGGATTCACTGCGAGGCGAGACTCTGATTTCGCCACGGACGAACATTATAGTGCGTCGGTGGGGGAGGGGTTTCGCGATTGCTTCCGATTAGGGAGTAATTTCGAACACCACGCCGCAGCTCCCGGCGCAAGCCGAGCCTCTCCGCCCTCGCCCGTCGTGCCGTAGATATTTCCGGCCGCGTCCAGTATCACCCAACTGCCATAGAGGTAATCGCTATCGCTGCCGCTGAAGTCGTGGAGCGAGGTGTAGGTCCAAACGCCGTTGGAGTTTGTCACCTGGAAGACTGACCCGCGCGAGAAGGCGCCGAAACCTTAATCCAGCAGTCGCACCTTGACGATCTACGCCTCGGATCAGCGCCAGTCTTGGGCCCCGTGGTAGATGTGCAGGATCTCGACGGCTTCAGCTTTCACCCTGTAAACCACGACATACGGGAGCGGTGTGATGACCAGTTCCCGTGTTCCCGCGTGTTGTCCGGGTCTACCTTGGCTAGGCAAGGTTTTCAGCGCGAGAATGCCTTGGTAGATAGTCCGCACCGTTGATTCCGCGAACTGCGGATAATGCTGTTGCAGATAGTTCTTGATGTTCTCTAAATCATCAGCAGCAGGGATGGTCCACCGGAGGCGCATCAGCGCTTGAACATGGCCTGGACACGAACATCCATTTCGTCTTCTTCAATGAACTCGCCGCGCTCGGCTGCCGCCAGCCCTTTTTCGATCGCCGCAAGGAAGCGGGCCTCATCGTCAAGATAGCGGGCCACGACGCTCTCGACCACTTGCTCCGGGAGCGTGCCGGATTGCGATGCAATCTGCGCGAGCTGCGCCTGCTGCTCGGGCGTGAAATGAACTTCCATGGCTGTCAGCGTACGGCAAAACCAGGTTCTGAAGCAACCGTCTACCGCCCGCCGTTCATGTGCAGCTCTGTATACAAGCTGCGTTGTCGTCCCCCTGCTACAATTTTTTTGCAATCGTGGATAAGTAAGGCCGCATTCCGTGTTGCGCGATTGCTCGAACTCCCGGCTCCATTTCCTCGTATAAGTCTCCAGGAGTAAGAAGGATTTGGGCCAGGCGTCGCAACTCTTGGGAGCCCTGATTGGACGACATCCAAGCCGTCAATGCCCTTGTTCGCCGCTGTGTGTCGGGCGATGCTGCGGCATGGCAGGAAATCGTCCAGCAGTACCACCGGAGGATTTACAACATCTGCTATCGCTTTTCGGGATCGCCGGATGATGCCTCGGACCTGGCCCAGGAAGTGTTCATCAAGATGTACCGCACGCTGAGTACGTTTGACACCACGCGAGCGTCGTTCATGACCTGGGTTACCACCGTGACCCGCAATCTGCTGGTGGACCACTTCCGTAAGGGTAAGTATGACCGGATCACCGACTCGCTGGACGCCGTACCGGGCAGCCACGAAGAGGGTCTTACGATTGCAGAGCAGTTGGAAGACCGCGGTGCCAGTCCGGAGAGCCGGATGCGCAGCCAGGAAACCCAGCGGCTGGTGCACGAGGCCCTGAAGCGGCTTTCGCCCGAGTTGCGGGAGGCGGTCATCTTGCGGGATTTGCAGGATTTGGACTACAAGGATATTGCCAAAGTGCTGAACGTGCCAGAGGGAACTGTGAAGAGTCGCATAAATCGGGGACGAACGGAACTGGCAAGGCTCTTGCAACGTACCTATAAGCAGGCAGGGTGATATTAAATGCGAGTTTCCAGTTTCGAGTTTCAAGCAGTCAAGCGGCCGTGCGTATCCGCAACTCGAAACGTGAAACTCGAAACTTGAAACTGTGATTGTGATGCCAGACGATACCCAACCCGGAATGCAGTGCCTGGAGGTGGAAGCCCTTCTGGCCGATGCGCTGGACGGTGCACTGCACGGTCCCACGCTGGCGGCCTTCGAGGCCCATCAGCAGGACTGCGCCATCTGCCGCAGCATGGTCGAGGAGGCGCGGGCGGGTATGCACCTGCTGCAAGGTCTGGACGAGGCCGAGCCTCCACGCAACCTGGTGCATAACATTCTGGCGCAGACCATCGGGGCGCTCCCGTCAGAACACGCCATTGTCAAGCCGCGCGGCGAAGGCTGGATCGAGAAGCTGAAGGGACGCCTGGCTACGGTATTCGCGCCGGTGGTCACGCCGCGCTTTGCCATGTCGTTTGGCATGGCGTTCTTCTCCATCACCATGCTGCTCGGCATCGCGGGATTCCACTTTGCCGATATCCGCCACTGGGACCTGAGTTCCAGGGGAATCACCAAGACCTATTACGCGACTCAGGCTCGCGTGATGCGTTATTACGAGAACATGCGCCTGGTATATGAGATCGAGTCGCGCGTACGCGACCTGCGGCATGCCGCCACTCCCGACAACGGCCAGGACAATGAGCAGCAGCAACCGCAGCAGCAGGCCCCGGCAACGAACCAGAAGAACCCGTCCAAGAGCGAAAATCGGCAGCACGAAGGCCATCAGCCGAACTACAGTCGTGATATGGGCGGGCCGCAGTTGGCCAGCTATCGGGTGCAGCGGCTCTCCATGCTGGAAGCGGACGAGCGGCCGTCGAACAGTGGCTTCCAGCCACGGTGTGCCGGCGCTGAAGTTTTGAAGGGGCACGCCTTCCGGCGTGCCGTTGAGGCTAACAATTTTTCTGAGCGGGCTTTAGCCCGCGACATCTCCCAGGCCCGGCAGACTTGGAGAACCGCATGAACTGCGCCAATCATCAGGACGCACCCGCGGTCGCCTACTGCCGCACCTGTGGCAAGCCACTCTGCAGCACCTGCGCGCGCGACGCCGGCGGAGCGATCCAGTGCGATCAATGTCTGGCCTCGCAGCCACCCGGGGCAACTGTGATTCCGCCCGTCGCTGCACCCGCGCCGGACGCGCCCCGTCCCGCGTTGGCTGCCATTCTGGGATGCATTCCCGGGGTTGGCGCCATGTACAACGGTGAGTTCGCCAAGGGATTTATTCATGTGCTGATTTTCGCCACCCTTATCTGGATGACCGATCACATCAGCGGCATTTTTGGATTGGCCATTGCGGCGTTCGTCATCTACATGCCCATTGAGGCGTACAAAACGGCGCGGGCCCGCGAGCTGGGCCTGCCGCCGCCCGACCCGTTCGGGTTTAACAACTTATTTTCTTCCACTCATTCTGCAGGTCGCGCGACCGGCACGGTCAACGTCGCGCCAGTGGAAGGGAGCTCGGCAGTCGTGCCGCCCAGCGAACCTGTAACCGACGCCTCGTGCTCCCGCGTGCCTGTTGGCGCATTAATCCTGATCGGCCTGGGTGTGCTGTTTCTGCTCGACGAAATGAATTTGTTGCATTTTGATTGGATTTGGAGGTTCTGGCCACTCATCCTCATCGCTTTGGGCGTCCGCATCCTCATGCAGCGCCAACGGAGAGGCTGGTGAGGAGGACATCATGAGATATCGTTACAACAGTGCTTGCCCCTGCCCCCGCTGTCGGGCCCACGGATTCATGGGACCTGCCGTACTGATCACCATCGGCGTGCTTTTCCTGCTCGACCAGATGGGGCATGTGCATTGGATGGAATTTAACTTCACCTGGCCGGCGCTGCTCATCGTAATCGGCCTGGTGATGCTGCTACAGCAGAGCGCGTCGATGGACGGTCACATTCCACGCCAGTATGGTCCACCGGCATGGCAGTCTCGCGACCAAGGTTACGGACCGCCGCCTTATCCTGGACAGCCTCCTGCCCCCGGAGCGCCCGGCTATGTACCGCCTCCGGTGGTTACTCCGCCGCCGGCAACTCAAGCCGGATTTATCGGGCCGGGTTCCACCGTGAAAGGACCGGACGAGCGAGGAGGGGCATGATGGCGAGCGGCAACCAATATCCTCCTCCGGTACCTCCGCCGCCCGGCTACGTGCCGCCGCCCAATTACCCACCACCGCCGCGGTACAGATATCGGCGGTCGATCGCCGGGCCGCTGGTGCTGATCGTCATCGGCGGGCTGTTTCTGGCGCGCAATCTGGGCTGGCGCGTTCCCGTGTGGCACTGGTTCGGACACTGGTGGCCGCTGCTGCTGATCCTCTGGGGCGTCATCGTGCTCATCGAACGCATGACCGGCAGCGGTTATGGCCGGCGCGGGCTCGGAGTGGGCGGAGTCTGTCTGCTTATCCTGCTGGTCGCGCTAGGCGTCTCCGCGCACTACAGCTCCGATGTTGACTGGAACGGCGTGCGCGACCAGCTCCAGATGGACGATGACATGGGCGGTATCTTCGGCAACGCCTACAACTTTGACCAGACGCTGGAGCAGTCGTTCCCGGTGCGTGGCAGCCTGCGTATCGTGTGCGATCGCGGGTCGCTCAACATTACCCCCTCCGATGGCAACACCATTCGCGTGGTGGTGCATAAGAAGCTTTACGCCAACAATCAAAACGACGCCAACAAGTACAACGCGGGCACCGAGCCGCAGATCACGGTCACCGGCGATTCCGTGCTGCTCAATGCCAACACCAACGGCTCCGGTGATCATAACGTGCAGTCCGACATGGACATCCTGGTTCCTGCCGGCGCGGCCGTCGATATTGCCAGCAAGCGCGGCGATGTCACTGTGAGCGACCGCAAGGCCGAAGTCAAAGTCGCCTTGCAGCACGGTGACGTTTCCTTCAGCGAGATTGTCGGGCCGATCAGCATCGCGCTGGAGAAAGGCTCCATCCGCGCCGACCAGATCGTCGGCGACGTCGATATTTCGGGCCACGTCGACGATGTGACCCTCGACCAGGTAGCCGGCGCGGTCCGCATGAACGGGGATTTCTATGAAGACGTGCGCCTCAGCAAAATCGCCAAGACCGTCATCTTCAAGACTTCGCGTTCCGACATGGAGATCGCATCGGTGCCGGGCGAAATTGAGATTGCCAGCGATGAAGTGCGCGGCAGCCAGCTCGACGGGCCCAGCCGGGTGGTGACCAGCTCCAAAGACATTCACCTGGAGGAGGTCTCCGGCGACCTGCAGGTGCAATCCAATAACGGAGATGTAGAGGTCACGACGGGAGGCAAGCAGGCTGCCGGCAAGATGAACGTCAGCACGCAGCATGGCGACGTGGATCTGACCTTGGCTGGCAAGACGCCGCCGGACAGAGTGAACGTCGCCAGCCAGCACGGCGACATCACGCTCACGTTATCGCCTGGCGCTGGATTCCAAATCACCGCCGGTACCCAAAAAGGTGATATCAGCTCCGATTTTGGCTCGGTCAAGATCGACCAGAACAATGGAGCGTCGCAGGCCTCAGGCACCGTCGGCAACGGCACCAGCAAGCTGCAGGTGACCACCGAAACCGGAGACATCAAGATAGTTAAAAGCTAGGGAAACTCTGATCAAGCCTGGTTTTGAAAGGGACGGTCTTCAGACCGTCCGCAGTTCGGCATTTCGATCCGGCTTTAGCCGCTGAGGGACTTAATCGTGGATAGAAGTTTCAAGTTTCCAGTTCCTATCGTGACAATTAGGAAGACTCTGATTAAGTTCCTCGGTGGAAGAGCTGGCCTTTAGGCCAGCGTCCAAGTTCGTGTGCGACCAGGGCTTTAGCCCCGGCGCTCGCCGAGCTAACCTAATCATGATTACTTATTCAGAGCTTCCTTAGGTATCGGGTGCCCCGTTCAAGCGAAGCTTGAGCGGGGTTTTTCCTCTCGGGTGCCGCGGCTTTCAAAACCTACTACCCTCCCCAAAACGTTTCACGTCGTAAACAAAGTCCACCAGGCCGTCGCGATAGTCTATTTTCATCTCCAGCAGGCGCAAGGTTGCGAAGCCGATAAATCCGGAGACCTCCGTCCCGACGGAGTGGGACAGACCGGAAAGATCCAACGTCACGAGGTTTTGATTTTTCTGCGCGATATGCGAGAAAGCCAGGTTGGCGTTGTCGGCCCGATAGACCTTGTTGACCTCTCCGCTCAGGCCTTTGATTTGAGTCACCGAATCCGCGCTGGTTTTTGTCACCTGCCGGGCAGCACGCTGCGATATCCCAGTAAAGTTAGCTCCGGTGTCGATGAGGAAGAGCATGGGCTGAGAGTGGTCGACGCTGGTAGGAATCAGCAGCGTGTGACCGAAGCGAAACACCTTGCTCCAGTTGGCCATCTCCGGAGCGATATAGCGGTCCTGCGGCAATCGACGTAACGGTTTTTCGCTGGATGCGGCTGCGCTCTTGTTCGATTCCTTGCCTTCCTGGTCTGCCGCTTCGTCCTTCTCATCTTTGTCTTCGGAGGCGCCCTGTCCTTCCCCTTGACTCCTAAGCGAGCTGGGCGCCGCGCTTTCGTCAGGCCGCTTCGGCAAGGCAGACAATTTCAGCTTCTGGTTAGGAAGGTCGGCGTCGACCAGATACGAGCTGAACACATCGGTCCCGATCAGGCCATCCTCGTCGACCACGCTGGCGCGATCGGAAACATGGACCAGGCAATCCTGGAATTCCAGTTCACCGATCTTGATGTGATCGGCAACCGCGATATATCCGGACTGCGCTCCCTTGTCGCCGATGCCGCGGTAACTCATATCGGAGATTCGGGTCAGGCCGGCCTTCTCGGCGGCTTTGCGGCCAATCATGATCCCGGTAGCGCCCGAGTCCAGTTCCAGGCGCGCGTTGTGGTCATTCAGCTTGACCACCAGCCCGTAGGCAATCACATGGCGCGGGTCGCGATACATGCTCTCCAGCTTCGTCTCCGTTGCGTCCACGCGGTTCACCAGCTTGCAGGCGTGCACCGGCTTGTCCGCCGTGGCCTTCAGGAAGTCAAGGTACTGTTGCCAGTGCTTCGTCTCTTCCGGACCGTCAGGATGCGGGCCGGCAAGATAGGCCTCAATTGCCGCAATTCGTTCTTTGCGCGATAACTGCCCGAACCAGCGCCGCTGTACATCGGGATCGTCGGGCGCAATCTCGTGCGCGGCCTGCAACTGGTTGTACGCCTGCCGATAGAGCGAGTAGGAGCGATACAGACGCGCCAGGCCGAGACGAGCTTGGACATTCTTGGGATCGGCCTTCAGCGCGCCCATATACGCGGTCTCCGCCTCAGCCATCCTGGCGAGGCGGAACTGCACGTCACCCATGGCTGCCAACAAGGGCGCGGAATTCGGCTGAGCGCTCAGGTAGGCCGTGGCCGAGGCGAACGCATCGTCCACCTTTTCCTGTCGCAATTCGGAGCGCACCAGCCCAGCTTGCGCTGCGATCAGGCCAGGATCAGCCTTCAAGATGCTCTGATACTTTTCGGCAGCGTCGGCAAACTTGCCGCTGCGATAGAGTTGGTCAGCGGCAGACAAATCCGGGTTAGGCGCAGGGGCATCAGAGAGCGCGAGCAAGAACGTGGAGGCGACCAACAGCAGAAGGAGGGAACAATAACCTCGAGTCATAGAGCCGTCCTGAGGGAGCGAGCGGAAAATGGAAGTGGATGGCGGCGGAGGTGGCCTTCTCCGGCAACGCCGTATCGATCAAGCGAACAATATCAGAATCGGAGTCGCTGGGCTATGACTAAGCTCTGGGGCACCCTGCGCGTTTTTGAGCCGGGTGCCCCACTCATCCGCGGGGTTCGGATGAGTGGGTTCCGCGAGTCACAGATATCGAGTACCTTCCTCACAGACACTCATCCATCTCGCCGTTAATCTCGATTCCATGACCCAAGGTTTGGAGCGCTGGTATGGTGGGCACGACCTGCACTTCATAACCTGCAGTTGTTATCGGCGCCGTCCGGAACTTGACAGCGGCGAGCGCCGTGATCTGTTTCTGCGTGTCTTGGAGCGCGCCCGGCAAAAGTATCGCTTTGTCGTAATCGGCTACGTGGTCATGCCCGAACATTTCCATCTTCTGATAACCGAGCCGGAGGTGGGAAACCCTTCTGTGGTGATGAAAGTGGTGAAAGAGCGATTCACGAAACTGCTCCACCACGGCGGCATGCGCACCGGCCCGATCTGGCAAAAACGTTTCTACGACTTCAATGTGTGCAGTACGGAAAAGCGCATCGAGAAGCTACGCTATATGCATCGGAACCCGGTGAAGCGAGGTCTGGCAGAAAAACCCGAAGAGTGGAAATGGAGCGGGCGGGTGGCCCACCCTTTCCAGTCATAACCATGACCATCTACCAAGATCGGGTGCCCCATCCTTCTCCCCTTGGGGAGAGGATGGGCCCGGGTTTCTCATCCTAGTCGCTTGGCTACCAACGGCTGCATCCATCCCGGCCCACCCTGTCGCCAAACGAAGGCGACGAGGATGGGGCACCCGAACCTTAAGGAGAGTGGTCGATTCCAAACGAAAGGATGGGCCACCCGCCAGCTCCCATTCGGGGGTGACGTATCTCTCTCTCTCAACCCCCCTCGCTCCCAGTCAAGTTTCGACCCTAAAGGGCAGTTCAGCATTCGTCGTGCCGGTTAGCCCAACGCATCAAGCAGGCCAGCCCCTGCGGACGCGAGCTTTCTTCGGAATGTGGACTTGTCTCGTGCCGCGAACTCCGCCAAAACAGAGTGGAGCACATGTCGTTGTTCTGGATTCAGAGCGCGAACTCGATCCAGAACGTACTCCGTCGTATCGGGAACCTTGTCATGCTTTGGACTAAACGTGTAAATAACGAAGTCTCGAACCTCATCTTCGCGGTCAATATTCTCTAATGAACGAAGGAGCCAGGCTGCAACAAAGGCCTCGAAAGCCTCCTGGGTGAGCAGTACATATCCATCAGGCAGATCGCCAATGATCTGTTGCGGGACATCTATCCACTTCCGCCCCTTGAGCGCCTCATAAAGATACTTCTCCTCGTCTCGATCAGGGTCGTCCAGCTCGTCGTCATAGCTTGTTACCCTTCCCGAGTATGCCTGTGCAGGAAATGCTCGTCGAATCGATTCCCGCAGTTCGGCGATTCGGACGTTTTCTCCACCTTCGATATTGCCATTATTGGTCATTGCAGATCGTCCTACCATCCATTAAAAGGCAAACGCCAGCCCCTCAACCTCGGCGCAACCAGGCACAAAAAGAGCACAAGCAGCTCCTCCCGTCACGATAGCTGCTGGTCCGACCCAAGAGGGAATCGAGAAATTTTGGGCGGGTGGCCCACCCTTTCCAGTCATAACCATGACCATCTACCAAGATCGGGTGCCCCATCCTTCTCCCCTTGGGGAGAGGACGGGCCCGGGTTTCTCATCCTAGTCGCTTGGCTACCAACGGCTGCATCCATCCCGGCCCACCCTGTCGCCAAACGAAGGCGACGAGGATGGGGCACCCGAACCTTAAGGAGAGTGGTCGATTCCAAACGAAAGGGTGGGCCACCCGCCGCACAGGCCATTCCGCCCCGAACCGACTCATTCCACTCGCGTTGACGCTCGTAAACACGTAAACGCCAGTGTTTGCGCCCCTCGCCGCACGCATCCGATTGGCGCTGCTCACGTTAACCGCAGAGGAACCTAAGGTTACTCCGCAGCTCCCATTCGGAGGTGACGTGTCGCAGCGCCAGCCGCCGCTTTAGCGGCGTTGCTCTTCGGGATGCTGGCTCAACCACGGAACTGAGCATTGCCAGAGACAGCGAGGCCGTCCCGAAGAGCGGCTCAACGCTTGAAGTTCTCGAAGAACGAAGCCTTCCTTGTGAAGATCACCAATTTCCCTCTGATGGTTTCACTTTGAGCGTGACCGCAAGTGTTTTGCAGCGTGACTCCTTCCTGCATGATCGTCGCCACCGAAACGTAAGGAATCACGCCCGGCTTTACGGCTCTACAAGTGACCCGCCATTCAGTCGCCACGAAGATGTCAGCCGAGGGATCAACTGGAAGCGTAAAATCCCCTTCATCGTCGGTCTTGTATTCCCTCGCCGCTTTCTCCCCCTTAATTAAAACCGACACTTTCTCGTTCGGGATGCGCTTTCCGCTCCCTCCATCCAAGACCCGCACCTGGATGGATTGAGCCTGCGTGGCTTGGAGGCCAAGAGCCGCAAACGTGAAAACCACCAAGCAAACTACGAATCTTTGAATGTTCATCCTCATGGTCTCGGGGCGGGTGGCCCACCCTTTCCAGTCATAACCATGACCATCTACCAAGATCGGGTGCGCCATCCTTCTCCCCTTGGGGAGAGGATGGGCCCGGGTTTCTCATCCTAGTCGCTTGGCTATCAACGGCTGCATCCATCCCGGCCCACCCTGTCGCCAAGCGAAGGCGACGAGGATGGGGCACCCGAACCTTAAGGAGAGTGGTCGATTCCAAACGAAAGGATGGGCCACCCGCCGCCGAACAAGGAGCTCGACCATCCACCAGCACCCGTTGACACTCCTGCCGAAGCGTGAGTTGACGGGTGGCCCAGGTCTCGCGGGGTTCGAAACCTGGGGATTTTCATCGTCGATCACTCCCACAGTGTGCTCTCAATCACCGCGCCAAGGCAACGATTGTTTCTATCCATAGCGCATGCTTCGGGCTTGACTTACGCCGGTCAGGAGACGGTACCCGTTCGATTGAATGAGTGGAGTGCACACAGGTTGAAATTACGGGAGAGAACAGCGTTCCCACACTGACATGCCCTACTCAGGTCTCGAACCCCGCGAGACCTGGGCCACCCGCCACAATGTGGCACATCAAGAAACACCTCTCAATCTAAAATTGGCGAGAACTACCGCGCCCCTTCCCATTGCGGGAAAATTTCTGCCAACGCCCTAGTTACCCCACAAAAGTCTTAAGGGCATCCTAAATAGCTGAAGCGGAATGATTTTTTGAATCAGCGGCGAAAAATGTTCTACGTAGAACATTTCTAGTAACTGGAAAAGTGGCCGCGAAGTGGCGGATTGGCGCCCAACGGAAACGATAGATATCGACGACCCACTCATCCCAACCGATGGGATGAATGGGGCACCCGATTACTTAGTCGCTGCTCGAAGCTCGAAGCTAGCTTACCTGTCTTGGCCGGATATCGTATTGGCGAATTTTGTAGAGCAGTGCCTTGTAGCTGATGTTGAGCTTGCCGGCGGCGCGCTTGCGGTTCCATGCTGTCTCTTCCAGCACTTGCGCAATCACTTCCATTTCGGCGCCATTCTTTAGATTGCGGACCATCTCCTTCAAGTCAGGCTGCGATTGCGCGGGTTTCTCCATCACAATGGGTTCGGTTCCGTTGCCGTTGGAGGTGCCGCGCGCTACCCCGCGTTGCAATTCGGAAATTGCCGTGGCTTCGTCGCCCAGCACGAGATAGCGTTTGACGAAGTTCTCCAGCTCGCGGATGTTTCCCGGCCAGGGATAGTTTTCGCAGGCCTCAACCAGCCGCGGGGAAACCGTCAACGGCGCGCAGGCATAGCGATCGGCGAGGTGAATCATGAAATGCCGCAGCATCATGGGAATTTCGTCGCGGCGCTCGCGTAACGACGGCATACGCAGCACGAAGCTGTTGAGGCGGTAATAAAGATCTTCGCGGAAGGTCTTCTGCGCGATGGCTTGCGGCATGTTGATGTTGGTGGCGGCCAGAACGCGGACATCGACTTTGACGGTGCCGCGGCCGCCGAGGCGCGAGAACTGGCCGTCCTGCAAAACCTGCAACAACTTGGCTTGCAAAGCGGGCGACATTTCGCCGATTTCATCCAGCAGACAGCGTGCCCTTGTTGCACAGCTCGAACTTGCCGGGCTTGGCTTTGTTGGCGCCGGTGAACGCGCCCGGCTCATAACCGAAAAGCTCGCTCTCCAGCAGCTCGCTCGGCATGGCAGCGCAGTTGATCTTCATGAATGTTCGATGGGCGCGGTCGGAGTATTTGTGAATGAGATGCGCCAGGACTTCTTTGCCGGTGCCGCTCTCGCCCAGAACCAGCACGGGGAAATCGTACTTGGCTACCTGCAGCGCCTGCGCCCGGAGCTGGCGCATCTGCGGGGTCGCCGAAAAGAAGTAAACGCCCTCGCTGACCTCGATGGCCTCGCCGGCGGCGGGCGCGGCGGGATCGGTGTTCTCCAGGCAGAAGCGCAGCACTTCGTCCATCTCTTCCTTCTGCACCGGCTTGGAGAGATAATCCTGCGCACCCAGGCGCATGGCTTGCGCCACCTTGCGGGTATCCCGCACGCAGGACAACATGACCACTTTGGTCGAGGGACGAGTCTCGCGAATGCGCTGCAAGGTTTCCAGCCCATCGGCGCCGGGCATCACCATGTCCAGCAACACCAGGTCCGGACCGTCGCGCTGGACCTTCTCGACCGCTTCGATGCCGTTGGAGGCTGTCGATACGCGATACGAATCCAGCTCGAGCACCGTCTGCAGGTAGCGCAGCATACTCGGTTCGTCATCCACCACCAGAATGTGGCCTGTACTCATTGCTCCTCCGCAACTCGTTTAGGGGTTGGGTTCAGGAGGACGAGAAAAGAGAATTTGCTCCCCGACCCAGGTTCGCTCTCCACCCAAATCTTACCGCCCGCGGTTTGCACTAAACGGCGGGCGATCGCCAGACCGAGGCCATAGCCGTCGGCCCGCACCCCTTCAGGAACCAGCCGGAAGTACTCCTGAAAGACCTCTTGCTGGAATTCAGGCGCGATTCCCGGACCGGTATCCGAGACCGAAATACGGCAACAGTTCGGCGCTGCGCTCCGCTGCCTGCGACGTTCCACCAGCGGACTGCGCTGCGCTGCGCGCCTTTCCCAGAAATACGGCTCGACGTGCAGCCACACCGTTCCCGAAGCCGGGGTGTATTTCAGGGCGTTGTCCAGCAGATTGGAGACCACGTGCTGCACTTTGTAATAGTCGAAGGCAAACGGCGCCAACTTGTCATTGGGCAGGAAGTAAAACGCAATCGCCTTGTCCTGGAAGCGTTGCGCCCAGACCTCGGCGATTTCACGGATGCAGTCATCGATGTTGCCGACTTCGTATTGCAGATCGAAACGATCGACCTTGAGCGAGGTGTAGGTCAGGAGGTTCTGGATGAAGTTTGAAAGCCGAACGCCATTGGCCTGCATCTCGGTCAGAATTTCGATCTGGCGGGAACTCAAAGGGCCTAGCTTCTCCGACAACAACAGTTGCAGATAGCCTCCCATAATGGCCAGCGGCGTTTTCAATTCATGGGCAGCAGAAGCCAGGGCATCGCGGCAACAGCTGCAGTGGTCTTCGGTCACAACTTCCAGTTTGTGCCTCACCCTGGAAGCCTTGGCTGACTGCATGGAGACGACCCCCTTCCGCTTCCTGGCCGAGTCGAACGACTCCTCGGCGCCATCAGGAATGATCCCCGATCTTTGTTCCACAGGCATACTCTCGTCAAACGACAGCCTTAGGTTTAACCAGTACCAGTTCCTCGGGAGATAGAGTAGACGCACTCTACAGGGGGAGACATGATCTTACCGCAAAGTGGTACATTGTCAACGGCTGAGTGATTAATTTTCTGCTGCAATGGTAACTTGTTTTGCCCTTTTAGGAACGAGTTTGCACCTTTGCGGGTATTCTTCTTCTCCTGAACCGCAAGACATTGCATTGTGTCGGGCCATGCCACATGGTGTCATTTCGACGTATGTAGCACAAATTACGACGGTTACCTCGAATTCTTATTTGGTCACCGATGTGCGTTATCACTGCGTAACAACAGGAGATCGCAGTGCGTCGAAGCGTGTCCGTCGCCGAGCGCCGCGGCTGGGAGCGACTTCCTATCTCCATTCCTTTTTTTGTCCGCGGGAGGGCGGCTTCCGGCGAAGAATTTCTTGAATTCGCCACTGCCCTGAACCTGTCGGCGGGCGGAGTCCTGCTGGCTACTCGTCGCTATCTCGATCCCGGAACCCAAATCTCGCTTGAAGTTCCCGTCGCTTTAGTGAACAAGGCCCAGCTTCCTCGTTCCGTCTCGCGACTGCAAGCTACGGTGCTTCGTTGCATTGCCGATCGCCAGTACTTTCTGCTCGGAGTACAGTTCCAGGATCCGCTGTTGAATCGTGACTCAGGGCCGACAAACGGCAAAGGTCGCCCAGCAGGGAAACTGGGTTCCGTAGAGTGAAAACATTTGCACACATTTGACCGCAAAATAGTTCCTCTCGACCCTGGATTAGAGCAATTTACCAATTGACTTTGCACTAACAATCATATACAAACCAGCAACATACAACCGAAATGCGCATTTTTTTGCGATGTGCAGTAACTTGGCTCGCGAAATGCAATTCGTTGGAACAGTCACCCCTTTCGGCGACCTGAGGACGAGATGCCCCTGTTGGCTGGCTCGAACAATGAAAGTGCGATTTCGGTCCAACAGCTGCCGCCGGAGCCGGTGATTTTCGGGCAGACCCCGGCCATGCGCGATGTTCGGCAGAAGCTGGAGCGGGTGGCCGGCGCTAACCTCTCGGTGCTGATTACCGGAGAGAGCGGAACCGGCAAGGACATTGTCGCTCGCCTGTTGCATATTTACTCGCCCTGGTCTTCGGGTCCGTTTGTGAAGGTTAACTGCCCGGCCATTCCGGGCACACTTCTGGAAAGCGAACTGTTCGGCTATGAGCGCGGTGCGTTCACTGGAGCGTTTAATCCCAAACCCGGACGCGTGGAGATGGCCCACCGGGGTACGCTGTTCCTTGACGAGATCGCAGAACTCGATAGCATGCTCCAGGCTAAGCTTCTGCAATTGCTTCAGGACGGGCAATTTAGCCGTATCGGCGCGCAGGAGGACAAGAAAGTTGAAGTGCGGGTGGTCTGCGCGACCAACCGCGAACTGCACGAAGAGATTGAGCAGGGGAACTTTCGTGCCGATCTGTTTTATCGCATCGCGACGATGACGATTCACCTGCCGCCGCTGCGCGAACGTCCGGGGGACCTGCCGGTCATTTGCGATTACCTGCTGCAGTACTACAACGAGAGGCTGAACGGCAGAGCGGTGATGGTGCGACCGGCGCTGATGGCCAAAATGCAGCGCTACTCCTGGCCGGGTAACATTCGCCAGTTGGAAAACCTGGTCAAGCGTTACGTGGTGATGGGTACCGAGGACGTGATCCTGAGCGAGCTGTTGGAGCCCAACGAACGCGATCCGGTTGACGCTCTCATGATGGACGGGCCGGTTTCGCTGAAGAAACTGACTCGCCAGACGGTCCGCAAGCTGGAGGCGCGGATTATTTTGAACGCGCTCCATGCCAATAACTGGAACCGGAAGAAAGCGGCGCGTTCGCTCGACATCAGCTATCGCGCCCTGCTCTACAAGCTGAAGGAAGTTGGGATTCCTCAGCGCCGCACCAGTTCCAACAACAAGCACGCCGAAGACAAGGCCGAGTAATCCGTAGTGAGGTGACCGATGTATCCGCAACCACAGGGAAGGACGATGCACAAGTTTCTATTCGCTTTCATAGTTTTGCTGGGATTGTGGGCCCTGACCGCAGCCGCGCAAGAGGCCTCGTCCCCGGGCTCCGATCCGTCCAATGCCGCCAAGCCCGTGCTCTCCAACGCGGACAGCGGCAAAGATGAGGCCAAGGCTACGCCGCTGCCGGCCACCGACACTCCGGCGACCCGGGTTTCTAAAGTCGCTCCCGAGGGTTATGTTATCGGCGTCGGCGACGGCTTGGACATCAACGTGTGGAAAGAGCCTGAGCTATCCAAGACGGTCGCCGTGCGTCCGGACGGCATTATCACCCTGCCGCTGATTGGGGAGATCAAGGCAGTCGGTTTGACTCCCAACCAGTTGCAGGACCAGCTTGCCGCCTCGCTCTCGAAGGTTTTATCGGACCCGCAAGTCACCGTGATTGTGGTCGGGATCAATAGCCTCAGCTACAACATCATGGGCAATGTGTCCAAGCCGGGCTATTATCCGCTCACCCATCCCATTACCATTCTGGACGCCATTTCCTTGAGCGGCGGCTTGCGCGATTTCGCCAAACTGAAGAAGATTTACGTTTTGCGAACCGATGCCAATGGCAAACAGGAAAAGTTTTATTTCAACTACAAGCAGGTGATCAAGGGCATTAATTTGTCTCAGAACATTCAGCTGGAGCCTCGCGACATGCTGGTTATTCCCTGATTTCGCGGTGCCAGCGAGACGGTGGGAGGATGAGATGAAACAGCGACTCGGAACAATGTTGGCGGCGGGAATGTTACTCTGCGCCTCGCTGGCGTGGTCACAGAGTAGCGGCACCAGCTCGTCGCAACCCGGTTCTTCCAGTTCGTCGCAGCCCCTGTTCACGAATTCATCGCCCAGCACGTGGACCGACCAGCAGAGCGGTTCCGGCGATCCTGCGCAGAGCGGCGGCAGCGACAGCACGCAGACGGGATCGCTCGGACCGCAGGATACCTTCAACCATCCCGAGCAGTTGCCGGGGCTCGACCTCTTTAACGATGCCGTCTCCCACGCGGGCATCAGCATAAACACCTCGGTGGGCACCATCCTGCAACGGATCTCGACCAATGGTGGTCCCAACACCTGGGATAGCCTCTCCTTGCTGGGCGGCGGAATCTCGCTCGCGGAATCGCGCCCCACCTTCGGTCTCCTGGTCAATTACAACGGCGGGGTGAATTTTTCCAACGGCTATTCGAGCACCCTGGAGGAGTTGAGCCAGTCGGCCTACGGCACCCTGACCTGGAACTTCGCCAAGCGCTGGCAGTTGCGGCTGAAGGACTCTTACTTCTACAGCGACGACCCATTCCAGCCGTTCTTTAGCTACTTGGGGCAGCCGACTCCCAACAATCCCAATCCCGTGTTTTATTATCCCCAGGCTATTGTCGAGCAAAACAACGCCAATCTCGATCTAACGTATGAATTGAGTCCCCACGACGCGCTCAATTTCAACGGTAGCGAGGGCTTTCAACGCTATGTTCGAGGGGGCCCCGAGACCACGCTCTACAACTCGGTCAGCTACTCGGAAGGCGCGTTCTATCAGCACCAGCAAACCGCCCAATTGGCCTACGGAGGCGGCTATCAATTTGCCGCTCTGGATTTTGGCCACGGCGAGTCGCGCGCCGGCGTGAACACGCTAGAAGGCTTCCTCAGTTACGTGTTCAGTGCTCATTTGCAGGCCAGCGGGTGGATTGGGCCGGAAAAGACCGCCACTAAGGACATCGTTCCGGTGTTTTGTAACGAGTTCGGCTGCTTCGTGGAGATCATGCACGACAGTAGTTGGAGTGTGGCTGAGGGCTTTACGTTGAAATGGATCGTTTCGCCGAAAAACGAATTCAACCTGCAGGGCAGTCGTGGCGTCTCCAACGCCGGTGGAATCCTGGGGGCCGCTAATATCTATCAGGTCACCGCCACCTATGCTCGCCCGCTCTCGCGGGTGTGGAATCTCGGAGTTGGACTGCAATACAACGACAGCACCTCGATCTCGAACTTTCGGGCAGAGCAATACCTGAAATCCTTTGACGGCACGGTGGGCGTGAACCGAAAGCTCTTCAACGATGCGTGGACGATGAGCGCGTATTTCGCACTCATAAAACAAAGCCAAAATTACTTCGGGCTACCGGACAATAGCTTCACCAGCGGTGTGGGAGTGACCGTCCGGTACGTCTGGGACCATGGAATTGGACGGTGATTGATTATGCAGGAATTTGACGAGCAGAAATCGGGACAAGGTTTCGACGAGTATTGGGCGATTGTGCTCCGCCGCAAGTGGTGGATCCTGGGTCCGTTGTTTTTCGGCTGGGCGATTGTGTTCGCCTCGGCCTGGTTCCTTCCGTCGCGCTATGCCTCGGAAAGCACCATTCTGGTGGAACCGCCCAAAGTGCCCAGCAACCTGGTGGCGCCCAACGTAGAAGTGGACCTGGCCGACCGAGTCCAGAGCATGAGCACGCAGATCTTAAGCCGCACCCGTCTGCTGAACCTGATCGAGCGCTTCCATTTGTATCCCGGCTACTCCTACTCGCCGGATTTGCAAGTGGAAAAAATGCGCGAGGACGTCAGGATGGACATGATTACCGGCGAGTCCAACCTGTCCAGCAAACCGGAGCTGGTCGCGTTCAAGATATCGTATAAAGCCCCCGATCCCAGCGCGGCGCAAAAGGTCACCATCGCCCTGACCTCGTTCTTCGTCGACGAAAACGTGCGCGCCAGCCAGGAGCAGTCGGAAGCGACCACGCTCTTCCTCGACTCGCAGGTGCGGGCCCTGGGCCAGACCCTGGCCGACGAAGAAGCCAAGGTGCGGGCCTATGAGGCCCAGCACGACGGCTCGCTTCCGCAGCAACTGCAAAGCAACATACAAATCCTGAATGGCGTTCAGCAGCAGTTGCAGAATGCCCAGGCGGCCAAGGAACACGCCATCCAGCAGCAGACCTACTTGAACTCGATACAGAGTCAGTACCAGAACATGAGTGACTCGTCCGTGGTGCCCACCAGCATCGACAGCCAGCTCGATAATGCGCGCTCCGCGCTCGCCCAGTTGCAGGTGCAGGATACCGACGATCACCCCGACGTCAAGAAGCTGAAGGAGACGATCGCGTCGCTGGAAAAGCTGAAGAAAGACATGGCGGCCGAAGCCCGCGACAACATGGAATCCGATAACGCTACGCCGCAGCAGGTGCAGGCGGGCATGCCGCTGGTCGAGCTGAAGACCCAGATGAAGATGAATAAGATGGAAATTGACCGCGCCAACGCAACCATCCAGCGGCTGCAACAGGAGGGACAGGTCTACCAGGCGCGGCTGAACGCGACCCCGGCGGTGGAAGCCGAAATGGCCGACATGATGCGCGACTTCGGCAACATGAAGAAGGAGTATCAGGAACTGCTGGCTAAGAAACAGCAGTCGGCCTTGGCCACCAGCCTGGAAAAGCAACAGCAGGGGGCGCAGTTCCGCATCATCGATCCGCCATCGCTGCCCGACAAGCCGGCTTTCCCCGACCGCTTTAAGTTCTCCTTGATGGCCATTGGCGCGGGCTTTGGGCTGGCGGTGTTGTTCGGCTTCGGTGTCGAGTTCCTGGACGATCGGATCCGCGGTGAGCAGGCCCTGCTCGAGGCGATCGACCTGCCCATCCTGGCGGAGATTCCTCCCCTGTCCACTTCGAAGGAGTTGCGCAGGGCACGCTGGGCGCCTCGGCTGGCGATCGCCGCTACGGTGTTGATCTTGATTCTGCTGCCCTCGGGCGTGGCCTACGTCTACTACTGGAGCTCGTAAATGTACAAGCAATTCTTCGGGCTGGCGCGGAACCCGTTCGAAATCAGCCCGGACCCGTTTTTCTATCATCCCACGCCGCGCCACAACGAAGCCCTGGCTAATCTGCATTACGGGGTGGGCCGCAGGAAAGGGTTCATCGTGATCACCGGCGAGGTGGGAACGGGCAAGACCTTGCTGGTGCGCTGCCTGCTCGCCGAGTTGCGCAAGAACAACATTGCCTTCGCCTATGTATTCAATCCGCTGCTTCCGGTGGTCGAGTTTTTCCAGTACATCATGGCCGATCTTGGCCTGCCCTACGCCGGACGCACCAAGACCGAGATGTTGCTTGACCTGAATCGCTTCCTCATCCAGCGCCACGCGCGCGGTTTGATCACGGCGCTGGTGGTGGATGAGGCCCAGGCCTTGCGCACCGACCTGCTGGAAGAGATCCGGCTGCTGACCAACCTGGAGACCTCGCAGCAGAAGTTGCTGCAGATCGTCCTGATGGGACAGCCCGAGTTGGAGCTGATTCTGGACTCGCCCGAATTGCGGCAGTTGAAGCAGCGCGTCGCCCTGCGTTGCCAGTTGCAACCGCTGGATCACGCGCAGACCCGGGCTTACGTGCTGTCGCGCCTGGAGCGCGCCGGAGCGCCACCCGAGCCGCCGGTGTTCTCCGACGATGCCTTAGACAAGCTGTTTGAGTTCTCGCGCGGCATCCCGCGCATCGTCAACAACCTTTGCGAAAATTCCATGGTCAACGCGTTCGCCCACGAGCAGCGTCCGGTGACCGGCGACATGATCACCGAGGTCGCGGCCGACTTCCGGCTCATCAGCCCCGCCTTGCCGGAGGAAGTTCCCGGGTCGCTGACCGCCGCGGCCGACAACAACGACAGCCTGCTGCGCTCGTTGTTTCGCCTGCTGCGCACCGTGGATAACCAGGAAGAATTACAAGCCGAGAAGCCCATGCAAGCTACTGCCGGGAGGAGAGCCTAACCATGAGTCGAGTGTACGAAGCCTTACAACGGTCCCAGGGTGGTGAACAGTCCAGTGCCTCGCCTTTGGTTGCCGATCAACCGGAAACCGGCGGAATCGCCGCCGCGGTCGCAGCCGCGCCGCCCCTGGGCGCAGCGGAGCCCGTCCCAGCCCTCAATGTCTCTACCGACCGCGTGCTTCATCCCGTGCCCACCCCGGAGCAGCGGCTGGTGTCGTTGACCGAGCCCAATGGCACGGGCGCAGAAATGTTTCGCGTCCTGGCAACGCGGCTGGCGCACATGCAGAACAAGCGCCGCCTGCAGAAGCTCCTCATTACCAGCTCGGTGGTCGATGAAGGCAAGTCGGTGGTCGCGGTCAATCTGGCTCTCACCTTGGCGCGGCGTCCGGAAACCCGCGTCCTGCTGATCGAAGCCGACCTGCGGCGTCCCACCGCCAGCGCGCTGCTTTCGGCCTCGCCGTTGCGCGGCATCAGCGAGTGGAATGATGGCAAGCTCGCGCTCGAGGATTCGCTCTATCAAGTCCGCGATTTGCCACTCTGGTTCCTGGCTGCCGGTCATCCTATGGAGGAACCGCTACCTCTGCTGGAATCCGACCGCTTCGCCAAGATGCTGGATGCGATCGCGGCCAATTTCGATTGGGTGCTGCTGGATGCTACCCCGTTGCTGCCCATGGCGGACTCGACCTCGCTGGCACGGCTTTGTGACGGCGTGCTGGTGGTCGTACGCGAAGGTATCACCCGCAAGAAGGTGCTCAACAAAGCGGTCGCCTGTCTGGAACGGTCGAAGCTGATAGGCATGGTCTTTAACCAGGCTTCCACGTTGAATATCGATTACGACCCGTACTACGGCGACAATCACTCCGCGGAGAAGTCCAAAAAAGAAGCCAAAGAAGCCAAGAAAGAAGCCAAAAAACAAGCCAGGAAGGACACGGAACAGGTCAAAGCGGCTTCGGCATGATTCGTCTGTTCAATGCCTATTTCCCCACCCGCACACTGTTGTTGACGGTGACTGAGGCCTTACTTGTCACCCTCGGCTTTGTGGCAGCGGTGGTGTATTGGGCGGGAACGGCCACCGACGCCAACATCTATCTTCTCTACGAAAATGGGTTGGGGCGCATAGGGCTGGTGGTCGGCGTGTTTGTGCTCTTGATGTACTACTTCGACCTCTACGACTCCATCGTGCTCTCCAATCGCCGCGAAGTCGTTACCCGGCTGGTCGGGGTGCTGGGCTGCTCGTTTGTCACCCTCTCGGTCCTTTACTACATGTTCCCCGAGCTCAGGCTGGTCGGCAGCACTCTATGGATGGGAGTCGCTATCGTTGCCATCACTGTGCCGGCCTGGCGCAAACTGTTCTTCGTTTTGAACCGTTCTGCGCGCTTTTCCGAGCGCGCCGTCCTCTACGGTGACGGGCCCTTGGCGCTGCCGCTGATGGACGCCATTGCAGGCCGCTCCGAGCTTGGCATCCGCGTGGTGGGTTTTGTCGGCCAGACCACGCAACCCGCTGCCGTGCCTCGCTTCGATGACGACGATCTGGAAGAGTTGGTCGAGCAGCGCGCCGTACGGCGCATCGTGGTCACCATGGGCGACCGCCGCGGCCGCTTGCGCGTCGATAAGCTGCTCCGGCTAAAAGCCAAGGGGGTTTACATCCAGGATGGTCCCGACTACTACGAAAGCATCACCGGGAAAATTCCTCTGGATTCGCTGCGCTTGAGTTGGCTGTTGTTTTCGCCCGGCTTTCATGTGCGCACCGCCTTGCGGCTCTATAAAAGAGTGTTTTCGCTGGCGCTCGGCAGTTTGGCCATCGCGGTGACTTCGCCTATCATGCTGCTGGCGCTGATCGCCATTCGCCTCGACTCTCCCGGCCCGGCGATTTTCCGGCAGAAACGGGTCGGCGAAAACGGCAAGCTGTTCACCGTTTTCAAGTTTCGCTCCATGTACGAAGGCTCCGACAAGAAACAGTTGCGGCCGGTCGAGGATGACGACGCTCGCATCACTCGCGTAGGAAAGTGGCTGCGGCGCACCCGCATCGACGAATTGCCTCAGCTCTTCAACATCGTTAAAGGAGATATGGCCTTTGTCGGTCCGCGCCCCTTCGTTCCCGAGCAGGAGGAGGAGTGCGTTGCTGGCATCCCGTTTTACAAGGAGCGCTGGCTGGTAAAACCCGGCGCCACCGGCTGGGCGCAGATTAATCGCGGTTACAATGTTACTTTGGAAGATAATCGCGAGAAGCTGGCTTACGACCTGTTCTACATCAAGAATGTGTCGCTCGGCCTGGACCTCTTCATTATGTTCTCGACCATCAAGATCCTGCTGCTCGGACGCGGCGGAAGATAGAGGAGACGCTTTTCGCCATTCGCTCTTCGCTGTTCGCCAGTCATCGCTCGCCTGCCGTTCTGGCGAATAGCGAAAAGCGAATAGCGAACGGCGACAGGGCGTCACGAATCAAGCACAAGGGACTCAATCATGAAAAAAGCTCTCATCACCGGCATCTCTGGGCAGGACGGCAGCTATCTCGCCGAATACCTGCTTGAACTTGGATACAGCGTTTATGGCTTGGTGCGCCGCGAGTCGGCAACCATGCGCTGGCTGAACGGAATACAAGACCGAGTCGAACTCCTTTATGGCGATATGCGGGACACGGTCTCGCTGGAGGTCGCCTTCGCCAAGGCCACGCCGGATGAAGTCTACAATCTGGCCGGCCAGGTCTTCGTCCCCAGCAGTTGGCATCTTCCTGCCGAAACTTTCGATATCAACGTTGGCGGCCTGGCGCGCGTGCTCAACATCGTCGAGCGCCTTAAGCCCGACACCCGCGTCTATCAGGCTTCGAGCTCCGAAATGTACGGCAACCTGAACGGTCTGCGCAGCGAAGAAACGCGCCTGGCGCCTACGTCTCCCTACGGCGTCTCCAAGACTGCCGCGCACCGGCTATGCGAGGTCTATCGCGCGCGCAAAATCTTTGCCGTCGGCGGCATCCTGTTCAACCACGAGTCGCCCCGCCGCGGTCCGGAGATGGTGACCCGCAAGATCACCCTGGCCTCGGCCGATTGGGCGCGCGGCCAGAAAAACAAGGTCAAGCTGGGCAACATGGACGCACGCCGGGATTGGGGCTTCGCCGGCGACTATGTGCGCGCCATGCACGCCATGTTGCAACAGCCGGAGGCCAAGGACTACGTCATCGCCACCGGCCAGTCGCACAGCGTTTTCGAATTCGTGGGCGAGGTGCTGCGCTGCCTTGACCTCGTTCCCGAAGGGGCCGACCTGGCCAAAGTTGTGAATGAATATGTCGAAGTCGATCCCAAGCTCTTCCGCACCGGCGAGATTCACGATCTGCGCGGCGACGCCTCGCTCGCCCGGCAGGAACTGAACTGGCACCCGGATGTCGATTTCCAGGGCCTGGTCCGCATGATGGTCGAGGCCGATACCGGCGCCACCGCGTCGAAACGGGAGTTCGCCGCCAGCGGCCGCTAGCCCCATGACTGCTTCTCCATCGCTCACTCCGGCGCCGGCGAAACCGCGAAGGCCGCTGCTACGGCTGCTCTTCTTCTGCTGCCTGGCGGCATTCGCTGTCGTCGTTCTTCTATTCGGCGTGGGCGTACTCAATAACAATTACTCGCTCCATCGCCGCTCGCGCGCGGAGTTTAACGCCCAGCTCGATCATGCCATCGCAACCTCCACCCAGTGGATCCTCGATCATCCCGAAAATTATGGCAATCCGCCGCTGATGTTTATGGTGGGCGACATGGCGGAGATGTCGGACGATCCCCGCTTGCAACAGTATGTACAAGGCTATCTGGCCAGCAAGTGGGTGCACGTCCCCGGACATCCCACAACGTGGTACTACGCGCGTTGGGCCTTTCCCACCTTGGCCGTTCCGCTCATTCCGCGCGCCTACGTGCCCTACCTGTCGTGGCAAGACCGGTGGTTCGGTTATGCCAGCGCGCCCGATAAAGTCGAGATTACCCCCGAAGACCATGCCGACCTGTTCTCGCCCACCAAGTACCACTGGGGCATCCGGCTGCATTTCCAGCTCATCGCGCTGGATATTTATCGCCGCTTCAACGGGCCCTCGCCTGAGTTGAATGCGGTCATCAACCCGGTTGCCGAAGGCGTGGCCAAGGATGGCTTCTGGGATTTCCGCCTCACCGATATGTATTACCAGCGCAACGCCTGTCTGCTGGGAGCGGGCCGTCCCGACCTGGTTCGCCCCCGTTGGATCGACCGCATGCTGGATGCGCAGACTGCCGACGGCAGCTGGAATTACTGCTGGCACGGCTGGTGCCGAGGCGTGGCGGAATTCAGCCTCACCGCCAATGACCCCGGCCACTCCACCGTGCAGGCCGCGTGGGCGCTGTACCAACTGAAGTATCGGTACTCGGATTGGATCGGGCAGAACTATAAGTAGCCTGCGCACGGCACCCGCTCGTCCGCAGGGCGAAAGTTATTAGCCATCGCGGGAGCGCTGGGAAATGTTCTGATAGGATCTGCCTGGCCCCGCAGGTTTGCCTGCGACTGCGCGCCTCTGATCCCAACCTTATCCTCTCACAGCTTCGACTCGCTTTCGCACATCCGCCAGGAACACCTCGTCCTTAATGTCCCCCAGATTGATCTCCACATTCGCCAGCGCGCCTTGAATCGCGGCTTGCGCCAGCGCCGCCCCGACCGTCAGGTCCGACGCCATCTTCGGGTTCGTCATCGGACGCAGCGACTCGATAATCCGCCCCACTTCCTTCGCGCGCTCGGCTACGACCAGCGGCACCAGCGTCGCCTTCTTGGTTGCGGCTTCCACTTCCGCCTGCGCCTCGGGATGCTCTTTCGCCTTCTTGTAGGCTGCCATCACCTCGTTAAACGATTCGGCGTCGGCATCGATTGCAGCTTTGAATTGTTCCCGCAGCTCGGCCAGTCGCGCCAGCGCATCGCTCAGCTCACGCTCATACTGCACGTACGCTTTCTTGCCGCGCGACATGCCCGCAACCATGCTGCCCAGCGCGGCCGCCATCGCCGCCGTTGCCGCCGAGGCGCAACCTCCTCCCGGAGCCGCGGTTGGCGCGGCAAGCTGCTCGATGAACGGCTCGACCCCGGCGCGCACGCCGCCCACGGCCATCTTGCCGCTCATCACCGCCGCCAGCCGGTTCTCCAGGATCAGCGACGAATCGAAGTTCTCCACCTGCAAGAACCACTCGGCCGCATCCTCCAGCGCCTTTTTGGGGATGAGCCCGACGATCTCACTCGAAACCGGCATCACGCCGTAACGCGCGGCCTCGCGCTTCACGTACTCGAAGACGCGCGCAATCGGCGTCTGATCGGTGTCGGTCAGGTTCATCGAAACCTGCGCCAGTCCGCGAACCGGCACGCCCATGCCCTTCACATAGCGCAGCCCGCCGTTGGAGAAGCGCACCGACTTGGCGACTTTCTTTGCAATCTCCACTTCGGGCGTATTGAGATAGACGTTGTAGGCCACAAGGAATTTGCGCGCACCCACAATCGTCGCGCCCGCCGTGGGATGTAGTGCGGCTTCGCCGAAGTCGGGCTTGCGCGCGGGATTGGTTTTCACCTCTTCACGAATGCCTTCGAATTGCCCGCGGCGCACGTTCTCCAGATTTTGCCGCTCGGGGGCCTGCGCGGCAGCTTCGTAGAGATACACCGGAACCTTGTAGCGCTTCCAGATTTCTTCGCCAACCCGCCGCGCAATGGCGACACAGTCCTCCAGCGTCACGCCTTCGATCGGTATAAACGGAATCACGTCTGCCGCGCCCAACCGCGGATGCGCACCTGAGTGTTTGGTCAGGTCGATCAGCTCGGCGGCTTTGCCGACGCCGCGCACCGCAGCCTCGGCCACATTCACCGGATCGCCGACCAGCGTGATGACACAGCGGTTGTGGTCGGCATCCATCTCGCGATCGAGCAGATAGACGCCGTCCATTTTCATGGCTTCGATGATGGCATCGACGCGGGCCTTGTCGCGGCCTTCGGAGAAAGTTGGGAACACATTCGACGAGTGCGGGCATAACGATCAGGATAAAGCAAGCGGGCCGAAGGACGGCAAGACGCAGCGGAAGTCACAACGAAATGTGACGAGCAGTGGTTGTCTCTAGCGCGGGGCTGCGTCGGCGGTCTGGTTGATATTTTTGACCACCACGCGCGCGGGATTTCCCATGGCAACGCAATACGGAGGAATGTCGCTGATCACCACGCTGTTGGCGCCGATGATGCTGCCCTCGCCAATGGTGACGCCCTTCAGGATGAACGAACCCTGCCCGATCCAGGCGTAACGCCCGACGCGCACGGGCTTGACTTCCTCCAGCCGCGGCGGCAGGTCGGCAATACGTTCCATCGCATCGCGCGGATGGGAATCGGTATCCATGAGCTTCACGTCGGAGGAGATGTTGACGTCGTCTTCCACCACGATTTCGCGGTTCACGGTGAAGATCACATTGTGCCCCAGCTCCACGCGATTGCCGAGAACGACCTTGGGTTCGTCGAAAATGCGCCCGCTGAAGAAACCGACCTTGCCAAAAAAAATAACGTCGTCGCCAATGTAGATCCTCGTATGTCCTTCAACGTAAGGCATACGCTCGATGCGGAAGTTCCTGCCTACGGACTCGCAGCGCCCGCGGAACAGCGGCTCGCGCACTAGGTAGCTGAAGAGCCAGCCCGCAAGCAAGATGCCCGACTGCTGCAAATTGAAGCCGAATCGCAGCAGCGGATGCAGGAAACCCGGCAACGGAAGCTTGCCCGAGCGCACACGCTGCGCCACCTTGCGAACGCCGCGAAAGAAGGGCGTCTCGCCGCGGCGGATTTTGAGCATGAGTGAGGTCATGGAGGTACGCGACTCATCATTTCACCACAGAGACACAGATTCTAATCGCTCTTCGCCATTCGCTCTTCGCTTTTCGCCAGGATATCAACGTGCTGGGCTCTGGCGAAGAGCGAATGGCGAACAGCGAAAAGCGGAACTACGCGGCCTGTAATCGCTTCTGCAGGTAGGAATGTAGATTTTCGAACGAGTCCAGGCTGGCCAAGTCGTCCAGATCGATCTCGAGCCCAAATTCATCCTCTATGACATTCATCAATGTGATAGCGGCAACGGAGTCCCAGGTTTCCAGTGTCGCGGTCGAGGCGCCCGCGATCGCGGCCTGCGGCAGGTCGGGAAACACGACTTCGAAACACTTCGTCAAACGCTCGCGGGTCTCATCCATGAGCTTCGGCTCTCCTCATCTCGCGCACCTCATGATATAAGGCAGGGCATTTCGCGTCGAACTGCGCGCGTGCCAAGCGGAACTCCGATGTCGGGTCTTCACCGAGCAGGCTGGCGAAGAATTCGCGCAGTGGCCCATTCTTCGCCGTGGGCGTGAAGTCCAACGCAATCTCGCTTACGCCCGTGGTCTCGAACAGCATTTTCAGCGTCTGATGCTCGATGCGGCGGGCGAATGCGCGGCAGCTCATTACCCAACTTGCAAGCTCAAGACGACCCTCACGTTGATGCCCCATCGCGACCGCAATCGTCCCCAACGGCCCGAACTTATCCTCATAGTTGACCGCAAGGCAAAGCGCGCCCGCCTTCGCCAACAGCTTCCGCCAGTCCGCTTCCGCGTAGCGGCGGCCATTTAAGTTGAACTGATTCGTCTTGTTCACCAACTCCAGCACCCGCGGCTGATCGCCCGCGCCGAAATCGAAGGTCACCACCGCGCCAACCTGCTGCAAAAAACTCTCCGGCGCAGCGCCACCAGAGGCCTGCTCGCGAAACACTGCGCTCTTGCGAACGCTGTCGAGCCGCACCGCGTCATCCGCAGAGACATGCTCCTTGCCGCAGCGATCGCGAAGGTGCCGCATCATGGCCAGGCAAGCGTTGTAGTCGTCCTTGGGAAACAACACGCACTCTATGCCCGGATGCGCGGCTGCAACCTCGGCCAGCTCCATCGGGCTGTCGTCGACGAAGATCACGCTGTCGGCAGCGATGTTCCAGGTCTGGAGAATCCGCCCCACGCTGCCCGACTTTGCCTGCCAGTGCACCTCGATGGGGAAAATCTGCTCGGGACGAAGCAGCAGGTCCTGGCGCTCGAAAGCCTTCTGCACGACTGCCGGATCGTTCTTGCTCGCGACCGCGATCAGCGTGCCGGATTCGGCGAGCGACGCCAGCAACTTCTGATACAGCCCATGCAAATGCGAGTGGCTAGCAAGGTCCCAGGTCACGGCGTCCGGCCCGACTTCGCCCACAATACCGTTCCACAGCGTGTCGTCGAGGTCGGAGATGATGCCCTTCTTCGGCGGCGGTGGAGCTATTGCTATTGCAAGCTGCGAGGCCAGCCGGTCAGCGTGCCCGATGGTGTAGGGAAGGCCAGTATAAAGATTGCTCTTGAGGTCGAGGCGCGCGCCGGCCGGTGAGCCTTCGGCAACGCGCTGCATGTTGATGACCGCGACCCGCCCATCCTGCGCCGCCTTGGCTGCGAAGAGGAGTACCTCGGCCCGGAGCGCGAGCTCGTATCGCGACGCCTGCCATCCCTGCGTGTGAAACACCGGAGGCAGAGGAAGCATCGGCGGCGATATCGCAATCCGCGGACCAGCAGGAATCCGCAGCAGCGCCGCCGCAATGCGCTCCAGCATCGTACGCGCACTGGCTTCGATGTCTGCCGCAGCCGCCAGTCTCCAGCTACCCGCGCTCCGGTAGTCCAGGCGAGCATCGAGATCCGCCCACTCCAGCGCGATCACAATTCCATCGGGCGGTGGCGCGCTGGAGAGACTTTCCAGCGTTCCGGCCAGATCGCCATATAAGCCGGTGCCAACCGTAACCCTGCGGTCGGGCAATGTCTGCTGAAGATAGGCCCCCAGGAACGTCCGCAGATGAAGCGGCGTGAAGCCGCACGCCAGCGTGACCGCAAACGGCCGCGCGCCGCGTGGTACACCTTGCGTGATTTTCAGTGCCTCGGTGATGGTCACCGCACCGCTCCCATTCGTGGATCGAAGCCCGTTTCGCTTGATCTTGCGGCTATCGACGGTCGTTTCGAATATATGCAATGCTTCGGAGCCGCAGGCAAGGCGCGAAGGCTGCTCTCCATCAGCGTTCCAGACTGGGAGCGGCTTTGGGATTAAGGTTGTCGTCGTTATACTTTCTATTCAGCAAGCGCGGCAAACTGCTCCACTCCAGCTAAAATAGAAGTTTCATGAAAACCATCCATCGGGTAACCATCGTCGGCGGGTGCGGCCATGTCGGCCTGCCCTCTGGGCATTGTGCTGGCCGCCAAGGCCGGATTCGAGGTCGATCTGCTGGACATCGATCCGGTCAAGATCGATCTGGTCAACTCCGGCGCCATGCCGTTTATGGAGCGCGGGGCCGACGAGCTATTGCGCGAAGTCGTGGGCAAGTCGCTGAAGGCGACGCTCGATCCCACCTGTATCAACGCTGCCGACGCGGTCATCACCGTGGTGGGAACGCCGGTCGACCGGCACCTCAATCCAACGGTCAACGAGGTGTACCAAAGCATTGACGCGCTGCTCGACCACATGCCCGATGGCACGCTGCTGATCTTGCGCAGCACCGTCTATCCCGGCGTCAGCAAGCTGGTGCATGAGCGCCTGCGCAGGCTCAATCGCAAGGTCCTGCTGGCCTTTTGTCCGGAGCGCATCGCCGAAGGCAATGCCATTGAAGAGCTGGTGAAGCTGCCGCAGATTGTTTCCGCGTTTGAGCCGGATGCGATGACCGCGGCCAAGCAGCTCTTCGGGAAGATCGCGCCCACGCTGATCGAGTTGACGCCGCCCGAGGCCGAGCTCGCCAAGCTGTTCACCAACGCCTGGCGCTACGCGAACTTCGCCATCTCCAACCAGTTCTACATACTGGCAGAAAGCCGCGGCCTCGATTTCTATCGCATCCACGACGCGGTCACGCGCGACTATCCGCGCATGCGCAGCTTCGCCCGCGCCGGTTTCGCCGCCGGCCCGTGTCTGCTGAAGGATACGTTGCAACTCGCCGCCTTCTCGCAAAACAATTTCTTTCCTCGGCCATGCGGCCATGCTGATCAACGAAGGCCTGCCGATGTTCCTGGTCGAACAGTTGCGGCCGCACGATCTCGCGAACAAGCGGGTGGCGATTCTTGGCATGGCGTTCAAGGCGGAGTCCGACGACAAGCGCGACAGCCTGTCGTTCAAGTTGAAGAAGCTGCTGGAGGTCGAGGCGCTGGAGGTGCTGTGCGCCGATCCCTATCTCCACGAGAGCTATTTCGTCTCGCCGGAGACTGCGATCCGCAAAGCCGACATCATCATCATCGGCGCGCCCCACGCGGTATATCGCGACCTTGAGATTCCGGACGGGAAGGTTGTGGTGGATCCCTGGAATTTCCTGCCGGCGAAGCAGTTCGCGTCGGCTAACGCCTAAATAAAGCCGCGGAGCGGCGACATTTGTTTTAGCCGTGGGCGTGAGCCCGCGGTAGAGGTTTGAAGAATTGGCGAGTCCCTACAGGGACGGCACCCTCCGCCGCCGACACGACAAATTGGAATTCCGGGCCGGGATGGGACGTGCCGTCCCTGCGGGACTCCAACAAATGAAACTAATGACGCGAAACCGCGGGCTCACGCCCACGGCTAAAACAAATGCCGCCCTTCGGGCTCATATCTCATCGTCACGTAAAAGGACAAAACTCGCACTTATGAAAGCACTCGTTACCGGCTCGGCCGGCTTCATCAACGGTTATCTCATCCAGGAGCTTCTGGACAACGGCTACAACGTCATCGGCCTGGACAATTACAGCAAATACGGCAAGGTCGAGAAGAGCTACGACTCGCACCCGCGCTTCCAATTCGTCAAAGGCGATGCCAAAGACATCCCGCTCCTGAAAGAACTGCTGGAGGACTGCGATCACTTCGTCGCCGCCGCCGCAATGATTGGCGGCATCAGCTACTTCCACGAGTTCGCCTACGACCTGATCGCCGAGAACGAGCGCATCACCGCTGCCGCGTTCGACGCCGCGATCCGCGCGCACCAACACGCCAAGCTGCAAAAGATCACGGTCGTTTCCTCGAGCATGGTCTTCGAGAACACAACCGAGTTCCCCACGCCGGAAGGCGCGCAGCGGCGTTGTCCTCCGCCCAGCTCCACGTATGGATTCCAGAAGCTGGCCACGGAGTATTTCGCGCAGGGCGGGTGGGAGCAGTACAAGCTGCCGTACACCATCGCGCGACCGTTCAACTGCGTCGGCATTGGCGAGAAGCGCGCCCTGGCCGATCGCGACATCATGAGCGGCAATGTGAAGCTGGCGATGTCCCACGTGGTGCCCGACCTGGTGCAGAAGGTGCTGAAGGGTCAGGACCCGCTGCATATTCTGGGCGCCGGCAACCAGGTTCGCCATTACACCTACGGCGGCGACCTGGCGCGCGGCATTCGCCTGTGCGTCGAGCATCCGAACGCCAAGAACAACGACTTCAATCTCTCGACGCCGACGCGCACCACCGTGCTGGAACTTGCCGAGGCCGTGTGGAAGAAGATCCACGGCGACAAAAAGCCATTTCGCTACGTCTCCGACCCGCCCTATGAGTATGACGTGCAGGAGCGCTCGCCCGACGTGACCAAAGCGAAAGAGATTCTCGGTTTCACAGCGCCGACCACACTCGCCGTAATTCTCGACGAGATTGTGCCTTGGATTGAAGAGCAGATTTCCGTGGGGCAGATGTGAGATGAGCAACTAGCAATTGGCAATTAGCCAATAGCGCGAACGGTTGAAGGAGCGGCAGCTCGCTGCGCTATCAGATCCTTATTGATGTGGCAGCCCGACCGCGGCGCGCGGCTCAACTGAAAATTCCTGATGGTTGCTCGAAGTCCTGAAGTCGGCACGACCGAGCAGATTCCGGTCGGTGACGCCCTCCTGTGATGACAATCAGCGGTTGGCGGCAGCCTCGACTAGCCGCGAAGTTGTCTAGTGTTCACGATCGAAGCGAGGGATCTGCTTGCCGTTCGATACGCAGCTTAGCCATGCCCGTCCAATCCCCCACTCACCGTCGTGATCCCGGTTTACAACGAAGGCGCGAACTTTCGCGCGCTGTGGAACGAACTTGCATCCGGAATTAAGACTCCGTTCAGCGCGCTCGTGGTTTACGACTTCGACGCCGACAACACCGTTCCCGTCGTGCAGGAGATCATCGCGGCCGGTGAGACGCGCCTCAAGCTGATCAAGAATATCTACGGGCGCGGCGTCACCAATGCCATCAAGACGGGACTCGATGCGGTCGAATCCGGACCGGTGCTGGTGACCATGGCCGATCTCTCTGACGAACTCACCACCGTCGATCGCATGTACGAGCTGTACCTGCAAGGCTACGACCTTATTTGCGGCAGCCGCTACATGCCCGGCGGACAACTCATCGGCGGGCCATTCTTCAAGCAATTGATGTCGCGCATCAGCGGCCTCACGTTGCACTGGTTTCGCGGTATCCCGACGCACGACGCGACAAATAGTTTCAAACTCTACGACGCGGTCATGGTGCACGAGCTCAAAGTCGAGAGCGTGGCCGGATTCGAGTTGGGACTGGAGCTTACTGTCAAAGCATTTCTCAACGGCTATCGCATCGCAGAGATTCCCAGCGTTTGGCGCGACCGCACCGCCGGCACGTCGCGCTTCCGCGTGCTGCACTGGCTGCCGCAATATCTGAAGTGGTACTTCTACGCTTTCCAACCGCAGCGCCATCCCGTGCGTTCAAGAAGCGCCATCCCTAGCGAACCGGTTTAGCGGGAATCGGCTGCGGGTGCCCCATCCAAGCTTCCTTTGCTTGGGTGGGTTTTCGGTCCGCTCCAACGTCACCCCGCTCTGCGACACACGTCACTGACAATTGTTCATCGGGAAGCGTGCAATCCTATCGGGTGTCTCGGGAGAGGAACCCAGGCCTTTTTCCCGCCTCCGTGCATCGCTCCCGTAAGGCGAGAAATGAGACCCTCGCACCACTTCTTCCAACACCTCCAACTGCGCCCATACAATGGTTGCCCTACTCATTCGCCATTTTCGAACGAGTGGGAGCTGGTCACCAAAGCTGCTGCCAGGAGGACACGGCGATGTACAGCAAACTACATTCTCACGATCACCTGTTCGGGACGCGATGGACTCCGGCCACGGTGGCGCTCACGTTACTGCTCACTTTGTTGTTGCTGATATTTCTCCTGCTGTTTCTGAACGTGACCGCGGTGCCCGCCCAGGCGCAGAATTCCGTGCCGCCGACCGCGCGCCAGGCCGCCACCATGCCGCAATACGCCGGACGCTTAGCGCATGCGGCGCAACTGCGCTCGCGGGACAACGCTTCGCACGCATATACAGCCCAACCGCGTGCGTCATTCAAGAATCCAGGAGTTCCGCGTGTGCGCAACTATCGTGGTGGTCCGTTCGACAACACCGTCCTCTACGAGAACGGGCCGGTTAATGGCACGACCGACGCGTGGACCATCAACTCAGGCTTCGTGGTCAGCGATACCTTTACTGTTCCTAGCGGCGGAGGCCCTGTCTACGGCCTGACCTTTGGCGCGTGGGCAAATCCCGGCGACGTGCTGCAGTCGGTACAGGTGAGCATCACTTCATCGGAGTTTGGCGGTACCACCTACTACAACGCTGTAGTGAACTTCACGCAGAGTGCTTGCTCCGGTAACCAATACGGCTTCAACATATGCACGGAAAGCAGCGACAATAGTTTCGGTTCGATGAATCTTGCGGCCGGGAGTTACTGGGTTAACCTGGCAAACGCCGTCGTCAACACCGGCGATCCGATTTATTGGGATGAGAACTCGGGAGTGGGATGTCAGTCACCCGGTTGCCCGTCTGAGGCTTCGGAGAATTCAATGGGCACGATTCCATCCGAGGCATTCACGATCCTCGGGGAAAGCACTACTACGACCACGACCTGCTATTCCGACGGTTCCATCCATACCTTCACCAGCGACGAAGGCTCTCCCGCTGCCGGTCTAGCCATCGACCAGCACGAGAACCTCTTTGGCGCAACGGTATCAGGCGGAACGAATAACGACGGTTTGTCCTATAAGCTGTCGCAGGGCGGGTTGGACTGGATTTTTACTCCCCTCTATAACTTCCTTGGAGGCCTGGGCGGACAGAATTCGTCGCCCGAAATTATTGCACCGGACGAAACGCTGTACGGCGCCGCCGATGGCGGCTTGCAGACTTGTGGAAGTTCCGGAAATGAATACTGCGGTATTGTCTACCGGCTCAGGCCCTCTCCTGTTGCCTGCCAGAACGCCTTCTGCGGTTGGGGTCAAGAGGTGCTTTACCGATTTACCGGCGATCCTGACGGTTGGGCGCCAGGACCTCTGACGCTCGATCCATCGGGCAATCTGTACGGCACGACCCTCTACGGAGGAGCCTACGGGCAGGGCACGGTCTTTGAACTCACCCCTTCCGGCGGCGGTTGGACCGAGAAGATCATTTACAGCTTTACCGGTAGTAGCGACGGTGGTTTGCCCACCTCACTGCTGTCAGGGCCGAACGGCAATCTCTACGGAACGACAGCAGCAGGAGGTGGCGGCGGCGGAGTAATTTTTCAGTTGGCGCCTTCCGGCTCCGGCTGGGCGCAGACCGTTCTCTCCACCTTTAGTGGCTGCTATTCCGGCGGCGGCGACTGTGGCCCGGTGTTGACTCAAGAGCAGCACGGTAGCTTCTATGGCCTTTACCAGTACAACACGCAAGTTTGCGACTTCCAGTGCACCGATTGGACGTTGGGACGAGCTTTTGTGATGTCGCCGAGACGTCCCACGGCGATTTTCCATTCTAGGTGATACCTACTATTTGTATTGCATTAGCTTCGGGTGTGAGGAGCCTGGGTCTGCCATCTTTCACGGTATAACGGTCACCCCAGCGGGCCAGGTGTATGCAACTTCAGGGTACGACCAATGGATTTACGTCTTTGGACAACTGAACGCGCTGCCCTCCGGGCAACTCATAAGCCAAACAGACGCTGATGTCTGGCGCGACGTGGAAGCCGGACCCAGCGGGAATATCTACGGGACCTTTGGCGCCGGCTGCGGTAATTCCGGCGCCATCTGGGGATTCGCACCTTAACCATGACCGTGCTGACACATCAATAGCAGCGCCCAGACTTATCGTTCATAAACACAAGTCAGGAGGAGACTGCGATGCACACCAAGGCTCATCCCCATAGTCACCTATTCGGCGTAAACCTGAACCCGGCCAAGGTGACGCTCGCCGCCTTGCTCACCCTGCTGTTTCTGATCTTCCTGATCCCGCTCATGAACATCATTGCCGTGCCAGGGCAAGCGCAAAACTCGGCCCCGCCGACCGCGCGCCAGGCGGCGGCGATGCCGCAATTCGCTTCGCGGCTGGCCCATCCGGCGCACGCGTGGTCGCCGCAGATGGCGTCGCGAGTGCCTTATCCGGAACGGCCGCGTGCGTCGTACAAGAATCCGCAAGACCTACGCGCCCTGAGCCATCGCGGTGTGCCGCTGGATAATAACGACCTCTATGACAACGGACCGATCAACGGCACCACCGATGCGTGGACGATCAACAGCGGTTTTGTGATTAGCGATACCCTCACCGTTCCCAACGGCGGAGGTTCTGTCAACGGCCTGAACTTTGGCGCGTGGGTATTTCAGGGCGACGTGCTGCAGTCGGTGCAGGTGAGCATCACCTCCTCGGAGTTTGGCGGTACCACCTACTTCAATGCCGTGGTGAACTTCACCCAGAGCGGTTGCTTTACCAATCAGTACGGCTTCAACGTCTGCACGGAAAGCAGCACCGATAGCTTCGGTTCCGTGAATCTTGCCGCTGGTACCTACTGGGTGAATCTGGCGAACGCCGTCGTCAACACCGGCGATCCCATCTATTGGGATGAGAACTCGGGCATCGGATGCGAGTCCCAGGGCTGTCCATCCGCGGCTTCTGAGACAGGCATTGGCACCATACCTTCAGAGGCGTTCACGATTCTGGGCGGCGCCACCACCAGTTGTGAATTCAACTGTCCACCTGAATGCGTGCATGACGAAGGCAGCTTCAACGTCATCCACAATTTCACCGCCAGCGAGCAATCTCCGGCTCCCGGCTTAGCCATTGACCAGGCAGGACGGCTTTATGGAGCGACAGCATCGGGCGGCAACAACGGTGAGGGCTTGGCTTACCGATTGGCGTCCATCGCAGAAAACTGGATCTTCAATCCTCTGTACAGCTTCTTAGGAGGCAACACCGGCCAGAATCCGCTGCCGGGGATCGTTGGCCCAGAGAACTTGATTTACGGCACCGCCGACGGCGGCCTCCCGAATTGCGCGTCGAACGGCAACAACAACTACTGTGGAGTGGTTTACATGTTGCGGCCGCCGCCAACCGCATGTCTCACTTCCTTGTGCAGTTGGAAGGAAACCGTGATTTACCAATTTATGGGAGCGCCGGATGGCGCACGACCGAACGGAAATATCGTCTTCGACAAGGCGGGCAATCTGTATGGAACCACGTACGAAGGCGGGGCGTACGGGGTCGGCGCCGTTTATGAGCTGACACCATCCCAAGGCGGCTGGACCGAGAAGGTCATCCACAGTTTCACTGGGGGGAATGATGGTGGTCTGCCAGCCTCATTGCTGGTAGGGCAGGACGGCAATCTGTACGGAACAACAGCCGGAGGTGGGGGCGGAGGTGGAGTGATTTTCCAGTTAGTGCCTTCCGGCGGCAGTTGGACAGAAAACCTTCTCGCCAGCTTCAGCGGTTGCGTTCAGTCCGGTTCCGGCGGTTCCTGCTCACCCGTACTCGTTCAGGAAACCTCGGGAAATTTCTACGGCCTCAATGATTACACCGAGCAGTTTAACCACCCGCCATTCGGGGACTTCTGGTGGGGGTTTGGCCAGATTTTCATGATGTCGCCGTCGGGGAGCGGATGGCAATTTACCGTTCTCGATGACACCTACTATCTCTGCTCCCCTCCCGCTCAGTGTTATGGATATGACGAAGGCGACATTACCTTTCATGGTCTGGCAATCGACGGCGCAGGAAATCTCTACGGCGATTGGGGCTGGGACGAGGGTGGCAATTACTACGTAGGTGCAGTCTTTAAGTTACTGCAGCCCTACCAGGAGCAAGATCTGGCCGGGTTCGCGGGCGATGATTTCCGCGACGTAGAAGTGGGTCCCACGGGCAACCTCTACGGCACCACCGGCGCCTGCAACGGAACCTACGGTACCGTCTGGCAGCTCACGCCATAAACCGTGCTAAGCGATGCGTGCTGGGGCGCTGTGGTGAGGGAACATGCGGCGTCCCAGCACGCGGCACGCTCCGAATTGCCGGGATATGTCAAGATAGAAGGGCCATGATTTCCAAGGTGAGCCAGATTGCGTTTCGCGCGGACGTTCTTGCGCCTGAAGGCGTCCGGCCATTTGCCGCAATTCGGATGGCTCGACATCGCCCGCACCTGGACGACATCCTCCACCCGCTGGCCGACTGAGAAGCTTGCCATTCCGCGCGCCAACGGTGACAACTGCGTCGCCTACGACACTCCAATCGGCACCCTCTGCTGGACCAAGAGCCTGCGGCAATATGCCGGCCTTTTCGCGCTGGACCATATGCGCGGCGTCTATGAACGCGGGGCGGTGCGGATCAATGCGGGGGACGTGGTCATCGACCTCGGCGGTCAGATCGGTTCATTCACCCGCTACGCTTTCAGCCGTGGCGCCGCGACCGTCGTCATGTTCGAGCCGGAACCCGAGCACATCCGCTGGGTCGAGCGTTGTTTTGCGCAGGAAATCGACGCGGGCCGCTTGCACCTGATTCGCGCTGCGGCCTGGAAAGAGAACACGGTGCTGCGTTTCGAGTCGAACGGCGTTGAATCCAGGGTCTCCAACGACGGAGGGCTTGAGGTGCAGGCGCGCACCATTGACGACGTAGTGCAATCCCTGAAGTTGAAGCGGGTTGACTTCATCAAGGCCGATATCGAAGGCGCGGAGCGGGTAGCGCTTGAAGGGGCAAGGGCGACGATCTCCCGCTTCGCTCCGAAAATGGCCTTGTGCACCTATCATCTGCCGGACGATCCGGTGGTCATTCCGGCAATCGCTCAGAGCATTCATCCTTATCGCGTAGCCTTCAACATCGGCCGCGCCCAGGCGTACTTTACGCCGCTGCCCGGCAAACGCTCTGCAGCTTCGTCGGGGCAGGTCCGGTAGCACGCCGCAGCTCACGGCGCGGCGATTTCCTCGATGATCGCCGCCAGCTGTTCCGTTTGCCGCTTGGCGTCAAAGTTGGCACGGAACCACTCATTCAGCTCCGCCGGCGTGTTCGGCATGCGCAGAAACTCCAGCACCTTGCGGTCGGTGACTTCGGGCGGATCGTCCGGATAAATGCACACATTCGGCAGAGCGGCATTCACCAGGATCGTCTCGATCGGCGATGATCGGGGAACGATGGCCAGCACGGGCCTGCCGACGCAGATGTACTCGAAGAGTTTCCCCGGCACCTGCACTCCGGTGTGCGGCTGCACGATCAGCAACGCATCGGCCTCTTCCACAATCGTCTGCGCCTCGCTTCTGGGAACCGTGGCCCGCAACTCCAGCCAACCCTCGCGCTGCGCAGACTCGTACAACTCCCAGTTCGCCTCGGTAAGTTTGGTGACCGAGCCCAGCAGCAGCACCTTCGCCCGCATCGCCTCCGGCACACCTTGGCTGCGCAATCGTGCGACGCCTTCAATCAGCGCATTGGGATTTCTTCCGGGATAGAGCGTGCCCGCGTGAACGATGAGCTTGTGATCGCGCGCGGGAATCGGCCGCGGCTGCGGCGACTCTTCGGGATCGTAGCCGTTGTAGATGGCGTGCAGCTTCTGCCGTGCCCAGGGATACTGTTTCTGCCATGCCGCCGCCGCCGGTTCGGTGTTGGCGATCACCGCACCCGCCTTGCGAAATACGCGTTTCTCGGTGAAGCGACTCCACGCGCGCACGTACCACGACGACGCGCCCGGAACCAGCGTGTCAAATGGATCGCGAAAGTCGCAAATCCAGGGCGTGCGCTTGCCGCATGCGAATAGCCCGGCCAGCAGCGAGCCTATCGGCGGATACGTCGAAAAGATAACGAAGCGCGCCCTGGGATTTTGCTTCGCGAGCTTGCGACACTCGGCGGCCGCGGCGCGTGACCAGAGCAATCCGATGTGTCCCGGAAACATAAGATGCCGCAGCACCAGCTCGACATAGCCGACGGAACGAAAGACGCCCGCCCGCTTCGCCCTCCCAGATTTCGCCCAGCGCGTCCCCAATTACGGTGACGCCTGCTGGGCATGGTTCGCTTTGTGCCGACGCGGTAATCACGTGGCAGCGGTAGCCCATGCGCTCCAGATATTTGCGGAAGCGGAATGGCCGCAGGCTCCCAATCTCCCGATGTGGAGGATACAGATAGGCCAGCAGGATCACTTGGGGTTTGGAGTCGTTCACGGGGTTGCTTGATGTGAGTTTCAGCCGCGAGCAGAAGCGACAGAATACCAGAAGTGACGCAGGTCTCAGTTACAATGGCAAAGTCGGACGGGTTTCAGAGTTGGGTGCAAGCCGTTCTTGAAAGGGCACGCCTTTAGGCGTGCCGCAACAGCGGACAATGGAGCCGGCTTCAGCCGCTGAGGGAAGGGAAATCCCTCAGAGCCTAAAGGCGGTCTGCCTCGACATTCGTTGCGGCACGGCTGAAGCCGTGCCCTTTCAAACCGAATGGTCGTGGAACCAACTCCGCTGTTGCAAGAAACCGCCGAGCGTGAAACATTCCCATGACCCCGATCAAGCTGGCGATGGTCGCCGGCGCACGTCCCAACTTCATGAAGATCGCGCCGCTGATGAAGGCGCTCGCCGGCGATCCCGACTTCGACGTCACGCTGATCCACACCGGCCAGCATTACGATGACAACATGTCGGGCCAGTTCTTCCGCGACCTGGGAATTCCGCAGCCGCAGCATCATCTCGAGGTCGGCTCCGGCAGCCACGCCCAGCAAACCGCCGAAATCATGAAGCGTATCGAACCAGTGCTGGAGACGGTCCGGCCCGCGGCGATCATCGTTGTGGGCGACGTGAATTCTACGGCCGCGGCGGCGCTGGTGGCAAAGAAGCTGGGCATTGACGTGGTCCACGCGGAAGCTGGATTGCGCAGCTTCGATCGCACCATGCCGGAAGAAATCAACCGCATCGTTACCGATTCCATCACCGACATTTTTCTGGTGACGGAAGAGAGCGGGCGCGTCAACCTGCTGCGCGAGGGCGTCGCTGCGGACCGCATTCACCTGGTCGGCAATCTCATGATTGACTCGCTGCGGCAGAATTTGGAACGGGCGCGCGAGTCGGACATAGCCGAGCGCCTGGGAATTCGCGGAAAATCGTACGGCGTCGTCACCTTGCACCGGCCGGCGAATGTCGACGATCCGGGGGCTCTGGGCGAGATCCTCGGCGCGCTGACGACGATTGCAGAAACCCTGCCGCTGCTATGGCCCGTGCATCCCCGCACGCGTGCTCGGCTTACCCACACAAGCGAAAATCACGCTTGTGTGGGGCACCCGGCGAACGCGATCGCGCTGCCGCCGTCACTGCGCTTGCTGGAGCCGCTGGGTTATCTTGATTTTCTGAGCCTGGAGGCCGGCAGTTCGCTGGTGCTAACCGATTCGGGCGGCATTCAGGAGGAGACGACGGTGCTGGGAGTGAACTGCCTGACGCTGCGCGACAACACGGAGCGGCCCGCAACGGTTGAGCTCGGCACGAATCGCCTGGCAGGCACCAGGAAGGACAGCATTCTGGCAGCATGGCGTGAAATGCAGGCGTCGCCGCGGCGCGCGCAGATTCCGCCGCTGTGGGACGGGCAAGCGGGCGCGCGCAGCCGCGAAGTTTTGCGCGAACACTATCTGGGCCTGGGCGTCGCCCAACCGGCAACAGGTACTTACGCGGCGACACGAAAATGAATTGCGCCCATGATGCCGTTGCTAACTGCTAATTGCTAACGATGAGCGACCTCCAACAATATCGCCAGAGCGAACGCGAACAGGCGCGCAGCGCAGACTTGCTTCGCCTGCTGCCGCGCGGCCGGAAATCGGTCCTCGACATCGGTGCGCGCGATGGCTATTTTTCGCGGCTGCTCACCGACTACTTCGCAGAGGTGACCGCGCTCGACCTGGAGAAGCCGCCGTTCGAATACCCGCGCGTGACGACCGTGGCCGGCGATATCACAAATCTTCACTTTCCCGATTCCTCCTTCGACTGTGTTTTCTGCGCCGAGGTCCTGGAGCACATCCCGGCACTCGAACAGGCCTGCCGCGAAGTCGCTCGCGTCGCGCGTCACGAAATCGTCATTGGCGTTCCCTTCCGGCAGGACACACGCTGCGGCCGCACCACCTGCCGCAGTTGCGGCAAGATCAACCCGCCCTGGGCGCACGTCAACACCTTCGACGAGCAAAAGCTCCGTCAGCTTTTTCCCGGCCTGACCGTCCGCGCGACGTCGTTTGTCGGCGCCAACAACGAGGTCACGAACCCGCTCTCGGCGATGCTGATGGATGTGGCCGGCAATCCCTGGGGCACTTATGATCAGGATGAGCCTTGCATTTATTGCGGCGCGGCCCTGGTTGCGCCCAATGGCAGATCGCCGATGTCGCGCGTGTGCTCCGGAGTGGCAATTCGCTTGAACCGGCTGCAAGCTGCAATCAGCCGGCCGCACGCCAACTGGATCCATGTTGTGTTTACTAAGGATCGGGCGAGCTAGCTATGCTACGCTGTATGGCCCGACTGTAGCTGTGTGTTGTAGGTATGAGGGAACCTGGAATGGGAGTAACGGAAATGCAGACCGCATCGAAAATCGTCTCCAACGTCGAAGCGCTGAAGGAGAAGATCGAGTCCAAAACCGCCCGCGTCGGCATTGTCGGCTTGGGCTACGTCGGCCTGCCGCTGGCCACCGAGTTTGCCAAGGCAGGCTTTCACGTCACCGGCATCGACGTGCTGGACTCCAAAGTTGACGGGCTGAATCGCGGCGAGTCGCATGTGCAAGACGTGCCCGGGGATGAGGTCGCGCAACTCGTCCGCGAGAAGCGCTTCCGCGCGACCACCGACTTCTCCGTCGTCAGCGAACTCGATACCATCAACATCTGCGTTCCCACTCCGCTGCGCAAGACCAAAGACCCGGACATGAGCTTCATCGTCTCCGCAGTGGACGAGATTGCCAAGCACTTCCATCCCGGGTTGCTCATCATTCTCGAATCGACCACCTATCCCGGCACCACCGACGAACTCCTGCTGCCGACCTTCGAAAAGCTGGGCTACAAAGCCGGCGAGGATTTCTTCCTGTGCTTCTCGCCCGAGCGCGTCGATCCCGGCAATCCCACCTACCAGACCCACAACACGCCGAAAGTTGTCGGCGGCATCACCCCCGCGTGCACGGAGATGGGCAATCTCTTCTTCTCGCAGGCGCTGGAAAAAGTTGTGCCCGTAGCCAACACGCGCGTCGCGGAGATGGTGAAGCTGCTGGAGAATACCTTCCGCATGATCAACATTGGCCTGGTCAACGAAATGGCGCTGATGTGCGACGGCATGGGGATCAACGTCTGGGAGGTCATCGACGCGGCCGCGACCAAGCCCTTCGGCTTCATGCCGTTCTATCCCGGCCCCGGACTGGGCGGCCATTGCATCCCCATCGATCCGTTCTACCTATCGTGGAAGACCAAGCAGTCAGGCATCGAGGCGCGTTTCATCGAACTCGCCGGCTACATCAACGGCAACATGCCGCACTTTGTGGTGGACAAGATTCAGAACGCGCTGAACAGCCACGGTAAGCCCGTGATGGGTTCGCGCGTGCACGTCGCCGGCGTCGCCTACAAGCGCAACATTGATGATCTGCGCGAGTCGCCCGCGCTCGACATCATCCTGCTGCTGAAGAAGCGCGGCGCCCAGCTTTCCTACAGCGATCCCTTCGTGCCTCAGCTCAAGCTCGACGGCCTGTCGTTGACGTCGGAGCCGCTGGAGCAATCGGCGCCTCAGGCCGATTGCGTGGTGATCGTCACCGACCACTCCGATTTCGACTATCAGTCGCTGCTCAATTCCGCGCGCCTCATCGTCAACACGCGCAATGCCATGAAGGCATTCCAGTCAGAGAAGATCGTGCGATTGTAGGCAGCAGCTAGCAGCTAGCAATTAGCAACTAGTAGTTAGGGAGATTCTGATTAAGTTCCTCGGTGGAAGAGCTGGCCTTTATAGACTGTGTCGCGAGTGGTGTCGCCGCTGCCGCGGCTCGGTTCCTTTCCCACTCACACCCGGCGCTTAGCGCTGGGCTAACACCATCCCGCCGCTGCGCGGCTGTTTCTGCTGCAATTCTGACGGTTTTCCCACCACGTAAATTGATTTCGGGTTGCGACACAGTCTCTTTAGGCCAGTGTCCAAGTTCGCGCGCCACCAGGGCTTTAGCTCCGGCGCTCGCCGCGCCAACTTGACCATGATTACTTATTCAGAGCTTCCTTATCAACTAGGATGGCGGGCGATTCTTGGAAGAGATGCCGCGAACTGTTCCGCGTTAGTTCTACTCTGCCTCGCAAAGGGGAAATGATTAGGCCAGCGCGGAGGCGCTGGGTGAAGAGCACAAGACAAGTTGCCAAGCCCCTTCAGGGGCGGCATTCCATCTGTAAACCGTAACGTGTACCTCCGGCCCTTCAGCGCTGGATCGCGTAGCCTAAACATGGCCGCCGCGCGCTCCCATTCTCTACACTATTCATGCACCATTTCGTGGTCGCTAAAGGCCATAGATTCTCGCACATGATCAGGCGTACATTGGCTCCGTTGAGCTCGCTGTACGTCTTTTGGTGCGGCGCATGAGCGCATCATGGGCCCCGCATCGCAACCTGCCACTCCGCGGATCTTCAAGGCGGCTGTCATGAGTGCATTTCAACTTTGGACCTTGGGGCTGTGCTTCGCTGTCATGCTTGTGGTCCTCTCGGTAGTCGCGATCTGCATTTTCGTGTGGCGAAACCGGCCGGAAGGGGAAGATTCTCTTCGCCTATCCCGGGTTGAAAAACGGCTGTCAGAGCTGGCGGAAGCAGCCCCGGTTCAGCATACGAAATCAGCTTAAGCGCCGACCACAGAAGAAGTGCCGGAGGGACCCCTGCCAGTCCCTCCGGCCCCAGCGCAATCACGCTGTTTGGCGGATTGCACTCTTCGTCATCAATCGGGCAGCCACCCACATAGCGTCTGCCCGATCTCGCATCAGAACGCTCGCGGCGGAACGCTCGTCGGCGCATTCCCCTTGATCAGCAGCGAGCTCCACGACATTCCGTATACCGTTGGCAGGCGTAATCTTCCCACGGTCACCAGAATGTTGTCGGTTACGGAGGCCGGAGCGGTCAAGGTGTAGCCGTTATAGGGCTGATTGCCCGCCAGGACATAGCCGTCCTGCCATGACCTTTGCGTCTGCCCCTGCACTTGCCAGTCATAGACGTTCTGCCCGGCAGTGTTGCCGCAGGTGTCGCCGCTTCCGAAGCCGCCAAATCCCGGCTCACCATACAGCGTCAGGTTGTAGTTCCCATTGGGAAGAATGACCTCCACTCGGGTGTCTTCGTCGGCGTTGGTGCTGCGCGAATAGAGCTGGGTGTCGGTCCCCCTCCAGGTGTCGTTCTCGCACAGGCTGAAGCCCTGCCAGGTACCGTTCTGCGATCCCCACCATAGCCCGGGCGCTTCATAGCTGTTGTTGAAGCCGGCGTTGCCCCAGCTTCCCCACCACGTCTTGCCCGTCGAATCGACATAGTCGCCGCTGTAGTTGCCCAGCGCCAGGCGAAATCCGCCGTCGCTCGACACCGGCAGGCATGTCACCTCGATGTACAGCGGCAGCGCCTCGGGATCGGCCAATGAGGTCACCGTCACCATGCCGCGCTCCTTGGTCGGACAGTACGCCATGCTGACTACGCCCGAGGACGACACATAGGCGCCGCTGATCCCCGAATTCATGCTGTAGGTGAGGTGTTGGTTGGTATTGCCGTTCACCCAAACGTTCAGTTGATACGAGGCGCCGGCAGCCATGGTCAGACGCTCGCGGTCGGTGCCAATGGTCGTCCCCTGCAGAATCACGTCATTCGACGCGCAACTGACGCTGCCGCAGGCTGTGACCGTCGTGCGATTGGTATTGGTCACCAGGTAGTTGCTGAGATTGCCGGACAGTTGCTGCGAGGAGCGGTTCACCACCTCCAGCAGCGGTTCGATCGGCTGCAGCGATGTAGCCGAGCGGATGTTCGTGGTCGCATCGACCAGCACATTGGGATGAAACTCGCTGGCGATGGTGCTGTTGTCCCAGTTGTCGCCGGGAGTGGTCCCATCGGCCACCACCAGCCCGTAGTTCTGCAGCGTGCGCAGGTACACCTTGGCGTAAGGGCACCAGGTGGTGAGATCGGTGCTGCTGCAGAAGCTGTCCACATCGAACGACGCTTTCAGCCGGATGGTCGCGCCGTACGGCAGAAAGTCCTGCACGAAGTATCCAACGTTGCTGGGCAGAGTCCCCAGGTTGGACGTGTTCACCGCGACGTTGAAGTGGAGAGTGTCCACCGCTGTGGCCGTCTGGTCGCCGTTGAATGCCGCCCATGCCCCGGTCAGTCCGGTGACGTTGATATGGAAGGTGCAGCCGGCGGTGTAGGTGTAATCGTCGCAAGGTAGCGACTGCGCAATACTGTTCGACGCCGTGCAAGTGGTGGTGACGCCATTCGTGCAAGACGAGAGGTAATTCTGGAAGCCGGAATTGCCGTAAGCGTAGCCTCCCGCAGGCCAGATGTTCCGCGCCGACAAATAGGAGTTCGACATCGTAGTGCGCAAGGCATGACCCAGGTCGCTACGTCCCGCCTGCGTGGCCGCGTACCATTCTTCCAGCTTCAGCGACAACGCGCCCATGGGCATGTTGGCCGCGTCCACCCCACCCAACATCGCATAGGATTGGGGATGGAACTTCTGCCCGCTCTGGCTGTTGCAGTTCACACAGCCTAATACGTTTCCGAGCATGGTTGTACTACTTGGGGCTGCACCCCAACTGGTCGAGTTGAACGGCAAGGTGCCGCTATTCGTCCCGGTCACCGCCATGCGCCACGTGCCATTCGCGGCCGCCCATGACCCCGTCGCGCCGGAGATGAACACCTGATAGTCCTGCTGCACTGGCCACGCCGTGTTGGTCGTCCAACTCACCCGCGTGGGATTGCCTGCGGCAAACGAAACGCTGCGGAAATCGACGTACAGGTTGTAGATCTCCGTGTTTTCGCAGGTGCTCTTGTTCATGGTGAACAGATGGCGATCATACCCGCTCATGGCATCGATGGCCGCGCCGCTTTCCATCAGCAAGTTGCGCTGCGCAGGAATCGGGAAGCTCGTGTCCTGATAGCCATTCGAATTGGACGCGTAATAGAAATGCATGAGCTGCTGCGACGCCGTGGCGTCGACGGGATTGTCGTACAGCCCCAACTCCTGGGGATAGAACTTGAGCGCGTGATAGATGGGATACTGTGGTCCGTCTTCCGCGATGCGCGTCAGCCAGCGCGCGCTGTGCGGGTCGACCGGCAATTGGTTAACCGGAATGTTGAATGGGCTGTTGTTGGGCAGCTCCTGGCAGCCGCGCGACTGGTTCTGCGCCCGCACCGATGTCGGGGCGCTGTAGTTGCCGGAGTTGTCGATGCTGCCCGGGCCGCTCACCTGCCAGCTCAGCGAGCCCGAGCCGCAGTTGGAAGCCGAGAAGGAATAACTTCCGCCCGCCGCTACCGCGACCGGGCTGGAGGGAGAGATCGTACACCGCGGCCCTATTGCGGGAGGGGTCGTGGCGTTGCTCGGGTTGGCCGCACTCGAAGTGGGCGGCGCGACCATCAACCCTAGCGCCACCAACAGCGCCACCGCATGACACGACAAGGAAAGGCAGCGGGTACGAAAGTCACGTAACAATGCGACTGCAAATTGCATGATTTTCTCCTTCAACTGGACCTGAGGGGCCGGCTGCAAGAGGGCGGTTTGAAGCTGAACAAGACTTAGGAATTCCGGCGCCACACTGTCCCACGTGAACAGCCATCGACATCGGCGGCGCGTGCTTTACGGCTGTAAGGTGAAATCAGCGTTCGAAGGTAATTAGTAGGTGTTACTTTGGGAATGATTACCGCGCGGGCAGAAAAGGGAATCAGGCCCGGAAACACGAAAAGCCAAATATGTGGGTTTGCAGCCCCCTGCATGCGCTGTTCAGAGGCTAAAAGCCCAAGGAAAATGACGCTTTCGGCACGGCTGAAGCCATGCCCTGATACGAACCTCCAAAACCTAGGAGAACCGATTTCCGACGCACTACACTAGGAACATTTCCGCAAACACCTGCATACCAGCCGCTGAAGAATATTGAAATAAAAACACTTACCGCGGCAGCAGGATTGCAGATTCGCACTGGAATCCTGGTACGGGCCCCATCTGGTTTGTTGCTTGAACTCAATGTAGAGGAGGGTCCATCCTGTGAGACTGCGTATCGCCTCGCTGTCACTGCTTTTGCTGGGCCTCGCGGCTGTTCCCGCCCTCGGGCAGGCCATCGACTATAGCAATGGCCCGATCAACGGCTCCCGTGACGCCTGGACCATCAATTCCGGTTTCGCCGTCAGCGACAGCTTCACCATAAGCAACGGCGCACCCGCTGTGGACGGCATAAGCTTCGGCGCGTGGTTGTTCGTCGGCGACGTGCTGGAGTCTGTCCAGGTCTCCATCACCTCGTCGGAGTTCGGCGGCACCACCTTCTTCAACCAGGTTGTCAATTTCACCCAGAGCGACTGCTACTCCAACCAATACGGCCTCAACGTCTGCGAGGAAAGCGGCTTCATCAGCCCATTCGTAAACCTTGCGGCCGGCACTTACTGGGTGAACCTGGCCAATGCCGTCGTCAACACCGGCGACCCGGTTTATTGGGATGAGAACTCCGGTCCGTCTACGGCATCGGAGAACTCGGTGGGAACGATTCCTTCAGAGTCGTTCACCATCCTCGGATTCTGCACCACGAACTGTAACAACAACTCCGTTCCTGAGCCCAGCAGCCTGCTGCTGATGGGATCGGGCATTCTTGCGATCGCCGGCGCCCTGCGCCGCAGGCTGTTCTAGCAATGCCAAGCGCAAACCTGGCAACGCGCCAGTTGACTCGCGGAGAAGGATTGTAAGAATGCGTATCGTTTCGCTGTCACTACTCGCACTTTGCCTGGCTGCTGTTCCGGCCATGGCGCAGGTAGTCTATTCCAACGGGCCGATCAATGGCACAACCGACGCATGGAACATTGCTGACGGGTTCGTCGTCAGCGACAGCTTCACAGTGGGTGCCGGCGGGGCACAAACGACCGGCCTGACCTTCGCGGCCTGGCAGGCCGGGACCCAGGAGCTGGCGTCGGTCCAAGTGTCGATCACCTCGTCTGAATTCGGTGGCACCTCGTATTTCGACCAGACTGTGAACTTCACCCAGAGCAACTGCTCGGGCAACCAGTACGGATACAACGTCTGCACCGAGACCAGCACCAGCAGCTTCGGTTCTGTGAACCTCGCGGGCGGTACTTACTGGCTGAACCTGCAGAATGCCGCCGCCACCGGCGACTCCGGCGTTTACTGGGATGAGAACTCCGGTCCGTCGTCGGCTTCGGAGAACTCGGTGGGAACGATTCCTTCGGAATCCTTCACGGTTCTGGGCAGCACCAACTCGACGGGCGGTACCGTTCCTGAGCCCAGCACCATTTTGCTGTTCGGTTCCGGCATCCTCGGCCTGGCTGGCCTTCTGCGCCGCAGGCTGTTCTAGCGACGCCATTCGCAAGCCTGGTAACCCACCAGTTGGCTCGCGGAGAAGGAGTATAAGAAATGCGTATCGTTTCACTGTCACTACTGGTACTGAGCCTGGCTGCTGTTCCGGCCATGGCGCAGGTAGTCTACTCCAACGGGCCGATCAACGGCACAACTGACGCCTGGACCATCAACGCCGGTTTCGTCGTTAGCGACTCCTTCAGAATCATCACCCAGGTCGGCGTCACTGTCCTGAGCTTCGGCGCATGGGCGGACCCGGGTGACGTGCTCGAATCGGCCGATGTCTCCATCACCTCGTCCGAGTTCGGCGGCACCTCGTTCTTTAACGGGGTCGTGGAGTTCACCCAGAGCGGCTGCTCGGGCAACCAGTATGGCTTCAACGTCTGCACTGAGACTGGCCCTATTTTCATGACCCTGGCGGCCGGCACCTACTGGCTGAACCTGGCGAACGCGGTTGTCAACACTGGCGACCCGATTTACTGGGATGAGAACTCCGGTCCGTCGTCGGCTTCGGAGAACTCGGTAGGAACCATTCCGTCGGAAGCGTTCACCATTCTGGGCGAATCGACCTCGATCACCTCGACCACTACCTCGTCGGGCGGAACGGTTCCTGAGCCCAGCAGCATTATGCTGCTCGGTTCTGGCATCCTCGGCCTGGCAGGCGTCCTGCGCCGCAGGCTGTTCTAGCGATGCCATTGGCAAACCTGGCAACCCGCCAGTTTAACCAGCGGAGAAGGAGTGTAAGAATGCGTATCGTTTCGCTGATACTACTCGCACTGGGCCTGGCCGCTGTTCCGGCCATGGCGCAGGGAGTCTATTCCAACGGGCCGATCAACGGCACAACTGACGCGTGGAGCATCAACTTCGGTTTCGTCGTTAGCGATACCTTCACGGTGGGCTCCGGCGGGGCCTCTGTCAACGGCCTGGTCTTCGGCGCGTGGGCGTTCCCCGGCGACACACTTGAGCAGGCCCAGATCGCCATCACCTCGTCCGAATTCGGCGGCACATCGTACTACAACCAGGTTGTCAACTTCACGCAGAGCGGCTGCTCGGGCAACCAGTTCGGCTTCAACGTCTGCACCGAGACCAGCAGCAGCTTCGGTCCCGTCAACCTGGCTGGCGGCACCTACTGGCTGAACCTGGAGAACGCGGTTGTCCCTGACGATCCGATCTACTGGGATGAGAACTCCGGTCCGTCGTCGGCTTCGGAGAACTCGGTCGGCACGATTCCTTCGGAATCGTTCACGCTTCTGGGCGCCACGAGCTCGAGCACGACGAGCGGCACGGTTCCTGAGCCCAGCAGCATTATGCTGTTCGGTTCCGGCGTCCTCGGCCTGGCTGGCATCCTGCGCCGCAGGCTGTTCTAGGTCGTCCCGAGTGGAAACGGCCCCTTGTCCGCGAACGGGCCGTTTCGTCCAAAACCTGCTCACCGCCCCCGTCTGGAGCGCCACGCCAAGAGCTGGAAGCTAAGTGCCAATCCCTATTTCCAGAGAATTCGGCTGCACACCAGTGTGCAATACTTTGCACACTAAATTACCAAGCTCTTGCGCTTATTATTTCGCAGGCGAATATCTTATTGATTTCAGAGTACATTTGTGTGAGCGTATTCCAGAGACTCGGCCAAATAATTGCACATAGTTGTCAGTTCTACGCAGTTTAACCCCCAGGAGTTCGATCCATTGGCGCTGGCTGGCACGAAATCGGGTACCGCGCTGACCCAGCCGGCAGACGAAGTTCTGCCCGGCGAAAAGCGGCCCTCCCTCATCTCCTCGTTGTGGCAGACGCTGAAGCCTTTCGGCTGGCAGGGGCTGCTGCTGATTGCGGTGCTGGCGCTGCTCTATGCTCCGGTCATCAAGCTGCTCGTCTGGCAGTGGTATAACGACGCCGACTATTCGCACGGCTTTATCGTCCCGCTGTTATCGGCTTATTTGCTCTGGGCCCGGCGCGACAAGCTCCGTCAGATCGTCCACAAGCCTTCGGCCTGGGGCATGGTCGTGGTTCTGGGATCGCTGGGGCTGCTGTTCCTGGGCAGCCTGGGCGCAGAAAATTCGCTCTCCCGGCTCTCCATCGTGGTCACCATTTGCGGTCTGGTCGTCTATTTTGCCGGCTGGGCCATCTTGCGCGCCATGACCTTCCCGATCGCATTTCTCTTATTTGCGATTCCGTTCCCGGGTGTGGTTTACAACGAGATCGTTTTCCCGTTGCAGTTTCTGGCGTCCCGGTTCGCAACCCGAGTTTTGGAGTTGCTCGGCCTGTTCCCGGTCATGCGCGAGGGCAACGTCCTCGTCCTGCCGCACATGAGCCTGGAAGTAGTCGAGGCCTGCAGCGGTATTCGCTCGCTGATGTCGTTGCTTGCGTTGGCTGCCGGATATGGGTATGTTGTTGAACGCAGTATCGCCGTGCGCTGGCTGCTCATCGTCGCCATGGTACCGTTGGCCATCATCAGCAATGGCACCCGCGTCATGATCACCGCCATCATGGCCAACTACATTGGTCCCAAGGCAGCGGAAGGCTTTATGCACGAGTTTTCCGGGTGGGTGATCTTCGTGGTCGCGACCATCTTGTTCCTCGCCCTGCACAGCTTCATCACATTCGTTCGCAAGAAGCTCGGCTGGTACGATCCGGACCCGCATTCCGCGGTCGCCGCCAAGGTGGGCCAATGAGGGCAGGGGTTCGTTACTGGCTGATGCTGGCGGTGCTTTTGGGCGCCACCACGGGCATGGCGTACCTCTCGCATGGCGAAGCCACCCCGCCGGCCAAGCCGCTCTCCCAGTTTCCCGCCAAGATCGGTCCGTACGCTTCGGTCATCGAGTGGCCTCTGGATAAGGAAACTCTCGACCTGCTGAAGGTCACCGATTATCTGAACCGCGGTTATTGGGCGCCCGGTATGGGCCAGCATCTGATGGGTCTTTACATTGGATACTTCCGCAGCCAACGCAGCGGCGCGACCATCCATTCGCCCAAAAACTGCTTGCCCGGCGCCGGCTGGAACCCGGTGCAGTCTTCCATCTATTCGCTGCCGCTCGATGATGGCCGCAAGGTCCCCATCAATCTCTACTATCTGCGCAAAGGTCTGGATGAAGAGGTCGTTCTTTACTGGTACCAGGCTCATGGCCGCGTGATCGCCAGTGAGTACTGGGGCAAGTTCTATCTGGTCTATGATGCGTTGCGTCTGAATCGTACGGATGCCGCGCTGGTCCGCATTACCGTTCCGGTGGAAAACGGGAATGAGGCCGCGGCGCAACAACAGGCGCTCGCATTCGCGAAAACTATTACCACCAATATCGATCAGGTCATTCCACGGTGATCCCAGGAGAAGTTATGCGCAACCGCTACATCGTTCTCACAACCCTGCTGGCCGCTTTAACCGTCATCCTCGCCGGTTGCAGCCGCAATCCCGAAGTCGCCAAGAAGAAGTATCTGGAAAGCGGCATGAAGTACATGGAGCAACAGAAGTACGACTCCGCCGCCATTCAGTTCAAGAAAGCCCTGCAGATCGATCCCAAGTACGCCGCGGCCCACTACCAGTTGGCGCAGGCCGATATCAAGCTGGAAAAGCGTCCCGACGCCTTCAAGGAAATGAGCCAGACGGTCGAGCTCGATCCCACCAATCTGCGGGCCCGCATCGATTTGGGCGGAATGTATATGGCTTCGGGGCCGCATTTCTACAGCAACGCGGAAGAGCAGGCGCGCTATGTGGTCGAACACGATCCCAATAACGCCGAAGGCCAGGTCCTGCTGGGCAACGTCTTGTTGTCGCAGAAGCACCTGGACGACGCCCTCAGCGCCTTCAGCAAGGCCATCGCGCTCAAGCCCGACCTGGCCGGCGCCTACATGAACCGCGGCGCCGTCTATGCCTTCCAGAAGCAGGATGAGCTGGCGGAAAAAGATTTCCGCAAGGCCGTCGCCCTTGATCCCCACAATCTGCAGGCCTATGCCGATCTGGCGGGATTCCTGCTGTACAAGAAAGACGTCAAAGGCGCCGAAGCGGCCTATCGGGACGAGATCCAGAACAATGCCGACAACCCGGCCGGCTATCTGCGTTTGGCGGCCTTGCTGCTACAACAGGGCGACAAGGACGGCGGCGAAAAACTGGTTGACGAACTGCGTCTGAAGCAGCCCAGCAATCCCGAGGTGGCTTCGGCCATCGGCGACTTCTACCTCGCCGAGCACAATCCCGATGCCGCCATGAAGGAGTACCAGCGCGGCCTCACCAATAATCCCAAGAACCAGGTACTGCAAACCCGCCTGCTGGACACCATGATCGCCAGCGGAAAAACCGCCGAAGCGCAGCAGATGGTCGATCACATGCTGAAGGACGACCCCGGTGACATTATCGCGCGCCTGACCAATGGACGCTTGATGGCCATGAAGGGCAACATCCCCGAGGCCACCACCGTGCTCCGCGATGTCGTCAAAGACGCTCCGGAAAACTCCACTGCCCATTTCGTTCTCGGCCAGATCCTGCGCCAAGGTGGAGACATGGCGGGAGCCAAGAGCGAACTCCAGGAAGCGAACCGTATCAAGCCCGGCAACTTTTCCACCCTGCAGTCCCTGGCCGAGGTCTATCGCGATTCGCATGACTTCGACACCGCCCGCGAGTACGCGGCCCGTTTGCAGCGGTTGAACGAAAACAGTCCCATGGTGCACTTCCTGAATGCCACCATCGATCTGGGCGACCGGCAGTACGACAAGGCCCTGGATGAGCTGAAGGAAGCGCAGAAGGGCGCGCCTAACGATGCGCTCATTTACATCAACATGGCCATGGCGTATGAGGGACAGAAAAAGTTCCCTGAAGCCGAGAAGAGCTTCCAGGAGGCGCTGAAACTCCAGCCCAACTCCGACGTCGCCGTCACCAACTATGTCGCGCTGCTGTTCGCCACCAATCAGGAGGCCAAGGCTCTCGCCATAGCCCAGCAATACGCCAATGCCAACCCTAAGCGCGAGGGACCGATGTTCATCTATGCGTCGGCCTTGGCGACCAACAAGAAGTTTGACCAGTCAATGGCTGAGTTCCAGAAGGCGCTGCAAGTCAATCCCAAATCGGCTTTGGCTTACATGCACATGGGCCAGATCTATGCGATCGAAGGCAAGCCCGATCAGGCGCTGGAAAACTACCAGAAGGCTTTGGCCATCCAGCCGACCTCGGTCACCCTTAACAATGCCATGGGTAATCTTTACCTCTCGAAGGGCGACATGAAGAACGCGGGCAAATACTTCCAGGCCAGCCTGGCCCAGAATGCCCACGACCCCATTGCCGCTAACAATCTGGCGTGGGTTTACGCCGAGCAGGGCGAAAACCTCGACATGGCCCTCAGCCTGGCCACACAGGCCAAGCAGATGGCCCCCGACATGACCGCGGTGAACGATACCTTGGCCTGGATTCAGTACAAGAAGGGCAACTACAGGGTATCGGTCTCGCTGGCCGAAGACGCGGTGAAGAGGTCGCCGGACAATCCGGGCTTCCGCTATCACCTGGGCATGGCCTTGACCGGCGTCGGCGACAAAGACCGCGCCCGCACCGAGCTGCAGAAAGCTCTGCAGTTGAAGCTCGGCGGACAGGACGCGCAGGACGCGCAGAAGACGCTGGCATCGCTGGGGTAAAGCAGTTGTCGGTTGTCAGTTGTCGGTGGTCAGTCAGTGGGTGCCCCAGGTCTGGCGCTTTCCAGACCTGGGTCCTTGAGCTACCGATCTGACTATCGAACATTCGAGTGGGCACCCACCCGTAGGAAGGCTCAGGAAGTTCGAACCAAAGTTTATGCTTTAAGGCACAGCGCTCGCGGCCTGATGAAATCAGGCCGCATTTTTTTGGCGCTCAAGACCGAGGATTCGCCCGAACTCTTTGCCGGCGGGTGCCCCATGTATCGCGGTGCTCGACGCCTGAGTCCCTAGCGAGACGCCGCCCTGACCACAGACGGCAACCGACAACCGACAACTGACAACTTCCTACTGCTGCGCCTGATTGATCAACTGCGCCACCTTCGAGTCGGGGCCGACGGGCTCAACGAATACGATCTGGTCGGCGTTGATGTACATGCGGTCCGGGCCGTGCAGTTCCTTGCCGCGTTTCACCAGCACGTTGCTCGTCTGCTTGGTATCGGGATCGGTCTTGGTGACGATGTAGAACACGTCATTCAGCACGGGATTGCGGCCGCCATAGCCCGAGAGCTTTCCGTAATAAACTGCGCCATTGCTTAACAGGACTGCCTGGTAGGGCGTGTGAAATCTGGTGAAGTCGTGACGCATCCAGTGATGTGTCAGCAGGTGTCCGGCGAAGAACCCGAGCAGCAGGCAAAGGACGCTCCAGAGAATGACGCGGCGGTTTTGGTTCCTGGTTACAGGCTGGCTTTCGACCGACAACGACATGCCCATCTCCCGAATGCTCCGGGCGGACCGGAGATAGTCGGGCGCTCTCTGCGCCGCAGGAAGAATCTGTGATTCCGGGCGGTTATTCCCGGAGGTTGACGATCCAGCGTGTCTCATTCTCAGCTCGTAACTTGTAGCCCGCTACGCGAAGCTATTTGCTAGTTGCTGGCCGCTGTCTCTACAATCCCTTCTTCTATGCTGCGTTTTGCGACAGCGGGGGAATCTCACGGCGAGGCGCTGGTGGCGCTGCTCTCGGGGATGCCTGCGGGCGTTGCCGTCGATCTGGAGTTCGTTAATCGCGAGCTCTGGCGGCGGCAGCAGGGCTACGGACGCGGCGGACGCATGAAGATCGAGCGCGACTCCGCGCGGATTCTGAGCGGCGTGCGCCATGGCAAGACCATCGGTTCGCCGATTGCGCTGCTGCTCGAGAACAAAGATTGGAAGAACTGGACGGAGTCGCTCCCCGTCGAGGAAGGCGATCCGGCGAAGCATAAGCGGGTAGCGTCGCCGCGTCCGGGACATGCGGACCTTGCGGGCGCGGTGAAGTACAACTTCTCCGAAGCGCGATATGTGCTGGAGCGAGCATCGGCACGCGAGTCGGCGGCGCGGGTTGCGGCGGGAAGCGTGGCCAAGCTGTTGCTGCGCGAGTTGGGCATCGAGGTTCTCAGTCACGTGATCGCGGTCGGAAGCGCGCGATTGGACAAGCCGGTCACCTGGAATGCGATTGCCGCGCTGGCCACGAAGGACGAGGTGCTGCTGAACTGCATCGATGCGGAGAGCGAGTCGCGCATGAAGGAGCAGGTCGATCTCGCGTTGCGCACCGGCGATTCGGTCGGAGGCGTCTTCGAGGTGGTGGCGCACAACGCGCCTCCGGGGTTGGGCACCTACGCCAATTGGGACGAGCGTCTGGATGCGCAGCTCGCCGCGGCGGTAATGTCGCTGCAAGCGGTCAAGGCGGTCGAGATCGGCGACGCGGTCGAGGCCGCGGCTTCACTCGGCTCTGCCGTGCATGATGAAATAGGATACGAGCGGGGCCGCGACGCGTTCACCGGGTTTACGCGGCGCTCCAATCACGCGGGCGGATTGGAGGGCGGCGTTTCCAACGGGGAAGATATTCGCGTGCGCGGCTACTTGAAGCCGATCTCGACGCTGCGGCGTCCGCTGTCGTCGGTGGACTTTGCGACCCGCGAGCCGGTGAAGGCCGCCTACGAACGCTCGGACGTGTGCGTAGTGCCTGCGGCGGGAGTCGCGGCGGAAGCGATGGTCGCGCTCACCCTGGCGCGCTGCGCGCTGGAGAAGTTCGGCGGCGACTCGCTCGTCGAGCTGAAACGCAATTACGAGGGCTACTGCGAGCAGTTGCGGAGTTATTAGGTCCTGTTTTGTTTGTCATCCCGAGGAGGCCTTCAGGCCGACGAGGGATCTGCGGTTTGCTCGAAGAGCCATCTTGCTCGCGGGAACCGCAGATCCCTCGGCTCCGCCCTGCGGGCTCTGCTCGGGATGACAAAAAGGCCCTCGAAAGACCTAGTGTACAAAAAAATATTCGGACGAAAGTCGTCCCTTTCAAAGATGATCTATCCCATCGTGAAATTCGGCGACTCGGTACTGGAGAAGCCGGCCGCCCCGGTCACCGACTTCAATGACGAACTGCGCAAGCTGGCGGAGGACATGTTCGAGAGCATGTATGCCGCGCACGGCGTCGGCCTGGCCGCGCCGCAAATCGGTATTCCCAAGCGCATCGCGGTCATCGATGTGACCTTCAAAGAGGACCCAAATGCGAAGATCGTGCTGGTGAATCCCGAGATCGTGCACACCGAGGGCAAGCAGACTGCCAGCGAAGGCTGCCTGAGCCTGCCGGAATTCCGCGAGAACGTTTCCCGGGCGATGAAGGTAACGGCGCGCGCGCAAGACCTAGACGGCAAGACCATCGAAGTCAACGGAGAAGAGCTGCTGGCGCGCGCGCTGCTGCACGAAACCGATCACCTCAACGGCAAGCTCTTCATCAGCCACGTCAGCGCGCTGAAGCGCGACCTGATCAAACGCAAAGTGCGGAAGCTGATGAGGCAGGGGGAGTGGTAAGGATTAACCACAGAGACACAGAGGATTTTCTTTTTAATGCAGAGCACCGATACGCATATGTTTCCCGTTCGACGATCTTGCCCTTGCGTCTTCTTACGTTTCGAAACCTCTGTGTCTCTGTGTCTCTGTGGTTAATTCCTATGCTTGATCTTGTATTCTGCGGCACGCCATCATTCGCCGTGCCCACGCTGGAAAAGCTGGTATGCACGGGATTCCGGGTGACTCTGGTGGTCACGCAGCCTGACCGGCCCCGCGGGCGCGGCATGGAACTGGCTGCATCGCCGGTCAAACGGAGCGCGCTAGCGCTGGATCTGCCGGTCCTTCAGCCCGACAAAATCAAGAACAACGAGGAGTTTCGCGAGCAGTTACGCGCGCTCGCGCCGCAGGCGATTATTGTGGTCGGTTATGGCCGCATCATTCCGCAATGGATGATCGACCTGCCGCCGCTGGGCAACATCAACCTGCACGCCTCGCTGCTGCCGAAGTATCGCGGGGCTGCGCCTATCCAGTGGGCCATCGCGATGGGCGAGACGATCACCGGTGTCACCACTATGCGCATCGACGCGGGTCTCGACACCGGCGACATCCTGCTGCAATCGGAAGAGCGCATCCAGCGGGAAGACACCGCGGTCACGCTGGCGCCGCGCCTGGCCCAGACCGGCGCCGAATTAATGATTGCAACTCTCGCCGGATTGCAAGGCAGAACCATCACGCCGAAGCCGCAGGACAATACGCGAGCGACGCTGGCGCCGATCCTGAAACGCGAGGACGGGCTGATCGACTTTTCGCGTACCGCAACCGATGCCTGGAACCGGCTGCGCGGATTCCAGCCGTGGCCGGGGGCGTTCACGAAATTTCGCGGGAAGATGCTGCACATCCACGCAGCCGTCCCTGCGCCGGAAGAGGCCGTGGTTGCGCCCGCACATTTCACGATTGAGCATGAACGCCTGTTGTTGGGGTTTGCGCATGGGACCGCGCTGGAGGTTCGCAAGCTACAACCCGAGGGCAGGAAGCGAATGGGCGCTCAGGATTTCGTGAATGGGTACCGGCCGCGCAGCGAAGAAACCTTGGGCGCGTAAAGAAAAAGTTCACCACAGAGACACAGAGGCACAGAGTCTCCCAATTTTCTGTGCCGGGCTAATTACCGGCTCTTTGGGTATCTCAACATATTCCTAGAACGTACGATGAGGAACGTCAGCAAAGAAAATAAAAACCTCTGTGTCTCTGTGTCTCTGTGGTGAGCTTTTCTAGAACTTCGATTTCAGTCGCTGGTACGTCGTCTTCAGGTCTTCAGGGATGACGCGGGTCTCTCCGACCACGCTGATGAAGTTGGCGTCGGCGACCCAGCGCGGCAGGGCGTGCAGGTGGATGTGTCCGGCGATGCCCGCGCCCGCTGCCTTGCCCATGTTCATGCCGATGTTCGCGCCTTCCGGACAGTAAAGCTCGAACAACGCCGCTTCCAGCCTGCGCGCCAGCGACATCATCTCTATCGAGGCGGGCTCCGGCAGTTTGGAGAGGCGATCGATATGCTCGTAAGGAACGATCATGCTGTGCCCCGATGTGTAAGGGTACGCGTTCAGAATGATGAAGTTGAACTCGCCGCGGTAGACGATGAGGGCTTTTTCGTCATCGCCCAGGAGCAGCAGCTTGCAGAAGATGCACGTCCCGCCGTCTTTCGTGTACTCCGCGCTCGATATGAAAGAATAACGCCACGGGGTCCAGAGATGATCCATAGTGGCAGAGTACCATCACTTGCGACGCGCCCAATAAGCCGCGCCGTTGGCGTCACACACAAGCGTGATAGCGGTCCTTGCCGGCGGGTTAAAACTCGAAGAAAACCCTGCAAAATCAGCGTTGACGCCGCACCCGGAGGTTTGACACTCCCCCAGCCCGTTGCTATAGTCGAGATGTTCCATGGAAGCGCAGCCCGCTCCAAAGGATCCGGCCGCTGGGTTGTCCAAACCCGCCTTGATTGAGCGGGAAAATCATCCAAACGATTCAAGCCAGCCGTCCGTTTATCTCAGGCTCTCGCGGCTTTCGCAGCGCGCGAGTGTGCGTACGCAACCCATGTCTTTCGAAGAAACCCACAACGACCCGACCATGCCGACCCAGGAAATCGCTGCTCCCGAGCAGCACGAAACGCCAACCGCGGAACAACCCGAAGCTCAGCAGGAAGCTCAGCCGCAAGTTGAGCAGCAGCAGGCGCATAGCGACCAGCCGGCCGCGCCACACAGCGAGCCCGCTGCCGAACCGGCGCCTGCGGCTGGGGCCAGCACCACGCCGCCTGCACCGGCCGCGCCCGTTGCGGCACGCTCCGAAAAAGAGCTGACGATGGAGGACTTCGCCAGCGCGCTCGAGTCGTTTGAGCAGGAGCAGGCGCAGACCGAGCAGGCGCTGAACGAAGACCAGGTCGTCACCGCGAAGGTGCTGAACATCACGCCGCAGTACATCGTCGTCGACATCGGTTACAAGTCCGAAGGCGTTGTTCCGGTCGCGGAATTTCAGGATTCCGAAGGCAACGTTACGCTGAAGCGCGGCGACGAAATCGCCGTGATGCGCGAGCCGGGCCGCACGGAAGAAGGCTACATCCATTTGTCTCACCACAAGGCGCAGCGTTTGCAAGCCTGGGACGACATCGAGAAGGCCTTCAACGGGAAAGCTCCGGTCAAGGTGAAGGTGATCGATCGCATCAAGGGTGGGCTGACGGTCGACATCATGGGCGCACGCGCGTTTCTGCCGGGTTCGCAGGTCGATCTGCGTCCGGTGCGCAATCTCGATGGCATGAAGGGCCACGAGATCGAAGTGCGCATCATCAAGCTGAACAAAAAGCGCGGCAACATTGTGGTCTCGCGCAAGCAGATGCTGGAGGAAGAGCAGGCGGAGAAGCGCGGCAAGACGCTGGAAAACCTGCACGAGGATGCGATCCTGACCGGCACGGTGAAGAACCTGACTGAGTATGGCGCGTTCGTCGACCTGGGCGGCATCGACGGCCTGCTGCATATCACCGATATGTCCTGGGGGCGCCTGACGCATCCGCGCGACCTGGTGCAGGTGGGCGATCAGATCCAGGTGAAGGTGCTCAAGTTCGATAAAGAGAAGCAGCGCGTCTCGCTGGGATTCAAACAGCTCACGCCCGATCCCTGGCTCGATGCCGCCGAGCGCTATCCCATCGGCGCGCATGTTCATGGGCGCGTCATCAGCGTGACCGACTACGGCGCGTTCATCGAGTTGGAGCAGGGCATTGAAGGCCTGGTCCACGTCAGCGAGATGACGTGGTCGAAGCGCATGAAGCATCCGTCCAAGCTGGTCAATGTGGGCGATCAGGTGGAAGCGGTGGTGCTGAACGTCAATCCGACGGAGCGCCGCATCAGCCTCGGCCTGAAGCAGCTGGAAAGCAATCCCTGGGAAACCTTGCACGATAAGTTCCCCGTCGGTACCGTCGTCGAAGGCAAGGTCCGCAACCTGACCGACTTCGGCGCGTTCATCGAGATTGAGGACGGCATCGACGGCCTGGTGCACGTCAGCAATTTGAGCTGGACCAAGCGCGTGAAGCATCCCTCCGAAGTGTTGAAGAAGGGGGACAAGGTGAAGGCCATCGTGCTGGCGATTGAGCCCGATCAGCGCCGGCTGTCGCTGGGCGTGAAGCAGCTTCAGCCCGACGTGTGGGACACCTTCTTCGACCAGCATCGCGTAGGCGATGTGATTCACGGCAAGGTGCTGCGCCTGGCGAGCTTCGGCGCCTTTGTCGAGATCGCGGACGGCGTCGAAGGGCTGTGCCACAATTCAGAGGCTGTCGACCCGCACGGCGCGCCCATCAAGCTGGACTCGGGCCAGGAGCACGAGTTCAAGATCATCAAGATGAATCCGGCGGAAAAGAAAGTGGGACTCAGCATTCGTGCGGTCGGGGAAGCGGAAGCCACGCGCGCCGATGTCGAGACTTACAAGGCGCCCGCGGCCAGCTCGTCAGGAACGGGATCGACGATCGGCGAGTTCATGTCGTGGAAGCGCGCCAGCAACGAGAATAATTAGCGCGGTTTAGGAATTGCTTTAATCCAGGCTAGTGCGGCGCTTCACAGGCTGTTACGGAACTCCTGTCGCCGCTCACGCGGCTCGCCATTTTTCCCACTGGAGCGGGGGCTGACGCCCCCGCCTAACATCATCCCGCCGCGTTGCGGCTGGTTTGCTCGCTAATCTGGTGCATTCTTTTCCACCCACATTCCTCCTGGGTGAGTTTCGTAACAGCCTCTTCACCGCCGCGTCCACGCGCGGCTTCGTTTTGGGTTTTGCATTGCGCTGCCAAATGCAGCGGAATGCAAAACCCATCTTCTTTGCGCTGCAGCCGCACGCGGGCCTGAATGCCCACACTACCCGCTGTGTCGTCCAGTCGTCTTTTGCATCCGAGTGGAAGATGTTGTCGGTGTTATTCACGACCCATGATGTGACGTTGGGCGAGATGCCGAAACGCCCTGCGGCCGCGGAACGGCAGCAGGATTGGGATACCTCACTCCACGCAGCCAAACCGAGAAAATCACGCCCCAAATCGCCAGCAAGACCAGGGTGAAGATGCTGGCCTCCGGACCAAAACCACCGCCGGTCAGCAATGGGTTACCGTGAAAGCTGGCATTGAACAGATGGCCGTTGGCCGGGAAGCCGCTGTCTGGCACGCCGTAGAAGTAAACCTCGGCCCAGGCCCAGGCCGAGTGGATTCCAAGCGGCATCCAGAGATCACCGGTTCTCCGCAATACGAGACAGGTCACCAGACAATACATCGTCGCCGACACCGGCCCTAGCCCGTGACCAGCAGGATTGAAGTAATGCATTCCGCCCATGAGGAATGACGTGACGATCGCTGCCGGCCAGAAACCGATCCCCGTCGTCAACGTGAACAGCAGATATCCGCGATAGAGGAAGTCCTCGAGTAATGCGCCCAGGAATAGTAGAACAGCCCACGCGGCGGCGTACTTCCACACATCGAACCCGTTCAACGCAATTGGGCCAGAGGAGAAAACGCCGGCCAGGCGCATCAGCAGCAGCAGAACCGTAAATGACGCGAAGCTGAAGGCCGCCCCCTGCCAGAATTGTCGACCAAAAGCTCGCCGCCATGGCAAGCCGAAATCGGCGAAGGTACGGCGTTCGATCCGTCCCATAATCCAGGTTGCGATCAGCAGGGGAAGGACAAGCAAGTCCAGCCTAAGGACGTCGTCCAACGGGGTGGAGAAATCGGCATGCATGCGGGGGACCAGAGCATCGACACTGCGACTTACGCCATAAGAGAGCGGCAGGAGGATGGCGAAAAAGATTAGCAGTCGCCAGCCTGCGCGCAGACCGTTTGGTCCTCTCAAAATGCCATAGTGCGGCACCGGCAGCGCGGACATGGCTTCAGAAGCATCGCTCATAGGGAAGAGCGTTTAACTAACTTCATAGTCGCCGCTCCCTCACCCCAACCACCCCAAAAAGCGCGGTTGTTAGGGACCGCCACTGCGCGGCTCGTTTTGGTGTCAGCCGGCCTTTTTTTCAACCGCGAAAATCCATGTCGGATTGCGACACAGTCTCTAAAGCCCTTTTGCTATAGCGCGCGCGCAGCGGAGCGTGCCGTCATCCTGCTGATGTTCTTCAGCAGCAAGCTCGCCTGCTTCACTTGCGGAAGCGCGATGCCGCAATAAAGCTGTTTGCCGTCGCGCTCGGCAGAGACCACGCCCGCCGCTCGCAGCACCGAGAGATGCTGCGATAAGTTGGCTTTGGAGATGCCAAGTCCGGCCTGCAGCTCCCATGCCCAGCAATGTTTCTTGCCCAGCATTTCGATCAGGTGCAGACGTGTGGGATTGGCCAGCGCCTTACACAGGCTGGCTTGTCGCCGGTAGCTTTCACGGTCGTCGTTGTTGCTCTTTTTCTTCATGGCCCCGCCTCCAAGAAGGTTGGCCACTGCGCCGTCCGACCTCACGCTAGCGCGTGGCCATCAATGCGATGAGTTTCTCTGTCGCGCAACTGTGAAACCGTCGCCAAACATCGCCCTAGTATATGCCTGAATCGCAAGCGGGCAGCTACGAAGTTAGCGCAGGCTGCCTTATCGATCCTTCTTGCCCGAGCAGCATCTTCTCAGCTATCGTATTGCGAGTTGGAGGTGTGGGATGTCCTATCCTTCTGCCCCTCGTGTCTTCGTAGTGTTGTTGTGCCTGGTTGGCATCGGCGCCGCGGGCCAGGATACGCAAGCCCCGCATCCGCCGGACTACCGCGGCGTCCAGATACACATCCCCGGGGTTTTCGTTACGCCGATCGCGGGCGCGCCATTTTCCGGCACGGTAGAAATCCTCTCCAAAGAGATTTTGCCGGATGGTTCCACGTACACCCGGCACACCATGAATCACATTGCCCGCAACTCCGCGGGAGTGATTCACAACGAGCGCCGCAGACTGGTGTCGCCAGAATTCAAAGGCGAACCGAGGTTGGTCTCCATCCACATCTATGATCCGAGCACCCGGCTGAACACGTTTATGGATCCCGCGACGCACATTGCGCGGCAAAGCGTGTTTCACGGGCAACCACACCCGCCGGCGAACGGCACTCCTCCAACGCCGGAGGAGGTGCAGAAGTCGCAGGGCATCACCATTCAGGACCTGGGCACCGCAACCATTGCGGGAATACCCCTGCACGGCACTCGCAAGACGCGTGTGGTTCCGGCGCTCTCCAGCGGTACCGGGAAAGATGTGACCATCACGGACGACTATTGGTATTCCGAGGAGCTGAAGGTATACCTCGTACTGAAGCACAGCGATCCGCGCACAGGTGAGCAGACCGTTGGCATCACACAAATCGACCGCAGCGAACCGGATCCTTCGCTGTTCGTTATCCCGTCGACGTACAAGGTGGTGGACGAAACGCCGGTGGAATGACTGCTAAGGAGACGTTGACTCAGCCGCTGATTTGAAGGGGCACGGCTTCAGCTGTGCAGCACGCGCAGCAAAGTCAGTGCGGGCTTTAGAGACTGTGCCGCGACCTGGTGTCGCCGCTCTGCGGCTCAGCTTTTGTCCCGCTTGGCGCGCGGGCTTACGCCCACGCCTAACACCATCCCGCCGCCGCGCGGCTGTTTCACTTGCAATTCCCGGCGTTTGTTTCACCCTGAAAAACGATTTCGGGTCGTCACACAGTCTCCAAAGGCCAGCTCTTCCACCGAAGAGCTTAATCGCCGACAAAATATTCGCGAATCGTGGATAATAGCTGAAGCAGCGCTGATCACAGGCGGGGAATCCGGACCCGCAAGAAAAATGGCCGGACCTGAAGACGCAGATACGAAGATCGAGGAGCAGCTCACACCCGAATGTACGATCTTGATTTCTCACCGCCGGAAGAGCTGGGCCGCCCGCTGTGGCGCTCGTTGCTCATCAATCTGGCCGACCGTTTTGCGCCGGAACGGCTGGCGCCGCTGCAGCTCAGCTCCAAGCCGGTCGATGTCATTCTTCCGGCCGAGACCATCGAGGTCCCGTGGTACCGCACGGTGTTCACCAACATCGGCGATGTGATTTCTCCCGAGAGGCTTCCGCCGCTGGACTTGGAATCCCGCCCCGTAGATGTTGGCGAGCTATTGGCAGACGAGTTGAACCACCCCTGGTGGGATTCGCTGTTGCAGAACCTTCGCGACCGGCTCGCACCCGAGAAGTTCCCGCCGCTGCAGCTGACTTCGCAGCCCGTGCCCGGGTTCGGGGCTGAATCTACGCTGCAGATCCTGGACTGGTCCGACCTGATCGCCGGCCCTAAAGTTTTTCGCGCCGACGCCCCCGCACCGGCGGCTGTTGCCGGAGTGAATCCAATTGCGTCCGCCCCGGCGCGCGAGGTTGTCCCGGCGAATCCCGCGCTGCTGGCGGCGCGTATGCAGTTGGTGCGCGACATCGGGCGCACCTCGTTCCGCCGCAAGATTTGGATTGCGCTGGCCGCCGCCGAAGCCATCTTCCTGCTGGTGGCGATCTTCAAATTTCAATAACCGCCCCAGCCTGCTTGAGCGGGTCGTGACAGCCTGGTTTAAGCCCGAGCGTAGTTATATTCGCTTTTTGTTTTGCCGCCAATCGCCCGCGATGTAGGATTAACTCGCCTTCCCGAGCTGGTCGTGAGCGCGGGCTGACAAAATCAAACCTTAGGAGAACCGACGTGGGCATCAAGACCAGCACGCGCCAGATCGGCAAGGTTGTGATCATCGACACCATCGGCGAGTTGCGGCTGGGTGAGGGCACCGATGCGGTCCGCGGTGTGGTGCGGCAACTGCTGGACCAGGGCTACCGCAGCATCCTGCTGAACCTGCGTGACGTGCGTCACATCGACAGCGCCGGAGTAGGTGAGTTAATGAGTTGTTACACCTCGACCGGCAAACTGGGTGGTCAGCTCAAGCTCATGAATCTCAGCAAGAACGTTCACAACCTGCTGCAAATCACCAAGCTGTACACGATCTTCGAAGTCGAGGACGATGAGCCGGCGGCGATCGCGTCGTTCGGAAAAGCGGCACTTGGCGGTTAGCATTTAGCCGTTAGCTTTTCGGGACTTGAACGCTTCGGCCTGAATTGCCGCTCCGCAGTCGAAGCGGTTGGGAAGAACGAGTTTGACTAAGTGCTAAGAAAGCTCTGAATAAGTAATCATGGTCAAGTTGGCGCGGCGAGCGCCGGGGCTAAAGCCCTGGTGGCGCGCGAACTTGGACGCTGGCCTAAAGGCCAGCTCTTCCACCGAAGAGCTTAATCAGAGGCTCACTAAATGCTAAGTGCCAAAATACTAATTTGCGAGGCGAAATGAAAGGCGATCCGAAGGTAATTGCATTTCTGAATCAAGTGCTTAAGGCGGAGTTGACCGCCATCAATCAGTATTTCCTGCACGCCGAGATGTGCGAGAACTGGGGTTACTACCGATTAGCGAGCCTGGTGCGCAAGGAGTCGATTGAAGAAATGACCCATGCCGAAAAACTAATGGAGCGCATTCTTTATCTCGACGGCACACCCAACATGACCGACTACTTCAAGATCAACATCGGCGCCGATGTCGAAACGCAATTCAAGAACGACCTGCAACTCGAATACGACGCGGTGAAGCGCCTGAACGAGGGCATCAAGCTATGCGTGGCCCAGGGCGACAATGGTTCGCGGGACCTGGCCGAGAAGATCCTCACTGACGAGGAGCACCACATCGACTGGCTGGAAGCGCAGCTCCACGATGTAGGCGAGATGGGCATCGCCAACTACCTGGCGCAGCAGCTTAAGAAGGACGACTAGGCGGGTCGGTAGGGTCCAGAAATTAGCTCCTTGCCGGCGCGTCCCCACCAGCCGTCCGTAGGCGATACGTTACAATGAATGAGCGCCGCACCCGCGGCGCTTCTACCTACCGCTTTCCCGCGGAGAGATGGCCGAGTGGCTGAAGGCGCACGCTTGGAAAGCGTGTGTACTCGAAAGGGTACCCAGGGTTCGAATCCCTGTCTCTCCGCCATATT